>CAWGDD010000011.1:0-215437 GCA_963821285.1 uncultured Acidobacteriota bacterium
TCGGGGGCTACAAGTGGAGCCTGGGCGTCGTCCTTCGCCACCGCGTGGCGATGATCGCCGTGTTCGTCGCCGTGCTGGCGGCCACCGTCCGGATGTACGGCGTCGTCCCGAAGGGCTTCATCCCCGATCAGGACAACGACTCGATGAACATCAACGTGCGCGCGCAGCAGGGCACCTCCTTCTACCAGATGAGCAGCGCGGCCCAGCGCGTGGCGGAGGTCGTCCGCCAGAATCCCTACATCGACAGCTTCATGGTCCGGACGGGCGGGGGCAACAGCGGGTACGGCGGATCCCAGAACACGGCGCAGCTCCAGGTCAACCTGACGCCGCGCGCGACGCGGCCGGTGTCGGCGCAGCAGATTTCCCAGCAGCTGCGGCGCCAGCTCCTGAGCTTTCCGAACTACAACGTCTTCGTGAACCTGCCGTCTTCGCTCAACATCGGCGCCCGCGTCGGCAACAGCTCGTACAACGTGACCGTGCGGAGCCCTGACACCGACGAGCTCTACGCCCAGGCGGGCCGGCTCAGCGCGGCGATGCAGGGCATCGCGGAAATCCAGGACGTCTCGAACGATCTCGAGGTCAGGAGCCCGCGGGTCAACCTGGTCATCGACCGCGACAAGGCGGCGGCCGTCGGGCTCAACGCCTCGCAGATCACGAACGTGCTGTCCACCGGCTTCGGCCCGAAGTGGTCGTCCACCATTTACGGCGACACCGCGCAGTACCGCGTGCTCATCGAGCTCGACCCGAAATACCAGCAATACGCCGACTCGCTGGACAAGCTGTCGTTCAAGACGCCGCGCGGCACCCTGATCCCGCTGCAGGCCGTGGTGTCCACGAAGGAAACCGTGGGCCCGCAGAACATCAACCACTCCGGACAGCTGCCGTCGGTGTCGGTGTCGTTCGGGCTGCGGCCGGGCGTGTCGCTCGGCACCGCGGTCGGCCGGATAAGAGAAGTGGCGGCCGACGTGCTGCCCGCGACGGTCACGATCAATTTCGAGGGCTCGGCCAAGGTGTTCCAGGAAGCGACCAGGAACCTGTCGCTGCTGCTCTTTGTCGCGATCGGCGTGGTCTACATCGTCCTCGGCGCGTTGTACGAGAGCTACATCCATCCCGTCACGATTCTGTCGGGGCTGCCGTCCGCAGGCCTCGGCGCGCTGATCACGCTCTGGCTGTTCGGCAACGAGCTGAACATCTACTCCTTCGTCGGCCTCGTCATGCTGATCGGGATCGTCAAGAAGAACGCGATCATGCAGATCGACTTCGCGCTCGACGCCGAGCGCAGGCTGGGGATGACGCCGGCCCAGGCGATCTACGAGGGCTGCCTCGTCAGGTTCCGGCCGATCATGATGACGACGATGGCGGCGCTCCTCGGATCGGTGCCGGTCGCGCTCGGCTTCGGCGCCGGCGGCGAGGCGCGGCGGCCGCTGGGTCTCGCGGTGGTCGGCGGCCTCATCGTCTCCCAGACGCTCACGCTCTACCTGACGCCCGTCGTCTACACCTACATGGCGCAGCTCTTCCGAACCAGCAAGATCGCCGCAACCACAGAGGCGCACCCGGCAACCGTATGAACATCTCCGAAGGATTCATCAAGCGGCCCATCGCGACCAGCCTGCTCATGGCGGCGATCGCGCTGTTCGGCCTCGTCGCGTACCGATCGCTGCCGGTCAGCGACCTGCCCAACGTCGATTTCCCCACGCTCCTGGTGACGGCGCAGCTGCCGGGGGCGAGCCCCGAGACGATGGGCGCGTCGGTCGCGACGCCGCTCGAGAACCAGTTCTCGATGATCGCCGGCCTCGAGTCGATGACGTCGGTCAACTCGCTGGGCTCGACACTTGTGACGCTCGAGTTCGACCTGAACCGGAGCCTCGACGGCGCCTCGATCGACGTGCAGTCGGCCATCACGCAGGCGTCGCGCCTGCTCCCGCAGGGCATGCCGACGCCGCCGACCTTCACCAAGGTGAACCCGGCGGACCAGCCGATTCTGTATCTCGTCATCACGTCCACGACGCTGCCGCCGTGGACGCTCGACGAGTACGCCCAGACCCGCATCGCGCAGCGCATCTCGATGGTCAACGGCGTCGCGCAGGTGCAGGTGCTCGGGAGCCAGAAGTACGCCGTCCACGTCCAGCTCGACCCGCACGCCCTGGCCGCCCGCCAGATCGGCATCAACGAGGTCGAGACGCAGCTGCGCGCCTGGAACAGCAACGTCCCGAGCGGCACGCTGGTCGGACCGCACAAGTCCTTCACGCTGCAGGCCACGGGCCAGCTGATGAACGCCGAGCAGTACAAGGACATGATCGTCACGTACCGCAACGGCGCGCCGGTGCGGCTGCGCGAGCTCGGCAACATCGTCGACGGCGTCGAGGATCAGCGGACGGCGTCGTGGTTCTACCAGGAGGACGGCGAGCGCCGCGGCATCACGCTCGGCATCCAGCGGCAGCCGGGCACCAACACCATCGCCGTGGCCGACGCGGTGAAGGCGCTGCTGCCCCAGTTCCGCGCCGAGCTGCCGACGAGCGTCCACATGGACGTTCTGTACGACCGCTCGGACACGATCCGCGAGTCGTACTTCGACGTCCAGCTGACGATGGCGCTGACGCTCGCGCTCGTCATCATGGTCATCTTCGTGTTCCTCCGGAACGTGTGGGCGACCGTCATCCCCAGCCTCGCCCTGCCCTTCTCCATCATCGGCACGTTCGCCGTGATGTACATGCTCGACTACAGCCTCGACAACCTGTCGATGATGGCGCTTATTCTCTCGGTCGGCTTCGTCGTGGACGACGCGATCGTGATGCTCGAGAACATCTACCGGCACGTCGAGATGGGCGAAGACCCGCTGACGGCGTCCCTCGTGGGCTCGCGCGAAATCGGGTTCACCATCGTGTCGATGACGCTCTCGCTCGCCGCCGTGTTCATTCCCGTGCTCTTCATGGGCGGCGTGCTCGGCCGGCTGTTCCGCGAGTTTTCGGTCACGATCTGCGTCGCGATCCTCATTTCCGGCGTCGTGTCGGTCACGCTCACGCCGATGCTGTGCAGCCGCTTCCTGAAGAAGCCCAAGCACGGCCACACGCCCGATGAACAGGCGGGACAGGCCGGAGGGGCGGGAACGGCAGGACACGCGGGCGGATCGCGGCTCGCGGCGGCGACCGAGCGGTATTTCGCGGCGCTGCTCGACAGCTACGACCGCACGCTGCAGGTCGTCCTGAAACATCGCGGGGCCACCATGGCCGCGTCCGGCGTCCTGCTGGTCCTCACCGGCGCCCTGTTCGTCTACGTGCCGAAAGGGTTCATCCCGGATCAGGACACCGATCAGCTGTCGGTGACGACCGAGGCCGCGCAGGGCACGTCGTACGAGAAGCTGGTGGAGTACCAGCATCAGGTCGCCGACATCATCCGCAACGACGAAAACGTCGAGGCGCTCGTGTCCACGATCGGCGGCAGCGCCGCCAACACGCTCGGCGGACCCAACCTCGGCCAGGTCGTCGTGCACCTGAAGCCGCGCAGCGAGCGGAAGGAACTGGCCAACGAGATCATCGAGAAGCTGCGGCCGCAGCTGGCGGAGGTCATCGGCATGCACTCGTTCGTGCAGAACCCGCCGACCATCCGGATCGGCGGACAGGTCAGCAAGAGCCTGTACCAGTTCTCGATGCAGTCGCCCGACCGCGAAGCGCTGTATGCGGCGTCGCGCACGCTGCTGAAAGCCCTGGGCGACGTCGAAGGCCTGTCCGATCTGACGAGCGACCTGCAGGTCACCAGCCCGCAGGTGAACGTGGAGATCGATCGCGACAAGGCGGCGGCGCTCGGCGTCACCGCCAACGCCATCGAGAACGCGTTCTACGACGCCTACGGCCCGCGCTGGGTCTCGACGATCTACGCGCCCGTCAACGAATACAAGGTGCTGCTCGAGCTGGCGCCGGAGTTTCAGTCGGACCCGGCCGCGCTCTCGCTGCTCTACTTCAAGGCCAACCCCTCGCCGGGCGGGGGCGCGGCAGTGGCGGGCGCCACCGGCGTCAACACGGGGGGCGGCGCCACCGGGAACGCCGGCGTCGTCGTCCCGCTCGACACGCTCGCGAAAGCGACGCAGGTCATCGGCCCGCAGACCGTGAACCACTACGGCCAGCTGCCGGCCGTCACGATTTCGTTCGGCCTCGCGCCCGGCGCCTCGCTCGGCGACGTGCTCAGCCGCGTCCGCACGGTGGCCGCCGCCACGCTGCCCGAAGGCGTCAGCGGCCAGTTCCAGGGCGCGGCCAAGGCGTTCCAGAACTCGCTGTCGAATCTCGCCGTGCTGCTCGTCATCGCCATCATGGTGGTGTACATCGTGCTCGGCATCCTGTACGAGAGCTACATCCACCCGCTGACGATCCTCTCGGGCCTGCCGTCGGCCGGCTTCGGCGCCCTGCTGACGCTCGTCATCTTCGGGATGGATCTGAACATCTACGCCTTCGTCGGCATGATCATGCTGATCGGCATCGTCGAGAAGAACGCGATCATGCAGATCGACTTCGCGCTCGACGCCGAGCGCCAGGGCAGCACGCCCGAGCAGGCCATCTACCAGGGCTGCCTGATCCGGTTCCGGCCGATCATGATGACGACGATGGCGGCGCTGCTCGGCGCGGTGCCGATCGCGCTCGGGTACGGGGCGGGCGGCGAGGCGCGGCAGCCGCTGGGGATGGTCGTCGTCGGCGGGCTGCTGTTCTCGCAGCTCGTGACGCTCTATCTCACGCCGGTCGTCTACACCTACATGGCGCAGGTGCAGGACTGGCTGAAGAACCGACGCGGGGCGGGGGCGATGGCGCCGGCCGTTGTGACCAAGTAGCGACCGGCAGTCGTAGTGCAGGCCTTCAGGCCTGCAAAGCAAAGTCGCACGCTATCTCACGAATACTTCCATGATCTCCACAGGGGATGCGCCCGCATTGACGTCCGCCTGAAGGCGGACGCTACGTAGACTTGAACAACGCGCTAGACTGGAGTATTGCGTATTGCGCTGCGGCCGAGCGCGTGGCCGAAGGGCCGTCAGCAGAAAGCCGTGTTCGCGTGCCTTGTGCTGGTCGCCACGGCGGCCGTCATCGCCCAGCAGGAGCTGCCGCCGCCGTTCCCGCGCACCAACGCGACGAAGCTGTTCGAGAACGACCGCATCAACGTCTGGGACATCGTCTGGCCGAGGGGACAGCCGACGGTTCTTCACAGGCACATCTACGACCAGGTGGGCACCTACTACCAGCCCGGCGGCCGTCTGATCTCGACGCCGGACGGCGGGAAGCGCGGCATCGTGACCGAAGTCGGCAGCCTCTCGACGACCCGCAAAGGCACGACGCACATCGAGGAAGGCACCACCGATCCTCCACTCAGGGCCGTGTTCATCGAGCTCAAGCAGCAGAAGCCCAGTGGTCTTCCTCAATCCGTGGTCGCTGCGGCGGCCTTTCCCCGCGAGGGCGCCACACAGGTGCTGGACGACGACCGCGTTACGGCCTGGGACTATGCGTCATGGTCAGGCGCGCTGACGTTTCAAGCCGCACGCGAAACGGTCATCGTCTGGCTTGGCGACGGCTCGCTTCGGGTGACGCCCCGCGTGGGCTCGCCGACAGTGGTGCAGGTCAAGTCCGGCACGATGCGCCACCTCGATCGCGATTCCGCCGAGCGGCTCGAGATCATCAGCGGCTCGCCGCGCGCGGTGTTCTTCGAGCTCAAGTAGCCGGCTTTATCAAGGAGCGGCGCATATGAGTCGGGGGCTCGTGTTCTTGCTGCTCGTCAACCTTGTCCTGTCTGGCTTGTCTGGCGCCAGCTCACCCGATCTGCTGGCGGCGATCCGTGACGGCGACCGCTCGACAGCCGAAAAGCTCCTCGCGGCCGGTGCCGATGTGAACTCCGCGGATGCCGACGGCACCACGGCGCTGATGCATTCCGCGATCGAATCGGACCTCAAGATGATGGCGCTGCTGCTCGACAAGGGGGCCGCTGTCAACGCGGCGAATGCCTCCGGATCGACGGCGCTGCTGTATGCGGCGACCGATCTGGCGAGAACACGGCTCCTGCTCGCTCGCGGAGCGGGCGTCAAGGTGAGAAACAAACGTGGCGCCACGCCGATGAGCGTAGCGGTCACGGCGTTCGGATCGACTCCGGTTCTGAAGCTGCTCGCCGCAAAAGGCGCGGAGGCGGAAGACCGGCTGATGGCGCCTGTCGCCGCAAAAGGCGATCTCGAAGCCATCCGGTTCCTCCTCGGGATCGGCGTCAGTGCCGGCGACAACACAGGCGCGACCGTGTCGGCCGCGATCACCGGCCGGTGTGAGCCGTGCGTGCGAGTGCTGGTTGATAAAGGCGCGCCGGCTGATGCCGTCCGCCCCAATGGCGGAAGCCTGCTGAACGACACCGCGAAGAGGGCGATGCCGGACCTCTCGCAATTCCTGTTCGAACGCGGCGCGTCGCTTCAGTCGTCGGATCGTGAGGGCTTCCCGTTGCTGCAGCAGGCCGTGCTGTCGATGGAAGCTGGAGAGAACCGCGATCGCATGGTCGAATGGCTGCTCTCGAAGGGCGTCGATCCGAACGCAAAGAACGATCGCGGTGACACCGCGTATCAGCTTGCCGCCCGTGTGGGGATTGCTTCGACCCTCGAGATTCTGAAGAAGGCCGGAGCGCGGGAGATGACGGAGAGCTGGCCGAAGCCCACCGAGGGCGCTCCATCGGCCGAGGCGGCCGTGAAGAAGGTCCTGCGGCTGATTGAGACCAGTGGCGAGCCGGTATTCCGCAGCCGCTCGTGTGTGTCCTGTCACAACAACTCGCTCGCCGCGATGACCGTCGCCCTGGCGCGCAAGAAGGGCTTTGCCGTCAACGAAGAGCAGGCGAGAAAGGAGCTGGGGTACGCCGTCTCGACCGACACGCCGTACCTGGAGCCGATGCGCACCGGCTCGACCATCGGCGGCGGGTCAGACACGCTTGGCTACACGCTCATGGGGATGGCGGCCGCCGGCTATCAGCGCGACGCGCTCACCGACGCGCATGTTCATTACCTGTCGGTCTATCAGTTCCCTGACGGCGCCTGGAGAACGACCTCTTACAGACCTCCGGAAGAATACGGTCCGTTCACGACCACGGCGGTCGCCCTGCGTGCGATCCGGCTCTACCCGATTCCCGGCCGGCGCGAAGAATTCGCGGATCGCATCGCGCGCGCCAGACGCTGGCTGCTCGCGGCCAGGCCCTTTTCAATCGAAGAACGATCGATGCAGCTCAACGCGCTGGCTGACGCCGCCGCCACTCCGTCCGAACGGGCGCCGTTTGTCACCGCCTTGAAATTCGCCCAGGCCGGCGACGGAAGCTGGAGCGTGCTGCCGGGTATTCCCGGGGAGGCGTATGCCACGGGCGAGGCGCTCTATGCCCTGCATGTGTCCGGCGCCGTGCCGACGACGGATCCGGTTTATCAGAGGGGCGTGCGCTGGCTCCTCCGCAACCAGCTGCCCGACGGTTCCTGGTTCATGCCCGCACGCGCGGTGCCGGTGCAACCGCACACGTTCGAGAGCGGGTTTCCGCACGGGTGGCATCAGTTCGCGTCAGCCGGTGCGTCCAGCTGGGCGACGATGGCGTTGTTGTTCACGCTGCCGGAGCCGTAAGTCAGTCGAGTACGCCGCCCTCAAGCCTTACTCATCGCGCAGCACGCTCGTCGGATCGACGCGCGTGACGCCCGCGGGAGCGCCAGATTCAAGGAACATCGGAGACCGAATCGACGTATCTGGTCGGCGAAGGAGTGGCCTCCATGCCTCAGCACTATCGGCTGGCCGGTTCGATTCTGGGCACATTCCTCGTCGCCGGGGTTTCTGCGCAAGGCCCCGCCCCATGGAAGGACCCCTCGCCCCACAGGACGCGACTCGTGAGCGTCGACCGGAACGTTCAGCTGGAAGTGCTCGACTGGGGCGGTCCGGGACGGTCGATGATTCTGCTCGCCGGAGGCGGCTCGACGGCTCATGTCTTCGACGGCTTCGCGCCGAAGCTGGCTGCCCGCTGGCATGTTTACGGGATCACCCGGCGCGGATTCGGTGCGTCCGGCTATTCAGCCGCGGACAACCTGGCTGAACGTCTCGGCGACGACGTCGTGGCGGTGATCGACGCGCTCGCGATCGGCAAGCCGATCCTCGCGGGACACTCCATTGGCGGGGCGGAAATGAGCTCGGTGGCGAACAGGTATCCCGGCCGGGTTGCAGGCCTGGTCTATCTCGACTCCGCGTACTCTTACGCCTTCGACAACGGCAAGGGCAGCGACGCCCGGGAGGCGCAGGCGCTTCGTCCCCCTCAACCGCCGCCGCCGTCCCCGGCGGACCTGGCCAGCTTCGCGGCCCTGCAGAAATACTTCGAACGCGTGGACGGGTTCAAAATCCCTGAGGCGGAATGGCGGCAGCAATGGGAATCCGACGCCGCCGGAAAAGCTGTCCGGCCGCGGAATCATCCGGGCGCCGCGGACCTGGGCACCATGTTCATGAACCCGACGAAGAAGTACGACAGGATTCCGGTGCCGGCGCTCGTCATCTTCGCGAACCCCCACAGCCTGGGCGCCTGGCTTGACGGGAACACTGACGCGTCAGTCAAAGCTGCCGCCGATGCCGCGTCCACTGCGATGACCGCGTTGGTCGCACGACAGGAGAAAGCGGTGAAAGACGCGGTGCCCACGGCACGCGTCATCGAGCTGCCCCATGCCAATCATTTCGTCTTCTTGTCACACGAGGCGGACGTGCTGCGCGAGATCGGCAGCTTTGTGACGGGCCTGAATTAGGCACGGCCGCCAAACGTCTACTCAACCGCGACGGACGGGTGTAGGATACTGCCGAGTTTCTTCATGAAAACACTCATCGTGAGCATCGTCGTGGCGCTGTGTACGCCCGTCGCCGCGCAGTGGGTGAACTATCCGACGCCGCGCGTGCCGAAAGACAAGGCCGGCAAGCCGAACCTGGCCGCGCCGGCGCCGCGGACCAGCGACGGCAAGCCGGATCTCTCCGGCTTGTGGCAGACGCGTGCGGACGGAGTGCCCGGCGTCGCGCCGTCCACCGAACCGGTCACCGGATCGCTGAATTTCCCTCCGGAGTTCGTCAACATCGGCGAGGGCATCAAGGGCGGGTTGCCGTTCCAGCCGTGGGCGCGCGCCCTCTGGCAGTCGCGCCAGGACAACCTGCGGGTCGAGAGTCCGGCAGGCCTCTGTCAGCCGGTGGGCATCCTGCAGCGGCAGACGAATGCGCTGCCGAGGAAATTCGTCCAGGTTCCCGGATTGCTGGTCATCCTGCACGAAGAAGACAACGAGTTCCGGCAAATCTTCACGGACGGCCGGCCCGCGCCGCCCGATCCGCTCCCGGCCTTCAACGGCTACTCGTCAGGGCAATGGGTGGGCGACACGCTGGTCGTGAAGACGGCGGGCTTCAAAGAGGAGTGGTGGGCGGATCGGCGCGGCAGCCCGTTGACCGGCGCCGCGACCATCACGGAGAAGTTTCACCGGATCACCTACGGCCGCATGGACCTGGAGATCACGGTTGACGATCCGAAAGCGTACACGCGGCCCTGGTCCGTGACGCTGCACCAGGACCTCGCGCTCAATACGGAGTTGATGGAGTACTTCTGCTCCGAGAACGAGAAAGACCGCTCCCACCTGCGCGGCAAGTAGATCGCGGCGGCTACAGGGCTCGCGGGCCGCGCAGCAGCCTCGCGGGGAGCATCAGGATGCCCCACACCAGTCCCAGGACGCCTTCGACGGCAAAGCCGACCAGCCGGAACGGAATCAGCAGGAGCCACACGAACGGGTAGGCGATCAGGGCAAGCAGAGCCAGCGGCCAGCACAGCACGAACAGGATGCACCAGAGCAGGAACTTCACCACACTTAGGACATACGATCCGGCGTCACGGCGGGTTCATCAACATGAAGGATTCTCTTGCCGACTGAGTCGATTCCGAGCTGGCAGCTCGCCCTCCGCTTCGCCCTGGAAGTGGCGTCGCTCGTGGCCATCGGCCGCTATGCCGGAGGACGTTTTCGAGGGGTGTGGGCGTATGCCGCCGGGGGGGGCGTCCCCCTCCTGATCGCCGTTCCGTGGGCCACCTTCTCGGTGAAGGGCGACCCGAGCCGATCCGGCAGCGCGCCCGTTCCAATCGCCGGCCTGCTCCGGCTGGCGCTCGAAATGGCCGGCTTTCTTGGCGGCGCGGCGGCGCTCGCCGCCCGATGAAGTGTTCGCGATCGGCGAGCGCGTCGAAGCCGCTGATCTGACGAATCTGCGAGGCGCGCTGGCCGCCGCCGTGGAACACGAGCACGAGCGCGGCGCGATGACGCCGATCGCCGCGGCCAGGAGAATCGAAACGGAGGCGCGCACGACGAGCCGAACTATTCCGACCGCAGGGCCTGGACTGGATCGACGGTCACGGCCCGGCGTGCCGGGAGATAGCTGGCCACCATGGCGGTGATGACGAGCAGCGCCGAAACCGCCCCGTACGTCGCCGGGTCGAGCGCGGTGACGCCAAAGAGCAACGACGACATCAGGCGCGTGAGTCCGGCCGCCGCCACCAGCCCCAGAGCGGCTCCCACGGCCGCCAGCCGCAGGCCATGGCGCACGAACATCCCCAGCAGGCTGGCCGGCTGCGCGCCCAGTGCGGTGCGGATGCCGATCTCGCGGGTCCGCTGCGAGACGAGATACGCGATCACGCCGTAGATTCCCACGATGCCGAGCACGAACGCCATCCCTCCGGCGATCGCCAGCATGACGAGCGTGAACGACGTCGTGGCCATGGACTGGTCGTAGAGCGTCTTCAGCGTGGTGACGAGGAACACCGGCTGCCTGCCGTTGACGGACCAGATGGCCTGCCGCGCTTCGGTCAACAGGCTCTCCGTTCCCGTCCGGCTGGAGCGGATGACGAACGCGGCCCTGCCCACGGCGAATCCTTTGCCGCCGGCCCAGATATACCGGTCCATCAGCGCCGGCCAGTAGACGAAGGACGGCGGCGGTGCCTGCACGCCCCTGTCGTACACGTTTTCGACGACGCCGACGATTTCACGCCACGGATCGACGGCGCCGCCTTCGCGAATCCGCTTGCCGAGCGCGGCTCGCGGATCGCCCCACCACTCGCGGGCCATGTTCTCCGACACGAGGGCGACGCGGCGTTTCTCGTACAGATCGGCCCACGTCAGCTCGCGTCCCGCCACGACGCGCGTCCCCAGCGTCCTGAAGAATCCCGGCGCGACCCTGCGGATTTGCCGGAGGGGCGGAATCTGGCCCTCGGCGAAGTTCTTGTCCTCGGCATACACAGGATTGCTGCCGCCCAGAAACGGTTCGAGCGGCGCGGCGCCAGCAAACCCGACCGACGCGACGCCGGGAATGGCGGCGAGCTTGTCGAGAGTCTCGTGCTGCATCCGCATCACGCGATCGGGTTCCTGCGCGATGGCCTCGGGCACCATCGAATGCAGGATCAGGATCTCCTCGGGGTGCGTGAATCCCGGCTGCACCCGGCGCAGATGCTGGAACGTGCGAATCATCAACCCGGAGCTGATGAGGAGCACCAGCGCAATCGCCACCTGCACCACGACCAGCGTGTTGCGCGCACGGTGGCGCGCGCGATCCTCGCTGAACGTGCGGCCCGCGCTTCCGAGCGCCGTCGCGACACGGGGGCCTGCGTACTTCAGCACCGGAAGGACGCCGAAGAGCACGCCGGAAAGAATGGACGCGCCGAAGGCGAATGCCAGCACAACGGGGTCGATGCCGATTTCGTGCAGCCGCGGCAGGGTGTCGGGACCTTTCGCCGCCAGGATCCGCAACGCCGCATACGCCAGGCCGAGACCGAGCGCCCCGCCCAGCATGCCGAGCGTCATGCTTTCGACGAGCATTTCCCTGGCGATTCGTCTCCAGCCGGCGCCCAGCGCGGCCCGGATCGCGAACTCCTGCTGGCGCGCCTCGGCGCGCACGAGCAGCAGGTTCGCGACGTTGGCGCAGGCGATCAGAAGAACCAGCGCCAGCGTCCCCATCACCACCCAGAGCGCCGGGCCGATGTCCCCGACGATGTCCTGCTTCAGGGGCTGGACCTTCGGCAGCAGGCCCGCGTTCTGAAAGAGCGCGCGTTCGAGTCCCGGATTCGGATCCCACGCGGTCAGCCAGATGCCCAGCATGCGACCGATATCCGCGTTGGCCTGCTCGATCGTGACGCCGGGTTTGAGCCGCGCAATTCCCTGGGCATCGAAGGGGCCGAGAAACTGCTCGCTCCGCTCGTACCGGCTCGGAAGAATCAGTTCGGGATCGCGCTGAAAACGGAACGTCTCCGGCATGACGCCGATCACCACGCGCGGCCGCGAATCGATCGTCAGCGTGCGGCCGACAACCGACGCCTCGCCTCCGAAGCGGCGCTGCCAGTAGCCGAAGGTGAGAATCACGGTCTCGGCCGAGCCCGGCGTGTCGTCCTCTTCAGTAAACCAGCGGCCGTGGAGAGGCGGCACCCCCAAGGCATCGAGCACGCCGTAGGTGACAATCAGCGCCCGGGGGAGCTCGGGCTCGGCGATCCCCGTCACGCTTGCGCCGCCCGCCGACCAGAGCCCGAAGTGCTCGAAGGTCCGGTTCGCCTCGCGATAGGTGAAATACATCGAGGGGGAACAGCCAAGGCTGCTCGTCCCCGGGAACTTCGGCGCCGCGTGCGAGATGGCCGCCAGGGCTTCGGCGTGCGGGTACGCGAGCGGCCTGATCAGGACGGCGTCCACGACCCCGAAGATAGCGGTGTTGGCGCCGATCCCGAGTGCAATCGTCAGGAGAACGGCCGCAGTAAACGCCGGCGTCGTTTGCAGGCGCCGCACCACGTGACGCATGTCATCGACGAGCGTTTCGAGAAACGGGAGGCCCCTCAGGTCCCGGTAGCTGTCCTTCATCGCTTCCACGTTGCCGAACTTCAGCAACGCCTGCCGCCGGGCCTCGAGGGGCGGCAGGCCGGCACGGATGTTCTCGGCCGTCTGCATGGCGAGGTGTTCATCGATCTCGGCGCGCAGGATGTCTTCGCCTTCGTCCTGGTCCTGCGCGGACCTCGCCCACCAGGTCAGCCGCTGGAAGAGCCGCCTCGCTGTTCTCATTTCAGGTCCTGCGCTTTCGCGGCGACAAATCGATGGATGATCGCGGCCGTCTGCTCCCACGTCCGCGTTTCGGCCTGCAATTGCCGGCGCCCCTGGCGTGTCAGCCGGTAGAAGCGCGCCTTGCGGTTGTGCTCGGACACGCCCCACTCCGACGAGACGGAGCCTTCCTGGACGAGCTTGAGCAGCACCGGGTACAGCGTTCCCTGGTTGACCGTCAGGAGATCCCCGCTGATCTGCTCGATGCGCCGGGCGATCCCGTAGCCATGCAGGGGGCCAAGGACGTCGAGCGTCTTGAGCACCATGAGCGCCAGGGTGCCCTGGCGAACGTCGGATTCTTTCATGCGCAGATGTATCTACGTTGATTTCTCTATTGGGGTTCCCACAGGAATGACGGGCATGATGCCACCCTTCCTGTGGGGAAGGCAAGAGGTAGGCTCAGTTGAACTTGACGACGAGGCCCGCCGAGAACTCCATCTGCCAGACGGTGTTGGTGTTGAAGCCGATCACGCAGCCCGTGTTCGGGCCGAAGGTCGAGCAGCCGAAGAGGGCCACGTCGGCGTCCACGAAGGTGAGGAAGAGACGGCCGTCGAAGCGCAGTCCGACGTGCCGCGCGGGGAACAGCTTGACGCCGCCGCCGGCGCCGACCGTGAAACGGATCTCGTTGTCGCCGTCGGCCGCGTAGCGCGTCAGCCCCAGCGTGCCGATCAGGAACGGCCGCGCCTTCGGCCGCCCGATGTCTACTCCTGGAGGCCGCCGGCCTGGTAGTGATCGACGGTGAACTGCCAGTTCACGGGAGGACCGGCCGGGAAGATCGGCACCAGCGCATCCGCGCGCTGGTGCGAGAAGAGCCCCTCGACCTGAAACCCGTCGTGCGTCGGGACGTTGACGACGACCCCGACCACCGGTGCGCCGTCGATGTCGAGCGGCTTCCCGCTCAGCAGCTCGAAGAAGTCGCCGCCGAAGCGATACCCGGCGACCGGCGCGATCTCGAAGCCCTGCGCACACAGCGCCGGGGCGTACCCCAGCACGCAGGCCAAAGCGTGATCCCACACACCAATCGCGCACGCCGGGAGGGCATCCTGGCGGGAGATCGTCTCACACTGCCCTGCCCTCCTAGCAAAGCCGGATCCAGATACAGGTACAATCGGCCGCCTTGCCTTCGATCGCACGCAGCCTCGCGGTCGCGCTCAGCCTCGTCTTCCTCTCGTCGCCGCCGGTCATAGAGTTATGGATTGGCGGCGACACACGTCCCTTCATCGCCGCCACCATCGCGCTCGTGCTCGTCCAGGGCCTGCTGTTGTGGTCGTGGACGCGCAGTAGCGCGGGACGTTTCCAGCCCCGCGATCGGCGGCCCTGAAAGGGCCGCCCTACACGATGCTGGTCACGGCGGTCGCGGCGCTTGCCGCAGCCGGGCTGGTCGTCTACGCCTGCCACGCGTGGCTGCAGCAGATCCTGACGATCCCCCACGACCCGCAGCGCGCCGACATGCTGATCGTCGTGCAGGAAGGCCTGCGGCGCATGGCGCAGGGCCGCAACCCCTACACGATCTATCGCGTGCCCTGGGAGGCGCCGCTGCCCTACGGCCCGATGCTCTGGGGACCGTACGCCATTCCGATGGCGCTCAATGCCGACGTCCGCTTTCTCACCGTGGCCGGCGAGCTGTTCGTGCCGGTCGCGTGCGCCCTTGCCGCCGTCGTGTCGGCCGCGCGAGGACGTCTCGCCGCCTGCGCCGGATGCCTGGCGATGACGGCGGCGATCTGCCTGAACCCGGATCTCACGCGCTTCGCGTCGATCGGCCACACGCCGGCGTACTGGCCCCTGCTGGCGCTCTTCGCATGGCTCGTCGCCGGCGAGCGATGGCTGGGCGCTGCGTTGACGCTGGGGCTGCTCGTCGTGGCCAGGACCACGATGGTCGCGATGGTGCCGGTGCTGGCGATGGCGGTGTGGCATCGCGATCGGCCGAAGACAGGAGCTGTCCTGGCGCTTCTGGCGCTGGGCGCGGCGGTCCCCTTCCTGCCGTTCGCGATCTGGGACGGGCGCGCGCTGGCCTACGCGCTGTACGGCAGCTACCAGAACGTCATCAAGGGTTTCGTGTGGACGTCCACCACCTGGGCGCAGCACACGATCGGCGTCACCGGCGTCCTGCTGTCGAACGGCCTGGAGCGCTTCGTGGACGCGTTCCAGGCCATCGTGATGGCGGCCGTCTACGGGGCGTCCTGGCGGGCGCTCGGTCGTCGAAGCGCGCCGATGGCGTGGCTGGGCCTGGCGCTGCTCGCGTTCAGCCTGACGACGCTGTGGCCGGTGACGTACGTCTATTTCGACGTGCTGCTGCTCCTCGCGGCCGCGGCCGCCGCCGATCTCGTGCGAGAAGGCGACGCTTTTCCACGGTCCGTCGCGGGATGGTGGACCGCGACGGCCGGCATCGCCGTGCTGCTGGTCGCCGGCGGCGCCGTGTTCATGCTGCCCGCGAACCCGGTGATCGACGCGGGCGAGCCGGAGGCGCGGCCGTATCTCCGATCGGGGTTTGCGGGCGACGAGCGCGACGCGGATCGGACCTTCGTGTGGGTCGAGGGCCGGCGCGCATCGATCCTGCTGCCCCGCCGCACGGCCGGCGCCGCGGCCATCGACGTGATCTGCCAGCCGGCGCTGCCGCCCGGGGCGGCGGGACAGCGCATGAGCGCGGTGCTGAACGGAGCGCTCGTCGGCGACGTGACGCTCACCGGCGGGTGGAACCAGGTGTCGCTCGCCGCTCCGGCCAGCGCGTGGCGAATCGGCGTCAACGAGCTGGTGCTGTCGCTCTCGTCGAGCACGTCGCGGGCCGGCGCCGGCGTGAACACTGAGCAGCGCCAGCTGTCGGTCGCGATCGATCGCGTAGCGGTTCGACCCTCGCCGTAGGGTGTAGCATCTCGCAACGGCGACGGGACTTCACCTCGCAGGGGGGCAGCATGGGATTCACACGGCGCCGGATCCTTACGGGCGCGGTCGCGCTCGCCGGCATCGGCACGGCCGCGCGCGTCAGCATTTCCGGGGCCGGTGGACAGCGGGGGCAGACGGACGGCGCGGGCCGCGGTCCCACCAGTGGCGCGCTCGCGCTGGCCCGCCTGGTCAATTCGACCCGGTTCGGCGATCTCCCGCCGAAGGCCGTCGAGCACGCCAAGATCATCATCGCGAGCACCCTGGCGAGCGCGGCGCCCGGCGCCTCCATCGAATCGGCGCGCATCGTGCGCGACCTCGCGAAAGAGCACGGCGGCAGGCCCGAAGCCACGGTGTGGTTCGACGGGACGAAGCTGCCGGTTGGCGACGTCGCGCACGTCAACGCCATGCTGAGCGATGCGTTCGCCTCCGACGACAGCGACATGCGGAACACGGCGCACATCGGCACCTGCGTGACGGCGGCCGGCCTCGCCGTCGCCGAGCGCACGGGCGCGACGGGCCCCGACGTCCTCACCGCGATGGTCGTGGGTTACGAGGCCGCGGGCCGCATCGGCGACGCCCGCCGCGGCGGCAGGGCCGGCGTCCATGCTTCACAAACCGTCGCGTTCGGCGGGGCCGTCACGGCCGCCAGGCTTCTCAAGCTCACCGACGAGCAGACGGCGCACGCGCTCGGCATCACCGCGGTCACGATGGGTGGGCTCAGCATCGGCACCAACAGCTGGGCGCGCGAGTACATGGGGGAAACGCGGCGCTCTGCGCGGTCAACGCCGCCCTGGCCGCCGGACGCGGCTACACGGTCAACGAGGACATCTTCGAAGCGCAGGGCGGCTTCCTGACCGTGTACGGCGCCCCCGGGCCGGACAGCGGGACCCTCACGCGCGATTACGGCAAGGAGTGGGACATCACCAGGTATCTGGCGATCAAGCTGTGGCCCGGCTCCCACCCGTTTTCGTCGCTGGTCGAAGCCGCGATGACCGCCGCGCGGCAGGCGAACGTACCGGCCGAAGCGGTGGCCCGGATTCTGGTCCAGGGACGGAACGTGGACGGGAGCCGGAACCCGAAAGACTACGCCGAGGCCATTCACAGCCTGCCGTACTTCCTGGCCTGCGCGGTGGCCGACAGGGACTTCACCTGGATTCACGCGTCGCCGGCGAAGTACCGCGACCCGGGAATCGCCCGTCTCATGCGCCTGGTGGACGCCGATCCGTCGCCGCCGTCCGTCAGATATCAATGGCCCTGGGGCGGCACCGTCACGATCGTGACCACCTCGGGCGCCCGGTTCACGAGCACGATCGACGCGCCGCGAGGGTCGGCGCCGCGCGGCATCGAATGGAGCGACGTCGATGCCAAATACCGTGCGCTGATGCCGGAGTCGAAACTGCCCGCGAAACGCATCGAGGACAGCCTCAGGACCATCCACGGCTTCGAGCGGGTGAAGCGGGTGTCGGAGCTCCTCAACACGATTCGGCCGTGACACGTCTATAGGGCATGAGCGTGGAGCGTGCGGTCGCGCTGCCGGTGGATCAGATGGACGGCCAGCGGCGCGATCGGCTGGCGGACCTGTTCGACTGCCACGAGGATCGGCTGTACCGGCTCGCCCGGCGCCTCACCGCGAGCGCCGACGAAGCACGCGACCTCGTGCAGGACACGTTCTTCAAGGCGGCCAGATCGCTGCAGTCAGTGCCGGAAGGTCCGGCGAGCGAAGAAGCCTGGCTGGTCAGAGTGCTCGTGAACATCCGCCGCGACGACTGGCGCAAGACCTCCGTCAGGCGGCGAGCGGCCGCGAAACTCCGGGCCGAACCCGCCTCGTATCCCTCGTCTCTCGAATCGGCCCTGATCGCGAAGCGGGCGGTGTGGGCGGCGCTCGATCGCCTGCACCCCCGGCGGCGCGCCATCGTCGTCATGCACGAGATCGAAGGCATGAGCCACGGGGCGGTCGGCGCGTGCCTGGGCGTCAGCGCGTTGACCGTGCGCTGGCATCTGTCGATGGCGCGGCGCGAGCTGAAATCGATCCTCGGGGCATACCTGGGAGGCGCTCGATGAAGACGCTGTCGGACATTCTGCGGGAGGCCGACCCCCTCGGCTACGAGCCAGCACGCAGCCCACGCGAGCGGTACAGCAGCCGCGAGCGCATCCTCGCGCGGCAGCCCGTGGCAGCGACCGACGCAATGGCGAGGCGGCGGTTCGTGATCGCGGCGGCCACCGGCCTCGCGCTCGCCGGGATCGCGGCCGGCTACTGGTCGCGAGCGGCCGTGGACGTCCTTGCCGCCGTGCGTTTCGAAGCGCGTCTCGCCGAGGACAACCCGGCCCCGGGGTTGCGCGAAGTGGCCGTATCGGCGGGCCGCCGGATCTATCTCCGCGACGAAGCAGTCGTCACGAACAGCGACATCGCGAGCGCGCGGCTGGTCGAAGGCGGGACATTCAGCGTCGCCATCACGTTCACCGCCGAGGGCGCCGCGAAGATGTCGCGCGCCAGCGGCGGCCACGTCGGCAAGCCGCTCGCGATTTTGATCGACGGAACGGTCGTGATGGCTCCGGTCGTCCGGGCGGCCATCACGACGTCGGCCGTCATCAGCGGCGATTTCACGAGGGCCGAGGCCGAACGCATCGTCGCCGGAATCGTCGGCCGGTAGGCATCAGTGCTAGGCTTGGCGGCACCCGCCGATGGCGCCGCCCCGTTCAGCACGTTCAGCACGACCAGCCCGTACAGCCCGCACGTCCACCTACGCCGTCGCCCTCATCATTGCGGTCGGCCTGGCGACTTACTGGAACGGCCTGCACGCGCCGTTCATCTGGGACGACGACCCGGCGATCGTGTCCAACCAGACGATCCGCAGCGTGCTGCCGCTGTCGGAGTCCATGTCGCCGCCCATCGAAACGCCGGCGGCCGGACGGCCCGTCGCCAACCTGTCGTTCGCGATCAGCTATGCCCTGGGCAACCTCGACGAGACGGGCTACCACGCCTGGAACCTCGCCGTGCTCGTCATCAGCGCCCTGCTGCTCTTCGGCATCGTCCGGCTGACCATAATCGGCCTCGGGCGCCGGCCGGCCGCCGAAACGGTGGCGCTGGTGTCGTCGCTGGTGTGGGTGGCGCATCCGCTCCTGAGCGAAACCGTGGAGTACGCGACGCAGCGGACCGAATCGATGATGGGGCTGTTCTTCCTGCTCACGCTCTACGCCGCGATCCGCGGACGGGCGTCGGGCGGCTGGCTCGTCGTCTCGGTCGTGTCGTGCGCGGCCGGCATGGCGACGAAAGAGTCGATGGCCGTCGCGCCGCTGGCCGTGCTGCTGTACGACCGCGTCTTCGTGTTCGGGTCGTGGCGCGAGGCGGTGCGCGAGCGGGGAGGCTTCTACCTCGTCCTGGCGGCGACGTGGGTGGAGCTGGGCCTCCTGATGTGGCGCTGGCCCCGTTCGACCGTCGGAGCGGCGAGCCTGTCGCCGTGGACGTACCTGCTGAACCAGGCGCAGATGATCGCGCGGTACCTCGGCCTTGCGATCTGGCCGCAGGCGCTCGTCATCGACTACGGCCTGCCGCGCGCGATCGGCGTGGGCGAAGTCGTGCCGCAGGCGCTGCTGCTGCTGCTGATGCTCGCCGGAACGGTGGTCGCGCTCGTGCGGTGGCCGGCGATTGGCTTTCTGGGCGCGATGTTCTTCCTGACGCTGGCGCCCACATCGAGCGTGGTGCCGATCGCGAGCGAGGTCGGCGCCGAGCGGCGGATGTACCTGCCGCTCGCCGCGCTGTCGGTGCTGGCCACCGCCGCCCTGTGGAGCGTGCTCGAGCGCCTGCGCGCGAAGTGGCCCGCGCGCGCGCGCACGCTGACGATGGCGGCGGCATGCCTGTGCGCCGCCGTGGTGGGAGCGCTGTCGGTCAGAACGATGTTCCGCAACCGCGAGTACGCCTCGCCGATCACCCTGTGGGAAAGCGTCGTCGCGCGGCGGCCGCAGGGGCGCGCGCGGTTCGCGCTCGCGACCGAATACATCACCGCGGGCCGGCACGACGAGGCCATCGCGCAGCTGCGCGAGGCGGTCGCCGATTATCCGGATGCGCGCGCCGGCCTGGGCACCGAGCTGCTGGCGAAGGGGCAGACGGCGGAAGGCATCGGCGTGCTGGACCTGTTCGTCCAGGCCAACCCCACGAATCCCAACCGCATTCCGGCGCGCATCCTGCTCGGCAATGCGTTGCTGCTGCAGGACCGGACCGACGAAGGGGCCGCGCAGTTCGAGAACGTGCTCGCCGCGGATCCGGCGAGCATCGCGGCCCGGCAGGGCATGGGGCTCGTCGCGCGCGTCCGGGCGGCGCGCTTCCTCCGTCAGGGCAACGTGGCGGCGGCCGCCGTGCAGGCCCGGGAGGCGGTGCGGCTGACCCCCGGCGACGCGGAGGCGCACAACATCATGGGCGTGACGCTCGCGTCAGCCGGACAGCTCGCCGAGGCCGCGCGCGAATTTCAGGAAACCCTGCGGCTCAACCCGCAGCATGCGTCGGCGAGCAACAACCTGGCGCGCGCCACGGCGTTGTCGCAGGGACGTTAAACAATTTCTTCGGGGACGGCGAACACGTCGAAGTGCTTCCAGCGGCTCATGTCTCGCGGCCCCAGTTCTTCGCCGCGATACTCGAACTCCCCGCACTTGAACACGCGGTAGCCGAGCGCCCGCAGGTCGGCGTGGAAGCCCGCGCGCTCGGCCTCCGGCAGGTGCTTGTAGACCTCGGCCTTCAGATACGGCCGCCGCTCGCGCAACAGGCCGGCGATCGAACGGACCACCGCGCGATCGAAGCCCTCGGTATCGATCTTGACGTAGCGCAGCCTCGCCAGCTCGGCCGGGGCGTGCTCGTGCAGATACGCCGCGAGGTTTCGGCCCGCGACGCGCAGCACCGAAAAGTGGCCGTGCCGCCAGCGGCTCAGGCCTTCGTGGAACCCGCCGTTGCAGTAGCCCGAATCCGAGTACTCGAACTCGAACTCGCCGTCGGTGGGCATCGCGGCGAACATCAGGGGCGTGATCATCGCGGCCGACGGGTTGAGCGTCGCGTTGAGCGCGAGCACCTTGAAGACGTACGGGTTCGGCTCGAGGGCGAACACGGCGCCGCGCGGACCGGCCGCGAGCGCCATGGGCAGCGTCGAATCGCCCGTGTGCGCGCCGATGTCGATGGCGACGTCGCCGTCACCGAGGAACGGCCGCACGGCGTCCACCCCGGCCTGCGTGATGCTCTTGGGCGTCTCACCCGGATGCAGCCATCGGGCGAACCGCACGTCGCCGATGCCCTGTAAGGGAAACGTCAGGATTTCGTGGCCGTACTCGCGCGGCGCCGCCCCGAAGCCGAATGCTCTGGGCAAATCCTTGAGCTTCACGGGTTTTATCGTAGCGGATCGCCGGCCGCCCGGCGGGGTCTTGCGCTAGAATCTGCTGTTTATGAAGCACCACCCTCCCCGCCCGACGCTCATGCGACTCGTCCTGTGCGCGATGCTGGCCGGCGCCGCTGCGCTCGTGGCCGCGGCGTGCTCGGACAATCCCGCGCAGCCGACGACAACCTGCGTCATCACGCTTGGTCAGGTGACGACGGCGGTTCCGGCGGCGGGGGCAGCGGGGAGCGTGACCGTCTCGACAGCCGCGGCATGCGCGTGGACGGCGGCGAGCGGGTCGAGCTTCATCACGATCTCGCAGGGCCTGACGGGCACGGGCAACGGCACGGTGCAGTACACGATCGCCGCAAACACCGGCGCGGCACGGACCGGCACGATCTCGGTCGGCGGCACGACCATCACGTTCACGCAGGCCGCGGCGCCGGTCGTGACCGTGACGCCGACGCTCACGACGCCGAGCCTGCAATCGCCCGCCGGCGGGCAGACGGTGGACTCGCTGACGCCGACGCTCGTCGTCAACAACGCCGCCGCGGCCGGAGCGGTCGGCCCGGTGTCCTACCGGTTCGAAGTGTCCGATGTCGATTCGTTCCCGGATTCGAGAACGCAGGCCGCCGACGGCATCGCGCAGGGCGGCGGAGCCACGACGAGCTGGCAGGTCGCCAGGGGCCTCAATCCGAACACCACGTACTTCTGGCGCGTGCGTGCGTCCGGCACGGCGCTCACGACCGCGTTTACCGGCGCCGAGACGTTCAGGACACCGAACATCTGCGCGTTCAACCTGTCGGCCACGACCATCTCCGTCTCGAGCGGCGCCAGCACGGCGACCGTGAGCGTGTCGGCGCACAGCACCTGCGCGTGGACCGCGACGAGCAACGCGGCGTTCCTCACGATTACGTCCGGGGCCAGCGGCACGGGCGACGGAACGGTCACCATCTCCATCGCGTCCAGCGCGGGCGCGGGGCGCTCCGGCACGCTGACGATCGCCGGCCAGACGGTGACCGTCAACCAGGCGGGCAGCGGCGTCATCGCCTCGTTCAACCTGCTCGATCCGTCCACGCAGGCCGGCCCGGCCACCGAGTGCTGGTTCAAGAGCGTGGCGGGCCTGCCCACCACGTGCACGCTGACGTCCACGTCGTTCACGACCGGTCCGCTGCCGATCGTGTCGTACGCGTGGACGGTGCAGTACACCTACGTGACGGCGAAGACGATCACCGGCTCGAACGCGCAGCTCGCGTTCTCGGATCTGTGCGGACAGACCACGAGCACGCCGGAAGGCGCGTCGAACCCGCTCAGCGTCACGCTGACCGTGACCGACAGCGCGGGGAACACCGCGACGGCGACCTCGGGAACCGGCAGCCAGCCGGCGCTGGCGGTGCGGCTGTTCGCCTGCGGAATCTAGAGCTTCTTCAGGCAGGAGCGGGGCAGGCCATCGGGGCGGGTGTGGTGCAGGCCTTCAGGCCTGCCTTGCTCGTAATGCGGCTTACAGTTTCACCATCGGCGCGCCCCTTCAGGGCCGCTCGCCTTGGCCTCTAAATCATTGATCTATATAGAATTATCGTCTGATGCGCTGACGGGAACGACGGTTGCTCCTCGTCTGGACTTCGCGCGTCCGGAGACGCGCCGGAGGATCCATGACACTTTTCAACCGTCTGCGCGCGCTCGTCCGGAACGAAGAAGGACAGGACCTGCTCGAGTACGCCCTTCTGATCGCGCTGATCGCGCTCGTCTGCGTCGGCGCCGTCGCGCTCGCGGGCACGAAGGTCAGCCAGGTCTTCGAGAACATCGCGGGCCAGATTCCGGCCGGCACCTAGCACCTGCTCTCTGAAGGACGTCCACGCCCGGCGCCCGGCGCCGGCGTGGACTTCCCTCACCTCGTCTTTCTTCCCACCCCAACGCGTCAGGGCTGCCTGAAGATCGGGATGTCGGTGCCCACCCCCCACGCGATTGCCCGCAGCGTCATCGTGCTCGACTGGAGGATGTACCACGTGCCGCTGCTCGGGCGGACGATGGCCACATCCGTCTTGCCGTCGCCATCGTAGTCCGCTGGAACGGGCGTATCGCCGGCGACGCCCCAGACGATGGAGACGAGCGTCGACGTACTCGACTGCGCGATGTACCAGGTGCCAGTACTCGGCCGATAGATGCTGATGTCGGTCTTGCCGTCGCCATCGAAGTCGCCGACGATGGGCACGTCGATGGCGGTGCCCCACTGGACGATGAGGGGTGTCAGCGTGCTCGACTGCCTGATGTACCAGGCGCCCTGGCGATAGACGGCGATGTCGGCTTTGCCGTCGCCGTCGTAATCGCCGGGAACGGCCACGTCACCGGCCGCTCCCCACTGCACGGACTCATACCCTGTTCCCTGCCCCTGCACGACAAACCACGTGCCGGTGCCTGGACGGTAGATCGCGATGTCGGCCTTGCCGTCGCCATCGTAGTCGGCGGGAACGGGCAGGTCGCCCGGCAGACCAAACTGCAGGGAGACGAACCCGGCGGTCGACCCGTAGATATACCAGGTGCCGGTGCCCGGACGGAAGATCGCGATGTCGGTCTTGCCGTCACCGTCGTAATCGGCGGGTGCGGGAATATCGGTGGCGCTTCCGAATGCGATCGCGGAAACCGTCGAAGTCGCGGAGTTCAACGTGTACCACGTGCCGTCGGACGGCCGATAAATGGTGATGTCGGCCATGCCGTCGCCGTCGAAATCGCCGTCGGTATTCTTCAACGGCCCCACGATCAGGATCGACTCGACGATCGAGCCGGACCCGTTCTGCAGTCCCGTCCCGTAGCTTCCGCGCGCACGGATGTGCACCCTCGCGGGCAGGCTCAGCCCGGTAATCTGCCACCCGCCGGCCACGCGTGTGCCGTTGCCGAGCGCCGTGTAGATCGCGCCGGTGGACGACTGTTCAAAGACGACGCTCGTGACTTCCGGCCCGGCGCCGCTGCGCGCCCAGGTCACGACGCTGTTGCCGCCCGAGAGCACGAGGGTTTGAACCGCGGCCTCGGTGGGCGGGAACCGCGCGATCTGCTTGCGCGCCGTCGTCGCGGCGACCCCGCCGCCGCCGCCGACGTTGAGAAAGCTGCCACCGGCCACGATCGCCCCATCCGGCTGCACCGCCAGGGCCGTGAGGATGTTGTCCGCGCCCGGATTGAACGTGCCGTCAACCGTCCCGTTCGCGTTGAGCCGCCCGATGTAGTTGCGCGTCGACTTCAAGGGTCCGCCGGCATCGCCCATCCACTTGAAGTACCCGCCGGCGAGAATCTTCCCGTCCACCTGGACAGCAAGCGTGAGGACCTGCGATTCGACGCCCGGGTTGAAGCCGATGTCGACCGAGCCGTCTTCGTTAATCCGCCCGATGTTGAGGCGGTTACTGCCGCCGCCTGTTCCGGCACCGAGCCCGATGAAGCTGCCGCCCACGACGATCTTGTTGTCCGCCTGGATCGCCAGCGCGTTGACGCCGCTGATGGAATTGGCGCCGGGATTGAAGCCGTCAACCGTGCCGTCGGCGTTGATCCGCCCGATGAAGTTGCGCGTGGTCAGCCCGGTGCCGCCGCCGAGCCCGTTGAAGTAGCCGCCGACCACGACTTTCCCGTCCGGCTGCAGCGCCATGGTGTAGACGATCGGCGCCCCGACGAGCTTGCTCGCTCCCGGATCGAAGCTGTCGAGCGAACCGTCGGCGTTGAGCCGGCCGATCATCCTGCGCGTCGCGGTCCCTGTTCCGCCGCCCAGCGCCGAGAAGGCGCCGCCCACCAGAATCTTTCGATCCGGCTGCACGACGATGGCGTACACGGTGAGGTTCGCGCCCGGATTGAAGGTCATGTCGACCGTGCCGTCGGCGTTGAGCCGCGCGAGGTAGTTGCGGCTGGTCGCGAGGCCGGTCCCGCCGCCGACCGACGTGAAGTTGCCGCCGATCAGGATCTTGCCGTCCGGCTGCACCGCCACGGCCTGCACCAGGCTGTTGGTGCCCGGGTTGAAGGTGGGGTCAACGGTGCCGTCGGCGTTCAAGCGCCCGATGTGATTGCGCACGGTCGTGCCGGTCGTCCCGCCGAGGCCGGTGAACCCGCCGCCGACCAGGATCTTTCCGTCCGGCTGCACGGCCATGGCCAGGACGCTCTGGTTCGCGCCGGGATTGAAGCCATCCACATCCTGCGCGCGTGCGACGACGGAACAACTCAGAATAGCGAGCGCACACGCCACGATCGCGGACGGACGTCGAACGGTCATTCGGTGCATGGGGGTAAATCTCCTCTGGAGACTCCGGCGGCGGGCCGTCGTCTGTGTTCGCCTGGGTCAGGATTGGGGGACGGACTTCAGCGTGCGCGCGAACGTTCCGGTTCTAGTCCTTGCCCCAGGCGTCGAGAGGTATTCAGGAGGGATGGGAGCAGCCAGGCGACACTGACAGCGATCGAGAGGTAAAGCAAGACAATACGGTTGTGGTCGAGTTGGGAGCGAATTTCGCATCCTTCGCGTGCGATCGAGAGCGAAGGATGGCGGAGAGAGAGGGATTCATTTCGACAACGAGGGCAACTCCAACGCTCTGAGGCACTTCGCTGGTCAAACAATCGAGCCAGCGGAGCTTAGCGTCTTCGTCCCCTTTCGTTCCTTCATCGGTCTTTTCACCGCTCCTGAGGCATTCGCGATCGTTGCGACGCACGAATGCGACGCATCAATGCCCTGCGGCGAGCTGTCGATCAGGCGGGAACCCGTGCGCATTGTTCACGCTTGATCACGCTTGATCACGAGGCTTAAGTCGTGCGAGCGACGACATCAATTCGCCTGTAAAATGCCTCCTGCCGCCGAACCCAACCCGACAATCTTCCGTTTAACAGGTTAATTCAGGTGTTCGGACTCGGGGGTTCTTCGTGTCTATAGCTCGGGTACGACCCTGTTGCTACCTGCTGTTCGGGAGAAAATTGTTCACACATTGTTCACGGCTTTCGATGTTCGCACCGGCCGATTGAATTTTCAACAGGCACAAGGGACAGGTCAGCCCCGACCCTGCAGCCATGCAATCGCCCGCGTGACCACCTCCCCCGGTTCCGTAGCGACCTCGTCCGGAGTGATCGGGCCTCCGTACTTCGTCTTCATCCGGTCCGCGTTCTGCGCGGTCGCCAGAACGAGTGTCGCGCCGTCACTCAAAGGAAAGTCCTGCAGCAAATGGTGATGGCCGCAAGTCGGAGTCCCGAATGAGCGCGTGCCGGGGCGGCCCCTGAACCAGACCGTCATCGCCTCACCAGCGCTGTTGATCGATTTGTCTGTCAGGACCGCAACTCTCGGGTACGGCGTCCGGAGGGTGTACGGATTGGCGACGCGGGCAAACGCCTCACCTAGACTGAGTGCCGCACCGTTGAGGTCACTCCCGCTCGTACTCACGGTCGTTGTAAACAATCCAGCCGATGATCCCTTCGCCCATGACCGGACCAACACCGGCAATCATCGGCCACATGTTGCCGCCGCCGTTGCCGCGAAGATCGACGATCCAGCCAATCAGTCCGTCGTGGTCAGCCGCTCTGATCGCCTGCTGAATCGATTCTGCGGACTGCCCTGCGCTACTCCCTAGAATATTCACGTACCCGATGGTGTCTGGTAGCGTCATCACAGAAGGCGAACCGGCTCCGCAGGCTCCAAAGGGCGGAGGCCCGATCAGCCCGCCACTTCCTGGCTGATAGTAGCTCTCGTGGTCGTCGAGCAATCGCAAAGCAATCTCGATCGCGGGATAGAGATCCGGAACGGCTCGCGCTTCGCCCGCCGCTGCGATCACCTGCGTCCGGAAGCTCGCCCATTCGACAGTGTTCTTATTAATAGCGTAAGCCTCCATGGTCTTCAGAAGATTCTCCAGGTAGGCTTTCGTGGCTTCAGGATTCGCTGCGGGTTGTGCGGGGCTGGGCGCGGCGGGACTGGGCGCGGCGGGGCCGGCACGGTCTGCGCCGCAGCCGACCGTTGTGAGGGCGGCGATCAGCAGCAGCGCCGATGGCGGAATTCGGAGGATACAGTCTCGGGAGGGATGCAAGGGACGTTGGAATTGTCTAACCGGGACGTATTGGCCAAGCGCCGGCCGTTCAGCCGAAGATTTGAGCGTCGAGGCCATGTTCACAGCTCCTGTCTGAGTGGATCGAAAGGGCGATGGTCGTGTCCTGGAGCTGCGCGCCTGTTTCGTCGGTCACGACGCCCGCGAGGCTGGCCGATCGGCTGCCGAATGCGGGACCGCAGACGAGGACGGATATGACGAGAAGGGCTGTAACCTTCATGCGTTTACTTTTCCGTGGCCTCCCCGCGATCGCACAGTGTGGCGCTAATATAGAGCCGCGTTCAACACGAGTCTTGCGGAAGTCATGGAGTCTCTCTGGGTTTTGCGCGGGAGGGCGGTGAGACTTCGGCTTGGCGACCTGACCTTCGACCCCGGCGCCCGGCTCCTCCTGCGGGGCCGCGAGGCGATCCATTTATCGCCGAAAGCGTTCGAGCTCCTCAAGACTTTGCTCGACGAGCGTCCGCGGGCCATGTCGAAGAACGAGCTGCACGAGCGCCTGTGGCCGGCGACGTTCGTCTCCGAGGCGAACCTTGCCAGCCTGGTCGCCGAGATTCGCGAGGCGCTCGGCGACACAGCGCGCCAGCCGCGGTTCATCCGCACCGCTCACCGATTCGGCTACGCCTTTTCCGGCGAGGTCGTGGAAGATGCGGTCCCAAGCGCTGGCGCTGACCGCGCTTCGCGCGCAGCGGCAAATCCTCGTGTTGACCCGGACCGCAATTCGTCGAGCGAGCGGATCAGGTTCTGCTGGCTCCTCAGGGATGGGAAACGGCTGTCACTTCAATCCGGAGAGAACATCCTTGGGCGTGAGTCGGACGAGGGGATCATCCGCCTCGATTCGCCGACCGTGTCACGGCGGCACGCGCGCATTTCGATCTCGGCGAGTGGCGCGTCGCTGGAGGATCTGGATAGTAAGAACGGGACGTTTCTGCGCGGTGAGCGAGTCTCCACCGCAGTTCCGCTGGCGGATGGTGACGAGATCCGTGTCGGCTCGGTCGTGCTGAGGTTTCGAACCGCTTCGGGGTCGCGGACCGCGACATGGACCGAACCCGACTGAACGAATTCGGAATTGAGAATCGCCCGTTTTACGGTTTGAGTCCAGCCGCCCAGTTGAGCACGACGGTGATCCGCGACGAAACTGGTTCGCCGGCCGGAACGCTGACCAAAAACCGTTGCCCGTCGGGTGTGACATCGTAGGCGGTGTTCCGCGGGTTTGGGCGGGAGGCAAGCTCGGCGCCCAGGGAAAACAAACGCGTTGGCGCGCCGGCTTTGATCGTTGCGCCCGGTTCAATCGGAACCGCCATGATCGATCGGTTGCCCGCCGACGCGTAATACAGCTCCCGTCCATCCTTCCGCCATCGCGGCGTGGTGCCGCCGCCGACCGAGATCGGGCGCTTGTCCCCCGGCTGTCGAACGGGGGCGACATACACTTCAGGCGTGCCGGATTCGGTCGACACGAAGGCGATCCATGCGGAGTCTGGTGAGAACTGGGCGTCGTACTCATCGAACCGGGTGGCGGAAAGCGGCTGCG
Organism: uncultured Acidobacteriota bacterium; assembly: GCA_963821285.1. GTDB lineage: Bacteria > Acidobacteriota > Vicinamibacteria > Vicinamibacterales > CAVVIG01 > CAVQJU01. Next base: position 28,909 of record CAWGDD010000011.1, read on the forward strand.
CCTTGCGATCGCCAGCGAGCGGCAGCAGCCATAAGTCCCTGGCCGATCGAGAAGAATTGCTGACATACGCAATCCATCGACCGTCTGCTGACCAGTCCATCGGACTCAGCGGCTGGGCACTCAGCGGTGAGGCACCCGGGAAGACCTGCTCTTCGGCGCCTTCGCCGTCGCCGAATGTCTTGATGAACAGGTTCGGTGCTCCTGAGCGTTCCGATCGGAACAGAATGCGGCGTCCATCGTGCGACCACACCGGTGTGTCCTCGTGCACGAGATCCGACGTGAACCGGACTGGCGTGCCGCGCGCGACGTCGTAGATCCAGATGTCGCCGGTCCCGATCCGCGGGTCGACAACGTCGACGGCAACGCGCTGCCCGTCCGGTGAGATCTTCATCTCGCCGTAGCTCTGCGCGGCCCATTCCGATTCGGTCGCGTTCCCGCGGCGATCGTACCAGACGACGTGAAAGTTATCGCCGGTGCCGTTATACGCGAGCACGCCGTTCGACGAAACGGAGAAGCCGGCGTTGCCGATCGTCCGGTAGTGAGGGACACCTTCGGCAATCCGCACCGGTTCGCCCCGGAGCTCGAGGCCCGCGGGATCGAATGATTGCGCGAGCAGCGTCCCCTCGTGAACGAACAGCAGGTAACCGGGGGGAGCGTAGACCATCTTCGAATGCAACTGAGCCAGTGGCTTCCGGTCGGGGGAATCGAATGACGCGACGTAGACGGTGGGTGTTTCGCGCGCGCCCTTGGCGTCGAGCGACGTCGCCATGTACAGGAAGTGTCGCCCGTCGGGGAGGAATTCCGGCCAGAAGTGATTCCGCTCGCGGCGTGACTGGTCCAGTTTGGTGACGCGCACCGGCGTGCCGCCGTCGGCGGAGACCCGAAAGAGCCCCTGTCCCAACTGGGTCACGAGAATGGTCCCGTCGCGGCCCCACGTCGCCGAGCCTTGGAATTGCGGGAGATCACAGATCGTACGGGCTGGGCCGCCAGAGGCTTCGACCTTTTTCAGCTGGCCGGTTCCAGGCGAAAAGAACCCGATGAAGCGGCTGTCCGGCGACCAGAACGGGGATATGGCATCCCCGGTTCCATCCAGCGGCCGGGCGGTAGCCGATTCGAACGGCCGGACCCAGAGTTGTTGCTTTCCATCGGTGTCGGCCGCGAAAGCCAGCTGGCGTCCGTCTGGTGACACGGCGAGCCGCGTTCTGTTCTCGATGACGCCGATAGTGGTGCCCGCCGGCGGTGCGACGACGAAGCGGGTAACGTCTTGCTGCGGTGTGCGAAAGTCCAAGAGTGCTGCGGTCGCCCCGGCAATGGCCACAACGACTGCGGCGACAGCAACGGCCCACGGCAGCATTCCGCGCCAACGCCTGCGTGCCGAAACCGCGGCCGCGCCGGTCCTCTGAGCGCTGCCGCCGGCAATCCACTCGAGCTCCAGCTTGACGTCACGCGCCGTTTGCCATCGGTCGTCGGGATGCTTCGCCAGACAACGCTCGACGACGTGATCGAGCGACGGAGGCAACCCGGTGTTCGGTTGAGCGGACGAAATCGCCGGCGGATGCGCGGTGAGAATCGACGCAATCAGGCTTGCCTGGCTGTTGCCTTCGAACGCCTTGCGCCCGGTCGCCATCTCGAAGATGAGCGTACCGAGGGCGAAGAGGTCCGTGCGGCCGTCCGCGTCTTTGCCCTCGAGCTGCTCCGGCGCCATGTACCTGAAACGTCCCGAGAATCGCGCCATCGGCCGTCAGCTTACGGTTGTCGAACGACAGCGTCGACATCGACGGAGCATCCTCGACAGCGGGCCGCCGCGCGAGGCCGAAGTCGAGCAGCTTGGCCCCCGACGGCGTCAGCATGACGTTGCTTGGTTTCAGATCGCGATGAACAATCCGTTCGCGATGCGCATGATCGAGCGCGCTCGCAATCTCGACGGCGTAGCGCAGGACGTCGGCAGCCGGCAGAGCGCCACGCGTCAGTCGGTCGTCGAGGGTTTCCCCTTCCAGACATTCCATCACCAGGAAAGCCCGGCCATCCTGTTCGCCGACGTCGAAGAGGGCACAGATGTGCGGATGGCTGAGCGAGGAGATGGCGCGCGCCTCGGCCTCGAATCGTAACCGGCGATCGGGCCGATCGGCGACCTCCGCAAGCAGCAGTTTGACCGCGACGATTCGATCCAGCCGTGTGTCGCGCGCCTTGTACACCTCGCCCATGCCACCCGCGCCGATGAGCGACACGACCTCGTAGGGGCCGAGCCTACGACCGACGGCGAGCGTCATGTGACGTTCCAGCCCATGGAAAACCCAGAGAACTCCAATCGTTTACCAAAGAACGGCGTTGCGGGGCGCCTCTATATTACGCGCACGTCAATGAAACGAGGAGGAGCTGTGAAGACAAATGCAAGGCTGTTGGCCCTCGCGATCGTATGTGCCGTGATCGGATTGGTCTCGACCCGGATTGGCCTCACGCAAGGGGCTTCCTGTCTTGTCACCACGTTCAACGGTGCCGTGCAGGGTGTGGATCGCGGATCGTCGTGCGCATTTCTAGGCATTCCATTCGCGGCGGCGCCCGTTGGCAATCTCAGATGGAAATCGCCGCAGCCCGCCGCCATCTGGGCGCCGGCTGTTCTGAACGCAACCGCCGCACCAGCCGCGTGCGCGCAACTCAACTCCGCGACCGGTCAGCCGATGGGCAGTGAAGATTGTTTGAAACTGAATATCTGGACGCCGAACCCACCACGCTCGCGGCCTGCGCCCGTGATCGTCTGGCTCCACCCGGGTTCGTTCGTCGCCGCGTCCGCGAATTATCCTCCCCAGGACGGCCAGAACCTTGCCGCCCAGACCGGCGCCATCGTCGTTGCGCCCAACTATCGGCTCGGTCCATTCGGGTTCCTCGGTCACTCGGCGCTTTCGGAGGAGGGCGCGGGTGCGGGGAACTACGGCCTCCTCGACCAGCGCTCAGCGCTCGAATGGGTTCACGATCATATCGCCGCGTTCGGCGGCGATCCTGGCAACGTGACGCTCGCCGGTCAGTCGGCAGGAAGCCACAGCGTGAGCCTCCACCTGGTGTCGCCCGGAAGTGCCGGCCTTTTCCATCGCGCGATCATGGAGAGCGGCTACGCGTCGTCCCGGTGGAGAACGACGTGAGGACGCCGAAATCCAAGGCAACGAGTTCGCGGTAGTGCTCGGATGTTCTAACACCGATACCTCATTGCTGCTCGGGTGTCTCCGGTCGAAAAGCCGCGATCAGGTCTTGCTGGCGCGTCCGCCCGCGCTGCTCGAGCAGATCCTCGAGACGGGCCGCAGCCAGTGGACGCCGATCGTCGACGGATTCGAGATTCCTGATCAGCCCCGGCTCCTGTACCAGCGAGGCGCGTTCAGCCACGTGCCGGTCATGCTTGGCGCCAACCGCGACGAAGGCTGGACGTTCGTCAATCGCAGTTTCCCTGGGGAGGTGACGCTGGAGCAGTACGAGGCGGCAGTGGACGCGGAGTTCGGAGCCGACGGCACACCAATTCTGGCCCGTTATCCCGCAGCGGACTTCGCGTCGTCGAAAGACGCCCTCGCCAAGCTTGCCGGCGATGTGGAATATGTGTGCGAGGCGCGCCGCGTCGCGCGAATGATCGCTAGCACGAAAACACCGGTGTTTCTCTACTCCTTCGAATACGAAGTGGACCCCGTCGTCCTCGATCGTGTCGCCCACGGCCTCGAGATAAATTTCGTGTTCGGCAACAACTTCGGCCCGCCGCTGTTCGCTCCCTATGCACTGGGCCCCACCGATCTGGCCCTTTCGAACGCCATGAGTGGCTACTGGACACGATTCGCCGCCACAGGCAATCCGAACCTCGCCCGGCGCGAGCGACAGCACATCGCTCGCGACGGCCGCCAGCATGACGACGTGGACGATGATGACGACGGCGATCTTGACCGATGGCCCGTTTTCAAACACGTGATCAAACGAGGACACGGGTCGGGCAAGCACATCGTCTTCGACGTACCGATTCGTGTGGAGAGACGCCTGCGAGATCGGCAATGCCACTTCTGGGAGCCGTACTTTCTGCGATCGATTTCGGGGAGCGTCCCGGCAGAAACGCCTTAGTGCCTTTCCGAAGGGGCGATTCGCAAAGGTGGATCCGATGGTCGGGGCGTGCAACGAATGGCACCCCAGCCTCACATCGCATCGGAGGGTGGGGCACGGAGGAGGCAGTACGCGATGTCCGTTCCCCGGCCCCATCCCTCAGCCGGCCTTGCTGCGAGATTGTCGCCTGTGGTTCGCCACAACCGCAACGCCGAGTGCAGTCGGCTAACCACACCAGCCGAGCGGCTTGGTGTATCTTCACGCGGTCGACGAAGCCTAGGTTGCCGGCAACGAAGGCGAACAGCACCGTGGCCCGCGGGCCGTTAATCTACCTCTGGTCGACGAACGTGCTCGCGCGCATGTTGCGGGTTCTGGCGAGGGACAGCCGGATAGAAAGGATCGTGGGTCGAGGCGACTAGCTTCAAACACGCGACCTTCCGGTCCAGAACCGGATGCTCAATGCGAGTCTAAATCTCGGGACCGCAACAATGGAAGGCACCTTTCACCCGGTGGTTCGGCTGGCGTCGTTGATGACGACTCGGCCTCTGCGACGCACGATCGCGACACATTCCCCCTCGCTCTCAAAGAGTAGCGACCGGAAGCTGTTGCCCCGTTAGGAGTTTCGAATCTGCAGGAAATTGGCGGAGAGAGAGGGATTCATATCGATAGGGACATCAACTCCAACGTTTCGAAGCACTTCGCCCCTCAAGCGACAGAACCAGCAAAGCTTAGCGTCTTCGTCCTTTTTCGTTCCGTGCTTGCTCTTTTCACCGCTCCGGAGGCATTCGCGATCGTTGCGACGCACGAATGCGACGCACCGGACTTCCGTGTTGCAGTGATTTCGAATTCAAGGGGGCTACAGTGACGTGTCGGCACAACGCCAGATCGTCCAGGATCACTATCGGAATATTGTGTCGCTGCTCAAGTCCAGCAACCGGTTGAGCCAAGACGAAAGCCTGACACTCACGCCGCGCATTTCGCTCCTGCTCCTGGATGACCGGCGCGACCGATCCGAATAGTTGCCACCAATTGTCGACAGTCAGGTACTGGCGGTGCCCCCGCGGCCGGGACCCATTCGGGAAGTCTACGATGTCCGTCCTGTCTGGCCTGAGGCGGCTCAACGTGCGAACGTGCGGGGCACCGTCCTGGTGGAGATTACAATTGCCCGCGACGGAAGCGTTATGGATCCGCGAATCTTGCGGGGAATCCCGCTGTTGAACGAGGCGGCTCTCAACTGCGTCCGCCAATGGCGGTACCACCCTGTTCTGCTCAATGGCCAGCCTATTCCGATGACGTTAACCGCGGTCGTGTCTTTTCCGTGAAGCCCTGAACCGGGCCTGACGAGCCGAAGCTAGGCATCCGCCGATTGCCGATGATTTCGCGATTCGCGGTTGCGAGCAGTACGGTGCTTCGAGTTGACGGCGCACATCTCGGTCGCCCTGGCTCACCCGTACCTCGATTTCACCGACGTCAAGCGTCATTGAGTCGCGGTGCCTGCGGCCGGGTCAACGGCCGAGGCTGGCTGCGAGTTCGTCGTAGTAGCCCGCGATGCCGCTGAACCACGTCGTCGTGCTCACCGAATTGTCCCATCCCAACTCGGCGAGTTTCAGGCGGGCGCGCGCCTGATCGAGGGTCTTCAGGTCGTCCTTCTTCACACCCTGGCGGATCAACTCGCGCATTCGATCGTTCATGACCTGGAAACGGGCGCGATAAGCGCGGACGTCTTCTCTTCTCAGTGTCCGCCCGTGACCGAGGATCACGGTATCGAAATCGAGTGTCAGGATCTTGTCGATGGTCGGGATGAACTCGAGCGCACTCCCGCCACCTGGATAGTCGATGACCGGCATGGCGTCGATAATGAGATCCCCGGCGTGGATGGTCTTGAGATCGGGGAAATAGATGACCGTGTCGCCATTGGTGTGGCCTCGTCCGAACCAATAGGCCTGCACTTCGACTCCACCCAGGTAGACGGCCGCGCGATCCGTAAACGTGATGGAAGGCTCGCCTGGCTGCTTGAGGCGCAGGAAGTTTTCGCGGATGTTCTTGTGCCCGATGATGTCGATTCCGAGTGTCCGGCGGACGTTGGCGTTTCCGCCAACGTGGTCGCTGTGATGGTGGCTGTTCAGCATGTACTTCACCGGCAACGGGCTCACCACCTTCACCTGCTTCAGCACCTCGGCCGCCTGCTCGGGGAACTTGTCGTCGACGAGGATCAGACCTTCAGGCGTCACACGCACCGCCACGTCTCCGGATTCGTGGATCAAGCCGTCTCCGGTCTCACCGGGTTTGCAGCCGACCATGCACGGCAGGGCCGGACCCCGGATGATGTAGAGGCCTTCTTTGACCTTCTCAGGGTGCATCGGCGCCTGCTTGAGGATTTCCACATCCTGCTTTAGAGGGAACTGCTGTGTGACCCACGGTGAGCGCCAGGATCCCGAAGACGGCGGCGAAGGTGATGGCCAGAGTGGTTCGCATGCACGCCATTCTAGTGGACTCCATCCGACCGGGGGGCTATACCTGCCAAGAATTCCTCTTCGGCTTTCGCGGTCGACATCGACCGGGCCGCCCCGCGGTGCCTCCCGACGTTCACGCCTTAATTCGCACGTCCCGATCTCTCCGATGCTTGAACGCGTGCTGATCGAGTGATTTGCGAGCCGAACGAGCGAGACCTTGGTGTTCGCCAACTATGCGGGCAACCGCGACACGCACATCCTCGACAAGCTCAAGAAGATTTGCCACCGCGCTGGCATCGCATCAAAGACCGTTCACGCGCTACGTCACAGTTTCGGGGCGCATCTGCCCAGTTGGGAGTTTCGGACTCAGCGGGAATTTGGCGGAGAGAGAGGGATTCGAACCCTCGGTAGAGTTTCCCCTACACACGCTTTCCAAGCGTGCTCCTTCAACCACTCGGACATCTCTCCGTTTAGAATCAACGATTTGCGAGCAGTCCGTCACAGTGTAGCGCAAAACCCTCCTTCAAATCGTCCCGCTTCGCGAAGCGACTTATATTGAGCGGTTTGCGGACATGCGAACGCGTCACCACTCGAGAATTGTGTAAGACCTGTTAATGTGACGCGACCGCTTGCGGGCGTTCTGCCTTGCGCCGCTGATAAGGCTCCCACGGTATTTCGGAGGCGATCACCGCATTCTGGAGGCCGAGGCAGATCTCTTCCGTCGGGATACCACCAGTTTCAGCGTATCCCTGTGCGTTTCGACGAATTTGGCAGGGATGCGCGCAACCACAGTGCAATCTCGCAAGGCGAGGGTTTTGCTCTGCCGCCGAGGATGCCGAATCTGACGGATCAGATTCTGATGATCGGTCGGCGACAGACATGCGCGTCGTTCGGCGCGATCAACCGGAGGTCACATGGCTACTGCAGGCAAACCAAACATCATCACGATCATGGCCGATGACGTCGGCATCTGGAACGTCAGTGCCTACCACCGCGGCATGATGGGCGGCAGCACGCCGAACCTGGACCGACTCGCCCGCGAAGGCGCGCTGTTCACGGACTACTACGGACAACAATCCTGCACCGCCGGACGCGCGGCGTTCATCACGGGGCAGACGCCGTTCCGCACCGGGTTGCTGAAAGTCGGTCTGCCCGCGGCTAAACAGGGCTTGCAGGATTCCGATCCGACGATTGCCGACATCCTCAAGCCACTCGGGTACGCGACGGCGCAGATCGGCAAGAACCACCTGGGGGATCGCAACGAATACTTGCCCACCGTCCACGGCTTCGACGAGTTCCACGGCATCCTCTACCACCTCAACGCGATGGAAGAGCCCTACGACCCACAGTACCCGAAGGGCGAGAAGTTCCTCGAGCGGTTCGGCCCGCGCAACATCATCCATAGTGTCGCGACCGACGTCGACGACCCGACGGAAGATCCGCGCTGGGGCCGCGTCGGCAAGCAGAAGATCACCGATGCCGGTCCGCTGCCGCCGCATCCGGGCATGGACCCCGCCGCCACGGTGAGCATGGAGGACATCGACGCGGATCTGGTGACACGCTCGTGCGACTTCATCGACCGCTCGGTGAAGGCGAAGCAACCGTTTTTCCTCTGGCACAACTCCACGCGCTGTCACTCCTTTACGCATCTGTCCAAGCAGTGGGACGGCAAGACCGGCTTCGGACTGTTTGCCGATGCGATGGCCGAGTTGGACTGGATCGTGGGCGAATTGCTCGCCAAGGTGGACGAGCTGGGTATCGCCGACAACACGATCGTGATGTTCACCAGCGACAACGGCGCAGAAATCTTCAGCTGGCCGGATGGCGGCAACCATCCATTCCGCGGCGAGAAAGGCACGGTGTACGAAGGCGGCTTCCGGGTGCCCATGCTGGTCAAGTGGCCTGGCGTCCTCAAGCCGGGCACCATCATCAACGAGGTCATGTCCGCCGAAGACTGGATGCCGACGCTCGTCGCGGCTGCTGGCGAGCCGGACCTGAAAGAGAAGCTGCTGACCGGCTACGAGGCCGGCGGGAAAACCTTCAAGAACCATCTCGACGGGTACAACTTCAAACCATTCTTCGAAGGCACGGTCGCCGAAAGCCCGCGCCGGGAATTCTTCTATTTCAGTGACAACGCCGACCTGATGGCCGTGCGGTACAACGAATGGAAGATCACCTTCAAGACCATCGTCGGCAACCTGTTCAGCGGCAAGGAGGATTCGACCAACGTCCCGCTGGTGACCAATCTGCGCGTCGATCCATGGGAGCGCTACCAGACCGAGTCAACGTCCTACGGCGAATGGTGGGGCAAGAAATTGTGGGTCATGATGCCCGCGATGATGATCATGGGCCAGTTTCTCGCCACGTTTAAGGAGTTCCCGCCCAGCCAGGTCTCCGGCTCACTCAACGTGGAGAAGGCGTTGGAGGCATTGCAGGAGGGCGGAAGGAAGAACTGAACGCGGCGTCGGAGATGGTCAAGAGCAGCGGGCCGGAAGCTGGCTTGATGGGAGAAACGAATCGCAGTCACCTGACGTTCGATGCCGATGCGGGCGGTCTGGATCTGATTATTGCAAAACGCACCTTCAAATCCTACTGTTCTGCGATGCGACTTGTATTCAGCGGTTTACGAGCGCGCCAAGAACCATCGCCGTGGGAATTGTGTAAGACCTCTTAGCTCCGCGACCGCGAGTAGCCGACCACCCACGGTGAAGGCGACATCCCCCGTGTTGCCTTACGCGTTTCGTTAAGACTCCAAGAACTCCAAGGCCTTCTTAACGAATGCTTCGTGATACTGAAATATGCCTCCGTGCCCGGCGTCGTCGTAAAGTACAAGTTCGGCGTTCGGGAGGCGGCGCGCGAGATCGACCGAATTGCTGCTCGGCACCATCTTGTCGTGATCGCCGTTCGCTACCAGAACCGGGTGGCGAATGCGCGACAGATCGTCGGGGGTCTGATGCGCCCACGCGCGTATCGCCTTCAGCTGAGTGATGAAGGCGGGGATCGAGACCGGCGTGTCGCGATTCTCGGTCCGCTCTTTCAGTCGGCGGAGAAAGTCACGGGCCGCGCTGCGGCCATTCGAAGTCTCGGTGAAGAAGAGATAGTACTCCGGGTGCCTGAGCGTCAGCGCGCCCTTGGTCATGTCGCGGAACGTTATGGACGTGACCTTGTCGATGCCCGCGCCCCCGGCCGGACCGGTTCCGGCGAGGATCACTTTCCGAACGAGCCGCGGCTCTTCTTGTGCAATCACCTGCGAAACAAAGCCTCCGAGCGAGAAGCCGAGGAGGTCGACGTGTTCCAAGCCCAACGCGCGGATGAAGGCGATGGCATCCTGCGCCATGGCCGCGACCGAGTTCGGAGTCGAGCCCTCCGACGCGCCGACCCCTCGGTTGTCGAACACGATCACGCGGCGTCTCGCTGCAATGCCGTCGACGACTCGCGGATCCCACCTGTCCAGTTCCGCAGCCAGATGATTGAGGAAGATCACCGGCACATCGCCGTCTGCACCCAGCTGCCGATAGACGAATTTCGTCCCAGAGACATCGACGCTCATCGTCGGCGCATTCGTCCACGCGTTCCTCGATCTTGTTCGCGATTGTTGAGGCGTGCTCATACGGCTCTCCTTGCTTCTGGCGGCCTCACGTTGACGACGACCTTGCCCTTTGCTCGACCTGCTTCGACGAAGGCCATGGCCTCATCGGTCGATTCGAAGGGGAAAACCCGATCCACGACCGGTCGGATAATTCCGGAGTCGATCAGAGCCGTGATCTCCGTCAACTGATCACCGTTCGCTCTCATGAAAAGAAACGAGTAGTCAACCTGACCGCGCTTGGCTTTCACTCGAACCCCGTAGCTCAAGACGCGCATGACCAGGTTCAACATCCAGGAGGCGCCGATGTCTCGCGCAAAGTCAGGATCGGGTGGGCCTGAAATGGAGATGAGCCGTCCGCCAGGCTTCAGCACTCGCAGTGACTTCTCGAGCGTGAGCTTGTCGAGGCTATTCAGGACGACGTCGTAGTCGCGGAGAACGTTTTCGAAGTCGTCCTTCTTGTAGTCGATGACGATGTCGGCACCGAGGCTCCTGACCAGGTCGACGTTGTCCGTGCTCGTGGTCGTCGCCACCGTCGCACCCACGTGTTTGGCCAGCTGAATCGCGAACGTGCCGACGCCGCCCGAGCCCGCTTGGACGAACACCTTCTGCCCCTTCTTGAGACCTGCTTTCTCGATCAGCGCTTGCCAGGCGGTCAGGCCGACCAGGGGGATGGACGCCGCTTCTTCCATGCTGAGGGCTTTGGGCTTGATCGCCACGTCGTCTTCTTTGATCGCAATGAATTCGGCGAATGCACCGATGCGCCCGTCAGCCGGCCGGGCATAGACTTCGTCGCCGGGCTTGAATCGACGCACTCGAGATCCCACTCGGACCACGACCCCGGCCACGTCGTGGCCCAAGATGAGCGGCATGCGATACGGCAGAAAGAGCTTGAACTCGCCGTTTCGAATCTTGGAATCCAACAGGTTGACACCAGCGGCGTGAATCTGGACCAAGACGTCATCCTCGCGCAGCTCGGGGTCTGGCATGTCGCCAGCCCGTACGCGCACGCCGCTTCCATACCGGTCGATGATGAATGCCTTCATGGACGTGCTCACGCGTTCGCGGTGGCGTGATCGATAGCCTTGTACCGGTCGGCAGCGTGCTGCCGCGAGAGGTTCGGACCCATGTACAAACGGGCGGCGGTATACGCCTCCCAGTCCGCGCGGTCCGGCAGCGACGGAATCGTCACCAGTTCGCGGCGATCGAGGCCGACGAGTGCGGCATCCACCATCTCCTCCACGTCCATGAGCATGGACGCCGGCAGGCTCGCGATGTCGATGCCAGCGCGCCCCCAGATGGCCGTGCGCGTCGCCCCTGGCAGTACGACCTGCACCTGCACGCCCCTGGGGCTGAGCTCCTGCTGGAGGGCCAGAGACAGATTCAGGATGTAGGCCTTCGTGCCGCTGTAGACCGCGTTGAACTGCTCCGGTGCCAGGGCCAGCACCGAGGAGAGATTGATCAGGATGCCGGCGCCGCGAGTCGCGAAATTGGTCGCCGCTGCCGAGGCGAGACGTGTCACCGCCACAACGTGCAGATCGATCATGGCCTCCAACCTGTCCAGATCGCCGCCCACCAGCGGTCCGCCTGCGGCAACGCCCGCGTTGTTGACCAGCATCGTGATGCGGGCGTCGCTCCGCAGGCGCTGCTCGACGCGGGCGAGGTCCGCCGTCTGGGTGAGGTCGGCGCGGAGCACCTCGCTCGTGATTCCAGTGTCTGCTCGCAGCCGTGTCGCCAATTCCTCCAGGCGCAGCGCATCGCGGGCGACGAGGATCAGATCGTAGCCACGGCGGGCCAGGCGGTCGGCATAGGTGGCGCCGATACCAGAGGAAGCGCCCGTGATCAAGGCGACGCCTTTGTCATTGTGCGTATTCATGGCTCTACTCCTTCGACGAGGCGCCTGCTGGCGATTCGGGCGCTCGGCGGGAGCGCCACCAGCACACATACATGACGACCATCATCATTGCGAGATTATATGACGACCATCATGTATACTGTCAAGGGCTGATAGACGTCAGGAGATCAGGATGAAAGTGAGCAGGGAACAGGCCGCACAGAACCGGGAACGCATCGTCGAGGCGGCAGCCCAGCTCTTCCGCGAGCGGGGCTTCGAAGGGATCGGCGTCGCGGATCTGATGAAGGAGGCGGGCCTGACACATGGCGGTTTCTATGGACACTTCTCATCGAAGGACGACCTGATCGCGGAGGCGTCTGCGCGCGCGCTGACGCGCTCGCTCGCGCGTCTGAGCAATCTCCCTGAGGGGGCGTCGGGTGATCCGCTGTCGGCGATCGCCGGCGCCTATTTGACCAGCACACACCGCGACGAGCCGGGCACTGGTTGTCTTCTGGCCGCACTCGGATCGGATGTGTCGCGGCAGGGTCCGGCCGTGCGACGCGCTGTCGCCGATCACGTGCGTGCCGCTGTCGAACTTCTGACGAAGCTGATTCCCGGCAAAGCGAAGGCGGCACGACGACAGAAGGCGATCAGCACGTACGCAACATTGGTAGGCGCAATGGTCATCGCGCGCGCGGTCGATAACCGGGAGCTTTCGCAGGAAATCCTGGACGCCGCTCGGGCGTCGGTTAAAGCCTGATCGGCTATTTTTTCAGGTGCGCGATCGACGCGTACCGAAGAACACCACGGCTTGAGAAGATCTGGTTCATCACGGGCGCCGGCCGCGGCATGGGCGCCGGTTTCGCCAGGGCCGCCCTGGCGGCGGGCGACGCAGTAGTGGCCACTGGTCGAAACAGCGACGCGGTGTCCAAAGGCTTGGGAAAGTCGAACGACTTACTGGCCGGCGGAGAGGTGTATTTAGAGCTTCGGCCGGGCCGACATGAGCACGCGCCAAAAACACTCCTTTCAACGGACGCGTCGACGGGCGGGTCCTGATTTGCCGCCGCGCCGAACCGGAACGGAGTAGTATCGACGTGTCGTTCCTGCTTTCTTGAGCCTGCCGCCGCCCGTTGCGCGGAATCAATCGGCTCGCCACAGACTCCGAAAAGCCAACACCGTTATCCACGGAGAAGAGCGAGTCATGTCCAAGAACCGTGCGCCTGCCGGGCGGCCACCGCCGTCCCGACGACCGAAGAATCACCTGCTCGCCGCATTACCCGAGAAGGATTTCCGCCGGCTGCTGCCACACATGACGACCGTGCCGATTCGCCTGAAGCAAGTGCTTCACCAAGCCGGCGAACCGCTCCGCGCCGTCTATTTCTTGAATGGTGGCGCCGCGTCGATTGTGACCCTGCTGGCGGATGGCACGATGGTCGAGGCGACGACCGTCGGGAATGAAGGCATGCTGGGTATCGAAGCGTTTCTCGGCGTGGGTGCGGTCGCCACGGGCCAGACTCTGATGCAAGTGCCCGATACGGATGCGGAAAGGCTGAGCGTGGAGGATTTTCGACGCGAGGCCGTGGCGGGTGGCGCCTTGCACGAGCTGATGGGGCGCTACACGCAAGTGATTCTCGCGCAGTTGATGCAGTCCACGGCCTGCAACGCGAGGCACGAGGTGCCGCAACGGTGCGCCCGCTGGCTGCTGATGACGCACGACCGAATGCAGAAGCACGACTTCAATCTCAGCCATGAATTTCTCGCGGTGATGCTCGGCGTAAGCCGCCCGACCGTGAGCGTCGCCGCCGCCACGCTGCAAGAGGCTGGCCTGATCCGCTACACGCATGGGCGGGTCACCGTGCGGAACCGCAAAGGCCTGGAAGCGGCGTCCTGCGAGTGCTACGCGATCATTCGCGGCCATTTCAAACTGCTGCGACAGTGACCGGCAGGCGGTTCCCCTGGCGACCGAGTTGTCAGCCACCCGACGGAGCCTGTGCGCCGGCTTTGGCCGGACAGAGCGCGGCCAGGACAGGTCGCCGTGTCACGTTTCCGTAAATGGGCACGTCCGGCTTGATCTGCGACTGTCGACTACATTACAGTTGACTGCCGGAAGCAACTTTTCCAGCTCCTCCCTTTAGAGCCATCGCAGATGGCCCACCGGACTAGCCAGAAAGGCAGGACGGTGCGTGATGGCACTTCCCCACCAGGATGACGTAGTCATTCGGCAGAGGCACGGCAACCCGTCCGTCGTCTTTCTGCTGGGAACGCCGTCGGCGCCCGACCAATTCATCCTCCACACGCGCGACGAAGCAGTCTCGCAAGCCTTGGCGTATGCCAAACGGCAGCATGTGCGGGCGTGGTTTGCCAAGGGCGACAACGACTTCGTGTTGCTCGGGACGTTCCGGGAAGAGCACGCCCAACCTGCGAGGTCTCTATGATGGCGAAGCCCAAGAAGACAAATGCGGGAACCGCGAGGGCGGCCGACCTCGGGCCACAATCACTGTTGCACCCGGCGAGCGTCACAAATGGCGACGTGGCCCGTCGCGCCTTTGAACTGTATCTCGCACGCGGCTCTGAACACGGACACGACGTGGATGATTGGACCGCCGCTGAGCGCGAATTGCGAGCGCACTCCACCACCACGTGACGTGGGTATCGCGAGGTTGTGATGCCGCACCACGCCATGTTGAATCGCGTTCGCGCCGAGTATCTGGAAATGCCGGGGCGGCGGCTGACGCCGGAACAGACCGGGCGGCTCTGTGGTGTCGAACGGGTGCTGTGCCAGCGCGTGCTTGATGCGCTCGTGGTCGAGAAGTTCTTGTGCGTGACCTCTGACGGGCGGTATGCCCGTGTGAGCGATGACGTTCGTGGCCCGCGCCCTGCCAAGGCAGATCTGAGAACCAGCCAGCATTCCCTGAAGGCTTCGTGACGGCGAACGCGGCTGGCACTGTCCGCGCACGGAGATCCGTTGAATAAGCGACCGGGTACCTCGTCCCACACACTGCGCGCCGCGGCCGTCTTGGCTGTCGTGGTGGTGGCGTCCGTCGTGTGGGTCGTCTATCGCACGGTGGAGCAGGCCCAGGTCTCCGATCAATCGGTGCTGCACACGCAAGAGGTGCTGACGTCGCTCGAAGCAGTGCTCGCGACCGTGCTGGACGCCGACGTCGCCGTACGCGGCTTCACAGCCTCGGCGGATTCTCGAACGCTCGAGCCGTTCGATCGAGCGGAACGCGCCGCCGGGGAAGGTATCAATCAGCTGGCCACCTTGACCGCCGACAATCCGAACCAGCAGGCGCGCGTGCCGGAGCTGCGCCAGGCGGTCGCCCAGGCGCTCGCGGCGCTTCGCATCGTCGCGGACGCGAAACGAGCTGCCCGCGCCCTCGGTCCGACAGACACCGATGCCGCACAGGCGAGGATCACTGCCACGCGGAACACCATTCAGGCAATGCGTGCGGAGGAGAATCGTCTTCTTGCGGCTCGCGTGCAGGCGAACCACGCGGCGGGTCGCCGTCTCCAGCAGATCTTGGTCGCGCTCGTCGCGGCCGCCGTCGGACTGCTGGGATGGGTGGGCTGGCTCATCGGCGGCAACGCTCGTCGTCAACGGGAAGGCGCCGATACCCTGCGTCGCACGAATGAGGACCTGGAGACGGAGGCGGGCGTCCGCGCGGTGGCCCTGCACGACTCGAACGAGCGCCTGCGATCGATCATCGATTCGGCGGTCGACGGCATCATCGTGATTGACGCGAGGGGACGCATCGAAGCGTTCAATCGCGGGGCCGAGCGGCTGTTCGGCTATCCCGCGGCCGAAGTCATCGGTCGGAACGTCAACATGCTCATGCCGTCGCCCGATCACGAGGCCCACGACGGCTATCTGTCACAGTATCTCGACACCGGAGCGGCGAAGATCATCGGCGTGGGTCGCCAAGTCACCGGGCGCCGTCGCGACGGGACCACGTTCCCGCTCCACTTGTCGGTCGGCGAGATGTCGATTCAGGGCGAGCGCCAGTTCACCGGCATGCTCCATGATCTCAGTGACCGCATGCGGCTCGACGAGGAGCTGCGAGCCAGCGAGGCACGGTGGCGGTCGGTGATCGATTCCGCGGTGGACGGGATTGTCGTGATCGACGCGCATGGTCGTATCGAATCGTTCAACCCGGCCGCCGAACGGCTGTTCGGCTACGAGGAGCGCGAGGTCGTCGGCCGCAACGTCAACATGTTGATGCCGTCGCCCTACCACGAAGAGCACGACACGTATCTGACGCGGCATCTCGCGACGGGCGTTCAGAAGATTATCGGGACGGGTCGCGAGGTCACCGGTCTGCGTCGCGACGGCACCACGTTTCCGCTGCACT
Organism: uncultured Acidobacteriota bacterium; assembly: GCA_963821285.1. Taxonomy (GTDB): domain Bacteria; phylum Acidobacteriota; class Vicinamibacteria; order Vicinamibacterales; family CAVVIG01; genus CAVQJU01. Next base: position 45,199 of record CAWGDD010000011.1, read on the forward strand.
TGTCGGTCGGAAAGATGACGGTGGACGGAGCACAACGATTCACCGGGATTCTGCACGATCTCAGTGCGCGTGTCCGCATCGAGAAGCAGCTCGTCGAACAGTCGTCGCTGGCGAAGCTCGGTGAGATGGCGGCCGTGATCGCCCACGAAGTGAAGAACCCCCTGGCCGGCGTGCGCGGCGCGATTCAGATCATTGGCACGCGTCTGCCGAAGGACGGCAAGGATGCTCGCATCGTCACGGAAATCGTGGCGCGGATCGACACGCTCAATGAGTTGATGAAGGATCTGTTGTTGTTCGCCCGTCCGCCGCAGCCGAAGCTGGCGGTCGTGGACGTGGGAACTTTGGTGACGACCACGGCGAACCTTCTCCGCGGCGATCCGGCGTTCGAGCAGGTGGAGGTCAGGGTTGACGGAGAACCGGCGCGCGCGCTCGGGGACGCCGAGCTCCTCAAGATTGTGTTCGTCAATCTTCTGGTGAATGCCGGTCACGCGATGCAGGGACGCGGCACGATCCACGTGTCGCTCGCCTCGATCGCGGACATGTGTCAGATTGCGTTTGCCGACGAGGGACCTGGCATTCCCGCGGAGGTGTTGGAGAAGATCTTCACACCGTTCTTCACCACTAAAGTGCGCGGATCGGGTCTGGGGCTGCCAACCGTCAGGCGCCTCATCGAGGCTCACCAGGGCACGATCAGCATCGCCTGTCCGTCAGCTGGCGGAACGGTCGTGACTGTTCAGCTGCCTGGCGAACGCATGGCCGTTGTGACGTAGCTCCTCAGTTGCTGCCCCCCAGCTTGGACCCGTTCTTGAAGAGAAGCGGTGCGTCGGTCGTTCTTCCGTGGCTTTCGCAGGGGAAATTGAGGTTTCCTCGCGGTAACCCGGGCGAGTGTGCGTGGTTTTCCCCTTATGGCAGGAATTACTCCTCGTTTACGCGTGCTCGTGGTCGAGGATGAACTGCTCATTCGGTGGTCGATTGCTGAGACCCTCGGTCACGCCGGGCACACCGTCATTGAAGCGGAAGACGGAGCCTCGGCGGTTCGGGCGTTGACGAATTCCGCTGAGGCGATTGACGTCGTGATGCTCGACTACCGGCTTCCCGATTCCAATGACCTGACCCTGCTGGCGGCCATCCGGCGCCTGTCGCCGGGCAGCGGAGTGATTCTGATGACAGCCCATGGCACACCCGAGGTCACCAAAGGCGCGCTCGGCTTAGGGGCTTACCAGGTCATGCACAAACCCTTCGAACTTCACGATCTCGAGCCGCTGCTGCTGAAGGCGTTCGCCTCAAGCGCCTCTCGTCCTGGCACACCCCGATAGAACCGCTGCTTCGTCATCTCCGCTCACGGAGCCTCACCTTCGAGGCCCGAGAGATGGTTCAGGGTTCATCGGGGAGAACGCCCCGTCGATAGCGAACAGGCCGGTACTTCGGGAACCACATCGCGCGACGCACGGTCTCATCGAGGCTGGCCAGAATCCCCGGCGACGCGTGGCCTTCGGCGACGGCGCGGCGGATCACGGCGCACCCGACGGCATGTGAGCAGTCCCGAATGCGCGTGAGCTCGGGATAGACCGCCCCCTGATCCAGGTCAGCCTGGCTCACCATCTGTGCCAGGACACGGGCGGCATCGAGGAACATGGCGTCGGTGACGCGTCGGACACCTCCCGCCCACAGACCCAGTCCGACGCCGGGAAACACGAACGCATTGTTTCCCTGGCCGACGCGGTGCGTCCGACCGCGATGGACGACCGGGTCGGACGGGCCGCCGGTCGCAACGATCGCACGACCATCGGACCACCGAATCGCCTGCTCGGCCGTGCACTCGCTCTTGCTCGTCGGGTTCGACAAGGGAAACACGATCGGCCGGTCGTTCAGGGCGGCCATCGCGCGGACGACGGCTTCCGTGAACAAACCCGCCGTGCCCGACGTGCCGATGAGGATCGTGGGCCTGAAATTGCGGACGGTTTCCTCGAGCGTAATGTGTCCGGGATCGCGGCACTCGTACGTCGCCACCTCCTCGACTGGGCGGGCGTAGGTCGCCTTGAAGTCCTCCAGATCCGGTCGCGCCTGCGTCACCAGTCCCCGGCTGTCCACGGTGCAGATCCGCATCAGCGCCTCCGCGTGGGAAACCCCGGCCTCGCGCAGCGCCGAGGCGAAGAGGTCGGCAATGCCCTGCGCGGACGCTCCGGCTCCAGCGAGCACGATGCGCTGGTCGCGCATCTCCTGACCGGTCATCCGCAGGGATGCGTACACACCGGCGGCCGCAACGGCAGCCGTGCCCTGAATGTCGTCGTTGAAGGTGCACAACCGGTCGCGAAAACGAGCGAGCTGGGTGATCGCGTTGGCTTTCAGGAAGTCTTCCCATTGCAGGACGGCGTCCGGGTACACGCGCATCACGGCGTCGACGAAGCGATCGATGAAGTCCTGATACTCGCGTCCCCGAATCCGCGGGTGCCGCAGGCCGAGATACAGGGGGTCGTTCAGCCGCTCCCGATTGTCCGTGCCCACGTCGAGCATGATCGGCAACGTCAGCGATGGCGGGATCCCGGCGCAGGCCGTGTAGAGCGAGAGCTTTCCGGTGGGGATGCCCATCCCGCCGACTCCCTGATCGCCCAGCCCCAGGATGCGTTCCCCGTCGGTGACGACGATGACGGCCGGCGGCCGCGCGTGATTCCTGAGAATGGTATCGATCTGGTGGCGTTGCTCGTACGAGATGTAGAGACCGCGCGGGCGGCGAAAGATGTGCGAGAACTGCTGGCACGCTTCGCCGACGACCGGCGTGTAGACGACCGGCATCATCTCGTCGATGTGGTCATGGAGGAGCCGGAAGAACAGCGTCTCGTTTCGGTCCTGCAGGCTGGCGAGGTGGATGTAGCGCTCGAGCGGTGTCGGCTTGATACGATAGTTCTCGTACACGCGGGCCAGTTGCTGGTCCATGGTGCTGACGGTCGGCGGCAAGAGCCCGTCGAGGCCGAGGTCGGCGCGCTCGCCCTCTGTGAATGCCGTGCCTTTATTCGTCAAGGGATCGCGGAGCAGCGCTTCACCGCGCGTGTCGACGGCGATGTATTCCTCGCCCGTGACCACATCGTGCTCGGTCAACCATTCCATTGCTGTTAATTCGGCCCACGGCCTTCCAGAACGACCTTGAGCGCCGACGTCCTGGCGGCGTCAGCGAAGGTGTCGTAGGCCTGCATGATGTCGTCGAGACCGAATCGATGCGTGACGAGTCCCGCGGGACGCAGCTTACCGGTTTGCACCAACTTGAGCAGCAGCGGCGTCGTGACCGTGTCGACGAGGCGCGTCGTGAGCGCGATGTTGCGGTCCCACAGTTTCTCGAGGTGCAACTGCACCGGCTTGCCATGGACGCCGATGTTCGCGATGCGTCCCCCCGCGCCCACGATGGCTTGACAGGTGTCGAACGCCGCCGGCGTGCCGACCGCCTCGATCGCGAGGTCCACGCCCACGCCCTCGGTGATTGCCAGGACCCTGGAGACGGCGTCCTCCGCCGCACTGTTGACGACGGACGTCGCGCCGAATCCCTCTGCCATCCGGAGGCGGTTGGCGTCGAGGTCGATCATCAGAAGGGCGCTTGGAGAGTACAGCTGGGCGGTGAGCAATGCCGCGAGTCCGATCGGTCCGGCGCCGACGATGGCGACCGTATCACCCGGTTTGATGTCGCCATTCAGCACGCCACACTCGTACGCGGTGGGCAAAATGTCGCTGAGCAGCACAACGGCCTCGAGATCAAGATCCGGCGAGACCCGGTACAGGCTCGTGTCCGCATGAGGGATGCGCACGTACTCGGCCTGCGTCCCGTCGATCGTGTTCCCCAAGATCCAGCCACCGGTCCGGCAATGAGACGGCATGCGCCGCCGGCAGAACTCGCAGATACCGCAGGCGGTGATGCAGGAGATGAGCACGAGATCTCCCGGGTGAAAGGAGGTAACGCTCGTGCCGATTGCCTCGATCACGCCCACACCCTCGTGTCCGAGAACGCGCCCCGGGGTCACGCTGGGAACGTCGCCTTTCAGGATGTGAAGGTCGGTACCGCAAATCGTCGAGGTGGTGATGCGAACGATCGCGTCGCCTCGCTCCCGAATCGTCGGCTTGGGTTTGGTCTCCCACGCTCGCTGGCCGGGGCCGTGGTAGACCAGCGCCTTCATGACACCGTCTACGCCTGGATCATTGGTCGGCCGATCCGTCAGGGCTTCAACGCTCATGGATCACTCCCTCAATGCTGAACTCGCGCATCCAATGAAGTCTGTATGGCGCTCGTCTGAAACGCTGTCCGTTTGTGCACACTGGTCGTAAGCGGCTCAGCCGGTGGCTGACGACGACAAGGCGTGCGGGAGTGATGCGCAAAGCCGGAAGTACAGTCGTCCGACCCTTTGTTTAGCGGGCGACTGGCTTATCCGACCGTCGTGCCGAAAAGCGCTCCCACGCTGACCCGCCCCAGACTTGGGCGGCCAGTCGAGCGCATCGCGTGCCATCAACTGTTGCGCCAGGGCCCGTGCGAGGGCTGGCTCGAGACCGCGCCGAACAGAGATCGCCGCCAGCTCCCGCTGTTCGGCGTCTTCGTCGGCAGCCAGCTGTGTCCGCTCGATCCTCGATAACGTACCGAGAAACATCACCGCTTGGCTCTGGAGACGCGCCTTTGGCAGCTCAGAGGGACAATCGCGGGGACAATCTTCGGCGGTGGCGCTGTCGACATTCGAGGGCTCGCGCCACCGCGAGGTGAAGTGCACGGTGACGTCTGCGACGCGAACGAACAACTGGAACGAGGGGTCACGCATTGAGACAATGACGTCGCATGCGGCCTGACAGCCGGAAGTTCGACCTCATCATCATCGGCTCCGGTATGGGTGGCCTGACTGTCGCGAGCCTCATGGCTCAACTCAAGCGACAGCGCGTGCTGCTGCTCGAGCGTCATTTCAAACTGGGCGGCTTCACGCACAGCTTCACGCGGCCTGGCCATCGCGCGTGGGATGTCGGGCTGCATTACGTGGGCGGAATGGCTGCCGGCGAGATGGGCCGACAGTTGTTCGACGTCGTGACCAGGGGCGGCGTGCGGTGGCAGAAGATGCCCTCGCCGTTCGAGAAGTTCGTGTACCCGGACTTCACATTCGACGAGCCGGACGACGAAACGAGCTATCGCCAGGCGCTCGTCGCGCGCTACCCGCAGGAGCGTGACGCGATCGAGGCCTACTTCAGAGACCTCCACGCCGTGGCAGGCTGGTACGGCGCCCAGATCGTCGCACAGGCGGTCCCTCGGACCCTGGCTGCGCTCATTCGAATCGCCAGCCGCCCGCGGAGGGCGCTGGCGCTGTCCACGACGCGGGCGTATCTCGACGCGCACGTGCGTGACCCGCAGCTCAGAGCGGTGCTCGCCTCTCAGTGGGGGGACTACGGCCTGCCGCCGTCAGAGAGTGCGTTCGCCATCCATGCGCTCGTCGTGGCCAGTTACCTGGATGGTGGCTACTACCCCATTGGTGGCGCCGGGACCATCGCCCGAAGCGTCGCCGACATTGTCGAGGCGCACGGCGGCCAGTGCCTGATCAACCACAGAGTCACGGAGATCGTGGTTTCCGACGGCGCGGCAGTCGGTGTCAGGGTCGAGTCGGACGCGCGCCGCGGTGCGGACCTGGAGTTCACCGCAGGCCGGGTCGTCTCGGACGCCGGCGCGTACACGACCTTCTGCGACTTGCTGCCGCAAAGCGTGCCGATTTCGTTCAGGGCCGAGCTCGAACGGGTGGCCGCCGGTCACGGCTTCGTGACGCTGTATCTCGCCTTCAAAGAAAGTCCCTCCAAGCTGGGTTTCCGGGGCGAGAACCACTGGATCTATGACGGATACGATCACGAGGCGTTGTTCAAGCGGCACGGTGCCGTCCTTTTGGGACGGCCCTCCGGGTGTTACCTGTCCTTCCAGTCTCTCAAGGACCCGGAGGCGACGGCGCACACGGCGGAGATCATCGCGTTCCTCGACTACGCCACGGTTGAACAGTGGAAGAATCAGCCGTGGCACAAGCGGGGCGAGGACTACGATCAAGTGAAGCATCGTGTCGCCGAGGGCCTCCTGGATTTCGTCGACCGCCGTTACCCTGGGTTCAAGGACCTCGTCGACTACTGCGAGGTGTCGACGCCGCTCACCGTTGAACACTTCACCGGACATCGACGAGGATCGGTGTACGGCATCCCCGCGACTCCGGAGCGCTTCCGGCTGCCGTATCTGAGAGTTGCGACACCGGTCCGAAATCTCTACCTGACGGGGGCCGATGTCGCCTCGCTTGGGATCATGGGCGCGATGATGGGCGGTGTCGCCACGACGGCACGCTTGCTGGGGAGTTTGGGATTCTTTCGGATTCTGGCCGCTTCGAAGAAGTACGCGGCGGTCCCGCGGTAGACCGAGGTAGGCATTCGCGCATTCAGAGGCATGGTGTTCTCGATAATTGCCGGAGTTTTCGGCGTCGCGCTTGGTGTCTGCCTGTTCGCCGGGCCAGTCCGGGCTCAGGAGCGTAAGACCGTCGTCTTTGGCTCGATCGGCGGCGCCGGGCTTGGCCACGCTGACTCCGAGCAGGGGAATGCGCCGCTATTCGGGGGCGGCGTCGGTTTTCACCTGACGCCGCTTCTTGTGATCGAGGGGGATGTCCATAGCGCCCGGGCCAGGCACGTCTTCGGCCGCGACCATCACAACTTCACGGAAACCACGTTCACCGGGAGTCTGCTGTTCCGGTCCACACCGGACGGCCGCGCCCACTTCATCGCCGGCGGCGGCGCAGGGCTGCAGTGGGCGCACACCGATGTCGACGATCCGCCGTTTCGGATCGACCGCACCGAGACGATCCGGCTCCTGCATGGGAGAATCGGCGCGGAGTGGGACATCTCGAGTCGAATGGCGATCAGGACCGACGGGGTGGTGTGGTTCGGCGAAGGACTCGACTGGGTCCTGGGTGCCCGGGCAGGTCTCGGTTATCGCTTCTGAATTCCCGTAATCTACCTCGGTCCAAGGGAGTCCGTGATGAGTATTAAGGTCGGCATCGTCGGATCAGGAATCGTCGGTCAAACGCTCGCCAACGGTTTCGTCAAACACGGCTACGACGTCATGATCGGGACCAACACAACAAGCAAACGCGAGGAACTGAAGTCCAAGACGAACGGCAAGCCGAAGATCGGCACGTTCGAGGACGCAGCGAAGTTTGGCGAGATCGTCGTCCTGGCGACCAAAGGGACAGCGGCCGAGGACGCGTTGAAGGCGGCCGGCATCGCGAATCTCAAAGGCAAGACCGTCATCGACACCACGAATCCAATCGCCGATGCGGCTCCAGTCAACGGAGTCTTACAGTACTTTACCTCGCAAAACGAATCGCTCATGGAGAGGCTGCAGGCGCTGGGTGCCGAGGCGCATTTTGTGAAGTCATTCAGTTGCATCGGCAACGCGTTCATGGTCAACCCAGACTTCAACGGCATCAAGCCGACGATGTTCATTTGCGGCAACCATGACGGCGCGAAGAGCGATGTGAAGACCATCCTCGATCAATTCGGGTTTGACGTGGCGGATATGGGAGGCGTTGAGGGGGCCCGCGCGATCGAGCCGTTGTGCATCCTCTGGTGCATTCCAGGATTCCTGAGCAACAGCTGGACGCATGCATTCAAGCTGCTGAAGAAATAAGCCGGTGAGCACGAAGGGGGCATCTGAGAATGAGGATCCTGAGCACCATCGCGCTCGCCATCGTCGTGGCAGTGCCGGCCGTCGCGCAGGAATTGCCGAAGGGCGTGACGGCGGCCGATCTCGCGACCAACAACAAGCTCTTCCTCGAGCTGGCGAGGAAGGGGCTCAAGTGGGAGGAGCCGGCGGATCCGGTGCAGATTGCCGGCCCGATCTATTTCGTCGGGACCAAGGGGCTCGGCGCGTTCCTGATCACGACGTCTGCAGGCCACATCCTGATGAACACCGGGATGCCGTCGTCCGGGCCGATGATGGTCGACTCGATCAGGAAGCTGGGTTTCGCGCCGGCAGACATCAAGCTGATGATCAACGGCCATGCCCACATCGACCATGCCGGCGCGTTCGCCTATCTGAAGCAGCGGGCCCCGCAAGCGGTACTGGCCGTCATGAAAGACGACGTCGCGGCCATGGAGAGTGGCGATCGCAGCGACTTCAAGTATGGAGACGACTTCGTCTACGAGGGCGTGAAGGTCGATCGCATGCTCCGAGACGGCGACACGATCAAGATGGGAGAGGTGTTGCTCACGGCATACCATACGCCGGGACACACGCGCGGCGCGACCACATGGGTGCTCCACATGGCGGTGGATGGCAAGCCGTACGTCGTGGTCTTTCCCGACGGCGCCGGCTTCAATCCGGGATACCGGCTTGCCAAAGATCCGATTTATCCGGGCATCGCGGAGGACTTTCGGCGCACGCACCATGTTCTCGAAATGCTGAAGCCCGACATCTGGCTCGCCCAGCACAACGAGTACTACGACCTCGCAGGAAAGGGTGAGCGGGCGAAGACCGAAGGCATCAACGCGTGGATCGATCCGGAAGGGTACCGACGTTTCATCGCAGAGAAGAAACGGGCGTTCGAGGATCAGGTCGACCTGGAGATGGGCGTGAAGACGTCACGATAACGTCGACGACAAGTTGAAGCGCCGAGTGTGACAGGACTGTGATAAGTCGGCCTCACAACCTCGAAGCACATCGACGTTCACGGAGGCACACCGCGTGATCGGTGCCAGCAACCGGAGCCAGCCGCAGGCGCGTGACATCGCGCTGAGGCGGCGCGCCGAACAGGCGACTGTACTCGCGACTGAATTGCGACGGGCTCTCGTACCCCACACGCCCGCCGGCGCTGCCCGCGTCGAGGCTCTCGTTCAGCATCAACTGCCGGGCGTCCTGCAGACGCAATTGCTTCTGGTACTGCAACGGGCTCACGCCGGTCAGGGCGCGGAAATGCTGCCGGAAGGTCGAGGGGCTCATGTGCGCGCGATCCGCCAATTCGTCGCCGCGCAGCGCCTGAACGAAGTTCTGCTTGAGCCAGACGACGGCCCTGGCGATCTGTTGGCTCGGGGATCCGGCCGTGACGAGCCGCCAGAGTCCGGCTCTATTTGGCACGTGGTCCCCTCGAGGGTTAAACAAGATGAAGACACGACAGCTCGGCACATTGACGGTCTCGGAGATCGGCGCAGGCGCCATGAGCATCAGCGCCAACTACGGCCCTCCGGCAGATCGGGACGAAGGCATCAAGGTTCTTCGAGAGGCGCACCAACGAGGCGTGACGTTCTTCGATACCGCGGAGGTGTACGGACCCTACACCAGCGAGGCCCTTGTCGGCGAAGCGCTCGCGCCCGTTCGCGACGGCGTCCGGATCGCGACGAAGTTCGGCTTCGACGTCGAGGCCTCGCTCAAGCGTCTCCGCACCGACCGCATCGATCTTCTGTACCAGCATCGGGTCGATCCGGGCGTTCCGATCGAGGACGTCGCCGGCGCGGTCAAAGAGCCGATCGCCCAGGGCAAGGTTCTACACTTCGGCCTGTCTGAACCGAGCGCCTCGACCATCCGCCGGGCTCACGCGGTGCAGCCGGTGAGCGCGATTCAGACAGAGTATTCCTTCATGGAGAGGGACCCCGAGAAGAACGGCGTGCTTCCCGCGTGCGAGGAACTCGGGATCGGTTTCGTTCCGTGGGGTCCCCTCGGGATGGGGACAACATCGCGGCGAACATGCGAATCGTCGATCTGCTGACTGCGAGAACCTCGGGGCACTCGATGTCCGGCTGACGGCGGCGGATCTGAACGCACTCGACGCCGGCTTCTCGAAGCTCACGGTACACGGCGGCCGCATGAACGAAATGCAGATGCGGTGGGCGGACGGCTCGGCACGATCTTCGCGAAAGCCGGGCACGACGTCGTCTTTAGTTACGCGCGCTGAAGCAGGCCGGTGTCGTTTCAAAACCGGCCTCGCCCAAAGCAGACAAGTACAGATCCCGGTCTGGTCCGCCTGGATACACGAACAGAACTTTTCCTTCAGCGCCTCGGGGGCTGGTCAAGACTTCCGCGCCTTTCGCAACAATAGAAGCCTCGGATATTGCCGCGTCGAGCCTCAGGTGATCGGGACTCTCGCACCTGGGAGTGCAGCCCGTCGGCGCCGACAACGAGATCGAACCGCTCCTGCTGCATTGATCGCGACTCTCATGTCCTCGACGCCCCGAGGCACGATGGTCCAGTTTGCAATCGCGCCCGCATTCGATTATCGCTCATAGATGTTTTGACCTCAAACGATTAGGGCTGGTAGGCTTGATGAGAAGAGGGTGCTCCAGAAGTGTGGGTTCGGGCTGGAGCCAACCGACATGGCAGACTCAGACTCATGCGCTCGTTGTGGCGGACCACTGGTCGACGCGCATTGCCAGGCATGCGAGCGGAAGAGCGAATCTACGTTCGTGCATCGGGAGATCGTCGTACTGGTGGTGCTGTCCACGTTGGTCGCGGTGGGGTTCGTGCTTACCCGTGCCGCGGCTGGCGCCAACCGCGCGCATCGACTTCGCGACGCCGCTGCCTGGTACGACGCCGGGGAGCGGTACCTTGCGGGCGGCCAGACCGAGCCGGCAATCAGGGCGCTGCGTCGCGCGACGGCGATCGATCGCGATAGCCGGACGTACCGTCTCGCCTTGGCAGGCGGACTCGCTGCGGATCGACAAGACGATGCGGCCCGGCAAGTGTTGCTCGGCGTTCGGGAATCATCTCCAGAAGATCCCGAGGTCAACGTCCGGCTCGCGCGTCTCGAGGCGCGCCATGACGATCTGACTGGCACGGTGCGGTATTACCAGAACGCGGTGTACGGCTCGTGGGGCGGCGATCAAGGTGACGCTCGCCGCCAGGTCAGGATCGAGATGATCCGCTATTTGCTCGCGCACCAACAACGCGGTCGCGCGCTCTCCGAGCTCCTCGTGCTCAGCGGCAATCTGCCGGACGACGTGCAGTCCCAGACGGAGGCCGGTCAGCTGTTTCTGGAGGCTGGCGACCCACGTCGAGGACTCGATCGCTTTCGCCAGGCCTTGCGAATCGACCCGAAGAACGCGGCTGCACTGGCCGGCGCGGGTGAGGCTGCGTTCGAGGTGGGCGACTACGCAAGTGCCCAACGCTATTTGCGTGCCGTGGAACCGGCGTCCAGTCACACGTTGGAGCTGCGCGCGGTTGCTGACTTGGTGCTGACCCGCGATCCGTTGCGGCCCGGGCTGGCGCTGCGGCAACGTCAAGAACGAGTCATGGTTGGGTTCAGACGGGCGTTGGAGGTCCTCGACGAGTGCGCCCGCAGGCAACCGGCGAACAGCGGTGCGCTCGAGTCGCTGCGCGCTGAGGCCAGCGGGCTCGAACCGGAGCTCGCCCTGAAGAGGGTTCGCCGCACCCCCGAATCAATCGACGCCGGCCTCAACCTGATTTATCGCATCGAACAACGGACAGCCGAGACATGCGGTCAAGGATCGGCGTTCGATCGTGCGCTGCTTCTGATTGGCCGGCGCCATGAGGCAGATCGGCAGTGATGTCTCTGGGCTCTTCGATACAGCAGCTTCGGCTGCGTGAACACCAACTGTTCCTGGCGCTCACGATCGTCGTGGGCGTCCTTGCGGGACTGTCTGCCGTTCTGTTCACCGTGGCGATCGACTGGACCACGCGCCTCTTCTTTGGCCTGGACCCGTCGACGGCGCGGCTGTTCGTCGTGCCCGTTGCCGTGAGTGTGGTGACGGGCGCGCTTCTGGCTTGGGCGTTTCCGGACGTGCGCGGCAGCGGCGTGCCGCAGACTGAAGCCGCGTATCACCTGCAGAACGGCGTCATTCCCGGTCGCGTGCCTTTCGGGAAATTCATCACGGGTGTGCTGTGCATCGGGTCCGGTCACTCGATGGGTCGCGAGGGCCCTTCGGTTCAAATCGGCGCAGGCCTCGCGTCCGTGGTGGGGCGTTGGGTGCCTCTTTCAACGGCGCGCGTCAAGGACTTGGTGCCGGTAGGCGCCGCGGGTGCGTTGGCGGCAGCCTTCAATACACCCGTCGCGGCGGTCCTCTTCGCACTCGAGGAAATCATCGGCGACATGAACGCGACTCTGCTGGGCTCCACCGTGGTCGCGTCTGTGGCGTCAGTGGTCGTCGAGCGATCGATTCTCGGCAACGAGCCGCTGTTCCGTGTGCCCTCCTATCACTTGCAGCATCCGATCGAGTTGCTGGCGTATGCGGCTCTGGGGATCATTGGCGGCGTCGTGTCGCTCGTGTTTTGCAAAGCGCTGCTGAGTCTGCGGCGTCTGTTCATGACGTTGCCGCGCTGGACGCGTGTCTGGCAACCGGCCATCGGTGGACTCCTGATCGGAGGAATCCTCGTTGTTCGTCCCGAAGTGATGGGCGTCGGTTACGAATACGTCGACCAGGCGCTCAATGGCGGCCTCGTCTTCAAGACGATGGTGCTGCTGTGCGTGATGAAATTGGCTGCGACGACGGTGTCATATTCGTCCGGCAACGCGGGTGGAATTTTTGCCCCGAGCCTCTATATCGGCGCGATGGCCGGCGGCGCCGTGGGCACGATCGTCCATCGGCTGGCACCACTCCAGACGGCGGACGCCGGTGCATATGCGCTGGTGGGCATGGGAACGCTGTTCGCGGGCATCATCCGTGCCCCCATGACCTCCGTCTTCATGATCTTCGAGATCACGCAGGACTACCAGATTCTGGTCCCGTTGATGGTCGCGAATCTCCTCAGCTTCCTGATCTCTCGCCGCTTCCAGCCGGTGCCGGTGTACCACGCGCTGCTGCAGCAGGATCATATCCACTTGCCGTCAGCAGCGACTCGCGTCGCACCCGCTTCATGGACCGCGGCCGACGTTATGGATTCGGACGTGAACCTCGTTTCTCCTGACGTAACGGTGCAGCAGGTGTGGGAAACGTCAGGACGGAATGGAACACCGGCGTTCCTGGTCGGGACGCCGGAGCGGCTGGTCGGCATCGTGAGTGCCCAGCAACTCGCCGCGGCCATGGAGTCGGGCCGCCCGGCCGAGCCGATCGGAACTCTCCTGGCCGCAGAGATGGTGCACGGACACCTGGATCACCCCTCTGAGACGGTGCTGGAGCGCCTGGCTCAAAGCGCTGGGGTTCTGCCGATTGTGAGCCGCGACGACGCGCAGCGGGTCCTGGGCGTGGTGACGTTCCCGCAGATCATGCTCTTCATGCGGGCACGTCGGGCGGGGAGCGGAGCGACATCGTTCGAACACGCGACAACTTCGGTGTCGCGCGCGTCTCAGATTCAGCCAGGGCCATGAGGGCACGACGGACGGCACAGTGTCGGACGCGGGAGTTTTATGACGGGATCAGCCGGGCGTACGATCTCATTGCCGATTCGAGCGAGCACGCCGCCCGTGACCTCGGCCTTCGGGCGCTCGGGGTCTCCCCGGGCCAGCGGGTGTTGGAGATCGGATGCGGGACGGGTCACGCGTTAATCAGCCTGGCGGGCGCGGTTGGTCCCACCGGTCAGGTGCACGGGGTCGATGTCTCCTCGGGCATGCTGGCGGTTGCGCGCCGGCGCATCGAGTCAGCGGGCCTGCGAAACGTCACGCTCGCAATCGGTGATGCGCGGGTGCTGTGCTTTCGCTCGAGCGTGTTTGACTCTGTGTTCATGAGCTTCACGCTTGAACTGTTCGAGACGGCGATTCAGGACGTGCTCGCGGAGGTGCGACGTGTGCTGCGCGTCGGCGGTCGAGTGGGCATCGTGGCCATGTCGAACACGGACGAGCCGAACGCGATGATTGACCTCTACGAGTGGCTGCATCGCCGTTGGCCACAGTTTGTGGACTGCATTCCCATCAATGTCGTCGGCGCCCTTCAGGCGGCACCCTTCGAGATCGCGAATGCGCAGACCACGGCGATTTGGGGTCTGCCCGTCGTCGCGGCCGTTGGAATAAGAGTATCGGCCGGATCACCGGAAGATTCGACCTCATGACCAACCGGCGATCCAAGGCAACAGCCGAATCGTCCGGGTCGCTCGGCCTGGATCCGATTCTGGACTTCATGCGCGTTCTGTGGCACGTCGAGCATAGGCTCCAGAGCATGTCTAAACGAATGGAGGCGACGCTCGGGATCACCGGTCCGCAGCGGCTGGTCCTTCGCATCGTGACGCAGCGGCCTGGTCTCTCCGCAGGGGAGCTCGCGCGTATCGTCCACCTGCATCCGAGCACGATCACCGGAATCCTCGGGCGACTGGTCAGAAAAGGCCTCCTCCGTCGTGAACGCGATCGCCGCGACAGTCGACGCATCCGCTTATGGCCGCAAGCTGCAGCGAATCGCGTTGTTGCGCGGTCGGCCACAACCGTTGAATCAGCTGTTACACGCGCCCTTGCACACTTTCCGGGGCCTCGAGTGCGTCATGCACGGGAAGTGCTTACTGCGATCGCGGAGGCGCTCGCCGATCCTCGCGCCTTCAGCGCGACAAACGCATTGGCTCATCGTCGTACGTCGTGATTTCACGTCCGCGCTCGCCGTGATGCACGCGCGACACGACGTTGACCAGTTGCCGGAGAGAGCAGGGCTTCGCCAGGAAGGCCGCGCACCCGAGGGCACGAGCCCTGCGTCGATTGGCTGCGTCAGGGCGAATTAACGATGTGAAGATGACGATCGGGACGCGGCTTGGGGACATCGCTTGTGTCGGTCAGCTGCTTTGCGTACGCTGAGGTCGGGGATGCGACAGCCGTAATCGAAGGCCACGCTGCCGCACAACATGACAGCCGGCTACGCGTGACGAGAGATCGATGACCACTCTGAGATCCGCAGATCCTCTCTGGTACAAGGATGCCGTCTTCTATCAGCTCCACGTCAAGTCGTTCGCCGACAGCAACGCTGACGGCATCGGTGATTTCCCTGGACTCGCCTCGAAGCTCGATCACCTCGCCTCGCTCGGAGTGGACTGCCTGTGGCTCCAGCCCATGTATCCCTCGCCGTTCAAGGACGATGGTTATGACATCTCGGACTACACGAGCATCCATCCAGGCTACGGTACGCAACAGGATTTCGAGACGTTCCTGAGTCAGGCGCACGCCCGCGGGCTGCGCGTCATCATCGAGCTGGTGCTCAACCACACGTCCGATCAGCATGCATGGTTTCAGGAAGCGCGCAGCTCCACCGACAATCCGCGTCGCGATTGGTACGTCTGGAGCGATACCGACGATCGCTATCGCGGGGTGCGCATCATCTTCATCGACACCGAGCTGTCGAACTGGGCCTGGGATCCGGTGTCGAAGACGTACTACTGGCACCGGTTCTTCAGCCATCAACCGGACCTCAACTACGACAACCCTGCGGTTCGCGAAGAAATATGGAAGGTGATGAAGTTCTGGCTGGATCTCGGCGTCGACGGGTTCCGTGTCGACGCGGTTCCGTACCTGGTCGAGCGCGAAGGCACGTCCTGCGAAAACCTGCCCGAGACGCACGCCGTCCTGAAGGAGCTGCGCGCCCGCCTCGACGCGCACTTCACCGGCAAAGTGCTGCTGGCCGAAGCCAACATGTGGCCGGAGGACGTCCGCCCGTACTTCGGCGCGGGCGACGAGTTCCACATGTCGTTTCACTTTCCCATCATGCCCCGCATGTTCATGGCGGTCCGGCTCGAAGACCGCAAGCCGCTCATCGACATCATCGAGCGCACGCCGAGCATTCCAGACTCCTGTCAATGGGGCATCTTCCTGCGCAACCACGACGAGTTGACGCTCGAGATGGTGACCGAGATCGAACGGCAGTACATGTGGGACGAGTACGCCAAGGACCCGCGAGCCCGCATCAATCTTGGGATCCGGCGCCGGCTCGCCCCGCTCGTGGAAGGCGATCGTCGGCGCATCGAGCTGATGAGCGGCCTGCTCATGTCGCTGCCGGGGAGCCCGATCCTCTATTACGGCGATGAGATTGGCATGGGCGACAACGTCTACCTGGGCGATCGGAACGGCGTGCGCACGCCGATGCAATGGAATCGCGGCCTCAATGCCGGCTTTTCCACCGCCGATCCCGAGCGCCTGTGGCTGCCGCTCATCTCGAATGCCGTGTACGGATATCAGGCCGTCAACGTCGAGTCGCAGGAGCGGAACTCGACGTCGCTCCTGAACTGGACGCGGCGCCTCATCGAGGTCCGGCGTGTCACCAAGGCCTTCGGACGGGGCTCGATCGAGTTTCTCAAGCCCGACAACCATCGCGTGCTGGCGTTCACGCGGACGCTCGGACGCGACACCGTGCTCGATCGTCAACAACCTCGCCGGAACCGCCCAGGTGGCAGAGCTCGATCTCGCCCGGCTCGCCGGCGCCATCCCCATCGAGATGTTCGGCGGCAGCATCTTTCCGCGCATCGGGCGCGAGCCGTACATCATGATGATGGGACCGTACGAGTTCTATTGGTTCCGGCTGCGCTGGCTCTAGTGGAGAACGAGAGCACACTTTCCGACGCGTTGCTCCGGCAGCTGATCGCCGTCGGCCAGGTGGACATCCTGGTCGGGCTGCCGACATTGAACAACGCCGCGACGATCGTCAACGTCGTCCGCGCGGTGCACGAGTGCTTTACGCGCGACTTTCCCCGCCTGCGCACGGTCATGATCAATTCCGACGGCGGATCGACGGACGGAACGCCAGATCTGATTCGTGACGCGACGTTCACCGAAGCGGATATGGTCCAGACGTCGCACTCGCTGCGCACGCTCCATCGCGTCGTCGCGCCGTATCACGGCTTGCCGGGAAAGCTCACGGCCCTCCGCACCGTCTTTGCGGCCGGAGAGCTGGTGCAGGCGAAAGTGGTCGTCGTCAT
This sequence comes from uncultured Acidobacteriota bacterium, assembly GCA_963821285.1. Classification (GTDB taxonomy): domain Bacteria; phylum Acidobacteriota; class Vicinamibacteria; order Vicinamibacterales; family CAVVIG01; genus CAVQJU01. The sequence goes on from CAWGDD010000011.1 coordinate 62,000, forward strand.
CGATCCCAGCGGCCCGGCCACCACCGCCGAGCGCGTGACCGAGCTCATCGGTCCGGTCGCTCGCTCGGACGTCGAGTTCCTGGCACCGCGCTATCGCCGCCATCCCCGCGACGGCGTCCTCATCACGCAGTTCGTACGCCCGCTGGTGCGCGCCCTGTACGGCGTGGCGCTCGACGAGCCGCTCGGCGCCGAGTTCGCCTGCTCGGGACGTTTTGCATCGCACTGTCTCGAGCAGGACATCTGGAGTCATGAGGCCGCGAGGTTCGCGATCGATCTGTGGCTTCGCACCGAGGCGTTGGCCAAGCGGTTCATGGTCGGACAGATCTGGCGGCCGGCCACGACGGCCGCCGGCGCGCGGACCACGCTGCGCGAGGCCGTGCGCCAGGTGGTGCTCTCCCTGATCGAGAGCCTTCGCGCACACGAGTCGTTCTGGCTGAAAGCCGACGGCATTGCCGAATTGCGCACGTGGGGCACCGACCCGATCGTGGCGCCCGATGCCGCCACGTGGGACTATCAGTCCCTCGCCGAGCACGCCCGTCACGACATCGTCGAGATCAAGCCTCTGCTCGAGGAGGTGCTCGAGCCTGACGTGTTCGCGCGACTCGTGGATGACGGCCCCGGCGCCGGCTCACGGCTCGACGACGAGCTCTGGGTGCGGAGCGTGTATGCGTTTGCCGCCGCGGCACGCCAGGGGCGCATCAGCGTCGAGCATCTGGCCGACATGTTTGCGCCGCTCTACATGTGGCGCGCCTCGGCATTCATGTCGCACACCGCATCTGAACCGCCGGCCGTCGTGCAGGCAAGGCTCGATTCGCTCTGTGAGACGTTCCTACGGCTGAAGCCAGCGCTGGTCGCCCGCTGGTCGGTCGAAGTGTGAGGTCACGATGATTCAAGAAATCGCCAATGCGCTCGCCGAGTCGTGGCGCAACTTTGCCACCGCGTTCGTGCTGTTCGTGCCGCGACTCGTCGCCGCGACCATCATCTTCGCCGGGGGATTTGTCGTGTCGCTCCTCGTCCGCCGGGCCATCCAGCGTCTGCTGGCGTGGCTGGGCGTCGATCGCGTGTCGCTGCGCACCGGCGCGAGCGAGATGCTGCGCAGAGCCGACATGCCGACGGCCGAAGTGCTCATCGCGAAGATCGTGTTCTGGATTGTCTGGATCGGCTTCATCGTGTCGGCGGTCGACACGCTGCAGTTCGAGCCCTTTCAGGGACTCGTCGAGGAGTTCTTCCGGTTCGTCCCGCGCTTCCTGGTCGCGCTGCTGGTGCTCGCGATCGGCTTCCTGGTCGGCAATTTTCTCTGGCGCGCCACGCTGCTGGCGTCGGTGAATGCCGGACTGCCCGGCGCGCGCCTGCTGAGCGGCGCGCTGCGCGTCCTCGTGATCGCGATCGGTGTCGTGATGGCGCTCGAGCAGCTGGGACTGGCCACGTCGGTGGTGCTGACGGCGTTCGCCATCACGTTTGGCGCGTTGATGCTGGGCCTGGCGATCGCGTTCGGGCTGGGCGGGCGAGACGCCGCGAAGCAACTGCTCGAGCAGCAGCTCCAGGCGAAGAAGGAACGGGACGCGGACGCCGCGCCCCACCTGTGATCGAGGGGCACGATGGCGTTTCCTCGTTCAAGCGGCGTCCTTCTCCATCCCACGTCGCTGCCGGGCGGCTTCGGCATCGGCGATCTCGGCCCCAGCGCCGTCGAATTCATCGATCTGCTCGCGTCCGCCGGCCAGCGGCTGTGGCAGGTGCTGCCGCTCGGACCGACCGGGTACGGCGACTCGCCGTACCAGTGCTTTTCCGCATTTGCCGGCAATACGCTGCTCATCAGCCTCGAGCGGCTGATCGAGGACGGGCTGCTCACCGTGTCGGAGGCCGGCGACCGGCGCGTCTTCCAACCAGGGCAACGTTGATTTCCCGGCCGTCATCGCCCACCGTCAGACGCTCTGGCCGCGGGTGCTCGATCGCTTCGAAGCGGCGGGTCGCACGCCGACGCACGATCGTTTCGACCGCTTCTGCAGCGCGCATGCGAGCTGGCTGGACGACTTCGCGCTGTTCATGGCCGTCAAGGAGGCGCACGGGCACGTCGCCTGGACGGCATGGGAGGCCGACATCGCGCAACGCGATCCATCGGCGATGGCGCGCTGGTCGGCCCGCTGCGCTCGAGAGATCCGGCTGCACAAACTGACGCAGTTCTTGTTCTTCGATCAATGGCAGCGCGTGCGCGACGCCTGCCGCGCGCGATCGATCGAGATCATGGGCGATCTGCCAATCTTCGTCGCGCACGACAGCGCGGACGTCTGGGCGCAGCGAGAGTTGTTCCGTCTCGACTCCGACGGCCAACCGATCGTGCTCACCGGTGTGCCGCCAGACTACTTCAGCGCGACCGGCCAGTTGTGGGGGAATCCCCATTACCGTTGGGATGTCCTCAGGCAGACCGGATACGTCTGGTGGATCGAGCGCTTTCGTGCCCTGCTGGCGCTGGTCGATCGCGTCCGCATCGATCACTTCCGCGGATTCGAGGCATCGTGGGAAATGCCGCGCGGCGCGACGACGGCCATTCGAGGCGAGTGGGTGAAGGGGCCGGGCGTGTCGCTCTTCGAAGCGGTGCAATCAGCGCTGAAGACGGATCGGCTGCCCTTCGTGGCGGAGAACCTCGGCGTCATCACGCCGGACGTCGAAGCGCTGCGCGAGCGACTGCAGCTTCCCGGGATGGCCATCCTCCAGTTTGCCTTTGGAAACGACCCGCAGGCCCCCGATTTCAAGCCTCACAACTACCCACGGAACCGTGTCGTCTACACCGGAACTCATGACAACGACACGACCGTGGGATGGTGGACGAGTGGAGTCGGTCACAGCACGCGGTCGGACATGGAACGCGACAACGAGCGTGAGCACGCCCGCCGATACCTCGACCTCGACGGACGAGAGGTGCACTGGCAGTTCATCCGCGCAGTGCTGGCGTCGGTCGCGGATACGGCAATTGTTCCAGTGCAGGACCTGCTCGGCCTTGGCAGCGACGCACGCATGAATCGTCCCGGCACGGACACCGGCAACTGGAGGTGGCGGCTGGCTCCCGGTCAGCTCGCTCGCGAGATCGCGCGAAAGCTCGCCGTGATGACCGAGTTGTACGACAGGGTCTGACCGGCTCGGGCGCTTCGATGCGGACGTGCCGCAGGACCGGCCGTGTGTCGGGCCACACAACAAGCTCAACCGTTGAGCGCTCATGGGCCGCGGTTCGACATATCATTTGTCCTGCAACTAATAATTGCGCGACAATGCCCTCGGGCCGCGCCGATGAGCCGGGTCGCGCGCTCGGAGTCACAGACTGTGACCTACTTGTTCAGCCGACCCAATCACGATCTGCTGGAGATGTTCGCATGGTCGAATGTCCTGCTGGCGTTCGACTACGACGGGACGCTCGCACCGCTGGTCAACGCGCCGGCACGCGCCACCATGCGTGCGTCCACGCGACGATTGCTCAGGCGTGTGAGCAAGCTCTATCCCTGCGTGGTGATCACCGGTCGAGCAAAGGCCGATGCCCTCGGCCGGCTTCGTAACATCGAGGTATGCCGGGTCGTGGGCAATCATGGGGCGGAACCATCGCCACACGGGGACGCCATGCGGCGGCGTGTACGGCAGTGGCTCCCTGTGTTGAAGGCGCGCCTGTCCCGGCGTCAAGGCGTCGTCATTGAGGACAAAGGATTCTCAGTGGCGGTTCATTATCGGCAGGCCCGGGCGAGGAACTCGACACGACGGGCTGTTCTGTCAGCGGCACGAGCGCTGAAGGACGTGCGACTCGTGGGCGGGAAGCTGGTCGTCAACTTTCTCGTGCCGGATGCCCCGCACAAGGGCCTGGCCCTGGAGCGCGAACGCTCGCACTTCGCGTGCGACACCGTCATCTACGTGGGAGATGACGAAACCGACGAGGACGTGTTCCAGATCGATCGACCGGGTCAACTGCTGTCGATCCGAGTTGGACAAAAGCGAACTTCGGCGGCGCCGTACTACATCCGCAATCAAGCGGAAATCGACCGGCTTCTTGAAGCGCTCGTTGTCGCTACGTGGAGGCCGTCGTGGCTGACGTGTCCAACGAATTCGGCCGTCACGCCGTCCAAACTGCCGGTCGGTGACGCGATCGACTTCCTGCGCCTGATTTGGGCCGTCGACCACGCGCTTCAGCGCCGCTCCAAGTCCATGGCGGCGACGCTTGGCATCACCGGTCCTCAGCGCCTGGTGATTCGGATCATCGGCCGGTTTCCGAGTATTCACGCGAGGCAACTGGCGGCCATTCTGCATCTGCATCCCAGTTCGCTCACAGCCATCTTGAAGCGACTGGAGCGTCGCGATCTCGTTCGCCGATGGCCCGACGAGCGCGATCGGCGTCGATGGCTCCTGGGATTGACACGGAAGGGACAGGCATTGAATCGTGAAACGCCCGGCACCATCGAGGCGGCTGTGCAGCGGATGCTCAAACGGACCACAACGGACGAACTCAATGTCACGCGGGCTGTCTTGGAGAAGTTGGCACGCGAGCTTGATGACGGCAGTCGATCTAGAGTGATTCGTACGAAACTCTGAGCCATCCATGCAGACCGGCAGTCCCTATCGTCCTCGTGTGTCACGCGAGACACGGTTGCTTCTCACCGCGGGGGTGATGGCCGTCGCTGCGTTGTGGCTCCTGGCGCGTCTCAGATTCCCTGAGCGTCCGGTCACCCCCAATCCAGTCCCGTCGGTTCTGAGTCAGCTCGCCACAGGTCCGAAGTACGACGACCTCGCCAGAGAGATCGCGCAGCTCCATGCTCGTCTGCAACCGTCGCTCCTCGCGCTCGACGCCCCATCGGCTGTTGCCGGTTCTCCGCAGACCTCACCACGCAGGACGGCCATCAGACTTCGTGACGACCTGGCCGTGACGTTGATCCCATCTGGGCCGAACCGGGAACGATGCCTCCATCCTCGGCCTCGATGCCGCTTCCGGCCTGGCAGTCGTCCGTGTATCGAGTCCGGCCACGACGCCTTCTGCCGGTGCCATGGACACCTCGTCAACCGCAGCAGTCACGCTATGTCGTCGCCAGGATGTCTCGCAGGAGGGCGTGTCGCTTCGGCCGGTGTTCGTGGGCTCGCTGGATCCCGTCGAGAGTGCGTTGTGGTCCGACCCGCTGTGGGCCGTGCCGGTGCACACCGATCTGACACGCTGGATCGTTTCTGTTCACCAGCAGCGCGGAATTGGCCGGTCTGGTGATCGCCTACGGCGGACGGCTGACGATCGTGCCGGGTGCGACGGTGCTGGCAGAAGCGGAGCGTTTGCTGGCCACGCCGCCGGGTCCCGCAGGGGCGATTGGTATTGACGTGCAGGATCTGAGCGCCAGCCTGTCGCGTCAGTGACCGGCGCTCCCGCGGGCGTGGTCGTGACCTGGGTTGATGCCACTGGCGCCTCAAATGGGCAACTCATGGCCGGCGACGTCATCGAAGCAGTTGACGGTCGAACGCTCGTAACTCGGCAACAGTGGGACGTGCGCGTGGCTCGACTCTCAATGGGCGAGACACTCAGCCTGCGCGTGCGACGAAGCGGCGAGGTCCGCGAGATCGGGTTGGTCGCGAACGCCCCTGCGGCGCAGCCTGCGAGTCGGTCGCTTGGGCTGACCTTGCGAGCGCGGACGAAGATCGGTGCTGAAGTGATGCGCATCGAACGGGGTTCCGCGGCGGATCGCGCCGGACTGGTCCCCGGAGACGTCATCACGCTCGTCGCCGACGTGTCCGCGCCGACACCAGCGCAGGTGATGCGTTCATACACCTCTATGGGTCAGGGTGAGCGCGTGATGGTGGCCGTCACGCGGGGCGAGACCCACTTTGTGACGACTTTCGAACGATGACCGCGCATCCGACCGGCGATCCGCTCGGCGTTCTTGAGCCGTCTCTCGACGTTCCTGGCGACGACGGGCTCGGACCGTCGCCGGGTGAAGATGAGCGCCGGTCACGGCGATGGCGCGGGCTGTTGGTGTGGTCGGCCACGTCGGCTCCGGTGGGGCTCCTCCTCATGGCAGGAATTGCCATCGGCCCCCAGGGCATCAACCTACTGTCTCTCTCGACGCTGACCTTGCTCGATCCGGTGGTGCCCGTTGCACTGGCGGCCTTTGGCGTGCTCATCGGCTTGAGCGCGAATGATCGTCGAACGGATGACGCTCGCATGCTCGGGGCCGCCTGTCTCGCTGCGGCCGTAACGGTGCTCGTCGTCTCGGCTGGGTTCGGCGTGGTGGCGCTCACTGCGATGTCATCGGTCGCCCGGCCGTTCTGGATCCTGATCCTGACCGGGGGCATCTGCGCGGCGACTTCGCTCACGCTGCCGTCCGACGACTCGCTAGAGCCGAGGTCGGCGGCCACACGGGTCATCGAACTCGGCGTCCTGCTTCCAATCGTGGCAGGTGGGCTGATGCTGGCGTGGCTCCGCGCAGGTTCTTTCGGAGGCGCTGGTGTCCTTGTCGCGCACGCGTGCGGCGTCACCCTGGCTCTGGCCGCGGCTGCATGGTTGCTGTTGACGAGGGCTTCTTCTGAAACGGAAGAACGCGTATTCGCCGTGTCGGCACTGCTGCTGGTCGGCGGCGTCGCGGCCGCACTGTCCCTGTCCGCGCTCTTCGGAGGACTGGTCGCCGGCCTGTTGTGGCGATACGCGGGACGACACCCGCGCGAGACGATTCGTCGGGATGTGCTGTTTGTGCAGCACCCCCTCCTGGTGCTCGTGCTGCTGGTGGCGGGGGCTCGTGCCGATTTCTCGCCCGCGACGCTCGCGCTTGGCGTGGGCTACGTCGTCCTGCGTGTCGCTGGGCAGCTGGCTGCCGGCACCGTCGCCAGACGTGTCGCCGACGTGAACGCGCTTCGTGATCTCGGGCTCCACCTCCTGCCGCCGGGCGTGTTCGGCGTGGGGTTGGCGCTCAACGCGGTCAGCGTGGTCGGCGCCGACACGTCGATGCTGCTTGCGGCGGTGGTGGTGGGCACGATCGGCTCCGAACTCGTGGCAGTCCTGTGTGCCTCCCCGGAGCGTGGGCGAGTGAGACAGCTCCTGGCGCTGGCGTTGGCGGTCGGCGCCATGGTCTCAGTGCGCGGGACGACGACTGGTTCAGCCGCCACCGCACTGGCACTGGGGTTCGCGCTGATGGGTGCCTCGGTCACGGGTGACGCCCTGCGACGCTTCCATCTCCCGCGCGTGACGGGGTACCTCCTCTTCGGGGTCGTCGTCGGACCATCTCTGGGCAATCTGATCACCGAATCGATGAGCGCTCAGCTTCAGGTGGTCACGGGACTCGCCACCACGCTCATTGCACTGATCGCAGGCCTGACACTGAGCGTGGAACGTCTCGGGTCACGCTTTGCAGCGATCGTCCGTCTGACCGCCGCGACCCTGGCTGTGGCCATCGTCGGTCTGTCGGCGGTGGCATGGATAGTATGGCCGTGGCTGCCGATTGCGCCCGATGCCGTCGGACTCCAACGTCTTGTCATGCTGGCGTTGCTGGTCGTGATTGTCGTGTCCTTCTCCCCCACAATGACCGCGGCCGTGGTCGCCGATTCGGGCGCACGTGGGCGACTCAGCGACACGATACTCGCGCTCGTCGTGCTCGCCGACCTCGCGATCCTGGTGCTGTTCTCTGTGTCGATGCTGATGGCGCGCGTCGTCTTCGGCACGGGAGCAGGCGAAGGCACAGAGATTCTGGCCCGACTGGCGTGGGAAATCGGTGGGGCCGTCGCCTTTGGTGTGCTCATCGGCGTGTTGTTCGCTCTGTACCTGCGGTACATCGGCCGTGAGATCACACTGGTCCTGCTGGCCGTGTGCGCCGTGCTGAGTCAGGTGGGCACGACGCAACAACTCCAACCGCTGCTGGCCGCCCTCGCCGCCGGCGTGGTTATCGAGAACTTGGCAGTCGCGCAGGGCGACACGCTGCGGGCGGCCGTACGCCGTGGCGCGCCGCCGGTGCTGGTGGTCTTCTTCGTGGCAGTCGGTGCGTCCCTTCGGCTCGACGCACTGGCGGCGATCGGGATCAGTGCGGTCGTGTTGTCCGCGGTCCGACTCGGCTTTATCAGGCTGGGCGTCGCGGCGGGAGTGAAGTCGTCTGGGCTTCCGGAGCCGATCGGAAAGTATGCGTGGACCGGGCTGGTGTCCCAGGCGGGGATTACCCTCGGATTTGCCTCCGTCGTCGCCGCCGAATTCCCGGGGTGGGGCAACCAGGTGCAGTTGTTGCTCGTGGCATCGATTGCGATTCACGAGCTCGTCGGACCGGTGCTGTTTCGCCGCGGGTTGGCTCGGGCGGGCGAACTCGACGTGCACCCGGTTCGCCCGCTGATGGTCGTGTCCAACCGCGAGCCGTACCTCCATAGCCGCGATGAGGATGGCCGCATTGCGGTGAAAGCCGCAACAGGTGGTGTCGCGGTGGCGTTGGACGCGCTCATGCGCGAACGAGGCGGTGTGTGGATCGCGCATGGCGCTGGTCCCGCGGACCGGCTCGTCGTGGATGCGGCCGACAAAGTGTCGGTCCCTCCCGAGCGTCCGTCGTACGCGCTTCGGCGGTTATGGCTCGAAGAGCCGACATTCTCTGCATACTACGGAGGCTTTGCGAACGAGGGCCTGTGGCCACTGTGCCATGTGGTCGACGTCCGTCCGCAGTTTCGAAGCGAAGATTGGGCGGCGTATCAGGACATCAACGCCCGGTTCGCGGCAGCGATTCACGCGGAGCTCGGAGCGTCCGAGGCGCCGGTCTTCATCCAGGACTATCACCTCGCCCTCGTCGCGCCGGCGCTGCGGGCCCTGCGGCCCAACGCACGCACCGCCCTCTTCTGGCACATTCCCTGGCCCTACCCGGATCGACTGCGCATCTGTCCCTGGCGGCACGAGCTGGTCGCAGGGCTGCTCGCCAACGATCTGATCGCCTTTCAGCTGGAGCGCGACCGTCGAAATTTCCTGATAGCGGCTGAAGAAGAGTTGCACGCCGAGGTGGAGCTCGAGTCGTCGCGAGTTCGATTCCGGGGGCGCTCGACCACGGTCGTCTCGGTGCCGATCGGCGTGGACTACGACCGCATCCAGCAATTGGCTGCGGACCCGGCGCTCCTGCAGGAACAGGAGCGCCTGCGGGACCTGCTCAACCTGCGAGCTGACATCATCGGGCTCGGGGTCGATCGTCTGGACTATACGAAGGGCATCCCGGAGCGCCTCAAGGCGCTCGATGCACTCATGGCCCGGCGGCCCGATCTACGAGGGAGGTTGACCTTCGTACAGATTGGCGTCCCGTCTCGCTCAGATCTCAAGAGCTATGCGGCGATCGAAGCCGAGATCGGCGAGCGCATCGCCGCGATCAATGCGCGCTACGCGGTTCCCGGCGGCTCACCCGTCGTGTCGTACTACACAACGCCGCTGGGCGCGTTCAGCCTCGTTGCCCTCTACCGTCTCGCGCACTTCTGCATCGTCAGTTCGCTGCATGACGGCATGAACCTCGTGGCGAAGGAATTCGTCGCGGCCCGTGACGATGAGCAGGGCGTCCTGGTGCTGAGCGCTTTGGCGGGTGCCGCACAGGAACTCGAGGACGCTCTGATCATCAATCCGTACGACATCGATGCGTTCGCGGCGGCCCTCACAAAAGCCATCAGTATGACGAGCGAAGACCAGACCACGCGGATGCGAGCCATGCGGAAGGTGGTCGCAGGACGGAACGTCTTCAACTGGGCGTCCGATATCCTGGAGGGTCTCGAGAGTCTCTGGACCAAGCCGCTCCTCTACTCGGTTCGGGGTTGGGAAGAGACGGCGGTCTGATGGCCGTCAGCGACGCGCACACACTCACGGGTCACGGACTCCTGGACCAGCCGAGCCGGTCCCGCCCCCGTGGATGGGGGGGACAGCAGATCCGAGGGTGGTGCATTCGTACGAGTCATTTCGGGAGGACGACGATGTCGGAAGCGCAGCTGTTCGCGGCGATGACGTTTTCGGAGATTTACGAACGTCGAGCAACTGGGCATCTACACTCGCCGCAATAGCTTCCGATCGAATACGTGTGCGGCCAGCGCAACTGCCACGGCGCAGCTGATCGCGCCGAGCACGAGGTAACCGAAGTAATGTTCGCCCTCGGCGGCTGACCAGAAGGCGCGCATGGGCCAGTACGCCGGGATGATGCCCGCCACGTACTGAAATGGCCTCGGCACAAAGAACGCAGCAACGGGCAGCAGATTCAGACCGTTAAGCACCTTCACGATGGCGAATCCGGCGACCTTGTTGGGTGCTGCGGTCGCCAACACGAGCGCAAGGAGCGGCGCTGACAAGGCGCCGACGACCGAGATCGCGACCAGCGGGCCGAGCGCCAGCGGCGCGACTCCGATCAGCCGATAGCCCACCAGCGTCGATCCCGTCGCGAGCAGCAATGGCACTGTCACGCGGTACGCGAGATATCGCCGCATTGACAGCGGCGTCACCCGCAGCGCCGTCAGGGTGCGGGCATCTTGCTCGTCGAGCAACAGAAAGCCGACCACCATACCGACGATGCCCGGTGCGGTCATGAGGTACCCACCCATCACGAGCGGGTAGTACGGTGCCGCTTCGAATCCGGCGGACACAAGAAGAGCCGCCTGAGCCTTGGGAATCACGACACGGAGGAGGAGCGCAAGTCCTATCGGAAGGAGAAGGACCCACTTGAGCAGTGGATCTCTCCAGACGACCCGCGTATCGGCATAGGCCAGCGCCCCGAAACTGGATCCGTTCATCGTCCACCGCTGGCCCGCGTGTCCCGCATCAGGCGGCTCACGCAACGTCGTCCCCACAAGAACGCAACGACACTCCACACAAGAGACCCTCCGTAGCCAAAGATGATCTCTCCAAGGCTCGCAGGAGCGTATGCCGCACGGATCAAGGTCAGGGGAGGTTCGATTGGATGCAGGACGAAGAGGCTGCGTGGCGCGAACCCAACGTGCGCGAGCAAGGGTAGGAGCAGCAACGTCACCACAAGAGACGCCGGGAGCAGGAAGGTATTGATGGACGCGTAGCGCGTCGCGATCGCGGCGCCCAGGCCCGTATAGATCACGCCGAGCGCTATCGTTCCGATGAGGAGGAGCGACCACGAGCGACCCGGGTGGAACGCGATCAAGACCAGCGCGATCGTTTCGACCGCTGCGAGGATGGTCAGCGAGACCGTACGCGTGGCCAGGTAGCCAGCCGGCGTCAACGGGGATACGGAGAGTGCCGTGAGGGTGCCTTCATCGCGCTCGAGCAGCATCAGGCCAGCCACGAAGAAGAATGTGGTGATCTGGAGGTTGACGGCGAGGATCGCGGGTACCCAGACCGCGTCGTTCGCTCGTGCCGCTTGAGGCACGGCGAGCAGCAGACCCCCGACAATCAGAACAACAAGAGCGCTCGCCCAATAGAAGCCGTTTCGCGCTTGGAGCACGACGTCCCAGCGAAGTGCGGCGATGAGTGCTGTCACACGAGGGTCCTTCCGGTGACTTGAACGAAGACGTCTTCCAGCGTCGTTTCCTGCGTGTGCATGGTCTCAACGCCGCCAGACCGAAGCGCTGCAAGGAACTCCGGGTTGTCGGCCAGACCGTCAAGCGGAAACTCTCGTGCGTCGCGCGTCCCTGGCTCAGTCATCTCGAGTCGAACGACACGACGGCCCCGCGCGAGCCGAAGGGCGCGCGGACTGTCGAGCGCCGTGATCGCACCGTCGACGAGAAATGCCACTCGGTCGCAGAGTTCGTCGGCGGTGACCATGTCGTGTGTCGTGAGGAAGATCGTCGCGCCAGCCTCGCGGACTTCGCGAATGACGCGTCGAACCAGGCGCGCGGTGACCGGATCGAGGCCGGCGGTCGGCTCGTCGAGAAACAGGAGTTCGGGGCGATGCAACAGCGCTCGGGCAAGCGTGAGTCTGCCTCGCATGCCCTTCGAGAACTCGGCCACGCGTTTGTCGCCATCGTCGTGCAGGCCCACACGGCGCAGCAGAGACTCCGGCGTCTCCGTCTGGCCGCCATGAAGGCCGGCGAACAGGCGGAGATTTTCCACCGCGGAGAGCTTCAAGTAGTGGTTAGGAGCTTCGAACGCGACACCGATCCGGCGGTAGTAGCTGCGATCCCACGAGCGGAGGTCCTGGCCGAACACACGGATCTCGCCCTGATACCCGTCGAGGAGCCGGATCAGGACATTCTGGGTCGTGCTCTTGCCTGCGCCGCTTGGGCCCAGAAAGCCAAAGATCTCGTGCGATTCGACGGCGAAAGACAGACCCCGAACGGCGGGGCGTTGGGCCCCCGGATAGGTGAAGCCGAACGAATGGACGTCGATGATGGCCACGTCGGAGAGACTCTAACAGCTATGCTGCGCGGTGCCACTGGATGCCGTAGCCGCAACGAGATCACGTTGCACGGGGCCTCAACAGTCGCGACGCCACGAGCGCAAGGGGCGCGGCGCCGAAGCTGAGGAGCGCCCCCATCTTCGTTTCGGCCAGTGCCGCTCCCGCTGGGAATGCGGCTGTGGCGAAGAACAGGGAGACGGTGAAACCGATCGCGGCGGTGATGCCAATGACCACCACGTCGGCGACACGCAGTCCCTGCGGGAGGCGCGCTCCGGCCAACCGCGCCGCACCCGTGAACAACAGGATGCCGATCGGCTTGCCGAACAGCAGTCCGGCCAGCACGAAGTAGGTGCCCGGCCCGATCTGTTCGAATGGGACGCCGGCGGTCGCGAAGCCAAACAGCAGCAGGACGAACTGCACGGGCACCGCCCACCAACGCTCGAACTGATTGAGCGTGTCGATTTGGCCGGCTTCTCGCGGATCGAACAGGCCAAGGTCCCGCGTGCTGTGTGGCATGAAGGGAACGATTGGCACAAGCGCCAGGGCCGGATGAAAGCCGCCATAGTGGAGGGCGGCCCACGACAGCGCACCCGGACCGACGACGTAGGGCCAGAAGCTGCGGACGCGGCAGCGCCGCCGCAGCCAGAGCGCCGCGAAGACGGCCGCCGTCATCAGCGTCGCGAGTGCGATCACGGACAGTGGCCCCGATGGATAGAACACCGCCAGGATCAGCAAGCCCAGCGCATCATCAGCAATCGCGAGGAGCAACAGGAATGGGACGGCCGGATGCCCAGGGCGGAAGATGACGCGGGCGATCATTGCAGAGAACGCGATGTCGGTCGCGCAGGGAATCGCCCAGCCGCGACTCAACTCCGCGGGTCCGACCGTTGAGGACAGCGCCAGGTAGATCACCGCGGGCGCGACCATGCCACCGACCGCCGCGCTGAGCGGCGACAGCGCGTGACGAGGCGATGCCAGCGCTCCGCCCGGCAAGGTCGCCTCGAAGACTTCCTTGGCCGCGAGCGCGAAAAAGAACACCATCCCGACCTCGTTGACCCAGAAACGCAACGCGTGGGCGACGCGGTCGTAACTGGCGACGTCGAGATTCGCCCATGTCACAGCCGCGATGGTCCCGGCGAGGAGCAACAGCGAGTTGTCGAAGACGAAGCTGGCGAGCCTGGAACGAGTGTGGGCCATCAATTGTTGTTCCGGGATTCGGGGCCCTGCAGGACAGCCGGTGCACCGCCCGTTCGTTCGACGAAGGGACCGCCACGTTGCGGAAGGGTGTCGTAAGAGCGAGATGTACCAGGGATCAGTCTGCTGGCAGAGTGGAATCGAGGACGGGTATAGCGCTGAGAGGATTCGCGCGAGTTATCGCTGCGGCTTCCAGCCGTGCCGTAGCGGGAACAAGTTGCGGCGACGGGACGCCACACAAACGACGTGCGAGCGGTCCACTGACCGGGCCTGCCCAAATCGAACTCTCCTGATCTCGCGACCAAGAGGATGGCGGCCCGACCATCCAGTTGCCTGCAGCGGAGTTCCGCTGCACCCTTCGATCTCCCGAATTGCGATCAGTATATACGCGCGAAGTGCCAGGACAATCGAACCGTGCCGGACCTACGTGTTCGATCCGACTCACTGTTCGACTCCGGTACGGAATGCGGGGCTTACGGCAGTCGCGCATATTCCGCCCGTGCTTCCTTGAGAACCGGAACGTCCGGGTCGGCGTTCTTCCAGAGCGTCAGGAGATCGCTGTAGGCACTCTTCGCCTTCACCGTGTCGCCCGAGAGCGCGAGCGCTCGTGCCAGCTGCAGGCGCGCCAGCGCGTCCATGGGATCGACGAGGACGATGCTGCGATGATCGACGATCCGCTGGAACTCGGCGGCAGCTTCCGACGGCTGACGGGCGGCGAGGTAGGCCACTCCGCGAACGTAGATCGGGTACAAGGCGCCGAAGCGCTGAATGAAGCCGACGCCACCGGTGTGGAGGTCGTAGCGAGAGGCGACCTGCAGCGCTTGAATGGCCGCTGCCGGATCGTGAGTGTTCAATGCAAACAGGGCCCGAAGCGTCGGCAGATACATGAATTGAACGAACGTATCCTCCGGGAACTCGCGCGCGAGATCCTGGGCGAGGGCGCGCGCTTGCCGCAGATCATCTGAGAGGGCCAGCGCGAATGCCGCGGCATAATCCACGTTGCGGCCCCTTCCCAGCGCGAGCGCCTTGCTGGCGCTCTGCCTGGCGGCGGCCGCATTGCCGTAAAACGCTTCCCACACGGCTCTGCCCGCTTCGAACAAGGCGGCCCGTTCGCGCCGACCCGAGCTTTGCGCGACCTCGACGCCTGGCTGCCATACGTCGGTGTCGAGTCCGGATCGAACCCGATGACCTCCTCGGTTCTGGCAATCGCCAACTCATGCTGTCCGGTGCTGGTCAGCGCTAAACCTGCCATCAATGAACGAGGCCGCGGCCCATGGCGTCTGGCGCTACCTTGGCGAGGGGCGGTTCGGCGTGACGATCTGGGACCTCTTCTACGACGTCAACACGGGCCAGCCGCTTCGGTACAACAAGCTCCGCCTCGAGGTGACGCTGGCCGACGATCGCGATAGCGCCAGCGCGAGCGCGATCGTGGAAATCATCGATCTGCAAGGTGTCGTGGTGGGGTCGCGCACGGGCAGCGCCAGCTTCGAGCGCATCCCGTTCGAGCCGCTCGAGTAGGCCGGGATCTCGACGGACAGTATTGCACGAGCGCGTGGAGTCTGCCCGTCGTCCGGTGTGCGTCAGGCCGCGCCGCCGGAATCTATTTCCACGCGTGCTCCTTGAGCCCAACGCGATCAAGCGTCCTGAAGGTTCGCTGAGAACCTGGTCGGGACCGGCACCTCGCGAAACAACCGGAGGCACAGCCGGTGAGCTG
This sequence comes from uncultured Acidobacteriota bacterium, assembly GCA_963821285.1. Classification (GTDB taxonomy): domain Bacteria; phylum Acidobacteriota; class Vicinamibacteria; order Vicinamibacterales; family CAVVIG01; genus CAVQJU01. The sequence continues at coordinate 77,201 of CAWGDD010000011.1, forward strand.
AACACGATCACGCTGGACGCTGTTTGCGCTATTGTGTGCGGCCTGTACAATCGCTCGCTGACGCGTGGCGATGTCCATTCCAACGAAACCCAGGGTTCCCGCCTCCACGCTTGTTGCGCTGCTTGTCGCCGGTGCGTTCTTCATGGAGAACCTGGACGGGACCGTGATTGCCACGGCCCTGCCTCAGATGGCCCAGACGTTTGGCGTCAGCCCTGTCGATCTGAATGTCGGCATGACCGCGTACATGCTGACGCTGGCCGTGTTCATCCCGGTCAGCGGGTGGGCGGCGGATCGGCTTGGCGCCAGAACGGTATTTGCGTCGGCGATTGGCCTGTTCACGCTCGCGTCGATTCTCTGCGGCATGAGCAGCGGCCTCAGGGAATTCACGGCAGCCAGAGTGCTGCAGGGCATGGGCGGCGCCCTGATGGTGCCCGTCGGCAGGCTGGTTGTTCTGCGGACGACGGAGAAGAAGGACCTGGTGCGCTCGATCGCCTACATCACGTGGCCCGGATTGGCCGCGCCGGTCATCGGTCCCCCGGTCGGCGGCTTCATCACCACATATTCCTCGTGGCGCTGGATTTTCTACTTGAACGTGCCTCTCGGCATCATCGGCATCGCGCTCGCGCTGGTCTGGATCACAAATGCACCCGGGCACGGCCGGCGGTTCGACTGGCTGGGATTTGCTTTAGCTGGATCCGCGTGCACGTCGATCATGTACGCGCTGGAGCTTCTCGGGCAGCAGAACGTCCGGTGGGCGACGACCGGATTGTTTCTCGGGTACGGCACGGTCGCCGGCTGGTTCAGCGTGTGGCACATGCGCCGGACGGACCACCCGCTCATTCAGTTCGACGCGCTCAAGCAGCGGACCTTTGCGGTCGTCATCTGGGGCGGATCGCTGTTCCGTCTGGCGATCAGCGTATCGCCGTTTCTTCTTCCGCTCATGTTTCAGGTCGCGTTCGGCCTGAATGCCTTTCGGTCAGGACTGCTGGTCCTGGCGATGTTCGCCGGCAACCTGTTCATGAAGCCCGCGACCACTCCTATTCTTCGAGGCTTTGGCTTTCGGCGAGTGCTGGTGGTCAATGGGCTGGTCACGGCTGCGCTCATCGGCTCCTTCGCCTTGCTCACCCCGGACACGCCGACGGCCATCATGATCGTCCTGCTCTTCGCGCACGGCCTATCCCGCTCGATGCAGTTCACCAGCATCAGCACGCTGGCGTTTGTGGATGTCTCCCAGCCGCAGATGAGTTCGGCGAACAGCTTCTTTACGGTCATGACACAAATGAGCATGGGCATGGGCGTCGCGGTCGGCGCCGTGATGCTGCGGATAGCCGCATGGCTGCGCGGCGGGCCATCGTCGGCGCCGACCCTCGCGGATTTTCACTTTGCGTTTGCGTTGGTGTCGATCATCGCCGTCCTTGCTGTCGTGGACTGCCTCAGCCTGGATCGGAATGCGGGCGCCGAGGTGAGCGGGCACGCCCGGGCCTAATCGACCGCTTGGAAACGAGCAGAATGTACAGAACGATGTCGATTGTGAGCAAGCTCGTTCGTCGTATCAATGAGACGCCAAAAGGGGCCGGCTCAAACAAGGAGAGAGACGATGCGAGTGATGGTGTTCGCGAAAGCCACTGAGGACAGCAAGATGGACGTGCCACCCACGCCGGAGGCGCTCGAGGCGTTCGCGGCGATGGACCGGTTCACCGAAGAGCTGGTCAAGGCCGGGGTCTTCGTGGCCGCCGCCGGCCTGAAGAACGGCGCCCAGGCCAAACGCATCGTCTTCGATGGCCAACGCCGCACCATTATCGACGGGCCGTTCGCCGAGAGCCGCGAGCTGGTCGCCGGCTTCTCGATCTGGGAGGTCAAGGACATGGACGAGGCGATGGCCTGGGCGGCGCGCGCCCCCAATCCCATGCCGGGCAAGAAAAGCGAGATGGAAATCCGGCCGTTTTTCGAGGCCGCGGATCTGGCCGAGTTCATGACGCCCGAGGAGCTCTCGGCGCCCCGTGACGGCGAGCGCGGAAAGCTCGGCGTCGCCTGATACCGCCCCGTCTTCGCTTGTCTCCCCTGCGGCCTTCGCCGAAAATGCGGTGTGGCCGCAGGCGAGACGGACCAGGCGGAAACGCATCAAGCGATAGACGCGACCTTTCGCATTGAACGGGCCAGGCTCATCGCGGGCCTGGCCCGCATCGTGCGGAATGTCGATCTTGCCGAGGAGCTGGCGCAGGACGCGCTGGTCGTCGCACTGTCCGAGTGGCCGAGGACCGGCGTTCCTGCCAATCCGGGCGCGTGGCTGATGGCCGTCGCCAAACGGCGCGCCATCGACGCCCTCCGGCGCGACAAGATGCGCGAGCGCAAGCACGAGGAGATCGCGCGGACGGTGCCCGAGTACAGCACCGTCACGCGCGACGGCGCGATTCAAGCGATCAACGCTATCGAAGCGGCCCTGGACGATGATCTCGGCGACGAGCTGCTGGGCCTCATCTTCACGGCCTGCCACCCCATGCTGTCGCCCGACGCCCGCGCAGCACTCACCCTCAAGGTGGTCGGCGGCCTGACGACGGACGAGATCGCCCGCGCGTTTCTCTCGAGCGAGACCACGATCGCGCAGCGTATCGTCCGCGCGAAGAAGGCGATCGCAAAGGCCGGATTGGCCTTCGAGGTGCCGCGGGGGGCCGAATTGGCGGCGCGGCTGCCCTCGGTGCTCGAGGTCATCTACCTCATCTTCAATGAAGGCTATGCGGCCACGGCGGGCGACGACCTTATCCGGCCGGGCCTGTGCCTGGAGGCGCAACGGCTCGGCCGCATTCTGGCCGGGCTGATGCCCGGGGATGCCGAAGTACTCGGCCTCCTGGCCCTGATGGAAATCCAGGCGTCGCGCCACAGCGCGCGCACCGGGCCGGACGGCGCCTTCATACCGCTCACCGAGCAGGATCGCGCGCGCTGGGACCATTTGCTGATCAGCCGGGGCCTCGATGCGCTGGCCCGCGCCGAAGCGCTGGGCCCCAAGGCGGGAGATGCGGGCCCCTATGTGCTCCAGGCCGCGCTCGCCGCCTGCCACGCCCGCGCGCGCCGGGCCGCCGATACCGACTGGCCGCGCATCGCCGCGCTCTATGACCGGCTGCGCGTCGTGGCGCCCTCGCCCGTGGTCGATCTCAATCGCGCGATCGCCCACAGCATGGCCTTCGGGCCCGAAGCGGGCCTCAGACTGGTGGACGAGATCGCCGGCGCCGGCGCCCTGCGCGACTACGCGCCATTGCCGGCGGCGAGGGGCGACTTTCTGTTCCGGGCCGGCCGACTGGCCGAGGCGCGTTCGGAATTTACGGCTGCGGCCACGCTGACCCGCAACGCGCGGGAACGGGCATTTCTCCTCGCACGGGCGGACGCCTGCGACGGCAAGCACTGAACCCTGTTGCTCGGCGTCATGCCTGGAGCGCTTAGAATCTCAGGGACCTCACATGGCATTTCGCGTCCTGATCATCGGCGGCACGGGGCAGGTCGGCTCTGCGGTGGTGCGTGCGCTGGCGGCAGAGCCGTCCTGCGCTGAAGTCGTGATGGTCAGTCGCAAGGCGGTTTCTCTCCCCGCAGATCCCCGCTTGCGCCAGGTGATTCTGGACACGGCTGCCGCCCGGTTTCCGGCGGAAGTGACCAGGCTTGCGCAGAGCATGGTGGCGCAAGGCGATCCCGTCTATGGGGCATCCTGCGTTGGCGTCGGTCAAGGCAGCCTGAAGTGGAGCGAGGAGGAATTGAAGGCGCTCGAAATTGGAGTTGTCGGTGGTTTTGCCCGTGGCTGTCACGCCGGAGGCATCACGCGGTTTGCTCTGCTCTCGGCGGTGGGAAGCACGGCACAAAGCAGGATTCGCTACGTGCGGGTCATGGGGTTGAAAGAAGAAACGGTTCAAGGGATAGGCTTCAAACGCCTGGCGATCTTCCGCCCGGGCATCATCGGAGGCAACGCCCATACGCCGGGCTATGTTGCCTGGCTGGGGCGTCTGATTCCTGGTCCGTTCGGGACGATCGAGCAGGACGATATCGGGCGCGCCTTTGTCGCTGAATTCATCAGCGGCTCGGCCCCAGACGGGGTTGTCTATCTCGAGAATGGGGCGATGAGACAGCGGTCTCGCGCGATGTGATAGGTTTGCTACCACATTTGTGACATCGCTCCGCACGGTGGGCTACGTCCTGGCGAGCAGCGCCAGCTATTACGTCGCCACGCAGATCGCCTGGGCGCTGACTTTCCCCGACAGCAAGGTCTCACTCTTCTTTCCCCCGCAGGCGGTTCTGCTTTGCGTCCTGCTGCTCGTCCCCACTCGGGACTGGTGGGCCTACGTCCTCGCCGCCGCCAGCGTGCATTTCCTGGCGACCCAGCAGGCGCAGTGGCCGCCGTTGTACGCATTGACCTGCGAGGTGTTCGACGCGTTGAAATGCGTCTCGGCAGCGGCGGGGATTCGCATCCTGATCAAGTCTCCCCTCGAGACGATCACGCTTCGTGACGCGATTCGATTCGTCATGATCGCCGTGGTGCTCGTTCCTTTCGGGACCGCCTTCTGGGGTGCGTCTTTTACGGTCTCATGGGGTTTCGGCACTCGCTATTGGGTCGAATGGCGCAACCTGGGAATCTCGAATGCGGTCACGACCGTCGTCCTGTTGCCGGCATTTCTGCTGGGTGCGCGCTATCTGTTCGTCAGACGGCCGAGAGCCCTATCGCCCCGACGCGTGCTGGAAGCTGCGCTCATCGGTACGTGTCTGGTGGGGCTGGGAATCTTCGTATTCGATAGAACGTCCGCGGGCCCCAACACGTCGCCGGCTCTCTTATATACGCCGATTCCTCTGCTCATCTGGGCGGCGCTGCGCTTCGGCCTTGGTGGCATCAGCGTCTCGATGCTGGTCATTGCGTTCCAGGCGATCTGGGGGACCATGCGCGGGCACGGCCCGTTCCTGCTCCAGACCCCCGCCGAGAATGCGACGGCGCTGCAGCTATTCCTCCTGGTGACCGCGACTCCGCTGATGCTGCTCGCGGTTGTCATCGAAGAGGAAAGACGCTCGAAGGAATCGTTGCGTGAGTCCTACCAGGAGAATCAGGATCTCGCGGGCCGCTTGATCAACGCCCAGGAAGAGGAGCGCGCACGTATCGCCCGGGACCTGCACGACGACCTGGGCCAGCAGCTGGCGATTGTTCACGTCATGTTGAGCGGTCTCAACGACAAAGTCGGCAAGCCCGGCTCCGAGCCGGAGGTCGGCCAGACGTTGGAAACCCTGCAGGGGTCTACTTCGGCGCTCTTCGACTCCGTCAGGAATCTTTCGCACGAGCTGCATCCCGCGGTGCTCCAGCACCTGGGATTGGTTCCGGCACTACGGCGTCACTGCTCCGACATCGAACGCCTCCATCGTCTGAGCGTGACGTTCAGCGCCGGGGACAACCTCCAGTTCCAGCCTGACGTTGCGCTCTGCCTGTTCCGCGTCGCACAGGAGACGCTGACCAACTCCGTCCGCCACGGCAACGCGCGCACGATTCGCGTGAGCCTCACGGCGGCTGCCGGCCGGGTCGAGTTGAACGTCGTCGACGACGGTGTCGGGTTCGTCGCCAGCGAGCGCACGAAGAGCGGATTGGGGCTGCGCAGCATTCACGAACGCGTGCGGTTCAAGCAAGGGAGCGTCAGCGTCGATTCGCGGCCCGGCGGGGGCACGAACGTGCTGGTTCGGATCCCGATCGGCACCGCACACGACGAGCTCGTCAGGGGTTCCTGACCAGATCGTTGATACGGCCTTGCGTTCGCGACTGCGGGATAGTTCATGGCGGGCGCGAAATAGTCCCCCGGTCCCGAGGGGCTGGTCTCTATTAACACGGGCTCCGCGCGACCGTCACGCAGGCACGGCAAATGCTCCCTTCCCTGCTGGCATGGGCGACATTCGAGAGTCCCCCCGATGATTTGGTTCCTGACGGTCGGCGTCATCCTGCTCCGGCGACGCGGCACCGATCGCCGTGCGATCGGGCAGGCGGCATGAGCGAAAAGGAGACGAGCATGTCTCACCGTTCTGCGTTCAAGACCCCTGGGGGCGAAGCCCGGTATCTCGCGGCCTATGACGCCGCACTGAAGCTCTGGCCCGTTCCCTGCGAGGAGATGGACATCCCGACCCGGTTCGGGACGACGCACGTTGTCGCCAGTGGTCCGAGGGACGCCCCACCGTTTGTGCTGTTGCATGGGTACCTGGCGACGTCGACGATGTGGTCGCCCAACATTGCCGATTTCAGCCACGACTCTCGGGTGTACGCCATCGACACCATGGGGCAACCGGGCAAGAGCGCCCCCGGCGAGCCGATCCGGAATGCCGCCGACTACGTCGCGTGGTTGACGGCAACGTTAGATGGGCTGCACGTCGACCGCGTCACCCTGGCCGGCATGTCGTTCGGTGGATGGTTGGCTCTCACCTACGCGGTGGCCGCGCCGGAGCGCGTTCACAAGCTCGTGCTGCTGTCGGCCGGAGGGCTTCTGCCGATGGCCAGGGAGTTCCGCTTGCGCGGGATGCTGATGATGTTCGTCCCGACACGCTTCACGGTCGGCTCGTTCATGCGCTGGGCGGGCTTTGGCGATGCTCCCGGCAAGACCGATGCCCGGCAGGTATCGGACCTGATGTATCTCGGCCTGAAGCATTTTCGAATGCCGCCAGAGACGTTGCGCGTCGCCGCGAACCCGTTGTCCGACGCCGAACTGCGGGCGTTGCACGTCCCGGTGTTGTTCCTGATGGGCGAAGACGAAGTACTGTACGACGCGGCAACGGCACTGGCTCGGGCACGCCGCCTCATTCCTGATGTCGAAGGCGAACTGATCCCGCGCTGCCGTCATGACGTGTGCGTGAGCCAGCATCACATCGTGGACGCGCGAGTCCTCGCGTTCCTGGGCGTCACCGACTGCAGGGCGAAACACGACGATTTCAGCGGCGAACAACCACGACCAGCTGATGTCGCCGGAGGGGCGCTCACCGCCAGATGTTGAGACACACGGTGATGATCAAGGCGTTCGTGAAGTCGATGAAGAACGCGCCAACCATTGGCACGACCAGGAAGGCCTTGGGCGCCGGCCCGTAGCGCTGCACCAGCGCTTCCATGTTCGCCATCGCGTTGGCGGTCGTCCCGAGCATGAACCCGATGAATCCCCCCGACATGACCGCCGCTTCGTAATCGCGCCCCATGAACCTGAACATCGGGCCGGCCGCGGCCAGCACAACCGCGCCGACCTGGGCCGCAAGCATGACGACGAGCGGCAGCGCCAGGCCGACCAGATCCCAGAGCCTGAGCGTCATCAGGGCCATGACGAGGAACAGCGACAGCGCGGCCCCGCCGAGATCGTCAACCGTCCGCTGCGAAATGCCCACCACCCGTGTGCCATCGTCCAGGTTGCGCATCGCGGCGGCGACGAGCATCGCGCCGATGTACGCCGGCAGCGTGATACCCATCCTCCCGAACCAGATCGTGAGCCACGATCCGGCCCACATGGCTGCCAGGATCAAGACCACCGCTTTCAGCAACCCGTAAGCCTCGACGTCCTCGCCTTCCGGCGCGCGCGGCGCGGGCTCCAGCATTTGATCTTCCGCGATGTTCGTGGCGACGGGCACCCGCCGGTGAGGCATCGGCTGGACCTGTGCGGTTCGGGAGCGGCCGATCAACCACGTCCCCACGGGTGCGCCGACGATGCCGCCCGAGACGATGCCCACCATTGCGGCCGCCACGGCGACGGTCGCAGCGCCTTGCACGCCCGCCCGTTCGAAAAGCGGAGCGAATGCCAGGCCGGTGGCCGGTCCTCCGGTGAGCGTGACCGAACCCGCGAGGACGCCGAGCAGGGGCGGCTGGCCGAGCCCCCACGCAACGCCCGCGCCGATGAGGTTCTGGACAATCGCCATGATGGTCGAGGCCAGAAAGAAAATCAGCACGGCCGGACCGCCGACGCGCAGCAGCGACACGCTCGCGCCGAAGCCGATCGTGGTGAAGAAGGCAATCATCAGCGGCGTCTGCAGCGCCGTGTCGAACGGGAAGAAGGTGAGGCCTCGCGCACGGGCCGCGGCGAAGGCAACGGTCTCAATCTGGTCCTGCGAGCATGATGTGAAGTGTGCGCCCCCCGCGGAGTATCCTCAAGGCATCAGAGTGCGCTTGGGACGGTCCGCCTGAAGGAGAACACGAATGAGCACGATCACCGTCGGCAAGGAGAACTCCACGTCCATCGACCTCTACTACGAAGACCATGGGACGGGCTCGCCCGTCGTGCTGATTCACGGGTGGCCGCTGAGCGGGGCGTCGTGGGAGAAACAGACGGCCGCACTCCTGGCCGCCGGACACCGCGTGATCACGTACGACCGCCGCGGCTTCGGCCGCTCGAGCAAACCCGGCGTCGGCTACAACTACGACACCTTCGCGGCCGACCTCGACAAGCTGCTGAGGAAGCTCGACCTCAAGAAGGTCGCGCTGGTGGGGTTCTCGATGGGCTCGGGCGAAGTCACCAGATATCTCGGGAAGTACGGCAGCAAGCGCGTGCGCAAGGCGGTGCTCATCGGGACGCTCGGTCCGTATCTGGTCAAGGCGGCCGACAACAAGGAAGGCGTGGACGCCCAGGTGTTCGAGGGCATCAAGGCCGCGATCCGGGCGGATCGCCCCGCGTTCCTCATGGAGTTCCTGCGCAACTTCTACAACTACGACGTCACCGGCGGAAAGCTCGTGAGCGAACGCGTGCTCGAAGACAACTGGAACGTCGCCGCCTCTGCCTCCGCCATCGGCACGGTCGCGTGCGTCGACTGCTGGATCGAAGACTTCCGCAAGGACGTCGCCAGGAACACCGTGCCGACACTCATCCTGCACGGCGATGCCGACCGCATCCTGCCGCCCGATGCCACGTCGAGACGGCAGGCCAAACTGATCAAGAACGTCAAGTTCGTCGAGCTTCCAGGCGGGCCGCACGGCGTGCTCTGGACCCACGCCGACCGAATCAATTCGGAGTTAGTGAGCTTTCTCGCCTGACGCCGTTTCCCTACGCCAGCACGGACGTGCAGGCGGCGCAGCGGCGCGCCGCGATCGGCACGTCGCTCAGGCACTCCTGGCACTTCTTCGTCGTCGGATCGGGCGGCGCCTCGCCGCGGCTCATCCGCGCCATGAACGCGTTCACCGGCACGACGACGAAGAAATAGACGGCGGCGCCGATCAGCACGAACGACACCAGCGCGTTGATGAAGTCGCCGATGGGAAACTGGCTGCCGTTGATGGTGAACGAAATCGCGGAGAAGTCGGGCTTGCCCACGATGGCCGCGATGAGCGGCGTGATCAGATCCTTGACGAGCGCCGTCACGACGGACCCGAAGGCCCCGCCGATGACGACCGCGACCGCGAGATCGATGACGTTGCCGCGCAGAAGAAACTGACGGAAGCCTTTCAACATGAGCTGCCCCCTTCGCGTTGAGTGTGCGGGGCTAACTATGGCACGTCAGGAAGAGCCGCGCACGAAACAGGCGCCCGATGACGGGCAAAAAGCCGAGCCGGTGGAATAGCGACGCGACATACAGGTAGTGCGCGAGATAGGTGACGCGGACGTCCGCGAAGCCGCACTCCGAGAGCAGCGCCTGGTGGCGCCTCGCGTCGCGGACACCAACGTGCCCCTCGACCTGCGTCAGGGTGCCGCGCTCCTTCAGCCGCTCCATGAAGTACTCCGCGTTCGGCGTGTGGATGTAGAGCGGCGCGCCGGGCTTGAGCGATCCGTGAATCGCGCGGAAGAGGCTCACGAACTGGTCGTCGTAGACGTGCTCCGAGAAGTCGAGCGCGAACGCGGCGTCGAACCGGCGGGGGTGCGCGTCGCAGAACGACACGATGTCGCCGCAGTGGAAGGTCCCGTTCCGGATGCCGGCCGCGTCGCGGCGGCGCTCAGCGGCACGCACGAACTCCTCGGAGAAATCCACGCCGACATACTCGCGCACCCTCGGCGCCACGAGTTCCAGCAGCACGCCGTTGCCGCACCCGAAGTCGGCCACCACATCGCCGGCCGACAGGTCGAAGAGCGGCAGCATCCGCCGTATCCGCTGCACGGCGTGGGGGTCGTACTGGTCGACATAGCTCTGATCGTAGATGGCGCGGAGCTCCTCATCGGACTGACGGAGGGGGTCAGGGTTCACGGTTCAAGGTTCACGGTTCGCACGCGCCAGCAGTCTTCGCAATCCCCGGAACGCGGCGAGCATCTCAGCATACGAGAAGTTCGCGTTGCGGCCGCTTGGATTCGGCAACACGAAGACGCGTGCACCTTCGAGACGCTCCCGCTGCAGCCCGACGCGCACGGGTCCCGTCTTCCCGAACAGGCTCCGGAACACCGTCACGCCGATGAGCACGACGAGAGGCGGCTTGAAGCGGCGGACCTTCCGGCGCAGGATGCGCGCGCCGGCTGCGAACTCGGCCGGCGTCAGCGTGTCGATGCCCGGCGTGGCCCGCGCGACGAGGTTCGTGATGCCGAATCCCCACTCGGGCAGCCGCTCGTCGTCTTCCGCGCGGATGGGCTCCGGCACCAGCCGCGACTCGTGCAGCAGCTTCCAGAACCGGTTCGAGTAGCCCGCGAAGTGATGATCGATCGCCTCCGACCGCATCCCGGGGTTGATGCCGACAAACAGGGCCCGGACGCCGGGCTCGATCCGATCGCGCAGCATGCCCTTCTATCATCTCGCACTACAATTCGAAATCATGAACTGGCTGTTCAAGGAAGAACCTGCCAACTACAGCTTCGACGCGCTCGTGAAGGACAAGAAGACCGTCTGGAGCGGCGTGAAAAATCCCCTCGCGCAGAAGCACCTGCGGTCGGTGAAGAAGGGCGACGCCATCTTCTACTACCACACCGGCGACGAGAAGTCCGTCGTCGGCATCGCGCGGGCGATGGGCGATGCGTACGCCGACCCCAACGACAAGACCGGGAAGGCTGCCGTCGTGGATGTCGCGCCGGTGAAGAAGCTGGCGCGGCCCGTGACGCTCGCAGAGATCAAAGCCGACCCGGCATTCAAGGACTTCGCCCTCGTGCGAATCTCGCGGCTGTCGGTCATGCCCGTCAGCGTCGCCGAGTGGCGCCGCATCGAGAAGCTGTCTGACCTCCTGATGAAAGGCCCGGTGAGGCTGGTCCGAAAGTGATAAGCTCAGCCGTTCTTTGGGCAATTCAGCCGAGGAGGTGGGCAGTGGCGAAGCGACATTCACTCCGGATCCTGGGCGTTCTCATCGTCGGATTCCTGGTGACCATGGCGGCGGCGCGCCCGGCGCAGGCGCAATACATCCTCAGCACGCAGGAAGACACGGCCAACAACGAGCTGATCATCACGGGCTCGCCGTTCTTTGCGGGGGGCAGGGTGTTCCTCGACTTCGTCGAACTGCCGGTCGTGTCGCAGACGGCGAGCGAAATCCGCGCCAGCCTCGTGCCGGCGTTTACCCCAGGCAGCCATTTCCTGGTCGTGTACCAGCCGCTGTCGGGCGGGGTCTACCTTTTCTGGACGACTCTTTTCGGCCCCAGCGGTCAGACAGGCCCGACCGGCGCGACCGGCGCGACCGGCGCGACCGGCGCGACCGGGGCGACCGGAGCGGCCGGGGCGACCGGGGCGACGGGCCCGGCGGGACCCGCGGGACCGGTGGGACCCACGGGACCCGCGGGAGCCAATGGGGCACCCGGGATGCCGGGGGCCAATGGCGCCACGGGCGCCACTGGCGAGACGGGACCGCAGGGTCCGGCCGGGATTCTCGCGATCGCCACGTTCTCGGGCTTCATCCCTCCCATTACGGCGGGCGCCACCGACTGGGTATTCAGTGGTCCGTATACGACGGTCACGACGACGCTCGGACAACGGTTGACCGGGTCGGCGCAGGCGCCGCTCGGAACGACCACCGGCTTCACCACGCTTCAATATGACCTCTGCTTTCAGCCGAGTGACGGGAGCTCGGTGCCCATCAACTTCACGGGTGGCGGCTATTCCATCGGCTCGATAGACATTGGTCAGCGACACTCGTGGGCGGCGGCGGCATCGACCACTATAGGCGCCGGCACGTGGCGCGTCGGCTTCTGCGTGAAGAACTACGGGGCCAACAGCATCAACAGCAACGACTTCGTCAACGGATGGGTGATGGTCACGAACTAGACGAGAGCGTGTGCCGATTGGGTGTGGTGCAGGCCTGAAGGCCTGCACTACCCTTTCGAACTAGACCTTCGAATTACACCTTCACACGCGACCTTCCGAGCAGCAGCGTCGCGACGATCGCGGCCGCCGACCACGCGACGAGCAGGACGGCCAGTCCCGTCCGCTCGAAGACGAAGCCGCCGAGCGCGGGCCCGATGAGCAGCCCGATCGCCCACGCGGTGTTGTACACGCCGTAGCCGACGCCGTACGCATCGGCACCGTCCTTCGTCGACGTCACCTCCGCCATGTACGCGAGCGACGGCGTCACGGCAAGCGGCACCACCATCCACTCGACCAGCATGAGAGCCAGCGCCGACTTGAGGTCCACCGCCGCGGCGAGCATCGGCAGCCAGGCGGCCATCAGCACGAGGCCGAGCCGGACGAGGCGGCGGCTTCCCCACTTCCCCACCAGCGGGCCGTAGACGATCGGCATGACGATCAGCACGGCCGCCGCGGCGCCGAACAGCAATCCGATCTGGGATGGTGACAAGCCGAGGCGGCGATTGAAGAACAGCGGCAGCACCGGTTCGAGCATCGCCAGCGTCGCGCCCATCACGACGACGTAGCCGGCGCATTCGGCGACGCGCGGCGCCTGCATCACCGACCACGCCGATGGCGCGTGTCCCGCCGCGGCCGGTGCCGTGCGAACGAAGAGAAAACCGGCGGCGCATGCAAGGGACAGGACCGCGACGAACAGGAACGGCAGCTCGATTCCGCCAATCGAGTACAACCAGCCGCCAAGCGACGGCCCCACCATCAGCGCCACGCTCGTGCCGGACATGACGTAGCCCATGACGCGGCCGCGATCGGCGGGGCCGTACAGGTCGGCGATGAGCGCGAAGCCGACGACCCAGGTGACGCCGTCGGCCGCGCCCTGCACCAGGCGCGCGGCGAACAGCCACGGCAGGGTCCGGGCGACGGCGAAGAGCGCGCTCGCCAGGGCCAGCGCGATCATGCCGGCCACGAGCGGCAGGCGCCGGCCCACGCGGTCGGACACGGCGCCCATCGGCACCGATACGGCCAGCAGCGTCAGGCCGAACGACCCGAACAGCAGCCCGATCGTCGTCGGGGTCGCGCCGAGCCGCTGGCTGAGATCGGGCAGCACCGGCACGGCAATCGAGTAGGCGACGATGTCGGTGAACGTCGCGCACGTGACGAGGGCGACGGCAAAGGAACGCGATTGTCGAAGCGACATCTTCGTGGCTTCGCGATGAGCAGGCGATGACTCTAGCCGCGGCGCTTCAAGTACAACGCGCCGAGAGGCGGCACGGTCAGCAGGATCGACTGGTCGAAGCCGTTCGCGGGAACGGGCTCGCTGTTCACGCCACCCAGGTTGCCGACGTTGCTCCCGCCGTACAGCGTGCTGTCGCTGTTGAGGACCTCGTTGTAGCGGCCGGGCTCGGGGACGCCGAACCGCCAGCCCTCGCGCGGGACGGGCGTGAAGTTGAAGATCAGCACGAGAAAATCGCGCGGGTCGTTCGCGTACCGCACCAGGGAGATGACGCTGTGGTCGGTGTCGGTGCAGTCGATCCAGCCGAAGCCCGACGACACGAAGTCCGACTCGTAGAGCGACGGCTGCGCGAGATAGTGCCGGTTCAGGTCCTGGACGAAGCGCCGCAGGCCCGCGTGCGCCGCATCCGTCAACAGGTGCCAGTCGAGGCTGCGATCGTGGTTCCACTCGCGCCACTGCCCGAACTCGCTCCCCATGAACAGGAGCTTCTTGCCCGGATGCGCGTACATGTAGGCGAACAGGGTCCGCAGCGTCGCCTGCTTCTGCCAGACGTCGCCCGGCAGCTTGTCGAGCATCGACCGCTTCCCGTGGACGACCTCGTCGTGCGAGAACGGCAGGATGAAGTTCTCGCTGAACGCATACAGCATCGAGAACGTCACGTCGTTGTGGTGCCAGCGCCGGTAGATGGGATCCTCGTGCGCGTAGTGCAGCATGTCGTGCATCCAGCCCAGGTTCCACTTGTAGGTGAACCCCAGGCCGCCGAGGTGCACGGGCCGGCTCACGCCGGGAAACGACGTGGACTCCTCGGCCGCCGTGATCGATCCCGGATGCTCGCCGTGCGTCAGCCGGTTCAGCTCCTGCAGGAAGCTGACGGCGTCGAGGTTTTCGTGGCCGCCGAATTCGTTGGGAATCCACTCGCCCTCGTTGCGCGAGTAGTCGAGGTACAGCATCGACGCCACGGCGTCCACGCGCAGGCCGTCGATGTGGTACTCCTCGAGCCAGAACAGCGCGCTCGACAGCAGGAAGTTGCGCACCTCGCGGCGGCCGTAGTTGAAGATCAGCGTGCCCCAGTCCTGGTGCTCGCCCTGCCGGGGATCGGCGTGCTCGAAGAGCGCCGTCCCGTCGAAACGCGCCAGGCCGTGATCGTCTTTCGGAAAGTGGCCGGGCACCCAGTCGAGCAGGACGCCGATGCCGGCCTCGTGACAGGCATCGACGAACAGCTTGAAGTCCTCCGGCGGGCCGAACCGGCTCGTCGGCGCGAAGAAGCCCAGCACCTGGTAGCCCCACGACCCCGAGAACGGGTGCTCCATCACCGGCAGGAGCTCGATGTGGGTGAAGCCCATCTCCTTGACGTAGGTCACGAGCTGGTGCGCCAGCTCGACGTACGTGAGAAAGCGGTTGCCCTCCTCGGGCACGCGCGCCCACGAACCCAGATGGACTTCGTAGATCGACATCGGCCGGTCGAGACGGCCGCCCTCCTCGCGCCGCCGCGCCATCCACGCCGCGTCCCGCCATTTGTAGCCGGAGATGTCGCGGACGACGGCGGCCGACTGCGGGGGGACTTCGAACGCCACGCCGCACGGATCGGTCTTCTTCAGCAGCTCGCCCGACTTGGTTCGAATCTCGAACTTGTACCGCTCGCCGTCCGGAAGGTCCGGGATGAAGATCTCCCAGACCCCCGACGGCACGAGCAGGCGCATCGCGTGGACGCGCCCGTCCCAGCCGTTGAAGTCGCCGATGAGGCTCACGCGGCTGGCGTTCGGCGCCCACACGGCGAAGTGCACGCCCGTGGTCGTCCCCACCGTGATGCGATGCGCGCCGAGCTTCTCGAACGCGCGCTGGTGCGTCCCCTCCGACAGCAGGTGCAGGTCGTAGTCGCCGAGCACGCGTCCGTAGCGGTACGGATCGTCGATCTCGACCCGGTGATCGGCGTCTCCGTTGGAGCGGTACGCGATGCGCAGCCGGTAATCAGCCGCTTCGGCCTGCTCGAGGCGGACCTCGAAGAGCCCGGCCGGATGCCGCAGCGTCATCGGCCGGAGCTCGCCGGTGGCCGCCACGCGGACCTCGACGGACCTGGCGGCCGGATGAAGCGTCCTGACGATCCAGGAGCCGTCCGACGCGTCCTGGTGCGGCCCGAGGACCGCGAAGGGGTTCTGGCTCACCCCGTCGATGAGCGCCGTCAGGGCCCCGTCGAGAGACGGCTCGGTGGTCGGACTCAAATGCTCGTCACTTGACGACCGTCGCCGTCTTCACGAAGTCGAGCTTCGGGTACGTCGCCTGCAGGAACTTGTTGCCTTCGGCCGAGATGCGCCCCTGTGCGTTCTGCGGCCCGCTGCCGTACTCGGCGTTCAGCATGTCCACGACCTCCATGCCTTCGACGACCTGGCCGAACGGCACGAATCCCTGGGCATCGAGGAACGAGTTGTCCTTGTAGTTGATGAACACCTGCGTGCCGCGGCTGTTGGGCTGGCCGGTGGTGCCGTAGGTGATGAACCCGCGCGTGTTGCTCTGCTTGTTGGCCGGATCGTCCTTCAAATCGGTCTTGTTCCAGGCGGCCGTCACGGCCGGATTGCCGTTGATGCCGAACTGCGCCATGAAGTTCGGAATCACGCGGAAGAACCGGACGCCGTCGAAGAATCCGTTGCTCACCATGTTGTAGAAGCGATCGGCGCCAAGCGGCGCCCAGTCGCGGTGCACTTCGACGACGACGATGCCCTTGCTGGTGTCGAACTTCGCCTTGTACAGCGCGGGCGCCTTGGCGGTGAGCGCCGCGGGGGTCAAAAGCTTCGCGGTCCGGCTGGCCGCGGCCTGGCCGGCGGCGAGCCCCGTGGAGAGCGCCACGAACGCGGACAGGGCGGCAACGGACCACACGGCGGCGATGAGGGACGAACGGCGCATAACCATCTCCTTAAGGAATGTACAGGGTGCCTTCACCGGCGAGCACCGCTTCTCCGCCGACGCGGACTCGTGCGATCTCGCCGCCAACGACGTCAATCGAGATGTGCACGTGGCTCGGGCGGCCCATCTTCACGCCCTGCAGGCTCAGCATGGCGCCCGCCTTCCCGGGCGCGACGACCCGGTGCCTGACAAGATAGCAGCCCAGGGGGCCGCTCGCACTACCCGTCGCCGCGTCCTCGGACACGCCGTGCCCGGGCGCGAACATCCGGCTGTACACCGTTGCGCCGTCCGGTCCAGCTTCGGGCGAGAACAGGAACAAACCGCCCGCGCCGCCGGGCGCGCGGCGCATGAGCTCGGCGCAGGCCGCCACGTCGAGGACGGCGCCGTCCACGGCCTGCCTCGTCGTGAGCGGCACGAGCACATAGGGCAGGCCGCACGATACCACCTGGACCGGCAGGTCCGCCGCCACGGCGTCGTCGGGCAGGCCGAGCGCCCGGGCCGCCAGCGCGCGATCGGGCAGCGGATCGTGAAACGTCGGCCGCAGCTGCGTCATCCACGCGAAGCGCAGATCGGGCCCGCCCCAGTCGAGCGTCACGGGCGTCGGCCCCACGCCGAGGCCGAAGACGAACCCGTCCGTGCCGGGCTGAATCACGCCCGATCGAGCGAGCGCGAACGTGCTGCCGATCGTGGGATGCCCGGCCATCGGCAGCTCGGAACCCGGCGTGAAGATGCGCATGCGAACGTCGGTATCGCGACGCTCCGGCGGAAGGATGAACGTCGTCTCCGAGAAACTCATTTCCCTCGCGACGGCCTGCATCGTGCCGGACGCCAGCCCGCGGCCGTCGAGGAAGACGGCCAGCTGATTTCCGCCGAAGAGGTGGTCGGTGAAGACATCGAGCTGCAAGTACCGGTATGATCGAGGCATCGTTGCGGGCCGGCGGTCCCCTGCGGCCCTTCGCCAGAACGGCCACCCGCGCCCCCGGAGAGAGCATATCAATGTTGTACGCGCATTTCACGACCACCGAAGGCAAGTTCACGATCCAGCTGTTCGACGAGAAAGCGCCGAAAACGGTCGCGAATTTCGCCGGACTGGCCGAAGGCACCAAGGAATGGACCGATCCGCGGACGAACAAGAAGGTCAAGACGCCGTACTACGACGGCACGATCTTCCACCGCGTGATCGACAGCTTCATGATTCAGGGCGGCGACCCGCTCGGCCAGGGCACGGGCGGACCGGGCTACAACTTCGAGGACGAGTTCCACCCGACGCTGCGGCACAGCAAGGCGGGCATCCTGTCGATGGCCAACCGCGGACCGAACACCAACGGCGGCCAGTTCTTCATCACGCTGGCGGAAACGTCGTGGCTCGACAACAAGCACACGGTGTTCGGCGAGGTCGTCTCCGGCATGGACGTCGTCACCAGGATCGGCGGCACGGCGACGAGCAAGCCCGGCGATCGGCCGCTCAAGCCGATCGCGATCGAGTCGGTCACGATCGAACGGAAGTAGCGGCCATTCCCGGCACCGGCGGCATCCTGGAATTCACGAGCGTGCGTGGCGCCACGGCGCTGACGCGCGTCCGGGCGACCAGCCCGCTCAAGGTGCTCAATCCCAGGAACGCCGGCGCCTCGTCCTGGGTGTATCTCGCCACCTACGGGGGCGGGCTGCTGGGCGGCGACGCCGTGTCCATCGACGTGTCGGTCGGGCCGGGCGCCCACGCGCTGGTCGCCACACAAGCGTCAACAAAAGTGTACCGATCGGAGCGCGGCGCGTCGCAGCGATTGCACGCGCGCGTCGATGGCGATAGCCTGCTCGTGCTGCTGCCGGATCCGGTCACCTGCTTCGCGGGATCGCGGTACACGCAGGAGCAACACGTGCGCATGGACGGCGCCGCGAGCCTCGTGCTCGTGGACTGGCTGACCGCCGGACGGGTCGGCTCCGGCGAACGGTGGCAGTTCGACGGGTACCGCAGCCAGACGCGCGTCTGGCGCGGCGGCCGGCTGCTCCTGCACGACGGCCTGGTGCTGTCGCCCGAACACGGCGCGCTGGCCGACCGCCTGGATCGGTTCAACTGCCTGGCGACGGCCGTCCTGCTGGGACCGGCGCTTCGTTCGACGGCCGCGCAACTGGCCGGGTCGCTCGGATCGGCCCCCGTGCCGAGGCGCGCCGACCTGCTGCTTGCGGCCGCGCCGCTCGGAGACGATGGCGTGCTGGTGCGCGTCGCGGGCATCTCCGTCGAACAGGTGGGGGCGGCGCTCAAGCAGTACCTCGAGCATCGTCCCATCGCTGCTGGGGGACGACCCATGGGGGCACAGGTTCTAGAGGTCCGAGGGGTCCGAGAGGTCCGAGGGGTCCGAGGGGTCCGAGAGGTCCGAGGGGTCCGAGAGGTCGCTGATGCATTTGACGCCACATGAACTCGACAAGCTCACGCTGCACCAGGCCGGCGTGCTGGCGCAGAAGCGCCTGGCGCGGGGCGTGCGGCTGAATCATCCGGAGGCCGTGGCGCTCATCGCCACGCAGATCCTGGAGTTCATCCGCGACGGCCGCTCGGTCGCGGACCTGATGGACGTCGGCCGCCAGCTGCTCGGCCGCGCCGACGTGATGGAGGGCGTTCCCGAACTCGTCCACGAAGTCCAGATCGAAGGGACCTTTCCGGACGGCACCAAGCTCGTGACCGTGCACAACCCCATCGTCGCCGAGCACGGGAATCTCGAGCTCGCGCTGTACGGGAGCTTCCTGCCGGTCCCCACGGCCGGCCTGAAGGCCGGCACTACTTCTGCCAGCGTGATTGCACCGGGAGCGATCACGTGCGCGCCGGGGGAGATCGCGGCGAACGAGGGGCGTCAGACCGTGCAGCTGGCGGTCACGAACCGCGGCGATCGGCCGATTCAGGTCGGCAGCCACTACCACTTCGTCGAAACCAACAAGGCGCTCGATTTCGACCGCCGTGCCGCCTACGGCATGCGCCTCGACATTCCGGCCGGCACGGCCGTGCGGTTCGAGCCCGGAGAAACGCGGACCGTCGCGCTGGTCGCCATCGCCGGCCGGCGGGTCATTCGCGGCGGCAACGACTTCGCGCGGGCATTCGCGTGAGCCACTCTCTGTCCCGCCCCCAGTACGCGGCGCTCTTCGGTCCGACGACGGGCGATCGCGTCCGCCTCGGCGACACCGATCTCACGGCCGAAGTGGAACGCGACCACGCCGTCTACGGCGACGAGTGCAAGTTCGGCGGCGGAAAGGTCCTGCGCGACGGCATGGGCCAGGCCACCGGCGTCAGCGAGAACGACGCGCTCGACTGCGTCATCACCAACGCGCTCGTCATTGATTACACCGGAATTTTCAAGGCTGATATCGGCATCAAGGGCGGCCGCATCAGCGGTATCGGCAAGGCCGGCAACCCCGACATGATGGCGGGCGTCACACCCGGCATGGTCGTCGGCGTGACGACGGAAGCCATCGCCGCCGAAGGGCTCATCGTCACGGCGGGCGGCATCGATACGCACATCCACTTCATCTCGCCCCAGCAGATCTTCACGGCGCTTGCGAGCGGCGTGACGACGTTTGTCGGCGGCGGAACGGGGCCGGCAACCGGCACCAACGCGACCACGTGCACGCCCGGCAGCGGACACATCCGCCTGATGCTCGAGTCGACGGACGCGTTCCCGATGAACTTCGGCTTCACCGGCAAGGGCAATTCGTCGGCGCCCGAAGGCCTCGTGGAGCAGATTCTCGGCGGCGCCATCGGGCTGAAGCTGCACGAGGACTGGGGCACGACGCCAGCGGCGATCGACGCGTGCCTGAGCGTGGCCGAACAGTACGACGTGCAGGTCACGATTCACACCGACACGCTGAACGAATCGGGGTTCGTGGACGATTCGATCGCGGCGTTCAAGGGCCGCACGATTCACACCTACCACACCGAGGGCGCCGGCGGCGGCCACGCGCCCGACATCATCCGCGTGTGCGGCGAGCCGAACGTGCTCCCGAGCTCGACCAACCCGACGCGGCCCTACACCGTGAACACGCTCGACGAGCACCTCGACATGCTGATGGTCTGCCATCACCTCGACAAGAACATCGCCGAGGACGTCGCGTTCGCCGAGAGCCGCATCCGCGGCGAGACGATTGCGGCCGAGGACGTGCTGCACGATCTCGGCGCCATCAGCATGATGTCGAGCGACAGCCAGGCCATGGGGCGCGTCGGCGAGGTGATCTGCCGCACGTGGCAGACGGCCGACAAGATGCGGCGCGAGCGCGGGCGCCTGTCCGCCGAGCAGGGCACCAACGACAACCTGCGGATCCGCCGCTACATCGCCAAATACACGATCAACCCGGCCATCGCGCACGGCGTGGCGCACGAGGTGGGGTCGGTCGAGGCCGGCAAGCTCGCCGATCTGGTGCTGTGGCGGCCGGAGTTCTTCGGCGTCAAGCCCGAGATGGTCATCAAGGGCGGGTTCATCGCCTGGGCGCAGATGGGCGACGCGAACGCCTCGATTCCGACGCCGCAGCCGGTGCTCATGCGGCCGATGTTCGGCGCGTTCGGCCGCGCCACCGAAGCCATCTCGCTGGCGTTCGTGTCGCAGGCGTCGCTCGACGCCGGCATCGCCGGCCGGTACCGCGTGGGCAGGCGGATGGTGGCCGCCCGCGGATGCCGGACGCTCGGCAAACGCGACATGAAGCTCAACGACGCGCTGCCGGTCATCCGGGTCGATCCGGAAAAGTACACCGTCACGGCCGATGGAGAAACACTGGTGTCGGCGCCCGCTGCGGTGCTTCCGCTGGCGCAGCGGTACTTTCTGTTCTGACCGGGAGAATTTCGTCATCTAATCATTTGGTCATCTGGTCATCGCTGATCAATTGATCCATTGCCAGATTGAACAACGATGACCAGATGACGAGATGACCAAATGACCAGATGTTCAGGCTGGCTCGAGTGGCAGTTAGCCGACTCGGCCTTTCCCGCGGGAGGCTTCGCCCACTCGTGCGGTCTCGAAGCCGCGTGGCAGCAGGGCGAGGTCACCTCCGGGTCGCTCGCGCGTTTCGTGCGCGACGCCGTCGCGCAGGCCGGGTCCGGAAGCCTGCCGTTCGTCCTGGCGGCTCACGACGAGCCCGCGCGAGTTCGAAGGCGTGGATGCCCGCTGCGACGCCTTCCTGCGCAACCCGGTCGCCAACCGCGCCAGCCGCGTCCAGGGGCGCGCCTGGATGGGCACCGTGGAGCGATCGTTCCCGCAGGCCGGCGTCCGGGCATTCTGCGACGCGGTGCGGACGCAGTCGAAGATCCGGCACCACGCCCCCGTGTTCGGCGCCACGCTCCGTACGCTGGGGGTCGAGCGGCAGGCGGCCGCGCGGCTGTTCCTCTTCGGCGTGTGCCGCGGCACGCTCTCGGCCGCCGTCCGCCTCGGCATCGTCGGCACGACCGACGGGCAGCGCCTGCTCGCCGAGCGGGCGGACGATCTCGATCGCACGCTCGCCTCTTCGATGGGGCTGACGGTGGACGAGGCGGCGCAGACGGCCCCGCTCGCCGATCTCTGGCAGGCGTCGCACGATCGGTTGTATTCGCGGTTGTTTCAATCGTGACGGTCAGGATGTAGGGCGGGCCTTCAGGCCCGCCATCGGCGGCGGGGCTGAAGCCCCGCCCTACAAGAGGAACGCACATGCACGAAATCGGGCACCCGCACACGCACGAGCACCACGATCACCCGGGGCTCTTCCACGAGCGCGACGCGCCGCTCGCGCGCGACTACCAGGCGCGCAGCTTCACGGTGGGCATCGGCGGCCCGGTGGGCAGCGGCAAGACGGCGCTGATGCTGGCCCTGTGCCGCGCGCTCCGCGACACGCACAGCCTGGGCGTCGTCACCAACGACATCTTCACCAGGGAAGACGCCGAGTTCCTGGTGCGGAACAAGGCGCTCGAGGAACACCGGATCCGCGCCGTCGAAACCGGCGGCTGCCCGCACGCGGCGATCCGCGAGGACATCAGCCACAACCTGGTCGCGCTCGAGGAACTGATGGAAGAGGTCCGGCCCAGCCTGCTGCTCGTCGAGAGCGGCGGCGACAACCTGGCCGCGCAGTTCAGCCGCGAGCTCGTGGACTACACGATCTACGTGATCGACGTGTCGGGCGGCGACAAGATCCCGCGCAAGGGCGGACCCGGCATCACGCAGTCCGACCTGCTCGTGATCAACAAGACCGATCTCGCGCCGCTCGTCGGCGCGGACCTGAACGTGATGGCCCGCGACGCGAAGCGGATGCGCGGCGACGGCCCGACCGTGTTCGCGCAGGTCACCAACGGCATCGGCGTGGAGGAAATCGTCAGGCAGGTGACGGCGACGTGGGAACGGGCTGTCGGAACGTCGAACTTAGAACTTAGAACTATAGACGACTGAGGGCTGGGGGCGAAGGGCTGTTTTCACAGCGCCTCGCTCGCCAGCCCTCAGCTACCCTCAGCCCGATCAGCCCTGACTTAGTCGCACCTAGAAGTCGATCTGCGCGCTGATCTTGTAGAACCGGGGCGTCAGCACCGACTGCGGCGCCAGCCACTGTCCGGTCGGGTTGTACGTCTGGTTGTAGGTCAGCACCGCCGCCTGGTTGAGGATGTTGTAGACATCCACGCCGACGTTGGTCCGCATCCGGCCGAACCTCAGGATCTTGCCGAACCGGAAGTCGAGCTCGTTGACGCGGTCGCCCCACACGTCACCCGGATTGACCAGGTCGATCGGGATGGTCGTCCCGGCCGCAACGGCCGGACGGCCGAGCGCCGCCGTCACGACCGCGAGCGGCGCGTTCCAGGTTGCGCGGAGCGGCGCGCCCTGGTCCGACCGGAACGTGCTCGCGATGAGCACGTCGATCTTCGGGAAGATGTAGGACGCGATCGCGTTCGCCTTGGTGACGAAGCCCGGTTCGACGTGACACCACGGGTTGGACGGGCTGATGGTGGCTCCTGCGATGCCAATCGACAGCTCCGGCAGCTGCGAGCGGTTCGCGCAGTAGTCGTTGATCGTCTTCCCGGTGTTGACCCCGCCCTGCAGGGTCAAGCCCTTCATGTTGCGGGCCGAGAAGTTGACCAGCACCCCGTTGTACTTCTGGTACTGATCGCCGAAGTTCTTGGCATCGGTGACGTTGTTGCTCGGTGGCTTCACGAAGCCCGCGGACGTGATGTTGTACAGACCGGGGACGGCGTAGCCGCCACCGTTCGGCAGCCGCGGATCCGACGGCGCGTTGATCGAGAACGCCGTGAAATCAGCGGTACCGAGGTTCTGGTTGTCCGTGGCGGTGAAGTTCTGGAGCCACCGCCGGAAGTAGCCGACCTCGATCGAGACGCGCGAGGCAACCTGCTGCTGGACCGACACGCCGATCTGCCAGTCGTTCGGACGGATGCCCCAGCCGTTGAGAAGCGCCGGATCGATAGCCGCCGTGATTCTCGTGGGTGTGCCGAACGTCTGGTTGTTGCCCGCCAGACACTCGCCGTTGGCGGCCTGCGTCTGGAGGTTGCACTGCGGGACGTTGTCGTTCGCGATCCCGCCGTTTCTGCCATCGTCGTTCCACGTCCGGGTGGTGGTCGTGGCGATGCGCGCGATCGGGTTGCTGATCGAGTAGTTGTTGTTCAGGTTGCTCGCCGGGTCCTCGTACCGGCCGGCGTTGACCTTCACGGCCGTCTTGCCGTTGCCGAAGATGTCGTAGGCCATACCGCCGCGCGGCGAGATGTCCCTGTAGTTGACGCCGTCGGTTCTCGGGAACGACAGCTGCGACGCCAGGAAGTTCGTCGGTCCGATGGTCTGTTCCGGCGAGAAGCTCCAGGCGTGGTCGTAGCGCAGCGCGCCCTGGAGCGTGACCTTCCCCATCGTCCACTGGTCCTGCCCGTAGAGCGCGTCGTACCGGACGCGGTCGCTCTGCGTGAAGACGCGCAGGGTCTGCGTGAGCGAGCTCGGCCTGCCGTTCAGGAACGTGTACGCCAGGTTGAGGTCGTTGCCGTGGTTCTGGATGTCTTCGACGAGGTAGCCGCCGACGTAGCCCACCTTGAACGTGTGGGCACCGGTGACGTACGACGCGGCCGCGCGCCAGGTGTTGGGATTGTCCCAGTTCTCCGGCCAGTTCGCGGAACGGTAGTTCAAGCCCGCGCTGGCGCCGTTGATCGCCGCCAGCTCGGTGATGCGCGCGAGGCCGCGCGTCGGGTTGCCGGGCATTTCGTTCGGCCCCCACGCCGCGCGGTACGAGCCCAGGCCGGCCTCGAGGAGCAGCCGGTTCGTCACGGGCGACGACCAGGTGAACTGCGTGTTCTTCACGAGCGTGTGCAGGTAGCCGCCCGTTTCGGGCGAGTTGGTCGCCGACAGGCCGCCGAGGCCGATCGGGCCGACGACGGCGCCCGCGTCCGGCTGGTTGCGGCACGCGTCGCCGCTCGTGCCGAACGACGAGCCGTTGCACGGCCACTGCAGGTCCTGGTGGTAGTTGAACTTGTTGCGGGGCGTCGCCTGATACGTCAGGCGGATGCTGGCGATCTGGAAGCTCTCGGCGCCCTGCGCCTGCTTGCTCGTGTCCGGGGCATACGTGAACTTGGTCGGGTCGCCGGCGTTCAGGTTCGGAAAGATGCCGGGAATCGACCGGTGCTGCCCCTCGTCGCGCAGCGTGCCGTAATACCACAGGCGATCCTTCACGATCGGCCCGCCGACGCCGCCCGTGTAGTCCCACTGCTGGAGGAGCTTGCCGGGGGTGGTGAGGCCCCTGGCCTTCAGATCGTCGCTGTAATTGCTGCCGACCATCCCGCTGCTGACGCCGGACAGGTAAATCGCGCCCTTGACCGTGTTGCCGCCGCTCTTGGGAACGATGCTGAGCGTCGGGCCGCCGACTTCGGCTTCGCCCAGCCCGCCCGACGTCGTCGTGACGACTTCGGCCGCGTTCGAGATGTCCGCGACGTAGGTCGACACGCCGCCGCCGTTCAGGGCCGCGCCGGTGTTCAGGCCGTCCACCTGCATGCGGCCTTCGTTGGCGCGCCCGCCGGCGCCGCCGAAGACGGTCATCTGGGGCGTGACCTGGATGTCCGCGCTCGTGCCCGCCTGGATGACGATGCCGGGAATGAGCACGGCCGTGGCCGCCCACGACCGCGCCGTCGGCACGGTCGTCAGAGTTTCGTTGCTGATCGTGGTCTGGCGGCGCACGCTCTGGACGTCGACGATCGGCGTCTCGCCGCTCACCGTAATCGTCTCGGCGACGCCGCCGACTTTCAGGTCCGCGTTGATCGAGGCGATGAACGACCCCGTCAACTCGATGCCCTCGCGCTTCACGGTGGTGAAGCCCGGGCAGCGTGAACGTCACCGTATATGTTCCGGGCCGCAGATCCAGAATGCGATAGAGCCCCGAGCCATCGGTCACCGTCGAACGGGTTTTCTCGATGAGCACCGGACTTGACGTTTCGACCGTCACGCCGGGCAGCACCGCGCCGGATGTGTCTTTGACCACGCCCGTGATCGACGCCTGCGCGAACGCCAGCGTCGGCAACAGGACGAGGCACGAGAGCATGCCTATCGTCTTGAACACTCTGAGCACTTCAAGCCTCCTAGCCCTTAAAGGGGGGATGTTCCGCAACTACCCACCGTAACGGTCGGGCTTACAGGGTGTCAACGCAAGGAGGCGTAGTTTTACGGTGAATTTTGACGCAATCCGGTATTTTGGATTGCAGCCCGGCGAACTTCCGAAGCGCCGGCACACTAATGTCGGAACGCGAACGAATGTGACGGATTCAGGGGACGGCTTCCGTCACGGCGCGGCAGGAACAGCCCCGGGGAAAACGTACGCGTACAACATCGACACGATCGCCATGAGCACCATCAGGAAGATGCTGTGCTTGATGGTGAACCGGAACAGCCGGCTCTCGTCGGCGCGCGACATGCCCGTGGCCGCGACCGCGACGGCGATGCTCTGGACGGAAATCATCTTGCCCATCACGCCCGCCGCCGAATTGACCGAGGCGGTGAGGATGGGGTTGAGACCCAGCGCGTTGGCCGTGATCACCTGAAGGTTGCCGAACAGGGCGTTGGCCGACGTGTCGCTGCCGGTGAGGAACACACCGAGCCATCCGACCACGGCGCTGAAGAACGGGAACGCGACGCCGGTCGTCGCGAGCGACAGCCCAAGCGTAGACGTCATGCCCGAGTAGTTCATCAGGTACGCCAGCCCCAGCATCGACGCGATGGTCAGGATCGCGAGCTTCAGCTGCTTGAACGTCGCCACGTACGTCTTGAGGAACTGTCCGGGCGTGATACGCAACACGAGCGCGGTCGCGACCGCCGCGAGGAAACACGCCGTTCCCGACGCGCTGAGCCAGTTCATCTCGTAGGGCGCCGCATACGGTGCCGCCTGTTTCGTGACCGGCGGCATCTGCGTGATGGCGTTGTGCAGGCCGGGGACCATCAGGCGATTCAGCTGCCTCGGGATCGTCGGCACCCAGTCCGGCAGGAGGCTGTGCGTCAAGGTGTTGATCTTGAGCTTGATGTCCGCGTCGCCCCACAACAGCACGAACACGACGAGGAACAGGTAGGGCACCCAGGCCAGGATGAGCGCTCCGGCCGAATGCGGCGTGATCGCGAGCGAGGCCGGCTTGTCGCCTTCGAGCCGCAGGATGGTCCCGGGCTTCCAGAACTTCAGGACCAGCACCATGACGACGATGCAGGTGAGCGAGCTCATGATGTCGGTCAGCTCGGGGCCCACGTAGTTCGACACGTAGAACTGCATGCCCGCGAAGGACACGCCGCACGCGATGATCGCCGGCAGCACTTCGATCGCTCGCCTCCATCCCGTCATCACGACGATGAGATAGCCGGGGATGAGGACGGAAATCATCGCGCACAGCCGTCCGACCATCCCGCTGAGGGCCATGACCGGCAGTCCGGTCACGTTCGCGAGCGTGGTGACCGGAATGCCGATGGATCCGAACGCCACCGGCGCCGTGTTGGCCAGCAGGCAGATGCCGGCGGCGAAGAACGGATCGAACCCGAGGCCCGCGAGCATCGCGCCCGAGATGGCCACCGGCGCGCCGAACCCCGCGGCGCCCTCGATGAACGCGCCGAACGAGAAGGCGATGAACATCGCCTGCAGCCGGCGATCGTTCGTGAGCCCGCCGATCGAGTCCTTGATGATCTCGAACTTGCCGCTGTCCACGGCCAGCCGGTACAGGAAGATCGAGGTGAAGACGATCCAGGCGATCGGGAAGATGCCGTAGGCGGCGCCGTAGACGGTGGAAATCAGCGCCAGCCGCACCGGCATGCCGTAGACGGCGAGCGCCACGAGCAGGGCCGAGGCCAGCGCCGACACGGCCGCCATCCAGGCGGCCTTCCTCAGCACCGCCAGCATGAGGAACAACACCAGGATGGGGATGGCGGCAACAAGCGCCGAGAGGCCCAGCGAACCCCCAAGCGGCGTATACGTCTGTACCCAAGGCTCCACGGCACACTCTCCTGTTGTAAGCCGCGCAATCATACATAATGGCGCGATGCGCCGGCTGACAATCCTCGCGGCCACCCTGGGCCTGGCGTCGCTGGCCGCGGCGCAGGCCGGGCAGGGCGCCGACCGGACGGCGACCGTCAACGGTCTCCGCCTGCACTACCTCGAGTGGGGCGACCCGTCGAAGCCGCCGATGGTCCTGCTCCACGGAATTGCCAGGCACGCGCACACCTTCGACCACGTCGCGCCGGCCTTCGCGCGCGACCACCACGTCATCGCCCTCGACATGCGGGGCCACGGCGATTCCGCCTGGAGCCCCGAGGGCGCGTACCTGGTCCAGGACCACGTCAAGGATCTCGAGGCGCTCGTCGCCGAGCTGCGGCTGCGCGGCCTGACGCTCCTCGGCAACTCCACCGGCGGCCGCGTCGTGCAGGTGTTCGCGGGCCTCCATCCCGATCTGGTCGACCGCCTGATCGTCGAGGACGTCGGCCCCGAGCGGCCGCAGAGCATCGCCGAAGCCTTCGCGCGCCGGGTCGAACAGGAGGCCGGCGGATGGGCCTCCGAGGACGAGCTGGTCGCCCAGCTCGTGGCCGCGAACCGGCGGACGCCCGAGCCGCTGCTCCGCACGTACGCCCAGTTCGGCGTGAAGCGCGGGGGAGACGGGCGGCTGGTGTGGAAACGCGACCCGAATCTGGTGAAGGGATTCGTCGAAACCGAGTTGTGGGAGCCGGTGTCGAAGATCACGGCGCGCACGCTGTACGTGATCGGCGGCGGCAGCCGCATCGTGCCGCCCGAGACGCAGGAGCGGCTCAAAAGAACCCTCCGCGATTGCCGCGTCGTCATAATGCCGGGGCTCGGGCATTATCCGAGCGAGGAAGACACCGAACGGGTTTCTTGCGATCGTGCAACCCTTTCTGCGACAGTGAATTTGGTCATCTGGTCATCTCGTCATCTGGTCATCGTTGCGCTAATCCTCAATTGACCAAATTGATCAGAAATGACCAGATGACCAAATGACCAGATGACCAAATTCGAAGGGGGGCGCCTATGCGCGTGAACCGAAAGACTTTCCTCCGTCTGAGCGCCGCGCGGCGCCGCCGCGACGCTCGGCGCGCCGCGGGCCGCCGCCGCGCAGAGCAAGCCGGCCAAGGTCAACCGCGCGGCCATCAAGGGCACGACCGATGCCCTGACCGCGTTCATCACGAAGACCGATCTGGCGAGCATGCCGCCTGACGTCGTGCAGCTCGGCAAGCGCTGCCTCGTGGACGGCTTCGGCGTCGTCCTCGCCGGCTCGACGGTCAAGGGCAGCGCCATCGTGCGCGACTACGTCAAGTCGGTCGGCGACCGGAAGGAAGCCACCGCGGTCGGCGCGGGCGGCTTCATGACGTCGGCCGCCCACGCCGCGCTCATCAACGCGTCGAGCGGCCACGCGATGGACTACGACGACACGCAGCTGTCGACGACGCCGGATCGGACGTTCGGCCTGCTGACGCACCCGACCGTGCCGGCGCTCGCCGCCGCGCTGGCGGTCGCCGAACGGAAGAAGGCGTCGGGCGCGGCGTTTCTCGAGGCGTTCCTCGTCGGGTTCGAGGTCGAATGCAAGATCGCCGAGGCGATCGACCCCGAGCACTACAACCACGGCTTTCACTCGACCGGCACCATCGGCACGTTCGGCGCGGCCGCGGCCGCCGCGAGGCTGATGAACATGCCGGCGCCGGCCGTCCGGCACATGCTCACGATCGCGTCGAGCATGTCGAGCGGCATCCGCGTCAACTTCGGATCGATGACCAAGCCGCTCCACGCCGCCCGCGCGGCGCAGAACGGCGTCGTCGCCGCCGAGCTGGCGTCGCGCGGCTTCACCGGGGGCGACGAAGGGCTCGACGGGCGGTGGGGCTTCTTCGAGGTGTTCGGCGACGGCGTGGATCTCGATCGGCTGATCCCGGTGCTCGGCCGGCCCTACACCATCGTCAAGCCGGGCGTCTCGTTCAAGCCGTACCCGTGCGGTTCGCTCAGCCATCCGACAATGGACGCGATGCTGAAGACCGTGATCGAGCACGACCTGAAGCCGGATCAGATCAAGGCCGTGCGCGTCAGGGCGGGCTCGAACATCCTCGAGCCGCTGCGGTACAAGATCGCGACCAACGAGCTCGAGGGCAAATTCTCACTCCCGTTCCTCATGTCGAGCCTGATCATCCGGCGCAGGGCCGGCGTGCGCGAGTTCACCGACGAGTTCGTCGCGAGCGCGCCCGTGCAGCAGATGATGCCCCGCGTGACCGGCGTCTTCGACCAGGCGATCGAAGCGCAGGGCTTCGACAAGATCCGCAGCGTGGTCGAGATCGATCTCGCGGACGGCCGCACGCTGGTGCAGGCCTCCGACGATCGCTACCGCGGCGGCCCCGAGAAGCCCTTCACGCGCGAGGAACTCCGCGAGAAGTTCACCGACTGCGCGCAGCTGACGCTCGGTCAAGGCGCCATCGCGAAAGCGCTCGAGCTGATCGAAGGCGTGGACAAGCTCAAGGAGATCACGGAGCTTGTCAGAGCGCTCTAACGTGCCGACGGGTGGGGTCACGCAAAGTGCTCACGATGCGAACGCGCAAGGTGCTGACGGATGCGATCACACAACGTGCTGTCGGGTGGGATCACGCGACGTGCTTGGCGGCCACGGTTTCTAACGTGCTTCCGATGGCACAGGGAATGCCTCTTTGTCACGCATGGTGGCGCGGCATTTTCAGGATCTCCTCGC
Organism: uncultured Acidobacteriota bacterium; assembly: GCA_963821285.1. Classification (GTDB taxonomy): domain Bacteria; phylum Acidobacteriota; class Vicinamibacteria; order Vicinamibacterales; family CAVVIG01; genus CAVQJU01. Next base: position 107,674 of record CAWGDD010000011.1, read on the forward strand.
CTGGCAGCTGTCTTATGAACTGAAGTGCGAGGTGGTGGCATTTACTGCCACCGGGCCAGCCTCGAAGGACTTCAAATATCGCGATCAGATACAGGATTCGAGCGCCTCAGCTCCGCGCAACATCAGTGAAGGATTCGGCCGGTTCCGGCCTGGCGAGTTCGCCCGCTTCCTGGAATTCGCTCGCGGATCCTTGATGGAGACCCAGAATCATCTTATTGACGGCCGCGACCGCGGCTACCTGGACGTGGCGTTGTATTCGCGGCTCTTGCACTTGTCCCGCGCCGCACTGAGGATCACGACGGCGCTGCTGCGCGAGAAACAGCGTCAGGCGGCAGCAGATGCGCTCGAACGGAGACGTTCCCGCCGACGTTGAGCACCTTGCGCGTACGCGCATCGTGAGCACGTTGCGTGACCCCACCCGTCAGCACGTTGTGTGATCGCATCCATCAGCACCTTGCGCGATCCCACCCGTCAGCACCTTGTGTGGTTGCTCTGTCAGCACGTTGCGTGATCGCAGTGTCAGCACCTTGCGCCGTTCAAAACGCATTGCCTATGAACGGTAACATCCGTCCCCAGAACATCACGCCGACCCAGAGAAAGAGCGACGTGCCCGCGATGACCTTCGCCGCGGTGGGCGCATCGTCGCCGGGGCCGAGGGCGTCAACGGCCCGGGCGAGGCCGATCACGTTGAACACGGCCAGGTTGACGGCTGCCAGCGCCATGAAGAGCAGTTTGAGCGCAAAGGCGATGTTGCTCACGTACTGCGACGGGGCGCCCACGAAGAACACGATGCCGGTGAGCAGGTTGACGACGAAGCCGAGCACGCCCCAGCGGATGAGGCGGTTGAGCGGCGCGACCGGCAGGGGCTTCACGGCGCCGAGCAGCCGGAGATCGAGGAGACCGACGGTGCCGATGAGCAGCGCCAGGCCCATGAAGTGCAGCGTCTCGCACGTCGGCCAGATCCACGAGTAGTACGTGACGGCCCGCGAGACGGACGTGGCCTCGAGCCACGTCGCAAACGAATTGATCATCGCAGCGCCGCCGTGTACGCCATCAGCCGTCCGGCGGTGATGGTCCCGGCCCACAAGGCCAGCGATGCCGCCGCCAGCAGCTTCGTGCGGGAGCTCACGTCAACGGGGTTCGAGAGGTTCCCGGCGCGCGGGAAGGCATTCCGTCTCAGCGCGCGCATGACCACAATCGCCAGGGCGATCAGCACCAGCTTGACGATGAACGACGGGTTGGCGGCCTTCTTGGGCGCATCGGCGACAAACAGCACGGAGCCCGACGCGGCGTTCACCCAGAACCCCACCCACATGTAGGGAAACAGCGGTTCGAGGCCGGCCACCGGAATCCGCGGCGCAAAGCCGAGGAGCCGCAGGCCGACGGCGGCATTCAGGCCCACCAGGACGGCGAGGCCCAGCGTATGCACGAACAACAGGCCCGGGTAGACCCAGGTCGAACCGCTCACCCACTCGCCGAGGGGACTGCTGCTCAGCCACGCCAGAAACGCCATCGACCGGGCAACGATAGCAGTACCGCACCGATTGTTTTTCGAGGCCGGTTTGATCTAACGTTTCCACGCCTATACTTACACCTGCCAAGCGAGCCGGCGACAGCGCCGGCCGGCCGGCAGGCGCCGGGCATGAGATCCTGGGATGAACAACGGGAGAAGGAGAACAACGATGAAGCTTGCAGTGCTCGGCGGGGTCGCCCTCGTCTGCGCGACCACGGCGGTTGTGGTTGCACAGGGCCAGGCGACCGCGCCCCAGGTGCAGACCGTGATCGGCTGTGTCCGAGGTGAAGGGACGACGCAGAGCCCATGGATTCTGGCGGGCGTGGTGATTCCCCCGCCCGTGGCCGCGCCGGCCGGACGTGGGCGGCGGCCGTGGCGCAGGCGGCGGAGCCGGCCGCGGTGCCGGGGCGCCCGGTGGCGCTCCCGCCGGAGGCGCACCCCCGCTGCCCCCCGCGCCGCCCCCGCCTCCTCCACCGCCTCCGCCGCCTCCGCCTCCCATCGATCTGAAGATCATGGGGCTCGACATGGGGCCGTGGCGCGGCGCGCGGACGCAGGTCGAAGGCGTCATGGGCGCCGCCGGCACGCCCCGCGAGTTCCGGGCGAACACCGCACGGTCGGTCTACGGGACCTGCGCGAACAACTGACCGGCAAACGGAAAACGGAAAACGCGAAAACGCAAAACGCGGAACGGAGACGACCTCTTCGTTCCGCGTTTCTTCTTTCCCGCCGTTTTCCCGTTTTCCGTTTTCCGTTTTGCGTTTTACGTTTTCCGTTTTACGTTTTCATCCTGAGCAACCCCGCCGCGTTCCCTCCCAGGATCGCCACCTGCTCGGCGGCACTCAACCCGGGTGTCTGCAGCACCGTATCCACGGGCGTGCTGCTGGCGATCGGGAACCCGAAATCGGTGCCGATGACGACCTGGCTCGCGCCCGCCACCGTGACGACGTGGCGGAGGTTCTGCGGGCTGTAGACGAGCGAATCGAAAAAGAGCTGCGGACCGCGCAGATATTCGCTGGGCTTCCGCTTCATCCGCTGGCACGGCGCCTGGAGCGTGTGGCAGTTGTCGAAGCGCCCGATGTAGCTGGCGAGGAACCCTCCGCCGTGCGCGCCAATCACCTTCACGCCAGGAAACCGGTCGAGGACGCCTTCGAAGATCAGGTGCGCGAGCGCGATCGTCGTGTCGAGCGGGAACCCGATGTTGTTGCCGAGCGCTCCCGCCCCCTCCAGCCGCTTCCCGGCGTCGCCGAAACCCTGCGGGTGAATCATGACCACGGTCTGCAGCTCTTCGACCTTCTTCCAGAACGGATCGAGCTTCGGGTCGGCCAGCTCGCCGCCGTTGACGTTGGCGCCGACGATGAACCCGCGCAGGTCGAGCTGTTTCGACCGCGTAGTCGAGCTGTTCGACGGCGAGGTCCGGCTGCTGCAGCGAGACGTTCCCGAAACCGACGAACCGATCGCGATGCGCGGCCACGAGCCCGGCGATCTTCTCGTTCTGCATCTTCACGATGCGCGCGGCGAGATCGGGCGCCGTGAAGTACAGGAACTGGCTCGGATGGACGCTGATGACGTGGACGTCGATTCCCTGCCGATCCATTTCCCGGAACCGGCGATCCATCGTCGCGGCGTCGAGCGCCATCGGGCTGGCGCCCAGGTTCGCCATGGCGCGGTCGACCTGCGGCAGGTCTTTCACCAGAGGCCAGGCCTCGTCCACGAACACGTGGGCGTGCATATCGATCGTCCGGACGCGCTGTCCGCCCACGACGATCTGGCGGCGGGCCGGCGCGGGGGCCTGGGCCAGCAGCGCGTGCGCGGCCGACAGCCCGCAGGGGCAGAACAGGAGGCCGCCGCCCGCGGCGGCGGTCCGGAGAAAGGTGCGCCGGCCGAGCTTCATGCGGCGAATCCTATCACCGGAAATGCTTCGTCGAGCAGAACATCAAGGGCGGCGGCTCGCAAGTACGATGTCCGGGTCGGCTTCGTGCGGCGCGAGCGGCGCGCGCCGCGCCCTGGGCGACGAGGGACCGGGCCTCGGGGCGAGGCCGATCGCTGTTTCGAGATCCACGTGGCCGTCCGCGTACTTCCGCAGCAGCGCGCACCGGAACTCCTGGCAGCTGGGCGGACGCCGCGTGTACACGCTGCAACACGAGTCGAGATAGAGCGGGCACGGCAGCCGGAACGTCTGCACGCCGTCCGCCTTCTGAAGGGTCAGCCCGAGGGTCCTGACGGCCGCGGCGTGCTCCGGCTGCACTTCGACCGTCGCCGTGCAGCGCGCCGGTGCAGCACAGGCCGCACGCCAGGCAGAGCGCCGATCCTCGCGGCTGCTCTCGCGCTACCCCAGCGACGTCGATGCCACGCCCTCGACAACGCTGAGCGGGCAGCGGGTGGGGATGACCCGCGTCAGCCGGAAGCCCGGCGCGCTTGAAGAGCGCGGCGAATTCTTCCTTCGTCCGCTCCTTCCCGGGCACGACCACCATCATCTGGATGTCGAGGAGCTTGCCCCAGTCCGGCGTCTCACCGGGCGGCACGACGGAGTCGGCGACGAGCACGCGGCCTCCGGGGTTCATCGCCTCGCGGCAGTTCGTGAGCAGCCTCACGCAGTGGTCGTCGTCCCAGTTGTGGAGGATGTACTTGAGCAGGTAGGCGTCGCCGCCCGTGGGCACCGAGTCGAACATGTCGCCGCCGGCGAGCGCGCAGCGGCCGCGATGCCCGGGGCGGTCAGATGGCGATCCTGGCGCGCGCGCGCGATGACGGGCGGCATGTCGAAGAGCACGCCCTTCAGCGTCGGGTTCTGCTTCAGGATCAGCGCCAGCAGGCTGCCGAATCCGCCGGCGACGTCCACCAGCGTGCGGATGCCGCCCTGCTGCCGGACGGTCCGGAACGCCCGGGCGCACTCGGGGTTCTCGGTCCCCGACAGGCTCGTCATCGCCTCGCCGAAGATCTTGAGATTCTCCGGATGCTGCTCGAGGTACTTGTAGAACGGCATCCCGAACAGGCGGTCGAACGGCAGTTGTCCGGTCTGACGGCCGTACTCGAGGTGCTTCCCACGCGTTCCACACGGGCGAGCCGATCAGGAACAGGGCGAAGCCGTGCATCGACGCCGGCACGTCGGATCGGAGCGTCGAGCCGAGCGGCGTCAGCTTGAACCGCCTGCCCGGAATCTCGGTGAACACGCCGTAGCTCGCGAGCGTGCGCAGCATCCGGTACAGCGCCGGGCCGTTCGCGCCGGCGCGTTCGGCGAGTTCGCCGGCCGTGCGCGGGCCGGCCTCGAGCAGATCGGCCAGGCCGAGTCTCGCCGCGACGTAGATGAGGCGCGACACCCAGTAGCCCGCAATCAGGCTGCGCATCTCGGCCTGCGGCGACGGCTTCACTTTCAACTTCTTCACTTTCGACTTGGTCGACTTCACCGACTTTCTTCCTGGGCCCATGGCGCGTGATTGTACCTTGGCGTGGGAGATAATCAGCGGCCATTCCGTCGACAGGACGGAGGTTCCACGATGGAGTTTCGACGACTCGGCGACTCGGGTTTCAAGGTTCCGGTGCTCAGCTTCGGCACGGGAACGTTCGGCGGCGGCGGCGAGTTCTTCAACGCCTGGGGAGCGAGCGACGTGAAGGAAGCGACCCGTCTCGTGGACATCTGCCTCGAGGCCGGCGTGAACCTGTTCGACACGGCGGACGTGTACTCGAACGGGATGTCCGAAGAAGTACTGGGCAAGGCCGTCGCCGGGCGCCGGGCACAGACCCTCATCGCGACCAAGGCGTCGTTTCGAACGGGTCCGGGCGCGAACGACGCCGGGAACTCGCGTCATCACCTCATCAACGCGTGCGAGGCCAGCCTGCGGCGCCTCGGCACCGACTACATCGACATCTACCAGATGCACGGCTTCGACGCGCTGTCGCCGGTCGAGGAAACGCTGAGCACGCTCGAGACGCTCGTCCGCAGCGGCAAGGTGCGCTACATCGGCTGCTCGAACTTCTCGGGCTGGCACCTGATGAAATCGCTCGCGGCGTCGGATCGCCGCGGGTGGCCGCGCTACATCGTCCACCAGGTGTACTACTCCCTCGTCGGACGCGACTACGAATGGGAGCTCATGCCGCTCGCCCACGACCAGCGCGTCGGCACGCTCGTGTGGAGCCCGCTCGGATGGGGCCGGCTGACGGGAAAAATCCGCCGCAACCAGCCGCCGCCCGCCGTCAGCCGGCTGCCGAAGACGGCGGCGTTCGGTCCGCAGGTCGACGACGACCGGCTCTACAGGGTGGTCGACGCGCTCGACGCGGTCGCGAAGGAAACCGGCAGGACCGTCCCGCAGATCGCGCTCAACTGGCTGACCGCGCGGCCGACGATTTCGTCGGTGATCGTCGGCGCCCGCAACGAGGAACAGCTGCGCCAGAACCTCGGGGCCGTCGGGTGGTCGCTGACGCCGGAGCAGACGGCGAAGCTGGACGAGGCGAGCGCGACGCCCGTTCCCTACCCGTACTGGCACACGCAAGCAGACCTCGGGCGATCGCAACCCGCGGCCCACGTGAAGGTTCCGGCCGCGCTCGACGGGCTGACGCGCGACGGGTGGCTGCTGTTCGCCACGCGGTTCATCAGGCTCTTCGCGTACGGGTCGCTGTCGGTCATCCTCGTGTTCTACCTGGTCGGCGCCGGACTGAGCGAGCCGCAGATCGGCACGCTGCTGACGCTGACGCTCGCCGGCGACACGCTGGTGTCGCTCTACCTGACGACCCGCGCCGATCGCCTCGGGCGCGCGCGCGCGTGCTCATCGCCGGCGCGCTGCTCATGGCGGCGGCGGGCATCGTGTTCGCGTCCACCGGACAGTTCTGGCTGCTCGTGCTCGCCGGCACGATCGGCGTGATCAGCCCGAGCGGCAACGAGGTCGGACCCTTTCTCTCCGGTCGAGCAGGCGGCGCTCTCGTCCGTCGTCACCGACAAGAGCCGGACCGACGTGTTCGCGTGGTACACGCTCGCCGGTTCGGTCGCGACGGCGGTCGGCGCGCTGGCGGCGGGCACGGCCACGCGCGCGCTACAGGCCGCCACGCTGGCGCCGCGGCGGCGGCTACCGGACGATCGTCATCGCGTACGCGGCGCTCGGACTCCTGCTGGCCGCGCTCTTCTCGCGCCTGTCGCCAGCCGCCGAGCCGGCCGTCCGCCGGCGACGCACCGCCGCGCCGATCGCGATTCGCGAGCCTGTCGGGCCTCGACCGCTCGAGAGACGTCGTGCTGAAACTGTCGGCGCTGTTCGCGCTCGACGCGTTCGCGGGCGGCTTCGTGATCCAGAGCTTCGCGGCCTACTGGTTCTACCTGCGCTTCGGCGTCGACCCCGGCACGCTCGGCGCGATCTTCTTCTGGGCGAACATCCTGGCGGGGATCTCGGCGCTCCTGGCGTCGAGGCTGGCGGCGCGCTTCGGCCTGATCCGGACGATGGTCGCCACGCACCTGCCGTCCAACGTCCTGCTGATCCTGGTGCCGCTCATGCCGACGCTGCCGCTCGCGATCGGCGTGCTGCTGGCCCGGTTCAGCATCAGCCAGATGGACGTGCCGACGCGGCAGTCCTACCTGATGGCGGTCGTGAGCCCCGAGGAGCGATCGGCGGCCGCCGGCATCACGGGCGTGGCGCGGACGATCGGCGCCGCGGTGAGCCCGCTGTTTGTCGGCGTGATGTTCGCGCGGCCGTCGTGGATCAGCGTGCCCTTCTACATCGCCGGCACGCTCAAGATCGTGTACGACCTGCTGCTGTACCGCGCGTTCGTGAGCGTCCGGCCGCCGGAGGAAGGGCTGGGCTAAGGGCTGAGGGCAGAATCGCCTGCGCTTCGCGCTCAGCCTTCAGCCCTGCGTCTGGGCCCAGCGGCGTTCGTGATCGAGCAGCCATGTTTTTCGTTCGAGTCCGCCGCCGTAGCCGGTGAGCGAGCCCGACGCCCCGATGACGCGATGGCACGGCACGACGATCGCCAGCGGGTTGGCGCCGTTGGCCGCGCCGACGGCGCGAGACGCGCCGGCCGACCCCAGCGCTTTCGCCATCACGCCGTAGCTCGTCGTCTCGCCGGGCGCAATCCGCCGCAGCGCCTCCCAGACGCGCTTCTCGAAGTCGGCACCGCGCATGTCGAGCGGAAGATCGGCGATGTCCGCGCTCACACCCGCAAAGTACGCGTCGAGCCAGGCTTTGGTCCTGGCGATGATCGGCGTGTCGCGATCCACGATGTCGTGCGGCGGAAACCACCGGCTCAGCCGGCGCCTCGAGCCCCACCAGCCGCTTCCCGGGCTCGATGAACTCGAGCGCGCAGAGGCCCGCACCCGAATCGAGCGCGAGCATGTCGCCGATGGGCGTCCCGAGGACCGCGCGTGAGAGAATCATGGACCCTCCTCAAAGGATAACGGATTGATGGCCACATCCGACGTGCACGCTTCAATCAAGTCCGGCGATTTCGCCAACCTGCGCGCGATGCTGACGGGCCTGCGCCCGCACGAGGTCGCAGAGGCGCTGGCGACCCTCGAGGCCGGCGACAGCGTCCTGGCGTTCAGGCTGCTGCCGCGCGGGTTCGCCTCGGACGTGTTCGAGTACCTGCCGGCCTCGGCGCAGGAAGCCCTGGTGAAGACCATGGGCCAGGAGGACGTCGCCTCGGTCCTCAACCACATGTCGCCTGACGATCGCACGCTGCTCTTCGGGGAACTGCCGGCCAACGTCACCAAGCACCTGCTCTCGCTGCTGACGCCCGTGGAGCGGGCCGAAGCCGTTACGTTGCTCGGCTACGCACCCGGCACCATCGGCCGGCTGATGACGCCGCACTACGTCGCCGTCCGGAACACTGGACCGTGCAGCAGGTCATGGACTACGTCCGCACCCACGGCCAGGACAGCGAGACGCTGAACGTCATCTACGTGGTGGACGAGGCGGGCCTGCTGATCGACGACATCCGCATGCGCGAGTTCCTCGTCGTGCCGCTCACCAGGCACGTGTCCGACCTCATGGATCGGCGTTACGTCGCGCTCAAGGCCACCGACGCCCAGGAAGCCGCCGTCGAGGTGTTCAAGCGTGAAGACCGCACGGCGCTGCCCGTCACCGACACGCAGGGCGTCCTCATCGGCATCGTCACCGTGGACGATGCGCTCGACGTGGCCGAGCGGACGGCGACGCGGCAGATGCAGCGCGTCGGCGGATCGGAAGCGCTCGACGAACCCTACATGGAGATCTCGCTCGCCCGCATGATCAGGAAGCGCGCGGGATGGCTCGTGATCCTGTTCCTCGGCGAGATGCTGACGGCGACGGCCATGGGGTTCTTCGAGCACGAGATCGCGCGCGCCGTCGTGCTGGCGCTGTTCGTGCCGCTCATCATCTCGAGCGGCGGCAACTCCGGATCGCAGGCGTCGACGCTCGTGATCCGGGCCATGGCGCTCGGCGAGGTGCGCCTCAGGGACTGGTGGCGCGTCGTCCGCCGCGAGCTGGTGTCCGGCACCCTGCTGGGCGTCATCCTCGGAACGATCGGGTTCCTGCGGATCAGCGTCTGGTCGTTGTTCTCGACGCTCTACGGGCCGCACTGGGCGCTGGTCGCGACGACCGTCGGGCTGGCGCTGGTGGCGATTGTGCTCTGGGGCACGCTGGTGGGATCGATGCTGCCGCTCATCCTGCGGCGGCTGGGCTTCGACCCGGCCACCTCGTCGGCGCCGTTTCGTCGCGACGCTCGTGGACGTGACCGGCCTCGTGATCTACTTCTCGGTCGGCCTCGTCGTGCTCAAGGGCACGCTGCTGTAGCCGACGATCGGTACAGGTAGTCGACGGCGAACGGCTTGCCGGCGTCCTCGCCTTCGATGCGGGCCGTGAGCCCGTCCGGCGCCTGATCGGCGATAGACGATGCGTTTCAGGTGATCGGCGTGGCCGGGGTTGACGAAGACGATCTCCGAGCCCGAGTTCGACGCCATCCTGAAGTCGACCGGCGGACGTCCGCCGGGCTGGGCGACGAAGAAGATGCCGTCGCTTCTCGATTCGATGCGCATGAATTCGAAGCTTCTCGTCCGGCCGCCGCCACCGTCCGGCTCATGCCGATCAGCGTGTCGTGTCGCCGGCCGCGTCCAGCGTTCCTCGATGCAGGCGCCGCCGCGCGTCATCTCCAGTCGCCCGCCATCCAGGACAGGCTCTCGAGGCCGAGCGGCGGCATGGTCTGCTGGCCCGGCGGCAGTCCCGTGCCGGCCAGCAGAACCGCCGCCCAGACGAATATCGCGTGCGACCGGCATCAACATCCGCCCAGTATAGACACGAAGGCCGTCTGCATGACCTCACACGTGGTTGCGCAGCATCAGCTCGGCGGGATGCGGATCAAGATAGACCTGCCCGGCGAGATACGCCACGCCGCAGCGGCGGACGTGGTGCCGCATCGAGCGTGATTGGCACCACGAGGGGCACCTGCCCGCCGACGTACGCGTCGACGATCTCGAGGAGCTCGTGGCGGGAAGGGCCGTCGAGCGCGTCCTTCAGGTGCCCGATCATGTGCTGCAGGACGTTCACCTGCCGGCGGGGCGTCGCGATCACCTGCAGCGTCTCCATGAACATCGCCGTGTAGTCGCGCTCGACGGCCTGGCGCCCCAGCGACTTCGCACCCGCGACCAGCCGGCCGAGGCGGCGATAGGCGTCGGGAACGTGCGCCAGCAGCGTCATCTTGTGGGCAGTGTGAAACTGGACCAGATCGCCGAGCGTCCAGCGTCCCTCGAAGAGCCTCGTTAGCCGGTCGTACGCGAACACGCGCTCGATGAAGTTCTCGCGGAGCCGCGGATCGTTCAGGCGGCCTTCTTCTTCGACCGGGAGCAGGGGAAAGCGCTCCGTCAGGACGGCAGCGAACACCCCGCGCCCGGCCCGGGTCGGCACCCCGCTGGCGTTGTACACGCGCACGCGCTCGAGGCCGCAGGTCGGTGAATCCTTCTTCAGCACGAAGCCGCACAACCGTTCGCCGGCCAGCTCGTCGAGGCGTCTGCTTGAGTACTGCCGTATGGCGGCCGTGTGATCCTGCCCCGTCTTGGCCGTGACGAGACGCAGCGCCGTGTGACGGAGCGCCAATCGCAGCGCCTCGCGCGGCGCGCCCATCCCGCTTTCGAGCTCAGGACACACCGGCACCCACTCGACGAAACGCCCGAGCAGGTCGGCCAGGAAGCCGTCGCGCTTGTGGCCCCCGTCGAACCGCACGCGCTCTCCGAGCAGGCAGGCCGACACGCCGACCCGCACTGATCGCCGGGCGTCGCCCACGATCTCCTTCACTCCGTCTAGCAATAGCAGTACGGGCCCTTTCTGTCAATGTTTTGTCCATGACAAAACATTGACGTAGGCGGGGTGTTCGGGCTACGCTGGCGTCATATGGGCAGCTCTGCGAACAAGCGACGAGAGGCGGCGGCGCGCTACCCCATCCGCGCGGCCTCGCGCCTGACCGGGATCGGCATCGACACGCTGCGGGCGTGGGAGCGGCGCTACGGCGCCGTCACCCCGGTCCGCGACGATCGCGGCCGGATGTACACGGAAGCCGACGTCGCGCGCCTCCGGCTCCTCAACGGCGCCGTGGAACGGGGACACAGCATCGGGCGGCTGGCCGGGCTCAGCGACGATCAACTGCGCGACCTCTGCGCCGCGGCTGGCGCCGTCGCCGTGCCCGCGGTCGATCCCACACAACGGACGCCGCTCGACACGACCGCGCTCCTCACCGCGCTGCGCGAGTACGACGCCGTGGGCATCGATCAGCAGCTCTCCCGGCTGGCTGCGATCCTGAGTCCGCTCGATCTCCTCCAGAACGTCCTGATGCCGGTACTCACTAAAGTCGGCGACGACTGGCACAGCCGGCGGACGCGCATCGCGCACGAGCACCTGATGTCGTCCACGATGCGGAACCTGCTCGGCGCGTTTCTCCGCCTGTACGCCCGCCGCGAGGCATCGGTCCGCCTGCTGTTTGCGACGCCCTCCGGCGAGCGCCACGAGATCGCGACGCTCGGCGCGGCCATGCTGGCGGCCAGCGCGGGACTGGGCGTCTCTTATCTCGGCGCCGATCTGCCCGCGCGCGAAATCGTGGACAGCGTCGAGCCGGCGGGCGCGCAGGTGCTGGTGCTCGGGCTGACGACGGCCGCGGCCGACAAGGCGCGCGAGCGCGAGCTGAAGACGATCGTCCGCGAGCTCCCGCGGGATGTGGAGTTGTGGGCCGGCGGGCGCGGCGCCGAGCGCCACGCGTCGATCATCCGCCCGCGCGGCCTGGTCCTCCCCGACTACCGATCCTTCCAGGAGCAACTCGTCCGCATCGGCGGACGCGTGGCATGACTGCGCTGTCCGCGGTCATGCTGCTCTTCGTCGCCGTCTCCGCGGCGGCACAGGACACCACCGGCGTGGGCGCCATCAGCGGCGTCGTGCTGAACGCCGCCGGACAGCCGGCCGAGGGCGTGCGCGTGTGCGCCCTCGACACTGCCTCCTGTGCCACCAGCGACGCCCGCGGCGCCTTCCGTATCGGCGAACTGCGTGCGAACGCCTATCGCCTGGAGATTCTGCCCCTCGAGGGTCTGCCCTTCACCAGCGACCCGGTAGACGTCCGCGCCGGGCTGGACGGCACCGTGGAAATCACGCTGCCCAGGGTGGAGAGCGTGCAGCAGACCGTCACGGTGACCGCGCCTGCTTTCCAGGCTCCCGGTGGAGGTGAAGAACTCGGGCTTCGTGGTGCAGCCGCGCGAGGTCCTCAAGAGCGCCGGAGCTCTGCAGGACGTGTCCCGCTACGTGCAGGGCCTGCCCGGCGTGACAATCGGCAGCAACGACTTCCGCAACGACATCATCGTCCGCGGCGGCAGCCCGCTCGAGAACCTGTTCGTGGTCGACAACGTGGAGATTCCCAACATCAACGCCTTCGCGAACTTCGCGTCGGCCGGCGGCACGGTGAGCCTGCTCGATGCCGGGCTCCTGCAGGATGTGACCTTCCTCACCGGCGGGTACCCCGCGCCCTATGTCAACCGCACGTCGAGCGTGCTCCAGGTGACGCAACGCGAGGGCAACCGCAAGAAGTTCGGCGGATGGGCCACGCTCGGCTTCGCCGGCGCCGGCGCCATTCTCGAAGGGCCCATCAACGCCGGGAAGGGCTCGTGGGTGGTGTCGGCGCGGCGAAGCTTCCTGGATCTGTTCACCCAGGACGTCGGGTTCGGCGGCGTGCCGGTGGTGTATTCGTTCAACGCGAAGGCCGTGTACGACCTCACGCCGCGCGACCGCGTCTGGATGGTCAACATCGCGGGCATCGACGAGATCCGGCTCGGCCTGACCGACTCCACCGACCTCGACGACCAGATTGCCAACTTCGACATCCGCTACGACGGCTGGCGCAGCGCCACGGGCTTCAACTGGCAGCGCATCTTCGGGTCGCGCGGCGTGGGGCTGCTCGGAGTCACCCACTCCGAGGCCAAGGTGGGCCAGCAGGTGAAGGACCTGGTGGCGCAGGGCGTGCCGCCGCCAGGCGTGCCGACCGACATCATCATCGCGCGGAGCCCCGTCGTCTACTTCGAGGACTCGCGCGAGGGCGAAACCACCATCAAGTACGACCTCACGCTGCACCTGCCGTTCTTCGATACGGTGCAGGCCGGCGGCAGCTTCAAGACGTTCCGCATCAACTACACGGCGGAATCACCCTACGGTAACGACACGCCGTACTCGCCCGTGCCCGGTGTCGACCCGTTCTTCCTCGACACGCGCTTCCGGTCGTACCAGACCGGTGCCTACCTGCAGGCCTCGAAGCGGGTGGCCCCGCGCGTCGGCCTCACACTGGGCGGCCGCTTCGATCACTACGCCATCCTGTCGCAGGCGCGGTTCAGCCCGCGCGCGGGCGTCGACGTGCGTCTCACCGACACGCTGTCGTGGAACTCGAGCGCCGGGTCGTACTATCAGCAGCCGGCGTTCCTCTTCGTGTCGGCGTTTCCCCAGAACGCGTCGCTCGTGCCCTGGCGCGCCAATCACTACGTGACCGGCCTGGCCTGGTCGCCCGACGCCGGCCTCCGGGTCACGGCCGAGGCGTATCGAAAGACCTACACCGACTACCCGGTGGCGAGCGACCTGCCCACGGTGTCGCTGGCCAACATCGGCGACACGTTTGATGTGCGCGAGATCCTGTTTCCGCTCGCGAGCGCCGGCGAGGGGTACTCCGAGGGCGTGGAGTTCTTCGTCGAGAAGCGGCTCTCATCGAAACTCTATGGCCAGGGCAACCTGTCGTTTTCGCGCACGCGGCACGCCGGTCTCGACCGCGTGCTCAGGCCCGGCTCGTTCGACTACCCGGTCGTCTTCAATTTGGTCGGCGGCTATCGGCTGTCGCCGGCGTGGGAGTTCTCGGCGCGGCTGTCGTTTCTCTCAGGCCGGCCGTTCACGCCCTACGACCAGGCGGTGTCCGCGGCGCAGAGGCGCGGCGTATACGACCTCACGCGCGTCAACGCCGAGCGAGCGCCCGACTACGGCCGCGTCGATATTCGCGTGGACCGTACCCTCACCGTGGGCGGCCAGCCGCTCAACATCTTCCTTGGCGTGCAGAACCTGACCAACCGCCGCAACTTCGCCAGCTACACCTGGAACCGCCGCACCAACACCCAGCAGTTCGGCGAGCAGCAAGGCATCTTCCCGATTCTTGGTTTGGACTGGCGGTTCTGACCGTAGGCACCGCCCGCATCTTATTTGGAGTGTTGTTGATGACGATTTCCGCAATTCGAGCCAGCGCAGTTCAGGAATCCGCGCGGGTCGGCGAACCACTTCCCGTGCGGACGCGACAGTTCTTGACGGGTTACGACGCCGGCTTCATCGTGGGAGAGAGCGCGGCGATCCGCCGCGTGCTGGATCAGGTGCGGCAGGTGGCCCAGACCGATTCGACGGTCCTGTTCTTCGGGGAGACCGGCACGGGCAAGGGAGTGTTCGCCACGCACCTCCACGAACTGAGCGCCCGCCACGAGAGACCGATGGTGCGGGTCAACTGCTCGGCCATCCCCGCCACGCTGGTGGAGAGCGAGTTGTTCGGCCGCGAGAAGGGAGCCTACACGGGCGCGCTCGCCCGGCAGATCGGGCGCTTCGAGCTCGCGGACCGCTCGACGATCTTCCTTGACGAGATCGGCGACCTGCCGGCCGACATTCAGGTCAAGCTGCTGCGGGTCCTGGACGAGCGGCACATCGAGCGGCTCGGCAGCCCCAGAACCATTCCCATCGATGCGCGGGTCATCGCCGCCACGCACCGGAACCTGGAGCAGCGGATAGTCGAGGGCGCATTTCGCGAGGATCTGTTCTACCGGCTCAACGTCTTTCCCATCCAGGTACCGCCGCTCCGTGAGCGGGTCGACGACATTCCCCTCCTGGTGTGGCGCTTCGTCGGCGAGTTCTCGAAGAGGTTCGGCAAGCGCATCGATGTCATCCCGCCCGAGAACATGGCGGCGCTGACGCAGCATGCGTGGCCGGGCAACATCCGCGAGCTGCGCAATGTCGTCGAGCGGGCGATGATCGTGGCAACCGGCACCCGGCTGACCGTTGCCCTGCCCGCCGTATCGGCAGCCGCCAGCGAGCGCAGTACCAGGCTGGCCGATGTCGAACAGGAGCACATTCGCCGCGTGCTCGAGAGCGCCGGCTGGCGCATCCGGGGCCTGGGCGGCGCAGCCGACCGGCTCGGGCTCAAGCCCACCACGCTCGAGTCGCGCATCGCCAAACTGGGGCTCCGCCGACCCCGGCCCGAATAGTGGTCATGAGCCCCGACTGACCGTTTGAACACCATGTCAACCTTCGTCGCCGCTGCAAATTTCATCGGAGTCCTCCTGATGTCGACCGCCACGCTTCGGGCCGGCCCTGCGCAGGCATTCCTGCGGGTCGGCGATCGGCTTCCGCCGCTGAGAGGGCAGTTTCTGACCGGCCGCGACGCCGTGCTGCCCCAGGCGGCATCGGGCAAAGTCGCGCTCGTCGCGATCGGCTTCACCTACCAGTCGCGCTTTCCGGTCGAAGCGTGGGCGGAGTGGTACCGGACGGCGATCGGCTCGAGGACGGACGTCATGTTCTTCGAGATTCCGATGATTGGCGGGTTGGCGAAGCTCGGCCGGTGGTTCATCGACAGGGGGATGCGAAACGGGACTCCTCCGGAACTGCACGAACGCGTCATCACGGTCTATGCAGGCACGGGCGACTGGAAGCAGCGCCTCGCCTTTTCTCCCGACCACGAAGACGATGCCTATCTGGTCGTCCTTGACAGGGAGGGAGTCGTACGGTGGCTCCATCACGGCGTATTCGAGCAGTCGCGGGCCGCCGAACTGCGGGGCATGCTCACGTCGCTCGCAGACGCCTCGGAACGGCAGGTCGAGCCGTGAGTCTGTCCCGGCGGAAATCGACAGCACCGGCCGTGCTCGTCACCGGCGCAACCGGATACATCGGCGGGCGGCTGGTGCCGGCCCTCGAAGCGTCGGGCGTCCGGCTTCGCTGCCTCGCCCGTCACCCGGAGGCGCTCGAGTCGCGCGTCGCGCGGACCACCGAGGTTGTCCCTGGCGATCTCTTCGATGCGGCGTCGCTCGATCGCGCCCTGGCCGGCATCGACGTCGCCTACTACCTCGTTCACTCGATGGGCGCGCACGGCGACTACCTCGAAAAGGATCGCGTCGCGGCCAGGAATTTCGGCGACGCGGCGCGGCGTGCGAAGGTTCGCCGAATCGTCTACCTCGGCGGCCTCGCCGCCGGTGACGCGCCGCTCAGCAATCATCTCCGGAGCCGGATTGAGACGGGCGAGGTCCTCAGAAAGAGCGGCGTTCCAGTCGTCGAGTTCCGGGCTTCGGTTGTCGTCGGATCGGGCAGTCTGTCGTTCGAACTGATCCGGACGCTCGTGGAACGCCTGCCCGTGATGATCTGCCCGCGGTGGGTCTCAACGCTGGCGCAGCCTATTGGCATCGACGACCTGCTCGCGTATCTGGTCGCGGCGCTCGATCTACCAGACGGGGACAGCCGTACGTTCGAAATCGGGGGCGCCGATCAGGCGAGCTACGGCGACCTGATGCGCGAATACGCGCGGCAGCGCGGCTTGAAGCGCCTGATGATTTCTGTTCCGTTGCTGACGCCTCGCCTGTCCAGCCTCTGGCTGGGACTGGTCACGCCCGTTTACGCGCGTGTGGGCCGCGAGTTGATTGAGGGCCTGAAGAGCCGGTCCGTGGTCACCGACCCTGCCGCACTGACGGTGTTCGCGACCAAGCCGGTCGGCCTGCCCGACGCGATCGCACGGGCAATCCGGCACGAGGACCTCGGTTTCGCGTTGACGCGCTGGTCGGACGCCCGATCGTCGGGAGGAGAATCGCGCTCGCTCGAGGCGACGTTCGGCACCCAGCTCGTCGATGCGCGGCGAATGCCGGCACCCGACGTTCCCTCGGTGGGCGACACGTTCGACTTCTGGCGGCCGAGATGAGACTGCCGGGGCGCGCGTGGCTCGAGTTCCACGTGGTGCCGGACGCCGGCGGTGCGTTCGTGCACCAGACCGCCGTGTTCGATCCGGCCGGCTTGTCCGGGCTCCTCTACTGGTACCTGCTCTTGCCCCTTCACGCCGTGGTGTTTGGAGGCCTGCTGCGCGCGATCGCCAAGCGTGCGGCGGGACCTCGCGACCGGTAGCGGTCGACGAGGCCCCTCACCCGCGCATCCGGGTCGCCGCACATCGACCGCACGGCGTCGCTCGGGGTCTCGCCGCCGAGATCCCCCAGCGCCTGCACGCTCGCGAATCGCACCTGCCAGTGTTCATCGCGCAATGCCCCGACCAGCGCGGGGACGGCGTCCGCGTGCCCAATCGACCCGAGAGCGTAGGCGGCCTGTTCGCGAGCCCGCCACGACTCGTCCGCGAGCGCCTCGACCACGGGGACGACGGCCGCCGCGCCGAATCGCTCGAGGACCGACGCCAGCGCCGACTCGACGTCCTTCGATTCGTGTCCGAACAGACGCACGAGCGCCGGGATGGCGCGCGGGTCGGCGATCTGGCCGAGCGCGAACACGGTCTTGGCGACGACCGTCGCGTCGCGATCGCGCAGCGCGTCGATCAGGGCGTCCACGGCCCGCGCGTCGCGGATCTTGCTGAGCGCGTGCGCGGCATGATGCCGCGCCGACGGATCGGCGTCGCCCAGCAGCCGAATCAGCTCCGGCACGACGATGCCGCCCAGGCGCGCGAGGGCCCAGGTCAGGTTCTCGCGTACCGAAGGGATCGGGTTCCACGCGGAGCGCGCGAATCAGCGCCTCCCCCGCGCGGCCGTCGCCCAGGGCGCCCAGCGCCAGCGCGGCCCGTCCACGGACGTTGTGGTCGCCGCGCTGGAGCTCCCCAATGTGGGATTCGATGTGGGCCTCGAGATCGCTGTTCATTCGGCGGCCTTGACAAGGCCTTCGCCAGCCTTGAACCGGACGAAGGCGCCGATCGTCATCGTCTCGCGGGCGGATGCCGCGGCCTCGCGCAGGGCGTCCTCGACGCGCTGATCCGGGTTCAGCACGAACGGTTGCAGCCCGAGCACCACCTCCTCGAAATACCTGCGCATGCGGCCCTCGATCATCTTCTCGACGATCGCACCCGGCTTGCCCGTGTTCTCGGCCTGTCTCGTCAGCAGCGTTCGCTTCTCCGCCACGACCTCGGGCGGAATGTCGTCCCGCGACACCCACAGCGGAGCGCTCGCGGCGACGTGCATGGCGATCGAGCGGCCGACGGCGTGGAGGGCGTCCGCCGGGGCCGCGCTCTCGAGCGCGACGAGCGCGCCGATGCGGCCGAGGCCGGGCGCGACCGCGCCGTGGATGTAGGATGCGATCGCGCCGGCACGAGCCGACACACACGCGGCGCGCCGCAGGGTGACGTGTTCGCCGGTCCTGGCCGCCAGCCGGACAATCAAGTCGGAGACGCGTCCCTCGCCGTCCGGCGCCCTGGCGTCGAGCAACGCGTCGCGATCGCCGTTGACGTCGAGTGCGAGTCGAGCCAGCGCCGACGCGGCCTCGCGGAAGGCCGGCGTGCGGGCGGCAAAATCCGTCTCCGTATTGAGCTCGACGATTGCGCCCCTGTTGTCGTTGACCACGAGGCTCACGAGGCCCTCGGCAGCCACGCGGCTGGCCTTTGCCGACGCCTTCAACGCCTCCGCCGCGCGCAGACGATCGACGGCCGCCTCGAAGTCGCCCTCCGTCTCCGCCAGCGCGTTCTTGCAGGCGATCACGCCCGCACCGGTCTTCTCGCGGAGGGTCTTCACGAGAGTGCTGCTGATTCCGGCCATGTCGATTCTCCGTCCTACGTCTCGAGGAGTGCGTTGACGAACTTCAGCAGAGGCGCGGTGGTGTTGATGCTGCCGATCAGGATCACCTTGAGCCGCGCGCGCTCCTGGTCGTAGATGGTGTCGATGCGCAGCGGGCCGTCATCCTCCGAACGTCCCTTGGCGGCGGCCATCAGCGCATTCGTCACGCGGCTGGCCGGAGCCGGATCGATCGCCTCGATCTGGACGATGCTCGAGACCTCGACATGGCGGCGAGGTGTTTCATCGGCGGCGGCCCGCGTCACCGGCGTGCCATGCCCGGTCAGGGCATCGAGATCCGCCTGCGCGATTCGGTATTGCTTGCCGATGCGGACGCCCTTCAGCCGGCCGTCGCGAACGTAGTTCCGCACGGTCCTGGCGTGGAGGCCCAATTGCGAGGCCACCTGTTCAATGGAGTAGAAGCTGTCTACGGCTGCCATGACTCCGTATAATACTCTATATAGCTATATATGTCACATAATTGTACCTTATATTACCTATAATTACCAATAACGACATCATAAGGCGTACCCATTCGGCCCCGGCCAGCGCTTGAACACCATGACCGGTTGTGAGACTCTGCGCCCCACTGATGACGCGCGGAGTCTACGCAGCGGCTTTCGTCGGGGTCGTGTCCGCGGTGCTCGGCCCCGTGCAGGCGGCCGCGCCACGGGGGCAGTCTCCCGCAACCGCCGCAGTGCCAGCCGCCAGGCAACGGGCGCTGCTCGATCAGTACTGCGTCACGTGCCACAACGATCGGCTGAAGACCGCGCAGCTGTCGCTCGAGACGCTGGACCTCGCCGCCGTCGGGGATCACCCCGAGGTGTGGGAAAAAGTCGTCCGCAAGCTGCGCGCCGGCGTGATGCCGCCGCCCGACGTGAGGCGGCCACCGCTGCCGGAGTACGAGCAGCTGCGGGACTGGCTGGAAGCGGAAATCGATCGGAAGGCGCCGCGCGTCAACCCCGGCAGCGTCGTCCTCCACAGGCTGAACCGGACGGAGTACGCGAACGCCATCCGCGATCTGCTGGACCTCGAGATCGACGCGGCGACGCTGCTGCCGCCGGACGATTCCGCCAGAGGCTTCGACAACATCGCCGGCTCGCTGACGATTTCCCCGACGCTGCTGGAGTCGTACACGACGGCCGCGGCACGGGTGGCGCGCATGGCGGTCGGCTACTGGAAGACGCCGGCCGAGGCGACGTATCTGGCGCCGGGCGACACGTCGCAGAACCAGCACGTCGAAGGCCTGCCGCTCGGCACGCGCGGCGGGATGATCGCGCACCACGACTTCCCCGCCGACGGCGAATACAAGTTCTCAATCCAGAACTTCGGGATCGGCAGCTACATTCCAGGCGAGCAGCTCGAGCTCATCATCGACGGCGAGCGCGCGCACGTCTTCAAGTACCAGGGCGTCGGGCTGAGCCAGGGCATGTCGGGCGAGGGCGACGGATCGCTCGACGTGACGATTCCCGTGAAAGCCGGCTCGCGTGTGGTGGGCGCGACGTTTCTCGCGACGAACTACCGGCCGAGCCTCGACATGATCCGGCAGTACGATCGCAAGTCGCTCGAGAACAACAGCATCCCGCAGCTCCAGTACTACCCGGCGATTGGCTACCTGCGGATCCAGGGCCCGTTCAACGCGCAGCGCCCGGCCGGCTCCCGCAGTCTCCGAAAGGTCCTGACGTGCGATCCGGCCGCGGCGAGCGCGAGCGAAGGTGGATGCGCGAGAGCGATTCTCACGACGCTGGCGCGCCGCGCGTACCGCCGGCCCGCCACCGCGCAGGATGTCGACGCGCTGCTGCGCTTCTACGCCGAGGGCCGCCGCGCCGGGACGTTCGAGGACGGGATCGAGCTGGCGCTGCGGCGTCTGCTGGCGAGCCCGCAGTTCCTCGTGCGCGCGGAGAAGGAACCGGCGGCCCTGGCCGCTGGACGCCCGTACCGCATCAGCGACCTCGAGCTGGCGTCGCGCCTGTCGTTCTTCCTCTGGAGCAGCATCCCGGACGATCGGCTGATCAGCCTCGCCAGCCAGGGCCGGCTGCGCCAGCCGGCGGTGCTCGCGCAGCAGGTCCGGCGCATGCTCGCCGACCCGCGATCGGACGCCCTGGTCGATAATTTCGCCCAGCAGCTGCTGTATCTGCGGAACCTGCCGGCCACCTCGCCCGACGGCGTGTTCTACCCCGATTGGGACGACGAGCTGCGGCAGGCATTCAAGCGGGAATCCGAGCTGTTCTTCAACAGCATCCTGCGTGAGGACCGGAGCGTCGTCGATCTCCTGGACGCCGACTACACGTTCGTCAACGAACGGCTCGCGCGCCACTACGGCATCCCCAACGTCTACGGATCGCATTACCGGCGCGTGACGCTCGGACCGGAGCTCGACGTCCGCCGCGGCCTGCTCGGCAAGGGCAGCTTTCTCGCGGTCACCTGGACGCAGAACTTCAGGACGTCGCCGGTCAAGCGCGGCGTCTGGGTGCTCGAGAACGTCCTGGGCACGCCCCCGCCGGAACCCCCGCCGAACGTGCCGGCGCTCGAGGACGCGAGCGCCGGATCGCAGAAGGTCCTGACGCTGCGCGAGCAGATGACGGCGCACCGGAAGAACCCGCCGTGCGCGGGCTGCCACAAGATCATGGACCCGATCGGCTTTGCGCTCGACAACTTCGACGCGGACGGCAAGTGGCGGCTGAAGCAGGGGGGCGAGGGCGGCGCGCCGATCGACGCGTCGGTGACGCTCTTTGACGGCCAGGCCGCCAGCGGGCCGGCCGGGCTGCGGCAGGCGCTCCTGCGCTATTCACCCCAGTTCGTGCGGATGTTCACCGAGAAGATGATGACGTATGCGCTGGGCCGGGGGGTGGAATACACTGATATGCCTGTCCTGCGCGCCGTCGTCAGGGACGCGGCCAGGGACGGCAACCGGTTCTCGGCGATCGTGCTGGGCATCGTCGGGAGCCCGCAGTTCCGGATGAGGGTTAAAGGAAGTGAGAACTTAGAAGTTAGAAGTAAGAACTGAAGTTCGAACTTCTAAGTTCTAAGTTCGGAGAAGCCGATGTTCATCTCGAAAAAGCATGTCCCGCGGCGGACGTTTCTGCGCGGCGCCGGCGTGACGCTGGCCCTGCCGCTGCTCGAGTCGATGGTCCCCGCGCTCACGCCCCTGCGGCTGACGGCCGCGGCGCCGGTGAAGCGCTTCGTCGGCATCTGGCATCCCCACGGCGCGGCGCCCGGCTACTGGAGTCCGCTCAAGGAAGGCCGCGACTTCGACTTCTCCTTCATCACGAAACCGCTCGAGCCGTTCCGCGACCGCACGGTGCTCATCACGGGGCTCGACATGCCCGAGGCGATGGCCACCGACGAGGAACCGGGCGGCGACCACGCGCGGGGCGCCGTGCTGCTGTCGGGCAGCCGCCCGCGGCGCAACGCCGTGAGCCCGTTCCTGGGCGCCACGATCGATCAGACGATCGCGAACAAGTACGGGCAGGACACGATCCTGTCCTCGCTGCAGCTCGGCGTCGAGGACACGGGGAACTTCGGCAACTGCAACTGGGGCTACAGCTGCGCGTACACCAACTCCATCTCGTGGGCCTCGCCCACGCAGCCGCTGCCGACGCAGGTGAACCCCCGCGTCGTGTTCGAGCGGCTGTTCGGGGACGGCTCGAGCGCCGAGGAGCGGCTCGCGGGCCGGAGGCGGAACGCCAGCATTCTCGATTCGGTGACCCAGGAGCTGGGGCTGTTCAAGAAGGACCTCGGGGCGGGCGACCGCGCGCGCCTGGATACGTACCTGGAGAACGTGACCGAGATCGAGCGGCGGATCCGGATCGCGATGGAGAACTCGATCAAGGAGCCCAACGAGGATGTGCCGTTCGGCCTGCCGGAGAGCAAGCACGTCCACTACCGGCTGATGTACGACCTGATGGCGCTCGCGTTCGAAGGCGACATCACGCGCTCGGCGACGTTCATGCTGGGCCGCGACCTCACCGGCACGAGCTTCCCCGAGTCGGGCTTCACCGGCGGCTGGCACGGCACGTCGCACCACGGCGACAAGCCGGAAAACGTTGCCAACTACGCCAAGATCAACCGCTACCACGTGCAGAACCTGGCGTACTTCTGCGACAAGCTGAAGCACACGCCCGACGGCGACGGCTCCCTGCTCGACCACGTGCTGATCTACAAGGGCAGCAACATGGGCAACTCGCACCGCCACGCGCACGAGAAGGTGCCGGTCGTCCTGGTGGGCGGCATCGACGGCACGTTCAAAGGAAACCGCCACCTCGTGTTCCCCGATAACACCCAGCGCACCTCGAACATGCTGCTGAGCATCCTGCACCTGTACGGGATCGAGCAGGACCGGATCGGCACGAGCACCGGCCGGCTCAAGCCGCTCGAAATGGTCTAGCGCCGTGAAGGTCGCGAGCCTCTCGGCCTGTCTGGTGCTGGGCGTGGCGCTGCCGGTGTCGGCCCAGCTGGCCGGCAAGCCCATTCGCCCGCAGGTGGACCCGCCAAAGGGCCAGGTCAGGCAGATTGTCTTCAAGTACTGCACGTCCTGCCACGGCATCGACGACTACGCCTACACCGCGCTCGACCGCGCGGGGTGGGACGCGCTCATCGACGCCAGGCACAAGGATCAGAAACTCGCGATGCCGGACGCGGACCGCGGCGTGCTCCTCGACTGGATCGTGTCGAGGTTCGGCCCGACGTCGCGCCCGTTCCCGCGCGCCTACGTGCCGCCCGAGATCACGACGTTCTTCAGCGACGCCGAGGCCGAGACGGTGGTCAACCGGGCCTGTACGACGTGCCACGGCGCCGAGCGCGTGAACGACGCCCGCTACAGCGCCGACCGCTGGCGCGTCGTCTCGCTCGACATGCGGCAGCGCGGCGCGAGGCTCGAAGACGAAGAGCTCGAGAAGCTCGTGGAGTGGCTGGGGCGCGTCAAGGGGACGAACCCGAACCAATGACTCGAGGTCTGGCAGATCGGGCGGGTCTGGCGGGCTGGCTGGTTCTCGCGCTCGCGGCTTCGCCGCTCGCGCAACAGGCCGAGATCAGCTTCACGGCAGTATCCGCGAATGTGAAAGAGCCGGGCAGCCAGGTCAGGATTCGCCTGAACCGCTGGTCCACCGACGAGGAACGGGGTCCGGTGCTCGCCGCGCTCCGTCCCGTGCCGGCGGACGCGGCGGCAGGTGCCGCGACCCCGGCGGCCGCGCCGGGCCGCGGTGCGGCCGGACGCGGACGCGGACGCGGTGGACGCGGGCGCGGCGTGGCCGCCGCTCCGCCGAATCCGATCGCCGCGCTCACGGCCGCGATCGGCCGAGCGCCCACGGTCGGCTATATCTGGACGACGGATGTGACCGGATACTCGATCAAGTACGCGTACCATGCGGCGTCCCCCGACGGCGAACGCATCGTGCTCGCCACCGATCGCCGCCTCGGCGTCTACTCGCCGGCGTGGAAGCCGGTGTCGGCGTCACCATTGACGGACTACGAGTTCACGCTCGTCGAGATCCGGCTGGACGCCACGGGCGCCGGCGAAGGGAAGACATCGCTCACGACGCGGGTCGTCGCCGACGACGCGGCGCGGACGCTCGCGCTCTCGGACTACGCCGCGGCGCCGGCCATTCTGGCACGCGTGAAGCGCTAGCGGAGTCGAGGACAAGGACATGACCTTCGACAGGACCCTGGCCGGATCGCTGCTCGTCGCCCTGGTCTTCGCTACCCGGGCCGGCGCGGCCACGAGCGACGTGGCGGACGCGGCCATGCGGGGCAACCGCGACGCGGTTCGTGCCGCGCTGCAGCGGAAGGCCGACGTGAACGCCCCCCAGATCGACGGCACCTCGGCGCTCCACTGGGCCGTGCGCGCAGACGATGGGGAGATGGCCGACCTGCTGCTTCGCGCGGGAGCCAACGCGTCGGCGGCGAACCGCGAAGGCGTGACGCCGATGCAGCTCGCCGCGACGAACGGCAGCGCCGCGATGCTGGTCAGGCTCGTCAAGGCCGGCGCGAACCCGGCCGCCCCCTTCACGGAGTACGGCGATACGGCGCTGATGATGGCGGCGCGCACGGGGACGACCGGCGCGATCGACGTCCTGATCGAGGCCGGCGTCAACGTGAACGCGGTGGAGACGTGGGGCGGCACGACGGCGCTGATGTGGGCGGTGGCCGAACGCCACCCCGCCGCCGTCAAGGTGCTCATCGATCACGGCGCGGACGTCAACGCGCGCTCGAACTTCGTCCCCGCCGCCAACGGGCGCGGCTTCGAGGGGCGGACGCCGTCGGCCCGCAGGGCCGGACAGGGTCAGCCGGGCGCGGAGGAGTTCGCGAGCGGATCGCTGACGCCGCTGATGTTCGCGGCGCGCGAGGGCGACCTCGAGTCGGCGCGGCTGCTCGCGGCGGCCGGCGCCGAGATCAACGCGGTGGCCGGCGACGGCAAGGACGCGCTCGGGCTGGCGATCTTCAACGGGAACTACGAGCTGGCCTCGTATCTCGTCGACGCGAAATCGAACGTGAATCGGGCCGACACGCAGGGTTTCACCCCGCTCTTCTGGGCCGTCGACCGCCGCAACATGGAAACGGCGCCGAATTTCCCCTGGATGGTCACGGCGGACCCGCTGCCGCTCATCCGGAAGCTGCTCGACGCGGGCGCGAACCCCAACGCCCTGGTCAACAACACGCCCCGCGCGCGGATGCGGGCCGGGTCGCCGCGGATCGTGTTCGCCACGCCGCTGATGCGCGCGGCCTTTTCGGGAGACCTCGAGCTGGTGACGCTCCTGCTCGCGCACGGCGCCGACCCGCGCATCACGTCGAAAGACGGCGAGACCATGGTCGAGGCGGCGGCCGGCCTGGGGTTCATCCAGGGCTACAGCAAGGGCCGCACGCCCGCCGAGCGGCTGGCGGTCGTGAAGCTGTTCGTCGAGCGCGGCGCCGACGTCAACGCCGCCGACGACTACGGCATCACGCCGCTGATGGTCGCCGGGAACATGGGCGACACCCGGATCATTCAGTACCTCGTGGACGTCGGCGCGGATCTCGGCGCCTTCGATCTGGGCAAGAAGAACGACGGCGCGTTCGGCGCGAGCGTCGAGCCGCTGATGCCGGTCGACTACGCGATCGGCGTCGGCACGTTCGTCCCCAACAACGCCGTGATCATCCACGAAGAGGCCGTGGCGCTGATGACGCGGCTGATGAAGGAACGCGGCATCGCGCACCCGACCTCCGAATGCACGCTCCGGGGCTTCACCTGCGCGCAGGCCAACGTCGATCCGAAGGTGGCCACGCCGGCTGAGATTGCCCGGATGCGGGCGACCGCCGTGGGCCACCAGGTCACCGGCATTACCGGCGGCCTCGAAGCCAAATAGGGGAGACCGATGAAGACCATCGTCAAGAGTGTCGCGCTGGTGGCGTTCGGATGCGTGCTCGGCATGGCCGTCGAACGCGGCGCGATGTCAGCCGCCGGCACCGGGCAACGCGAAGGGGCCGGGCGCCGCGGTCCGGCACCGCTGACGATGGATCAGCTGCCGGCGGAGGTCGCGCAGCTCAAGGCGCTGGTGCCGTCCAACTCGCACATCATGATGGACGTGCAGTTCCACTGGACCAACCTCTGGTGGGCCGGGAAGAAGAAGAACTGGCCGCTCGCCCAGTATTACTTCAACGAGACGCGGGGCCACATTCAGTGGCTGATCCGGAAGTCGCCCGTCATGAAGTCGCAGCTCGATCAGAAGGACGTCGACATCGCCGGCATCTTCGACGGCGTCGACACGAGCAGCCTGGCTGCCGTCAAGACGGCAATCGAGCACAAGGACAGCTCAGAGTTCGCATCCACCTACAAGACGATGCTCGAGAGCTGCTACGCGTGTCACAAGAGCGTCGGGCGGCCGTACCTCCGGCCGATGATCCCGACGCTCCAGACACAGGCCATCCTCAACATGGATCCGGCCGCGACGTGGCCCGAATGAGGCTACGACGCTCCCTGGCTTGACGCCGCGAACAGGCGCTGGCCGTCGGCGAGCGCGACGGCCTTCGCGTTGGCCACGTTCGAGCCGTCCTTCGCGCGGCTGCCCTCCACCGTGACCACGTCGCCGACCTTCAGCGACGTCCGCGTCCAGCCCTGACGCATCAGGCCGTTCGGGCTGCCCATTTCGAGGCCCCAGTTGGTCACCTTGCCCGACTCGTCCTTCACGTCGATGTAGAAGTACGCGTGGGGATTCGTCCACTCGATCTTCGTCACCGTGCCCGTCAGCTTGACCGGCTTGTTCCCGTCGAACTCCGCCGCGAACGAATGATGGGCCACCGCCGGAACCGTGGCCGCGAGCACTGCCGCCGCCACGACCATCCCTGCAAACATCGTCTTCATTCCATCCCCCTAATCTGTCTGTGCCCGTCCCGCCCGGCCAGCCCGCCCTGCCAGTCCCGCCCGTATCAGTCGAACGTCCCGCCCCACTTCCAGCCGTCCGACGGTCTGGAGATGCTGCGCATCCGCAAACGATGATCCTCGGGGTTGCGTCCGGGGTTGCCGGTGACGATCACGTGGTCGCCGGGCTTGAGCGTCTCGCGCGTGACCCCCTGGCGATTGAGCTGCAGGCCCGCGCCCCACTCCACCGCGTACCGCACCACGTTGCCCTTCGCGTCCTTGCCTTCGACGTGGACGAACGAATGCGGGTTGCGAAACAGGAACTGCACCAGCTCGCCCTCCACCGTCTCCGTCTTGTCTTCGAAGTACGTCGCCGCGAACGAATGATGGGCCGCCACCGGCCCCGCGGCCGCGAGCACGACGGCCGCAACGCCCACACCTGCAAACATCTTCTTCATACAGATTCTCCTGACTGCTGACCCGCCTTCGCTCGCCCGCGATTGCACGCGAGCTTCGGAGGGCCCGCCGTAGCGCTTCGCGGAGGCGGGCTGATCGCGCCTCTCTTTCGAACATACGCTGCCCCGATGCGTTTCGATCCGATCGAGCGGTCAACACGTGGACACGCGCCGGTCACTGACTGCGGTCACTGACAGCGATGTGACCGGCTGCCTGACGGGATGCCGGCAACACGCGCGAGACAGCGGCATCGCTGACGGAATCTCGACGAGAATGGAACCGTGCACGGCCCGCAACGAACGGTTCCGCTGCTCTACCTCGGCACGGCCCACGCCTCGCTTCTCCTGGCCTGTCTGCTCGCGGGCTGGTGGCCGCAGGCCGTCGCCGGCTTCTTCTATCACTCGTGGATCGTGGCCATCGTGCACCTGGTGACGCTCGGCTGGATCACCTTCTCGATTCTCGGCGCCGTCTACATCGTCGGCCCGCTGGCGTTTGCGGACGGAGATGCGGGCCGGCCGGGCCGACTACGTGGCGTACGCGTTCGCCGTCGTCGGCCTCATCGGGATGATCAGCCACTTCTGGATTGAGGAATACGGCGGGATGGCCTGGTCGGCGGGGACCATCGCGAGCGGCGTGGCGTTCATGACGATCCGGATCGCGCGTGCGGTGTGGCGGGCGGGCATTCAGCGCGCCGTCAAGCTGCACATCGTGCTCGCCTGCGTCAACTTCTGGATCGCGGCGTCGATGGGCCTGCTCGTCGCGATCGACAAGGTCGCGCACTTCCTTCCGGGGTACGTGCTCTCGAACGTGTTCGCGCACGCGCACCTGGCGGCGCTCGGGTGGGCGGCGATGATGGTGGTGGGCGTCGGGTACCGCCTGCTGCCGATGACGTTCCCCTCGAAGATGCCGTCGGGCCGCTCGATGTACGCGAGCGCGATCCTGCTCGAGACGGGCGTGCTGGGGCTGTTCGCCACGCTGCTCGCCGGCAGCACGTGGGCGATCGCGTTCGGCCTCGCGATCGCCGCCGGCCTCGCCGTCTTCGGCGGACACGTCGTCTGGATGCTGCGCCGGCCGGCCCCGAGGCCGCCTGGCGCACGGCGTGCCCGACTTCGCGGTGCTTCACGCGGCCGGTGCGGGCGCGTCGCTCGTCGCCGCCGTCGCAATCGGACTGACGCTGCTGGTCGCGCCGCCCTCGGTGCGGATGCTCCATGCCGCGGCGGCGTACGGCGTGCTGGGGCTGGTGGGTTTTCTGGCGCAGATGGTCGTCGCGATGGAGGCACGGCTGCTGCCGATGGCGACGTGGTTCTGGATGTACGCGGGAAGCGGCTACAAGGAGCCGCCGCCGTCGCCTCACGTCATGCGGGATCGCGTGCTTCAGGCGATCGTCTTCGGGGCCTGGTGTGTGGGCGTGCCGTCGCTCTCAGCCGGGATGTATCTGGAGTCGGCCACGCTCGTGGCCCTCGGCGCGTGGGCGCTCGTGGCCGGCGTCGCGATTGCCACGCTCGACAGCGTCTTCGTCATCGCGCGCGCCCGCCCCGCCTGAGGAACCTGCCGGCCTTCCGGCACGCCGCGCACCATCCATTCACATAGATATATTCATATATACTAACAATTATGGCATCGGCCGGACCGTTCGTGCCCCGTCTCGTGACCTGCCTCCGGACCTACGACCGGCGAACGGCCGCCGCCGACGTGGCCGCCGGCATCACCGTCGGCCTCGTCGCGCTGCCGCTCGCGATGGCGTTCGCCATCGCCTCGGGCCTCTCGCCGCAGGCCGGCATCTACTGCGCGATCGTCACCGGCTTCATCGTCTCGGCGCTCGGCGGATCGCGCGTGCAGATCGCCGGGCCCACGGGCGCCTTCGTGGTCGTCGTCGCCGGCATCGTGGCGAAATACGGCGTGGACGGCCTGTTCATGTGCACGATGATGGCCGGCGTCATGCTGGTCGTCATGGGCCTGACCGGCATGGGCGCCGCCGTCCGTTTCATCCCGCGCTCCGTCGTCGTCGGCTTCACCAACGGCATCGCGGTGCTGATCGCCAGCACGCAGCTGCGCGACTTCTTCGGCCTCCGGATGGACCAGATCCCCGGCGAGTTCGGTCCGCGCATGGCCGCGTTCGCCGCGCACGCCGGCACGTTCTCTCCGCAGGCGACGGCGGTCGCCGTCACCACGCTGCTCATCATCGCGGCCGTCATCCGGTGGCTGCCGCGCCTGCCGGGGTCGATCATCGCGTTGTGCGCCGCTACGCTCTGCGCCCACGTGCTGGGACTGCACGTGGACACCGTGGGCTCGCGGTTCGGCGGCATCCCGAGCGGCCTGCCCCACGTCGCCTTTCCGGCGTTTCGCGCGTCGCTCATCCCCACCCTGCTGATGCCGGCCATCACCGTCGGCCTGCTCGGCGCGATCGAGTCGCTGATGTCGGCAATGGTCGCCGACAAGATGAGCGGCGACCGGCACGACTCGAACATGGAGCTCGTGGCGCAGGGCGTCGCCAACCTCGTGTCGCCGATGGTCGGCGGGCTGCCGGCAACGGGCGCCATCGCGCGGACGGCCACCAATATCCGGTCGGGCGCCAGGACGCCCGTCGCGGGCCTCGTGCACTCGCTCACGCTCCTCGTCATCCTGCTCGTCGCCGCGCCGCTCGCCGGCGCCATTCCCATGGCGGTGCTCGCCGCCATCCTCATGGTCGTGTCCTACAACATGGGCGAGTGGCACGAGATTCCGGAGATCCTGCGGTTGAGCAAGGCGGACATCGCCGTGTGGATCTCGACGTTCGCGCTGACGGTGTTCGCCGACCTCACCGTCGCCGTCGAGGTCGGCATGGTGCTCGCGGCGCTGCTGTTCATCCGCCGCGTCGCCGAGACGACGACCGTCGCGGCCGTGACGGACGAGTACATCAAGGACAGCCTGCACCACAGCCTGCACCGGCTGAAGATTCCTCCGTACATCCGGGTCTTCCGCATCCATGGCCCGTTCCTGTTCGGCGCGACGGACAAGCTGAACCTCGTCTCCGACAACATCGACTCGCTGCCTGAAATCGTCGTGCTTCGGCTGCGCAACATGAACGCGATCGACGGCACCGGCCTGCTCGCGTTCGAGGAGCTGGCGGATCGGCTGCACGAGTCGGGACGCGAGCTGCTGCTGTGCGGCGCGCGAAAGCAGCCGGCCCACCTGATGGAGCGCGCCGACTTCCACCGGCACGTCGGCGACGAGAACATCTGCCACAACATCGGCGACGCGATCGCCCGCGCCGAGACGCTCCACAACGAGCGCCGGCGGCGGTCACCCGCGGATCGACAGGAGGCCAGCGCATGACCCGGCCGTCGCTCGAGCTCCGGACCCTCAAGGCCGAGTTCTTCCGGGCGCTGGCGCACCCCGCGCGGATCCGGCTGCTCGAAGTGTTGTCCGCGGAAGGCGAACAGGGGGTGCAGGCGCTCCAGGCGCGGCTCGACCTGGATCAGCCGATCGTGTCGCAGCAGCTCGCACGGCTGCGCGCAAGCGGCATCGTCGTCAGCCGCAAGGAGGGCACGTCGGTGCAGTACGCGCTGGCCGATCCAAGAATCGCGGACCTGCTGGGCGTGGCGAAGGCCATCCTCAACCGCCGGCTGACGAACCATCGCACCCTGCTTCACGAACTGCGCCGGCAGGGCTGACACGCAAACGCGTGCAGCCACGCCCGGGGGCCGAAGTACTATACTTTGGGCTCGACGGCATGCAGATCTTCATCAGTTACGCGCACACACCGGCTGATACGGATCTCGCGAGATATCTTGCGGCCCGGCTGCGCGACGTGCAGATCGACGTGTGGCTGGACGAAGCCTCGCTGACCGGCGGAGGCCGGCTGCAGGCCGATATCGAGCGCGCGATCGCCGGGAGCGACGTCGGCGTGTTCCTGCTGTCGCCGTCGTGGGCCGGAAGCGAGTGGACGACCTTCGAGCTCGATCAGTTCAGAAAGCTCGACCCCGAGGTCGTCAAGCGCGTGCCCATCTTCCGGGTGCCGCCCGAGCGCCTGGTCATCCCGCCGGGGCTCAACACGCAGACCGGCGTCGTCTGGCTGCCGGACGACTTGGACAACGACGCCCGCTTCTGGCAGGTGCACTGCACCCTCACCGGCAGGGAACCCGGCCCGGTGGGGGAATGGACTCTTCGCGGCCGCACGATCACGGCCTCGGCCGCGGCGATTCCGCCGCCGCGCCGATCGAAGCCCGCCATCGCGGGCAAGCCGTCGCTGCGATGCAATCGCGCGATCCAGTGGAAGACGGTCGACGACCTCGCGACGGACGGCTCTCACGAGGTCATCCTGGTCCCGGGCGTGGTCGGTCAGGCCCACGAGCATTTTCTCGAGCGCGTCCAGACCCTGCTGCGCATGGACCCGCCGCGAAGCGTCGTGACGGTCGACTGGCCGACCCGGCCGCGGAGCCGCGACGAGTTCCGCGAGGCGCTGGCGCGCGCCATCAACGTCACGCCGAAGTCGCTCGGCCGCGAGCTCGGGCTTCGCCTGGCGCGCGCGAACATCGTGCTGCTCCACCCCTGCCTTCGCGCCCGCTTCGTCGACGACGCGCTCGTGAGTTACTACACGGTGTGGATGCCGGAGCTGATTGACGAGTGCCAGGCGCAGATGAACCTGAAGTGCCTGCAGCCGGTCGAATGGCCGCCCGAGGCCGGCCTGGCCGCTCAGCTGCTGACGTGGATGCGGCTTCGGGGACCCGGCCCCGACGAGGGGCGGCCGGAGGCTGAACAGCTCATGATTCGAATGCGCAGCGGCGCCAAGGCCGTCCTGCCCGCGATCCGGCTGCAGGAGCTCAACGACATCACCGACGCCGATCTGGACGAGTTCTGCGACGTGATGAAGCTGAACGACGCCCAGAAGGCCTGGCTGCTGGCCCGCATCAGGATGCGGAGCCCGA
Organism: uncultured Acidobacteriota bacterium; assembly: GCA_963821285.1. GTDB lineage: Bacteria > Acidobacteriota > Vicinamibacteria > Vicinamibacterales > CAVVIG01 > CAVQJU01. Next base: position 140,112 of record CAWGDD010000011.1, read on the forward strand.
AAACGCCGCGGGAGCTGTTTCAGGCCATCGACGATTACCTGCCCGACGCGAGGAGCGTGACATGACGCGGGGGACCTGGATTCGCTACAAGGGCGACGGCTCGACGCCGCCCGGAGCCGCCGCCGTGCAGAGCCGGGGAGAGGCCGGGCGGTATCTCGCCGACCCGAAACTGGTGACCGCCGTCAACACGGCGCTCGCCGTCGAGCAGCCGATTCTCGTGACCGGCGAGCCCGGCACCGGCAAGACGATGCTGGCGTGGTCGATCGCGAGCGAGCTGGGCCTGGGAGACGTGCTGGAGTTCCACACGCGCAGCGACAATCAGGCGCGCGACACGCTGTACGACTTCGACTACCTGCTGCGCTTCTACCACGCGCAGACGCGCGATGCCCGGGCCGAGAACCTCGAGTCGTACATCCGATGGCAGGCACTCGGCGAGGCGATCCGATCGGAGACGCCGCGCGTCGTGCTCATCGACGAGGTGGACAAGGCGCCTCGCGACTTCCCCAACGATCTGCTCGACGAGCTCGACCGGATGGAGTTCCGGGTCCCCGAGCTCGGTCTCACGTGCAGGGCCGCGCACCGGCCCATCGTCATCGTCACGAGCAACAGCGAGCGCCAGCTGCCGGATCCGTTTCTCCGCCGCTGCATCTTCCACCGGATCGAATTTCCCGCCGGCGAACGCCTGCAACTGATTCTGCGCGAGCGGCTCGGCCACCTGAACCTCGCCGATCGACTGGTCGAAGTCGCCGCCAGGCGATTCGAGCAGGTGCGCCAGGTGCCCGGCATCGAGAAGAAGCCGTCCACCGCCGAACTGATCGCGTGGGTGCGCGTCCTGCACGCCGCCGGCATCGACCCCGCGGCGCTCGCCGGCCAGAAGACGTCGGAACTTCCATTCGTCGGGGCTCTTGCCAAGTCCGAGCAGGACTCGAACCTGCTCTCGCGAGCGCTCGATTGACGCCTGCATGAACAAGGATTCCCCCGGCCCGGTCCTGCCGTTCGCGGGGTTCCTCGACGTACTCCGGAGCAAGGGGTACGGCGTCGGCCTGAACGAACACTTCGCGCTCGCGCAGCTGCTCAATCGGTGGGACCGCACGCACGCCGGCGAACTCTGCGACGCCATCGCCGCGCTCATCGCGCGAAACGAGGAGGAAGCGGCCGGCATCCGGCAGCTGTTCGTCGAAATCTACCTCGAGCCGCCGCCGGTTCGAAGCGAGCCGGCCGTGCCTCCGGAGCGCTCTGGACGACGGCGACGGCTCTGGCTGCTGGCGCCGGCGGTCGCCGCCGTGGTCGTGGCGTTGGCGCTCTGGAGGTTCTCGCACCCTCAACCGCCACCCCCGCAGCCCGTTCCCGCTCCGGTTGTCGTCCCGGCACAGGTCCCGGGATCACCGCCGATCGTGGCCCCCGTCGAACTTCCGCCTCCCCCGGCGCCGGCATTGCCCGATCCGCCGCGGCGCGTCGAGCGGCAGCTGGCTGTTGAAATCGTCGGCGCGGCGTTCCTGACGGCGCTGGCGGTCTTCTGGGCGCTCAAGTCCCGTCACGTGACGCGCACATGGCTGCGCGATACGTGGGCATCGGCGCTCGCCGCGCTTCCTGGTCCGTTCCATTTCGACCTCGTTCTTCGCGATCCGCCCGGCCACCTCCCGCGGGCCGACGTCGAGGACGCCGCCACAGTCCTCGGCCGCGCGTTCACGCCGGACGCCCAGGCCCGGCAGCTCGACGTGAGGCGCAGCGTCCGCCTGACGCTCCGGCGCGGCCTGATGCCGCAGCTCGTCTACAAGCCCCGGCGAACGGCGCAGCCGATTCTCGTGTTCCAGGACGTCTGCCAGGAAATGAGGATCTGGCGGCCGAAAATCGATACGTTCCTGGCCGATCTGGCCCGCCAGGGTGTGCCGCTCGAACGGTGGTACTTCGACGGCGACCCCCGCCGCGTCGCGGACAGGCCGTTCCGCGCCACGACAAGGCTCGACACCGTGGTCAGGGCACGCCCGGGCTCTCCGGTGCTGTTTGTCAGCACGGGCAGCGGCATCGAATCGTCGCTGGCCACAGGCGATCTGGACTGGCTTCACGCGCTTCGCGCCGCGTTCCGAAAGAGCTGGCTCACGCCGGTCACCGACTTGCGTCAGTGGCCGGCGGCGTTCGACGAGCTCACCGAACGCGCCGGCGGTCTCAACGTCTGGCCGATGACCCGCCTCGGGCTGTCCCGGGCCGCCCGGGATCTTTCCGGGCTCGAAGGCGAACCACTCGAGCGTCTCAGGTCGCACCTGCTCACGACCGGCGCCGTCACCGACGATGACGTCGAACGCATGAAACGGCTGGCGAGCGTCGTCCCGCATCCCACTCCGGAACTGCTCGACGTGTTGAGGAGGAGATTCGCGCCCGATGTTCCCGATGCCGCCGTGCTGCCGTTGCTCGCCGACGGCGGGGGGCTGTCGGCGCCGGTGATCCGGATGAGCGATGACGAGGTACGGCGGTGCCTGGCGGCGATGAGGCTGGAGACGCCGCACCTCGAAGCCGCGGTCCGCCAGACGGTGATCGGCGTGCTGTCGGATTCAGAGCCGGCGCCGGGGTCGGCGGCACACCAGCGCTGGCAGCTCTCCGTGGCGCTCCAGCAGATCCAGCTCGCCGACGTCGCGAAGACCGACGCGCCGGCAGCGCTGGCGACCATCAAGGCGCTCGGCGCGAGTCCTATCTGGGAAGAAGTGCGGGTCGCCGCGCGCCGGCTCCCCGCGAACCCCGCGCTCGCCCGCCGCCTCGACAACGCGCTCGGCACCTCGCGCGACAACACCGCGCCGCCGCCCGGCGCGGAGGCGTTCGCACGCGCGCCCCAGCCCTGGTCGTGGCCGGGGCTCCGCGAGATCGTGCCGGCCACGCTGGCGGCCACCATCGTGTTTCTGGCGGGACAGCTCCTGGGCGTCTTTCCGGCCCGGGCGCTCGACCATCGGCAGGACGCCTACCGGCTCTCGTACGTCGTGGGGACACCGGGGCAGCTCGCGGCTCCAGTTCCGCGGCGACGCCGCCGGGCTGCCGTCAACCGTGGCCGTCCTTCAGGACGCACGGGTCTTCGGGAATCAGGTCACCATTCCGGCGGCGGGTCAGGCGGCGATTCCCCTCGCGTCGAGCGACACGGGCCACTACTACCAGGCCCGCGCCGAACTTCCGGCCGGCAACCTCGCCGTCAGCAACGCCGTCTGGGTACCGTCGGACACCGCCGTGGTCGTCTCGATCGACGCGTCGCCCTGGGCCAACGTCACCATCGAGCAGAATCAGTCGGCGCTCTCCGCGCAGCCGACGCCGTTCTCGGCGGCGCTCGTCCCCGGCACCTACACGCTGCGATTCGACAACGGCGGCGTCACGCCGGCGATGACGCAGACCATTGAGGTCACGCCCGCCAATCGCGTGTTCCGCTTCACGATGCCCGGCTTCGATCCATCCGGCACGGCCGCGACGCTGTCGCGCGCCCGCTGATCCTCCTCAGAACGGGAAACCGCACAGTTTGTCCGGCAGCACGCGAACGTTGTTGTTCGACGTCTGCGTGCTGTTGACGCCGAGCGTGTCGCGCACCACCAGGTTGACCGTCATCTGCAGGAACGTCGTGCCGGCCGGGACCGTGCTCGGGTTCGGAAGCAGCGCGCATCCGGGGTTGGGATTGAGCGTCGCCCCGGCGCTGCTTTCCGACTTCGTGCCAGACACCGTATAGCTCCAGTTCCACTGGATGACCGTCGCGCCCCCTGATGCCGTGGAGGCGCTGCCGTCGAACGAACAGTCGAACTGATTGCCGCCGTTGATCAGTTTGCAGCTGTTGGCGCCCGACGGACCCGTGACCGTGAAGCGCGCCACGGGACCGCTGGCGGCTGTGACGGTCAGCGTGGCGGTCTGCGTCGCCCCACCCGCGCTCCCGGTGATCGTCACCTGCGTGTTTGAGGAGACGGTGGTCGTCGTCACCGTGAACGTTCCGCTGGTCGACCCGGCGGGAATCGTGATGCTTCCTGGTACCGAAGCCGCGGCATTGCCGCTCGACAGGGTCACAACCGTGCCGCCGGCAGGCGCCGCGCTCGTCAGCGTCGCCGTGCCCTGCGACGTGCCGCCGCCGGCGACGCTCGACGGGTTGAGCGCGATCGACTGCAGCGAGCCCGGCGGGGGCGCTGCCGGCGTCACCGTCAACGTCGCCGTGGCCGACAGGCTCCCGGCCGTCGCGTTGATCGCCACGTTGTTGAACGCCCCACCGACCGCGCGCGTGTTCACGGTGAAGGTCGCCGTCGTCTGGCCCGCCGGGATGGTGACGCTCGCCGGGACCGAGACCGGGTCGGTGCTGGACAGCGAGACGACCGTGCCGCCGGCCGGCGCCGGAGTCGACAGAATGAGCGTCCCGGTAACCGGGTTTCCGCCAACGACGGTGGAGGCGCTCAGCGTCAACCCGAGTGCCGTCAGCGGCGGTGGGCCGGTGACGGTGATGCCGACGCTGCCCTGACTGCCGCTGATCGAAGCCGTGATCGTCGCTGTGCCGGCGCCCACGCCGGTCACCGTGAAGTTGGCGGACGCCGAACCGGCCGCGATGGTCACGGAGCCCGGAACGGTCGCGACGGCCGTGTTGCTGCTCGACAACGTCACCGCGGAACCCGTGGTGGCGGAGAGCGTCACGGCACCCTGCGACGTGCCGCCGGCGGCGATGCTCCCGGGATTGACGGTGACGCTCGCGACGGTGAGCGGGTTCGACGGCGGCGTCGTGTTGTTGTTCTTACTACACTGCACGGTCGCCAGCATCGTGACGAGAGCCGCGGTCAAGGCGACGATCACGTGCGACGGTTTCCTGATGATCATGGCGGTCTCCGTGTTCAGATCAACGTACGATCAGTGAAGTCGAGAAGATTCGTGTGGTGGACGCAATGTCGATCGCCGCGTTCACTTCGAAGTGCCTGCCGAAGGTGAGGCCGACGCCTCCGGTGCCGTGAACCTGGCTCTTGCCGGTCGAGAGCGCGGTCGAGAAGCGCTCGTCGAACAGACGGTCGCTGGCCCCGGTTGCGGTGGCCGGCGTGAAGTGCACCGAGTGATCGGGGTCGTACCAGACGCCGCCGCGGAATCGCGGCACGCCGCGCCAGCGCGGCACGGCGTACTGCACGCCGCCGTGAACCTCGGTGCCGTCATCGATGGTGAAGCTGTCGGCGCGATTGCTGGCGGCGGCCTGGGCGGTCACGAAGTCCTCGCGCAGGCGCGAGTACCAGATGCGCGTCACTTCGACCGCAACCGTCAGCGGCGGCTTCGGCCGGAACGACGCCCCGAACGCGAGCGTGTTCGGCACGCGGAAGGCGCCCGCCTGGATCAGGGGCGCGCTGGTCTCTGTCGTCATGTCGAACGTCGCACCCTGGCGGTACACGATGCCGAGACGGCGATCGTCGCCGCCGATCATCGCGCCGACGGTAGGCGCCCAGCTGACGCTGTCGGCAGTCTGCGAACCTCGGCTCACTTCCGACGTCAGGATGGGCGGGCCGAAAAAGCCGTCGGTGTCGAACCGGCGGACGACTGAGTTCATGTCGATCGAGTAGGCGGTCATGGCGCCGCCGATCGCGATCAAAGGTGTGACCTTGTACGACCCGGCGGCGCCGTATCCCGTGATACTGACCAGGCGATTGGCTTCCTGAGGCGGCTCGCGCGTCCCCAGGCCGGTCACGCTGTCCCGCTGGAAGACGCCGTTTGTGAGGAATGCCTGATCGACGCGCGTCAGTTCGTGACGATAGCCGGCGATCACCCAGCGATGCGACGGATGCGTGTACACGCCGGCGATGAAGCCGGCGCCAAAATGGGAACCGGAGCTGTCGCCGAAGAACGGGCCTGCGATTGTGTCGGTCCCCTGGTTCGTGACCGCGCCCGACAACCGGCCAGCCTGGAGAAACTGCGTGGTCACCCAGGTGCCGCGCAGCTCGACCGACACTTCGGAGGCGCCAAGCTGTGTGAGACCCGCCGGATTCGCAAACGTCGCCGTCGCGTCGTCGGCCAGGCCGGCGAACGCACCGCCGACGGCCAGGCTCTTCGCGCCCGGGTTGAGGAAATCGAACTGCAGCGGAATCTGCAGGCTCGACTGGGCGCCCGCGTCGCAGGGAGAGAGCGCGATCAGTCCAGCCAGAACGAGCGACGCCGGTGGCGCCAGCCAGGTCGTGTGTCGTTGTCGAGTCGGCATTTTAGGGGTTCAGCCCGAGCATCCTCAGCACGCGAGGTGAGACATATCGCCGGTCCTCGGCAAACTGCGCCGGATTGCCGGCCCGAGCGAGCAGCACCTTCGCGTCGTCCACGTCCGCGCTGCCGCCCTGACCGAGAATCGCCAGCGCCGTCCGGCTGCACGCCAGGTAGAAGAACGCGCGGGGCGTCGCCCCGGGGCCCTGCACGCTGCCGCTCAGAAGCGCGGCGGCCTGCTCGTACTGCCCTGACAGATACGCGCGAATCGCGTCGGCTTCGGCTCGCGGTGAGGTGATCACGTTCCCCGAGGGACGGATGGTCGAGTTCGTGGGGTTGTTCTGCACGACTCGAGGACTTGGGGGCAGGACGCCGGAGGGCCGCTGCTGTCCGGGCAACGCCGTGCCTGTATTGGGCGGCGTCGCGACAGGCGGCGCCTGCTGGATTGGCGGGGGCGTCTGCTGGACCGGCGCACCGGCCGGAGGCGTGTTGACCGCCACCGGCCCCGGATTCGGCGTGGCGGCCGGGGTGTTGTTCGGCGTTGGCGCCACAGTGTTGACCACCGGTGGCGCGGCATTGTTTCCCGCGACCGTCGACGCTTCGCGCAGGCCTGCGGCCACGGCCGTGGTCTGACGCTGGAATTCGGCGTACTCGCGATCCCGCTGGGTGATGAGGCCGCTGGCGCGCACGGCGGCGAACGCCTGTTCGGCCTGCGTGAGCTGGCCCAGGCTCAGGTACGCGACGCCGAGGTAGTAGTCGGGCAGGTAGTCGTCGTAGACGTCGCCATAGAAGGGGATTCTCCGGCCTGGCTTCGGCGCGCGGGCCCGCTTGGACGCCTCGAGGCTGTCTATGGCCGCCTGCCAGTTCTTCTGGTCGATCGCCCGTTTTCCATCAGCGTACGCCTGATACCAGGTCCGCGTGTCGTTTCGACGCGCCGGCGCCTGCGCGGCACTCTGCGCGGCGACGAGGACGGCGAGCAGGAGCGCGAGCATCGCGATCGATCATGAACGGAGCGCCGTCTCGATGCAAAAACAATCGGCGGTCAGTTTCCTGACTCTGCCGTTCGCCACATCCTGTAACGGCTGAGCCGCCGCCTCGCGACGACCGGAGGTATGGTTGTTGCTCTGTCGTGGTTGTGGTCTCCGTTCGCGTCCGCCGAAGAATCGGCGCCATCGTCGCCGTGTTCGCCGCGACCTTCACGGTCGTTCAGGCGCAGGCGCCGTCCGAATCGAACGCGCTCGGACGCCTGGCGAACCGTCTGGCGAGCGGCGACGCGACGCTCGAGTACGTCGACGGACAGGGATATCTTCCAAGCCTGCTCGACCTGCTGGGCATCAGCGTCGACTCGCAGGTGCTCGTGTTCTCGAAGACGAGCTTTCAACACGCGCTGATCAACCCGAAGACCCCCCGCGCCCTCTACTTCAACGACTCGGTCTCGGTCGGCATGGTCCCGGGGGGCACGGTCTTCGAGATGATGGCGCTCGAGCCGAACCGCGGCCTCGCCTTCTACACGCTCGATACGAAGGCGAGCGAGCGCCCCGTCTTCCAGCGCCGCGGTGTCGAGTGTCTCTTCTGCCACGGGCCCGGCAACAAGGGCGCGGCGGCGATGGTGGTGGCGTCGGTCATTCCCAACGCCGAGGGGGTGCCGGCGTACACCAGCGCCTTCATCGACACCATCGACCACCGGACGCCGTTCGAACGCCGCTGGGGCGGCTGGTACGTCACCGGCACGCACGGATCGCTGACGCATCTCGGCAACGCGGTCGCGCCCGACCCCGAGCGTCCGCTCGATCTCGAGCAGGCGGACACGCAGAACCAGGTGTCGCTCGCCGGCCGGATCGACACGTCCCGATATCTGGCCGGCACGAGCGACATCGTCGCGCTCATGACGCTCGAACACCAGGTGGGGGCGACGAACCGGCTCGGCGCGCTGGGCGTGCAGTACGGATCGGCGCAGCGCTCGGGCGCCGTCGATCCGGAGCGGAGCCTGGAAGTGGCCGTCGGCGATCTCGTGGACTACCTGCTGTTCGTGGATGCGGCGCCGCTCGGTGCGCCGATCGCGGGCGTGTCGAGCTTCACACGGACCTTCGCCGGGCGCGGGCCGCGGGATGAGCGCGGCCGCTCGCTCCGCGAGTTCGACCTGCGGACGAAGCTGTTCCGGTATCCGGTGTCCTACATGATTTACAGCGAGCTCTTCGACGCGCTCCCGCGGCCGATCCGCGATCGCGTCTACCGGCGGCTGCACGACGTGCTCACGGGCACGGACACGAGCGCGAAGTACGAGCGGCTCACCGCCGACGATCGGAAAGCCGCTCTGGAGATTGTCGCCGCCACCAAGCCGACCGCGCCCGCCTACTGGACACCGACGAACTGAGGTACGCCGGAAGATCGTCAGGCGCGTGCGGACACGCCGTGCAGCGGCGCCACGGCCCGCGGCGTCCGGCTTCGACGGGGCCATGCCAGCAGCACGAGTCCGAACGGGACGGCCAGAACCATACCTGCGAGCGTCACACCGAAAAGCACCCCGAACAGTTGCTGCACCATGAGAGCCCTCCGGCGGCTGGCGGTCGCAACTTGCATGCCGCACTCAAGAGGTCCGAGAGGTCCGAGGGGTCCCAGAGGTCCGAGGGGTCCGAGGGGTCCGAGGGGTCCGGCCGACGCTGGACTTTTCGCAGCGCGCTGCGAACTATTCCCCGTCCGCCCAGCCCTTTCGGACCCCTCGGACCTCTGGGACCTCTCGGACCCTGGGACCTCTGTCTGCGGCACGCGTGTTGCGACCTGCACGCGCGCGAGGTGCCAGGGATGGACGTTCTGCGCGCGATTGAAGACAGCGGCTTCGGCATCTGGGTGCGGGAATCCGGCTCGCTCTGGTCGTACCCGACCATCGTCTTCCTTCACGCCGTCGGGCTGACGTTCGTGGCCGGCGTGAACGCGGCCATCGATCTTCGCCTCCTGGGCTTCGCGCCGAGCCTGCCGGTTGCCTCGATGAGGGGATTGTTTCCGGTGATGTGGATCGGTTTCTGGATCAACGCGCTCTCGGGCACCGCGCTCCTCATCGCCGACGCGACGACGATGATGGTGAGCTGGGTGTTCTGGGTGAAGATCGCCGCCATCGTGCTCGCGGTCGTCACGCTGACACGGATCAGAAGCGTCCTGTCGCTCGATCCGGGCGCTCCGGACGTGTCTCTCCGGCTGAAGCGGCTCGCCGCAGCCTCGCTGTTTCTCTGGTTCGTGGCCGTGACGGCGGGCAGGCTCACGGCGTATCTCGGATCGGGCGCCGTCGCGAAGGGAGGGTTGTGACCGATGATGCCCTGGGTCGAGTCCTTCTCTCACGCGCTTCACAGCACGCGACTCAGCTGGGCGGTCGCCGGCGGCTATCCCTGGATCTGGCCTGCGTGCGAAACGCTCCACTTCATCGGCATGATGCTGCTCGTCGGCATCGTCGGCATCCTCGATCTGCGGATGCTCGGCGTCGCCCGCCAGATCGTGCCCGGGCCGCTCGAACGGCTCATTCCCTGGGCCATCGGCGGGTTCGTCGTCAACCTCGTCACCGGCTTCCTCTTCTTCACCGGCGATCCGTTCCAGTACATCCACAACAACGTGTTCTGGCTGAAGCTGCTGTTCATCGTGCTCGCGGGCGCGAACGCGCTCGCGTTCTACGTGACGGGGATTGCCCGGCGGGTCGACACCCTCGGGCCAGGACAAGCCGCGCCGGCCTCGGCGAAGTTCATCGCCGCGACGTCGCTCGTGCTGTGGATCGGCGTGATCTACTGGGGGCGCATGCTGCCGTTTCTCGGCGGCGCCTTTTAGAGGTCCCAGGGGTCCGAGGGGTCCGAGGGGTCCCAGGGGTCCAAGACCTCTGGGACCTCTGGGACCTCTGGGACCTCTGGGACCTCTGGGACCCCTGGGACCTCTGGGACCCCTGGGACCTCTCTAGACCGAGAGGTCCGTGAGCGACTTCGGGACGTGAACCATGCGGAGCGCGTTCAGCACGGCCACCAGATCGATGCCCTCCTGAAGCAGGGCGCCGGCCACCGGCGACAGGCCGCCGGCGGCCGCGAGCGCCATGCCGCCCACGCTGACCAGCATGCCGCCGACCGCGCTCTGGAGCGCAATCCGGCGCAGGCGGCGGCTGATGTGCAGCAGTTCGTCCACCTTCGACATCGACGTATCCACGATCACGACGCGCGCGGCCTCCGAGGTCACGTCGCTCTGCTGACCGAAGGCCACGCCGACGGTCGCCGCCAGCAGCGCCGGCGCGTCGTTGATGCCGTCGCCGACGAACAGCGTCTTCGCCCTGCTGGTTTCGCGGCGGACGATGGCGACTTTCTCCTCGGGCAGCGTCGAGGCGTGGATCTCGGTGATCGCCACGAGCTCGGCGAGCCGCCGGACCTCGGCATCGCGGTCGCCGGACACGAGCATGATCCGCGTGAACCCGTGCCGGGGCCCGAGGTGCGTGACGAAGCCGCGGCTGTCGGGCCGCGGGACGTCGTGAAACCTGAACGTGGCCGCGTACCGGTCGTCCACGATCACCACGCACTCGAGCCCGGCCGGCTCGCCCGGCGGCAACTCGAACTTCCTCCATCGCGCGCGCGCGGCTCGTGACGCGACAGCGATGACGCCCTTGACGCTGCCCTGCAGGCCCTTGCCGGGCTCCTCGCGGATCCAGGCGACCTCCGGCGGCACGTAGCGCGCGTCGTCGGCCGCCCGGACGATCGCGACCGCCAGCGGGTGGCGGCTCAGCCGCTCGAGCGCCGCCACGAGCGGGAGCACCTGCTCGCGCGTGAACGGCGGCGCGTATTCTTCGGCCACTCAGCGCCGGCCGTCCGTAGGTCAGCGTGCCGGTCTTGTCGAGAATCATGGTCCGGCAGAGCGTAATCTGCTCGAGCGCGGCCGGATCCCGGATGATGATGCCGCGGCGGGCCGCCGTCGAGATCGCGCCGATGATCGCGACCGGAATCGCGATGATGAGCGGACAGGGCGTCGCGACGACGATCACGCTGAGGAACCGGACGGGATCGCCCGACCACCACCACGCCGCCGCCGCAACCGCCAGCGCAAGCGGGGTGTACGCCGCGCCGAGCCGGTCGGCAATCCGCCTGAGGTTCGGGCGGCGCTGCTCGGCCTCCTGCATCACGCGCATGATGCGCGCGTACCGCGAGTCGGCGGCCACGCGCGACGTCCGGATGGCCAGCGACGAGTCGCCGTTGATCGCGCCCGACAGCACGGTCGCGCCCGGCCCCTTGGAGATGGTGAACGGCTCGCCCGTCAGGTACGACTCGTCCATCGACCCGTGCCCTTCGATGACCTCGCCGTCGACCGGGCAGATCTCGTGCGGCAGCACGGACAGCTCGTCGCCGACGACGACGCGTTCGACCGGGATGTCCTCGAAGACGGGACCGGCCCGCCGGTGGGCGATGGTCGGCACGCGGCGCGCCAGCGCGCGCAGCACCGACGCCGCCTGCGCCACGGCGAACTGCTCGAGCGCGTTCCCCCCGGCGAGCATCAGCACCACGACGGCGCCGGCGAGATACTCACCGAGCAGCACCGACGCGACGATGGACACGCCGGCGAGATGGTCGGCGCCGAAACTGCCGTGCAGGCTGCGCCAGAGCAGATCGAGAACGAGTGGAAGGCCGACGATGGCGAGCACCGCAAGAAGCGGTGCGTTGGCGGGCGCGAAGGCCGGCAGCCAGCCGGCGCGCAGAACCAGGTGCGCGGCGATGCCCGCGATCGCGAGCAGCGCCGCCAGTGTATGGAGCCGCCGCTTCAGGCTGCGCCCTTCTTGTCGGTCGTCTCGACCCGCTCCACCTCGATCGTGCACTCCTTGAGCGCCGCGGCGAGCGCGGCGACGGCCGCCAGCATGGGCGCCAGCACGGCGCCGATGACGCCCACCGTCAGCGGGAACTCGGCGATGCTGTGCTCGTCGTGTTTGATGATGACGCGCCGGACGTTGCCCTCGTGTACCAGCTTCTTCACCGCGTCCACGAGCTGCTCGCCGGCCACCTTGAAGGATTCCGTGAAGGTTCGCTCAGCCATGACGGCCTCCGATGATTCGTTTCAGCCTATATACCACGAACTGGCCGCGGGGCCTCCGCCACGAGCCTCGCCATGTCGTGCACGTCGAACGGCTTCGGCACGACGCGATACGCGCCGAGCTTGAGGGCACCGTCGACCATCTCCGGCGTCCCGAAGGCGGTCATCATGATGACCGTGCTTCGGGGGGAAAGGCTGCGGATGGTTTCGAGCAGGTGCAGGTCGTTCGAGTCCGGCAGGCGGTAGTCGAGAAGCACCACGTCGAACGGCTGGCCGTCGGACAGGAGGCTCACCGCCGAGGCCCCGTCTCCGGCCTCATCCACGAAGTATCCCGAGTCGGCCAGCACCTCGGCCAGGGACCACCGGATGAGCGACTCGTCGTCCACGACGAGCACGCGCAGGGCCGGGGATTTTTCCGCCATTTGTGGGGACATTTCTGGGCAATCAACCGGCACTATCACGTTCATTCCGCGACTTCTTCAAGAAGCGGGCCAGCCCCGCCTCGAAACGCCGGGCAAGGGGCGCCCGCTTACAGGTTTGCAAGAGGCAGGTGGATCCGGATCCGTGTGCCGCCCGTCTCGGGCGACTCCACCTGAATGCGGCCGCTGTGCGCCTCGACCAGCCGCTTGACCGTGGACAGGCCGAGGCCCGTTCCGCGCGCCTTCGTGGTCACGAACGGCGTGAACAGCCGTCCCCGGACTTCCGGCGGGATGCCCGGTCCCGTGTCGCTCACCACGACCAGGCACATCCCGTCGTCGACCGCCACCGTGACGCTCACGGTGCCGTGCCCTTTCATCGCCTGGGCGCTGTTGACCAGCAGGTTCGTGAACACGATCTTCAGCAGCTCGGCGTCGGCCATGACCGGCGGCGCGCTCCCTGTGATGTCGACGCGCACGGTGGCGTGCGCGGCATCCCGGCTGAGGAGCTCGACGGTGGTGGCGAGCACGGCCGAGATATCGAGCGGCGCCAGACGCGGTTGAGGGGGACGCGCGAACAGCAGGAGATCCTTCATGAGATGGTTGAGCGTGTCGATGCGCGCGATGATGTCGGTCATCACGTTGGCGTCGCGGCTGCCGGCCGGCAGCCGATTGCCGATCACCTGAATCGCGCCGCGGACGGCGGCGAGCGGGTTCTTCACCTCGTGCGCGATGACGGCGGCCATCTCGCCGAGGCGCACGAGGGCGGCCTGCTCGCGCAGCTGGTCCTCCATCTGGACGCGCGTGCTCAGGTCGTGCAGGATGCCGGTGAACTTCCTGGCGCCCGCGAGCGACATCTCGCCGACCGACAGGTGCAGCGGGAAACGTCGAGCCGTCCTTGCGCAGCGCCGTCACCTCGCGGCCGATGCCGATGATGCGGGCCTCGCCCGTCGTCGAGGTAGCGGGACATGTAGCCGTCGTGCTCGTCGCGGTAGGGCGCCGGCATCAGGAGGCTGACGTTCCGGCCGATCACTTCATCGGCGCGGTAGCCGAACAGCCGTTCGGCCCCCGGGTTGAACGCCTCGATCGCGCCGCGCGCGTCGATCACGATGATCCCGTCCACGGCGGCGTCGACGATGGACCTGAGACGCGCCTCGCTTTCGCGCAGCCGCTCGACGTCGCGCTTCTGCTCCGTGATGTCGCGCGCGATCGTGGACGCGCCCGCCACGGCACCGGACGCATCGCGGAGCGGCGAGACCGACAGGGACACGTGCAGGAGACGGCCGTCCTTCGTGCGCCGCATCGTCTCGTAGTGACGGACCGGCTCCCCGTGCTTGATTTTCTGCAGGATCCCGCTAATCTCGTCGGGCTGGCCTGCCGGGACGAGCAGGCTCACGCTCCTGCCGACGATGTCGGCCGCCGAGTAGCCGTACATGTGTTCGGCGCCCGGGTTCCACGTGAGGACGATCCCGTCCAGGTCCTTCGTGAAGATGGCGTCGTTCGACGATTCGACCAGCGCGGCCAGCACGCGTGCCGCGTCGTCCGGGGGCTGGAGCACGGCTCAGCTTACCGGAATTTCGCGAGTAAGGTTGGCATTGGTCGTGCTCTCTTGACGGTGAGTGCGGCTAGCTGCGCGCGACTGCTGACTGCTGACTGACCGAGGACGTCATGAATCTCGCTTCGTCATTGATGGGCCTGCGGCTGGCCCACCCGTTCGTGGCCGGCGCATCGCCGCTCGGCCGCGACATCGACACCATCAGGCGCCTCGAAGACGCGGGCGCCGCCGCGATCGTGCTGCCGTCGCTCTTCGAGGAGCAGATCACCCTGGCGGCCGAAGGCCGCATCCGCCATGCCGATCCGCTCGACGAGCGCCAGGCGCCGGCGATTGAAGGACTTTCCGGCGTCCGGCGAATACACGTACACGCCGGACGAATACGCGGAGCACGTCGCGCGCGCGCGGCGCGCCGTGCAGCATTCCCGTGATCGCGTCCTCAACGGCACCACGGCCGAGTCGTGGCTCACCTTCTCGCGCCTGATCGAGCAGGCCGGCGCCAGCGCCCTCGAGCTGAACATGTACGAAGTGATGGCCGACTTCCGCATGTCGGGCGCGGCGATCGAGCATCAGCTGGTGCAGGTCACCGCCGATCTCAAGCGGTATCTGAAGATTCCGATCGCGGTGAAGCTGTCGCCGTATTTCGCCTCGGTCGCCAACCTGGCCCGGCGCCTCGATCAGGCCGGCGCCGACGCGCTCGTGCTGTTCAACCGGTTCTACCAGCCGGACATCGACATCACGACCATGACCGCGGGCCGCACGTGCAGCTCTCCACCAGCGCCGAGCTGCTGCTGCGGCTCCGGTGGCTGGCCATCCTCCACGGGCGCGTGCGGCCGTCGCTCGTCGCGACCGGCGGCGTCGCGACGCCCGAGGACGCGAATCAAGGCCATCCTGGCCGGAGCGGACGCCGTCCAGGTGGTGTCGGCCGTGCTGCGTCACGGCCCGGACTATTTCGGGACGCTGCGCGACGGGCCTGCAGGAGTGGATGGCCCGCCACCAGATCGCGCACATCGACGAGGTGCGCGGGAGGGCGAGCCTGAAGGACGCGCAGGATCCGGCCGCGTTCGAACGCGCGCACTACATCCGGACGCTGCACAGCTGGAAACCCTGAGGGGAACATGTCGGGCACCACGGTCGCCGATCAGCAGCGTCTGGTCGACGGCGATGGGCCTGCCGCTCATCGAGACGCACATCTCGTACGTGCTGCTCGACGGCCGGTTTGCGTACAAGATCAAGAAGGCCGTCGATCTCGACTTCCTGGACTTCACGACGCTGTCCGCCCGCCGGTTCTACTGCGGCGAGGAGCTGCGCCTCAACCGGCGGCTCGCGCCGTCGCTCTACCTCGACGTCGTTCCGGTGACGGGCACCGTGGAGGCACCGGTGCTCGGAGGCGACGGGACGGCGATTGAATACGCCGTGAAGATGCGGCAGTTCGATCAGGAGGGCCTGCTGTCGCGGGTGCTGGCCCGCGGCGAGCTGACGCCGGCGCGCGTGGACGAGATCGCCGCGGCGGTGGCGTCGTTCCACGGCGGCGCGGCACGCGCCGGGCCGGATGCCCCGTTCGGGCAGACCGGCCGGCATCATGCGCCCGGTCCGCCAGAACTTCGTGCAGATGCTCGGGGCTGTCTCCGACGCCGACGACCGCGCGCATCTGACACGGCTGCTTGCATGGACCGAAGACGCTCGGCCGCGCGGCTGACACCCGTGTTCGAGCGCCGGAACCGCGAAGGCTTCGTCCGCGAGTGCCACGGCGATCTGCACCTGGGGAACATCGCGCTCGTCGACGGCAAGGCGACGCTCTTCGACTGCATCGAGTTCAACACGTCGATGCGCTGGATCGACGTCATGAGCGACGTCGCGTTTCTCGTGATGGATCTGCGCGACCACGGCCAGCCCGGGCGGCCGCCCGCCTGCTCAACGTCTACCTCGAAGAGACCGGCGATTACGGGGGGCTCGAGGTCCTGCGCTTCTACGTGGTCTACCGTGCGCTGGTCCGGGCGAAGATCGCCTGCCTGCGGCTCGCGCAGAGTTCCGACAACGATGAGAGCGCGCGCCTGGTCGAGGAATACCGGACGTATCTCGCCCTCGCCACCGCCGAGACGAGCCCGGCGCATCGCGGGATCTTCATCACGCACGGTGTCACGGGATCCGGCAAGACGACCCGCGCCCAGGCCATCGTGGCATCGGCCGGCGCCGTCCGCATCCGATCCGATGTCGAGCGCAAGCGCCTCGCGGGGCTCGACGCCGCGGCCAGGACAGGATCGGCGCTCTCGGACGGTGTGTACGGGCCCGAGTCGACCCGCCAGACCTACACCCGCCTCGCCGCGCTGGCCCGGGATGTCGTCACGGCAGGCTTTGCGGTCGTGGTCGATGCCGCGTTTCTCAGGCGCTGGCAACGCGATCTTCTGCGGCAGGTGGCCACGGACCTTCACGTGCCGTTTGCCATTGCCAGCTGCTCGGCGCCGGAATCCGTCCTGCGGGCGCGCGTCGCACGCCGGCACAAGGAGAGGGCACGACGCGTCGGAGGCGACCGTCGAGGTCCTCGAGCACCAGCTGGCGACGGCCGAACCGCTAGCGGCCGACGAGCGCTGAGCCCTGTTCCTGGGCCGGGCGGGCGACGGCCGTCAGCGTCGGTTCGGGCCGGCGGCCGAGTCCGCATCGATTGATGCGGTCGCCGAGCGTCGAGCGCTTGACCTGCAGCAGCCGGGCGGCCTTCGACTTGTTGCCGCGGCTCACCGTCAGGGCCCAGCTGATCAGGCTCGCTTCGAGCTCGCGCAAGCGGTCGTCGAGCGAGATCGGCAGGACGGCATTGGCGCCACCGGTCGGCGGCACGTTCGCGCTGATGGCGGGTGATGGGGCGTTCTGGTTGTAAGTCATGGTGCTTTCGAGAACGGCAACGGACGTGCCACAGCCGGATCTCCGCAAAAACGCGCGAATCGACGGACGCCCCTTTGAGGACTCGCGCGGCGCTGGGGATTTTTGCGCAGGCCCTCAGAAAATGTCCCGGTAAACCGGAAGCCCGTGGCCCGAACACGCGCGATTCCGGGGAATTGCCACTGGGGCACCCGGCACGCCGCTTGCCCTCTCCCACGGCGAGCGAGGGCATCATGTTCGACCTCATCATGGAAAGAGTGGAACGGCCGCTGCGGAAGAAGTCGGCAGGTTCCAAGGCGCTATCGGTCGTGGTGCACGCGGTCGTCGTCACGCTGGTGGTGGTCGTGCCGCTGCTCCAGGTGACCAACACGCTACCCGAGATGCCGGTGATGATGGCGTTCGTGGCGTCGGTACCCGAAGCGCCGCCCCCGCCGCCTCCACCGCCTCCGCCTGCGCCCGCAGCGGCGAAAGCCGCGGGGCGACCTGTCACCACCACGCCAGCCAACGCGCTGGCGGCACCCGTCGTGGCGCCTTCGGAGATCAAGCCCGAAGTGGCTCGCGTGGCATCGGCAGGCGTCGAGGGCGGTGTCGAAGGCGGCGTCGAGGGCGGCGTGGCTGGGGGCATCGTCGGCGGCCTGGTCGGCACGGTGACGGCTCCCCCGCCACCCCCGCCGCCTCCGCCGGCCGCGCCGCAGGGACCGGTCCGCATCGGCGGCCAGCTGACCGCGCCGGCGCTCGTCAAGCGCGTGGAACCGGTGTTTCCGGAAATGGCGGCGGCCGCGCAGCTGACCGGCCTCGTGATTCTCGAGGCGACGGTCGGCACCGACGGCTGTGTCGAGTCGGTCCGCGTGCTGCGGTCGCGGCATCCGTTCCTCGACAAGGCGGCCACCGACGCCCTGAAGCAGTGGCAGTATTCGCCGCTGGTCCTCAACGGGATCACGACGCCGTTCGTGCTGACCGTGACATTCAATTTCAGCGTGGCCCGCTAAGGAGGCTGATCATGATCGCCATCAACAACATCCTCGTCGCGACCGATTTCGGCGAAGCGTCCGATTCGGCGCTCAGGTACGGCCGCGAGCTGGCCGGCCGCTTCGACGCCACGCTCCACGTGCTGCACGTCGCGGAGAACGTCTACGTCACGACGTTCGGGGCGGAGACGTACGCGGCGATCGTGCCGGAGATGCAGCAGGAAATCGAAAAGGCCGCGAAGAAGCGGCTCGCCGAAGCGGTCATCGACAGCGACGGCAGCGGTCCGCCCACCAGGACGGTCGTCCTCACGTCGAGTTCCGCCGCCTACGCCATCGTCGACTACGCACGCGACCACGGCATCGACCTCGTCGTGATGGGGACGCATGGCCGCGGGGCCCTGGCGCACCTCGTGATGGGCAGCGTCGCCGAGCGCGTCGTCCGCCTGGCCTCCTGCCCCGTGCTGACGGTCCGGCATCCCGAGCACGAGTTCGTGAAGCCTGATACGCTGCAAGTGGCCGTCGCCTCGCGTGCGTGACGCGCAAAGGGAGTCCGCGATGAGGATGAGAATGAGGGGCCTGATGGCTGCGGGGCTCGCTCCGTCGCGGTGGCGGAGGCGGGAGCCGGAGGCCAGCGCTCCACGGTGGATGTCTCACCGTCGCTGGCCAACCCGTCGCTCGTCGGCGCCGACACGTACGCCTTCTACTGCGCTCCCTGCCACGGAAAGGACGGCAGGGGCCGCGGCCCCGTGGCGGAGGCGCTCAAGACCGCCCCCGCGGATCTGACGAAGCTGTCCGCGCGTAACGGGGGCACGTTTCCGAAGGACCGCGTGCGCGCGTTCGTCACCACCGGCGAACGGGCGATCCCCGCGCACGGATCGACCGCGATGCCTGTCTGGGGACCGACGTTCAGCGCCCTCGACCCGAACGACAAGGTCGTGACGGTCCGTATCTTCAACGTCGTCGCCTACCTGGAGTCGATACAGCAATGACCGTCCGCCTCCGCGTCAGCTTGCTCGTGGCCGGCCTGCTCGCGCTCTCGCTGGGCACGTCGTCGTCGGCACAGACCGCGCGAACCGGATCGGTGATGCGCGAGAAGCTCGGCCACGCGCAGAAGCTCCTCGAGGCGCTGACGACGAGCAACCGCGACCTGCTGGTCGCTGAAAGCGGGGCGCTCGTTCGCATCTCGACATCACCGCAGTGGGCAGAGCTGAAGACGCGTGAGCTCGGCGTCTACACGGAGAAGTTCCTGAAGTCGGTGGCCGCGCTCGACGCCGCCGCCAAGCGCAACGATCTCGATGCCGCCTTCGCCCAGTACACCGCGATGACGACGGCCTGCTACGAGTGCCATCGCCGCCTGAAGGACGTGCGGATCGCGCGCTGACTCAGTCCGCAGTCGGCAGTCGGGCAGGAGGACCGGCCATGACAGCAGCGGTGTTCTACGCGACGCGGGAGGGCCAGGCGCGGCGTGTCGCCGAACGGGTGGCTGCAAACCTCCGGGCACAACGGATGGACGTTGATCTGTTCGACGTGAGGCAGCTTCGCGGGCGCATCGACTGGAAGGCCTACGGCGCGGCGTTCGTAATCGCCTCGGTACATCTCGGCCGCCACGAGCGGGAGATGGTGCGCTTCGTCAGGCAGCACCGCGCGGAACTGGACGCTCTCTCGGCGGCGTTTCTGTCAGTCTCGCTGTCCCAGGCCGGTGCGCAGGACGAGAAGGCGCCGCTCGAAAAGCGGGACCAGGCGCACGCCGACGTCCTGTGGATGCTCGGGGTCTTCACGACCGAGACGGGCTGGAAGCCACAGCGATGCCTGGCGGTCGCCGGTTCGCTGGCCTACACCCGGTACAACTTCCTCGTGAGGCTGCTCATGAAGCACATGGCACGCCGGGCGGGAGCCTCGACGGACACGTCGCGTGACTGGGAGTTCACCGACTGGCCGTCCGTCGATCGATTCGTGCTGGACCACGCCGGCCTCGCCCGGACGGGTTGAGGAGGCATCATGGCACTCACGTCCGCCGGGTTCATCGCGAAGGCCGTCGAGGCCGCGGACACGATTCGCGGCGCCCGCCGCCTGCACGCCTTCGAGCGCGCCGTTGGCGACTTCGCCGCGCTGCTGGCCTCCGTGCCCGACTACCCCGCCGCCGCCTTCAGCGAAGCCGAGGTCTGCGCGCATCGGCATCGTCGCCGAGGACGTGATCGCCCAGGTCGAAGAGCGCGCCGTTCTGGAAGCGGCTTCCCCGAAAGCGGAGCTGACGCTCGTGAACGCCGTGTACGAAATCCGCAGCCGGCTCGAGCAGATCGACATCTGGCGGCGCCACTACGCGCGGATGTAATGCTGGTCTTCAGCCGTAGCCGTCCGATACGCTTCTCCGCCTCGCGGCGGATCGGACCGAGCATCAGGCGCCGGATCAGGATGATGCCGGGCGAGAAACGGGACCAGTACCGCAGGAACTTCTTCCTCGCGGCCTCGTCGGTGGCGACCGCGCGCGTTTCCGTCCGCAGGACGCATCGGCCGGGGCCGTCGGGATCCGCGCGCAGCGTCCACGCAATCTTCACGTAGTCGGGCTCGCCGAAGGCCGCGAACTGATCCGGGGGAAGCGGCCGGAACACCACGTCCGCCAGCCACGGCTGCGTCACGGAGCCGACGACCACTTCGCGGCCCGGCGCCTCCGTCAGCACGCGCCAGCCAAGCGACGTGGTCAGCGCGAGCAGCCCGCGCGGCCGCCCGGCCGACGGCGGCCGGCTGCGCAGCACGATCTCGCGCGCCCTGAAAATCGCCCGGATGATCGGCGAGGCGGTCAGGTCGGCCTCGCACGCAGCTGCCAGCGCCACCTCCGCCGGCGTCGAAACGGACACCGCGTGACGCTCGACGATGTCGTACCGCGGCATGAAGCGATCGAGCATGACGTCTGCCTGCTCGGCGCGGCGCGCGATGCCGAGCAGCTGCCGGCGCTGCATGACGAAATGCACGATCGGCACGATCCGTTTCGCCAGCCACCACGGCAGGCCGTGGAAGGTGTAGCCCCGGCCGCCGCGCACGCGGACGACGAGCCGGGTCGCGCGGCCGTCCGATGGTTCGAGCACGAACGCCCACGTCATCAGCCAGCCGCCGCCAGGCGCTCTCCAGCCGATCACGAGCGAGCGGCCCGTCTCACAAGCCGCCAGGGTGAAGCCATCGGAGGCGCCGGGCAGCGCGGGAAAGAGCGTGTCAGCCTCGAGGCGCTGGAATTCCGGGACGATGCGGTCGGCGCTCGGGCGGCCGCCGTTGTCGAGGAGGTCGTAGGAATACCAGCCCGCGCGGCCCGCGCCCATCTGCGCGAGCCACGGCCACACGTCGCGAGATTCCGCCCGGATCGTGATCGCGTGTGTCAGCGCGGCGATCGGTTCCGGGATGAGCGTGTCGCCCGCGAGCGGACGCGTCTGCTCCTCAGCGCTGGCGCGAACTGATGGCATCCCGCCCTGGCCCCCCAAGGACTCGTCGTGGCAAGACGAGTGCCATCGGCAGGTCTTCTCAGTTCAACAGCGCCATCACTTCGTCGGCGTACCGGCCGTTCCGCAGGAGGTCGGCCATCATCTTCATCGGGCGATCGATGTGCTTGAAGAACGCCATGTAACCGGCGCAGAGGTAGTTCAGGCCCGGTTCGCCGTCCGGCGTGGCGATGAAGCGGTTTTTCGGGCACTCGCCGTGGCAGGCAAAGCGCACGTCGCACTCGCGGCAATACTTCGGGAGCGTGTCGCGCTTGGCCAGGCCGAAGGCCGTCTGCTGCGGAGACGACACGAGCTCGAGCATGTGGACGTCCTTGATGTTCCCCAGCAGGTGCTTCGGCTCGACGAAGTGATCGCAGGAGTACAGGTCGCCGTTGTGCTCGAGGGCGAGCGCGTTGCCGCACGTTTCCGCGAACACGCACATCGACGGCGGCGCCCCGACCCACGACGCGAGCGCGGCGTCGAACATCTGCACGAACACCGTCCCGACGTCCGCCTTGATCCACTCGTCGAACACGCCGATCAGGAACCGGCCCCATTGTTCGGAGCCGACGGATCGATCCGTCACGCGATCGCCTTCGGTCAGGTACAGCGGCCGCGGATCGCTGCCCGCGTTCGCCCCAGCCCAGGTTCGCGATCGGCAGGAGCTCCGCCGGTGACACGCTCGACAATCGGGATGAACTGCACGTAGCGCGCGCCGATCTCGTCGCGGAAGAACTTGTAGACCTCGAGCGGGTGATCGCCGTTGACGTTGTGCACCGTGCACAGGATGTTGACGTCGACGTTCCTGGCCGCCAGCGCGCGCCACCCGTCCATGACCTGATCGAAGCTGCCCTGCCCGCCCTTGTCCACGCGATACACGTCGTGCAGATGGCGCGGGCCGTCGACGCTCAGGCCGACGAGGAACTTGTGTTCGGCCAGAAAGGCCGCCCACTCGTCGTCGATCTTCGTGCCGTTGGTCTGCAGCGTGTACGCCACGCGCTGGGCCGGCCGCCGGTACCGCTCGACGAGCTCGACCGATCGTTTGAAGAAATCGAGGCCCATGAGCGTGGGCTCGCCGCCCTGCCACGCCACGGCGACCTCGGGGCCGGGCTGCGACTCGAGCAGCTGCCGGATGTACGTCTCGAGCATCTCGTCCGCCATCCGGAAGCGGCTGCCCGGGTACAGCATCTCCTTGGACAGGAAGAAGCAGTACTTGCAGTCGAGGTTGCAGACGGCGCCCGTCGGCTTGGACAGCAGATGGAATTCGCGCCGTTGAAACGGGTTCGGACGTCATAGGGCTCAGCCATCATAAAGCACGCCGCCGTGCCAGGGCCGATCCTGCTATGCTCAGGTTGTTCATGACCCGCCCATTTCTTCTTCTGTTCACCGCGTTCCTGCTGACTACGACGGTTGCCTGCCGGAATGCGCCACCCGCGGAGACATCCCAGACCGACCGCTCAGGCTCAGGCGGGGGAACGCCGACGCCGGAGGCGGACGACAGCGGCTGGCGACGAGATACTGCCCGACGACCTCGCGACGGCCCAGGCTCGGCCAGAAGTGGACCGGCGACCTCGACGGCATGATCGAGCGGCGCTTCGTCCGGGTCCTGACGGTCTATTCGAAGACGACGTTCTTCGTGGACAAGGGCTCGCAGCTCGGGCTGGTCCCCGACTCGTTTCAGCTGTTCGAAGACGATCTGAACAAGAAGCTCAACGACCAAGAACGTCCGCGTCCGCGTCATCTTCGTGCCGGTGGCCGCCGACGATCTCATCCCGGCGCTCGCTCGACGGGCCGCGGCGACATCGTCGCCGCCGGCAAGCTGGCCACGGCGTGGCGCAAAGAGCAGGTGGACTTCGCGAACGCGACGCGCACCGGCATCTCGTCGATCGTCGTGACCGGCCCCGGCGTGCCGCCGATCGCGAGCGTGCACGACCTGAGCGGCAAAGAGGTCTACCTCCGCGCCTCCGACGTGTCGGCGCAGAACGTCGCGCGAGTTCAACGCCCGAGCTCGCCAAGGCCGGGCAAGCCGCCGGTCAGGATCAAGCCGGCGCCGGAAGTGCTCTCCGACGAAGACCTGCTCGAGATGGTCAACGCCGGGCTCGCGCCCATGACGATGGTGGACGACTACGTCGCGGAGTTCTGGAAGCAGATCTTTCCGGGCATCGGTGCTCAACACGTCGGCGGCGGTCCGCACCGACGGCGAGACGGCGATGATGGTCCGCAAGAACAGCCCGCAAGCTGATGGCCGAGCTGAACGCGTTCTCGGCGAAGTATCCGGAGGGGTCGCTCGAGCGCAACGTGCTGACGCAGAAGTACCTGAAGAACGTGAAGTACGCGAAGGGCGCGACGTCGAAGGAAGGATGTGGAGCGGTTCCGCGAGACCATCAACTTCCTGCGCAAGTACAGCGACCAGTACAAGCTCGACTACCTGCTGATGGCCGCCCAGGGCTACCAGGAATCGGGGCTCGATCAGAGCCGGAAGAGCGCGGTCGGCGCGATCGGCGTGATGCAGGTCATGCCCGCCACCGGGCGCCGACATGAAGGTCGGCGACATCACCCAGACGGAGAGCGAACATCCACGCCGGCGTCAAGTACATGCGCTTCATGATGGACAACTTCTACGCGGACGAACCGATGGACGAGCTCAACAAGGGGCTGTTCACGTTCGCGTCGTACAACGCCGGCCCCGGGCGCATCCGGGGGCTGCGGGCGCGTGCCGCCAAGCGCGGACTCGACCCCAACCGGTGGTTCAACAACGTCGAGCTGCTCGCCGCCGAGTCCATCGGCCGCGAGACCGTGCAGTACGTCTCCAACATCTACAAGTACTATCTCGCCTACAAGCTGATCACCGAGCAGCAGCAGGAGCGGGCGAAGGCGAAGGCCGGCAACTAGAACTTGTAGGACAGCGAGTAGATCAGGCCCACCGTCCGGACCTCGATACCGGAATTGACCTGCTCGCCGTTCTGCAGATTGCGGACGATGACGTCGTCTGAGGATCCCGAGCGGTAGTTCACGCCGGCCGTGAACTGAAGCGGCCCCTTCGTCCCGCTGAGCCCCACCGACCAGCGGTACAGGTTGACCTTCGTGAACACCATGTCCTCGTCCCCCACGGGCGAGAAGTCGCTGCCCGTCCCGAAATGCAGGCGCCAGACGCCGTTCGAGGTGAGCAGGAGATGCCCCCCGACGGCGACGTTCGCCATGCCGCGAAACTGCGACATTGACCCGCCGAACGGCCGTGTCGTGATGACCGGCGCCAGCCCCGCTCCTGGATTGACGTAGGCGACGATCGGCTGATCGCTGGCAAACATCGCGTATCGGGACACCGGCGTATAGGCCTGCACGTCCACCTCGATCTGGCCGCGCGCGCCCAGATAGGCGACGCCGCCGTGAAACTCGAACGGCAGGTGGTTGCTGAACTGCGCCTCGGAGTCGAAGAACGACACGCCGAGCGACGACGACCCGTTCTCGGCGATGCCGTCGGACGTCGTGGACGCGCTCTTGTACACCGTCATCACGGGCGTTCGGACCAGCAGCCCGACCAGCACGTGCGGCGACACGTCGTACTGCGCGCCGAACAACGGACGTATCTGAAACGCGGAGCCCGAGGCACGCGTCTCGAGCAGCACCGATCGCAGGCTTGTCGCGCCGGCCAGCCGATCGCTGACCACTTCGTTCTTCCGCACGGAGGTGTAGAGGAACGCGAGGCCGCCGCCCAGACGCAGCCGCCCCGACGCGTACCCGACCGATCCGGCGCCCACGTGCTGTTCGTATTTGGAGTCGGCGGAGTACGCAAAGCGTTCGCGCGCGGTCCCGGGCGGTCGACGACGAGCTGCGAGTCGGTCTGCTGCGACCACGAAGTGGCCGTGAGCGATGCTGAACCCCACCGTCACGCCCTTGCGGCCGACGTTGGTGGCCGTGAACCCGACCAGGCTCGGCAGCTGCTGCACCGAGCCGCCGCTGTCGGGCAGCGAAGAGGGCGAGACCGTGGCGAGCTGGAACAGCCCCGAGCTGCCGCTGATCTCGGCGCTCTGCGCCCGCGACAGCCCGGCCGGGTTCAGCCACGCCGACGAGGGATCGCCCACGCGCGCGACGTAGGCGCTGCCCTCGAGGCCGGCATTCGGGCCTATGGGCACGTTGTTGTAGTTCGGCAGCAGGATGTTGCCCGGCGGCGTCACGAGATCGGCGGTCGGCGGCGCCTGGGCGAACGCTGCCGCCGGCAGACACAGGCCGGCGGCGGCGACCACCATCCGGACGAGGCGAAGCGGTTTCGTTCGCACGCCCGCTACTGCCTGGCCATCGCCATGCGCACGTCGGCTTCGCTGTCCTTGATCAGGTCGCCGCTGACGTCCACGGTCACCGTGTACAGCCGGCCCGTGAACTTGAACGGCGGCTTGTATTTGTCCCACACCGGCGACCCGCTGTCGGCGCCGCAGACGATGCCGCCGGCCAGGCCGATGGACAGCGGCATGGTGAGCGGGATGTCCACCTGTCCGACCAGCTTGCCGTCGATGTAGAGCTGGCCGCGGCCGGGCGCGCCTTTGCCTTTCAGCATGTCCGGCTTCCCGGTCACCTCGAACTCGAAGCGCAGCTTGTGCCGGCCGGCCGGGACCGGCACGTTCGACGCGACGTGGAAGAAGCTGGCGCCGACGTAGTTGTAGACGAAGTGCAGCTTGCCGTCCTGCACGTAGAGCGCGAACCCGCCCTGCACGTCGCCGGCCGATATCAGCGCGCCTTCGGCGCCGCCCGCGGGCACGTCGACGTCCGCCGTGATGCTGTGCGGCCGGTTCAGGACGTTGGCGCCGGCGTTGGCCGGCACCATCTGCGTGCCCGGGTAGTAGGTGTAGCTCGTGCGCTCCACGGCGATCTGCGGCCGCTGATCGGCGAAGCGCAGCGTCCCGCGGCTGTCGACCGGCAGCACGTTGTACTTGCCGGCCTCGACGTACCACGTCGCGATCATCTCGATCAGCTTGGCGCGGTTCTCGGCCGCGAGGTTGTGGTTCTCGGCGAAGTCCTTGCGCAGGTGGTACAGCTCCCACCCCTTCGCATCGAGCTCGGTCAGCTTGTCCTTGTCGATCGGCGCGCCGAACCGCCAGCCCGGACTCGGTGAACGACGTGCCCGGCCACGGGCAGACCGCGCGCCAGCCGTCGTGGTAGATCGAGCGATGGCCCATCATCTCGAAGTACTGCGTGATGTGCTTCGACGGCGACCTTGCCGTCGTTGAAGGCGTGCGCGAAGCTCAGGCCCTCGATCGGCGACTGCGTGACGCCCTTGATGGAGGTCGGCGCCTCGATGCCGAGCGCCTCGAGCACGGTCGGCACCATGTCGATGGCGTGCGCGTACTGCGTGCGGACTTCGCCCTTCGCCTTGATGCCCTTCGGCCAGTGGACGATGAACGGGTCGCTGATGCCGCCGCGGTAGGTCTCGCGCTTCCAGCGACGGAACGGCGTGTTGCCGGCAAACGTCCAGCCCCAGGCGTAGTGGTTGAACGTGGACGGCCCGCCGATCTCGTCGATCTTCTGCAGGTTCTCGTCGAGCGAGTCGGGCACGTTGTTGAAGAACTTGTTCTCGTTCACCGATCCGTGCGGACCGCCTTCGGCGCTGGCGCCGTTGTCGGAGATGAACATGATCAGCGTGTTGTCGAACTCGCCGATCGTCTTGAGGAACTCGAACAGCCGGCCGTAGTGATGATCGGTGTGGGTGAGGAAGCCGGCGAACACTTCCATCATCCGCGCGTACAGCTTCTTCTCGTCGGCCGGCAGCGAGTTCCAGTCCTGCACGTCGGGATCGTGGCGCGAGAGCTCGGCGTCCTTCGGGATGATGCCCAGCTCCTTCTGCCGCTTGAAGACCTTCTCGCGATACGCGTCCCACCCGTCGTCGAACTGGCCCTTGTACTGGTCCGCCCACTCCTTCGGCACATGATGCGGCGCGTGCGCCGCGCCCGGGCAGAAGTACATGAAGAACGGCTTGTTCGGCGCGACCTGCTTGGCGTCGGCGATGAAGCCGATCGCCTTGTCCACGAGATCTTCGGTGAGGTGGTAGCCCTCGTCCGGTGTCTTCTCCGGCTCGACCGAGTGGTTGTCGTAGACCAGCTCCGGGTAGTACTGATGCGTGTCGCCGCCGAGGAAGCCGTAGTAGCGCTCGAACCCGCGGCCGAGCGGCCAGCGATCGTAGGGCCCGGCCGCCGAGATCTGGTCGGCCGGCGTCAGATGCCACTTGCCGAGGGCATACGTGTTGTAGCCCTTCTGCAGCAGGATTTCGGACAGCAAGCCGTTCTCGAACGGGATGTAGCCGTTGCCTCCCGGATAGCCGGTGGACCCCTCGGTGATGCACGACATCGCGTTCGAGTGGTGGTTGCGTCCCGGTCAGCACGCACGACCGCGTCGGCGAGCAGAGCGCCGTCGTGTGCATGCTGTTGAACAGCAGGCCGTTCTTCGCCAGCGCGTCGATGTTCGGCGTCTTGATCGGGCTGCCGTAGCAGCCCATCTGGCCGAACCCGGTGTCGTCCTGCACGATGAACAGGACGTTCGGCGCGCCTTCGCGCGCGCGCAGCGGCTCGGGCCACGCCGGGCTCGACACGTCAAACGTACGTCCGATGACGCCGGTGAACGCGGTTCCCGGCTTGTATTCCTTCAGTGCCATGTCGCGCTCCCTAGTTCTTGCGGATGAGGCCGTCTTTCCGCATTTGCTCGGCGGCGGCATTGACGAGCTTCTTGACAAGCTCCTGCGCGCCTTTGGGGTTGGTGGTTTCGCTGGTTCCGGCCCACAGCAGGCGGTTGCCGGGGACGTCGAAGACGAGCGTTTCGACAATGACGCTGACCGTGGTCTTGTTGGGGCTCAGATCGATCGTGGCGCCCCAGGCATACGGGTAATAGCCCCAGAGCGAGCCGTAGTACGCGTTGCTCTCCCACGCGACGACCGTGGGCCGCGTCTCCTTGCTGAGATCGACGAGGCGCATGATCACCACGCCGTCGGTCTTCGTGCGCTCGAACCAGGCCTTCGCCTTGTCCTTGTCACGGACTTCTTCTTTGGGAATCGCCTGGTACGCGGGAACGCCGCGGACACCTCTCGACGTCAGCTGGCGCGCCAGCTCCTCTTCGGTGCTCTGTCTGAGCGCCATGTCGTCGCTGACGATCAGGCCGACCACCTTCTTGCCCGCGTAACTGACGTTGCCGGCTGCCGGATTCTTCCAGGTGGCTGTGAACGTCTGCGCGCCGGCGGCGTATGGCAGCGCCAGGAGCATGGCGAGAACGAAAAACGACCGACGAATCATGGCGCCTCCGAATCTTGGAGCCTACCACAGTTCTTCTGATGCCTTGCGGGCGTTACACGCGCGTGCGCGCCAGCACGAGCAGCACGATCGCATACGCGACCGCGCCGAATACGAACGGCCAGAACCGGCCGTCCTTTTCGCTCGGGAGTTCCATGACCATACTGTTGACCACGACGCCCCCCGACACGAGCCCGAGCAGCGTGTGGAGCGTCGTGGGCGGCACCGGAACCAGCGCCCCAATCGCCCACCCCGCGACCACGGCCGCCGCCAGGATCTGGCGGCCGGGCCTCAGGTACAGGGGACCATGTTCGACAGAGAGATCCGCGGCCGCTCCCAGGAAATGCAGTCCCATCGCAACGCAGTACAGGCCGACGGGGAGCTCGCCTCGTGACGCGCTCTCGGCCATCGTCAGGCTGACCATCGCCGCGTACACGGCGAACCCGCCGACGTGCAGCCTGAAGGTGCGCTCCTCGCGCGACTCGTTCGCGGCTTCGACGCGCCGCGCGACCACTTGCGCAGGTGCTCGACGCCGTACATCAGGACGAAGCCGACGAGCGCCGCGGCGTACACGCGATACTGCGGAAACGGCAGCGACAGGTTCCTGGTCGCCTCGACAAACGCGTCGCCCGCCTCGTTCAGCTCGGGCAGCATGTAGATGAACACGTAGGCGACCGCCACGCCGGCGGACGCCGACGCGAGCCTCCGGCGTCCGTGGCCGATCGAGCTCCGGGCGCGCCATCCGAAAAACAGGACGGACGCGAGAAACAGCGCGCCGAAAAAGCTCTCGAGCATCGCCAATCAGAACGGCCCGACGTGGAACAGCATGTTCATCAGCGCGAGGACGCCGAACAGCGCCACGAAGCCGGCGACGGCCAGCGTCAGGGAGAACGGCGTGCGCCCGGGATCGAACCGCCGCATCTCGCGCCAGTACCTGCAGGCAGGCGATCGCGAGCGCCCACACGCCGAGGGAGATGAGCGCGAGGCCGAAATTGCGCGGCCCAGCCGGCCCCGACACGAGCGCGGACTTTCCCGACTCGAACATGGCCTGGAGGAACTTGTAGATCGTGAAGCCGAAGCTGATCATCGACAGCGCGGTTCTGATCCAGGCCATCAGCGTCCGATCGGCGGCCAGAATCGTGCGCTCTCGCGCCATGTCGTCGGCGGTCGGCGCGTGGCCCGCGGGAAGGTCGGTCATGACGTACGCTCACAGACAGAATCTGAATCACTTGCCTCGGCGACGTCGATCGGCGAGACCACCGCGAACGACGAGCGGAACGAACGGGATCGCGACCGCCAGCACGATGATGAACGACGTTCAGCGTCTCGAACGGAACGAACCGCAATCCCGTGGACAATCTGCGTAGCTGTTGGCCAGGTCGGCGAGCGACTGGATGTCGGCGCTCCCCAGGAGCGGCTCGTCGCCCGGCCCGCCTGCCCGGCCCGCCTCGCCCGCCCCGCCGCCTGGTGCGGACCCACTTCTCGTCGAACGCGCGCGTGTAACCGGCCGCAAGCAGCCCGTAGTCGAGGAGCCCGCGATGCCGCGCGTCGAGCAGCTTGCCCGAGAACGCCAGGAACGGCACGAAGAGGACGACCAGGCTCAGGCCGAGGAACGCCGCGAGCTCGCAGCCGGTAGTCGAAGAGCGATCGGCCTCGTCGACGAGCTCCAGACCAATGCTGGACCGAGACGAGCGACGAGATCGCGAAGACCACGATGAGCCCAGTACTGATGCACCTGTCCGATGGGTCTCAGGCCCGCCCGAGCGATCGGGATGACTCGGAATGAGCACGAGATCGAGCCGTGACAGCCGGAACAGGAACCAGCACCAGAGCACATACCGCAGCGCCCAGAACAGGATCAGCAACTGAAAGACGGGCAGGCTGACCAGCAGGTACCACCATCCCGCTGCGGAGCGCACCTGACCCGAAGAACCCGGCACGAATTGCCACGTGGACATGTCGCCCGCATATTCCGTCCGCAGGAAGATGACACCGAACACCACGCCGATGGCCGCGCGACGACCGGAATCAACCAGGACTTCCGTTGTGCGTGGAACCGCTCGACGAGCCGCATGAGCGCGGGTATTTCCGCGTCCGCAACCACGCCCGACACGACGAGATACCGCACGAGGTCGGCGATCTTCGGCCAGACAATGCCCTCGGCGCCCAACATCACGGGCATCGCGACGAGGAACCGCACGTCGACGATGTAGTCGAACAGCAGCGGGACGCCGACGCCGCTGCCCGCCGCGACTCCGCCGACAGTCGCCAGAATCACGAGCGGGACCCACGTGAGCAGGATGGCGCCCGCGATTCGATATTTCTTCGGCACTGCGCCAAATCCTAACAGACCTGCAGGA
The DNA here is from genome assembly GCA_963821285.1 of uncultured Acidobacteriota bacterium. Taxonomy (GTDB): domain Bacteria; phylum Acidobacteriota; class Vicinamibacteria; order Vicinamibacterales; family CAVVIG01; genus CAVQJU01. The sequence goes on from CAWGDD010000011.1 coordinate 171,218, forward strand.
TGGCCCTGGGAGGTTATAGTGGAAACCCATGTTTCTGCGGGCGGGTTTCATCGGGATCGCTGTACTGACGGCGCGCGTCGCGGCGGCCGAGAGCGGGAGCACCGGACAGTTGTGGACCAACCTGACGCTCGACTGGCACGCAGAGCCCGCGCGTGGTGTATTCGCTCGATTTCGAGCCCAAGGTGCTGATTGCCGCCCCGTCCGGCCAGCCCGGCTGGGCCAGTCTCGACGTGACGCCCGGGGCGGAGTTCGTCGCCACCAAATGGGCCGACATCATCGGCGAGGGCGTGCTCGGCCGCACGATTCAGACCGACGATCTCAGGACGACGGAGCTGACGGCGCGCGGCGGGATGCGATTCCATCTGTTCTCGCGGCAGGAGCGCCTGCTGTTCAACGAGCAGCTGCCCAGGCGGCGCGTGGTCGTGCGCGACCTCGTGCGCTGGGAATGGCGGCATTTCTCGTACTCGAACGACGAACCCTCGAGCGCGAGCTGGCGCTTCCGCAACCGCATCGAGCTGCTCGTGCCCCTCAACCGGCCGAACCTCAGCGCGGACGGCACGATCTCCCTGGTCACCGACTGGGAGTGGTTCGTCCCCATCACCGATCAGCACGAGCGGTTTGCCAACAAGCGCCGGTATCGCGGCGGTGTCAGTTACCGGCGCAACCGGACCTGGGGCATGGCGGTGCTCTATATCCGGACCAATTCGCGCAACACCATCGACGACCCGTTCGCGACCAGCGAGAACATCCTGGACGTGCAGTTCAAGCGCGCCTGGTAGCCTCCGACGGGCGGTGACGCCTCCGATATGTTGGAGGCGGCTCCGGCACATTTCGGTCGCACCGGAAAGCTGATTTCGCGGGCCAGCTGGTTGTCGCAGGCGGCACGAAGCCTGCTAGGTTCCATGAGGGCAGTCTGTAAGGAAGGCGTACTGACGCGTGTGGGCTGCTCGACCGTATGTCGCGGAGCGATCCAAATATCCGTGCCAACGACATCAAATTGCAGGGAATTTCGCGCATGTGGCTCGCGCCGGACCGTGAGTCCGGGTCATAATCGAGAACCGGCGCTGGGCCGGCGTCGTCTTATATCGAGACCCGGCAGGAGCTTCCGGATTACTTCTCTCTTCGAAAGGAATTCGACCGATGTTGAAACGAATCGCAATGATGGCGGCGATGGTGACCCTGGCGGCCTCGCCCGCCTTCGCTCAGAAGGCAGAAGTCGGCGTCACCTTCGGCTGGATTTTCTCGGACGGCGTCAGCGGCGACAACCGCGTGGTCCCCGGCGTCGGCACCTTCAACCGCCTCGATCCGACGGACGCGTTCGGCTGGGGCATCGACATCGGGGTGTTCGTCGGTCCGAACGCCGAAGTGGGTTTCCTCTACGGCAACCAGGCCACGACGCTCGAGGCCAGCGGGACCACGACGAGGGAAATCGGCGACATGAGCGTCACCTCGTACCACGGCACGTTCACGTACAACTTCGGCGACGCCGATGCGAAGGTCCGTCCGTACTTCATCGGCGGGCTGGGCGCCACGAACTTCGGCGACGTGCCGTTCTCGACGCCAAACAGAACTGGCACGATCGCCGGCGTCTCGCGGTTCTCGAGCACCTGGGGCGCGGGCCTCAAGGTGTACGGCAGTTCCCACGTCGGCGGGCGGTTCGGCGTGCGCTTCACGCCCACCTACATCAAGTCCGACGCGGCCGGCTACTGGTGCGACCCGTACTGGGGCTGCTATCTGGTCGGCAGCGCGCAGGTACTCGAACCAGTTCGAGTTCAACGGCGGCATCACGTTCAGGTTCTGAGGCCTCGCGAGTGCGGGTCTTCCGGGTCTGCCCACGGGCAGGCCTGAAGGCCTGCACTACATCAGAAGTAGTGCAGGCCTTCAGGCCTGCGATTACGACCGGAACATCGCGAACCGTTCGGCCAGCCCGTTACAGAGAATCTCCACGCCGACGGCCAGCAGGATGAACGCCGACATCCGGAGAAGGACAGCCGTTCCGGTGGCGCCGAGCATGTCCATGACCCTGCCCGCAAAGCGGTAGCACAGATAGATCGTCAGCCCGACGACGGCGATGCCCAGCACCGCGCCGGCGACACCGCTCAACACGGAGACTTCGGGCGCCCGTGTGCCTGCGCCGAGCGTGAGGGCCACCGACAGCGAGCCTGGACCAACCGTCAGGGGAAAGGTGAGCGGGTAGAAGCTGCGGCGCGTGATCTCTTCGGCGGCCCAGGCCACATTGGGCGCCATCGACGCAGACTCGGAGGCGCCTTCGGAATGGACCAGGCTCCAGCCGGTGGCAATCACCAGCAGCCCGCCGGCAATCTTCACGACCGACAGCGACAACCCGAAGAAGCCGAGCACATACGACCCGATGAGCATCGCCGCCACGAGCAGCAGCGATCCGCTGATCGCCACGCGGCGCGCGAGCAGCGTCCGCGTGGCGCCCGAGGCCCCGGGCGTCATCGAGAGAAACACGGGCGCGCAACCGGGCGGGTTGACGATCGGCAGCAGCGCCACGATCACCAGCGCCGTCATCCGGAGCAGACCTTCTATCTGACTGGCCACGTGCGGTTCACGACCTGAGGATACAGCGGAAGCCGAGGTGGCACGCGGCGCTGTCCGCCTCCTGCGCCATGCGCGCCGCTGGCCGGTAGCGGCGGCAGTAATTCGGGGCGCACAGGTACGAACCGCCCTTCATCACTCTCGTCCTCGCCGCCCCCTTTCCGGCCGTGCAGCAGGATGTCGCCGGCGGCTGGCTGCCGTACCAATCCGTCGTCCACTCCCAGACGTTGCCGGCCATGTCGTACAGGCCGTAGCCGTTGGGCGGAAACGACCCCACTGGCGCGGTCCACTCGAAGCCGTCCATGAGCAGGTTCTGCCAGGGAAACGACCCCTGCCAGGTGTTCGCCATCGCCTTGCCGCCGGGCATGAACTCCTCGCCCCAGACGTACGACGCGCCGTCGAGGCCGCCCCGCGCGGCGAACTCCCACTCCGCCTCGGTCGGCAGCTCCTTGCCGGCCCACTTCGCGTAGGCCTCGGCGTCCTCGAACGCGACGTGCACGACGGGATGATTCTCCAGGCCCTCGATTGAGCTCTCCGGTCCGCGCGGGTGCCGCCAGTCGGCGCCCGGCACGTACGTCCACCAGTTGAAGTGGTTGCTCATGTCCACGGGCCCGCTGGCCTTCTGGAACACGACCGAGGACGGAATCAGCAGCTCGGGCTTCGCGTCGGGATACTGCGCGGGATCGACGGGACGCTCGGCGACCGTGACGTGCCTGGTCTCGTCGACAAAGCGCGCGAACTCGGCGTTGGTGACCGTGTGCGACGTCCATCAGAAACGCGCCGACCGTGGCCTCGCGCGCCGGCGCCTCCTCGGGATAGTGATGGTCGGATCCCATGCGGAACGTCCCGCCCGGGATCCGGACCATGCCGTCGGTCATCGTCGTCAGTGATTCGCCCCCGAGACGTCGGCCATCGCGTTGATGGCGTCGTCGATCGTGAAGCTGTTGGGCTTCTGGATCGGCGGGAATTCCTTGAACGTATCCGCGAACTTGTTCGCGAGCAGCATCGCCCCGAACACGATGTAGTTCCTGCGGATGAACCACTCGTAGTAGGTGTTCGACGTGATGTCGGCGAACTCGTACGGGTCGGTCCTGAGATTGAAGAGCTTCGGCAGCCGCAGCCGGACGAACGGCTCCGACCAGACCTGCATGGTGCCGTGGCACCGCTGCTCCATGAACACGATCTTCCAGTTATCGTAGCGGATCGCGAGCACGTCACCGTCGTCGCTGATGTAGAAGAACAGCTTGCGCGGACTTTCTTTCTCCTTGCCCGTGAGGTACGGCAGGAGATTGTAGCCGTCGATGTGGTTCTTGTAGGTGCGTCCGAGCGCCTGGTACCCCTTCTTCGCCTTCTCCACGACGTCGGGGTCGCCGGCCATGGCGAGAAACGTCGGGAACCAGTCGTGGTGCTGGATGATCTCTCGGGACACGGAACCGGCTTTGATCTTGCCGGGCCAGCGCACCAGCAGCGGGATGCGGAAGGCGCCCTCCCAGTTCGTGTTCTTCTCGCTGCGGAACGGCGTCATCCCGCCGTCGGGCCATGAGTTGCGGTGGGGCCCGTTGTCGGTCGAATACATGACGAACGTGTTCTCGGCGATGCCGAGCTGGTCGAGGTAGTCGAGCATCTGGCCGACGTTCTTGTCGTGGTCGATCATCGTGTCGTGGTACATGGACTGCCACCGCCCGGCCTGCCCGACGCTCGACGGCTTCGTGTGCGTATACAGGTGCATGTGGGTGAAGTTGAGCCACACGAAGAAGGGCTTGCCGTCAGCGTCCTGGCGCTTGATGAAGTCCTTGGCCTTCTCCACGAAGTCGTCGTCGCACGTCAGCATCCGTGTCCCTGGTCAGCGGACCGGTGTCCTCGATCTTCTGCTTGCCGACCTTGCCCCAACGGTGCTGCTCGGTCGCATCGTCCTTGTCGGTCGCAAACGAATGGATCACGCCGCGCGGGCCGAAGTTCTTGCGGTAGTTCGGGAAGTCTTTTTCCGGAAAGTAGTCGTGCATTTCCGGCTCTTCCTCGGCGTTCAGGTGATAGAGGTTGCCGTAGAACTCGTCGAACCCGTGATTGGTCGGCAGCATGTGGTTGAGATCGCCGAGATGGTTCTTGCCGAACTGCCCGGTGGCATAGCCCTGGTTCTTGAGGGCTCCGGCGATCGTGAGAATCTTTTCGTTCATGCCGACCGGGGCGGCGGGGGCGCCGACCTTCGAGAGGCCGGTGCGGAACACGCTCTGGCCCGAGATGAACGCCGACCGCCCCGCGGTGCAGGATTGCTCACCGTAGGAGTCGATGAACATCATGCCTTCCCTGGCGAGCCGATCGATGTTCGGCGTTTCATATCCCATGAGGCCGTGCGAGTAGCAGCTCAGGTTCGAGATGCCGATGTCGTCACCCCAGATGACGAGGATGTTGGGTTTGTCACTCTTCGCGCTCTTGGCCATTGCCGCCTCCAGACGTTGACTGCCTCCCCTTCGGGTTCGAAGACGAAAGATCATCTTATGACGATAATCCGGCACCGCGTATGACCACTTGGGGGGAGGGCGAATGCGTGCGCAGGAGAGATGCAGAGCTCTGCTGGCTGGCAGGCCGCGACGCTGCTGTGGTGCGCTCACCCGGCGTCCGCACAACAACCAGGGCCGCCAGATACCGCCGAGCTCGCCAGGCAGACGCAGAATCCCGTCGCCAATCTGGTCAGCGGTCCCGTTCCAGTTCAACTTCAACAACAGCGGCGACCTGGGACAGGAGACGTTCTTCAACCTGAATTTTCAGCCTGTCATCCCGTTCAAGCTGAACGGCGACTTCAACGTCATCGCGCGCACGATCATCCCGATCAACAGCGCGCCGGCGCCGAACGGCACGCGCTACAGCGGCGCGGGCGACATCCAGGCGCAGTTCTTCGTGACGCCATCCGATGCCGGCGACACGGTCCTCGGCGTGGGTCCGGTGTTTTCGCTGCCGACGGCGACATCAACGGGGTTTGCCACGGGCACGTTCGGCGCGGGGCTCACGGCGGTCGTCGTCAGGACGACGAAATCGTTCGTGCTGGGCGGGCTCCTGAGCCAGATCTGGCCCGTCGCCGATTCCGGCGGAGAGCCGAAGCTGAGCCTGCTGACAATCCAGCCGTTCATCAACTACAACTTCGGCAAGGGGTGGGCGTTGTCGTTCTCGCCGATCATTTCGGCGAACTGGGACGCGTCGGACGGGAACGAGTGGACCGTTCCCCTCGGCGGAGGAATCACGCGCACGACCGTCTTCAACGGCCGGCCGATGAACCTCGGGGCCCAGTACTACAGAAACATCGAACGGCCCGACGGCGGTCCGGGACAGCAGTTCCGGTTCACCGTGACCTTCATCTATCCCCAGCGCTAGGGATTCTTCACGATCTCGATCGCGCGCTCGCGGGTGTAGGTCACCTCGACCGTGTCGCCGCGCTTGAGGTCCTCGATGAGACGGCGATCCGACACGGCACGGGTCACGCTGCGGTTGTCCGCGGACTTGTACGTCACCAGCTGCTTCGCGGCGTCCACGGCCTCGATGGTCACCGTGACCTTGAGCTGCTGAATCACGTCGGCGTCGCGGGCCTCCTTCTTCGCCGCGGCGGTGTTGTCCTCGACGACCGTCGTCTTCGCGTTGGGGCGTGACCGGCGACGACCACCGAATCCGTGAAGCGAACGGTGATCGAATCGCCAGACTTCAGTTCGTTGAAGATCTTCAGCTCGGGGCCCACGTACACGCTGTGGAGCAGGCCCTCGGCGGTCCGCAGGTTGAGCGAGCGCGAGAAGGGGTCGACCCGATCGATCCGCGCAGTTGACGACCCCGACATCCCGGACCGCCACCTTCGGCTCTTGCGCGAACGCGCCCCCAGCCGTCAGGCATAAAACGGACCAGGAACCAAGAACCAGGGACCAGGGACCAGTCATGTTCGCTCCTAGTAGCTCCAGCCGAGCGACAGCGAGACGCCGATATCGTTCTTGGCCGCGTCCGGGCTGGGCGGCCGGCTGTCGAACGTGTCGAACAGGTTGAAAGAGATGAAGAAATCCTTCAGGACCTCACGCTTGGTGCTGACATCCAGCTGGAGGCGCTGGCGGCCCCAGTTACTGAGGCCCGGGTAGTACTGGAAACCGATGTCGACGTTCGTCTTCGGGCGATCGTACCGGTAGTAGGACTGCCGGAAGTGACCAACCCTTCCAGGTTCTGCGTCGGGTCGGCATCGACGTTGCGCTCGTCGTTGCCCGCGAGCCCGCCGGCGATGAACAACTGAGCCCGATTGTTGTTGACGAGCCGCGGCCCCACGGCGATGCCAACCTGCGACCGGAGCAGCAGGCCGAGGCTTTCGTTGCTCTCGAACCCGGCGCCGGCCATGATGGCCAGCCGCTGACCGCGAAAGCGAAGTATGATCCCTGAAGCGTGCCGCGGTCGTCGCGATTGCCGTCGTTCTCGTTCGTGGTCAGCGTCGCCGACGCGGAGAGCCGCGCTTCGAACGCCGGCTTGCGGTAAAGCGTACTCGAATTGAAGTTGAGCTGGGAGATCGCGCTCGACTTCGTGTAGCTGAAGCCAAGGTCCACCGAGCCATCCAGCTTCGCCCAGAAGCTGGCCCCGATCGGCGCGATCGTCGCCACCTCGTACATCGGCAGCGAGACGCGGGTCGCCGTCTCGACGATGACGAGCGTTCGCGGATCGCCCGGCAGCCAGGCTGCCCAGGAAAGCGCCGGCCATCCGTGGTCGTCACGTCGAACTGCCCCATGGCCTCGAGAGACACGATCTTGTCCCACTCGAAGTAGATCGTCCCGACGTCGTCTGTCTTATACTCGAGCGCCCGCGATCGAGGTTCGACACCTCACCGGTGATGCGGTCGCCGTTGGCCAGCCGGACGACGTCCGTCTTCGGCTGCGCGTGCGCCGTTCCGGCAAGGGCAACAAGCAGCGTCAGCGTGAGGCCCGCGCGCGCGGGCCAGCGAGAGAGCATCGACCACCTTCCAGGGAAGTCCGGCGGCAATATACACCGGCTTCCCCGGTTGGCGGGCGCGATCACTCCCTGCCGGCTCTACCGACCTCTATTCAACGGACAGGATGAGGGCCTCGGTCCAGGTGATGTCGAGCCTGTCGCCCACTTTCACCTTCTCGAGCGCCTTCTTGTCCTCCACACGGCTGCTGTACTTCCAGCCGTTGGGACCGGTGAACGTGATCGACGGCACCGCCTGATCGATGGCCGCGATGGTCGCCGTGATCGTGCGTTGACGCGACGTGGTGGCAGCGAGGCTGCCGCCAGCCCTGACGGTCCCTCCCGACGCGCTGTTGACGTCCTTCTCGCCTGGCGCCTTCACGCGCAGCACGAGGTTCTCGTAGTACTTGGCGGTGATCTTGTCGCCGACCTTCAACGCGTCGAACCGCCTGATGGTGTCCGGAAAGTAGAACACGTCGTACGTCCCGTCCGGCTTCTTCACGGTGACGGACCGCGTCGCCTTGTCGATGGCCTCGACGCTGGCCGTGACCGTCTTCGTTTCGCCGGTGAGGGTTTTCGTCTGTGCGCTGGCCGACCCCGCCGTTGCGACGAGCACTGCCGCCACTCCGAGCAATACAAGCTTCATAACCATTCCTTTTCTGTTCTGCCGTTTTCCCGGTTCTGAGTTCTGAGTTCTGAGTTCTAAGTTCTAAGTTCTAAGTTTTACCGCCGTCGCCCGCCGCCGCCACCTCGTGACGCCCCGCCGCCGCCGCTCGGACGGTAGCTGGACCCGCCGCTCGTGCGGCCGCCGCTGCTGCTGGTGGCGCGGCCGTAGTCGCTCGTGCGTTGCTGGCCTTCCCGGCGCGCGGCGGAATCACGATCGAGCTGTCCGGCCGTGGCCGTGTCGGGACGGGTGCGGTTGCCGCTGCCGCTCGCTTCCGACCAGCCGCCGCCGTCGTCCCTCTTGTAGACGTTCCCGTCGCGCCCGGCGTAGACGTCGCCGCTGCCGGTCTGCACGACACCGCCGCCGCCGGGACCTGGCGTGTTACGAGTCACCGCGGTTCCGCCGCCGCTGCCCTGCGTGACGCGGGTGGTGTTCCCGGTGGCGTTGTTGGTGTAGCGAGACGTGGATGCCCACTGGTCGCCGCGCGCGACGGCCGTCGATCCCCAGCTGCCGTAGACGTTCGAGCCCTGCCTCGTCGCCGCGCCGGTCCCGGTGCGGGGGTTGTACGCCGTGGCCGCGGCGCGCGACCCATATGGACCGTAGGCTGCGGCGCCCCGCGCGTACGTCCCGGTCCTCGGGTTGTAGCTCGCACCGACGCCGGCCCCGCCGTACGGACCGTACGCGCTGACGCCGCGGCTATAAGCGCCGGTCCACGGGTTGTAGGACGCGTGGTAGCCATAGGTCGGGTAGTACGGACGATAGACCGGGTAGAAGCCTCCGTACCGGTACATGTACGGCGGGTAGTAATACCCGCTCCCCCAGACGACGCAGCCCCACGCGATCATCATGCCGGTGTAGGCGGCCGCCGCGACGTAGACGGCCGTGTCGTCCTTGTCTTCCTCCACCGTCACGTAGGTGACGTTGTGCGAGGGCGAGCTCGCCGGAATCGTGTAGATCTCGCCCGGCACCGATCCTGTCGCTTCCCACGGGCCGGTCGGGCTCTTGCCCATGAACCAGACGCCCTGGAAGCACATGTAATACAGGTCGCCGACCTTGATGACGTCCTTGTCGGTGTTCGCGGCGCGCTGCAGGCTGGTTTTTTCGATCGGCTGGAACTGCGGCATGCCGCCGTCGTACTCGACCTCGGGGGCCTTGATCTGCTTCTTGTTCACCGTCGCGATCTGCGGGATCTGCGCGAGCAGCACCGCCTCGGCGGCCTGGTCGGTTCCGGGCACCGACGCGAGCACGCGCGACCGGTCGTGCGACAGCGGGATCTGCTTGAATTCGGCCGGCAGCGACAGCGTCGCGAACGTCCACGGACCGGTGAAGTCCGGCGCGCTAAACCAGCGGCCCGAGATCAGGAAGTAGACCGGGCCGGTCCTGGTCATCCGGAACACATCGCTCTCGGTGTTGTTCACCCAGAGCAGCTTCGTGTTGCCGACCGTGACGTAGCTCGTCGGGCCGCGCAGCAAAATCATCTCGGCCGGCGTCGTGCTCACGAACACCTTGGGTACCTGCGAGGCCTTCAGGGACTTGCCCGGAAGCGCGTCCCTCACCTCCTTCCAGTTGTCTTTGTCCTTGTCCTTCTCCCCCGGCAGCTCTTTGAAACTGTCGGGGAGCTTGCCCGCCGGCTTCCACTCGCCTTTGATGTCGGTGGCAGACAGCCAGCTCTCGTTGTAGCGCAGGTAGTACGTGTTGGTCTGCGAGTGCTGAAACAGATCCCAGTTCGTGTTGACGGCGAACTTGAGATCGTTGCCCATGATCGGGCTCCAGATCGGATCACTGTCGATGTTCACGAGGATGGCGTCCGACGCGCTGTAGAAGATCGGCGGGGGGTCCGCCTTCACGTCCGCGACGTTCTTCGGAATGATCTGGCTCTTGTCCAGCCGGGCGAGGACGCGATCGAGCGCGATGATCAGCTCGCCCTCCGGCACGCGTTTGACGATCTCGCCCGCGATTTCCTTGACCTGGTCGTTCGGCGCGTTGGGGAAGCTCGTCTCCGTCACCTTCACGTCGTTGAAGTTGACCAGGCGTTGGTCGACCGCGACCGACGTGTCGCCTTCGAACTTGACGGTTCCCATCGTCTGCTTCGACGCGCCCTTCGGGATGAACGACACCGCCGAATAGGCCACGATCTTGCGCTGGCCGTCCCAGCTGGCGATCTGCGGCTGGAAGACCCGGAGGGCGCCGCCGCTGGCCGTGACGTAGTCCCGCGGCCATCCGCCGTCAACCGGAGCCGCGCTGGCCGTGCTGGCGGCAGCCGCGGGCTTGGCGCCGGTTGCGGTTGCCGGCTTGGCGGTCGAAGGCGCGGTCTGCGCCTGGAGGAGCGGAGCGATCGGCGTCAGCAGGACGCTGGCCGCCGTGAGAACAGCCGTGACCGCACGCGTGGAGAACTGCTGGTTCCGCATCGGACACCCTTTTGTTGAACGTTACAAGGGCTGAGCCCTCTGCCCTTTGAGCGCTCAGCCCTTCGTGAGCCTTAAGCCCTTCATTCTGCCACGCTCCGCGCTATTTTGGCCGGACGGCGTACGGGTTGGCGCCGAGGGCGTTCGAGATGGCGGTAATCGCCCGCTGCGCGCGCACGCTGTTCCCGGCATCGTCGAGCGGGGGGGAGATGACCGCGATCCCGAACTTGCCGGGGGCCACGGCAATGATCCCGCCGCCGACGCCGCTCTTCGCGGGAAGGCCCGTATGGTAGAGCCACTTGCCGGAATCGTCATACAGGCCCGCCGTGGCCATCACCGCCAGGACGCCCGGGACCTTCGCTGGATCGATGACCACCTTGCCGGTGACCGGGTTCTTGCCGCCCGCGGCGAGCGTCGCGGCCATCGTCGCAAGGTCCTTCGCGTTCACGCCGATCGAGCACTGGCGCGTGTAGAGATCGACCGCCTGGGGCCAGTTGGACTTAATGTAGCCGTAGGCGAGCATCAGGGCGCCGATCGCCTGGTTGCGCTGGTTGGAATCGGATTCCGACTTATAGACGTCCTGCAAGACCGTCAGCGACCGCCCGGCGGCGTCGTTGTGGAAACCGATGATCTTCCTCCAGACCGCGTCGGAGGTGGCGCCGGTGACCATGCTCGTCGCCGAGATCGCTCCCGGGTTGACGAGCGGGTTCATCTCCGGCGCCCCGGTGCCGACCACGGTGCGGACACCTTCGACGGCGATGATGGAGTTGAACCGCGCGCCGGTCGCGTCGACGCCGATCCGCTTCTCGATCGCGTCGAGGCCCTGCTCCTGGATGACCTGCGCCATCGTGAAGACCTTGGAAATCGACTGAATCGAGACCTCGGTCTTGATGTCGCCGGCCGTGTACACCTTGCCGTCCACGGTGATCAGCGCGATCCCGTACAGGTTCGGATCGACCTTGGCCAGCGCCGGGATGTAGTCGGCGTTCTTGCCTTCCTTGAGCGTCTTGAACTGGTTGAACGCGCTGTCGATCGCCGCCTGCGGGCTGGCCGCCTGCTGCGCCGTCAACGCCAGGCTGCCCAGCATGATGCTGGCAGCGACGATGCCGAGTTTCCTGACCATCACTAGCCTCCTATCCTGTCGCGTGTTCACATGCATCGATTTCGAGCCGGCCCGCATCAAAAAGCGACGATCGTCTGAACCATCGGCGCCCAGCCAGTCATACCTGCGGTATACGGAGTAAAGGCTCCGCTATACGGAGCTCTTTCAACCCGCATCAGCTCGGCGTTCAACCACAAACGCTCGGTCGGAAGGAAATGCCATTTGACGCCGCCGGCGTACTCCCACGAGTCGCCAAACTGTCCAAAGACCCTGGAGCCGCGGCCATACACCATCGCTTTCCTGGGAACGACAAAGTAGCTCGCCGACAGTTCGAAGCCGTGGTCGAATGTCGATGCGAGCGGAAGCGGCCCGTCAGCCTCGAAGTCGTTCAGCCAGCGAAAGAAGTACTGCCCGTTGACCGCAAGCCCGTTCCATTTGATGCCACCGTCGATCGCCCACATGCGGTAGGTGGCCACGTCGACGGTCACTCCCGGCGCAAATGCTCCAGTCGAGAAGGTCAGCACGCCGTCGGAGTTGTACAGCGACGTGTTCTCGGGACTCGATTGATCGAGATTTGAAAAACGGTCCTCCCGGGATCTCGTAAACGCCGTACCAATTCGAATGCGAGTCTTGTCGGAGGCGAAATAATCATCGTACATGTTGCGTGATTTGCCGGGTTCCCCGTAGTCTCCCAGCGGTTCCCACCAGACACTGCCGGAGAGCAGCAGATTCGTGTCGATCTTGGTAGCGGAGATACTCAGCGTATTGAGACCGTTGCCGACGAACGCCAGATAGTTCAGCCCCTTCACCGGTTCCCCGTTCGCCCAGAGCTCCCTGGGTGAAGCCGGGGCGAAAGAAGTTGTCCGCCATGCTCCGATCGGTTGCCGTGAAAAACGGGAACGTATTGACAAGCGATCGGCTGCCCGGAACGCCCGTGTAACCTCCCGTGAGCGCGAGGGCCTTGTTGAATTGCCAGCCGATGTTCGCGGCGACGACGATGGACGCGGCGCCGGCGGACGTCCACACGGTGCTGCTGTAACGCAGCCTCTTGTCGAATACGTAGCCGCCCAGGATGAACATCGTGCGATTGACCGTGATGTCATTGCGTGTATGAACGTCGCGGACAACGCCCAGATGGTCGGTGAACGTGTCGTCCGATGAGAGTGTATTGAGATATCGGACCTGGGTGTTGATGTTGAACCTCAGCAGGAAAGGCACCTCGTCGTCGTCGGGAGTTTGCCAGATGACGATTCCATCCCGGTAACGATTTTCTTTCTCAGGTTCCGTCTGAATCTGGGCGGTGGGCGGCGGAGGCGCTGGAGTTGCAGACACCCCATTGGGGCCGTCAAGCCGTCGCTGCAAGCGATCGACGAGTTCGAGGAGCGCCTTCTGCTGTTCCTCCAACTTGCGGAGTTGTTCTCGAACAGCGGCGTTGTCGGCCTTGAGGGCCGCGACGTCGCTCTCGAGATCGTCCGCGGCCGGTTGAGAGGCCTGGGGGCCGGCATACGCGGAACTCGCCAGCCACATCACTGACGTCACGGTCAATGCGAGCAGGAGCCTGACGGAACTGCAGCGCGCGAACAGGGATGGCATCCTCTTAGTTCGTGCAGACCGGCGGCTAGCCTCCAAGCTTGTGGGAGAAGTTGTACTTGAACGAGAACTGGACCTTGAGCCCGTCACCAACGTCGGATCCTCGAGACATCTCGCGACGGCCCCACTGCAGCTCGCCGCCGACCATCATCCCCGGAACCGGCGAGTACAGCAGGTTGCCGAGCGCGTACTGCCCGGTCCTGAACGAGGTGGCCGCCTGTGCGTCGGTGTTGTCATTGTCCTGGCGGGAATACCCGAAGGCCGACGTGTACTTCGCGTTCCACGAGTGGTCCACGAAGACGCTCAGCGCCGTGATGGGCAGTGCCTTGCCCACGATCGGCGTGACGGGGTCCTGGAAGTTGTTCTGGATGCCGACGTCCACCGGCGAGTCGTTCATCGAGTTCTGAACGCCCGCGCCCACCACGAACGCCGCCCGAATGACATCCTTCTTGCCGGCCTTGAGGTTGGTCGAGAAGTTGAAGCCCCAGCCGGTGGTGCCGCCCGAAAGGTCGAACCTGTCGGCGAGCAGGTCGTCCCACTTGATCACGCGCAGCTGGCCCGCCACGCGAAAGTAGCCCCACTTCTCGGCCGCCTTGTAGGCCCCCGAGATATCCGGTATCGGGAAGCGAGCCTTGATGTTCTGCAGCTCGATACGGTCCGCGTAGACGCCCTGGTCGCTGCTGGCGCCGGTGCGCTCGAGGGCGAACATCAGGCTGCTGTGCTCATCCTCCAACGGGGTCCAGCGGACCTGGACGTTGCGGTACCACGCCAGGCCGGTGGGGCCCCAGTACTCGAGCGAGTTGGGGAACGAGTCCGGATCGGTAAACGGGCTCCAGTACTGGCCCGCGCCGAACTGGCCCAGCTCACCCCACGCATGGCGCAGCCGGAACGTCGTCTGGCCGGAGTCCACGCCGGTGCCGAACAACTCGAACTCGAAAATGGTCTTGAGGTCGCCCAGACTCGTCGGTGTCGACGCCTTGACCCCGAGCCGGCTCTGCCGCACGCCGGCAAAGGTGCTGTTGCCCTTGCCGAACTCGTCGGTGAACGACGGCAGCTTGGTCACGCGCAGGGTGTCGTACCAGTCCGGGTGAATCGCGTCGAAGTTATGCCCCATGTCCAGCATCGCAAAGCCGTAGATCTCCATCGACGGCTTGGGTTCCTGCGCCGGCTGGCTCTGGGCTCGAGCGGTCGAGGCGCCAAGACCAGCGAGCAGAAACACCGTGATGAGTCGCTTCATTGTGAGTTCAGCTTTCCCCACGCGTATCCGCCGCGCGGTGTTGTCGTTTGCAGTTGTGTCGAGCGCAGACCGCGCGTGCTGGACGCAGCCGTTCGGGAGCAACGCCGCCGTGACGGCGGCGTTGCTGTGGTGGACCGCAGCTTCGATCAGCAGAGCACGACGGAGAGGGCGAGACCAGCCTCGCTTGTTTCCTTGTACTTGCTGTTCATCTCTTTCGCCGTCTGGGCCAGCGCCAGCACGGTCTCGTCGAAACCGATCCGGTGCCTGGACGCGATCTCGTTGCTGGCGATCGCGTAGGCGGTCCAGGCCTTGACGGCGCCGAAGGCGCAGCGTTCGATGCACGGCACCTGCACGTAACCGGCAACCGGGTCGCAGGTCATGCCCAGGTGATGCTCCAGCGCCGATTCGGCCGCGTTCTCGACGACCAGCGATTCTGCGCCGTACGCCGTCGCGGTCAACGCCGCAGCCATCGACGACGCCACGCCGATCTCCGCCTGACAGCCGCCCTCGGCCGCAGACAGCGTCGCGTGGTGCTTGCAGAGATAGCCGACCGCCGCCGCCGCGAGCATGCCGTCACGGACCTTCTGCCGATCGACCTTCCTGCCCTCGAGGAGCCCATAGACCAGCGCCGGCATCACGCCGGCGGAACCGCCCGTCGGAGCCGTGATCACGAGGTGGCCGCGCCCGTTTTCTTCGGACGCCGCTATGGCAGCTGCCGACAGCAGGCCGATACCGCGGTCCGCCTGATACGTGTCGTCCATGGCGCGCTTGTACACAGTGGCGGCCTTGCTGTGCAGTTTGATCGGGCCGGGCAGCACATCATCCTCCGGCATCGACAGCCCCGACTTCACCGTCGCGACCATCGCGTTGATGATCTTGTCGAGGAAGGCATTGACCTCGGCTTCCGACCTGCCCGCGATCGACATCTCGTTGGCCAGCATGATCTTGGCGATCGTGGTCTTGTTGGTGTCGGCGTGGTTTCGCAGCTCTTTCATCGTACGGAAGGGGTATTTCGGCGCGTTCTTCTTCGGGGGTGTATACCCTTTCCACTCGATGAATCCGCCGCCCACCGAGTAGTACTCCTGCTCGAGCAGCACCTCGCTGCCGCCAAGGAGCTTGACCGTCATCGTGTTCGGGTGCTTGAAGTCACCCTTGGTGGCGTCGTAGATGACGTCCTTGAGGCTCACGTCGATGGACTTGTTGCCAAGCTTCACCGGGAACACCTGGTCGGGTTTGTCTCGCAGGCCGTCGAGAAACTTCGGGTCGACCGTTGCCGGTTCTTTCCCGACCAGCCCGGCCAGCGCGGCTCGCTCCGTGCCGTGTCCCTTGCCTGTCGCGCTGAGGCTTCCGAACAGGTTCACCTGAAGCTTTGTCGCCTTATCCAGTTTATCGGCCGGCAGTTTGGTGGCCTGCTGGTAGAAATCGTAGGTAATTCGCATCGGACCAATCGTGTGCGAACTGGAAGGGCCGGGGCCCACCTTGTAGAACTCGTCCACGGTCGTCAGGACCGGCCCCGCTCCCTTCTTCACCACGTCCAGGTCGGCGGCCAACGGGACCACGGGCGCAGCGGGCGCCGGTGCGGCGGCGGCTGGCGGAGGGGCGGTTTTTTCGGTCTCCGCTCGCGTGCAGCCGTTCATCACCGCTGCCGCAGAAATCACGGCGCTGCGCATGATGAACTTGCGGCGGTCCAGGCCTGCCGGAATCTCCGAAGGCACTTGCGCCGAGGCAAGCGGATCGTCACGGTCTGCGTCTTCTCTCTCGGACATGGACGTTTCTCCCTGTTAACTGTCAGCGAGTGCAAAAAATCGGATTCCAGTACTCTAGAGGCCCTTCGCGCCCCTGTCTACTCCCCGTGGTCGAGCACAGCAGTACCAATCCTGCGACTAGCAGGGGGCGTGCCACTCGCCATGAGCACCCGTTTACGGGCTTTCATGACTCGCTCGCGCGATTGCTCCAGGGCGCACCTCCGACCCATCGGAGCCACTCTGGTGCCTCGGAGGCGGCAGCCCGGTCATTTCACGTTCAGCCTTTCCCAGTCGCGGACGCGCCTGCGTCCCTCGTTGAAGATCCGCTCGTAGTTGCCCTTGCGCACTTTGAGGCTGGTTTCCGGCGTCAGCTGCCGGAAGACGGGCGCCCACATGTCGAACACGGCGTAGTAGGGCGCCGCGCTGGCCGGCGCGACCGTGTCGGTCCCGAACAGGAACCGGTCGGCGTGCCGGTTCAGCATCGCCGCCACCGCCGCCGCCGTCTGCGGCGTGGCGACGGCGTACTTCGCCACCTCGTCCCACGAGATGTCGAAGTTCAGGTGGGCCAGCGTCGGATCGGTCAGCATCGCCTCGACGATCCCGACGTGGTTCGGATCGCGCTCGGCCGCCTCTGCCGACACCTGCACCGGGTGCACAATCCGGCCGAGCCCCACATGCGCCCAGATAATCGACGCGTTCCGATGGCGTCTCAACACGTCCTTCATCTGCGTCAGGTACACCGGATCGGCGTCCACCTTGGCGAACGGCATGTCGATATCGCTGTGCAGGATCACGACAAGCCCCGACTCCGCGGCGAAGTCGAGGACACGGTCGAGCGCGGGATTGGTCAGGCTCGCCGTCTCGCCCGAGACCTTCGCCGACACGAACTCCTTGTGGATCGAGAACTCCCCGATACCCGTGAACACGCCCGGGAACACCTGCAGCACGCGCTTGATGTGGTCGACGCCGTACATGTCCGCCGGGTTGAACCCGGTGATCATCGGATCGAAGCGCGCCTGCTCGGCCGGCGTCAGCGCCTTGTAGACGCTGGCGATGTAGGCGTCGGTGAACGAGTAGTAGTAGAGGGGCGCGTCGGTGTGCAGGTAATAGGTGGGCGCGAAGTTGCCTGAGTTCGCGTACGACCACTGCTGCTGCAGCGGGATACCGAACAGTGTCGATCGGCCGACGCGCGTGCCCATGATCTGCAGGAACTGGCGCGGCGTAATGCCCTGCTGGATGTAGTTGGTCAGGTGGAAGTGCGAGTCGTAGAACTCGTTGGCCGCGCCGGCCTGCTGCGCGCCGATGGGACGCGCCAGCACGAAGGCGGCGAGCGCCAGGCCCGCGATGGACGCCGCCAGAACCGTCGAACGGTGAACGCGCATGTGGCTCATGTCTGCCCCGCCGTCAGAAGTTCATCTCGAGGTTGATGTGGAATGATGTTGCCGTTGGCGCCGACCGGCATCGGGTACGCGGTGTAGCCGACCGGGCTGTGATTGACGTGGATGAATTCAGCGTTGACGCGAAGGCCGCGCTGCTTCAGGAAGTACCAGTTCTCGCCCGCTCGCCACTCCCACGGATCGCCGTAGTTGCCGAAGATCTGCGACCAGCTGAAGTACAGCTGGAGGGTCTTCGGCACCGCCATCGCAGACGTCTGCATCTGGTAGCCGTTGTCGGTGATGTTGGGGATGCTGCCGGTGTTGACGCCGACGTAGTTGTTCAGCCAGCGGCGGTAGTATTCGCCCTCGAACGACAGGCCCTTGTACTTCAAGCCGCCGTCGATGCTCATCATCTGGTAGTTCACCTCGTTCACCGTGATGCCGGGCCCGAACAGATTCGGCGTGAAGATCTGACTGCCGTCGGTGAGCCGGACCTGGCTGTTCTCGATGCCTTCGGTTCCGGGCTGAGACTGTTTGTCCTCGACGCTGTGCGTGTAGTGCCAGCCGACCCTGGTGGCGGCCTTCTGGTGATAGTCGTAGTCGCCGAACGTGCCGTACAACCCGAACTCACCCGTGGTCGGCAGCCACGTGAGCGCAAAGGACTGGGTGTTGAACTTGTTGTCGAGCTGCGCCGCGCTGACGCCCAGCGTGCTCAGGTTGTTGGCGAACATCGCGTTGTATTTCACGTTGGCGGCAATCTCGCCTTTCAGCCAGGCGCCGGTCGTGTACGAACCGCGGAAGAATTCGTCGGCGATCAATCGATCGTCGACGCCGAGCCAGTACGGGAACTGGCCTTCGGTGCTCCGCACCGAGGGCAGCGAGGTGATGCCGAAGCCGGCGGTCGCGAACCGGTTCCACGTCCAGCTCAGGTTGCCGGCGCCGACCACCTGCGCCGGGTCGCCCTGCGACGTATTCGCGGACCACACATATAGGTAATAGCGGAAGCGCGGGTCGAGGAACCAGCCCGAGAACGGCGCGAAGAACTTCTGGAGCTGCATGTCCTGGCGCCGCTGCACCGATTTCGTGTTGCCGAAGGCGTCCACGTAAGTCTCATCGAGGTTCCGCTGGTTCAGGTAGCGCGCATAACTCATCAGCCGGAAGTAGACCTGTCCCTTTTCGCCGTCGAAGAGCAGGAACCCGCCGTTCGGCACGTACGACGGCGCGTTCTGCTTGACCTCCGTCGACTGCACCTGCGTCACCCCGCCGACGAGAAACACGCCGCTGCAACCGTCCGAGACCCAGATGCCCGCGGCGTCGAAACCCCACGTGTCGCCGAAGAGACAGGGAGCGGCGCCCCTCGATCGGACGAGCGCGACGCCCTTCGACGTGTCGAACGAACACTGGATGCGCTGACCGAGTTGCGACGAGCAGGTCACGAGGTTCGCCGCCTGACCGCCCGAAGGCAGCGCAGCCTGATCGGCCGCCCCCGCCCGGGCCGCCGGCTGCGCTGCACGTCTGGGCGGGCCATCGCGGCGGCGGCGTCTGCGCCGAAGAGCTTCCTGCGACGATGAGTAAGAACCCGAGGACCATGAATCCGGTGAAATTGAACCATCTGGAACAGTCGTCAAGCGAAGCTCTCCTCAGGCATGCGTATGACGTTGAGCAGGGTTCGTGCCGTTTAGGACGTCTGACTGGCGTTACGTTCCCCTCGGCCCGCAATTCGAGGGAACAGCACAGCTAATCAGGATCTTGCGAAGGACCAGAAATCCATTCTGCGTCGGAACGGACCGGACGCGGGAAATTTCTCCCTCCGCTTGCAGAAAGAATTCAGGGGGGACGGCCCCGACTCCGGAATATTGGAGCTTCACCCGTACCCTTCGGAGTCACCAGCGATCGCGGAGGCCCAAGGTAACAGGAAATTGGCCCGGACACCCCGCCCGCCGGGTTGGCATCCGGACTGCTAGTCGCAAAGCCTGACTGTGACACACGAGTGACAGTGATGGGAACGGACATGATCCGAATGAGCGTCAAGTGGCGGGTGGTCCCTTCGGGAGCGCCATCGATCGTCTCTGCGCTGCAGGCCTTGATGGTCCGGACCCGGACCGCGTCGGGCTGCACGGCCTGTTCGTTGTCGACCGACATGGACGGGCAGGTGGAGATTTGCTACGTCGCTGATTGGGCGTGCGAGGGCGATCTGCAGCGTCAGATCCGCTCGAGCGATTTCAGGCGGCTGGCCGAACTGATGGAGCATGCCACCGAGCCGCCGATCATCCGGTTCGTGACCGAGACAGGAACCTTCGGTCTCGAGTACGCCGAGAAGGTCAGACAGTGCGGCGCCGCCGCTACGGGCGGTACATGACCGCCGCGATGCTCCGGCGGATGTTCCGGGGACGTGGCTGCCGCGCCAGGTTCATCGCGTAGGCCTTCGTGGCGACGCTCACGGCGATGGCCAGCGAGATCTTCCGGATCTCCCGCAGCGGCGGGTAGAGCGCGCCTTCGTCGAGGTCCTTCTTCCGGACCAGCTTCGCGAGCGTGGCGGCGGCCTCGAGAAACAGCGCGTCTGGCAGCGTGCGGGCGCGGCACGCCACGGCGCCCAGCCCGATGCCGGGGAACACGTAGGCGTTGTTCCCCTGCGCCGGCCGGAGCACCTTGCCGCCGTAGGTCACCGGCGCGAACGGGCTGCCGCTGGTGAAGAGCGCCCGTCCGCCGGACCACGCGTAGGCCTGTTCCGGCGTGCACTCGGCCCGCGACGTCGGGTTCGACAGCGCGAAGATCACCGGCCGCGGGTTGATCTCGCTCATCCGCTCGATCACCGCCTGGGTGAACGTCCCCGGCGCGCCGGTGGCTCCGATCAGCACCTGGGGACGGATCGCGTCGATCGCGTCGAGGAAACCGAGCGGCTGGTGGTCGTGCGCGTACGGCAGGTTGTGCGGCATCAGGTCCGTGCGGTCCTTCACCACCAGGCCGTTCACGTCCACGAACCACAAGCCGGCGCCGGGCTTCGTCGGGGCCAAGTCCCGCCTCGACGAACGCCGCGGTCATCAGATCGGCGATCCCGGTCGCCGCCGACCCGGCGCCCAGGAACATGATCCGCAGATCCCTGAACCGCACGCCGGTGACGCGCGTCGAGGAGAACACGCCGGCCAGCGCCACGGCAGCCGTGCCCTGGATGTCGTCGTTGAAGCAGAGCACGCGGTCGCGGTACTTGTTCAGCAGCGCGTACGCGTTCGGCGTCAGGAAATCCTCGAACTGGATCAGCGCATCCGGATAGCGCGACTGCACGGCGGTCACGAACTCTTCGACCAGGTCGAAGTACGCCTTGCCCTGCAGCCTCCGCTGCGGGTAGCCGAGGTACAGCACGTCGCGCCGCAGCTCCTCGTTGTTCGTCCCGACGTCGAGCGTCACCGGCAGGCACGCGTTCGGATCGATGCCGGCGCAGGCGGTGTAGAGCGCGAGCTTTCCGATCGGGATGCCCATGCCGTTGGCGCCGAGGTCGCCCAGGCCGAGGATTCGCTGCCCGTCGGTGACGACGATGACGCGGATGTCACGCTGCGGCCAGTTGCCCAGGATCTTCCGGATGCGTCCGCGATCCTTCGGGGTGATGAAGAAGCCCTTGGGTTCTCTGCGCGATGTGCGAGAACTCCCGGCAGGCCTCACCGACCGTCGGCGTGTAAATGATCGGCAGGAGCTGCTCGATGTTGGCGACGAGCGTCTGGTAGAACAGCTGCTCGTTCTTCTCCTGCAGCGACGAGAGCAGCGTGTATCGATCGATGTCGCGCGGCAGCCGCTCGAGGTTCGCCATCATCCGCCGCACCATCTGCCGGGACGTCGCCACGCGTATAGGGCAGCAGACCGCGTGAGACCGAGACGATCCCGTTCCTTCGGGCGGAAGGTGATGGACCGGTTGAGCGCCTTGTCGCGGAGAACGTCGAAGCCGCGCTTCATCCTCTTTTTCTTCAGGGCGTCCGCATCGCGTGGACGATGGCGACCACGATCGGCCCCCACACGGTGAGCAGGATGTTGCCGATGGCGTACGGCACGGTATAGGCCAGCGAGCCGATGTTGCTGCCGCTCGCCTCTCGCAGCGCATTCAATCCGGGCGTGCAGGTCTGGGCGCCGGCGAGGCCGCCGAGGGTCATCAGCGGGCTCATCTTCAGCACGTAGCGCGCGACGATCGCGCCCACCGCGAGCGGCACGACGGTGACGATCGTCGCCCGCGAGAAAGATGCTGGCGAAGAACGCGCCGCCGCTCGTGCGATACGCCTCGACGGCGTGAGGCCCGGCGTGCATGCCGACCACGGCGATGAACACGATCAGGCCGATGTCCATCAGCAGCCGCTGCGCCGGCTCGGGGATGGAGCCAAACACCGGGTAGCGGCTCCGCGCCCAGCCGGCGACGAGGCCGACCACCAGGATGGAGCCCGCCGTGCCGAGGCCGAGGACGATGCCGCCGGCGTCGAACTTGAGCAGGCCGAGCAGCATGCCGGCGCAGATGCCGCCGGCGAGAAACGTCAGATCGGTCTTCGCCAGGTCGCGTTCGACGAACCCGATGTGCTTCCCGGCGCGTTCGACGTCGTCAGGCGCGCCGACGATGCGCAGGATGTCGCCGCGCTGCAGGACCGTCCACGGCTCGCGCGGCATCAGCTCGGTGCCTCGCTGAAGCGATTCGAGGTAGACGCCGCGCGCGCTCGGATCCTGTGCCAGCGCCCCGAGCGTCGTGCCGTTCACCCCGGCGCTGGTCACGACGACCGACACGGTCTGCACCGGCACCGACAGCAGCGCGGCGTCGTCGATCTCCGGTCCGATGTCCCGTTCCGCCTGGAGGAACGCGCCGCGGCGCGCAGAGACAACAAGCCGATCGCCAGACTTCAGCGCCAGCGCTCGGTATCCAGCTTCAGCAGCTCGCCGTCGCGCTGCACCCGCTGCACGGACAGCCGCTCGGCGGCGTATCGCTCCTCGAGCGCCGCGAGGCTCGAGCCGGCCACCTCGGCGTTCTCGACGCGGTACGCGCGCAGGCTGAAGTGGGCGGCGGAAAACATCTGGCCGCTGCTCTTGCCGCCCGAGAGCTGCTGCTCGAGCGCCTTGGCGTCGCGCTTGAGGTCGGCCCGCATGATCTTCGGGCCGAGCCACGTGAGGAACAGGATCAGGCCGAGATCGCCGAAGCCGTAGGTAATCGCGTCGGCGAGCGGCGCGTTGGCGATGAGCGTCGGCCTTGGCGGCATCGGAAATCGGCAACTCGGCGATCGCGCTGAGCCCTGTGCCGAGCGCCGCCGACTGGGTCATGCCGCCCGAGAGCAGTCCCACGGCCAGGCCTTCGTCGAAGCCGAAGACCGCGCTGACGGCGATCACGGTGGCGAGGCCGCTGACGGCCACGACCAGCGCCAGCACAATCTGCGGTACGGCGTCCTTCTTCAGGCTCCCGAAAAACTGCGGGCCGACCGAATACCCGATCGCGAAGAGGAACAGGTAGAAGAACGCCCAGCGCAGCAGGTCGGGCAGTTCGGGTTCGGCGACGATGCCGATGACGATGCCGGCAATCAGCGTCCCGACGACGGCCCCGAAGCCGACACCCTTGACGTGAACGCGGCCGATGATGGATGCCGAGCAGGATGCTCAGGAACAGGCACAGGGCCGGAAAGTCGTGCAGGAATGCCGCGAGCCGTTCCACGTGTCAGGACCCGTCGTCGATCTGCTTGTGGCACAGCTCGCAGTCGGCGCTGATCGTCTTGCCGTCCTTTGTCTCGTGCGACTCGTCGTGGCACCGGAAGCAGCCGTCCGACGTGACGTGTCCCCTGTTGTCGGGATAGGAACCGAACGTCACCTTCATCGCGGGAAACACGTTGCGGCGATACGCGTCCTGAACGGCGGCCACGGTTTCCGCGAGGGCCGCCTGATCGATCGATCCGCCGCGCGACCGGTAGAAGCCGCGCAGACCTTCGTCGATGGCGCGCTCGGCCGCCTCGTGGCTGGGGTACGACTCCTTCACGAGGCGGACCCCTTCGCGACGCGCGAAGGGCAGCCCGCGGCTGACCGAATGGGCGGCCACGGCCTGATCGAGCGCCCGTTCGGGCGTCTGCGCGATGGGATGGCCGACCGTGTTGTGGCAGTCGATGCAGTCCATCGTGTGCCGGCTGCCGTCGCGGATCGTCTGCTCCGTCGTGTCGGGCGCGCAGGTATTCCCTCACCTGCCCGCCGGCGTCGGTGACCTTGACGTACGGGATCGTCTTGCGCTCCGGCATCGGTCGCGACATATTCGATGCGGACGCGGGGGTCGGCGTGACGGTGGATGGCCGGTCCCGGAGACAGACACGTGCATCTGCAGCATGGTGATCGTCTCGGCGTTCGCTTCGTCGTCTGCGTATTCACGGATGACGCGGATGCGGTCGCCGACCGGGCGGCCCGGCTGGTGACAGCCGCCGCAGGTGAGGGCCTGCGCACCCGGAGGCATCGCGGCGCCCGGCGGGATCGGCCTCGAATAGGAATTGGTCGCGAGCTCGACGAGCTGACGGACACCACCCGTCTTGGCGTGGACGAACCCCCTGGCGCCTTCGCCGATGTGGCACTGCACGCAGGCGACCTGCGCGTGCGGACCGACCCGCCACGCCGTGAACTGCGGCTGCATCGGTGCATGGCACACCTGCCCGCAGAAACTCGGCGACTCCATCCAGTGCAGGCTGCCGTACCCGGCCAGCAGCACGACCACGAGGTTCACGGCGGTCAGCGCCGTGATGAGGAGCGCCGTTCGCCGGACGCGAACGACCCGCAGGTCCACGACCGGCCAGTCGGCGACGGCGCCGGGGTGGCGCAGCAGCGCCTGGCGCTGTTTCCGGACCCCCAGCGGGATCAGGATCAGGCCCATGACGAACAGCGCGGGAAGGGCCACGAACACGACCAGGCCCGCGTACGGGTTGGTCAGCATGTTCGCGAGAACCGCGAGCAGCAGCGCGATGAACAGCACGGCGGCGACCGTCGTGATCACGACGCCGGTGATCGCGAGCGGATGGGAAAGCGCTTCCCGCCTCGTCACGGGTGCGCCTACTTCAGGCTCTGCATGTACGCGACGAGCCCGTCGAGGTCCGCGGCCGGCAGTGATCCGTACTTGGCGGGCATCGGCGGCTTCTTGGTCGACTTCGCTTTGGCCGCCATCTCGGTCGGGTTCACGATCCACTGGCGGATCTCGTCGGCCGACAGCTTCGCGCCGACGCCGTCGAGCGGGTTGGCCTTGCTGCCTTTGCCGGCGATGCCATGGCAGACCTGGCATTTCTGCGCGGTGTAGACCTTCTCTCCCTGCTTGGCATCGCGTCCTGCGCCGCTGCCGGATATCGCGGCAAGCGCGAGCGTGAATCGTGAACAGACCGCTGATCGTTCTGAATGTCATCTGATCCCTCCAGGAGCGGGCGGACTGTCGGGTTGTCTACCAGTAGTACCTGCAGGCCGATCATGCCCGAATTGGCGGTGTAGGGGCGGTACACGTATCCCAGCACCATCGAACTCGGCTGGACGATGCCGTTGACCACGGACGGGTCGAAGGCAAAGTCGTAGACGCGGAAGGGCTCGTAGAGATAGGTGCCCGACAGCACCAGCCGGTTCGACAGCCGGTGCCTCACGTCCACGTGCAGCTGCTGCAGCTTGTTGTACACGTTCGGGAGCTGGGACGGTGCCGGCAGCGGCCCGCCGGGGACGACCGTATACAGGTAGCTGCCCTCCGCGTAGCTGAAATCGTAGGACAGCCGGGCCTCGGTTCTTGGCCCGAATTTCGGGGGCGAGACGTAGATCGAAAAGTAGTTCACGGTGTTCGGCGGTGTCGGACGTCCAGTCGCGCAGCGGGTCCTTTTCCTGGCCCGGGCTCGCCGATCGCGACCGCTGCAGCCCCGAGTAGCGTTCGAGGTTGTAGCTGCCGCCGGCGCCCAGCCCGTCGGGCTGCCGGAAATCGGCCGCGAACGACACGGTCCGGAACCCGGTCTGCTGCAGCCCGAGGGAGCTGTCCGGGTAGTCGTCGTTGCCCACGCCGCCCGAGACACTGAAGGTCCACCGATCGTCAGGGACGAAGTCGACGATCCCGGTGAACTGGTTGCGTGTCCGGTTCGCGAGATCGTAGTGGCGCATCGCGGGCTGCTCGCCGATCTCGACGAGCAGCGCCTCGTCGAGTCCCGATCCGGTGCGGCTTCCGTATTCGTACCGGGCGTGGAACGTCATCCACTGGTTGCCCACGGCGTCGGCCGACAGGCGCAGCACGTTCTCGCCGGCGCTCTCGAAGATGCGCTCATCGTAACCGCTGTTGTTTCGCGTGTACCCGACGTTCAGGGCCACGGGACGGAGGCCGCTCCAGGTGGCGTCGGCGTCGAACGTGGTGCGGTTGTGGGCGTACAGTTCCGGCCCATGCGTCGAGGACGTCGCGACCGACGTGTCGTAGGACACAAACTGCGTGATGAGGGTCGCCGGCATGTGGTTGCTGTAGTCGTAGACCCTGGCGTGGGCGATGAACTCCCAGTCGGCCGCGGGCCGGGACACCAGGTTCAGGTTGGTGGAAAAGACGTGGGCCTCGGCCTCGGCCGTGGCCCTCGGGAGCGGAATGGTCGGCAGCGCCGCATTGATGGTGAACGGCTGGAGCGGCTCGTTGTTGTTCCACAACCCGTACGAGACGAAGCCCGTGAACTGGGTGCGGTGCGCGAACTTGGCGTACCCGGCCGCGCTCACCGTCTGCGCCGAGTTGGTCGGCCACAGCGCCATTCGTCCGGCGCCGGGACCGGCGGTCGCCGAATCGGCCAGGCGAAGCGGGCTGTCCCACACCAGCGTGTCGTCGAGGTTGTTGAACCACGAGCCGTTGTACGCCACGCGCAGCATCTGGCGGCCATTGGTCCACTCGGTACCGACGGTGAAGTCGTTCGTCCGCGAGTCGTACGGCAGCGCCACCTCGACGTCGTTCGAGAACCCGAAGGAACCGCCCCACGGCAGCTCGCCGCTATGCCGCGTCGTGGTGAACGCGGCGGTGAGGTCGAGGTTGGGCGTCGGCGTCGCACGAAGGTTGACGTTGCCGATATCGCGCCGCTCCATGAGGTCGAACTGCGGCGCGATCGGCACGTAGGCGTTCAGGTTCGCCTGCCCGCTCTGGATGCGAAGCTGCGTCGCGTTGTCGAGGAGCAGAGGGCTTCCCGACCGCGAGTACGGGGTCTTCGTGTCGACGCTGTAGAACTGCGGGATCTCGTCCCACAGGCCGGAGACGACGAAGCGGCCCGTGCGCTCGTAGACGGCGGAATAGCGCTGGTCGCGGTAGCCGACGTTGTCGGCGGCGAGCCGGTACAGCCAGCTCCCCCCGGCATCCTCGCGCCCGTAGCGCGCGTCGGTGAACAGCACGCCGTCCCTCAGATCCTGGTATCGCTGCCAGCGCGCAGGGTCGCCCGAGACGCTGCTGAACCGGCCGCCGAACTGGAACTGGCGCCAGGTCTGATCGAACAGGCTGCGCGACTCGTCCAGTCCCGGGGCGGGTGCGGCAGGCTCGGCGGCCTGCACGGCCGGGGAATCAGAGGACGCCGGAGCCAGCGGGAGCGGCGCCTGGGCTCGCGCCACGGACAACGCAAGCAACCACGCGACAGGGACGAGCATGATGTGACGCATCTGTTCCTCGCCCCTACCGCAGGAAGAACTGGCCGGACGGATGATTCGACCCGTGGATGTTCTGGTGGCAATTCATGCACGATCGCCCGAACATCCGGTTGCTCTTGTTCACCGTCACGGCGTTCTTGTCGTAGATGTTCGACGGATGCCGCGTCGCGATGTGGCACCGCTGACAGAGCATCGGCATCCGCACGGCCAGCATCCGATCGTTCGACGAGCCGTGGGGATCGTGGCAGGTGGTGCAGTTCTCGCGGACCGGCGCGTGGTCCCACAGCATCGGTCCGCGCATCTCCGCGTGGCAGCTCACGCAGGTTTCGTTCACCGAGCTTCCCACCTTGAGCGCTTTCACGTTGCCGATCGACCCGTGCGGGTTGTGGCACGACGAACACGACATCT
Organism: uncultured Acidobacteriota bacterium; assembly: GCA_963821285.1. Taxonomy (GTDB): domain Bacteria; phylum Acidobacteriota; class Vicinamibacteria; order Vicinamibacterales; family CAVVIG01; genus CAVQJU01. The sequence goes on from CAWGDD010000011.1 coordinate 198,848, forward strand.
TGCCCTCGCGCACCGGCATGTGCGCGACGGCGCGCTCGGTCTTGGCCACCTGCAGCCGGTGACAGGTCGCGCACAGCTGCGTTTCCGTCGCTTTCACGAGCTGATGGGCCATCGCCTTCGGGCTGTGGACGCTGTGGCACGTCGCGCACGAGAGATTGCGGCGCTCGTGCGTGCTCCCTTCCCAGCCGGCGTGTTCGCCGCGGTTGTGGCAGGCCAGGCACGTCTGGTTCGTCTCGCTCGACTTGATCTGCCCGAACTTCCGGATGTGTCCTTTTGCGTCGTCATCGACGTGCGCCTGGCCCGGGCCGTGGCAGCTCTCGCACCCCTGCGTGGCCTCCGGCGATCGGGGGTTCTTCGCCTGGGCGTGCGGCGTTCCCTTGAGCGACTCGCCCTTGTCGGTGTGACAGGCCAGGCACGTATCGCTGCCGGCGTAACCCGGCGGAGCCGGCTTCGACGCCGCCTGGGCCGGCGCCTGGGACGGCGCCTGCGCGCGGGAGGGCTGCGAACCGAAATAGACGGCGGCGCCCCACACCAGCGCCACGGCCACCCACAAGCGATGCTGCACGATTGCCCTCCACACCCGCGACGGACGGGTTTTCGCGAAGGCCATATGTTAGCCCGTCTACCGCTTTCCGAGCGTCAGCCTTGCCGGTAATCCGTCACGAACACATGACGGCCGGTCGCCACGTGCCGAACATCAGTACGCGGTCAGCCCCTTGCTGCGAAAGATCTCACAGGCCCGCCCGGCCGCCTCGGCAGTGGGCGCCGCCACGTCCGCGAGCGTGTAGTCGAGGCCCAGGCGCGCCCACTTGAACTTGCCCAACTGGTGGAATGGCAGCACCTCGACGCGCTCGACGTTGCCGAGACTGGCCGCAAACTGAGCGATATCCGCGAGGTTCTCCGGCGCATCGGTGACTCCCGGCACCAGGACGAACCGCACCCACACCGGCTTCCGCAGCGCGGCCAGCCGCCGGGCGAACGCGAGGGTCGGCTCGATCTCCATCCCCGTGAGCTCGCGATGGCGCTCGGGCGTCCACGTCTTGAGGCCCAGCATCACGAGATCGATCGTGTCGAGCTCGGCATCGCTCAACTTGTCGCCGTAGAAGCCGTTGGTCTCGATCACGGTGTGAACGCCCATCGCTTTCGCGGCGGCCATCAGCTTGGCCGCGAATCGGTGCTGCATCAGCGGCTCGCCGCCGCTCAGCGTGAACCCGCCGCCCATCACCTTGAGGCCCCGGCGGTACTTGGCCAGTTCCTCCGAGGCCTTGGCGACGCTCACGGGCAGCCCGTTGCTCATCGTCCACGTGTCGGGGTTGTGGCAGTACCGGCACCGCCACATACAGCCCGTCGTCCAGGCCACGACGCGCACGCCCGGGCCGTCCACCGCCGACCCCGTGGTGAAGGAGTGCAGGAAGCCCATGTCGCCGGTGGCGAGCGCCGTGCGCACGTCGGTCTCGGGAACACTCTTCCCGAGATCAACCCGAAGCTCGTACGGACTCGTCGCTTCGAGTGGAGTGCCCTTCTGCGCCGGTTCGTCGGCCATGGCTAGGCTCCGTGGAAGGTACGGTTGATCACGTCCATCTGCTGCTCGCGGGTGAGCCGCACGAAGTTCACCGCGTAGCCGGACACGCGAATCGTCAGGCTCGGGTAGTTTTCGGGGTGCTCCATCGCGTCGAGCAGCGTCTCGCGGTTGAGGACGTTGATATTCATGTGGTACCCGGTCGCCGTGAAGAAGGCATCCAGGATCGCGGTGAGGTTGGTGACCCGATCCTGGACGATCCGCCCCAGTCCCTCGGGCACCAGGGTTGCGGTGAGCGAGATGCCGTCTGCCGCGTCGCGATAGGGAATCTTGGCCACCGAGGCGGCGGCGGCGTGGATGCCGTGGCTGTCCCGCCCGTGCATCGGGTTGGCGCCCGGCGCAAACGGCTCACCCTGGCGGCGCCCGTCCGGCGTGTTCCCGGTCGCCTTGCCGTACACCACGTTCGACGTGATGGTCAGGACCGACTGGGTGTGGAGGGCATTCCGGTAGGTCGGGTGAGACCGGAGCTTGCTCATGAAGGTGCTGACCAGCCAGGCGGCGATCTGGTCCACCCGGTTGTCGTTGTTCCCGAACTTCGGGAAGTCACCCTCGATCTGGTAATCCGTGACGAGACCCGTCTTGTCGCGGACGACCTTCACCCTGGCGTACTTGATGGCCGACAGACTATCGGCCACCACCGACATGCCAGCCATGCCGAAGGCCATCGTGCGGACCGGCGCGTAGTCGTGCAGCGCCATCTCGAGCCGCTCGTAGGCGTACTTGTCGTGCATGTAGTGGATCACGTTCATGGCATTGACGTACACGCCCGCCAGCCAGTCCATCATCTTCTCGAACCGCGTGGCCACATCGTCCAGTTCGAGGTACTCCCCCTGTACGGGCTCCGACGCGGGACCCACCTGCTCGCCGGTCATCTCGTCGCGGCCGCCGTTGATGGAGTAGAGCAGGCACTTGGCCAGGTTGGCACGCGCCCCGAAGAACTGCATCTGCTTGCCGAGGAGCATCGGCGACACGCAGCAGGCCACGGCCCCGTCGTCGCCCCAGGTCCGCCGCATGATCTCGTCGCTCTCGAACTGCAGCGAGCTGGTGTCGATGGCCACCCTGGCCGCGAACCGGCGGAACCCGTCCGGGAGCTGCGGGGCATACCAGATCGTGAGGTTGGGTTCGGGCGCCGGCCCCAGGTTGTAGAGCGTCTGGAGCATCCGGAAGCTGGTCCTGGTCACGAGGGACCGGCCGTCGTCACCCATCCCGCCGATTGACTCGGTGACCCAGGTGGGGTCGCCGGCGAACAGCTCGTCGTACTCCGGAGTGCGCAGGAACCGCACGATCCGGAGCTTGATGACGAAGTCGTCGATGATTTCCTGCGCCTGCTCCTCGGTGAGCCGGCCCTCCTTGAAGTCGCGCTCGAAGTAGACGTCGAGGAACGTGGAGCAGCGGCCGAGCGACATCGCCGCCCCGTTCTGCTCCTTCACCGCGGCCAGGTAAGCGAAGTAGAGCCACTGCACGGCCTCGCGGGCCGTCCGGGCCGGGCCCGAGATGTCGCTCCCGTACTTCGCGGCCATCTGCTTGAGTTCTCCGAGCGCCCGGATCTGCTCGGAGAGTTCCTCGCGGTCGCGGATGATCCCCTCGGAGGATGGCTGCGGGTCGAGGGCCTGCTTCTCCTGCTTCTTGTGCTCGATCAGCCGGTCCACGCCGTAGAGCGCCACCCGCCGGTAGTCGCCGATGATCCGGCCGCGGCCGTAGGCGTCCGGGAGCCCGGTCAACACATGCGAGCTCCGGCACCGGCGGATGTCGGCGGTGTAGGCGTCGAAGACGCCTTCGTTGTGGGTCTTCCGGTACTTGGTGAACGCCTCCACGAGGTGCGGGTCGGGCTTGTAGCCGTACGCCTTGAAGGCACTGAGCACCATCCGGAGCCCACCGTTCGGCATGATGGCGCGCTTGAGCGGCGCCTCGGTCTGGAGCCCGACGATGATCTCGTTCTCTTTGTCGATGTACCCGGCCTCGTGGGCCGTGATGGAGCTCGGCACCTGGGAGATGTCGAGGACGCCCTTCTTCCGCTCTTCCACGAACAACCTGGTCAGGGTTTCCCAGATCGTTTTCGTCCGGGCGGTCGCGGGCGCGAGGAAGGTCTCGTCCCCGTCGTAGGGCGTGTAGTTCAGCTGGATGAAGGCCCGGACGTTGACTTCCCGCTGCCAGAGCGCCCCGCTGAATCCTTCCCAGGGCGAAGCGACACTTGCGACGTCCTTCGATGTTGCAGTCGCGGCCATGCCGTCTCCTTGTTCGCGCCGCTAGGCAGGGGCGCCAGTCAATCCCAGCAGGCGCCCGGTGTGCCGGGCGATCATCAATTCCTCGTTCGTCGGAATCACCCACACCGACACGCGGCTGCCGGCCTTCGAGATTCGCGGCCCGCGCGCAAGGTTGGCGTCCTGGTCCAGATCGATGCCCAGCCAGGCCGAGGCCTCGCAGATACGACGGCGCACCTCGGGGGAGTTCTCGCCGATGCCCGCGGTGAATACGACACCGTCAACGCCCTGCAGCACGGCCGCGAGCGCGCCGATTTCCTTGGCCGCCCGGTACACGAAGTAGTCCACCGCCAGGGCGGCCGCAGGCTCCCGGCTCTCGAGCAGGTCGCGCATGTCGTTGCTGATGCCCGAGATGCCCAGGAGACCGGACTTCTTGTAGAGGATCGTCTCCACTTCCTTGGCAGAGAGGCCCAGGGTCTGGAAGAGATGCAGAATCACGCCCGGGATCGACCGCGCCGGGCCGGGTGCCCATGCAGAGGCCATCGAGCGCGGTGAACCCGAGCGTGCTGTCGATGCTCTTGCCCTGCTTCAGCGCGCAGAGGCTTGCGCCGCTGCCAAGGTGCGCCACGATCACGCGCCCGCCGGCGATCTCGGGGGCCGCCTGCGGCAGCACGGAGGCGATGTACTCGGTACGACAGGCCGTGGAAACCGTACCGCTGCACGCCGTCGCGGCAGATGTCTCGCGGCAGGGGAACGAGTTCCGCCACTTCGGGCTGGCCTCGATGGAAGCTCGTATCGAAGCACGCCACTTGCGGCACGCCCGGCAGCCGCGTCGGCGACGGCGTCGATGGCCGCCAGGTTGTAGGGCTGGTGCAGCGGCGCCAACGGCACGAGCGCGCGCAAGTCCTCGATCACCTGCGGCGTCACCACGACGGGCGCGCGCGTACTTCGCCCCGCCGTGGACGACGCGGTGGCCCACGCCGAGCACGCGCGCGCCACCGTAGCGTCCGCGCAACCAGGCGGCCAGGGCCTCGAGGGCCGCCGGTCCGTCGCTTCACCGTGGCCGGCAACGCCTCGCGCGCCAGCACCGTGCCTGACTCGTCTTTCGCGCTGAACTGCGGCGACGTGCCGATGCCTTCAATCTGGCCGCGGGCTTCGAGCCCCCACGAACCGCTCTCGGGCCGCTGGTAGACGCAGAATTTCAGGCTCGATGAGCCCGCGTTGAGGACGAGCGCGAAGTCGTTCACGGCCGCCGCCGCGCGTGGGCGGCCAGCATGGCCACTCCGCAGCTGGCGATGCGCGACCGCACGCTGTCGGCCCGGCTGGTCAGGATGATCGGGCACGCGGGCGCCGAGGACAATGCCGGCGCTGTCGGCGTTGGCCAGGAAGCTGAGCAGCTTCGCCAGGATGTTGCCCGCCTCGAGATCGGGCGCCAGCAGGATGTCGGGGTCGCCCGCCACGTCAGACTGGATTCCCTTCGTCTTCGCGGCCTCCTTGCTGATGGCGTTGTCGAACGCCAGCGGACCATCGAGCTCGCCGTTGGTAATCTGACCGCGATCCGCCATCTTGCACAAGGCGGCGGCATCGATGGTGGCCGGCATCTTGGACGTGACGGTCTCGACCGCGGCCAGGATGGCGACCTTGGGCCGCGACAGTCCCAGCGACACGGCCAGGTCGATGGCGTTCTGGACGATGTCCACCTTGTCTTCGAGCGTCGGCGCGATGTTGATGGCCGCGTCGGTGACGAGCAGCACCTTGTGATAGGTGGGCACGTCCATGATGAACACGTGGCTCAGGCGCCGCCCGGTGCGGAGGCCCGTCTCCCGGGCCACGACCGCGCCGAGCAGCTCGTCGGTGTGGAGGCTGCCCTTCATCAGCAGCTCGGCCTCGCCCGTGCGAACCAGCTCCACGGCCTTCGCCGCGGACGCGTGACCGTGTGGCGTGTCCACGACGCGGATGCCGCCCAGGTCTATCCCGCTCTGCGCGGCGACCTCCGCGATCTTCGCGGCCGGCCCCACGAGGATGGGGATAATCAGCCCCGCTGCGGCCGCCTCAACGGCACCGGCCAGTGCGGTGGCCTCGCACGGGTGTGCCACGGCGGTGGGAACGGGAGCCAGACTGCGGCATCGTTCGAGAAGCTGCTCGTACTTTCCGGTTCCGGTCTTGGACGTCATGAACGGCTCCTGGCAGAGCACCAGACATAGAGTCTACACGCTACATGCGTCGGCCCGCCGCCGGTCACCGCTTGTAGATCGACCGGCCTTCCTTGATCGTCTCGAGAACCTTGACGTTCTCGATCTCGAGCGGATCGATGGCCGCCGGGTTCGCCGAGAGGATGGCGAAGTCGGCCAGCTTCCCCACCTCGAGGCTTCCCTTCGTGGCGTCTTCGAAATGCTGCCACGCCGGCCAGATGGTCATCGCCTTCAGCGCCACCATCGGCTCCACGCGGTGCGCGGGTCCGAGCACGCGGCCCGACCGCGTGCGCCGCGTGACGGTCGAGGCGAGCACGCGCATCGAATCGGGCAGCGCGACCGGCGCGTCGTGGTGGGTGCCGAACCTCATCCCGCGCGCGAGCACCCAGCCGGTGGGCGAGATGTTCTCGGCGCGCGCCGGTCCGAGGACGGACGCGCGATGCCAGTCGCCCCAGTAGAACGTGTGCATCGGAAAGAGCGACGGGAAGATGCCCAGGTCTTTCAACGCATCCACCTGCTCCTCGCGCAGCACCTGTCCGTGGATCAGCACGGGCCGCAAGTCCTTCCCTCCGTGCTTCCGTTCGGCCGCGCGAACCGCTTCGATCAGGAGATCGGAGGCCGCGTCGCCGTTCGCGTGCGTCAGCAGCTGGTACTTCTGCGCGAACGCGTGGTCCACCGCGTCCATCACCTGCTGCCGGGACGCGACCGGATAGCCGGCGTAGGTCGGCGGCCGGCCGGGCGGCGGGACCGCGTACGGCTTCGTGAGCCACGCGGTCTTGCCCTGCGGCGAGCCGTCGATCGTGAGCTTTCCGCCTCCCACGCGGAAGCGGCCCGTGTACTCGCGGGCGAGCCACGGCGGGGCGATCAGCTCGCGCGCCGCCAGGACGTCGATGTATGCGACGACGTCGACCGGCAGCGATCCTTTTTCGGCGGCCTCGACGAACGCGTCCAGCGTCGGCTTGCCGGTGATCCGTCCCTCCTGCGCCGTGGTGTAGCCGTATCGCGCGACGAGCATCGCGCCCTGGCGGACGAGCTCCACGTTGGTGTCCGCATCGAACTGGCCGACGAGCTTCAGCAGCGCCGAGAAGAACGCCAGCTCTTCGAGCACGCCGTCGGGCTCGCGCGAGCCGGCGCGCCGTCGAATGACACCGCCTTCCGGATCCGGGGTCGACGCGGTGAGGCCGGCCAGCGCGAGCGCCTTGCTGTTGACGACGCCGAGGTGGCCGGACTGGTGGATGATGATGACCGGCTTGTCCTTCGAGACACGGTCGAGATCCACGCGCGTCGGGTGCCGCCGTTCGGTCAGCTCCGAGTCGTCGTAGCCGAACCCCACGATCCAGCCGTACCGGGCGAGCGGCGGCGCGGCCCGAAGGTCCCAGTCGCGCAGCCGCTGCTGCAGCGAGCCGATGTCCTTGCCCTCGCCATCCGGCGGCGGCAGCAGGTTCGCGCTCGCCGCCTGCACGCCGATCATGTAGACGTGGCCGTGCGAGTCCACGAAGCCGGGCAGCATCGTGCGTCCCTGCAGGTCCACGCTCCTCGTCTGCGGGCCCGCCAGCCTCTCGACGTCCTGCAAGGTGCCAATCGCCGCGATCTTCCCGTCCTTCACCGCCAGCGCGCCGGCGCGCGGCGCGGCGTCGTTCATGGTGAGGATCGGGCCGCCGTAGTAGATCGCGTCGGCCATGATGGCCGGCGCGGGATCGCCCGCGGAACCCGAACAGCCCGACACGACGCACACCGCCGCCAGCAACGCCAGCGAGCGCTCGACAATTCGCACGCGGTTCCCTTCCTCGTTGTTCCTACGACTGTACGCTTGATTCAGTGTTGAAAACGGGCGAAGGAGGGCGGCCAGGAACTTGGCCGGCATGCCGGCCGGCGACAGTATAGTGTGTGGTCGTGAGAGGCGGCCGGCTGCACCGGGTACGCCCATAGCAGGGAGAACGAGCCATGTGCGATCAGGACCATTTTGAAGACGACCTGAAGAAGTACCTGCGGCCGGAATTGACGAGGCGTCAGTTCGGCGCCATCTCGGTCGGCATCGGCATGGCGCATGCTGCTGCCGCGCTCGGCCGACGCGCTCGATGTCGTGGAGGCCGACGTCAACGTCAGGACGCCCGACGGCACGGCGGACTGCTACTTCGTGCACCCGGCCGACCGGCGCGCACGCGGGCGTGGTCGTGTGGCCGGACATCCTCGGGCTGCGGCCCGCGTTCCGGCAGATGGGCAGGCGGCTCGCGGAAGCCGGCTACTCGGTCCTCGTGGTCAATCCGTTCTACCGCGGGAAGAAAGCGCCCGTCGTCGCCGCTGGCGCCAGCTTCGCGAACGAGGCCGTGCGCAACTCCGTGATGCCGCTCGCGCAGGCCCTGAACGCGACGACGCACGTGACCGACGCGAAGGCGTTCGTGGCCTGGCTCGACACCCAGCCGTCGGTCGAGCAAGACGCGCAAGATCGGCACCACGGGCTACTGCATGGGCGGCCCGATCGTGATGCGGACGGCCGCGGCCGTTCCCGATCGCGTCGGCGCCGGCGCGTCGTTCCACGGCGGCGGGCTGGTGACGCAGGCGCCCGACAGCCCGCACCTGCTCGTCCCCACCATGAAGGCGCAGTTCCTGTTCGCGGTCGCCGAGAACGACGACATGCGCGATCCGGAATCGAAAAACGTCCTGCGCGACACGTTCGCGAAAGCGAAGCTGCCCGCGGAGATCGAGGTGTATGCCGGCGCGGCGCACGGCTGGTGCCCGCCCGACTCGCAGGTGTACAACAAGGACCAGGCCGAACGCGCCTGGAGCCGACTCCTCGTACTGTTCGGCAAGGCGCTCGCGTAACGCCGGCAGCGCGGGCGGGCCTGGCAGCGTTTTCGCAGGCATGGTAATATCACGGTATTACCATGCCGACCATCACGGTCAAGCTCGATCGGAAGCGCGCTGCGCGCCTGGGACGCTGGGCGCGCCAGGCCAAAGTGCCCAAGTCAGATGTCATCCGCGCGCTCATCGATCGCGCGGGACCGATCGAGACCGGCGAAGACTTGATGGAGTGGGTGGACCGGGTCGCCGGCAAGGGCCTGGGGCTCGCTCAAACCAAGCCGTGAGCCGCCCCGTGCTGCTGGACACATCGTTCCTGGTCGCCCTCGAGCGCGAGACGGCCGGCGGTCACAAGGGGCCCGCCAGAAATTTCCTGCCGTCACTGCGCGGTCGCCAGCTCGTCGTCTCGATCGTGACGGTCGAAGAAATCCTCGAGGGCGCCGTGGACGAGGGCGCGGCCTTCGCGGTCCTGCGGCGCTTTGCCATCCAGGGCCTGCACCTCGCCCAGGCACGGCGATGCGCCCTGCTGCAGCGTCGCGCCTCCCGTCCGATGGGCGAGAACGACGCGTGGCTCGTAGCAACGGCGGATGTGCTCGACGCCGACGTCGTCGGCGCCGACCGCGGCGCCTTCGAGCGGCTCGGCGCACGGTACCTGCGCTTCCGTTGACGCCGACCGGCCGACCCGCCCGCCCTTGCCCGCCTAAACGGCAACACAAGTGAGCGTCAGCTTTCCCCCCAGCACGGCATTCCTCGCTTCCTGCTGATTCCGCGCCAGGCGAATTTCCGCGGTGATCGGCAGCTCGCGTGACCGGTTGCCGTCCTCGCAGATCGCGCGAATCGCCAGGATGGTCAGGAGGGTCTTCGAATCGGCGTACTCCGGGTCGACGTTTCGCCGCCGATCGTGCGGGTCGGTGGGCGCCCATGCCGACACAATCGTGACGGCGCTGGCGTCGAGCACCCCCGCTTCGAGCATCGCCGCTCTCGACGCCGGATCGCCCTGGACGAAGCAGAGCCGGCCGTCGCCGTCACCCGTGCCACCCGCCACCGCACCGTCAGGGCGCACGACGACGACGCGGTGATCCGCCAGAGCGGCGTCCTCGAGGAAATCCTGCGCGATCCGCTGGGCGCGGCAGTTCCAGTTGAGAAACACGAGCGGCCCCTGCGCCGCCGGCGGTTTGCCGATGAGCCATTCCGCCATCCGCTTGAGCGCAGTGGCCGAAGCGACGAGCGCCCCTGACGCGTGGCGGACACGGCCGCGTCGAATCACGCGGGCCAGCCTGGCAGCCGATTGGCGGAAGCCCTCCTTGAGGACGTCGGAGAGCAGCCAGCCGAGGATGACAGGAAACAGCAGCAGCCCGAGCCACTTCCAGGTCTCGCCTTCCGGAGTCATCAGGTGGTAGTCGCGAAGCCGGATGACGAGCCCCAGCGTGTTCTGGAACGAAGACGTCGCGGTCGAGAACTCGGGGTTGAGCCTGCCCTCGCCCAGCATCATCGCGATGCTGAGCAGAAGACAGATGCCCCACATCGATCCGGTGAGCACCCACGCGTAGGCACCGGCGGCCAGGCCCCTGCGAAACGAGCCGGGATTTCGCCACGCGCTCAGACCAACGAGAACGAGCGCCAGGGCGCCGAGCCAGAAGAGACCGGAGTCTCGCGGCCGCAGGTGGTCCATGGCGCCCCGGTGCGGCGGCACCCCCGGGATCCGGTCGGTCCGGTCGAACTGATCGAGTTCGACGCCGTCGATGGACTCTTCGATCAGATCCTTTCCGCGGGCGATCTCGCCAATCAGCGCGCGGACCCCGCCGTCATCGCCGTCGGAGAGATTCGTCAACAGCACGGTGGGAATGCCGACGGTCGCCACACCCCGCTTCAGCCTGCGGTAGCTGCCGAGTTCGATCCTCGTCCGCACGTAGAGCCTGTCCTCGGTGAGCCGGTCGATCACGGCCGGCGGCAGCGGGAGCAGCTGGGCGTCGGCCTCCAGGAGGTCGTCGACGAGCAGCCGCGGGGCTTCCGCCGTTCCCTCTTTCGGACACGTCCGTCTGCAACCGCATGGGCTTGTCGTCACGCGCGGAAATCGGTCGGCGCATCGGCCTGGGGACCGGCATCATCCGGAAGTACGCCACGAGAGATTGCTCCGTCTGAGCGAGCAGACAGTTCGCGGCCATGTCCGACGACGGGTACTGGCGCGCTGAATCGAAGCTCTCGATGTCGTCCTCCGACAGGCCTGCCGCCTGCAGCACCCTCCGGGCCGTCTGACGCGCCCCGCTTCTTCGCGGGCCCAGCCAGACACGCGCCCTGCCCCCGCCGGCCGCGCCGCCGGGCTGAATGAGGTCCGACGGCGAGTTGAGATAGAGGTGAGGCCTGACGAACAGGTGCAGTTTCTCGCTGTACAGAAACGAGACCAGGCGCACATTCTTCAGGGACAGGTCGTTGTCATCGTCGTCGTGGTGACCGGCGTCGCCGTCGTCGTCGTGGGCGCCTTCAGTCGCGTAGTGCAGCGTGTCGAGCTGCACCAGCGCGAAGCTCACCTTGCCCTGATCCAGCAGTTTCAGGTTCTCGCGCGAGCCATCGCTCGTGCAAATCTCGAGCGTGGTTTCGGGGTTGTTCCTGGCGATCTCGGCGATGGCGTTGCCGAGCTGGGCATAGGCTCCGGTCGCCGAGGCCGTGGCCAGATACCTGACGCCCGGATTCTGAGCGTGACCTTCGAGCACGGGCCGATCGACTCACGGTCGAGGCGTGGAATGGGGGAACGGCGCGAGCACTGGATCGAGAGAAGCGACAGGCCCAGCATGCCCGCGACGGCGGCGCGCTTTCCGTACCACGCCCGAACGCCGTGTATTACAGTCATGGCGTCACCTGGCATCCCCTCGAGTTCGTAGTGAGCCGCGGCACGGCGGCGTTACAGGGTCAACCGGATACGCGCAGGATCCACACGGGGCGGTGCAGAGAACGAGGACCACGATGAAAAGGCGAATGGTCGGAATGGGAAGCGCGGCGGCTGGCGTCGTCTGCCTGGTCGTGCTGGGCGGCCAGGCCCGGGCTCCGCTGGCGCAGGGCGTTCAGGTTCCGATCTTCGAATACGACCCGACGTTCCCGAAGCCGCTTCCCGGAGAAGTGGGCGATCGGCGCCATCGGCGGGATGGCCGTCGATCGCCAGGATCACCTGTACGTCGTGCAGCGGCCCGGCACGCTGCGGAGCAACGAGCGCTTCACCGGCGCCGGCGACACGCCGCCCAAGGCCGACTGCTGCATCCCGGCGCCGCCGGTGCTCGAGTTCGATCAGGCCGGCAAACTGATCCACTCGTGGGGCGGCCCGGGCGCCGGCTACGACTGGCCGCAGACCGAGCACGGCGTCTTCGTCGATCAGCAAGGACACGGTCTGGCTCGCCGGCAGCGGCGACAAGGACGCGCAGCTGCTGAAGTTCACGCGCGAGGGGAAGTTCCTGCAGCAGTTCGGCAAGCCGGGCATGAGCGGCGGCAGCGCCGACACGAAGAACCTGGGGCAGCCGGCGAACCTGACGGTCGATCCGGCGTCGAACGAGGTCTACGTCGCCGATGGCTACGGCAACCGGCGCGTCATCGTCCTCGACGCCGACACGTTCGCGTTCAAGCGGATGTGGGGCGCGTACGGCAACAAGCCGGACGACACGCCGCTCGGCCCCTACGATCCCGACGCGCCGCCGGCGCAGCAGTTCCGGCTGCCGCACAACATCTCGATCTCACGCGACGGCCTGGTCTACGTCGCCGACCGCCCGAACAACCGCATCCAGGTCTTTCGCAAGGACGGCACCTACGTCAAGGAGGTGTTCGTCTCGAAGCGGACGCTGCTGCACGGCGCGGCGTCGGGCTTCGCGCTCTCGTCCGATCCGCAGCAGCGCTTCCTCTACATGATCGACGGCGCCAACCATCACGTCTGGATCATCGAGCGGCAGTCGCTGCAGGTCATCGCGCGGTTCGGCCAGCAGGGGCTGTTCGGCGGCTCGCTCAACGTGCCGCACGCGATCGCCGTCGACAGCCGCGGCAACATCTACGTCGGCGAGAACTTCGACGCCCGGCGATTCCAGCGCTTCCTCTACAAGGACTGGGCACGCCGAAGGCGGGGACGATTCCGCCGACCACGGTCATCCGATGACGCCGGACACCCGCCCCGGGGCTTCTGCCGGGGCGCGCTATCATGTAATATTTCCAGCCCGGGTTGTCGAGGAGGTCAAGGGTCAACGCCCTGGGTTCAGCGTGATGTTCACGTCTTCAGCGCTGGTTCGCGCGCAGGACGTGACGCATCGATACCGTTCCACGCTCGGCGAGTACGGGCGCGGCTCGGTCGCCTCGTCCACGTGGAAGGGGGCGTTCTTCAATTCCCTGCGTCTGCTACGTGATCGAGGCCACGAGCCGATCGGGTGACCAGACCCAGGAACCCACCGCGAGTTCGGCAGACCGTTCTTCGTCGAACTACTACCAATCGCTGAAGATGCCGCAGACCTGGAACGACGGCGACAGCTGGAAGGTGAACTACATCGGCCATCCAGAATCCACGGGGCGGCATCAGGTTTCATCTCGCTGACGACCGAGGTCAGCGCGAGGATCCCCGGCTCGGATTCTCGAAGGACTACTGGGCCAGCCGGGGCCGTGCCACCGCCTGGGCAGCCGCCTACAGCCTCCAGTTCGAGTTCGGGCCCTTGAGCGAAGCCTCCATCGGCAACGTAGCCATGTCACCGAACACGACCGGCTCGGTCGACCACGTCATAGCGCGCTCGGGGCGCTCAGCTTCATGGTGGTCGAGGACGCGGTCGATGGCTGGTGATCGCCCGCATCGAGGGCGCGACCCAGGAAGGGGGCGTCCAGCAGGTAGCGGGTTCCTCGACCCCCGAGCCGAGCAGCCTGTCGAACGCGGCCCAGGGCCGGGCGCTCTCGAACCGGTCAGACCGTCCCATCCAGTCGATACGTGCCCTCCGGGCCCGGCTCACGCTGACGTCGAGGACACCTCGGAGAGCTCTCTGAACTGCCCCGTGCTGTCGCCGAGCGTCTCGGCCGGCACGCCCATCTTGTTGAGCAGCGTCAGGTGCAGGTTGGTCAGGGGTGTGTCCTCCGGGTAGACCAGGTGGCGGCCTCCCTTGAGCGTGCCCGCTCCGCCGCCGAGGAGCAGTGTTGGCAGTGGCCCGTGGGTGTGCCGATCGCTGTTGCTGATGCCCGATCCGTAGAGCAGGATGATGTGGTCGAGCAGCGAGCCGTCGCCGTCCGGTGTCGCGCAGCTTCTCCAGTACCCGGCGAACAGGCGACGTGATACTTCTGGATGATGGTGCACTTGTCCATCTTCGCGGGATCGTTCTGATGGTGCGTGAGCGAGTGATGGGGTTCGGGCACGCCGATCTGCGGGTACGGCCGGCCGGTCTGCTCGCGGCCGTACATGAACGTGATCACGCGTGTCAGATCGGACTGGTACGCCAGCAGCTGCAGATCGTAGAGCAGCTGGACGTGCGGTCGAACCCGTCCGGCACGCCGGCCGGCTGATCCACGTCGGGCCGGCAACGGCGTCTGTTCCTCGGCTTTTGCAATCCGCCGCTCGACGTCGCGCAGCGACTCGAGATAGTCGTTGATCTTGGTGTTGTCCGCCGGACCGAGCGTCTGCCGCAGCTGCTTACGCGACCGCCACGGATCGAGAATGCTCCGGTCCTGACGGAGCCGCGTCGCGCGCACACCGGGTCGGTGCTGTCGCTGGAGCCGAACAGCCGCTCGAAGACCACGCGCGGATTGTTTTCCGCCATCAGGGGCGGCGTCGGCGTCCGCCACGAGAGCGTGCTGCTGTACGCGCAGCTGTAGCCGACGTCGCAGGATCCGACCAGGCTGTTGTCGTCCGCCGTCAGCTGCAGCGAGGACAGCTGCGTCGCGCTCTCGAAGGCGTTGGCCGCGATCTGATCCATCGACACGCCGTTCGAGACGACGTGTCGACTTCCGGACGTGGACGCCGGTCAGATACGTGCCCGAGGCCCGGAGTGGTCGCCGCCGCCGTCACCGAGCGCCTCCGCCTGGTGGCTCGACAGGCCGGTGATGACGATCAACTGATCCCGGAACGGCGAGCGGCGCGAGCACCGGCGACAGCTCGAAGTTGCGCCGACACCTTCGGGAGCCAGTTCGGGTAGATGACGCCGTTGGGATGGTAGACGATGCCGAGGCGGCGCACGGCCTTCGCCGGCGCGTGGTCTCGGCCGTGAGCGCCGGCACCATGGCGTCGAGCAGCGGCAGGGCGACGGCCGTGCCGATGCCGCGGAGCACGGTGCGCCGCGACATCGCGCGTTTCGTGACGATCATGTCCGCGACCTCCTCATCTGAAAAGGCGCGCTCCTGACGATGCCGAGCACCAGCGACGACCAGCGGTAGTCGTCGGCCGCGCCCGCGCGCACGATCGCGCGGACCGCCGGCAGCGTCGTAGTACTCGATCCCGCCGCCGAGCGCATACGTCAGGAGCTTGTCGGTGACCGTCCTCACGAATTGTTCCCGCTGCGCCACGAGCGCCCGTCGAAGCTCGGCCGGACCGTTCACGTGGTGCCGTCCAGGAGCACGCCGGACGCATCGACGGCCGCCTCGCCGTCGGTCGTCCGCCACCGCCCGATCGCGTCGAAGTTCTCGAGCGCGAACCCGAGCGGATCCATGCGCGCGTGGCAGCTCGCGCACACCGGGTTCGTGCGGTGCTGCTCCAGCCTTTCGCGCACCGAGGCGCCGCTTGTCGTCTTGTCCTCATCGAGGCGCGTCGGGATTCGGCGGAGGCGGCGGCGACGGCGCGGCCGAGAATGTTTTCGAGCAGCCACTTGCCGCGGAGGATCGGCGACGTGCGGTTCGGGTACGACGTCACGGCCAGGACGCTCGCCTTGCCGAGCAGGCCGACGCGGCGTTCATCGGTGAGCGGCACGCGCCGGAAATGGCTGCCGTAGCACGCCCGGCATCCCGTAGTGCCGGGCGAGCTGTTCGTTGAGGAACGTGTCGTTCGCCGTCAGCAGGTCCACGACGCTGCGGTCGTCGTTCAGCTGACTCGTCGAGGAACAGCTCCGTCTCGCGCACGAACGCGTCTCGCAGGTTGTCGTCGAACCGGGAAGTCGGTTCCGATCCGGCGTGAGCAGCCAACGTTGCGCAGTCTGCAGCCACTGACCGACGAAGTTCTCGACCAGCGCCTGCGCGCACGCGGGTCGGCGAGCATGCGCCGCACCTGCTGCTCCAGGACGCGCGGGCTCCCTCAGCCTTCCCCGGATCGCCAGGTCGAGCAGTTCGTCGTCCGGGATGCTGCTCCACAGGAAGAACGACAGGCGCGAGGCCAGTTCGACGTCGGAGAGACGATAGCGGCGCCCGGGCGCCAGCGCCGGGATCGGCCTCGATCCGGAACAGGAAATCCGGGCTGACGAGCAGCCGCTCGAGCGCGGCGCGAATGCCCGCGTCGAAATGCTCCGGCGGCCGGACGGGCTGTAGAAGTCGAGCAGCGTGCGGACGTCATCGGCGGTCGCGGGCCGGCGATACGCGCGGCGGCCAGCGCCGAGAGGATTCTTCGCGGCGCAGGCGGCGTCGTCGTCGGAGCACATGAGGATCCGACGCCGGCTCGGCAAGTCCCGCGGCAGGCGCGCGTTGTAGGGGCCGCGATCAGGAGCGAGGCGATGGAGATCGAGGCGCTCGGCACGTCGAGTTCGCGGGTCCGATCGGGATTGCCTCGGCCCAGCCCTCGGCTTTGACCCGGCTCGACTTGACGATGGTGGCGACGACGTGTCGGAGACCGGCGGTGATCGGGACACAACCTGCGACGCGTCGTCTGCGTCTTGACGGGGATGCCTTCGAGCCC
>CAWGDD010000012.1:0-310537 GCA_963821285.1 uncultured Acidobacteriota bacterium
TCAGCCAAATCGGGGACAAACTTACCACGGCCGGGCCGTGTAAACATGACAGCCCGACCTGGTCAAAAAGGCGACACAGTGTCTCCCCCGGATACAGCTTCAGACGCCAACGGGTCCATCTGAAGCGGCGCATCGCTTGCACGCGTCGCCGCTGCCACCTCATGCGTAGCAGCCTCCGGCTCCTGGGTCCGTTGCTCGGCGCTCTCCTCGGGCTGTCGGCGGCGTTTGCGTTCTACCAGGTGTCGACGGAAAAGCTCAGCCTGCGGACCGAGTTCGAACGCCGCGTGGCGACGCTCGCCGAAGGTTTCGTGGAGACGGTCCGGCCGCTGCTCGCGAAAAATGCTGAGTCCGAACTCCGCCGTATCGTCGAGCGCAACAGCAATCAGGAACGCCTCCTCGGGATGGCGATTTACGACGACGAGGGCAGGCGGATCGCGGCGACCGATATCGAGAGGCTGACGCAGCCGTTCGATGCGTTCAACCTGGTCCAACAGCATCCGCAGGGCATCGGCGAGATCGTCCGCGCGGGCGACAAGCCGCTGTACTGGTTCGCGCTGCCCGTATACGAGGACCAGCGGCGGCTCGGCGTGGTGGCCGTCGTCTGCGACGCGAGCGAGATCGAGGCCCAGGGACAGCGCATCATGCGCGACACGCTGCTGCACACGGCCGCCGAGGCGCTGGTGCTCATCGTCGCCGTGCTGATCGTCCGGTCGAGCGTCGCGGGTCAGATCAAGCACACGGCGGCGTGGGTCCGGTCGGTGCGCGTCGGGACGCGCACGCCGCCGCCTTTGCACCACGCCGTGTTCCGTCCGCTGACGCGCGAGGTCACCGACCTTGCGAGAAGCCTCGATGCGGCCCGTGCGCAGGCCGAGCAGGAGGCGCGTCTCAGGGACGCCAGCGAATCACGATGGACGGCCGAGCGCCTGCGCGTGAGCGTGCAGGCGAGGCTCCAGAACAGCCCCCTCTTCGTCGTCGCCAACCGCGAGCCTTACATGCATGTGCTGGGCGAGTCGGGTGTGTCGGTGCTGGTGCCGGCGAGCGGGCTGGTGACGGCGATGGAGCCCGTGCTGCTGGCCTGCGAAGGCACGTGGATCGCGCACGGATCGGGGAACGCGGATCGGACGGTGACCGACGCGCACGACCGTGTGCGTGTCCCTCCCGACCACCCGCGGTACACGCTGCGCCGCGTGTGGCTGACGAACGAGGAAGAAGCCGGCTACTACCAGGGGCTGGCCAACGAAGGGCTCTGGCCTCTCTGCCACATCGCCCACACGCGTCCGACGTTTCGTCCGGAGGACTGGCAGCAGTATCAGGCGGTGAACCGGAAATTCGCCGATGCCGTGATCGAGGAAATGGAGACGGCCGAGCAGCCTGTGGTGCTCGTGCAGGACTACCACTTCGCCCTGTTGCCGCGGCTGCTGAAGGAGCGCCGTCCCGATGCACGGGTCGCGATCTTCTGGCACATCCCCTGGCCCAATCCCGAAGCCTTCGGCATCTGCCCGTGGCAGCACGAGTTGCTGGACGGCCTGCTGGGCGCCGATCTCATCGGCTTCCACACGCAGTTTCACTGCAACAACTTCCTCGAAACCGTCGAACGCTGCCTGGAGGCGCGCGTCGAGTGGGAGCGATTTGCCGTGAGCCGGCACGGCCACACGACGGAGGTGCTGCCGTTTCCGATCAGCGTCGCCGGCACGGAGTCGTCCGGTGACGAAGACATACCGGGCGAGCCCGGGATGGATCCGACGGCCGCGCGGGCGAACCTGCGGCGGAGGCTGGGCGTCGACGCGCTGTTTGTCGGCGTCGGCGTCGATCGCGTGGACTACACCAAGGGGCTCATCGAGCGCTTCCGCGGCATCGAGCGGTTCCTCGAGCGCCACGACGCGTTCCTCGAGCAGTTCACCTTCGTACAGATCGCCGCACCCAGCCGGACGGCCATCGATCGCTACGCGGATTTCCTGCGCAGCGTCGAGGCCGAAGCCGAGCGCATCAACCGCCGGTTCCAGCAGCACTCGTGGAAGCCCATCGTGCTGCTGGTGCGGCACCACTCGCACGAGGAGATCGCGCGGTACTACCAGGCGGCGGATTTCTGCCTGATCACGCCGCTGCACGACGGCATGAACCTGGTCGCGAAGGAATTCGTCGCGGCGCGCGCGGACGAAGACGGCGTGCTCATCCTCAGCACGTTTGCCGGAGCCTCACGTGAGCTGTCGGACGCGCTCATCGTCAACCCGTACGACATCGACGCGCTGGCCGATTCGATTCACCAGGCGATCGAGATGGGCCCGCGCGAGCGGGCCCTGCGCATGCGCCGGATGCGGCAGGTGGTCGCCGAGCACAACGTGTATCGCTGGGCCGGTAACCTGATCGCGGAGCTGTGCCGGATCCGGGTCGAGAAACCGGGAAAGGCCGTCGCGCGATGAGGGCCGCCTGGTGGAACCGCGTGGCCCTGAGAGTCCGCGCGGCGCCCCGCTGTGCGCTGTTTCTCGATTTCGACGGCACGCTGGCCGATCTCACGAAGAAACCGAATGACGCGCGGCTGCCGGCCGCGACCCGGCGCGTGCTGCGGACGCTGGTGCAACGACCGAGGGCCCGCGTGTTCTTCATCAGCGGCCGGCGCCGGAGCGACCTGGTGAAGAGGGTGCGCCTGTCCGGCTGCGAGTATCTGGGGCTGTTCGGCTTCGAAGGCACGGCCCGGGCGGGAATCGCGCACTCGGCGGCCGTGCAGCGGCTGCGGGCGGAAGCCGAAGCGGGGGTGGCCGGCCTGCCACGTGTATGGATCGAAGACAAAGGGCTGGCCTTCGTTCTGCATTATCCGGATGCAGCCCCCGACGTCCGGGCACTGGCCAGGCAGCGAGTGCGCGCGATCGTTCGATCGAGCCAGGCGGTCCGGCAGCTCGAGAGCGCGCACGGACTCGAAGTGGTTCCCCGAGGCGTCACAGGAAAGGGCGCGGTCGTGAGCCGGCTGCTGCGGGGGCCGGCGTTGCGGTGCGCGGTTCCCATTTACGTCGGCGATGACCTGTCGGACGAGGCGGCGTTCCGCGCCGCGCGTCATGGCGTCACGATACGAGTCGGGCAGGCTCGCCCTACGGCGGCCAGATACCAGCTGGCAGACGCGAGCGATGTCCGTGAGCTCCTCGCGCTGCTGGCGCAGGCCCTCCGATGAACCCTGCGAGGCAGCCCTTCAGGTTTTCGACGGCCGGCTACCTCATCCGGATCGCGAACCAGAAGGCGACGTCGATCGCCGAGCTCGCCAGCGGCGTCGCGGAATGCACCGACGCCTCGGTCTTCCACCACACGTTTCACACGCTCGGTCAGCACCACTTCCTGACGGAAGGCTTCTCGAACGACTTCGCGCAGTGGGTGCTGGCGTCGGCCAACCGCGTCGAGCTGGCCGAGCAGCTGGCCTCGCTCGACATCCGCGACTACGTGACCCTCGCCGAAGTGCGCTCCGACCTGCACCGCCTGCTCGTCGACTACGCGGACGCCCACACGGGCGCGGCGCATCAGACGGCGCTCGAGCCGTTCTACTTCTGCGAGAGCGTGGAGATCGCGACACCGCTCGACGACCAGGCCGGGTCGCTGGAGGCCTTCCGCGACCGCCTCGGCCGTCTGAGCCACGCGTCGCTGTACTACCACTTCATTGCGTCGCGGCTGCGCCTGCAGCTGCGCACGAACGACTTCTCCGCCTGGTTCGCGAACGATCTGGGGCTGACGGCCCTCGCCGAACGGGCCAACCGCATCGATATCTACGCCAACACCCTGGACAGCGCGCGCCGGACGCTGCTCTCGCTCGTCGATCGGGAGCTCGCATCGTGACGGCCGGCCTGAGCGACTACGTCTCGCTGCTCGGCGCCCCCGAGATCGACGAACTCCGATCGCTCGCCGGCGCTCTGACCGAGCGTGACGTGCTGATGGTCAATTCCACGGCCGTCGGCGGCGGCGTGGCCGAGATCCTGAACCGCCTCGTGCCGCTGGCGCGCGAACTGGGCGTTGTCATCCGCTGGGAAGTGCTCGAGGGCGGTGCCGACTTCTACGACGTCACCAAGGCGTTCCACAACGCGCTGCACGGCGAGCCGTATCGTCTGCCCCCCGAGGCCTTCGAGGTCTTTCTCGCGTACAACGAACACAACCGGCGCCGGATCGACCTCGAGGCGCCGTTCACGGTCATTCACGATCCGCAGCCGCTCGCGCTCATCTGCGGGCGCACGCGGCCGGATCGTCCGTGGATCTGGCGCTGCCACATCGATCTCTCCAGACGGAACGCGGCGGTGTGGGACTTCCTCAAGCCGTTCATCGATCGCTACGACGGCGCCGTCTTCTCGTCGCCGGCGTTTGCCCAGGGCCTGCCGATCCCGCAGTACCTGTTCTTTCCGTCGATCGATCCGCTGTCGGAGAAGAACCGCGAGCTGGCGCCGGAGTTCATCCGCGGTGTCCTGGATCGATTCGGCATCGATCCCGGCCGGCCGATCATCACGCAGATCTCGCGCTTCGATCGCCTGAAGGATCCGGTCGGCGTCGTCCGGGCGTTCCGGATCGTCAAGCGGTACTTCGATTGCCAGCTCGTGCTCGCCGGAGGCGGCGCGTCGGATGATCCCGAAGGCGCGGCGGTGCTCGACGAGGTGCGCGACGCCGCCGGCAGTGATGCGAGCATCCACATCCTCGAGCTGCCGGCGTCGAGCCCGCTCGAGGTCAACGCGCTGCAGCGGGCGTCGACCGTGATCGTGCAGAAGAGCCTGCGCGAGGGGTTCGGGCTGACGGTGGCCGAGGCGCTCTGGAAGAAGCGGCCGGTGGTCGCGTCGGCCGTGGGCGGCATCCCGCTGCAGGTGATTCACAAGCACACGGGACTGCTGGCGCATTCGGTCGAAGGGACGTCCTACCAGATCCGGTTCCTGCTGGCGCATCCCGAGCTGGCGGCCAGGCTGGGCGAACAGGGACACCAGCACGTCCGCGAGAACTTTCTCGTGACGCAGAACCTGAAAAGCTACCTGTTGTTGTTTCTGGCGCTGCAGCGCGCAATGTAGGGGCTGCCGGCGGGAGGGACTCGCAGTCCCGGTTCCGCCCGAGTCCATCGCCCCCCAGCGAATTCGGACCCGAACGGAACCGGAGCGTTGAGCGAAACGGGTCGAAGACCTAGCAATCGCCTTCGGGCTTCTTTTCCTGCTGCTGCGCGAAGCGGTGGCTCGCGACGCCGCCCTTGCGGCCGGCCGCGCGTGCTTCTTCCTTCGTCCATTCGTGAGCCGTGCCTTTTTCGTGGGCGACCCGGCCACCCTTGCTCGCGATCTCACGCTGCTTCTGTCTATCCATCGAGGCAAATCCGCGGTCCGCTATTGCCACCGTACCCTCCTGCACGTGCTGTGCGCCCAATTGCCGCGCGGTCCCTGAGGTTAACTTTCTGACTCTCTGACTTATTGAAGCGTGAAACACCTGGTGCAACCACCATGCCACGGTTCGCGCTTCTAACTGTTGCAATTTCAGACGCTTACGAATCGCATTTGGTTGCAACTTACGAGGGTGGCGGGTAACCAGCGTGAAATTTCTTCACCCCCTGAAACGATACCCCACGCCGAACTTGAAACCGGGGCTATCGATCACGCCCACTTTAATTTCTGTGAAAAGGCCGCCGCGGTGCGCCAGACCGAGAAGAATGTTGAAGCCTCCACCGGCATCCGTGTTGTCGTTCTCATGGGAGATCACGAGGGCCGGGCCCCCGCCCACGTACACATGCCAGGGTTTGCGTTGAATGGGAATCCTGTACGCAAACTCGAAGTTGGCGGTGATGAGCGACCCGTCGCCCACGCCGATTTCGAGATTCGGACGGAAGCGCAGGCGCTCGATAAGCTCGGCTGTTTCGTAGCCGACGCCGAAGTAGAACTGATCGGGGTCTGCGCTGACGCCCGCGTTGAGCCCCACGCCCTGGGCCTGAGCCCGTCCCGCCGACAGGGCGATCACAAAAACGGCAGAAGCTACCCAAATTGACTTCATACGGACGCTCCCCCTTGGAGAGAAGACGATAGAGTCACAAGCTGCGCAAGGATCGCGCCAGCGTGGTATGTTCGATCACATGCGCACGGTCCCCCTGCTGGCCGTTCTGCTCGCCACCCTCGGCGCTGGTCCGCAGGACGAGCTCGTACGGGCGCGGCAGCTGTACAACCAGCAGCTGTACGACCTGGCGATCGACTCGGCGACCGCTGCCCGCCGCGCGCCGCAGCAGGCCGACGCGGCGACGCTCGTCGTCGCCCGTTCGCTGCTCGAGCGCTTCCGCAAGGAAGCGGCCGCCGCCGACCTCGAAGCCGCGCGAACCGAACTCCAGCAGATCCGCCCGGCCGGCCTCTCACCGTTCGATCAGGTGGAGCTGGTGATCGCGCTGGGCGAGCTCCTGTACCTGGACGATCAGCCGGGCGCGGCCGCGGTGGAATTCGAGCGGGCGCTCGACCGCGTCGACCCGACGACCGCGTCGCGCGAGCGCGTCCTCGACTGGTGGGCCAGCGCCGTCGATCGGCAGGCGCACATGCGCCCGGACACGGAACGCGCGCCGCTCTACTCGCGCATCGTCGCCAGGATGGAGGACGAGCTGCG
Source organism: uncultured Acidobacteriota bacterium (assembly GCA_963821285.1). Taxonomy (GTDB): domain Bacteria; phylum Acidobacteriota; class Vicinamibacteria; order Vicinamibacterales; family CAVVIG01; genus CAVQJU01. The sequence continues at coordinate 6,577 of CAWGDD010000012.1, forward strand.
CCGGAACGACGCGTCCGCCGTCGCGTCGTACTGGCTGGTCGCGGGCACGCGCGGCAGCGGCGATCTCGAACGCGCCTGGGACGCCGCGTTCGCGGCCTGGGCACGCGCGTCGTTGACGGGCGACCGCCGCGCGCAGCTGCGCGCCGACCTCGATCAGATCGTGACGCAGGCCATCATCCCCGAACGCGCGCGGCTGCTGGCGCCTCCAGGCGGAGCCGCGCAATCTACGGCCGCGATGCGCGTCGAGTGGGACGCGCTCAAGCAGGTCTGGGGGCCGTAGCGAGCAGGTCAGCGTTTGAGCAACTGCGCCGCGAGCGCGGCCGCCTTATCCGCGAGCTGCTCGGCAAACACGATGTTCTTCCCCTTCATCGCCTCGTCGGCCTGTTCGGTGAATCGTTTCGCGATGTCGTACTGCGCCTGCGCGTCCACGCTCAGCTTGCTATAGTCGATCCGTCCCAGATCTCGTGTGGCGTTGGCCAGCAGCCCTCGAATGCGCTGCTCGGCCTGCGGCGCGTTCGCCGTCGTCTGCAGCGTGCGGGGTGGTTCCTCCGGCGTGGACGGCGTGGCCGGGGGCGCGGGTACCTGGCTGGCCGCCGCGGCCGGTGGCGGCTCGGTCCTCTCCGGACGCGGCGCGGCCGCGCGCGGCGCGTTCGGCGTGGTGCGCGGACTGAGGCCCTCGATCGGCGGCACCGCCGTCACGATCGGTTCGCTCTCGATCGGCGAGGACACGACGCGCGGTGGTGGCAGCGGCGTGTCGAGGGGCGGGCCGGCCGGTTGTGTGCTGGCACGGGCCTTCGCGCAGCCCGCGGCCGCGACAAGCGGCGCCAGGAGCGCAGCCACGGCGACCATGCGGAAGCAACCCGGTCACGCCTCTATTATGAACCCGGACGCGGCGGCGGGGCGCGTCAAGCCTGGGGCAGCAGGACACGGAACGTCGTGCCCCGTCCGGGCGTCGACTGCACCTCGATCTCGCCGTCGAGGAGCTGAATCGCCCGATACACAATCGACAGGCCGATGCCGCTGCCGTGCTCTTTTGTCGTGTAGTAAAGGTCGAAGATCCGGTTCAGGTGCTCGGGCGCGATGCCCACGCCGTTGTCTTCACACAGAATTTCGACGCGCCGCCCGCGCACGGCCGCGGCGGAGATGCGGAGGCGCCCGCCCTGGGGCATCGCCTGGCAGCCGTTGATCGCCAGGTTGAGGAGCGCCTGCTGCAGCACGCCGGTGTCCACGCTCACGACCGGCAGGTCTTCCGGGACGGCGACCTCGACGTCCACTCCGTGCTTCTGCGCCTCCGCCATCACGACGGGCATGATGGCATCGATGATCGCCGCCACCGACACCGGCTGCAGCTTCAGGTCCTCCGGGCGGATGAACCGCAGGAATCCCTGCACCACTTCGTCGAGGCGGCGGATCTGCGCGGTGATGATCGACAGGTGCTCCATCGCGAGCGGCAGATCGGTGGAGCTGAGCTGCTGCTTGAGCAGCTCGAGATGAATCACCGTCGCGTTCAGCGGGTTCTTCACTTCGTGCGCGACGCCGGCCGAGAGCCGGCTGAGCGCCGCGAGCTTCTGCGAGTAGCTGAACGAGGAGCGCACCTGCGTCATGTAATCCAGATTGCGCGCGACGAGCATCACGGCGGCGAGCCGATGGTCGAGACCGTCGATCACATGCGTCAGGATCAGGCGTTCGCGCGGCGCGGGCAGGCCGTGCTCGTCAACCCGATCGGTCGCGAGGCTCGGGAGGTACGCCGAGATCGGGCCGCGCGACTGGCGGGTCGCCGCCGCCTCCTCCACGGCCTTTCTGTACGGATGCGCGGCCGCAAACAGTTCGCGCACCGGCCTCGACACAGGACCGGGCGGCCCCGGAGGCAGGATGGCCCGCATGGCCTGGTTGGCGAACAGCAGTTTCGAGTCGGCGTCGAAGATCGCCACGGCGTCTTCGAGCGGGTCCTTGTTCGCGTCGAGGCCACTGCCGAGCAGGGCCGGCGCGGGCAGCGGGCGGTCGGCAGACAGACGGGCGCTGACAGTGTTGAAGAAATCGCCGAGCTCGCCGAACTCGTCGCGTTGCGGCAGATCCACGACCACCCCGAACTCGCCCTGCCCCAGTCGCGTGAGGCCGCTGCGGATGACGTGAATGGGGCGAAGCGACAACTGTGCCAGCACCATGGCCACGAGGCTTCCGCCGATCAGGATGAGGATGGCGGTGATCAAGGCCGGGATCAGGGACTGCGTGAGGTCCCGCTGGATGAGCAGAGTCGACACACCGATGTGAATCGATCCGAACTCGGCGGTTCCCATCAGCAGCGGCTGGCGGACTTCGAGCGTGCGTCCGCCGTCGGCGTAAATAGCGCGCAGCTGCGACACGGGCCCGCGCTCGAGCAGCGCGTTCAGATCGCCGTACGGCGGCAGCGGCTGGCCCGATCCGCGCGCTGTCGCTGTGGACGATCGCGATGCTGGCGGTATCGAGGATCGCCGCGTAGGTGACGTTGCTCGAGTAGACGCTCGACTCGAGGATGGATCGGAGGCCCGGGTCCGCACGCAGAGCGGCGATCGGGTCGCGACCGCCTGCCGTCGCCACCACCTCGCGGGCACTCTGGTAGACGGCGCGGGCCAGCAGGTCGCCCCGCGCCTTGCTCTCCACGAGGTAGATCCGCGCGAACGACGCCACGTAGAAGCCGCCCAGCACGACGACGGCGAGGCCGACGATCGAGGTGACGCCGAGCACCTGCTTGGTCTTGATGCTCAGGCGCATACGATCAGGCGACGCCTTCCTGCTTCTTGATCTTCAGGCGATTGAGCTTGTTGTGCAGAGTCTTGAGGCTGATGCCGAGCAGCTCGGCGGCGCGCGTCTTGTTGTCGTTGGTGTGCTGCAGCGTCAGCTGGATCAGCTGGCGCTCCGCCTCTTCGACCGTCGTGCCCGCATGGAGGCCCGCGGCGGGCGCGCCCGCGTGCCCGCTGTCCACGAGCGTCGGGAGGTCCTTGACTTCGATGAACCGGCCATCGGCCACGATCGTCGCGCGCTCCATGACGTTGCGCAGCTCGCGGACGTTGCCGGGCCACGAGTACCGCTCGAGGATCCGCATCGCCCGTTCGTCGACCGCGGCCACCGCCCGGTTGTTGCGGGTGTTGAACTCGCTGATGAACGCCTGAATCAGAAGCGGCAAGTCCTCCTTGCGGTTCCTGAGCGGCGGCAGGCGAATCGCGAACACGTTCAGGCGGTAGAACAGATCCTCGCGCAGCCGCCCGCGCTGCACCGCTTCGGGCGGGTCGGCGTTGGTCGCCGCGATGACCCGGATGTCCACGGCCTGCTCGTTGCGGCCGCCGAGCCGCCGGAAGGAGCGTTCCTGCAGCACGCGGAGGAGCTTCACCTGCGTGGGGGGCGTCATCTCCGCGATCTCGTCGAGGAAGATCGTGCCGTGGTTGGCCAGCTCGAAGCAGCCCGGCCGGCGCTCCATCGCCCCGGTGAACGCGCCCTTCTCGTGACCGAACAGCTCGCTCTCGAGCAGCGTTTCGGGAATCGCGGCGCAGTTGATCGGGACGTAGGGCGAGTCGCAGCGCGGGCTCAGCCGGTGGATCGTCTGCGCGACGAGTTCCTTGCCCGTGCCGGACTCGCCGCTGATGAGCACGGACGCGTCGGTCGGCGCCGCCTGCTCGATGATGTGGTAGATCTTCCGCATCTCGGCGCTGTTGCCGATCATCGCGCCGAACGCGCCCTGCTCGCGCAGCTGGCGGCGCAGGACCTGAACCTCGCGCAGCGTCTCGTGCCGCTCGACGATCTTCGCCAGCAGAATCCGGAGCCGCTGGAGATCGACCGGCTTGGTCAGGTAGTCGTAGGCGCCTTCCTTGATCGCCTGTACGGCCGTTTCGACCGTGCCCTGGGCCGTCAGGATCACGGTCGTGGTGTGCTCGCCTTGCTCCTTGAGCGCCCGCAGCAGTTCGAGGCCGCTCATCTTCGGCATCACCAGGTCGGTGAGGACGATCCCCGGACGGAAGACGCCGACCTTCGCCAGCGCCTCGTCGCCGTCGCCGGCGGCCTCGACGCTGAAGCCCCAGCTCCTGATCAACTGCTCCATGCCCACGCGCGCGGCCGCATCGTCCTCGACGATCAGCACGCGCTCGTGGAACTTGTCGCCAATCTCTTTGCTTGACACGCAGACCTCATGGTGGCGGGCGCTGCCGGGCGCCCGCCGACCTCTTCAATCTAGCGTGTTTTCGCCGCGGGGAACAATTAAAGCGGCGTGGGAGGGTCCTACACGAGCACGCGGATCACGACGCGGCGATTCAGCGCGCGCCCTTCCCGCGTCTTGTTCGACGCCACGGGTTTGTCCATGCCGTAGCTGATCACGTTGATCCGGTGCAGCGGGATCTGGTGCTGTTCGAACAGGTAGCGCTTCACGGCCTCGGCGCGCTCGAGGCCGATCTTCTCGTTCATGACCTTCGGGCCGAGCGCGTCCGTGTGCCCTTCGACCTCGAAAAACGCCCCGTTCGGATCCGCCTTGAGCTTGGTGACCAACTCGTCGAGCTTGGCTTTCGCGTCGTCCGGCAGCACGGCCTTGCCGGATTTGAACTGGCCTTCGTCTTCGCTCAACACGACGGTGTACACGAGGCGCTTGTAGGCCTTGTCGAAATCGTCGGCCTTCGTTCCCACTTCGTTGGCGCGCGCCCGCGCCGCCTTCGCTTCCGCGTCGGCGCCGCTCGCGGCCTGGCGCGCGGAGTCGGCCGTGCTCTGCGCCGCCTGCGCCTTCCGGTCGACGTCGCCGATCGTGCCTTCGTTCCGCCGCGTCCGCTCCTGCGTTTCCTCGATGGACCTGCCCATCGAGTCGGCCTTGTCATTGACGTCCTTGACGTTGGTCTTGACGAATGTTTTCGTCGCGCACGCCGCTGATCCGGCGACGAGAACGGCCACTGCCACCGCGGAGAATCTGTTCACCATACTGCCTCCTGCCGGGCTCGGGACAATCGACGAGCCCCGGCCGGAGTCGTTCAACTCTCCTGCCAATCTCAACGTGGTGTGAACAAAGGAACGAAGCCGGATGAGGTCAGTAAGATGCGCGCAAGGACCGTGTAAGACTTACCGGTTCACGGCCTCGCCGCGCCGGCCGCCTGCCTGCCTGAAGACCGCGGCGCACACCTTGAACAACGACGCCCGCGCCTGGCCGGGCTGGCCGGCGCGCCGCTCCCCGGGGGCGGGGGCGAACAGCGATACGCCCGGTGTGTTGCCCAGCAACAGGATGCCGGACGCGTAGTAGACGAGCGTCGCGATGGCCAGCGGCATCCAGAACCGGTTGAACGCCGCGAAGAACAGGAGGCCGATCGCCAGCAGGACGCACACGTCCCACGACGCAGCCGCCCACCGCGGCCCCATGCCGAAGAGCAGCGTGCCGCGGGCGGACGCCGGCTCCAGATCCGCCAGGTTCAGGCGCAGAACTGGCTCGTTTCCGGGGGTTCTTCGCGCCTCCGGCGTGGGGAACTCGAAGGGCAGATCGGCCGGGTCGGGAAACCGCGCGAGGAACTCCCGGGTGATTGCATCCGGGTCGAGGCCGACTGCCTCCGCATATGCCCGGATGAACGAACGGCGGAAGATCCCCGAGGGCCAGCGCGTGACCTGGCCGCGCTCCAGCCCCTCGAGCAAGTGCAGGCCGATCTTCGTGTTGGCGGCGATCGAGGCAAGCGTGATCCGCCGCCGCTCACGCTCCATACGCAGGCGCGCCCCGAACATCGCATCGGACGCCGACGATGGGTCTTCCGGGTGCTCAGAGAATACGTTCATGGGCGAATACACCAAGGGCTGTGGATGACTGAGAGCAAATCCGGTACCGGGACACAGCTGACTGTCGACTATCGACTGCTGACTGCCGACTGCCGACTGCCGACTGCGACTGCTGACTGCCGACTGCTGACTGCCGACTGCTGACTGAATTGGCAGGCGAGTTGCACAGATCGACGCTGGATGTCCCTCAGGTCCGACCTCCATGGGGCGCTGCTCCATGGCCGGTGGCGTCGCGCGTTCCACCATCAGCGCCGGCTGATAGCCGGCCTGGCCGTCGGTGTCACGGTCCTCACCGCGTCCCTGGTGGGCAGCGGCGTCTGGCTGCTCGCCAGCGTGCGCTCCGGGCTTCCTGCCAGTGAGGCGCTCGGGCGCATCGGCGAGATGGCCGAAGCCACGCTCGTGTACGACGTCCACGACAAGCTGGCCTTCACGATCTTCAACGAACAGCGCATTGATGTCCCGCTGACGGATGTCTCTCCGCATCTGGTCCACGCGATCATCGCGGTCGAGGATCAGCGCTTCTACACGCACCACGGGTTCGACCTGATTCGCATCGCGTCGGCCGCGCTCGTCAACGTCCGGCGCGGTCGCGCCGCGCAGGGCGGCAGCACGATCACGCAACAGCTCGCGCGGCAGAGTTTCCTCACGACCGACAAGACTCTCCGGCGGAAACTTCAGGAGCTCATCCTCGCCGAGCGCATCGAAGTGCTGTACCAGAAGACCGAGATTCTCGAGCTGTACCTCAACAAGGTCTACTTCGGCGACGGCCTCTACGGCGCCGAGGCGGCCTCGCGAGGCTACTTCGGCAAGCACGCGTCCGAGTTGTCTTTGTCGGAGGCCGCGCTGCTCGCCGGCCTCGTGAAATCCCCGACGGCCTACGCCCCGACCACCAACCTCGATCGCGCCATCACCCGCCGGAACCTCGTGCTCCAGGTCATGCGCGACACGGGCGCCATCGACCGTGAGGACTGGCAGCGCGCCCGTACCGCGCGCGTCGTCCTGCGCGATACGCTTCGGAGCAGCGACTTGCGCGGGCAGTACTTCCAGGAACAGCTGCGGCAGGAGCTCGTCGAACGCTTCGGCTGGGAGCAGGTCTACCGGGGCGGCCTCCGCGTGTACTCGACGATCGACATGGACGTGCAGGACGCCGCCGAAGCGTCGGTGGCGCAGTCGCTGAAGGCCCTCGACGAGAAACGCCAGGCGCGGACACGCGCGCGCGACGAGCGCGCTGTGAACGAAGCCCGCGCCAACACTGCCGGCCCGCTGCAGGCCGCGCTCATCGCGATGGATCCGCGCACCGGCCACGTCCGCGCGATGGTCGGCGGACGCGACTTCGCCGAGAGCCGCTTCAACCGCGCCGTGCAGGCGCGACGTCAGCCCGGCTCGGCGTTCAAGCCGTTCGTGTATGCCGCGGCGCTCGAGGCCGGGTACACCCCCGCGACGATCCTGGACCACCTGAACGATCAGGTAGCCACACCGCAGGGGAACTGGGCGCCCGCAGACGGACACTCGACGGCCGAATCGATGTCTCTGCGCACGGGGCTCAAGACCTCGAGCAACCGCGCCGCCGTACGGCTGCTGCAGCAGGTCGGCATCCCGCAGACGGTCGAGTACGCCAAAGCCATGGGCATCGGCGACGTGCCCAGCGTCCCGTCGCTCGCGCTCGGGTCCGGCGAAGTCACGCTGCAATCGCTCACCGCCGCCTACGGGGCGTTCGCCAACCACGGCCTGGTGTCGCAACCGATCCTCATCAGGCGCGTCGAGGACACGGGCGGCAAGGTTGTGTACACGAACGAGCCCTCCACCGTTCGCGCGATCAGCGACACGACGGCGTACCTGATGTCGACGATGCTGGCCGATGTGATCAACGGGGGTACGGCCGCGAGCGCGCGCAGCTTCGGCTTCACGCTGCCGGCCGGCGGCAAGACCGGCACGACCAACGACTACAACGACGCGTGGTTCGTCGGGTTCACGCCGAACCTGGTCGCAGGCGTCTGGGTGGGGTTCGATCAGCCGCGCACGATCCTGCCGGGCGGTTTCGCGGCCGAAGTCGCCGTCCCGCTCTGGGCGCGCTTCATGAAGACGGCCACGAAAGGCGACAAGCCGGAGTGGCTGCCGATGCCCCCGGAGATCACGGTCGTCAACGTCTGCCGCCTGTCAGGGAAGCTCGCGACCGGCGGCTGCGAACACCTCGACGTCGTCGACGGCCACATCGATCACCAGCCGGCCGTCTATGCCGAGTACTTCGTGAGCGGGACGGAACCGACCGCCTACTGCGATCTGCACGGGTCCCGCGGTCTCGTCGGCGTCCTCACCTCGATCTTCCGCAGCGAGCCGCCGCCGCCCCCGCCGCACGTCGCCGATCATCAGCCACCGGCCGCGGCCGCCACCGACAGCACGCCCGCCACAGCCGCTCCGGCCGCCACCGAGGAGCCCGTCAAACAGAAGCGCGGCTTCTGGTCCAAACTGTTCGGACGCAAGAAATAGGTTCCGGAGGTTCCAGGGGTTCCCGAGGTTCCAGGGGTTCCCGAAGTTCCGGAGGTTCCCGAGCAGCTGCGGATTCGCCTGACAAGGGACCCGGGAGCCTGGAACCTCCCGAGCCTTCGGAACCTGGGGAACCTCCGGAACTCCGGGAACCCCTGGAACCTTTTATTGCGTGGCGTCCTGCGTCCCTTTGGCGCGGTACATCTCCAGATCGGCGGCGTGCAGGAGATCTTCCGGCCGGTTCGCGGAGGAGCCGAACGCGATGCCGAGGCTGGCGGTCGCCACCACGGAAATCCCATCGAGGTTGAACGGCGATCCCAGGGCCTGCTTGATGCGTTCGGCCACGGTCGCCACCTCCGCGTGCGTCGTGACGTCCTCGATCAGGATCGCGAACTCGTCCCCGCCGAGGCGGGCCACGGTGTCGGAGGGACGCACGCACCCGTGCAGGCGCCCGGCCATGGCGACGAGCAGCTGGTCGCCGACGGCGTGGCCGTAGCGGTCGTTGATGGTCTTGAACTGATCGATGTCGACGAACAGCACGGCGATCGACGGCTCACCCTCGCGCGCGCGGTTGACCGCGATCCGCAGCCGATCCATGAACGCCGTGCGGTTCAGCGACTGCGTGAGGCCGTCGTGCGCGGCCCGGTATGACAGCTGCTCGAGCATGCGCTTCTGCACGGTGATGTCGCGCAGAAAACCCGTGAACATGGGCGGTCCCGAGGACGGAATGCGCACGAGGGACAGCTCGACGGGGAACTCCGTGCCGTCGGCTCGCATCGCGGTCGTCTCGAAGCGGCGGTCGATGGCGCCGCCGGTTCCTGCAGCCAGGTAGCGCGCCAGCCCCTCGCGGTGCGCCGCGCGCAGCGCCGGAGGGATGATCAGCTGCGCCATCTCCTGGCCCATGACCTCGGACCGTTTGTACCGGAAGGTCCGCTCCGCCGCCGGATTGAATTCGATGATGCGCCCGCGATGATCGATCGTGATGATGCAGTCGAGCACCGCCTCGAGGATCCCGGCTTTCCGCGCCTCGCTTTCCGCAACGTCCTGTTCGACCTGCTTCCTGGTGAGGAACTGGCCGACTTCCGCGCCGATCGTCACGAACATCTGCAGGAAATCGGCGTCGGGCTGGCGGATGCTCCGGCGGTAGAAGAACTCGAGCACGCCGAGCAGACTGCCGCCGATACCGACGGGACAGGCAAAGGCCCCGCGCAGGCCTTCGGCGGCCGCGGCGTTCAGGCGCGCGAACGCGGGATCGCGGGGGACATCAATCAGCCACGACGGCGCGTCGCTGGCCCATACGCGACCCGGCAGCCCAACCCCGAGACCGAAGGATCGGCCCCGGCTGATCCGCTCGAACTCGGAAGCCAAGGCCGGCGGCTGGCGCCAGACGTTCGCGCAGTGCAAGTGCTGCGACGGGCGATCCAGGCTCCAGAACAGCCCGACTTCCCATTCCATCTGATCGCCGATCACCTCCAGAACCCGCTGCATCGCAGTGGACGCGTCGGAGGCCTCCGCCAGCACTTGGGTGATCGCATGTTCGACGCGGCGCCGGCGCGCCGAGGCATCGCGCTCCGACACGGCGGCGCCGAGCAGGAGCCCGGTGCCCGCCACGATCCCCATGAAGATCTGCAGGAGCATGAGCCGTTCGCCGACCTCGCCGACACCGTACGGCCCCCAGCCGTGCACCGTGCCCCACACAGCGATGGTCGACGCAAGGACGTTGGCCATGGCCGCGCCGGCAATGCCGAAGCGGATGGCCGCCCAGATGAGGAACGGAAAGACGGTGTATTCGAGCGTGTAGAGCGGCGCGCTCCCGGCGTACGAGCTGGCGAACACCGCGGTGCTCACGGAGAGCAGCCCCATCAGCAGCACGGCGGCCTCCGCCGCGCGGCCGTCTCGCCGCAGCCGGGGCCAGGCGCCCAGCGTCAGCAGCGCCGGGGCCACCAGCAGCGCGCCCACGGCGTCACCGAGCCACCACGTCCACCAGAGCTGACGGTACGCCGACCAGGGCTGCGTGCCGCTGATGCACAGGCTCATGACGCCGATGGTGGCGCCCAGCATGGTGCTGAGAAGCGCACCGAAGACGACGAGGCCCAGGGCATGGCGGAGCCGGTCGAGCGAGGCGCCGAGGCCGGTGAAGCGGCGGAGCAGGTACGCCGCCGCGATGGCTTCGAGCGTGTTGCCGGTGGCGATGCAGAACGCCACGGGCAGCGTCTCGTTCGCCGTCGCATTGGCGATGAAGGCGCCGATGAAGACACCCGGCCAGGCCTGCCGGCCGTACAAGAGCAGGGCCGCGAGGGCGAGGCCCGTCGGCGGCCACACCAGCGTGACCTGATCGGCCGTGAAGGCCATCGTAAAGCCGAGCTTCGCCGCGGCCACGTAAACGACGGCCGTGACGGCAGCGGTAGCCAGCGCTGACCGAGTGGGCATGACTCCGGGTGCGCGTGCGCAGCCACGCGCGTGTTTGGGGGGCTGAACTTAGGTTACGGGAAACACAGGGCTAAAGGCAAAGGGCAGAGCGCACAGGGCAGGTTTTTGCCCTCTGCCCTTTGCCCTTTGCCCTCTGCCCTTTGCCCTCTGCTCTCTGCTCTTCTCTTACTGGAGGACGAGGGCCGCGCTGGCGCGCCCGAAATTCAGCTTCGTCCCGCCGCCGGGAGAGAGGCTCAGAATATTCAGTTCCTGAAACGAGTTGAAGTGGCGGATGTCGCCGCGGATGCCGACGTGCTGGCCGAACATCACGAACAAGCCGGCGCCCGCGTCCCACGCGAACGTGTTGTTGCTGAAGGAAACGATCGCAATGGGGTTCAGGTTGACGTGGGCTTTCATCAGGCCGACGCCGAACAAGCCGTACGGACGCACCGGGCCAATCTTCGGCGCAATCATGAAGTTGCTCATGACCGTGAGGACGTTCGAGTCCGCTCCGGACTCGCTGCTGCCGAAGAAGTCCTTGGCCCACGCGATTTCCTCTTCGAACCCGCCGGCCTTCCCCAACTTGCCGAACGAGAACCCGATGTTGAGCTTCTTCTGTTCGCAGCCTTTCAGCGTCTGGCAGAGCGAGTCGCCGCTGTAGTCGTAACCGAAGAGCGCGGTGAAAAACCCCTGCGCTCGAGCGTCCGTAGCCGTGCACGACAGAAACGCGAGAACGGTCGCACTCAGCGCGCAGAGACGTTTGAGGTGCGCGAGCCTGGTTTTGGTGAACAATTTACGCAGTCTCCTGTATCAATCTTTCGGTTGTCCGGTCTGCGTCAGCACCCGGCCGTCCGCGAGCGTCGCCCGCACGAACATGCCGCCGTTCTCCCCGCTCCTGAGCGGCCGGACGGCAATCGTCACCTTGTCACCGGGCTTCAGCGTGGTTTTGGTCCAGCCTCGACGCGCCAGGTAGTTCGGGCTCATGCCTTCGACCGCCCAACTGTCGACGCCGCCCTTCTCGTTCGGCACGTCCACCCAGATCCACGAGTGCGGGTTCGTCCACTCGAACTTGCTCACCGTCCCCGTGATGGTCTTTTCCATCGTCAGGTCGAACGGCGCGAAGGAGTGGTGAGCCGTTGCGGTGGTGCCGGCGGCGAGCACGAGGCCGCACAGCGTGAGCACCGGTACAATCAGGTATCGGAAGATCGCCCTCATGGGGTTAGTCCTTCTTGCCTGATGCAGACTCAGGCTTCGCAAGGTTGATGCCGGCCTTCCCGCTCGCATCCACGGAATTCCTGTTGTTTTCCTCACACACGTACTCGGCAATCGTCCAGTTGCGGTGACGCTTCAGCACCCGGGTCGAGGTGAAGGGCTCCGTCAGCACGTCCGGATCGACGATCGTGGTTTCGATGGACATCGTGTCAGGATCGGTCAGGCGGAAGCGTTCCCGGATGCGCATCCGGTCGCCGTGCGGAACGCCGCGCTCGAGCTGCGTCAGCGGCGAAAACCCGACCGTATCGACGACGAGCGCGTCGCCTTCCCATCGCCCGACCGACGTGCCGTGAAACGTGAGGTCCGGATCCTGCGGGAGCGGACGGCCGTCTGTGTAAATGTGCCGCACCTGCGTGTAGGCCTCGATCACGATCGTCACCTGGCCGGGCGTTAGGAGAAACTCCATCGGATACGGCTGGCCCATGATCCCCGGCATGCCGGGCGGCAGGCAGTTGGCCGTCTCGCTGTCCTCGGGCGGGTGGGCGTCGAACGCCTGCTTCTTCGCGGCGTACGCGGGCGTGAGTGAGGGGCCCGCGGGCCCGCGGCCCCGGCCGGGCGCGGCCGGGGCGCTGCCTCGAGGCGGCGGCGCCCCAAACGACAGTTCCCACACGCCGTTGAAGTCGGGCAGCTTCGCGAGGTTCGACCAGTCCGCCGCCGTCGGCGCCGGGCGCTGCGCGACCACGATGGCGGACATGCCGGCAAGTGCCAGGCAGAACAGGAATCGAGTCATAGCATCACCACACTGCGATCGTGCCTTAACGAACCACAAGGATCACCAAGGCCACCAAGCAATCGTGAACCCTTTGTGAGCCTCGTGGTCTTTGTGGTTCGTACGTTCGTCCATCAAAACATCGCGAGCGGGTTGACGATCGAGCCGGTGCTGCCCGGCACCTGCAGCGGCGCGACGACAAGCATGAACTCCCAGCGGTTCAGACGTGCGGCGGCCTCGGCCAGGCCGTCGAGCGCGACGCCGTCGAGCAGATAGGTGCCGAGTGCCACCAGCACGAGCCGGTGATCGGCGTGACGATCCTCCGCGATCGCCATCACGTTGCTGGTCACGGCCACCCCGCGCGCCTTCATCCACGGCACCACCGACAGGTCGAACCCGGCGGCGGGCGCAGGCGGCTGTGCGCCGGCGCTCCTCGGGTTGTAGACGAACAGGGCGTCGCCCGCCGACACCTTCAGACCGGTCTGCATCTCCCAGGCTTCGATGTCTTCCGTATACACTCGCGTTCCCGCTTCGTTGTTTCCACGCGTTCCCGCTTCATTTCTTCCACGCGTTCCGGCTTGGCCGGAACGCGGATTCTTCAGGCGCGTCATGTCGATCAGAATCCCGCGCGTGACGATGCCCTCTTTGACGTTGTCGAGTCCGAGCTTCGTGCAGCCGATCTCCTGGCTGACGCTCTCGAGCGGGTAGCCGTTGTAGAGTTTTCCGCCGGAGCTGTCGTGGCAGAGTGCGTCGAGATGCGTCATCGGCCCGTGGACGTGCGACTCCTGGATGTCGCTGCTGAACCCGTCGTTGCCGCGGGGATCGCCGGCGGGAAACGTCTTGAAGCGGATGTCGAAGAACGCGACGCCGTGCGGCTTGCCGTCGGCTTTCGTTTCATCCGGCGCCTTCGACGGCACAATCCGCCGTTCGAGGGACACCACGGTGCCCGTTTTCGCAAGGGCCATCGCCTGACGCCGCTTCTCCGCCGTGATGAGGTTCAGGGCGCCCAGCTGATCGTCCTTGCCCCAGCGGCCCCAGTTCGACAGCTCGGTCATCCACCGATCGGCCTCGGCCTTCGTGACCGGCGGATGCCCGGGAATCGGGGACGCGGGCTGCTGCGCGTGTCCTGCCGTCATTGGCAAGGTCAGTAGCGCCGTGAGAACGATCGCGCGAGGTGTCATGGTTTCATCCTCTGCTCCCTGCCCGCCCGCTACGATAACATGTCGGATAAGCGCCACCGACGACTGGCGACTGGCGACTGACGACTGACGACTGATGAAAATGACCCACGCATATGACGCCGCGATGTCGCAGGCTGCGGCCTCGCTCGAACGCATCGACCAGCTGAACCAGCAGTATCGCGCCGGCCTGGTGCACGTGAACGTGCCCGGCGCGCTCGCCGACGCGGACCGGTCGGTCGACGCGCTGGTCGAACAGCACCTGCCGGCGTCCTGGGCCGCGCTGCAGGCCGCCTCGCGCGGGCTCTTCTTCTCGCTGCCGGTGGCCTTCAACCCGGCCGAGTCCGTCGGGCCTTACCTCGCCGCCGTCGATCGCGACGCCGCTGGCCAGCCGTACCGCTTCCTCGATATGGGCGCGCTCATCGCCACGCAGGCCTTCGGCGAAAACGATCCGGCCATCGTCTCGGCGATCCTCGAGTCGCTGCCGTTCGTGACGACGCGGTACGCGCATTCGGAGTACCAGACCGTCCTGTCGCTGCGGCTGAAGGCCGAGCTGACGCGCATCGCGCCGGCAGGTACGCCGAGGCACTTCATCGTGAACACGGGCGCCGAGGCCGTCGAGAACGCGATCAAGTCCGTCCTCATGAACCGCGTCATGACGTCGCCGGATGGCGACGGCGGCTTCATCGTGTCGTTCGACGGCGCATTCCACGGCCGCACGCTGGGCGCGCTGGCCGTGACGCACCGGAAGCGGGCACGCCTCGGCTTCCCGACGTTCGACTGGCCGCACGTACCTTTTCCAGTGGAAGCCGCGAAGTCGCCGAAAGAAACAGCCCGGCGCGAGGAGCGCACCCTCAAGCAGTTATGGGACCTGCTCGTGTCGGGGCGGCTGCCGCGGGCGGAGAAGAGCAAGGACACTTTCAGGCGAGAAATGGATGCGATCGACACGTTTCTAGAGGTCCGAGGGGTCCAAGAGGTCCCAGGGGTCCAAGGGGTCCAAGAGGTCCAAGGGGTCCGAGAGGTCCGAGAGGTCCCGGACGTCCAGGCGTTCGTGCAGGAGCAACGCGCGAACCTGACGCCCGATGTGTTGCGTCGCGCGAAGCGCGTGGCGGCGGTGCTCGTCGAGCCGATTCAGGGCGAGGGCGGGGTGCGCATGGCGAGCGCGCGCTTCATGCGGAAGCTGCGGCTGCTGACCCGCATCTACGACGTGCCCCTGGTGTTCGATGAAGTCCAGACCGGCTGGGGCATGACCGGCCGGCTGTGGGCCCACGAGCTGTTCGACCTGCCGTGTCCGCCTGACGTGGTGACCTGGGCCAAGAAAGCCCAGAACGGCGTGCTGTTTGTCAGCGAGGAGCTGGCCACGTTCTTCCAGGAAGAAAAGAAGTTCAACACGACCTGGGAAGGCGACTCGGTCGGGATGGTCAGGCTGCTGGCGCTGCTCGACAAGCTGAACCTCGAGCAGGTCCGCGAGACCGGCGAGCGCGCGCGGGCCGGCCTCGAAGCGCTGGCGCGCGAGCACCGCGAGATTGTCAGAAACGTCCGCGGCGCGGGCGTGATGCTGGCCTTCGACGTCATCCGCGCCGACTGGTGCGAGGCCCTGCGCGACCGGGCGTTCCGGCGCGGCCTGATCCTCCTAGGCGCGGGCGAGCGCAGCGTGCGCTTCTATCCCCGCTACGACACCGAGCCGTCCGCGATAGACGAGGCGATCGCGATCCTGCGCGCGGCGATCGACGACCTCTTCACGACGGGCGATCGCACTGCCGCCGCGCCCGCCCCACCGGAGGCGTCAGGGACCGGAGTCAAGACGCGCGTGGGCACGCTGGCCATCCCGCTCGACACGGTCGAGAACGTGGATCTCACGCCCGCGAACTTCGATGCCTGCAAACGTCAGATTCTCGCTGTCGAGCAGGAACGATACGGGACGGCCCCGCCGGACGCGGCAGGCGCCACCGAGCCGCACGAACACGGCCCGCGGTCGCCGCTGCAATTCACGATCGACACCCTCGAAGCCACGATGGCCAACCCGCAGGCGCTTGGTGTGGCGGTGCGCGACCGCGTGTCGGGACGCCTGGTCGCCTACGCGCTCGGCAGCGCGCTCGAGAACCACGACGAAGAAGGCGTCAGCTCGGATCCGCACTTCGGCGAGAACAACACGTTCTACCTGCAGGCCGCCGCCACGCTGCCGACCGTCCAGAACGCGTCGGAGATCGAGAACTTCCTGCTGGAATCCCTGCGCGAACGCGCCCTGGCCGCGGACTTCGAGTACCTGTCCACGTTGATCGAAGAGCGGCTGCTCGAGACGGGACCACCATGGCTTCGTCAGGCGGTGGTCGTCGAGCGGATCGAAAACTACCTCGGGAGCGGCAGCACGTTCGCGTACCTGCAGGCGGCGCTGAAATAGCGACTGCCGACTGCTGACTGCTGACTGCTGACTGACACGTTGCGCCCGTGACCACGGACGCCCGTTGGAAACCGTGGCCACGAGAGCACGTTGCTCCCGTGACCAACTTGAGCACCTTGAAAACGGTGACGCCCGTTAGAAGTCGATCGTCGCGTTGAACCGCAGGAACCGCACGTTCAGGATCGCGGTCGGACGCAGCCACGCTGACCCGTCCGCTCCATACGCCTGGTTGAACGTGGTCCCCGTGTTCGCGTTGAACAGGTTGTAGAGATCGATTCCGACGTTGCTGCGGGTTCTCCCGAACTTGAGGATCTTCGAGAACCGCATGTCGACGGTGTTGAGCCGGTCGGGGTAGATGTCGCCCTGCTTGCTCAGGTTGACAGTGATGTTCTGTCCGTTGCCCGCCAGCGGACGGCCGGCGGCGGCAATCACCTGGGCGTTGGTCATGACGTTCAGTCCGTCAGTGTTCATTTTAGCTAAAAATAAGTTTCATGAGAGTAAACAGTTGACCATAGCCACCTCGACCGCCGATTTCCCGGCCCGCCGCCTGGCATTCCGGGCACTGCACGAGCACGGCTGCTTCGTCATCCCGAACCCGTGGGACCCGGGGTCGGCTCGCTACCTTCAGCACCTCGGATTTCAGGCGCTTGCCACGACGAGCGCCGGATTCGCGTTCTCTCGAGGCCTGCCCGATTCGTCCCGCGCGGTGAGGGTGGACGCGGTTCTCGGCCACATCGCGGACGTCGTCAGCGCGGTTGATCTGCCGATCAACGCGGACTTCGAGTCCGGCTACGCGGACGATCCGGACGGCGTCGCCGCCAGCGTTCGCCGGTGTGTCGCAACGGGCGTGGCGGGGCTCTCGATCGAAGACGCGACGGGCGATCGCGCACGGCCGCTCTACGATCTGCCTCGGGCGGTCGAGCGGCTCGAGGCCGCGCGCGCCGCGATTGACGAGTCCGGAGCCGGCGTGCTGCTGACGGCAAGGGCCGAGTGCTTCCTGGTGGGCCATGAGGACCCACTGCGGGAATCGATCCGCCGGCTCGCGGCGTACGCCCAGGCCGGCGCCGACGTCCTGTTCGCGCCGGGCATCTACCAGCGCGACGACATCAGGGCGCTCACGGGCGCACTCGCGCCGAAGCCGGTCAACGTCCTCGTCGGCCGGAACATCGGGCTGACCGTGGCCGATCTGGCCGCGCTCGGCGTCCGCCGCATCAGCGTCGGCTCGGCGCTCGCACGGGCCGCGTGGACGCGGTTCATCGAAGCCGCCAAGGACATCGCCGCCGAAGGCCGGTTCACGAGCCTTGATGGTCTGACGCCGTTTGCGGATCTGAACGGCTTCTTCAAGGGGCTGGCAGACCGGGATTAAGGGCTGCCGCCTCTACAACGCGTTCAGAAAAGCGACCAGATCCTCCTTCTCGCGGCGCGTGAGGCCGATGGTGAACCGGGTGTCGTAAAAGTCCACGACCTCCTCGAGCGTCGCCGCCGATCCGTTATGGAAATACGGTGCGCGGGCCGCGAGGGCCCTCAGGATCGGCCCCTTGAACTTGCCGACGTCGTCCCACCTGCCCGTCACCATCGCCCGGCCTGGATCCGTGGTCGTGACGGTCTCGTTCGTCGTTTTGCGCCTGAGGTAGTACAGCGGCAGGTCGGGCGTGCGGCGCGACGCGTCCGTGAGGCCGATGTTCAGCGCCATCGAGACGGAATGGTTGCCGGCGTTTGGCGTGTCGTGGCACACGGTGCAGGTCCCGGTGAGCTCACCGGCAACCGGATCGGTCGCGTCCCGGTTCAGGCCGCCGACCTTGTCGATGACAAAGGTTTTCGTGTTGAACAATTGCTCGCCCCGCGCGATCGCCCGCCGATCTGGCGACTCGTGACGGTCCCAGCCGGAAAACAGCGTGAAGACATCCGGATCCAGACCGCCCGACGGCGCCGCGCAGGCCCCGGGCATCACCGGGAGCATGTTCAGCGGATCGTTGATGCCGATGCAGAAGGGCTGAACGGCGAGCGCCCGCGGGCCTCCCTGCGCGCCGTGCGCACGGAGGCTTCCGGCGCCGCGGTCGTGCGTCTGTGCGGTGAACAGCCCGAGCTCGAACTCGACGATCGCGTCAGCCTGCGCCGGCGACAACGGCGCACCTTGCGCGTGTCCGGTCGTCGCATCGATGGCCTGGGTGACGAGATCGGCGCGAATCGCCTGGCCGCTGACGGTCTCGCGGCCGTCCCACATGACCGTGCTCAGGAAGCTGAGGTTGGTGGAGGGCAGCGGCCGGCGGAACATCGAGGCTTCCGACAGCGGAGCGCCGCAGGAGTACGGATCGTCCACGTCGTTGATCGTGAACTCCGCGTTCGCAGGAACGGCCAGTTCGACACGGATCAGCCCTTTGGCCAGCAGCAGGCTGAAGGCCGCGCGGCGCTTGCCCGTCGTCGAGGTGTCGGCCCCTTCGCAGTTCGATCCGTCGTTGGTGCGGAAGATCGGGTCGCGCCCCCTGGTCTCCTCGAATCGTTCGCGAATGCGGGCCGGCGTCACGGTCCAGGCCTGATCGGGCTGGTGGCACGTGAAGCACGTCCGCCCGTTGGTGCCAAGATCCTGGAAGAACGGATTCTTTAGATCGAACGAGTCCGCCGTCGTGATGGTGCGCTGCAACCCGGCTTGATCGGCGAACGTCAGCTGGTTGTGCAGCGGTTCGTCATCGGTGTGTGCAACTGCGGCCAGTCCACCACCCACGATGCAGATCGTTCCGATGATACCGGCTGCTCGTCGCACGGCGTCGCTCCCTGGTGTTCTAAAGACCTTGAAAAACCGCTGACGAGAACTGAACGCCAGCTGAAAGCTGGTGCGTGGCGGGAACGCTTCGTTACATGTCCAGACTTCAGGCCATCCGCCGCGGTACGGCGCCGTCCTTGAACGAGCCGACGCCATACTGCCTCGACTGCCCCTTCGGGATGCTCAGCGTGGTCCACCGGTCGCCCGCCACGTGCCGCGCGACGTAGACGATCTGACCGACGTGATAAGCCACGTGCGTCACCAGGCGGTTGAGCGCTTCGACGACGAGGAACGGCTCGCGGCGGATGTAGACGGTGCGCGTCAGATCGCCCGGCTCGAGCGCGTCGATCGACGCGAGGGCGACAGCGAACCCCGATTCCCACCACTCCAGGATCTCCGCGCGGGACGGCGCCGCCGCATCCAGGGGCATCTCGAATTCCCCGTCGCGGTCGCGGTCGGGCTTCTCGCCGTCGGTCGTCAGGAAATCCCGGAAGCGGGAGCGCAGGTTGCCGCCGATGTGCTTGACGACCGTCGCGATGCTGTTCGAGCCCGCGTCGATTTGGCGCAGGAGGTCGGCGTCGGCAACGACCTGGGCCATCGCCGCGTCGCCGAGCTTCTTGTACATGCGGAACGACCGCAGCGTGTCGGCGAGATACGCCCTGGACAGCGCGTCCGATGCATCGGCTTCCATGATGCCGATCGTTATACACCCATCGGGGTAGAATCTTTCCGGTCCTCGGGCCTTGGTACTGGTCCTTGGTCCGTTCTTGGTCCTTGGTCCGTCCTTCGTCCGTGGTCCCATGGTCCATGCTGTCCGCTGCAGATCGCCGTGCCGCGCACCAGGAACCAAGGACCGAGGATGGACCAGGGACCAGAACGAAGGCCCAAGGCCCAGAGACCACCTTCAGAAAACGAGAGGACAGGGATGACCGACCGCGAGCGCATGGAAGACGTAGGGTTCATGACGTGCATGACCCTCACGCTGCTGGGAAACTACGCCCAGACGGGGCATTTCGGCGGGCCGCTGGCCTACACGCCGTTCAACGTGGCCACCCACCTGGCCGGACCCGACAACGGCGGGCTGCGCTACGACTACCGGCGCCCCAAGCACCCCTACAGCGACAAGTTCATGCTCGCGGCCGGACACTGCGCGCCGACCTGCTACGCGCTGTGGATGATCATGGGCGAGGCCCTCGCCCGGCGGCATCAGGCGACCGGCGACAAGAAGTACCGCGTCGCCCCCGACGTCGCGATGCTGTCGATTGACGCGCTGGGCTTCCGGCGCGGCGCGGGCGCGCTGAAGACGCTCCTCGCCGACAACGGCCTCGCCGATCACCCGCGGTTCGCGCAGGCGAAGGGCCGCGGCATCCGCGCGCTGTCCGGACACATCGAGTCCACCGACGTCACCAACGATGTCAACGGCGGACCCTCGGGCGTCGGCGTCGCCACGGCGGCCGGCAAGGCCGCGTTCTGGGACATCGTCGGCGCGCCCATGGGCCGGCCGAAGATCGTCGCGTTCGAAGGCGAGTTCGCCATGTGCGCCGGACACGCGCAGGAACTGAAGACGCAGGCCATCGCGCTCCAGACCGGCAAGCGCCTGCGCGTGTTCTTCTCCGACAACAACGCCGGCATCGACGACGCGCTTATCGGCGGCGTGGTGCACAGCAAGTTCGAGGGCTACAAGCTGAAGGAGCAGTGGACGTCGTACGGCTGGAACGTCTTCACGATCGCCGACGGCCACGACTACGGCCAGATTACGGACGTCCTGAAGAAAATGGAAGGCTGGGATCCGGACGACCGGCGGCCGATGATCGTCATCGGCAAGACGACGAAGGGCTACTGGCCCACAGCCGTCGGCGGGAAGATTCTAGGCGCCGGCGACCAGATCGTCGGCTACCAGAGCCATCCGTTCGCCTTCAAGATGAACACCGACTACATCGTCGCGCTCGCGCGGACGTTCGAGGAGCGGTACGGCGTGAAGTTCGAGGGGATGGAGAAGGGGCCCGTCACCGACACGAAGGAACGGCTGCTGCAGTTCAAGACGAACATGGACGTGGCGATGTCCGTGCTCGATCGCAACGGCCTCGGCGACTGGCTGTCGGATCGGCTCGTCGAGCTCGGCGACATGGTGAAGGACGAGTTCCCGCTCCGCATCGATGTAACGAAGGATCCCTTCCTCGACGATCGCCTGCGCGTCGCCAACCTGCCCGAAGGCACCCAGACGCTGGCGGTGACGAACCCGAGCGGCGCGAAAAAAGACGTGAAGGTCGCGCTGTTCCGCAAGGCCGGCGAGACGGCCGGCGCGCGGCGGGCGATCTCCGAGATCATCAAGTGGCTGAACTACGTGACGGACAACCGCGTGCTGACCGTCGCGGCGGATCTGTCCGAGTCCGTGAACCTCGAGCACGGGAGCCTCTGGGGCCACTACGATCCTGACACCAACCCGAGCGGCACGAGGCTCAAGGCCGCGATTCAGGAAGCGGGCAACGTCTCGACCGCCATCGGCCTCGTCAGCCAGAACGCGTCGGTCGATCCCGACAAGTTCGCCGGCGTCTGGGCGTTCAGCGGCACGTACGGCGCGTTCACGCCGCTGATGTATCTGCCCGCGCGTGTGTGGAGCCAGCAGAACCAGGACAGCCGTTTCCGCACGGGCGTGCTGCACATCCTGTCGGCGCACTCGGGCCCCGAGACGGCGGCCGATGCCCGCACGCACTTCGGCATCTTCTCGCCGCAGGTGTGGAAGCTGTTTCCGCGGGGACAGGTCATCAACCTGAGCTTCTGGGACTACAACGACGTGGCGGCCGGCTACTTCGCGGCGGCCGAGATCGCGGCGCGCGACAAGAAGGTGGGCATCATCACGATCGAGGTCGCGCGGCCCGACTTCCCCGTCGCCGATCGCAGCACATTCGCGGACACGGACCTCAAGGCCGCGGCCAAGGGCCTGTACGTCATCCGCGACTTCGCGCCCGGCAAGCCGACGCACGGCTACGTCGTCGCGCAGGGCTCCAGCGCGACGTTCAACCTCGTGACCATCCTGCCGCGGCTCGAGCAGGCGGGCATCAATGTCAAAGTCGTGTCGGCGATCAGCGAGGAACTGTTCGATCGGCAGCCCGAGGCCTACCGGCGGTCGGTGCTTCCGACGGAGGCGCGGCAGGACCTGATGTTCGTGACCGGCGGCACGCGGCGCATGTGGCCGCTGCGCAACGTCGGCGCGCAGGCCGACGACTATTCGCTCACGGCGGACTGGGACAACCAGTGGCTCACCGGCGGCCTCGAACCCGACGTCATCGCCGAGGCGCACCTGGACAAGGAGTCGATCTTCGCCGGCGTTCAGCGCTTTGCGAGGGAGCGCGAGCAACGCCTCGACGCGCAGCGCTCAGCGCTCGACGCGCTCACGGTGTGAATACGAATTTGGTCATCTGGTCATTTGGTCATCTGGTCATCGTTGTGTGATTGAACCAGTTGTTCAATCGAACAGAAATGACCAGATGACGAGATGATCAAATGACCAGATTCGAGTGTCGTCACCGCCATTCGGGCGCGTAGTGGCGGTTGCGCATCTGGCGCTCGACGCGCAGGCTCCAGCTGAACAGGATGACGACCTCGAGCAGCGCGATCGCGGCATAGATGGAGTACCGAACGAAGGCACTCGGCACCGGCCAGCAGGTGTAGCCGGCGTCGATGCACCTGGCGATCACCCCGTTCAGCTCGATGGACTCACGCACGATCAGCGCGACGCCGGCGCTGAAAATCAGGATCGTGCCCGTCAGGTTCCCGAGGATCATCTCGCCCTTGCGCCAGAGCGGCAGGGCGATCAGCCAGCCAGCCAGCGGCGGCACCGTCAGCATCAAGCCGATCCAGCGCCAGTTCAGTTCAGTCATGCGGCCCGGGCGAGGAAGCGCCCCTAGGCGGCCCGATCAAATGCGACGCTCCGGGCCGACATGTTCGGCGTGGCCGTCCGGCTGGCGAGCGTCCAGGAATCCGAGTGATCGCGCCCGGCCGGGTTGACCGCGGCGTCCGTCCACCACTCCTGGTGAAGGCGCGCCTGGTCGGGCAGCGCAAAGCCCAGCAGGTCTTCAATCTCCGCGAACGTCAGGACCACCGTGTTCGCATATCGCTCGTTCAGGTACTTATAGAGCAGCAGGTATTTTCCCGACATGGCGCGGGCGGGCGGCTTCACGATCGTCGCGACCGGTAAGTCGACTTCGCGCTGACGGCGCACGGTCCATCGTTTTTGTCGTTTCAGCCAGTCCAGCATGCCAGGCCCAGTGTACCAGCCATTGAGCCCCCCGCACTGCACAGAAAAAGGCAAGGATTCGTCGACAACCCCCGGGCAAATCTGTAGAATCCGCGCTTCATCGATTCACCCACGCCCATCGAGGAGGTCGCAATGCGCACATTTCTCGGCGCTACCGCCGCGAGTCTTCTGCTCGCCAGCATGATCGGGTACGCGCAGACCGAGCAGTCCGTGTCGAGACTCGATAACGAATCGTCCGATTCCTGGTTCGTCGAGCTGGCGAGCCCCCCGACCACCGAAGGCACGGCCACCGCCACGCTCGAACGCGAGGAAGCGACGTTCCACGCGGCCGCCGCGGGCGCCGGCGTCCGGTACTCGCGCGGACGCAGCTACCGTGACCTCTGGAACGGCGTCACGGTGCGCGCGACGGCCCGCGAAGTGTCGAAGCTGCGCTCGCTCCCGGGTGTACAGGCGGTGTATCCGGTCGTCAAGATCTCGATACAGCAGGCCGAAGAGCCGCCGGGTGACGTCGCGGATCTGGTGACGGCGATCAAGATGACCGGCGCCGACGTCGCGCAGAGCGTGCTCGGGCTGTCGGGCCGCGGCGTGAAAGTCGCCGTGATCGACACCGGTATCGACTACAACCATCCAGACCTCGGCGGATGTTTCGGCCGCGGCTGCCGCGTCAGCCTCGGCTTCGATTTCGTGGGCGATGACTTCAATTCGAGCTCAGCCGACCCGGCGAAGCTGGTCCCCACCCCGATCCCGACCCCGACGACTGCAACGGCCACGGCACACACGTGAGCGGCATCATCGGCGCCAACGGCGTCATCAAGGGCGTCGCGCCCAACGTCAGGTTCCGCGCGTACCGTGTCTTCGGCTGCGAGGGCTCGACGACGGCCGACATCATGCTCGCCGCCATGGAGCGCGCGCGGGCCGACGGCGCCGACGTCGTGAACATGAGCATCGGCAGCGCGCTGTCGTGGCCGCAGTACCCGACCGCGAAGGCCGCCGACCGCCTCGTCCGCCACGGCGTCGTCGTCGTCGCGTCGATCGGCAACGAGGGCGCGCTCGGCCTCTACGGCGCCTCCGCGCCCGGCGTCGGCAGGAACGTGATCGGCGTCGCGTCGTTCGACAACTCGCACGCGAATCTCGTCGCGTTCACGATCTCGCCCGACGCGGCGAAAGTCGGCTACGTGGACGCGGCAGGCGCGCCGCCGACGCCCCTGGCTGGCTCGTTCCCGATGGCCCGGACCGGCACCACCACGACCACCGACGACGCGTGCGCGGCGCTGACGCCGGGAAGTCTGACAGGCAGCGTCGTCCTGATTCGGCGCGGCACCTGCTCGTTCTACCAGAAGGCGTTCAACGCGCAATCGGCCGGCGCGGCGGGCGTCGTGCTCTACAACAACGCCCCGGGCTTCATCTCGCCGACCGTGGCGGGCACACCGGCCATCACGATTCCCGTCGTCTCCATCAGCGCCGCCAACGGCGCCGTGATCAACGGACGCCTCGCCGGCGGCAGCGTGACCATGACGTGGACATCGCTGGTCACCAGCGAAGCGCAGCCGACCGGCGGCCTCATCTCCAGCTTCTCGTCGTATGGCCTGCCGCCCGATCTCAGCTTCAAGCCGGACATCGGCGCGCCCGGCGGCTCAATCCGCTCGACACTACCGCTCGAGCAGGGCGGGTACGGCAACCTGAGCGGGACGTCGATGTCGTCGCCGCACGTCGCCGGAGCCGTCGCGCTCCTGCTCGAGGCACGGCCAGACGCCCGCCCGCAGGAAGTCGAGCAGCGCCTGCAGAACTCGGCGCGGCCGGCGGTGTGGTGGGGCAACCCCGCGCTGGGCTTCCTCGACAACGTCCATCGCCAGGGCGCGGGCATGCTGCGCATCGACGACGCGGTAAAGGCCGACGCGATCGTGTCCCCGAGCAGCCTCGCACTCGGCGAGATCGAGACGGGCTCTGTCACGAAGCGGCTCCGCGTCTCCCTGGACGATGACGACGATCACCGCGACCATCATCATTGGGGCGACAAGCACAAGGGACGCGGCCACGACGATGATGACGACGATACCCCGGTCACGTACACGCTGAGCCACGAGCCGGCGCTCTCGACCGGCGCGAACACGTTCACGCCGTCGTTCCGCACCGGCTTCGCGACCGTCACGTTCAGCGCGCCGACCGTGACCATCGGCGGCGGCCACCACCATCACGAGGACGTCGACTCGATCGACGTCACGATCACGCCTCCTGCGGCGGATCCGGCGACCCGGCTATTCGGCGGGTACATCGTGTTCACCCCTGACGACGGCAGCGGCGTGCTGCGCGTGCCGTACGGTGGATACAACGGCGACTACCAGGCGATCGTGGCCGTGACGCCGACGCCGGCCGGATTCCCGTGGCTGGCGAAGATCGTCGGACCGAACCTCGTCAACCAGCCGGGCGGCGCCACCTACACTCTCGTAGGCGACGATGTCCCGTTCCTCCTGCTGCACCTCGACCACCAGGTCAGGACGCTGAAGCTGGACGTCATCGACGTGGCGACCGGCGAATCGGCGGGCTTCGCCGACATCGAGGAGTTCCTGCCGCGCAACAGCACCGCGACGTCGTTTTTCGCGTTCACGTGGGACGGCACCGTGATGCATCGGCCGGGGGGCATGCTCCGGCCGGTCGCCGACGGGGCGTACCGGATTGAACTGTCGGTGCTCAAGGCGCTGGGCGATCCCGACAACCCCGCCCACACCGAGCACTGGACGTCGCCGAACATCACAATCGATCGGCCATAACTCGAGGTCCAAGAGGTCCAAGGTCCGAGGGGTCCGAGGGGTCCAAGCCCAGGTGGACCTCTCGGACCACTCGGACCTAATCTCTTGTGGTCTTGGACCTCTCGGACTTTTTGCCTCCCTCCGTTTTGCGCGTCGTCGTCGCGGCCCTTGGCGGCGCGGCAATCGGCTTCGAACGCCAGTGGTCCGGGCACGCGACCGGGCCCCGTGCGCGATTCGGGGGAATCCGCACGTTCACGATGCTCGGCGGCCTCGCCGGCCTCGCGGGCTGGCTCGTCACCATCAACCTGACCGGCTTCGCCATCGTCCTGACCGCTGGAGCCGTCGCGCTCGTCATCGCGGGCTACGTCGCAGCCAGTCGCGTTGAGGTGGACGCCACGACGGAGACGGCGGCACTGATCGTCGTGGCCGCCGGAGTCGCCGCCGGCTTGGGCTGGCTCGCGCTGTCGAGCGGTATCGTCGCCGTGACCACGCTTCTGCTCGTCGAGAAATCCAGGCTCCATGCGATGGTGGGGCGGCTGGACGACGAGGAGATGCGTGCCGCGGCGCGCTTCGGCGTGATGGCGATCGTCGTCCTGCCGCTCCTGCCCGAGGGACCGATCGGGCCGTTCGGCGGCTTCAGGCCGCGGGCGCTGTGGCTGCTGGTGCTGTTCTTCACGGGCCTGAGCTTCGCCGGCTACCTGGCCCGCCGCACCTTTGGCGCCGGCAAGGGCTATCCGCTAGCGGGGATCCTCGGCGGCCTGATTTCGTCCACCAACACCACGTTCACGTTCGCGCGCCTGAGCCGCCGCGAGAAGGCGCTCTCCGGCCCGCTGGCCGCCGGCACGATCGGCGCGTGCGCGATGCTGTTTCCGCGCGTGCTCGTCGCGGCCTCCGTGCTGAACCTGCCGGTCGCACGGCTCCTGCTCCCGTACCTGGTGGTGCCATTTGCGATCGGAGCGCTCGCGCTGGCGTTCTGGTGGAGAAGAAGCCGCAAAGAGCTGCGCGGCCATCACGAGCCGCCCGCCAATCCCCTGCAGCTCTTTCCCGCGCTGCAGATGGCGGCGGTCTTTCAGATCGTGCTGTTCGGGGTCGATGCGGCGCGCCGCGCGTTCGGGAACCCAGGCCTGCTCGTGTCGGGTGCCGTGCTCGGGCTGACCGACGTGGACGCGCTGACGATTTCCATGACTACCACGCCGAGCGCCGGCAGCGCGCCCGCCGTCGCCGCGCAAGTGATCGCGGTCGGCATCCTGACGAACTGCCTGTTGAAGATGGGCGTGGCCGCTGCGCTCGGAAGCCCGCGCTTCGCCAGGGCGACGGCGGGCCTGCTGGCCGCCATGGCCATCGCCCTCATGGTCGCGCTCGGCGTTCTTCGCTGAGATCTCAGGACCCCTGGGACCCCTCGGACCTCTCGGACCCCTCGGACCCCTGGGACCTATCCCGTGGCGCCAAGCCCCCCGGCGATGGCGTTGACGGTGAGCAGGAGCGGCGGGAGGACCGCGGCGGCAGCTTCAGCGTCGCCCACGCGGTTGGCGCGCCGCCAGTCGCGCAGGAGCGCGATCTGCCGATCGTGCAGGACGCGGAGCGGCGCCCGCCGCATCTGCACGGTCGCATGGATGTTCGGGCGGCGCTCGGCGAGCGTCCCCCGATAGATCCGCTCGAGCATCAGCGACGTCCGCTCGAACTCGCGCGTGATCAGCCCGAAGATGTCCGCACGGCACACCTCGTCTTCGACGAGGCAGGCGTAGGCCCGCATGACGTCGAGGTCGGCCGCCGCGATGCACGTGGCGGCGTTGCTCAGCGCGTAGTGCAGCGGCGCCCATGTGTAGAGATGCTGCAAGAGCCCGGCGAACTCGTCCGGGCGTTCCGCCTGCAGCGCCTCGAGCGCGCTCCCCACGCCGTACCAACCCGGAATGACGTACCGGGCCTGGCTCCAGCTGAACACCCACGGGATCGCCCGGAGGTCCTCGAGCGCGGGCTGCCCGGTCCGGCGCGACGGACGCGACCCGATCCGGCTTTCCTCGATCGCATCGATCGGCGTGGCCTGCCGGAAGAACGCAAGGAACCCCGGCGCCCTGCCGCAGATGGGTGTACGTCTGCCGGCTCCGCTCGGCGAGCCAGTCCATCGTCGGCTCCAGCACGTGCGGCGGCTCGGGCGCGTGCTGGTCGAGCAGCGTCGCGCGGGCCACGCCCGCGAACAGCAGCTCCAGGTTGTAGACGGCCGTCAGGCGGTTCGCGAACTTCTGCTCGATCGCCTCGCCCTGCTCCGTCACCCGCAGGTCGCCGTTCAATGCCGACGGGTGGATCGCCTTCACGAACCGGTGCTCGGGCCCGCCGCCGCGCGACATCGTTCCCCCACGGCCGTGCAGGAACCGGATCCTGACGCCCGACTCGCGTCCGGCGCGGACGAGCGCGGCCTCGGCGCGGTAGAGACTCCAGAGGCTCGCAAGGATGCCGCCGTCCTTGTTGCTGTCGCTGTAGCCGACGACGACCTGCTGAATATGTTCACTGCCTCCGGGCCCCTTGGGCCCTCCGGCCTGGCGGCGCTGCTGTTCGAGGCTCCGGCGCGTCATCGGATGCCGGAGGAATGCCCGGAGGATCTCCGGGCTTCGCTCGAGGTCCTCGATCGTCTCGAACAGCGGCACCACCGGCAGCCGGCACGCCAGCCCCGATCCGTCGTTCGTCGTCAGGCCCACTTCGCGGGCGAGCAGATACACGCCGAGCAGGTCGGACGCGCTGCGCGTCATGCTGACGATGAGCGCGCCCAGGCCGTCCGGGCCGTGGTCGCGCACGTGATCCGCCAGCACGCGGAAGGTCGCCAGGGCCGCGTCGGCCTCCGGACCCGCCGACAGATCCGCGCGGAGAAACGGCCGCGGCGACGCCAGCTCGCGATCGAGGAACTCCAGCCGGCGCTCTTCGGTCCAGCGCGGGTAGTCGGACGGCTCGAGCCCGGCGGCCCGCTGCAACTGCCCGATCGCGCGTTCGTAAAACGCGCTGTTCTGGCGGATGTCGAGCGACGCCAGATGAAACCCGAACGTCTCCGCCGTCCGAATCACCGGCGCGACGGCGGCGTCCGCCACGCGCCAGGCACCGACGGCGACGAGCGACTCCTGCAGCAGCCGCAGATCGGCGATGAGTTCGGCGGCGCGCTGGTACCCTCCTGAACCCGGTCGCAGACGTCCGCCTTCGGGGTAGACGCTTTCGAGCGGCAGCTGCGCCAGCATCAGGCCGACAAACCGACGCCAGGTCTCGCCGGCTTCGATAGTGTCTCCCCCGCCCTGCAGCGGGCGGGGTACGCGCTTCCACGAGATCGCCGACGCGGGCGATCAACGCCGGTGGCGGCGGCTCGAGGCGATCCGACAGGCTCACCTGCCGGCCGAGCGCGACGAGCTGACGCTGGAGCAACAGCAACGCGTGCAGGCGCAGATCCTCGAGCGTCTCCCGCGTGACGTCCGGCGTCACCAGTGGGTGCCCGTCCTGATCGCCGCCCACCCAGGTTCCCAGACGGCACCGCGGCAGCTGCTCGGGAGCCCGAAGCAGATCCGGGTCGAAGCCCAGGTGCTCCCAGCTCTGACGCAGCCGGCCGTCGAGCGCCGGCAGGACGTCGGGAAAGACGCGTGTAGAGGTAGTGCATGACGTTCCGCCGCTCGGCCGCCACGTCGGGCTTGTGCAGGAAGATTTCGCCCGTGCGCCACAGGAGCGACAGCAGCGTCTTGAACTCGTCGCGAATCGCGCGCTGCTCGTTGGGCGTCCACACCTGGTTCTCGCGCTTCACGAGCAGCAGGTAGAGGCTGCGATGGTGCTCGAGGACGATGGTGCGCTTCGCCTCGGTCGGGTGCGCGGTCAGCACCAGCTCGACCTGCACGCGCTGCAGCGTCGCCGCGATCTGATCGGCCGTGAGGCCGCGGTCTCTCAACTGCTCGAGGCTCTGTCCCCACAGCGCCTGCAATGCCGACGGTCCGTGCGCCGCCTCGGTGGAGCGCTGCTGCTGGATCGCCGCGTTCTGCTCCACCAGGCTCAGCAGGTGAAACGCGATCGAGTACGCGCGCGACAGCCGGTCGGGCGATACCGAGTCGTCGCCCGCGGCCGCATCGGCGATGCGCCACGGCAGCTGGCGCGCGAGGCGGTGCTCCTGCGCCTCGACCAGGACCTCGGACAGGCAGCCCATCACGAAGGCGAGATCGCGTTCGACCTTCTGCGGATCGAGAACCAGAATCGGCGACAGGATCATGTTGGGAGCCGATCCGGCCGACGCAACGAGCATGCCGCGCGGATCCGGGGCATGAATCGACCCCGCGCACGCGATTCAGACATTCCTGTGGTGTTGTAAGACCCCACCCTTACAAGAACGTTGCACACGAGCGCCCGGGCCGCAGTCGCGATCCCGCGCTAAAATTGGACAAGATGAAGCGCATCGGCATCCTCACCGCCGGCGGCGACACGCCCGCCCTCAACGCGGCCATTCACGGCGCGGTGGTCCGCGCGAACAAGCTGCGGATCGAGATCTACGGGCTCATCAAGGGCTTCAACTGCCTGTTCAACCCGCGCGTGCCGCATCTCCATCTGAATCCGCTGTTCCAGGAGATCCCGGAGCTCGATCCGACCAAGGGCGGCACGCTCATCGGCTCGTCGCGCGACTACGTCGATCCGGAGAAGAAGGCCGATCTCGATCTCATTTCCTCGCGCCTCACGAAGCTCGGCATCGAAGGGCTCATCTGCGATCGGCGGCGACGGCACGCTCAACGCGCTGCAGCCGCTGGCCGAGCGGCTGCCCACCGTCCTCGCGCCCAAGACGATCGACAACGATCTCGGGCTGAACTACCCGAGCGAGCCCGACGAGTGGGTCCGCGTGAAGGATCCCGACGCGACCCACGGCTATCGCTACACGCGCACGCCGTCCAACGCCAACTTCGATCTCAACCACATCGTGAACTACGCGACGCCGGGGTACGCGACCGCCGTCTTCGTCACCGCGCAGGGCGTCGAGCGTCTCCGGACGACGGCGGAGAGCCATCGCCGCATCGCGATCATCGAGGTGATGGGGCGGCATTCGGGCTACATCGCGCTCGGCACGGCGTACGGCCAGCCGGACATCATCCTCGTCCCCGAGCATCCGCTCGACATGACGCTGCTCGTCGAGCGCGTCAAGCACCTCTACGAGCTCCAGAAGAACGTCGTCATCGTCTGCGGCGAGGGCATGGTCGACGAGGAGGGCAACGAGCTGGGCGCCGTGTCGACGTCCATCGACCCGGCCGGCAATGTGCTGTTGTCCGGCGCCGCCGAGGCGCTGCGCGAACGGATGATCAAGGAGCTGGGCGATCGCTACTTTCAGCTCTATCGCCGCGGCAGCTCGGCGCGCGAGGCGATCTTCACCAGAAAAGTCGGCCACACGCAGCGCGGCGGGCGGCCGATTCTGTTCGATCGGTTCTACGCGGCCGCGCTCGGCGCCAAGGCCGTCGATCTGCTCGTCGAGGGGCGCAACAACGCCGTGTCGGTGCTGCAGTACCACGCCCAGAACGGCTTCCACGTCGAGGGGTACGACGCGAACCGGTTCCGCGACCGCTGGGGCCTGATTCACGCCCGGCAGATGCACCCGGCGTTCTACGATCCGCTGATGATGAAGCCGTCGCGGATCGGCATCGAGTACCTGCTGCCGATCTTCACCGACGCGATCGGCAGCGACGATGCGGAGCACATGCGGCAGACGCTGTTCGACCCCGGCAACCTCGCGCAGCCGTATCACTCGATCAACACCGACATCCACAAGCGCATCCGCTACCTCGACGCCGACCACGACGCTCGCGACTAGCTGCCAGCGACGTGGAACGCAGAGATCGCGGAGATCGCTGAGATCCCGATAGATAGATAACTCTGCGTTCTCGGCGGGCTCTGCGTTCCACGTCGTGACTGGCGCTGAAAATGGGTATGCTGTGCAGGTGCTCGCGATCCGCTGCGCGAATCTGGTCAAGACGTACGCGGCGAAGCCGCCGGTCGAGGCCGTACGCGGCCTGGACCTCGCCGTCGAACGGGGCGAATGCTTCGGCCTGCTGGGGCCGAACGGCGCCGGCAAGACGACCACCATCGAGATCATCGAAGGCCTGCTCGACGCGACGTCCGGCGAGGTCGAGGTGCTCGGCATGCGCTGGGGCCGGCAGGACGACGACATCCGCCAGCGCATCGGCATCTCGCTGCAGGAGACCAAGCTCTCCGACAAGCTCACGGTCCGCGAAACGCTGACCCTCTTTCGCAGCTTCTATCGCCAGGGGCTCACGCCGGACGAAGCCATCGCGCGCGTGTCGCTCGAGGAAAAGGCCGGCGTGTGGGTCGGCAAGCTCTCCGGCGGGCAACAACAGCGCCTCGCGGTCGCCTGCGCGCTGGTCGGCGACCCGGAGGTGCTGTTCCTCGACGAGCCGACGACCGGCCTCGACCCGCAGTCACGGCGCCAGCTGTGGGACATCATCCGGACGCTTCGTACGCAAGGCCGCACCGTCCTGCTGACCACTCACTACATGGACGAAGCCGAACGCCTCTGCGATCGCGTGGCCATCGTCGATCACGGGAAGGTCATCGCGCTCGGATCGCCGCGCGACCTGATTGCGAGCCTGGGCGGCGAACACGTGGTGGACATCACGCTGATGAACGGCGAAACCCGCGATACGACCGCGTCAATCGACATGTCCGAGCTCTTCCGCGAGACGCCGGCCGTCACCGCGGTGCGTCAGGAAGCCGATCACTATGCCCTCTCGGTCACCGAGCCGCACCTGGCACTGCCGGCGATCCTCGAGCGGCTCCGCCAGAAGCAGCTCGAGCTGGCCAGCCTCACCACACGCCACGCCAGCCTCGAGGACGTCTTCGTGACGCTGACGGGCCGCCATCTCCGCGACGAGGCGGCGTCATGACGCCGCTCGTCCAGCTCGTGCTCGCGCGGCTGCGGGCGTTCTACCGGGAGCCCGGCGCGGTGTTCTGGGTGTACGGCTTCCCGCTGCTCATGGTCGTCGCGCTGGGCATCGCCTTCCGCGCGAACCCCGTCGAAAAAGTGACGGTCGACGTGCAGGCGGGTCCGCGGGCCGAACAGGTTCGCGACGCGCTGCTCCAGCAGTCGACCGGCAAGAGCCTGACGTTCGCCGTCCGCATCGACGACGAGGAGACCAGCCGGCGGCGCCTCCGCACCGGCAAGACGGATCTCGTGGTGCTCGTCTCCTCCGACGGCAGCTATCAGTACCGTCTCGACCGGAGCCGCGCCGAAAGCCGTCTCGCGCGGACCGCCGTGCACGAGGCCCTGCAGCGCGCGGCCGGCCGGACCGATCCGGTCCCGACGCTGGCCGACGAGGAGATGCTCGAGCCCGGCAGCCGCTACATCGACTTCCTGGTGCCCGGGCTCGTCGGCATGGGCCTGATGGGCGGCGGGCTGTGGGGCGTCGGCTTCGCCATCGTCGACATGCGGATCCGCAAGCTGCTCAAGCGGTTCGTCGCCACGCCCATGCGCCGCAGCGATTTCCTCCTCGGCATCATGATCAGCCGCCTGGTGTTCATGATCCCGGAAGTGGTCGTGATCCTGATCTTCGCGCGCGTCTTTTTCGGCGTCGTCGTGGCCGGCAGCTTCGGCGCGGTGCTGGTGCTGATCCTCGTCGGCGCCTTCACGTTCGCCGGCCTCGGGCTCCTGGTCGCGTGCCGTGCGAAGACGCTCGAGGCCGTGTCGGGCCTGATGAACCTGACGATGCTGCCGATGTGGCTGCTGTCGGGAATCTTCTTCTCGCCCGATCGGTTCCCTCAGGCCGTGCAGCCGCTCATCAGGCTCGTCCCGCTGACGCCGCTCATCGAAGGCCTTCGCGCCGTGATGCTCGAAGGCGCATCCCTCGCCTCACAGAGCCTGAACGTCGCCATTCTGCTGGCGTGGGGCGCCGTCACGTTCGCCCTCGGGATCAAGCTGTTCCGCTGGAACTAACGTCTACGAAACGCACGGAGCCACAGAGGCACCGAGAGCACCGAGGGTTTCTACATATGAGAAATGCCTCTGTGATCTCTGTGCCTCCGTGGCCAACGCACGTGGCAGTCGCTACAGCGACATTCGTGCGGGGCTGGAGCGCTGCGTCAAGCCCTCGGTATGCTGGAACGGCGGCAGCGCATGGCGGACGCTCTGATCCTTCGTGCCGGGAACCAGGCCGGCGTTCTCGCAGGGCGTCGCATCCAGGTAGATCAGATTGAGGCGGTACAGCAGCCCCTCGAGGAAGCGGCCATCGTCCACGAGCGGCCGCAGCGGGACCGACGAGACCGATACCACCTGCGGGCAGTCTTCCCTGACGGACAGCCAGTCGTAGAGCCGCATCTGCTGACCCAGGCTCATCATGGCCACGTCGGCCAGGACGAGCGTGCCGCCTTTGACCTCGGTCAGGTCCAGCAGGCCCGGCAGCGCCACCATGTGAAACGGCGGCTCGCAGTACGAAACGATGTGCCGGACGGCGGCTTCCACGGTGACGCGCCGGCAGACCACCAGAAAGTTCGGCCGGCGGGTCTCCGACATCAAGGCGTGCAGCAGGCTCGCCTCCGACAGTGCCACGAGCTGCGGCGAATGCAGTTTCATAAGCGGTCACTCCCCTTTTCACGGGGCTGGTGACCGGGGGGCCGGAATCGTTACAGGCTCAACTGGTCCTTGGTTTTTGGTCCCGGGTTCTTGGTCCGTCCTTTGTCCGTGGTCCACACGCTCCCGAGTTGGTGCACCGATGCGTGGACGACGGCTTTCGCATGGACCAAGGACCAGGCGCGGACCAGGAACCAAGGCCCAAGGACCTGGGACTAGTCGGGGCATGCGGTGTAACGAATGCCCTTCACGGTTCACCATCCCCCAGGGGGTGGGCGGTATTGACGGGCTGGAGGCATCGGCTCACAATGACCTGACTCCCCCCGCCCATGGTCAGCCAATGAAAGCGGGCAAGATCTTCATCAATTACCGTCGAGAGGACAGCCGGGCTGACGCTGGCCGCCTCTACGACCGCCTGCAGGCCCTGTACCCGGAGCGCGTGTTCCGGGACGTCGGGTCCCTTGAACCCGGCATCGAGTGGCGCGAAGCCATCGACAAGGTCCTCGGCGACGCCGACGCCTGCATCGTCGTCATCGGCAAGAACTGGCTGACGATGCCGGACGCCGCGGGCAAGCGGCGGCTGGACGACCCGAAGGACACGGTCCGGCAGGAACTCCAGACGGCGCTCAAGAGCGGCATGCGCGTGTTCCCCATCCTGGTGGGCGGCGCCAAAATGCCGCCCGAAGAGGAGCTGCCGGCGGAGTTGCAGGCGCTCGCGCGCCGGAATGCGCTCGAGGTCAGCGAACAGGACTGGAACGAGGATTTCGAGAAGCTCGTCAAGGCGCTCGAGCGGACGCTGGGATGGTCCCCGTCGACGCCGGCCAAAGGCAAGTCCCGAACCGGGCTCTACGCGATCGGCGGCACGGTGGCCGCTCTCGTTGTCGTCGGCATCGTCGTCGCGATGTATTCAAGCGGCGAGACAGTGAAGACTGAAGACACCAAGGTGGTTCCCGGGCCCGGGGTGGACGTCGTCGACCGCCCGCAAGCGCCTGTTGCCGCTGCCGCGCCCACCGTCGTCCCGCCTGTCAAACCGCCGGTGCCCGAAGCCGCGCCACTGCCGACGCCGGTTCGCAAGAACCCGACGCCGTCGCGCGAGGTGCCACGGGAAGCCGTCAGTGCTCCCGTCGTCACCCCGCCGCCTCCGCCGCGCCGGCCGAGCAACGCGGAAAACGCGCAGGACGCGCTGTCGGCGGGACACCTCGTCACACCGCGGAACGATTCGGCGCTCCACTGGGCGCTCCAGGCGCAGCAGGCGAACGAACCGGGCGCGTTGAACGTCCTGGATCGGATCAACGACGCCATCCTCAACCACCTGAAGACGCTGACGAATGAGAAGCGCTTCGACGAGGAGCTGACCTTCCTGAACGCCTACGCGGAGTACTACCCGGCGAATTCGCCGATGCAGCGGACCATCCAGCAGGTGCGCGACCAGATTCGGCAGGCCCAGCAGGGCGTGCGCCTGCAGGTCATCCATCGTCACGGCATCGACTACCGGACGGCGCGGTGCGAGGGATGGCTTGAAATCGACCCGGCGGGCACGGTGTCCTACGCCTGCGACCCGCGGTTCGTGCACGACTCGCGGTGCGACCGCGCGACCTTCCCCAGCGGAACGTTCACCTACAAGACCGTGTCCGACCCCGAGCAGCTGCATCTGACGACGGCATCGGGCAATTTCGATTTCTTCGCTGCCCAGCCCACAATCGCCGCGTCTATCCGGGCCCTCGCCGCCGCAGGCGCGAAAATTCAACAAAAATGAAACGGTTGGGCAGGGCGCTGCACTAGGGAGTAGCCCTAAGGGCTGATGGCTGAGGAAAGCGCGGAATTCGCGTGCAGCCTCAGCGCTTAGCCCTTAGCCCTCGGCGCGGTTCAAGGTACGATCTCCGGACGTGCCGCTGGAACGATTTGAGTTCGACCTGGGCTATATCGAAAGGCTGGTTGCCGGAGATCCCGAGACCGAGCGGCATTTCACGCGGTACTTCGGCGACCTGCTGACGATGAAGCTCCGCTCGAAGCTGCGGTCGGCGGCGCAGGTCGAAGACGCGAAGCAGGAAACGTTCGTCCGGGTGCTGTCGACGCTCAAGAAGAAGGGCGGCATCGCATCGCCGCAGGCGCTGGGCGCGTTCGTCAACTCGGTCTGCAACAACGTGTTGTTCGAGACGTATCGGTCGGGATCGAAGACGACGCCGCTCGAGGACGATTACGACGGCCCGGACGAGCGGCGGGCAGGGGCGGAGTCGACGCTCCTCGCGGACGAGCAGCGGGAGAAGATTCAGCAGGTGCTGTCAGGCCTGCCGAAGAAGGACCAGGAGCTGTTGCGGCTGCTGTTCATCGAGGAGCGCGACAAGGACGACATCTGTCAGGCCATGAATGTGGATCGCAATTACCTGCGTGTCCTCCTTCACCGGGCCAAGGGGCATTTCAAGGATCGCTGGACCGAAGTGACACCATGACCCACCAAGAAGCTGTCAGCACACTGGCCCCGGAGCGCTACCTGCTCGAGGAAATGTCCGGGCCGGAGCGCGAGACGTTCGAGGAGCACTACTTCTCGTGCGTCGAATGCGCGGACGATGTGCGCACAGGCGGCGTCATGCGCGACGGTGTGCGGGCGGGCCTGATGAAGGACGCCGGGCGCGCGAAAGTGATTCGGGGACCCTGGTATCAGTCTTCCGTGATTCCGTGGGCCGCGGCGGCCGCGCTCGCCGTGGTGGCGGGCTACCAGGCGCTCCTGCCGGCGCCGGGCCGCTCGCTCAGCCAGCCGGTCGCCCTCGCGCCCGTCACGCTTCGCCCGGCGAGCCGCGGTCAGGAACCGCGAGTTCCGGTCGCTCGTGATTCCGCCGTCGTGACGTTGGCGCTGGACGTCTCCACGGCCGCAGGCGCGCCGCTCTCATACACCATCCGGACCGCGGCGGGCGCCGTCCTTGCGTCGGGCCAGGTCCAGGCTCCCCAGTCCGGAGGGCCGCTGCTGTTGCTTGTCCCTTCAGCTCAGCTGGGTGGACCTGGGCACTACGTCGTGACGGTCGGGGACAGCGAATACCCCTTCGAGGTTGTGACACAATAGCCTGCTGTTCCCCCCTCTGAGGCGACTTCCTTGAAACTGAAACCGCACTTTCTGTTCCACGCAAACGCCGCCGCGATCGGCGGCCGGATCGCCCGTCCCAAGGACTCCCCGATCGACAC
Organism: uncultured Acidobacteriota bacterium; assembly: GCA_963821285.1. Lineage (GTDB taxonomy): Bacteria > Acidobacteriota > Vicinamibacteria > Vicinamibacterales > CAVVIG01 > CAVQJU01. The sequence continues at coordinate 44,317 of CAWGDD010000012.1, forward strand.
GCCGGCGGCCAGCTCGCTCTCCGCCGCAGGCGGCCGTTCGGTGTCCAGAGCCGAAAAAGGCCGCATTGGCGACGTGATTCAGTTCGCATCCGCATCGACGTTCGCCGAGGGACTGTTCGACGACCTGGCGAAGTGGGCCGAGACACTTTGTGGCGACGCGCCCGAAGATGCGCTGACGGCGACGACGAGGGTGAGCTCCGAAGTGCGCAACCTCGTCGTGAACGCGAAGGCCACGTTCACGGCCAAACGGATCAACGGCGGGTTCGTGGCGAAGAGCCCGAAGGGCAGCGGCGAGCCATCGATCGCGCTCGATCGCGACACGGTGTTCGAGGGCATCGCCCTCGGCGGCTACAAGCTCATCGTCGAGTTGAACGTGCCGCTGTTCCAGCGCTTCGACACGCTGTCGAAGCTGCGCACGGCGGCCGACACGCCGAAGTTCGTCAAAGAGCACGGCGCCAACCTGTACATGAAAACGGCCGTCCCCGGCCGCACCGCGGCGTCACGGCCGGGGCGCTTCGTGGAATCGGGCGGGACCGTCTACGGCACGATCGTGAAGTCGCTGCGCTGGGCCGGCAAGCCGTACCCCGGCGCGGAAATCGACGACAACGTCCTGACGATCCCCGACTGCGGCGACATCTACTTCGGCGAGATCTACATCAGCGACTGCCGCCGGCGCCTGACGATGCTGCGGATGGATTTGTGCTGTCCGGCGCCAATGCGGCTGATGATGGCGGACAGCGAAGACAACGGCTCGTGGGGGGACTGACGTAGGGCAAAGGGGAGGGCAGAGGGCAAAGGGCAGAGAGCAAAGGGCAGAGAGCAAAGTCGCGCGGGCCTTTCAGGCCCGCGTTCGAGCGGTCTTGAGAACAATCCACTTCCTCGCAGCCCTGCTGTTGTTCGCGGCGTCCGGCTGCACGCAGCGCACCGAGCAACGCTACCAGCGCATCCTCGACGAAACCTCGGTCGCGATGCGGCGCGGCCAGCTCGACGCAGCGCGGACGCTGGCGGATCAAGGCGTCGCGATCACTCGCTCGCAACCCGATTCTCCCTGGGCGCGCCGCTTCATGCTCCTGCTCGGCGAAGTCCGCCTTCGGAGACACGAGCTGCCCGAGGCTCGCGCGTTGCTCAACGTTGAGTTTCCAGAGGGCCCGGACTTCGATCTTCTGCGCACGCGGCGTCAGTTTCTGCTCGGCTTCGACCAGCTGCTCGCAGGCGATCGGAAGGCCGCGGCCGAAACCTTCGATCGGGCTGGAAGGACGACGCCAGCCGACGCTGATCTCAGGCTCGACATCGACGTGTACGCCGGCATCGCCGCGCTGCAACTCGGCCGATCGGACGATGGCGAGTCGCGGCTGGAGCACGTCCTGTCAACGGCCACGGACAAGGGCGACCGCTATCATCAGGCCGTGGCGCTCCTCAACCTCGGCTACGGACAGCTCGTTCAGAAGCGATACGACGCGGCGCTCACTCGGCTTGAGCGAGTGCTGACGTTCGAAGAATTGCGCGACCACACGGTCTACGCCGACGCGCTCAACAACGCCGGGATCTGCTACGCGCGGCTGGGCCTCTTCGACCGCGCGATTGGCGCCCAACTTCAGGCCGCGGAGCGCCATAAAGGCGGCGCCCGCCGGTTATACGAGCAGGCCCTCGGCCAGCTGGGAACGACATACAACCGCGCCGGCAGGGCCCGTGAAGGCGTGCGGTACCTGCGAGAGGCGCTCACCGTTGCCTCTGACGCTGGACTGACGGCCGACGCGGGCATCTGGGCCGGGAATCTCGCGGATGCGTCGATCGCCATCGGCGAGTGGGACGATGCCGAGCGGTTCAACACTGAGTCGAAGCGCTTCAAAGCCGAGGCGGGGAGCCCGGGCAGCGGCTACAACACGCTGAGGGCCGGTGAAATTGCCGTGCATCGCGGACAACTCGAGGACGCCTCACGACTCTTCGGCGAGGCGCTGGCGGCCGGTCGCGACGATCCCAGCGTTCGATGGTCGGCTCACGAGGGGCTGGCCGATGTCGCGATGGCTGCCGGACGACCTCCGGAGGCCATGCACCATTTTTCCGCCGCCCTCGACATCGTCGAAAAGACGCGCTCCGAGCTGTTGCGAACCGACTACAAGCTGTCCTACCTCACGCGCCTGATTGACTTCTATCGCGCCTACGTCGACACCCTCGTCGATCAGGGGCAGGTCGAGCGCGCGCTCGAAGTCGCCGATTCGAGCCGCGGCCGGGTCCTCGCCGAGCGCCAGGGCGTTCCGGCTACAGCGGCCGTCGAGCCCGGAGCCTTGAGAAAACGCGCCGCCGAATCCGGAACCGCTTTTCTCTCCTACTGGCTGGCGCCGGCGCGATCGTACCTGTGGGTCGTCACGCCTGCGCGCGTGCAGCTCTTCACGCTGCCCCCCGCGCGCGAGATCGAGGCACTGGTCCGGCAGCACCAGGCCGCCATCGACAGCGTCGTCGCGGATCCGCTGAAATCCGCCGGTGGCGCCGGCGATCGGCTGTTCGAACTCCTCGTCCAGCCCGCGCTCTCATCGATTCCCAGCGGCAGCCGCCTGCTGATCGTTCCTGACTCTGCCCTGTACGCGTTGAATTTCGAGACGTTGACCACCGACTGCCGACTGCCGACTGCTGACTGCCGACTACATGGTCGCCACTACTTGATCGAGGACTTCGAGATCGCGGTTGCGCCGTCGCTCGCCATGCTCAACACGCACCCGCCGGCCGCCTCGTCCGCGCGATCGCTGCTGCTCATCGGCAACGCCACCGCTCGAGCGCCGGAGTTTCCCGGGCTGAAGTTCGCGGGTGCGGAAATGGCGAGCGTCGCGCGGCACTTCCCTGCCGGGGCGGTCACATCCTTCGAGGGCGCGCGGGCCGTGCCCGCCGCGTACCGCGAGGCCATGCCCGACCGGTTCTCGTACGTCCACTTCACCGCCCACGCCACCGCAAACCTCGACAGCCCGCTCGACTCGGCCGTCATCCTGAGCGGCCCGGACGCCGCGTTCAAGCTCTATGCGCGCGATGTCGCCTCGCTGCCGCTGAACGCGGAGCTCGTTACGGTGTCGGCCTGCCGCAGCGCGGGGGAACGCACCTATTCGGGGGAGGGCCTGGTCGGCTTCGCATGGGCGTTCCTGCGCGGCGGCGCCCGCCGCGTCGTCGCAGGGTTGTGGGACGTGGACGACAAGTCCACGGCGGAGCTGATGGATGGCTTCTACGCCGGCCTGGCCGCCGGCGAGCCGGCGGGAAAGGCGCTGCGCGCGGCGAAGCTGACCCTGCTCCGCCGCGGCGGCTCGACCGCGAAGCCGTACTACTGGGCGCCGTTCGAACTGTTCACGCTGTCACCCTGAACCACGAAAATAGATCAACCACAAAGTCCACGAAGACCACAAAGGCTGTTTCCTTCGTGTTCTTTGTGGTCTTTGTGGTTGCCGAAGGTTACGGTCGCAGCGTGCCGTTTAGTTCGCGCCGCGCCCCGGAGCAGGCGGCGCACTCTTCGTGGCGGCGTCCCAGTGTTCCTGGATCATGCCGTTGTCCACGCGCACCATGTCGAACCAGTAGGCCGGGTACGTCTTGCTCGCATCGTCGGGATCCTTTTCCATCCGCTTGACGATCAGGAACACGTACGACCCGCTGGCGAACATCAGCGTCGGCTTGTTCTTCCAGCCCTCCTGGAGCGGTTCCGGCTTGCGAATCTTGCTGAAAAACTCGACGAAGGCCGCGCGGCCCGTCGGGACGTTCGGGTTGTGCTGGATGTAGGTCGGCGCCATCACCTTCTCGGCGAGTTCGGTGTGCCCGTACTGCAGGATGTCCTTGAACTCGACGGTCGCGATCTCGAGGTTCTTCTTCTCCTGCGCCGAGTGGTTGAACGTCACCTTCTCGTAGTCGATACCGTCAGGCGCGCCGCCGGTCGGCCCGCCCTTCGCCTTCTGGGCGTAGTCCCAGTGCTCCTGGACCTTGCCGTTCTCGATCCGCAGCATGTCGTAGGTGTTGTACTTGTACGTCTTGGTCGCGTCCGCCGGGTCCTTCCCCTCGCGTTCCCACACGAGCACCACGAAGTCGCCCTTCGCGAACTGCACCACGGGCGGGCTGGCCAGCTTCTCGGGGATCGGGTTGATCGGCGCGCCGAGGCGGCCGAAGAACTGCACGAAGCCCGCACGGCCCGTCGGCACGTTGATGTTGTGCTGGATGTAGTTTTCCGCCTGGTACTTCGGCGCGAGGTCGAGGTGCCGCGCCTGCAGCACGTCGCGCCACCAGTCGAGCACGAACTTCAGGTTCGCCTGCTCCTTTGCCGTCATCGGCCCCACATCGGCCAGGACCGCCGCACCGCCCAGCGCCGACAGAACCACCGCGGCGCCCAACCATCTCATCATGCGAGTCTTCATCTTCGGCTCCTTGTCGTGTCTCCGGGCAAATGTTCCAGGTCGCGGTTGTTTTCGTTGCAGATGAATTCCATCAGGTCCGTGCCGAGCACCAGATTGACCTCTTCGGTCAGGCCCCATGGTCTGGTGTAAGCCCCGGGATCGTCGATCGTGATCTGGATTTCCAGATGACCGAAATCCTTCCGCCGGAATCGCTCCGTGACGTGCAGCGCCTCGGTTGTCGGCCGGCCCAGCTGATCCAGCCACGCCTTGCCGTTGAAACCTCTCGTCTCGACCACCAGCGTATCGCCGTCCCATTTGCCGGTCGAATAGCCCTGCCACGTGGGGTTCGCGTCGGGCGAGGGCTCGCGGCCGTCCATGAAGATCTGCCGCCACAGGTTGAACGCTTCGTACACGACGACGATGGAACCGGGCGTCTGGAGCATCTTCCATGGATAAGCCACGGCATCCACTTTGGGGACGCCTTGCGGCAGGCAGCTGGCGTCGGGGTCTTCTCGCGAGAGCGAGCCGTCTTTACGCCGGTCGAACAGTTCCTTCGCCCAGGGCTGAAATGGCACGGCGTCCGGTTTCATCCCCGTGGCGATGTCGCGAAGAAACGTATTGTCTTTCGACGACCAGGGGCCGGTCAGATCGGGCTTGCCGTCGGGTGTGCGCGGCGCCGGTGCGAACAGGTTCGGCTTGCCATCGGCCGTGCGCGGCACGGCGGGCGGCGGCACTTTGATCCAGTTCTGCGCCCTTACCGGCGCGGACGCGGCGAGCGCCGCCAAAGCGAAGACGACTACGAAGGCGCCGGCGGAATTCACGAGGCCGAGCATAGCACCGCGGGAGAGGCGCGCGCGGTCCATACCTCCTGCGTATCGGCCCGTTCCGCTGCGGTATCGCCGCCCTGCCTGCACCCTGTAGGGCGGCCCTTTCAGGGCCGCCGACGCCGCGGGGCTGAAAGCCCCGCGCTACAGGACCTATCGGCCCGCGAGATCAGAAAACACCGCGGCGACGAATGCGTCGGGTGTCCCGTATCTTCCGTCGTAGTCGAGCGTCGGCCGCGAGGCCTTCACCTGCTCGAGCGATAGCCCTCTGCGAATCAGGTCGCGGATGCGGTCCCGGACGATCGTCACCATGTCGCGGTACTCGACGACGTCCGCTTCGTCGGCCAGCCGCCCGTGCCCGGGCACGACGTACGTGCCGCCTTCTTCCTTGTCCTTCGGGATCGCGACGTCGATGATGCGGTTCAGGCCGTCGATGTAGCCCTGGATGCTTCCGCCCCGGGCGCGGTCGATCACCGGGTAGCTTGTCGTGATGAAGACATCCCCGGCCGCGATGACATCTGATCTTCTGAAGAACACAACAACGTCGCCGTCCGTGTGCGCGCCAGGCTGATGCAGGATCTGAATGGCTTCGTCGTTGAAGAAGATCTCCTTGTCGGCGGTGAAGAACGTTTCCGTCGGCCACGCGCCGAACGGCGCCGGCGCCTGCTTCCCGGTCGGCGCGCTCATGCGGGCCAGCACGCGTTCGTGCGAAACGACGCGCGCCGTGGTGGTCGGCAACCCGAAGTTTCCCGGAGCATTCCCGCCGAACCAGCGGCCCACCCTGGCGATTGGCTCGTTGCCGCCCGTGTGGTCGTCGTCCACGCTGCTGTCGACGAGGATGCGGATCGGCTTGTCGGTCGCCTGTCTGATCGCCGCCAGCACGGCGTCGCTCGTGCCGCGCGCGCCCGTGTCGACGAGCAGGACGCCCTCGTTTCCGATTTGCACGGTGATGTTCGCGCCGGCGCCCACCAGCATGTGAACGTTGCCCTGCACCGGCACGAGGCGGATCTGGTCCGCGCCGCGGGGATCGGGCGGCGGCGGCAGATTCGGTTGAAAACGCGTGGTGGACGCGCGTCCCGGTTGGTACTCCGGGTATGTTTCCGCCGCACCACCGCGGACGGCCTCCGCGGGGAGCTTATGCTTCGCCGCGAACTCCGTCAGCTTCGCCTGCGCGCCGCTCGAACCCGGCAGAGAGTGCGGGACATAGCCCTTCGGGTGCCCCGCGACCTCGTCGACGACGTCGAACTGGCTGCGTGTGACGGTCTGCGCCGGGTTCAGCACCCAGTTGGAGCTGCGGATGAACGGCTCCTCGAGGTACACCGGATCGCGGACGATCGTCACGACGGTCAGCACGTCCCCATGCCGGAAGAAGTGCTCCGTCATCGTCGCCATGTCGCTGTGCGCGACGCCGTTGCGCTGAATCCAGCCGACCTTGAAGTGCGTCGTCTCGACGGTGAGCGCGTCGCCGTCCCAGCGCGCAGTGGAAAACCCGGCCCAGGTATGGGGGGCGTAGGCCGGGGGGTGCGGCCGGCCGTCGAGCCAGAGGACGCGCGTTGCCTGGCCGAACGTGCCGAACAACTCGTAGGCGATCGTTTCCTGCGTGACCGGATCGAACTGCTTCGTGATGCGGATGTTCGCGGGCCCGCGGAGTGAGTACGTCGACGGGTGCGGCTTGGCCTGGTGTTCGCGCAGCGAGAGGATCGAGGCGTCCCAGCTGTCCGCCTTCAGGCGACCCGCGTCGTTGATGGGCAACCCCGTGTAGTCGCCCAGTTCGGGCCCCGGTATCCGGTGCTCCTGGTCCTCGTGGTAGCGCGCGCTCCACTCGCCGGAGAGATCGACCTGGGCCCACACGGGCCGCCCCGCGGCGACCAGCAGTAACGCGACGGCCGCAACCAGGAGCCTCATCGACGATTGCGGAATTTTGGATCAAGTTCAGGCTTTGTCAACGACTTGTCAGATTTGGTCTTGCGGCCGGGTATCGCGTCACGGACAATGCCCCGATTTCCTTACGAGATGTAGCGCGGGGCTTTGAGCCCCGCGGGTGACTGCGGATCGGGCCGTATGCAAGGCGTTCCCGGAATCCGCCCTCTCGATGGACGGCTTCCTTGCGTGAATGTCCGTCCGCCTGGCTTGCCCGGCCCACCTGGCCTACCCGCCCTGCCTGCCCCGCCTGCCCTACCAGACCCGGCACGCGTTTACGCGAACCATGGGAGCGTCTGCCTTGCATGCGAACGCCTTCTGGAACTCCGGCATGTTCGAGACGACGCCGTTGACGCGGTAACGGTTGGCGGCGTGGGGGTTGGTGGCCGCGTATTCCCGCTCTGATTCCGCTGTGGTGGTCTGACACCAGGACTGCGCGTACCCGAGGAACACGCGCTGGTCGGCCGCGAACCCGTCCAGCGCCGGCGGTGCGGCCGCTCCAGGCCCCGCGAAGTAGGCCATCAGCGCCAGGCGCAGGCCGCCGTTGTCGGCGATGTTCTCGCCGAGCGTCAGCTTGCCGTTGATGCGGGTATCACCCGCGACGACAAACTGCGAGTACTCGTCGACCATGCAGGCCGCGCGGTCGTCGAACGCTTTCGCGTCGGCCGGCGTCCACCATTCGCGGATGTTTCCTTTGGCGTCGAACCTCTTCCCCGAATCGTCGAAGCCGTGGGTCAGCTCGTGGCCGATGAGCGACGCCGCCGCGCCGTAGTTGACCGCCGCGTCGCGCGCCGCGTCGTAGATCGGCGGCTGCAGGATGCCCGCGGGGAAGAGGATCGTGTTCTGACTCGTGATGTAGCCCGAATTCGCGGTCTGCGGCGTGATGGGCCATGCCGCGGGATCGACGGACTGTCCCGCCTGGCCCAGATCGCGGGCGTTCTCGGCCGCGCGCACGCGCTGCAGGTTGCCGAAGGCGTCCGCGCGCGAGATCCGGAGCGCTGAGACGTCCCGCCATTTGTCCGGGTGGCCGATGCGATCCTGGACCACGGCGAGCTTCTCGAGGGCCGCGCGCTTGGTCGGCTCGCTCATCCAGTCGGCGGTTTCGATGTCCTGACGGAGCGCCGCCTTGAGGTACCCGATCATGGCCAGCGTGTCGGCCTTCGCCTCGGGGCGGAAGGTCTCTTCGACAAACCCCTGGCCGAGGGCGTCGCCAAGATATTCGTCCGTCTGGCTCATGCACTGGCGCCACCGCGGCTGCGGCTCCCGCTGTCCCAGCAGGACGCGGCCGAAGAACTCGAAGTCCGCATCCCCGAACGCCTGCGGCAGCACCGTCGCGGCCGAGTGGACGAGGTGCCAGCGCAGGTAGTGCTTGATGTCGTCGAGCGGCGTGTCCGTCAGGATCCGTTCGAACCGCTCCATCACCTTCGGCTGCGAGTTGTTCAGCCGGTCGAAGGCCGGCGCGCCGCGCGCCCCGATGTACCGCGTCCAGTCGAACGAGGGCGTGGACGCCTGGAGTTCTGCCACGGTGATCACGTGAACCAGCGCCTTCGGGTCGCGTGCCGCCGCCGCGTCGAGCCTCGCGTCCGCCAGCGCCGTTTCGATACGCATCACCGCGTCGGCCCCCGATTCGGCGTCTGTTGCCGTCGCGCCCGCGAGCGCCAGCATCTTCGCCACGAGGGCGCGATAGTCGCTGCGAAGCTTGACGGATCGGTCGTCCGACCTGGTGTAGTAGTCGCGGTCAGGGAGTCCGAGCCCCTGGGGCCGCGTCCACACGATCTGGCGGCTCGCCTGCGCCGGATCGGCGCGCGCCACCATCTGGAAGAACGGGAACGTGGACGAGGCGCTGATGCCGGACGCCGGGTTGGAGGCCGCCGTCATGTGCAGGTGGGCGATGAGTTCCGGCAGCGCTTTCACGCCGGTCACGGCTGCAATCCGAGCCAGCTCCGGACGAAGCGGCGCCAAGCCCTTGGCGTCGATCGCGGCCGTGTTCGTGCAGGCCGCGTAGTAGTCGCTGGCCTTGCGCAGGCTGCCGGTTGCGCCCGGGCGTTCCAGGATGCGCCGCAGGACCAGGTCGTTGCGGTCGCGGATTTCGTTCGTGCGGGCGTAATTGCGCCGGTCCGCCGGCAGCGGGTGCGCGTCGATCCAGCCGCCGCAGGCGAACCGATAGAAGTCCACGCAGGGATCGGCCGCGCGATCGAGCGAGGCCAGCTCGACGCCGGCCGGGGCAGCGGCCGGTCTCGTCGCTCTCGTCTGCGCCGCGCCGAGGGCGACCGCGAGCGGCGTCGCGACGAAGACAGCAGCGATCAGGCAGCGGCGCATGGTTGCCCTCCGGCTACCGTGAACGATACGCCATCCCGGTCACCGGAATGTGATGCTGTGCGGGAATGCGCCGTAGTCAAACGACTGAACGCCGTTGCGCGTGGAACCGACGTACAGGGCGCGCCCGTCGCCGCGCAGCACGGTGATGGTGCCGCCGGCCAACGGAATCTTACCGGCATGGAATGCCGCACGACACATCGAGGAATCGTCCGTGTAGACGTCGGTCCCGTACGCAGCACCGCCCTGGGTGGCCTCGGCGTTGCACCGGCAGGTGAACGGCGTGGGCAGCTCGCGGTTGATGGCCAGAGTCTTCGGGCACAAGCCCGGGCCCGGAGGCGGCGCCGCAGCCCCCTTGAACTCGATGCTGGTTGGGAACGCCGAATAGTCAAACGACGAGACGCCGTTACGCGTGGAGCCGACGTAGAGCGGCCGCCCGGTGCCACGGACGACGGTGATGGGCCCGCCCTGGGACGAAATCACACCCGCGTGCAGCGCGGAGCGGCAGAGGCCGGAATCGTCCGTGTAGACATCGGTCCCATACACGGCCGACTCCGTCGTCGCCTGCGCGCTGCACGTGCAGCTGAACGGCGTGGGCAGCTCGCGGTTGACGCTCAGCGTGCGCGGACAGGGATCGGTGGCCTGAATGCCGGGGACAGCGACATTGGGACCAGCCGGAACGCCGCCTGGCGCGGCTGCGACGCTGCCCGGCGCTGCGCTGGCGGCTGGTGAGAGTGCGCCTGAGGAAGAGGTAGCCGTTGGCGCAACGACCGGACGGCTCATCATGCTCCACGCGAGCAGCACGGACAGGACAACAACGGCCAGGCCAAGGCCGATCATCACAGGCCGCTGAACGTTCCGACCCGACACCGCCGGACGAGGCAGCGGCTCTGCAGGCTGGCCCGCCGCGCCGGACGTGTACAGCGTCGCCGTGGACCTGATCGACTCAGCCAGCCGCCCGAGATACTGCTCGATCGGCGGCTGCCACGCGTCGATCCACTCAGCCGACGAAATGAACAGCTCGAGCGACTTGGACGGGACGACCTCGCGCACGCGGACGGGGAAAATCGGCTTGCCCTTGCTGACGGCGCGCTCGACCTCGCGCTTCACGAACTCCGACGAGTTCGCATGCTCGGAGAGCACCAGCACCAGGGACGCGCTGGTCTCGATCGCGTCGATGATCTCGGCCCCGTAGTCCGCGCCGGGACGCACATCGCGCGACGCAATCCAGCACGACACGCCGCTCTGCTCGAGGTACTCGCTGATCGTCCCCGCGACGGACTCGTCTTCGGAGGCGTAAGAAATGAATGCGGTTTTGGCCATGGACGTCGAGCCAACGCGACTGGCCAGAGTGTAGCTCAGGCCCGCGCCGATTTCGCCGCGGCTTGCAGAGACTTCGGAAGGAACTGATCGATCTCCTCGTCGCTCAACGACTGCTCGTCCGCGGTACGGACGGCCTGCCCCGCGGTCTGATACGCCTGGCGCTCGACTGGCGGCGCGTCCTCGTACACCTTGCGCAAATCGGTGATCAGGTCGTCCCGCTTCCGCCGCACGGCCTCCATGCCGATGGCGCCGTCCGACAGATCTGACATCAGCGCGCGATACCGCTCGCGGATGTCCCAGAGCCGGGTCGCGCACGCGGCGTGGGCCTGGGCGCTCCTGTTGAGGTCGAGGGTCAAATGGCAGAGCAGTACCACCAACGCGAGAACCGCCAGAACGGCAGCGGCGATCTGAACGGCATAACCTCGACCGTACACACTGGCCATGACGGAGACGACGACTCCGGTGATCAGCATTACCTCAGCAATGCGCAACGCGCGATCCCACCACAAACGCGACTGGGCCAGCTCCGAGTGGAGGCGATGACGATGAACGATGTGGCCGAAGGTCATGCGGAGATGGTCGAACAGGGTGAGTTCGAACATTGGGGTACCCTCCTCATCAACTTCGATGCCAGCCCGAAGGGCACATTGAGGCAGGGATTCCGCCTGGGATAACGCGGCGGGTGTAAGAACTACCGCTGGTCCATGGTCCTTAGTACTTGGTTCTCGGTCCGTCCTTGGTCCTCTGGTCCGGCCTGAGTCCTGGGTCCTTCGTCCGCAACGCTCCGATGGCGATGCGCCAGACTGCTGGACCATGGACTGGGGACGGACCCAGGACCAGGAACCAAGGCCCAAGGCCGACGCGATTGGAGCCGGCGCTAACGCGCGGCGGGGGCAGCGCCTTCCAGCACGCTCTTGATGGTGCCGAGGGTCTGCTCGGCGCTCTTCTTCGCCTGGTCCCTGGCGATCTTCCGCTTGAGGCCGCCGAAGCCGCCCTTCAGCAGGTCGCCGCGCGAGCGGTTGGCGTAGATGAGGTACGTCCCGTCCGGCGCGTCAATGACGGTCGCGACGGCAAAGGACCCGTCGTAGTAGTGGCTCGCATACAGCTGCTTCTGCGCGACAAGGGTGCGGTCGGGGCGGGCGGGATCCTCGTAGATGACCGCGTGCACGACGCTCGTGACCGGCGCGAGGCCCGTGTAGTCCTCCGTCACCCAGTAGAGGACGTCCCTCGCCCCCGGGAGCGTCTTGCGCGGGTACTGCTCGAGGTACTCCTTCAACGCCGGGCTGTATTGCTGGAGGTACGGCGAACTCGCCATGATGCCCCGCCACTGCTCCCTCGCGCTGACGGGCTCCGCCCGATCGTTGTACGTGACGAGCGCGGCGTCGCCGTTCTTCACATACCCGCTCACGTAGTCGACGATGGACTGGCGTGCGCGGGCGGTGACCTGTGCGGCGGCGTCCGGCGCGTTCCAGTCGATCGACGCGCGGAGGGTGTTGAGTCCGGCCCCGCCGATCCGGATGTCGCAGTCGCGCGGCTTGCAGGACTTGATCTGGGCGATATCGTCCGGATCGAGCACGAGCTCCCTCACGTCAGCCAGCGCCGGAGGCGTGCTGAACCGGCCGAATCCCCTGGTGACCTGGCCGTCGACGTACGTGACCATCTGGCCGTAGTAGGAAACGGTCTGCTGGCGGGTCGAGCGGATCTTCACGGCCGCGACGGTGACGACCTCGGTGTCGCTTCCGCCGGGCATGACGCGCGCGATGACGGTCCCGTTCTCCAGCGCGGCGACCTCGGCGGTCGAAAACATCGCCACCTGCAGGAGATACTGCTCAACGTCCGACGGCATCGCCGCGTGGGCCGTCGCGAGCGTGGCGACGATGGCGATGGCTGTCGCGCCGAATCACGTCAGTGTGCGGCCCTTTCAGGGCCGCCAGCGCCGCGGGGCTGAAAGCCCCGCTGCCTACTGACAGACGTCCGTAATGCAGATGGACTCCAGCGTGCGGCCGACGGGAGGCGCCGGGAGGCCGGCGGCGGTCATCAGCTTGCGCAGGAGCAGGCCGGTTTCCGGGTGCGGGATGGCCGACTGGACGCCGACACGGACGAGGCCGTCGGCGTAGTCCACGGGCAGCCACGTGTGGGTCGCGAGCTCCCGGCTGCCACGGTTGTCGGTGTTGCCGAAGTCGCGGACGTCCATGCGCGCGCCGCGGTCCACGAGCAGCTGGACGACGGCGGTGGCGCCTTTATGGGCGGCACCGTGCAGCGCCACGCGGCCGGTGGCGGCCTGCGCGTTGGGGTCGAGGCCGAGGTCGAGCAGCATCCGGACGGCCTCGAGCGTGTCTTTCGACGACCACTCGTACGTGATGCCTTCCACCCAGCCGATGCCTGCCGCCACCTGCAGTGCGTCCACGCCGAGCGTCGTCGCCAGCTTCGGATCGGCGCCGCGCGAGAGCAGCAGCTTCATCAGCACGAGATCGCCCGACTGCGACGCGCGCAGAAACGCCGTGGCGCCGTTCTCGTCGAGCCACTGGTTCGTGAACACCGTGCGCGTCTCGGTGCTGTCCTTCAGGCGCGCGTTCACGTTCGCGCCCTTGTCGAGCAGCAGCTTGATGAAGTCGAGGTGATCCATGTCGCCCTTGCGGACCGGATAATCCCCGTTCTCGATGTTGCGGTTGTCGGTCGCAAGATAGAGCGGCACCCAGCCGCCCTTGTTCGCGAGATTCGGATCGGCGCCGTGGTCGAGCAGATACGCGGCGAGCTTGTAGTACCGGTTCTGCGTGGCGACGAGCAGCGGGCTCCAGCCGTAGCCGGTGATCTGATTGACGTCGGCGCCGGCCTCCAGCAACACCTTCACCGAGTCCAGATCGTTCGCGCGCGTGGCGAACACGAGCGGCGTCAGCGCGCCGCCGTCCTTCGGCGCCGGTCCACGTCCGCCGAACGCCGCAACGGCGGCGTCGTCGTTCTGATCGAAGCGGCAGCTGCCGCGGCGTCTCCCTGCCCGCCACGCCCGGCCCGCCCGGCCCGCCCGCCCTGTGCGTCAGTTCCCGCGCCGCCGCGCCCGGTGGTGGCGGTCGGACTGCCGTTGAGGCCCCCCAGCTGACCGAGGCCCGGGGCGGGCTTCCCGGCGGCGATCGCCGCGCCAAGCGCCGACACGGCCCGCCGCGGATCACCCGACTTGCCGAGTGCCGGACCGCGGCCGCGTTCGGCCGGGCTCGACGTGGCGCGGATGTCCGCGCCGCGGTCGATCAGCAGCTTGATGGCGGCTGCGTGGCCCTCGTCTGCCGCCCACATGATCGGCGTCGTCCCGCGCAGCGTGTCCCTGGCGTTGACGTCGGCGCCGCGGTCGATGAGCACCTTCATCGCCTCGAGCTTGCCGGTACGCGACGCCACCATCAGAGGCGTCCGGCCGAGCGGCAGCTTCTCGTTGGGGTCGGCCCCCGCCTCGACGAGCGCCGAGACGATGTCCACGTCGCCGGTAACGCTCGCGAGCCACAGCGGCGTGGCGCCCTCGCGGTTGGCGGCCTTCACGTTCGCCCCCGCGCGAACCAGCACCCGTACCAGTTCCTTGTCGCCGCGATACACGGCCCAGTGCAGCGCCGTCGCGCCGTCGCCCTGCGGCGCGTTGACGTCGGCTTTCTGTGCCAGCAGAGTGCGGACCGCGGCGGTGTCTCCACGCATCGCCGCATCGGCGACGTCCGACGGCCCGGCGCTCACGCGCACCGACATCGCCAGCAGCACAACCACCAGCGCCGCCCCACCGCTACCCACGATGCGTCTCAGCCCCATATCCAGCCCCTCGATCACGACATTCAACACAGAGCACGGAGCGCAGAGTTTCCAGCCTCAAGAGTCTCTGTGTGCTCCGCGTGCTCTGTGTTGTACGTCGTCTTTTCTTACAGTTCTACCAACCTGCCCGTACTGTCGCCGATGCTGTCCTGATGGATGTCGTACTTGTCCAGCAGGCTGAGCAGCAGATTGCCGGTTGGGACCTGCTTTGTCGGGTACGCCAGGTGGCGGTTGCCCGGCATCTTGCCGTTCAGGCCGCCGACGAGCACGTGCGGGACGTCGTAGTGCACGTGCTGGTTCGAGTTCCCCATGTTGCTGCCGTAGAGCACCAGCGACTGGTCGAGCAGCGTCCCGTTCCCATCCTGCGTCGTCGCCAGCTTCTGCACCAGGTGCGCGAGCATCTTCACGTGGTACTGGTTGATCTTCGACAACAGCGCGATCTGGCGCGGATCCTCGCCGTGGTGCGACACGCCGTGGAAGCCTGACGTCGGCGCTTCGCTCTCCGGGTACGTTCGCCCGGTCAGGTCGCGCGCGAACAGCAGTGTGCCGACGCGCGTGATGTCGGCCTGGAACGACAGGGCCAGGAGGTCGAATTGCAGCTTGATGTGCTCGTCGAAGGTCTGCGGGACACCGACAGGAACGGACATGTCTGACGGGGCGACCGCGGAGGCTTTCATCGCGATTTGCAAACGGCGCTCGATCTCGCGCACGTTCTCGGCGTAATCGTCCAGGCGCGCCTTGTCGGCCGCACCGACGTCGCCACGCAGGCGCGCCACGCTGCCGGACAGCGAGTCGAGGATGCTGCGGTCGCGCTTGCGCCGCGCCGCGCGCTGCTCCACCGTGCTGCCGTCGCCGAACATGCGTTCGAACACCACCTGCGGGTTCAGCTCCATCGGCAGCGGAGACGATGGGGCCGACCAGGAGATCGTGTTGGTGTAGGTGCAGCTGTAGCCTTCGCCGCAGTTGCTCGAGTTCGCGCCGGGGTCCTCGACCGCGAGCTGCAGCGACGGCAGCAGGTTCTCGCGCCCGATCTTCTGGGCGATGATCTGATCGATCGTCGTGCCGACGAACACGTCCGCGCCGGCGGTCTTCCGCGGCTTGTTCGCGCACAGGAACGCGGCAGCCACCCAGTGGTCTGCGCCCGTCGCGCCCGGAGGCGGCTCGGCCGACCGGGAATGCAGCCCGCTCAGGATGGTCACGTGCTTCCGGTAGGGCTCGAGCGGCTTGAAGTTGAACGGGAAGTCGAAGTCCGCGCCTGTCTTCTCGGGCACCCAATAGCCCGGCGCCATCCCGTGCGGCACGAACAGGCCGACGAACCGGGGCTTGGGTGCCGCCGCCGTCTGCGCCAGCGCCGTCGCCGCCGGAATCATGGCGTCGAGCAGCGGCAAGGCCAGCGCCACGCCGGCGCCCCTCAGAACCGTCCGCCGTGAAATCTTCTTCTTGGTAATAAACATAGCTTGTCTCTAGAGGTTCAGGGTTCAGGGTTCAGGGTTCAGGGTTCAGGGTTCCAGGTTCAATGCTCGGACCACTGCGAACCCTGAACCTTGAACCCTGAACCTTGAACCTAATTGTCTTTTCTTTCCTTCATATTCATCTGAAATGGATCGCTCTTGACGATGCCCAGCACGATCGACGACATCCTGTACTGCGACGGCGCGGAGTCGCGGACGATCGAACGGACGATCGGCATGTCGCCGTCCTCGACACCGCGGCCGAGGGCGTAGGTCAGCAGCTTCTCGGTGACGACGCGCAGGAACTGGTCGGAGTAGCGCACGGTGGCCTTGCGCAGGTCGGCGACACCGTCGATCTTGGTGCCGTCCACGAGAACGCCGCTCGCGTCGATGGGGTTGCCCTCGTCTTGCGTCCGCCAGGCACCCACGGCGTCGAAGTTCTCGAGCGCGATCCCCATGGGCTCGAAGATCTTGTGGCACGACGCGCACACGGCGTTCACGCGATGCGCCTCGAGCGTCTCGCGGATGGTCGGCGCCTTCGCGTTGCCCGTCGAATCGACGGCCCGCTCCTTGAGCGCCGGCACGTTCGGCGGCGGATCGGGCGGGCTGACGCCCATGAACGTCTGCAGGTACCACTTCCCTCGCGTCACGGGCGACGTCCGCGCGGCGTTGGACGTGACGGTCAGCAGCGCGCCCTTCCCGAGCAGGCCGCGCCGCATGTCGAGCTCGGGCGGCAGCGTGACGCGGCGGAACTGCTCGCCGTAGACATTCGGAATCCCGTAGTGCTTCGCGAGCCGCTCGTTGACGAACGTGTAATCGGCCGTCAGCAGGTCGAGCGCGCTCTTGTCCTCGTGGACAACGGCGTCGAAGAACAGCTCGGTTTCGCGCTGGAACGCGTTCCGCAGGTTGTCGTCGAAATCCGGAAACAGATTGACGACGGGCTCGGCGGTCTTCAGAGACCGGACGCTGAGCCACTGGCCGGTGAAATTGGAGATGAGCGCCGCGGATCGCTTGTCGGCCAGCATCCGCCGCACCTGCTTCTCGAGCACGTCGGGGCGCGACAGCCGGCCCTGCGCGGCCAGGTCGATCAGCTCATCGTCGGGGATGCTGCTCCAGAGGAAGAACGACAGGCGCGAGGCGAGGCCGAGGTCGGTCACGCGGTAGCGCGCGCCGGCCGCAAGACCCGCGGGTTCCTTCTCGCCCCGGTAGATGAACTCCGGATCCGCCAGCACGCGCTGCAACGCCGCCTCGATGCCGTCGTCGAAGTTCCCGCCCTCGCTGCGGGTCTCCTGATAGAACTGCATCAGCGACGTCGTATCAGCGGCTGTTGCGGGACGTCGGAACGCGTGCTTCGCGAGCTGCGTGACGATGGTCCTCGCACAGCCGTCGTCCTGGGTTCGGCACGCAAAGATCTTCCGCCGGCTGGCGGTGTCGCTTGCGCCTTTCGCGTCGTACGGCCCCTCGATCCACACCTGGCCGACGTGCGGGTAGAACTGGAACCCGGGGATCGAGCCCGGTGTGTTCATCGTCCGCTGGAACGGCCGGTTCAGCTCCGACGCGGGCACGTCGTTGGTCGCGAGGAACGTGACGCCGACGGTGTGCAGGCCAGCCTTCACCGGAATCCGAGGCGTGGCCCGGCCGTTGCCCGTCGTGTTCGCGATCTCCTTGTCCCAGTCGAACAGCTTCACGCGCTCGCCGTCGATCGTGACCTCGAGCTGCTCGCCCTTGACGCCGCCGAGCACGGCCTGGAAGTAGCCGGTGACGCCCTTCACTTTGAAGGTGTACTGGCCGTCGGCCGGGAACTGATACCTGATCAGCATCCCGCCGCGCGTGCCGAACGGCAGGCCCTCGACGTGGTGGTTCTGCGCGGTGTCCGGCGGGACGTCGAACACGGCCTGCGTCGGCGCGGAGACGTCGCCGATCGCCAGACGGCTGATCTTGCCCGCCGCGGACAGATACGCCTCCATCAGCGCCGGCGACATCGTCAGCGCGCCCGCGATGTTGTCGAAGCCGCGCGTGGAGTCGTCCGGCGGCAGGAACTTCGTCGCGTCCACCTCGAGCGCCAGGAGATCGCGAATCGCGTTGGCGTACTCGGTCCGGTTGAGGCGATGGAGCCCGGGCGGCGGCAGGTGGCTCACGGCGCCGCGATCCAGCTCGCCCTCCATGAAGCGAATCAGCGCGTCGAGCGTGGCTGCGTCAGGCCGGCGCACGCCGGTCGGCGGCATCATCCCGGCGCGCAGCTTGCGGACGACCTTCTCGCCGATGTCCCGGTGGTCTTTGAGCTGGGCGAGGTCCAGCTGGTCGAGCAACAGGTTGCCCGTTTTCAGCCGCGCGTTGTGGCAGGTGACGCAATACTGATCGATCAGAACGCGCTGTCTGGCAGCGTCCGGGCCAGGGCCCGGCGGCGGCGTCTGGCCTGAAACAAGGGTCACCGACACCACCACGCACGCTGCGACGAGCAGTCTCGTATTCAACCGCGGCCTCCGGCAGGACCTGGCAGGCTTGAAGGCCTGCACGACTCCAACGCGAGATCCAACGGTCTATATTAACGGGCCTCAAGCCGCAAAAGAAGGGCCGATGCCCGCGGTTTCCTGTTGATTTCAATAGGGAGCGGGCGTAAAACCCTCAGGATCAACGGCGGAACCCACAACTCGGCGTCAGGAGGCTCAATGCGCTGTGTGCTTCGGCTCCTCGTCGCGGCGGCCGTCACCCTGGTTCTCCTCCCGGCACCTCTCTTCGCCCAGGCAGCCATCACCGGCGTCATCAAAGATGCGTCCGGCGCCATCCTGCCCGGCGTCACCGTCGAAGCCGCGAGCCCTTCTCTCATCGAGCGCGTGCGCACGGCCGTCACGGATCCCACGGGCCAGTATCGAATCGTCGATCTCAGGCCGGGCACGTACTCGGTGACGTTCTCACTGACGGGGTTCAGCACAGTCAAGCGCGAAGGCATCGAGCTGCAGGGCACGTTCGTCGCCACGGTCAACGCCGATCTGAAAGTCGGATCCCTCCAGGAGACGATCACGGTCACGGGCGAGACGCCCATCGTCGATGTCCAGAGCGCGAAGGTGCAGAACATCGTCAACAAGGACGTCCTGACGGCCATCCCGACATCCAGGAACGCCACGGGGCTCCAGGCGTTGATTCCGGGAATGGCGACGACCGGAGACTCCGGCGGCATCACCGGTGGAACGGGCGGGGGCGCCAGCAGTATGCACGGTGGCCGTCCGTCCGACTCGCGGACGCTGGCTGACGGCCTCAACATGGGGTGGGCGGGGGCGAACTCGAACGCGGCCGTAGTGAACGTCGCGGGCGCCCAGGAGATCGTGACGAGCACGTCCGGCGGGCTGGGCGAGGCGGAAACCGCCGGCGTCGTCCTCAACGTCGTCCCGCGCGACGGCGGCAACCGGTTCAGCGGAACGTTCGAATACTCCGGCGCCAGCGGCGGCATGCAGGGCAGCAACTACACGCAGGCGCTGAAAGACGCCGGCCTGAGGACGCCGTCGAAACTGCTCAAGGTCTGGGAGGTCAACCCGATGGGCGGCGGCCCGATTGTCCGCGATCGCCTGTGGTTCTATCTGGCGTACCGCGAGACGTACGCCGAGAACACGATCCCCGGCATGTGGTTCAACAAGAACGGGGGCGATCCGACGAAGTGGACCGTTGATTTCGATCTCAACCGGATCGCGTTCAACGACACGCGCGTCAGGAACCCCCTCGGGCGCATCACGTGGCAGATATCGCCGCGGAACAAGATCAACTTCCAGGACTCGGAGCAGTACAGCTCGGCCAACAGAACGGGCGGCGGCTCCGGCACGCGGACGCCCGAAGCGCAGGGGCTGAACCTCTACAGTCCGGGGCACACCCGTGTGTTCACCTGGACATCGCCTTTCACCAACCGCGTGCTGCTCGAGGCCGGCTGGGGCAGCTACATGGCGAACTACGCCAACGACTCGCCACGCATCGACGGCCAGCACAACGGGGCGCTGATTTCCGTCTTCGACCAGGGCACGTCCCCCGGGACCGGCATCCCCGGCCTCACCTACCGGTTCGACAACCCGCTCGGCGGAGGGTTCCAGCATCATCAGATCGGCACGATTGCCAACCTCCGGGCTTCCATCTCTTACATCACCGGGGCGCACAACATGAAGGTTGGCTATCAGGGTGGCTTCAGCAACCCGAGCCAGTCGTACTACAACTTCACACCCTATGTGCAGTACCGGTTCAACAACGGAGTACCCAACCAGTTGACGCAGACGGCTCAGTACCGGCGGCACGGGCGCTTCGTCCGTCGAATTCGTCCGCAACCTCGTGCCGACATCCCTGTACGCACAGGATCAGTGGACGAAGAACCGGCTGACCCTTCAGGGCGGCCTGCGCTACGACCACATCATCACCAGCTATCCCGACTCGTGCGCTGGCGGCCCGGCCTATCCGCTGATGCCGACCCAGATCTGCTACCCGGCACGCTCGACTCCCGGCGTTAAATGGGACGACCTGACACCGCGGATCGGCGTCGCCTATGATCTCTTCGGCAACGGCAAGACGGCCATCAAGATGAATCTCGGGAAGTACGTGCAGGCACTCACCGCCAGCAACAGCGACATGGATCTCAACCCGCTGATTCGCCTGAACCTTCAGACGACGCGGACGTGGAACGACCGCGCCGGCCTGGGCGTCAACAACGACTTCGTGCCGCAGTGCAACCTGCTGAACCCGGCCGCGAACGGCGAATGCGGCCCGATGGACAACCAGAATTTCGGCAAGGAGTTCTTCACGCGCACCTTCGATCCGAACTTCATCAACGGCTTCGGCAAGCGTCCGAACAACTGGGAGCTCGGCGTCTCGGTGCAGCAGGAACTCGCGCCGCGCATCGGCCTCACCGCCGGCTACTACCGCCGGTGGTTCGGCAACTTCTACACGCTCGACAACACGCGGACTGCGGCGTCCGACTACGGGCAGTTCAGCGTGCCGATCCCCCTGGATCCACGGCTGCCGGGCGGCGGCGGCGGCGTCGTGCCGGGTGTGTACAACCTCAACCCCAACAAGGTCGGACAAGTCCAGGACCTCGCCATACTCGACAGCGACCTGGGCGCCGAGCCGATCGAAAACTGGCAGGGCGTGGACGTCGGCGTCAACGCGCGGCTACGGAACGGGTTCACCATACAGGGAGGCACGAGCACGGGACGGACGCTGCAGGACAATTGCGCGGTCCGGTCGAAGCTGCCGGAGACCTATCCGTGGTCGACCATCGTCGTCACGCAGTCGCTGCGCGGCGATTCGACAGCGGGGCTGACGGCCCCGTACTGCCGGATCGTCGAGCCGTGGCTCACCTCGTTCCGCGGCCTGGCGACGTACGTCGTGCCGAAGGTGGATGTCCAGGTGAGCGGAACGTGGCGGAGCGACCCTGGCGTCGAAGAGCTGGCGAACTACACGGTGACGAGCGCCATCGCCAATTCAGGGCCGCAGCCGCTCGGCCGCCCGCTCTCGTCGGGGAACGTCACCGTCAACCTGATCCCTCGATACACGCTGTATTCGGCTCGTCGCAACAACATCGATTTCCGCGTCGCGAAGATCCTGCGCTTCGGCAACACACGCACGCAACTGGCGGTCGACGTCTACAATCTCCTGAACAGCGACGCGGTCACGACCGTCAACAACACGTTCGTGCCGAACACAGCGGGCTGGCTGACGCCGCTGACGGTCGCCACCGCGCGGTTCGCGAAAGTTAACGTCCAGTTCGATTTCTGACGAGGGCGGGCGGGACAGGCAGGCCGGGTAAGGCGGGCGGGCAAACACGATGATGCGAACGCGTCTGACAATAGCAGCGATGTGTGTGTGTCTGGGGGCGGCGGTTGCCGGACAGGCGCCGCCGCCACCGCCCGAGCCGCGGCCGGCGGCTCCGCAGTATCAAAACAAGGGCGAGCAATACCGCATCTACAACTTCCCTGGCACGGGCGAGTCGATTCCGTACCGGCTCTTCGTGCCGTCGCGGTGGACGCCCCAGACGAAGCTGCCGATGCTCGTCACGCTTCGCGCGGGCAACACGGTGGATGGACCCTACCGGGCGCAGAATGACTTCGTCCGCATCGCCGAACAGCGCGGCTACATCGTCGTCACGCCGATGGGGTATCGCGGGCTGAGCCAGCCATACTACGGCAGCCCGTACAAGATCGCCCGGCCCACCGCCGCCGCGCCGGCCGCCGGGTGGACGGCCCAGGAAAACGAGCGGGCCGAGCAGGACGTCGTCTACGTCATGGATCTCGTCGCAAAGGAATACAACGTCGACCCGGCGCGCGTGTACCTGCACGGGCAGAACCCGTCGGGCTCAGGCGCACTGTATCTCGCCTCGAAATACACCGACCGATTCGCCGCCGTTGTCGTCTCGTCGGCACCGATTGTGTACGACACCTACCCGTTCGATCGCCTCAAGGGCAAGCTCGCGCTGCTGGTGATCCACGGCGATCAGGACACGGTCAACCCGATCGAGGCGTCGCAGAAGATGGCCGACGCCGCCAGAGCCGCAGGCGTCGACACGACCTACGCGACGGTTCCCGGCGGCACGCATCTCGAGGCCTACCTCACGTACGCCGCTCAGATTTTCGACTTCCTCGACAAACACCGAAAATAGGTCCGAGAGGTCCCAGAGGTCCGAGGTGAGGATCGCACTATAATCCGGCCATGATGATCACGCGTCGAGATGCGGTGGCCTCGGTCGCGCTGCTTGCCGACCTCATCGCGTCGGGCCGTCTCGCCCACGCGCAGGCGCCGGCCGCGCCCGCCACTCCCAACCCGCCGGTCTTCAAACACGACCTGCCGAACCTGACGATGGCCGACTGGGAAGTAACGGTGAGCTACGTGGACTACGCGCCAGGGCGCGTCGGCGCGGCGCATCACCACGCGGGCTTCGTGCTGGCCTACGTCCTCGAAGGCGCCGTCGTGACGAAGATCTCCGGGCAGGGCGAGGAACGAACGTTCACGGCCGGTCAGATGTTCTACGAACAGCCCGGCGCGACGCACGAGGTCTCGAGGAATGCCAGCCAGACGCAGCCTGCGAAGCTGCTCGCGATGATCTTCGCGAAGAAGGGCGAGACCCTGACCATGCCCGGGCCGGCCAGCCCTGGCCGCGGCGGGGCGTAGATGGACGTTCGCCTGATTCCGAACTCGAGGCGTCCGGGTGTCGGCCTCAAGCCGAAGCGGGAAGGCACACGGCCGCTGCTCCCGCAGCATGCCCGGCACTGCCCCGTGCTCGAGGCCGGCAGCGCGATGGGCTTCATGGTCTACGCCCCGCTCGAGCCCAAGGAGTCGCTCTACCTCGAGTACGAGGGCGACGGGCGCTACAAGTTCGTCTACTACCTCCAGACCCAGGACGGGCACCGCGCGCCGATCTTTCAGGTCACGATGAGCCTGCCGGTCGGCGGCGTCGGAATGATCAAGGAAGACGTCACGTTCGTCGGCGCACCGATGCTCTCGCGCGAGGCCGCGCTGGCCGTGGCGCGCGTCTTCCTCGTGCCCGAGGACATGGGCACGCCGCCCGGCGCCGTCGCGCTGCGCGGGGCCACGAACTTCCAGACGCCGGACGGCTGGGACACGGTCTACACGCCGATTTTCAACATGATCGAACGGCCCGTTGCGCCGATGCTCGTCGTGCGCGTCGAAACCGACTGGTACGCCCACGAAACGGAGTTCCGCTACGTCCTGCAGGCGGGCGAAGGGATGAGCGTGGACCACAGCATCCCGATCGGCCAGGTGATGTTCGTGCCTCGCGAGGAGATCACCCTCCGCGCCGGCACCGAGGCCGAGGTCAAGTCGTTCGAGGAATCCAAGCAGGAATTCAGCCGCCACAAGGCCGCCGCCACCCAGACGACGTCCTACGGCCTGGCGTACAGCCCGCACTACCTCCGCCGCAGCCGCGAAGAGGCAGAAAAAACGTAGTCGCTATGCCTAGTGGCGCTTCCGTGTCTGCGCGACGGAGGTCGCCAGCAGGTTGCGCAGGACGTCCCGGTCGATGTCGTCGAGCTTCTTGATGTAGAGGCAACCCCCTCCGGTCTTGTATTTCCCGAGCTTCGACATCAGCCGTGTGTCCCGCAGCGCCGCGCCTACGTACAGCACGAGGCTCGGCTTCCGGGGCGAGAACCCGGTCAGCAGCATGTCACCTTCGCGGCCGCTGTCGTAGACGTAGTGGTACTTGCCGAACCCAACGATGCTCGGGCCCCACATCTTCGGGGGCGCCCCGGTAATCCTCCGCATCATCGCGATCAGCTCGCGGCAGTCCTTCTGCTGCTGGTCGGTGGCCACCCGCTTGATGAACGCCGCGGGGCTCACCTTCGTCGGCTTGGTCTTGATATCAGCCATGGGAGCGTCGGAAACGACAAAGCCACAGAAGCACATCTCTGTGCCTCCGTGGCTCGGTACCTTCTAAGTTCTAACTTCTAAGTTCTGAGTTCCTACAGGTCCAGACGGCCCGTGCTCGGACCGACGCTCTCGATGTTCGCCCCGGCGATATGAGCCATCGCCATCAGCAGGTTGGCCGTCGGCTCTTTATCCTTCGCGACGACGTGACGATTGCCCTTCAGGCGTCCGTGCGCGCCGCCGACGATGACGGCCGGCGGGTTGGCGCGGTCGTGCTCGTTGCCGTTGCTCATGCCGCTGCCCCAGTAGAGCATCGAGTGGTCGAGCAGCGTGCCGTCGCCGTCCTTGGTGCTCTTCAGCTTCTCGAGGAACTCGGCGAACTTGACGATCTGATAGGTGCCGATCTTCGCGTACTTGGCGAGCTTCTCGGCGTCGTTCCCGTGGTGCGAGATGCTGTGGTGCGTCTCCGGGATGCCGATGTGCGCGTAGCCGCGGTCGCTGGCCTCGTGGCCGACCATGAACGTGAACACGCGGCTGATGTCGCCCTGGAAGGCGAGGTGCATCAGGTTGTAGGTGACCGCCATGTGGTCGTCGAACGCTTCGGGCATGCCGATGGGCGCTTCGGCGTTGCCGGTAATCGCGCCGAGCCGGGACTCCATGCGGTCGAGCTGCTGTTCGACGTCGCGGATGTTGCTGAGGTACTCGTCGAGGATGGCGCGGTCGGACGCCCCGAGCGAGTGGCGCAGCTTGCCGGTTTCCTCGAGCACCGAGTCGAGCAGCGTCTGGCGCTCCTTGAGGCGCGCGGTGCGCTGTTCGGTCGTGCCGGTCTC
The DNA here is from genome assembly GCA_963821285.1 of uncultured Acidobacteriota bacterium. GTDB lineage: Bacteria > Acidobacteriota > Vicinamibacteria > Vicinamibacterales > CAVVIG01 > CAVQJU01. Next base: position 69,471 of record CAWGDD010000012.1, read on the forward strand.
GCCGAACATGCGCTCGAAGGTCACGCGCGGGTTGATCGAGACGGGCAGCGGGCTCGTGTCGTCACGCCACGAGAGCGTGTTGAAGAAGGTGCACGGGAAGCCGTCGCACGCGCCGACCGCGGTGCCCATGTCCTCGGTGCCGAGCTCGATCGAGCGGAGCGGCGTGTCGCCGGCGACCGCGTCGGCGATGTACTGATCCACGGTCTTCTTCGACTGGATCTTGCCAAACGCGTCGCTCGTGCCCTCGCGCTGCGCAACCGGGCCCATGCCGTTCAGGAACGCGGAGCTGGCGCCCAGGTGGACCGAGGCGCCCCACGGGGCGCGCATCTTGCTCACCGTGACGAGCGAGTCGCGGAACGGCTCGAGCGGCTGCATCACCGGCTTGAACGCGAAGCCCGTCCCGACCTCGGTCGGATGCCATGTATCCGGGAACACGCCGTTCGGCATGTAGATCGCGCCGAACCGGAACGGGTTGGCCGTACCGGCCGCCGTGTGCGCCTGGGCCGTGAGCGCGGGCACCATCGCATCGAGGAGCGGCAGCGCCATCGCGGCGCCGAACGTGCCGCGGATGAACGTCCGGCGGGACAGATGCTTCTTCGTGATGATCATGGCTACTGTTCCTTCGCTTGTGCGACCGTGTTGGTCGGTTCGGCCGGCTCGAGCCGGGTCCGCATCTGAAATAACGAGCTGTCCACGATACCTGAGATGATCGACGAGAAACGATAGTCGTCGCGCGCCGCGGTCTTCACGATCTTCCGCACGACGGGCATGTCCGAGGGTTCGAGCCCGCGGCCGAGCGCATACGTCAGCAGCCGCGTGGTCAGGTTCGTCGCGAACGCCTCGGGCCGCTTGAGGAGCGCCTCGCGCAGCGCGACGGGGCCGTCCACCTTCGTGCCGTCCGCCAGCACGCCGGCCGAATCGATCGGCGCACCGCTGGCCGACGTCTCGATCCACTGGCCGACCGAGTTGAAGTGCTCGAGCGCGAAGCCGGGCGGGTCGATGACGCGGTGGCAGGACGCGCAGACCGGATTGGCCCGGTGCAGCTCGAGCTGTTCACGCACGGTCTTCGGTTTGGCCGCGGCGCCCTTGTTGCTTTCCTCGAGCGTCGGCACATTCGGCGGCGGCGGCGGCGGCGGGGTGTCCAGGAACGTGCTGAGGACGTACTTGCCGCGGAACACCGGCGACGTGCGGGTCGCGACGGAGGTCAGCGACAGGACGCTGCCCTGCCCCAGCAGGCCGCGGCGGTTCGGGTCGGTCACCTTGACCTGGCGGTAACGCTCGCCGTAGACGCCCTTGATGCCGTAGTGCTTGGCCAACCGCTCGTTCAGGAACGTGTAGTCGGCGCTCAGCAGCTCGAGGACGCTCCGGTTCTCGCGCAGGATGTAGCCGAAGAGCAGCTCGGTTTCCTTGCGGAATCCCCGGCGGGTGTTGTCGTCGAAATCCGGGAACATCAGCAGGTCCGGGCTGACCTTCGACTCGAGGTTGCGCAGCTGCAGCCACTGGCCGGCGAAGTTGCTGACGAGCGCGTCGGCGCGTTCGTCGTCGATCATGCGGCGCACCTGAGTGTCGAGCACACCTGGCTGGCGCAGCTGTCCGGCGACGGCCGCGTTCAGGAGCTTCTCGTCCGGGATGCTGCTCCACAGGAAGAACGAGAGCCGCGAGGCGAGCTCGACGTCGCTGATCGTGTGCGCGGCGCCCGCCCGCAACGCGACCGGGTCGCGTTCGACGCGGTACAGGAACGACGGGCTGGCCAGGATGCGCGCGACGCCCGAGCGGATGCCGGCGTCGAAGCTGTCGCCGCGTTCCCGCGCCTGCTTGTAGAACTTGAGGGGCGGATCGACGTCAGCGGCCGTCACGGGCCGGCGATATGCGCGCCGGGCCAGGCTCGTGAGGATCTTGCTGGCGCAGGCGGCCTCGTCGGCCGACCCGGCGGGTTTGCAGACGAAGATCTTCTCGCGGCTCGGCGTGGCGCTGACGCCCGTGACCTTGTACGGGCCTTCGACGCCGACCGTCTTCAGCCGCGGCAGGCCGGCGATCATGTGGACTTCCTGGCTGTCGCGGCGCGCGGGCTGCCACACGTCCTGGCGCTCGAACGGCCGGTCCTTCCAGGTGAAGCCGACGTCGTGCGGGCCCGCCGTGACGTTGACTTTGCCCGTCATGCGCGCGTCGATGAGCACGCGCGCCTCGTTCATGTCGCGGACCTGCACCTCGTGATCCTTCTGGCCGCCGATCTGCGCGGAGTACACCTCGGCGCCATCGACCGTGATCACGAACGTGTGCGGCTGGTCGTTGCCTTCGACGCCGGCGTAGCCTTCTTCGACGCCGCGCACGAGACGCCCCGACAGCTTGTACTCGCCGTCGGCCGGGAAGACGTGGCGGATCACCGTGCCGCCCCGCGTGCCGAGCGGCAGCCCTTCGATGTAGCCGCTCTGCGTGAACTCGCGGCTGATCGGATATTCCGTGTTGCCGGGACGCACGCTGGCATCGCCCACCGCGAGGGTGCTGATGCGCTGCGCGGCCGTCAGGTAGCGCTCGAGCAGGAGCGGCGACGTCTTGAGCGACGCGGCGATGTTGTCGAAGCCGAAGTCCGCGCCGTCGCTCGGCAGCAGCTGCGTGACGTCGACGTCGAGCGCCAGCAGGTCGCGCACGGCGTTGCCGTACTCGGTGCGGTTCAGCCGGTGGACGACGTAGCGGCCCGGCGTGCTCTTGCCGGCCCAGCCGCGGTCGAGCGAGCCGGCGAGCCAGCCGGTGAACGCCACGTACTCGGGCTCGTCGGGATGCTTGCTCCCCTGCGGCGGCATGGCGCGCACGGCGAGCTTGCGGATCACGCGCTCCCACATCGCCGCCTGCGGCATCAGGTTGTCGAGGCTGGCCGTCTCGAGGTTGACCGGATCTTCAGCCGGCGACTTGGTGCGGTTGTTGTGGCAGCCGACGCAGTACTGGTTCAGCCACGTCCGATACTTCGCGGCGTCCGCCGCAGACGGCACGCCGCTGGTGGCCGGCATCTGCCGCGCCACGGGCGAAACCGCGGGGCCAGGTCTCGGGCCAGGGGCCTGCGTCGTCTGCTGCGCCGCCAGCACGGCGGCGGCCGCCCACACGAACAGCGCGCCCGTCAGGATCTTCTTCATTGGACGTGTCTTATTGATCATCGTCCGGCTTCTTCTCGTCCTTCTTGTCTTTCTTGTCAGCCTCGGGCAGCGGCGGCGGCTGCGGGGCCGGATCGTCCTTGCCGAGCTTCATCAACTCGCGCAGCGCGGCGATCACTTCTTCGCGCGTATCGCGACGCGGCTTGTAGACGCCCGGATCCTGCTGCATTGCGGCGGCGGCGCTGCGCACGGGCTCGGGCTTCTCGGCCAGCAGCAGCGGCGTCAGGTTCTCCTTGTTGACCGCGTCCAGCTTCGCGCCGGACGCGACGAGCGCCTTGATGATCGGCACCTGCCGCGCCGTCACGGCCTGGTGCAGCAGCGTCGAGCCGTCCGGCGACTTGGCGTTCGGATTCGCGCCGGCCGCGAGCAGCACGTTCGTCGCCTCGATCGGATCGCGCGTGGCCTTTTCGCGGAACGGCGGCGCGCCGATCCGGTCGAACCCGGGGCCGGCGGCAAACGACGCGCCGCGGCCGCCGGTCATCGTCATCATGAGCGGCGTCTTGCCGACGTTGGCGTTCGCCCCGCGCCCGGCGGCTTTGCCGCCTTCCTTCTTCACCTCGGCGGGGCTCCACTCGACCTTGGCGCCCTTCGCGAGCATCAGCTTGAGCAGGTCCACGTCCGATGCGATCGCGGCGCGGTAGAACGGCGAGCTGTTCACTTCAGGGTCGCAGCAGAGCGACGTCGAATGCACCTGCCCCTGGAACGGCTTGTTCGGGTCCGCGCCCTTGTCGAGCAGCAGCTTGACGAGATCGTACGACGTCAGCTTGTTCGGGTGCTCGGCACGCAGCCGCGATCCGTCGTGCGCGCGCATGTCGGTCGTCGCGTCGTGCATGTCGACCGCGAAGTAGAGCGATCCGTCGTTCGCATCGGCGCCGAGCTCGATCATCTTCGCCGCGAGATCGAACCGATCGTTCACGATCGCGACCATCGTCGCGGAGAGGCCGTCGCCGTTGGTGGCCTTGGGGTCGGCGCCGCCCTTGAGGAGCGCCGTCACGGCGTCCTCGTGGCCGTTGCGCGCGGCAAACATCAGCGCGGTGAACCCGCCGGTCGGGTGGTCCCCGTGCTTGCGCTCGTCAATGCCGGTGACGTGCGCCTTGCGGTTGGCGTCGGCGCCCGCCGTGAGCAGCGTCTTCACCACCTCGGCGTGGCCTTCGGCCGCCGCCCACATGAGCGGCGTTTCCTGCTGGTACGCGTCAGCGGTGTTCGCGTTGGCGCCCGCCTCGAGGAGCAGCTTCACCGCGTCCATGTGACCCGTGCGCGAGGCGGCCATCAGCGCCGTCTCGCCGTCGGGATGCGCGGCCGCCACGTCGGCGCCCGCCTTCAACAGAATTCCGATGAGCGCGGCGTCGCCGGTGCGGCTCGCCTGCAGGAGCGGCGTGATCCCGTAGTGGTTCGGCGCGTTGACCGGCGCGCCCGCCGCGACGAGCGCGCGCGTCATGTCCTGGTTGCCGTTGTACACGGCCCAGAGCAGCGCCGTCGAACCGTCGCGCGCCGGCTCGTTGACGTTCGCGCGCTTCGCGATCTGCGCGCGGACGGCCGTCAGATCGTCATTCCTGGCCGCGTTCACAAGCGACGGATCGGTGGCCGCCGCGTGCCCGAGCACGCCCGGGAAAATGATCACGAGGGACAGCAATGAGGTCACGATCCAGGCGGAAAGGCGTCGGGTGCGCATGTGAATCCCCACCTCTATATAAGGTCTCTTGCCGGGCATACCTCAACCGGCCGCGACCGGGGTCGCGATACGGCTGATATTACACCTTGGAAGGGCCACCTGGGCAGCCAAGAATCGTCAAAATTATGGCGCCCGGTGACTTGGCAAAAACGGGCAGTTTTGCCTGTAACTAGAAGTAGTGCAGACCTTTAGGTCCGCCGTTGAACGGGCAGGCCTGAAGGCCTGCGCTGCTCAGGGACAAGCTTCGGCCACCTTGGCCACGGTGGTCACGTTGATGCCGTCGACGCCGCCCGCCCCGATCAGCATCCCGCTGACCGACATCCGCTGGCCGACGAAGGGGTCCAGCCGCGTCAGGACGAACTTCAGGGTCATGGACCGGGTTCCGAGCGACCGGGTCGCGTCGTTCGGGCCGGCGCCCGTGCGCTCGATGCGCTCGGGTGCCGTGGCGTTGATCAACACCCAGTCCGCGCCGCTCTTTGACAGGCAGCCCACCACGCGGGCGAGTATCTTGTCAGGCAATTCACCAGGACCATCCTTCGGGATGATCTCCACGCCGACCACGCTCTCAGGCGACACCTCCGTGCCGCCTGACGGAAACCCATTGGACTTCAGGATCAGCGCGACCAGATCGTTGTACGTCGGCGCCGGCAGCGATCCCGCGTTGACGCCGTTCGGCATGTTGGTCTTCACGAACGTGAGCAGATCCGCGACGGTCTTCTGCGTGAAGCCTTTCCAGAACGCATCGCCCGTCAGGGGCCGGTTGCCGCCGTCCTGCGACAGCGTATGGCAGTTGGAGCACGACTGGCTAAAGGTCGCTGTCGCGCGCGCGGCCTGCGCGTCCGTGTACACACCGTCCCACACCGTGCGCGGCTTCGTGTTCGCCGCCTGCGCGTTCAGGAGCACACTCCCGACCGCGGCCGCCATCAGCACCGTCGTCAGGGTCTTCAACACTGGTCTGCCTCAATCCTTGACGATCTTGATCTGGTTCAACCTGACCGGCTCGGTCCCGTAGTTCTCCATCTCGACGGCGTTCTTCTTCTTGTCGAAGGAGAGCTTCGTCGCGTACGCGAGCTTGCCTTCGCCCTCGCCGCCGCCCTTCGGGAGATGGATCTGGATGAACGTGAAGGGATAGTCGATGGTGCGCGGCTGGTTGGCTTGTTCCGCGAACGAGATGTACCGGTCGGTCCCGATGACGATGCGGTCGCCGCCGTCGGGCAGCGTCGTGTGCCACGCGTAGCGCAGGTCGTTGCCGAGCGACGCCTGGCTGGAGGCGCGTCCGGGTCCCATCGCGCCCGGCATGCGAAGACGTCCGTGCGCGTCGACCTTCTCGAGCGCTCGGAGCAGCCCGTCCTGGCCTTTGTCCAGGAAGACGCCGATGAGCCCCTGGCGCTCTTCAGCGGTGGACCACTTGGTGACGCGTATCTCGACGATGCCGTTGGCCCCCGTCGCGGTGTTGCTCATGTTGATCGCCCAGGCCGTCATCTTCAGGGGCAGCGTGAGGCCGCCGGCAGCGGGCGCCTGTGCCTGCGTGACGGTGGATGCGATTGCAGCGGCGCACAGGACGGCACCAGCCAGAACGACCCTGAACTTCGTACTCATCGGATACCTCCGGAATATCGACATGTCAGCTGCCTAATATAGCCCCTTATGGTTTCGGAATCAGCCCCTCAAAGGCCCGCCCTACTTCCGCAAGGCGAAGACCTGCTTCCAGTCGTCCTTGATGCTGACGATCGTCCAGCCCCTGGCCGTCGCTTCGTCGAGCCCCTTGTCGAGGCGGCCGATGCTCGACGTGCGATCGTACGCCCACTCGCGCGCCGCATCGGTGTGATGGACGTACAGACAGAGCCGCGCGCCGCTGCCGGCGGCGGTCCACTGCAGCATCTGCAGGTCACCGTCCGAGTTGCCGAACGCCGCGATCGGCCGGCGGCCGATGAGCGTCTGGATGCCCACGGGCTTTCCCGGGCCATCGTCAACGAGGCCAATCTCCGGCAGCTTGCGCAGCACAGGCTTCCGGTCCTGCATCTCCCACTTCAGCCTGCCGTAGCTGCCGACGACCTGCTCGGGCGGAATGCCGTACGTCTTCTCGACCCAGGGGCGCATGAACTCGATGCCGCCGCCCGACACGCAGCACGGACGCGAATGGTTCCTTCGCGTTCCACTCCGGGTGTTGCGGCGCAAGCGCCTTGACACGGTCGAGGCTGAACAGCAGCTGGAAGTACATCGGCTGCTCGGCCCACAGCGTCCCGTCGTTATCGAACGTGGCGATACGCTCGGCGGGCGGCACAAACGACGGCCCGCCAACCTTCGTCACCGTTTCGACGAACGCGACGATCGATCGTTTGGCCGGCCCGTCGTTCCATGAGGACAAGGCGTCAGCTGCTCGCGCGGCGTGGGGACGCAGGACGGCCGCGGTGAGGCACACGAGCACGCAGACGAAACGCGCCCGCCTTTTCGCCGATTCACCGCTCGCTCGTTCTGTTACTCTACCGGTTGACCTCATGAGGCTCTTCCCTGCTGACCGCCACTGGCGCGCGATCGGCGCGCTGATACTCGTCCTTATCCTGATCGCCGTGCCGTCTGTCGTCGTGTCGGTGCAGCAGGCCGCTGGGGACCAGACAGCGCCGGTGCAGTTTGGCGGCTCCTACTCGGCGCTTGACGCACGCCGCCAACGGCTGGTTGACGACTGGGTGGTGCGCTTCAATGCGGCCACGAGCCAGAGTCTCGCGCCGGGCCCATTTTACGATGAGCACGTGGTGCTCTCGGCGAAGACGACCTTCGACGCCATCACGTACGCGCTCACGCGCACGTCGCTCACTGATGCCTCAGGGCAGCGCCTCGGTGACGCGTTGGACCTGGTCGACCGCGTCGAGTCGCTCCGCGGCCAGGTCGAAAACGCCTCTGGTGACCATCAGTTCCGCATGTACGCGCTCCTCAAGGCGGACACGCTCGATCGGCTCAACCGTTCGCGTGAATTCAAGCGCGAGGCCGATAACTCGGTGTATCACCACGGGTACCCGCTCAACTACCGGCAGCAGGGCGGCTCGCCGTCGATCCAGATGTCGATCGCGCTCGACGGCCGCCGCGCCGACGTCGACGTGGACTATCGGTCCTCGAGCTTTCCGGCGGCGCTCTTCAACGGGCATCTGACGGCGTCCAACTCCGACGTCCGCGCGGGCAACAACTACGACCGCCACACGGGCCGCTGGAACGGCTTCCAGAACTGGTGGCGCAACTTCTTCGGCGTCGGCGTGAACGCCTCGCTCGACAGCACGCCCGACGACCGATCGGCAACCTTCCTGCGCACGCCGCGCATCGGCGACCAGAAGATGGAAGCCATGATGGAGGACTTCCTGAAGGCGTGGCTCATCGAGGGCAACATACCGGAGGCGATGGGGTACGTCTCGCCGCGCTCCTATGCATGCCTCACTCAGGACAGCGACGATCCGTTCAGCGTCGATCGCGGCATGGCGCCGTTCATCCTGGGCAGGAACCTCAAGGCCGCCTACGACGCCATCGGCCAGCACGCTTCGCTCGAGGGACTGACGATGGGCGTCCGCCTGACGCTCGCGGGGCTCCGGGTCGTCAACCAGCCTCACCACGCGCAGTATGTCGTCTACTCGGTGCCCGACGACGTCGCGGCCGCGTTCAACTGCGAGAGCCGGCTGAGGCTGGGCGATCCGAAGAAGACGCGCCGCCAGTACGGCACCTACCTGGGTGCGATCTTCAACATCAACACACCGAACGGCCGGCAGCATTCGATCGCGCTGCTCTGGGCCCGGGAAGACGGCTACTGGAAGGTCGTCTCGTGGAAGGCGGAACCGGCCGGCGACGACGCGGCACAACCCGACACGTCGCCATCGGTCAAGACCGTGAAGGTCAATTCCGACGAAACCCTGGTCGCCGCAGCGCGCGGATTCCTCGAGAGCTGGCTGCTCAAGAAGGATTACGACGCCGCATTCCGATACGTATCGCCGAAGGCGTACGCGTGCTACAACCTGGTGCGCGGCCCGAGTCAGCCGGCGGCGACCTCGTCCGAGGACGCCGGACGGAACATCCGCACCGCGCTCGAACGCTCCGGCGAGCAGGTCGGCAAACGCCGCAGCGTGGACGAGTTCGTCGAGGGCGTCCAGCCCTTCCACGAGTCAATCCGTGTGATGGAGCACCGCTACTCACGGACGTTCGCGCTGTTCAGCCTGCCCGACAAACTCGCCGACGCGACTGACTGCTCGTACCGCGCGGGCGGCGGAGCCTTCAGCGGCGACCCTCAGCCCGTCTACGGGAACGCGTTCGGCATGAACGTGCGCTTCAAGACCGCCGGCGGTGAGGCGCCCGTGCTGCGCCTGCTCTGGCGCAAAGATCCCGACGCATGGCGCATCACCGTGTACGACATCGAGACGCCCTGACCGTCATCTGACGGCCACCGGCGCGAACTCGTACACCCCGCGTCCGCAAGCTCATCCAGCCTCCTTCACGCACGGCGTCGATGTACGCCGCTCTGATATCGTACGTGGGGAATGGCGCTCGTTCGCCCCGTACGTGCCACGCTCTCCCGGGCATGGTTCGCTGCTGGTGCCCTGGTGGCCGCGATCGCGCTGGGATACGGCGCGCTGCACCTGCCTCCTGTCCGCAGGCTCGCGCTCCGGCTGGCTCTTGGGCGGCTGGAACGATCCGGCATCGTCGCCCGCGCCGATGGCCTCGACTACAACCTCGCCACGCTCAGGTTTCATCTCACCAACCTCACGCTCGCGACGCCTGCCTCGACCGCCGAACCGTTCTTCGCCGCGAAGGACGTGCGCGTCAGGGTGACGCCCGGTATCCTGTTCGGCCGCATCGTTCTGAAAGACGTGGCCCTCGACGAGCCGCGTGTCGTAATGACGCGCACGGGATCGGGTGGGGGAAACTGGCCCGGCTCGCCGGACAAGCCGTCCGCGGACGCGTCCCCTCTGCCGCGCATCGCGATCGAGCACGCGCGAGTGACCGGCCTCACGTTCCGCTGGCAGGATCCGCAATCGAGCGCCGACATCGGCGTGTCGTTCGAGCTGACGTCGAACGGCAGCGAAGCATCCGGCCGAATCGCGACGACCAGGCCGGCGTTGATCACATGGATGGATCACCGCACGACGGTACAGACGCTAGACGGCCGGCTCTCGTGGAACGGCAGCGGCCTCGGCATCGGCGCGCTCACGCTTCGCCTGCCCGAAGGAACACTGACCGCTGACGGACGGATCGATGCGCTGACGAGCGCGCCGCGCGTCGACCTGCACATCGTGGCCGACGCGGATCTGGCCGCGCTGGCGCCGTGGCTGGACGCCGGCCGCGCGATCAGCGGCACATCGCACGCCGACGTCCGGCTCGTCGGCGCGCTGGCGCGGCCGGACGCCGTGGTCGCGCTCACCGGGCGCCGTGTCCTGATCGCCGGCGTTCCGCCGGCAGACGTCGACGCGGCCCTGCGCATCACGGGATCGACTGTCACGATCACGAGCCTGGGTGCCCGCCTGGCGGGCGGAACGATCTCCGCAAGCGGACAAGCGTCGCTCGACGACGGCCCCGGGGCGGTTCGCGCCGAGTGGCAGAACGTGGACCTGGCGTCCGTCGTGCGCAACGCGCTGAACGGTGCCGGACACGTCGTGCCGGCGGCACGGCTCAGCGGCACGCTGGATGCGCGATGGACGGCGCCGCGGCTCGAGCAGCTGCAGCTGACGGCCAGCGCACATGCCGTCACGGGCGTTGCCGGCACCGCCGCGTCTCTTCCCGTGGACGGGACCGTCACGTTCGCGTTGCAGGGTCGGCGCTGGCAACTGACGACTGACGACATCGGCACGGCGGGCGCGCGCTTGAGCGCAGACCTGAGCGGCTCGGTAAACGCGACGAGCCTGGCGGCGTCCTCGATCGACGGTTCGATCCACACTGGCGCCAGCGACGTGGGCCGGCTGGTCGCGGTTCTCGCCCGGGCAGGTGTGATCCGCAGAGCCGCGAACATCACCGGCACCGCGGCCGGCGATTTCGCTGTGAGTGGGCGCGTCGACGCGCCGTCGCTCGACGGTCCGTTTCTCGCGACGGTCGGCTACGAATCGCTGCCGACAGCGACGGTGCGGGCGCACGCGACGATTGCGCCCGACGGCGTGCGGGTGCAGGAGATCGACGCCCGGCTCGGGGCCTCGAGCGCGCAGGGCGAGGTGGAATGGTCGAGCGCGCCGGACGCGCTGCGAGGCAGGCTCGACGCGTCGGTGGCCATCGACGACTTCGCCGGCCTGACGACCGCGATTCCCGAACGGCTGCCACTCGATGGCCGCCTGGGCGTGTCGGCGTCGCTTTCCGGCACGCTCGCGCACGCACGCGCGACCATCGCGGCCACGAGTTCGGGACTTGACGTCGCGGGCCAGCACGTCGATCGCGCCGCGGTCGAACTCAGCGCGGACCTGCAAGGTTCGCGCTTCGTCATCGATCGGCTGACGCTCGCGAGCGGAAACGGCCGGCTGGACGGGCGCGGCGACATCGATCTCACGCGCGACAGGTACACGGCCCATGTCACCGCGAGCGATCTCCCGGTCACCCCGCTCATCGGCCTGGCCTATTCCGATCTGCCCGCGTCGGGCCGCCTCAGCGGCAGCTTCGACGGCGAGGGTTCGTTCAGCAACCTCGATGGACGCGGACGCGTGTCGCTGGACGCCGCGCACTGGAAGGACGCCGACCTTGGAACCGTCACCGCGGACGTTGCGCTTTCGGGACGCACGGCCTCCGTCTCGGTGAACGCGCCCGCTGTGTCGTTCGAGGCGAACGGCACGGTCGGAACGGAACCGCAGGGAGCCGTCGCGTTTCGCGGCAACTGGACGCCCGGCGATCTCGGTGCGCTCGCGCTGCGCCTCGGCCTGACGGCCGCAACGCCGATCGGCGGTTCGGCGTCGGTCCGGTTCGAGCTGAACGGCTCGCGCGGCCGCCTGGACAGCACCAGGACGGTCGTCGCCGTTGACGCCCTCAACGTCATTGTCTCCGGGCAGACGATCCGGCTCGCCCGCCCGGGGCAGATTGAGTACGACGGACGCACGGCGCGTGCGGGGAATATCGGCCTGACGACGGGAACGAGCACGCTCAGTATCGACGGTTCTCTCGGGGACGATTCAATCAGCGATCAGGCTGCAAGCGGGCTCACCGCTTCGCTGGACGGCATGCTGGCCGACTTCGCGTTCGTGCGAGACCTTGTCATGCCGCGGGCACAGGGAGCCTCGCCACTTCCCCCGCCAGCGGGCTCGATCCAGCTTCGCGCTACCGCCACCGGTTCAATCGCCAGGCCCGCCGTCACCGGCACGTTTCAGGTCACGGATGGCCGTGTGCCGCTGACGCCTGAACGGGGCGTCACCGGCATCGGCATCAGGGGGAAGTACGACGCCGGCGTGCTGACGGTCGAGAGGGCGGCCGCGGCGTTCGAGGGCGCCACCTTCACGGCCACCGCGAGGGTGCCGAGCAACGTCTTCATCGATCGTCTGCCCGAGTTCCTGCGCGGCCGGATCACGCCCGCGGATGGGCTGGCGTCGCTGTCGGCGCAGCTTGCGTCAGTGACGCAGGCGGTGGCCGCGCCGTTTGTCGATCCGGCGACGCTCGATCAACTCGGCGGCCGCATCGACGCCACGGTCCAGCTCGAGGCCGATCGCGTGGCGCTGGAACGGGTGCGGGGCAGTATCGCACTCGATCGGGCCGTACTGACGCTCGGGGGGATCTCCCTGGATCAGCAGACGACGACTCGTGTCTCGATCCGGGAAGGCCGCCTCACCGTGGACGCGTGGGAATGGGGCGGCGGCGACAACCGGCTGACGGTGCGCGGCGGGGCGACACTCGGCGCCAACTCCTCGCTGAACCTGGCCGCGACGTCTGTGCTGGACCTGCGCGTGCTCAACATCCTGACGCCGTCCACACGCATGCTTGGCCGCGCCGACGCCGAGATTCGCCTCGGAGGCTCCGTCCGGCTACCGACGCTCGACGGATGGGTCACGGTCAGCAACGGCGAGGCCCGCGTGGCCGAACCGCGGCTGATCGTCAGCGACATCGCGGGAACAGTCACGCTGGCCGCCGATACGGTGACATTTCAGCGGATGTTCGCCTACGTGAACGGCGGTGAATCCGAAATCGCGGGCACTATCCAGCACCGCTGGTTCACGCCGCTCGGCGGACGCGTCACGATGGTCACCAACGGCGCGGCGCTCGCGGTCGAGGGTCTGCGGGCCGAGGCCAACCTCAACCTGGCGCTCGAAGCCCAGCCGGGGCGGCCCGTGATCAACGGCACGGTCACGCTGATCCGCAGCGCGTACCGGGAGCGGTTGTCGCTGACCTCCGGTTTGCTCAAGGCGCTACGGGCGCCATCGACCACGTCCATTCCGGCTCCTCCGTCTGTCCTCGATCGCCTGCGCCTCGACGTGCGGATCGTCACGGAGAGCGATCTCCTCGTCGACAACAACTACGGGAAGCTGACCGCGAGCGCCGACCTTCGCCTTGTCGGCACGGTGGCGCGTCCGTCGCTCACCGGTCGCACCACGCTCGGCGAGGGCGGGTCGATCTTCTTCGGCACGCGCCGTTATCGCCTTCAGGAAGGCGGATCGATTGATTTCGTCAACCCGAACCGGATCGAGCCCGACCTGAACCTCACCGCGGTGACCCGCGTACAGAACACCGAGATCACGCTGACGCTCGCCGGCACGCCGGCCACCCTCGACCCGAAACTGACTTCGGACAACGCCGAATACACGCAAAGCGATCTGGTATCGCTCCTCCTGACCGGGCAGACGGCCAGCAACGCGACCGCCGCCGGCGTCGAGTCGAACGGCGCGCAGCTCCTTGGCCTCCTGTCGGGCGAGTTCCTCGGCACCGCCGGGCAGGCTCTCGGCCTGTCCACCCTTCGGATCGAGAACAACACGCCCGATGAGCGGTTCGATGCCGGCCTCGTGGCCACGGAAACCGACCCGGGCGCACGGTTGACCATCGGCCGGAACATCGGCTCGCGATTCGAAGTGGTGTTCTCGCAGAGCCTGCAGCAGAGCGGCGAGCTGACCTGGATCCTGAGCTACGCGCCGAAGTCGAATCTCAACCTGCGCGTGGTGAACCTGGACAGCGGCGATCGCATTTACGACTTCAGGCACGACCTCACATTCGGCCGGCCGGCCGGCACGGTGAAGCCGGCCCCCCGGCCTGGCGAACGCGTCGTCAGCGTCCAGCTGAGCGGCGCCGGCGCCAGCGAAGCCGCCCTGCGTGCACGCCTGAAAATCCACGAAGGCGACCGCTTCAGCTTCTTCCGCTGGCAGGACGACCGCGAGCGGGTCGAGGACTACTACCACGAGCGCGATCGCCTCGAAGTGCGGGTCGTGACGCGGCGCATCGTGGATCCCATCGACGCGACCAGTGTCAGCCTGACCTACGACATCCGTCCCGGGCCCCGGACCACGGTGCAGGTGCAGGGCTTCATGCTGTCGTCGTCAGCGCTTCGCGACATCCGGAGCGCGTGGACGGGCACGGTGGTGGACGACCTGCTTGCCGAGGAGGCCGTGCGAATCGCGCGGGACGCGCTCGCGGACGAGGGCTACGTGCAGGCGTCGATCACCACGCGGATCCGCAACTCGCCCGACGAGAAACAGCTGACGCTGCTCATCGAGACAGGCACCCATGCGTCCAGCCGTGACGTCCGGTTCACGGGCAACCACGGGGAGCCCGCGAAGCGCCTGCAGGCCGTCCTGGCCGAACCACGTTTGCGTCGAGCCGTCTGGATTGACCCGGACTCCGCGCGCAACGCGCTGGTCGCGTTCTACCGCGCCAACGGCTACCTCAACGCCGTCGTTCGCCTCGATCCGATTCTCAGGGAAGGCGGCACGGTTGTCCGCCCGATTCAAATCGAGGAAGGCGAGCCGTTCCGCATTCGCGACATCCGCGTGGACGGCGCGCACGCGGTGTCGCCGGCCACCGTGCTCGCCGGCGCCGGGCTGTCGCGCGGAGAGATCATCACCGAGTACAAGATGGAACAGGCGCGCATCGCTCTCGACCAGACCTACCGCAGCCAGGGTTTCAACAGCGTCGCCCTCACCTTGGAGGGTCAGACGTCGCCCGACACGACCACCGCCGACATCTCCGTGCGCGTCGACGAGGGACGGCAGCAGCGGCTGCGCGACGTCGTGACGATGGGCGTGGAGCACACGCGGCCGTCGCTCGTCAGCCGCGCGTTGCGGCTCGACCTCGGCGAGCCCGTCAACCTCGCGGTCTGGAACGAGTCGCGCAGGCGTCTGTACGAAACCGGCGCGTTCCGATCGGTGGACATGGAGCGCGAACCGATCGCGGACGCGCCCGCTGAACCGCCGGCTCCGGACGCGGCGCCGGTCGAGCCCGTGCGCGCGCTCGTGACGGTTCAGGAGTGGCCGCGGTTCCGTTTCCGCTACGGCCTCGAGATCAACGACACCGCCCAGTCCGGCGGCGAGGACCCGAGCGAGATCCTACCGACGTTTCAGGAAGGCGGCCGCGCGTTCAGCCTGGGCGCAACCACCGACTTCGCGGCTCGCAACCTGTTCGGGCGGGCGGTGACGGCGGGGGTCGCCGCCCGCTACACCCGCGACTTCCGCGCTGCACGCACCTACCTCACGATGCCGACGTTCTTCGGCCGGCGGATCGTCTCGAACGTGTGGCTCGAGCGATCCAACGAAGGCATCGGCACCACGGCGACCGGGATCCACCCGGCGTCGAGCGCCGATGTGACACAGTTCACGTTTGAACAGCGCATCCGGCTGAGGCGGAAGCTGGAAGTGCAGTACGGCTACGCGCTCGAGCAGAACCACACGCGCGAGCTGCATCATACCGATCCGACCACGCCCGCGTTCGACATCACCGCGACCAAAGCCAGCCTGACCTCGAGTGTCATCCTGGACAGGCGCAACGACTATTTCGACGCGACCGGTGGCTGGTTCCACGCGTCCAACGTCGAGTACTCGCCCGACTGGCTGTCGCCCGACACCCGCCTGGCTCGTTTCTCGGCCGAGCAGCGCTACTACTATCGGCGGGGCAAGATCGTGCTGGCGTCCTGGGGACGGGTCGGACTGGCGACGGGCTTCGATCAAGACGTGCTGTCGACCGATCGCTTCTTCGCCGGCGGCGGTAGCAGCGTGCGCGGTTACGCTGAAGAAGCGCTCAGCCCGGCCAACTTCCTCGGAGACATCGTTGGCGGCAACGCGCTCATCGTGCTGAACCAGGAGATCCGCTTCCCGCTGTTCCCCTACGTCCGCGGTGTGGGCTTCATCGACGCCGGCCGGGCATTCGAAACCGTCGGCCAGATGTCGTTCAGAGATCTGTCGGCCGGGACCGGCATCGGGTTTCGCGTGCAGACGCCCGTGGTGCTGTTACGCGTCGATATGGGCATCCCGCTCGACGCTTCGGTCGCCCCGCGTCGGCCCCGGTGGTTCTTCTCGATCGGGCAGATGTTCTAGGCGACCTTCACCGAAACCGCTTTGGGCTTGCCGTTCGACGATTTCGGCATGTGCACGTTCAGTACTCCCTCCTTGAACTCCGCCGACACTTTCGTACCGTCGACATCGGTCGGCAGCGCGAACCGCCTGACGAACTTGCCGTACCCGCGTTCGATCTTGTGGAACTTCTTGTCCTTCTCCTCCTTTTCCATCTTGCGCTCGCCTTCGACGGTGAGCACGCCGTCTTCGAACTCCACCTTCACGTCCTCCTTCTTGACCTCCGGAAGATCGGCTTTGACGATGAACTCCTTGTCGGTCTCCTGGATATCAACCGCCGGCGCCCACTCCGCAAACGACACCTCGTCGCCTTCGAAGCCGCGGAATGGACGATCGCCGAACACACGGTTCAGGCGTGTCTGGATTCCCTCGAGCTCACGGAACGGATCCCATCTGACGATGTTCATGGGGCACCTCCACCCGGGAGTGAAGCAACGGGCGTACCTTTCGAGGTGCCGCGTGATCACTGGTCGAACGGCGCGGTGCTGGAATTCCGGCGCGGGATTTTCCTCACCAGTACGCACGGACCTGCGCGAACACACCCTGCGGCGTGGCGCCGTACTGACTGTTCAACGTGAGCCCGACGGGTTCGTGGCCGAACGGCAGATAGCCGCTGAACAGCGCCGACCATCTGTCGCTGAACGTCCACGTGAGGGACGGCACGAGGATGCCCGATCCGTCGGCCGGGTTCTGAATCCACTGGCCGGCAAACGTGAGCTCCGGCGAGTACTCGTAGGTGGCCAGCACGGCAACGGCGTGCCTGGTCAGAATCTGGGTGTCGCCGCGCAGGTACCGCTCCTGGAATCCGGGGTCTGACAGCAACGGCAGAATCTCCTGCGGCGACGCGGCGCCGAATCCCGAGTAGTGATACTCGCCGAACACGATGAGGCCGTTGCCGACGGGAAACCGGTAGGACGAACCGGCCACGGCTTTGACGATCGAACGCTCCTCCGCGAACGCGGACGATCCGGCGACGGCCGGCGTGCGGAAGACCGCCAACTCTCCGTGTATTTCCGCATCGCCCACGGCCGACGATGTCGTGACGCCGCCGAACACGTCGCGCGCCCGCCAGCCGCCCACGAGCTCGACATCGGCCTTCCCGGCGTAGCCGCGGAAACGCGCCGCGAACGCCGACTCGTCGAGGCTGGGGCCAAATGCCGCGACCGCGTCGATGGAGTTGCGGTCGGCGAGCTTCACGTCCGCGCGAACCGCGTCCACGCCCCGCCGCCATTCGCGGTCGGCCTCGAGCGGCGTGAACGGCGAAAACAGGTCGACCGCGCCGAACAGGACGCCGCGGCCCCAGCCAATCGCCTGCCGGCCGATGGTCAGGTTCGCCGTGCCCGCCCGCGCGTGAAGGGCAGCTCGATCGATCTCGGCGCGCCACTCGGCATGATCCGACGAGGCGATCTGCCAGTCGAGCTGTCGAATCCGGTACGGCGCCGGCGCCTCGCTCGGCAGCACGCCCCCGCCCAGGGCCCCGCGCACCGACGAAAACGCGCGCCACCGCTGTTCGACCGCGACCTCGACGCTCGATCCCCCTTCCAGGTGCACGGTCGGCTCGAGCCGGAACCGCCAGAAACCCGTCGTCGTCTCGCGATCGGGATAGAGTGCCGGATCGTCAGGTGCCAGCGACCACAGCGCGCTGCCCTTCACCGAAGAGCGAAGCGTGAACACCGCCGGATTGTCCGGTTGCGGCGTCTGCGCCAAGGATTGGCCCGCGCCCGCCAACAAAAAGAACAAGGTCCAAGAGGTCCAAGGGGTCCGAGAGGTCCGAGAGGTCACATCGAAGTTCCGGTCCCACGTCCGTCGCCCCGCGGAAGAATGGCGTGTGGGGCCTCGCCAGGCCTGGCTTCGTCGCTCGCGACCTTCCCGTCGACGAGCGTCACCACGCGCAGCGCGTGCGCCACGACGCGCGGATCGTGCGTGGAAAAGATGAACGTCATCCCGTGCCGGTCGCGGAGGTCGCGCATCAGATGCATCAGCGTCTCGGCGTTGACGCCGTCGAGGTTGGCCGTGGGCTCGTCGGCCAGCACGAGCTTCGGCCGTGCCGCCACAGCTCGCGCGACCGCCACGCGCTGCTGCTGGCCTCCGGAGAGCTCGCTGATCCGCCGGTCGGCCAGATCGCCGAGCCCCAGTTCGCTCAGCACTTCACGGGCCCGGGCCTGCCGTCCCGAGGTGACGCCCTGCAGTTCGAGCACGAACTCGACGTTTTCGAGGGCCGTCAGCACGGGAACCAGGTTGTACGCCTGGAACACGAAACCCAGCGACATCAGGCGCAGCCTCGCGCGGGCGTGTTTGGAGAGCGACGCGACACTCTGTCCCAGCACCGTCAACTCCCCCGCCGTCGGCACGTCGAGCGCGCCGACGAGGTTGAGCAGCGTGGTCTTGCCGCTGCCCGAGGGACCGACGAGCGCGAGGAACTCGCCCTCCCGGATGTCCAGGTCCACGCCGCGCAGCGCCCGCACCTCCTGCTTCCCGAGCGTGAATGTCTTGGTCAGGCCGCGCGCGATCACGATGGCCTGCGTCATTGCGCCACCCGCAGCGCGACCGCCGGATCGGTCCGCAAGGCGTACCACGCCGGATAGAGCGACGCGAGCACGGTCGCGCCGATCGCGACGATGAAGACGTACGGAACGATCCACAGGCCGAAATCGCCGTAGATCACCGGGTCGAACAGGACGCCCTGAAACGAATAGGCGCCGCCAAGATAGCGGCGAAAGTCCAGGCCGACACGCGCGAGCCTCCAGACCAGCGGCAGGCCGACCATCAACGCCAGCAACGCGCCCGCGACACCGAGCATCAACGCCTCCTGAATGACCAGCCGGACCATGCGCGCGCCGCTCATGCCGAGCGCCGACAGCACCGCGAACTCCTTCTGCCGCTCGAGCACGGCGGCCAGCTGCGCGCTGGCCACCCCCAGCAGCACGATGAGCAGGATGATGGCGCTGACGAACCGCGTCGAGGCGGCGTCCTGCTGAAGATGGCCCTCGATTTCCGGCGCCAGCTCCGTCATCGTCAGCACGTCGTCTCCGCGAGCCACGAGCGGCGTCAGCTGTGCCCGAACCGCGCCGGCGCGCCGGTAGTCGTCGAGCACGATGCTCACCTCGGCCGCGCCGGGCAGCCCCGTCAGGCGCTCCAGGTCGCCGAGCGGGACCTGGCAGACACTCGCGTCGACGTCCTCGCTGCCGGTGGACACGACGCCGACGATCCGGAGCAGCGCGCTCTCGATGTCGCCGCCCGGCCCGACCGTGGTCGCCACGACGTCGTCATCGACACCGGCGGACAGGCGGTCGGCGATCGTCTTTCCGACGACGAGCGTGCCGGACTCGCCCGGTCTGCAGGTAGCGTCCTTCGCTGACGTGCTGCACGTACCGGAACGTGCGGGGCTCCATATCCGGCTCGACGCCGATCATTTCGACCGGAACGACATGCGTGCCGACGGCCAGCAGCACCTGCGCGCGTGTTCGCGCCGTGGCGACGACGACTCCGGGGAGGGACCGGGCCGCGGCCAGGTCGCCTTTCCAGTCGGCCAGGCGCAGGCGCGTGATCGCGGCGAACGCGCCACGCGGGCGGCACGACCCGCAGGTGACCGACGCCGCTCGTCGCCCCCATGCGCGCGAACAGCTCCGCCCGGCCACGGTTCAGGCTCTCCATGAACAACGCGAGCACACAGCCGATCGCGATGCCGACGATCGACAGCACGGTTCGACGAAGATTCCGGCTGACGCTGCGCGCCGCGTACCGGGTGGACATCCAGGCCATATCGTCTCACTCACGAAGCGCACGGACCGGCTGCAGCCGGGCGGCGCGGGCAGCCGGCCAGGCCGACGCCAGAACCGAGGTGACGACGACCGCGACCACCACGCGTGCGACGTCGATCCACGCCAGGCGCGGATAGATCGTCAGCGACCAGTTCATACCGAACGCCGACAACTGGCTCGGGCCGCCGCCGGTCAGCGCCGCGTAATCGATGCCCGTGTGGTGCGCCCACGCCGACGAGCGCACCGCCAAGCGCCGAGCCAAGGACGCGCCGGTGAGGGCCGAGCGCGAGCGATTCGAGCAGGATCATGCCGACAATCCGCGGCCGGCGACGTACCGAGCGCGAGCAGCATCCCGAATTCATGCGTCCGCTCGAAGGTCGCCATCAGCATCGTGTTCGCCACGCCGGCGGCGGCGGCAATCAGCACCAGCACGAGCACGAAGACCCACGCAATCTCGACGAGCCCGATCAGGTCCACCATCGACGGCGCGAGCGTCTTCCAGTCGAGCACTTCCGCGCCGCCGATGTCGCGGGACCCGTTCCAGCCGCGCCGGCGATGGCGGCCGCCTGCGCCGGATCGCGGGCGTAGACGACGATCTCGTGCGCCTCGTCGGGCATCACGAACAGCTCCTGCGCCTCCCCGAGCGTCATCACGACCGCCTGACGGTTCACCAGATCGACCGGCGTCTCGACGAGCGCGGCGACCGTGTAGAGATCGTTGGCCAGCGAGCCGTCCACGCCCTGGCCGACGAGCGCGATTTCGGCGCCCGGCCGCACCCCCATCTGCTCGGCCAGCAGGCGCCCCATCACGACGCGGGAACCACCCAATGACGAAGTGTCGACCTTGGCGAGAAGCCGTGACGGCGCGGATTCGGCGACCGGATCGACACCCATGACCACGACGGCGAAGCCCTCCTCCCCGACCGCGGCGAGCGCCGGCGCGTAGATCCGCGGGCTCGCACCCGCAATCCCGCCGTCGCGCCGCAGGACCTCCGCGGTGTCGGCCACGTGCCGGAGCGTCTTGTCCATGTCACGCGTGCGGCGCCATTCAGGCGCGTGCACCTGGACGTGGCCGAGCATCGGCCCGGTGATCGGTCTCCATCAGCCAGTCGCTCTCCCAGCGCAGCAGGCCGTCGTAGATGAGCACCAGCGCGACCGACAGACCGATGGCCGCCAGCGCCAGGGCCGTGCGGCGCTGGTTGCGCCACAGGTTGCGCCAGGCGATGCGCGACATCGTGAAGGCCGGCATGGTTCACCGGCTCCGTTCCAGCCGCGACAGGCTGAACGTGTCGTCCGGAATCGGCACGTCGAACTGGATGTCGAGATAGCGCATCTCGGTGCGCTGCCCTTCGATGTCCGTCGGCGTCAGCACGATGCGCGTCGGCAGACGGCGGCCGCCGAGCATCTTGATCTCGTCGAAGCGCATCGTCCTGGCGAGGCGTCCCTTCCGATCGAAGTGATGCTCCTCGACGGGCAGCCCGTCGTCGGTCACGAGGATGTCGATGCGTGCCCAGCGCCCGACCACGTCGGGCTTGACCGAGAGCGCAATCCACCAGCCGGGAGGGGACTCCGAGCGCCGATCGATGCGAGCGTCGAAGTCCTCGAGCAGCGACGATTCCTTCACGAGGTCGTCGTTGGTGAAGTCGGTTCCCATCCACGATCCCAGCATCATCGACGGCGGCACGCGGATCGTTCGGGCGATCCGCGGCAGGTAGTTCCAGAGATTCGGATCCGACGCGCAGCGTGGCCGTGCCCTCGTCGCGCGGGGGCGCCTCGATGACGAAGAGCGCCTCATCCTCTCCGCGCGTCCATGCCTTCATCCGGAGCGAACGGGTCGATCGCGGCGTCGTCACGTTGATTTCGACGCGGGCGATGCTGCTCTTCGAGCGGTACAAATCGTCCAGGCGCGCGAGCAGCGCGCCGACATCGGGCGCCCGGGGCTGCGCGGCTGCGGGCGCACACGCCGCGACCATCGCAAGCAGCGCGGCATGGAGCACCGCGCGGCGGGGCAACCGACGGAAGCCCGGCACCAGGAGCGACATCTGCGTCCGCACGTCACCAGCCTAGTGCAATCCGCCGGCCGCACGAGCCCTCCGGGACATGCTTTTGCAGGGACAAGAGGCATGACTGCGATTCGACACATCCTGTTTCCATTCGATTTCTCCGCCCAGAGCCGCGAAGTGGTGCCGTACGTGCGGTCGATGGCACAGGCACTTGGTGCAAAGGTCACCGTGTTCAGCGTTGTGCCGCCGACATGGGAGCTGCCTCCCGACGGAATGCGACCTCTTGTCGGCGATGGCTCGAACGACGCGAGACAGACGCTGCAGGCCCACCTCGATCGGTCTCTCATCACTGAGCTCTCCGGCGTGACGCTCGATCGTGTTGCGGACTCTGGAGATCCGGCACTCAGAATCGGGACATTCGCGGGCACACATGGCGTCGATCTGATCATGATGCCGACGCACGGTCTCGGCCCGTTCCGGACCCTGCTCATGGGTTCGGTCACGTCCAAGGTGCTGCACGACGCGGCGTGCCCTGTCTGGACGGCAGCCCACGCCGAGGTGCAGCACTCGCCGGCGCTTCCCAGGAAGGTGCTCTGCGCCGTTGACGCGACACCCAAGACGCCGGCGCTCCTCGAACAGGTCGCGGAATTCTGCCGGCAGATCGGCGCCTCGCTGACGGTGATGCACGTCGTCGCGTCGGTAACCGACTGGCCGTCGCTGGCGCGCGAGCGGGCGCTGCAGGAGCAGTTCCGCGAAGCGGCCAGGGAGCGTGTCGCGGCTCTGCAGCGGTCAGCCGGGGTCGAGGCGCCCCTGGTCGTGGCGGTCGGCGAGGTCGTCGACGCGCTGACCGCGGAGGCGCGCCACGAAGCGGCCGACCTGCTGATCATCGGGCGCGGATCGATGGCCGAGCCGTTCGGCCGGCTCCGCACCCACGCGTTCGGGATCATCGAGCGCTCGCCTTGTCCCGTCTTGAGCGTCTAACCGTCATGAGGGCGCGATCGAGCTGGCGTCGTGATGGTAGATGTCGGCCGCAAACCGGATGGTCCCGTCCTCGGGCAATGCCACGGCCGTCGTGTAGAAGAGGATCACTTGTACTGAGGCGCGCTGCAGTTTCGGTGATCTGCTGTTCACCAATCGCGGTCAGGAGGATCGCCGCGAAATCGTGCCGATCGACGGGCGCACGCAGCCGGAATCCGATCGCCCGAGGCTCGATGCGCCCGTTGTGAAGGTCGTGAAGATAGCGGAGTGCAGCCGCGCTCAGCGCGACGTCGGCACTGGCAACGTCCCGGCTGCTGCGAAACCGCTCGACGTCGTAGTCAGCCGGATCCAGACCTTCGTCTGCCGCCGCGCCGAGCAGCGCGAGGACATCGCCAGCACTGCGCTCCCCCGCGCCGCCCGCCCAGAGCGGCGCGTAACCGCCCGGACGGTACAAGCGCGCCAGCTCGTCGCGCTCTTCCCGAGACACGGCCACGGGCGCCGGTTCCCGCCCGGCGACCTGCGCCTCGGTGGCCGTCGCCACTTCCGGCGCCGCGGGCGCGCGGCGGCTCACGCGGCGTGCGGCGACCGCTCGCGCTCCGTTGTCGCGAGCGCCTCGGCCCGCTCCTTCAGCCCGAGCAGCATCCGCCTGGTCATGAGAAACGCGGCTGGTTCCATAATGCGCATGAACAGCCACGAGGCAGCCGTGCTCGGTGTGCGAACGCTGTTGCGGGACACGAGCCGCGTGCGTTCAGCATCGATCGGATCGATCCCGAACTGCCAGACCCAGGCGAAGCCGTCGCCTTCCCCGCCCAGAACCAGCGCGTGATTCGGCTCGACTGCCCGAATCGGGAAGCCGCCCGCGCGGCCAATGGGAATCTCGTCACCGACGTTCAGATGCTGGAACTCAGGCAGGATTCGCGTGGCGCTCGGCCGATCGAGGTACCCGAAGAGCCGATCGAGCCAGTCGTAGCTGTAGAGGCCGCCTCGCTGGTAGCCCATCTGAGCCAGCCAGGGCCAGATGTGCTCGGGGCGAGCCGCGACGGTGACCGCCAGCGTCGCTTGATAGGTGGCATTCACGACACCGGCATCGCCCGGCATCGCGCGCGCAAGATCGGCGGCGGTCGTGCCCCATCGCGTGAACCCCCGGCGCACGGGGAACCAGTAAACGAGAAAGAGCGCCGGTATGACCGCAAGCCAGGGGGCCATACTCACACGCGAAAGCACAGCCTGTGCCGGGCGCCGGACGCCCGCGAGGCCGCAGAATGACGTGAGGACTGGGGGAAATGTCGCGCGGGCCGCGCAAGATTCCGCGAGGCTAGCGGCGGTTGAGCGTTCTCATGATCGACTGCACCTCGGGCCGCTCGGGCGCCTGCGGTGCGAGGCGGAGAAACGTCTGGAAGTGCTGCGCCGTCAGATCGATCCGCTTCACCTTGGAGTAGGCGAGCCCGGCGTAGTAGTGCGGGTACGCCCAGGCCGGATCGAGATCGGAGGCTCTCTGGAACGCGGCCGCGGCAGCGGTGAAATCCTGGGTGGCGCTCAGCGCGAGTCCCTGCTGGTAGTGTGCTTCCGGCAGCATCGCATCGGTCGCAACCGCCTGATTGGACGACTCGAGCGAACCGGCCGGGTCGAGCGCCAGCAACGCGAGCGCCGATCGACCAATATGGCGCCACGCGTCCGATTCCGGCCGGCCGGCAAGCTGCGTGTACGCCTGAAGGGCCTCATTGCCCTGTGACAGCTTCTGGTGACTCTGCGCCTGCAGGTACGTGACGCGCGGGTCCGCATCGGGGCTCGCGGCGGCGAGAACCTGCTGATACTGGCCCGCGTCGTACAACTTGCGAACGTCGCCGAGCGTCTGGGCGCGAACGTCGCCAGGCGTCTGGCTGCGCACGGCTTGATCGCTGAGGCACACGAGAGCAATGAAAAGAGCAGCCGTGATGCGCGTCATCAACGCCTCCATTTCCAAACTACGCTCGCATACGGCGCGAGTCAACCACTCGTGTTATCGTTTGAAATTGATGCGTCGTTCACGTCAGATCTGCTCAGCCATTGCGTGTGCCCTGACCCTGGCTCCCGTTGCTGTTCTCGCACAGGCGCCCGCTCCGCCGCCACCTCCGCCGGCTCGCGAGGGAACGGCCGAGTTCGCGTACGTCGGCACCAGCGGTAATTCACCGACAACGTCCATTGGACTGGGCGGCGAATATATCGTTCGCCCCGATCAATGGATCGTGACGACGAAGGCCGCGTACGTGCGCAACGAGTCCGAGAACGAGCTCAAAGCCGAATCGTTCGACCTCGTCTTCAAGGCAGCCCGCACCCTGAGCCCGCGGCTCTCCGCGTTCGGGCGGTACGGGTTCCTGCACGACCGCTTCGCCGGCATCGACGCGCGCAACATCATCGAGGGCGGCGTCTCGTACGTGCTGGTCAACGCGGCGCCGCATTCGCTGACCGTGGACGGCAGCGTCGGCTACGCACACGAGTCGCGCGTCACCCCGCCCGACCTGTCCGATCCGATCATGGCGGCCGGCGCGCTCTACAAGCTGAAGCTCTCGGACTCCGTCAACATCAGCGACGATGCGCGGTTCAGCGTGGCGCTGTCGAACGGCGACGACTGGCGGTTCGGCAACATCGCCGCGGTGAACTCGAAGATCAACAACGTCCTGTCGCTGAAATTCTCGAATACCGTCCGCTACGTCCACGCGCCAGTGCCTTCCTTTCAGACGACGGACACGATCACCGCGGTCGCGCTGGTGGCGAAGTTCTAGAGGACAGGGGTGAGAGGTTAGGGGTTAGAGGTTAGGGTTAGGGGTTGGAGGTTGGGGACTAGAGGTAGGCGCGCTCAAGCGACGTGATGAACTTCACATCCGGGACGTGCTTCCGAGAAAGCCGGTCGTCATTTGTGATGAACAAATCGACCTCCGCCGCGGCCGCGCAGGCGAGCTGAATCGCGTCTGGTGCCTTAATCGAGCGGTCGGCGCGAATCGCGGCGTAGCGGGCCGCGCACTCCGCATCGAACGGCAGGATTGTGGCAACTTGACGAATCGCGGCTTCATGATCCCGCAGGGCCGCGTCGCCTTTCTCGAGCGGTTTGACCAGCAATTCCCCGAGCGTCAGGGCCGATGTCAGCAACTGGTCGCCCCGCTCCAGCATCCTCACCCGCACCTGCTTCACGCGCGCGGCAAACTCGCCTCCCTCGAGCAGGTAGACGAACAGGTTCGTGTCCCAGAACACGCGGGTCACTCAAACCCCTCGCGCAGCCGTCTCACGTAGTCGTCGGCGTGGACGTTCCTCCAGAGGGCGCGATGCCGACTCGCCAGGGCCAGGAGCGGATCGGAAGAGGGCGCGGGCGCCCACACGCGCTCGTACCAATCGAGCAGCGGGCGATACTTGTCCGGGATTTCCTCGCGGTCGGGCACGATCTTGCCTGCCTCCCGGGCAGGATGAAAGGGATCGCCCGGTCGAAACAACCTCCGCCGGGAAGGCGCCGTCTCGAACAACATCCGATACCGTCCCCCTTTCGGCGGACGATTCGCGACGCAGTGCACGGACAGATGGGGCTGGATGCCCGGCCGCTCGTCGGTCATCCCCTCCCGCAACACACGCGCCTCGATGTCCTTCAGACGAAAGTCCGGTTGGTCAGGGTGCTCGCGGTGCAGCAGGGCGGTGCCAATCCAGACCTCGTCTGCCACCCGGATCGAGGCAGTCAGTTTTCCCATCGGTTGATTGTATTTCATATATTATGTGATTTCAATCGATGCAAGACGCCCTGCGACAGCCTAGAATTCGGTCCATGGCTTCCGGAGGACCCGCAATGCGCACACGGATGATCACGGGGCTGACTGTTGCGGCACTGATGGCCGGCGCGGCCGCGCGAATGATCGCGCAGCAGCCCGCCAGGCCCGGCGAGAAGTCCACCCGCGCCTACGCTCCCCCGCGGACCCCGTGGGGCGATCCGCAGCTCGCCGGCGTCTACAGCAACGACGACGAGACGGGGGTGCCGTTCGAGCGGCCGGTGGAATTTTCCGGACGGCGGATCGAGGACATCACGCCGGCGGAGCTCGCCGAGGCCAACAAGCGGCGCACCGAGCAGTTCAACGCCGGCGTCGCGGGCACGGAGTTCGCCGGCGGTCTGCGCCCGCCGACGCACCTGATCTTCGATTCCTTCGATCGCCGGAACAGCACGCCGTGGCTCGTCGTCGATCCGCCCGACGGCACGGTGCCGCCGCTGACCGACGAAGCACGACAGCGGGCGCTGCAGCGGCCGTCCGGGCTGGGCCGCGGGGTCAGCAGCAACATCAACCCGGTGGGACCGTTCGACAGCTACGAGGACCTCGGCCTCTACGATCGCTGCGTCACGCGCGGCATCCCCGCCTCGATGATGCCCGCGGGGTACGGCAGCTTCTACGAAATCATCCAGGGCCAGGAGTCGGTGTCGCTGCGCTACGAGATGATCCACGAGCACCGGGTGGTGCCGATCGATCGCGGCGGCCAGCGCCGGCCGCACTTGAGCGAGGGCCTGCACCTCGACCTCGGCGATGCGCGCGGCTGGTACGACGGCAGCACGCTGGTCGTCGAGACGACAAACTTCACCGCGCGCAGCGCCTTCCGCGGCGCCAGCGAGCATCTGAAGATGACCGAACGGTTCACCCCCATCGCCCCGAACGTCGTCGAGTGGCGCGTCACCTTTGACGATCCGCACACGTGGACGAAGCCGTGGACGTTCGCGATGATCCTGAAACAGGCCACGCGCGGCGAGAAGCTGTTCGAATACGCGTGCCACGAGGGGAACTACGGCCTGAAGAACATCCTGACCGGCGCCCGCGCGGCCGATAAGTAGGGCGGCCCTTCAGGGCCGCCATCGCCGACGGGCCCGAAGGCCTGCACGCGACCGGGTCTAGAGATCGACGACGTCGCCGATGAAGATGTCCGGCGCGCCGTCGTGGAAGTTCTTGATATCGTCCAGCACCGGGCCCAGTTTCGGATCCTTCAACGCGTTCTGCAGTCCCGCCGCTGATTCGAAGAACGCCGAGAACATGATCTGATAGAGGGGCTTCGACCCGTCCGGCGTCATCGTCACCCTCACCATTTCGATCCGCTTCAGCCCGTGTGGGCCCACGACTTTGCTGACGAGCGGAAGATGCGTCGCCTTGTAGTACGCCTCGTCGAACCGGCCGGGCTTGTAGCAGACTCGCAATACGGTCATGGGATGCGCCTCAGTAAGATGGGAATAGAGTCTACGTCAGGACGATGTCCGCGCGCGCGCGCAGAAGCGGATTCTTCCGGCTGATGACCGAGAGATAGAACTTGCCGGCCTTGAGGTCCGCGGCTTCCGTCTCGACCAGCGTCACGCTGCCCGAGATTGGCGACCGATAGCCGGCCTTTGCCAGGACATAGGCGACTCCACCATTCGGCCGATTGGCCCGGCGATGAAGATAGACGCCGCCTGCGCGATCCGATGAGGCTCCGGAAACGACCACCTCGTAGGCAAATTCCCGCGTCCGCTCGTTGAAACTGAAGCGTGCCGTCGCACGAAGCGTGACGCTCGATGGCGGGATCGACTGGGCGCCAGTCGCGGTCACCTCAGCACGCAGGCTTCCAGTTCGGGAGCCGTAGGGTATGTGGCTCACAGCACGATCGACTCTCGCCCCGCCGGTCCGCGGCGTGCTCGCCGGTGGGCGCCGATGCTTCGTCGCCTGCTCGTAGCTGTAGGCCAGGCCAATCAGCGTCGGTTCGGCGAATCGCCGGGCGAGCATCTCGATGCCGACAGGAAATCCGCCGGGTGTAAAACCCGCTGGCACCGAAATGGCCGGGAAGCCCGTTTGAGCAGAGAGGCCGGCGTTACTGCCGATCTGATTGCCACCCACAACCGGCGCGATGCGGCGCGCCGTCGGATACACGACCACGTCGAGCCTGTTGTCGTCCATCACCTTGAGGAGCGCCTGCCCCAGCGAGTCACGTGCCGCGAGCCTATTCCGATAGTCGTCGCGGGTCAGGTAATCGTCGGGAACCGCGTTGGCGGCCTCGAGAAACCCCTGCAGTTGTGCGGCATGCAAACCTGACGCAAGCAGTTCTTCGACAGACCGGACGGCCGCGCCCGGCGACGATCGCAGGTAATTCCCGAGATAGGCTTTGAGCTCTTGCGTGAGGAGATTCGAGGCCGCCAACTGGGAGCTCAGATTCGGCACGGCGACATCTATGACCATCGCCCCCTGGTGTTTCATGTCTTCGATCGCCGTCCGGATGATAGCGCCGACCTCTTCGTCCTCGGGCGCGCTGCCGAAGAATTCCGTCAGCACGCCGATGCGGGCGCCTTTGAGCGCGCGGGGATTGAGCGACGATCGGTACGACTGGGGAATCTTTCCGTTGCTCGACGCGGTGACGGGATCCGCAGGATCGTACCCGACCGTCGCATCGAGGACGACGGCGATGTCAGCGACCGTCCTGGCCATCGGGCCTCCCGTGTCCTGGGTGTGGCCGAACGGGATAATGCCGGTGCGGCTGGACAGGCCGGCTGATGGACGCAGTCCGACGATGGCGTTGTGCGAACTGGGAATTCGAATCGAACCGCTGGTGTCGGTTCCCATGGCGAACGCGGCGAAATTAGCGGATGCCGCGACACCGGATCCACCGCTCGATCCGCCCGGCGCTCGCGCTTGATCGTACGGATCCAGCGTCTGCCCGCCGAGGGAACTGACCGTCGTCAGGCCGAGCGCGAGCTCGTGGAGGTTGACCTTGCCGAGGATGATGGCGCCCGCCTGGCGCAGCTTTCTGACCTGAAAGGCATCCTCTTTCGGCACGACGCCGGACAACGCCAGCGAACCGCCGGTGGTGGGCATGTCCCGGGTTTCGAAATTGTCCTTCAGGAGGACGGGGATGCCGTGCAGCGGTCCGCGAAGCTTCTTGCTCTTCCGCTCGGCGTCCAGCGCGCGCGCCTCGGCGCCGGCGTTCGGATTCAGAAACAGCACGGCGTTCAAACGCGGCCCCGCCTGATCGTACGCGTTGATGCGGCTGAGGTAGAAGCGTACGAGCTCGGCGGCGCTGGTCTTTCCTGCCTCCATGTCAGCCTGGAGGTCGCTGATGCTTTTCTCGAACGCGTCGTACGGCGCCGCCGCCTCGAGCAATCGTGGGCGCCTGCCGGCGAGCATCAGCAGAACGGCGCCGGCCGACCGCAGAAAGGACCGCCGTCTCACGCTCATTGACGGACGGTGGGATATTTGATGCCGAGCTGCTCCAGATAGGTCCTGTACCTGGTGGGATCGAAATAGTACTTCTTCATCTCCGGTCGGTACTTCGCCATCGTCTCCTCGTTGAGCCAGATGGCCGGCTTGTCGTCGGGTCGGATGAGCGGTTTGTACTGCTGGCCCTTCGTCTGGACGTTGTTGAAATACGCCCACGCGTCTTTGACCAGATCGGCGCGCAACATGAGATCGAGGGCGGTCATCGCCTGGACTTTCGCGCCGGCCGTGACCCCCTTGTGCGCGATGGGCGTCGCCATCGCGACGGCGTTCGCCCAATTGTGTCCAGGCCCCGCTTCGAAGTTCGCCGGGTAGCTGAGCGTCACCGTCGGGACGTTCCAGGACACGTCGCCGATATCGTCCGACCCGCCGCGCAGCTTCTCGTCGTCGGGAATCCGCTCGCGTCCCCGCAGCGGCTCCAGTTTTTTGGCCAGCCCTATCTCGGGCACTTTGAGCTCGTGCTGCAGCGCGACCGCCAGTTTCTCATCGTCGGCGCTCCACTGGGGCAGTCCGACCGCCTTGATGTTTTCGTACATCGTCTCTGCGACGGTCTTGTTCATGTGCTGGGGCCAGGCCGACCCGAGGACGCGCATCGTGACGTCCGTGTCGGTCATCATCGCCGCCGCTTTCGAGATGCGGTTCCCGATCTCCCAGTTCTCTTTGATGTGGTCGTAGTCGGTTTCGCGGAAGTAGTACCAGACCGTCGCGTTGGACGGGACGACGTTGGGCTGATCGCCGCCGTTGGTGATGACGTAATGCGAGCGCTGCTGGAACCTCAGGTGCTCGCGCCGGAAGTTCCAGCCGATGTCCATCAGCTCGACGGCGTCGAGCGCCGAGCGGCCCCGCCACGGCGCTACGCCGGCGTGGGCGCTTTCGCCCTTGAAGCTGTACTCGGCCGACACCAGGCCGGTGCTCGTGCCGTCTCCCCAGCTCACGCCGAGGTTGGTCCCGACGTGCGCGAAGAGGACCACGTCGACGTTCTTGAAGGCCCCGGCCCGAACGAAATACGCCTTGGCCGCGAGCAGTTCCTCCGCGATCCCAGGCCACAGGAGAATCGTGCCGCCGAGGCGATTGCGCTCCATGGTCTTCTTGAGCGCGAGCGCGGCGGTGATGTTGAGCGGCATCCCCGAGTTGTGGCCCTCGCCGTGCCCGGGCGCGCCCTCGATGATCGGATCGTGGTACGCGACGCCCGGCTTCTGCGACGCCTGCGGAATGCAGTCCACATCGGAACCGAGCGCGATGACCGGCTTGCCCGACCCCCAGGTCGCGGTCCAGGCGGTGGGAATGCCGGCGATGGACTCCTCGACGCGAAATCCGTTTTTCCGCAGGATGCCGGTCAGGTACTTCGATGTCTCAACCTCTTGAAAGCCAAGTTCGCCGAAGCTGAAGACCTGGTCCACCATCTGTTGGGTGAAGTCCCTCATGCCGTCGATTTCGGCGGACAGCTCGGATTTGTACCGCGTGACCGCGGGATCAGCCCCGGCCGGCCCGGCCGCCCGGGTCGCCGGCGGTGTTTGCGCGGCCACAGCCAAGCAGGAACAAACGAACACGGCGAGCGCGGCGGCATGGGGCGGGATTGTGAGTCGCAAGGGTTCCTCCGTGCGGTGTGGCGATTTCCCGGAGCGTATCGCCGGTAATGTCCATTACCGGGTCCGCTTTGTCAAAGACTTCCAGTCAGGGGAGAGACTGTTGCAGCCTGCCGCCGCGCTGGTTGTACACCTTCAACAGGTGACGCCCGGACACGAGCCGGCTCGTGAAGACGGCCAGCCCGACGCCGTTCGCGTTCTTCGACGAGGGATAGCGCAAACCGACGACGGCGCGTGACGCGAACGCTTCGGCAGCGAGCAGCTGGGTCGGCGGCAGCGGTCCCTCTCCGGCCAGGTATCTGGATTGCTGGAGGAGCCACAGCCCCGTCAGCTCCCGGCGGGTCGTTCCCAGGGCGACCTGCATGCCTGCGTCGGTGAGATCGAGGATGTCGGTCAGCACGCCCTCGACGGTCAGGAGGACCTGGGGTTCAAACAGCAGCGGCACGGGGCTCCCGGGCGGCCGAAGGACGCTGGCGATTTCCTGCAGCGGTGTCAGCTCGTCTTCCGCGAGATACAGGCAGTCGATCCCCGGCGCCTCGGGCGTGGCCTGAGGGGTGAATCGCGCGCCCTTGCGGGCGGCGCCCCCGGGCCACAACGGCTGAACAGCGGTCCCGGGCGATCCGCCGGGCGGCGGACTCGACAGGTAGTCGAAATTAACGGCGCGATACCACGGCCCGCGCAGCGAGACGCGCCCGACCGCGGGTAGCATGCGGCGCAGAGCCTGCGGCGGCAGCATCGAACGTCAGGACGGCAGCCCTGCGATCGCGTTCTCTAGGAGCGTGACGACGGCATCGGCCTGTCCGCCGAGCATCACGTCGAGGGGCGTCCGTTCTCCGAGGTCCGGATGCGGGCTGTTCAGCCACGCGCGGGCCTCGCGGCGGTTGCGCGTGGCGCGGGAAATCAGCGCCAGGCACCGCTTGATGGGCCCCAGGCCTTTCTGCAGGCTCAGCGCGTCGGGCGTTTTGTGCACGGCGGCGTAGCTCGCGCCGACGGCCGCGGCGACCTGCGGCAGGGCCACGGCCAGAAACTCGGCGACCCGGCTGGCGTCGATCCGGCCGGTCTCCGGATCGTGCAGTTCCGCGAGGGGGACCGGAATCATCGTGGCGGTTCTCGTGGCCATTAGACCCTCTTTGTATCAACCAAATATACACCGATAATATACCATAACTAGAGCCAGCAGGCAGGCGGCATGACGGAGCCCTCCCCGGTTTTACGCCGTCGCCGAATAGCCGACACACCGTCTCCATATCGCGCTGCTAGTCTGCCCCGCGCTGCGCGAAATCGCGCGTGCGGAGGCCGACCATGGACCATTCCACAGACCGTCGACACTTCCTGAAGCTCATCGGATCGTCCGCCATGGCGGCGGCAGCGCCTTTCGATTTCAGCCGGGCGCTGTCCATCCCCGCCCACAACCGCACCGGGACGATCCGCGACGTCGAACACATCGTCATCCTCATGCAGGAGAACCGCTCCTTCGACCACTACTTCGGCACGATGCGCGGCGTCCGCGGCTTCGCCGACCCGCGCGCGGTGAAGCTGTCCACCGGCCGATCCGTCTGGCACCAGCCCAACGGCGCGGGTTTCCTGCTGCCCTTCCGTCCCGATGTCGAGGATCTCGGACAGACGTTCCTGCCCGACCCGCCGCACGGCTGGGCCGACACGCACGCCGCGTGGAACGCCGGCCAGTACGACCGCTGGGTGCCGAACAAGGGCGTGACGACGATGACGTATCACACCCGGCGCGACCTGCCGTATCAGTTCGCCCTGGCCGATGCCTTCACCATCTGCGACAACTACCATTGCTCGCTGATGGGGCCCACCGATCCGAACCGGTACCACATGTGGACCGGCTGGGTCGGCAACGACGGCGCGGCCGGCGGCCCGGTGATCACGAACGCCGAAGCGGGCTACGACTGGTCGACCTACCCAGAGCGGCTGGAGCGCGCCGGCATTTCGTGGAAGATCTACCAGGACGTCGGCGTAGGCCTGGACGCGGCGGGTTTCTGGGGCTGGACCGACGACCCTTACATCGGCAACTACGGCGACAACTCGCTCCTCTACTTCCACCAGTACCAGGGCGCCGCCCCCGGCGCTCCGCTGGCCGACAGGGCGAAGACGGGTACGAACATCCTCGGGCAGAATCGCGAGCCCGACCGGCTGATGGAGATCTTCCGGGATGACGTACGGCACGGCCGGCTGCCGAAGGTGTCGTGGATTGTCGCCCCCGAGGCCTATAGCGAACACCCGAACCACATCCCGGGTTATGGCGCGTGGTACGTGTCGCAGGTCATCGACATCCTCTCGAGCAATCCCGACGTCTGGAGCAAGATGGCCCTGTTCATCACGTACGACGAAGAGGGCGGCTTCTTCGATCACCTGGTTCCCCCGACGCCACCGCAGAATCGGGCGCAGGGCCTGTCCACCGTCGAAATCACCAACGAGATTTTCCCCGGCGACGCTGGTCACGCGAGCGGCCCGTACGGCCTCGGCGTACGCGTCCCGACGATCGTCGTCTCACCGTGGAGCCGGGGCGGCTGGGTCAACTCGCAATTGTTCGACCACACCTCGCTCGTCCGATTCCTGGAAGCGAGGTTCGCGCACCACCACCCGGACCTGATCGAGACCAACATCACGCCCTGGCGGCGCGCGATCGTCGGCGATCTGACCACGGCGTTCGACTTCAAGACGCCCAACGCGTCGCGGCGGCTCGTCCTGCCGGGCACCGATCAGTACAAGCCGGAAGACCTGGTGCGCCACGACGACGAGGTGCCGGTTCCACCGGCCATTGGCCAGCTGCCCCTGCAGGAACGCGGCGTGCGTCCGGCGCGGGCGATTCCGTACACGCTGCACGCGCGCGGAGCGGTTCAGACCGCCGACGGCTCGTTCTGGATCGAGATGCGGAACACCGGGCAGGCGGGCGCCGTCTTCCAGGTGCGCTCGGGCAACACCGCGCACGTCCCGCGCAGCTACACGGTCGAGCCGCACAAGCTGCTCATCGACACCTGGCGCATCAGCGCCGTTGGCGCATCCGAATACGATCTCTCGGTGTACGGGCCGAACGGCTTCTTCCGCGGGTTCAAAGGCACGGTGTCGGGCAGCCAACGCGCAAACCTGGACATCCAGGCGGCCTACGAGGAAGAAACCAACGCCATCAGGCTGGACATCTCGAATCGCGGGTCGCACACTGTCAGGGTCGGCGTGATGAACGCCTACCGATCGCGGGGCATGAACTCGGTGCTCGGGCCCGGTGACACCGACTCGAAGAGCTGGTCGCTCAAGTCTACGGGCGGCTGGTACGACCTGACGATTACGGTCGAGAACGATCTCCTTTTCGAGCATCGGCTCGCCGGACACCTCGAGAACGGCGACGACAGCATCAGCGATCCGGCGATGGGAGGGCTGGTGTAGGATCACCGCATGATCTTCAAACGCTTCTGCTCTCTGACAGCGATAACTGTCGCGCTCGTCTCGACAGATTTGGCAGGGGCCGCGCAGGCGCCGGCGCCCCAGGAGCGCGTCGCGGCGCTCAAAGAGTCGCTCGCCAAGAACCAGGCGGCCCTGAAGCAGTACTCGTGGGTCGAAACCACGGTCATCAGCCTGAAGGGCGAGGTCAAGAAGCAGCAGCAGAAACAGTGCTACTACGGCGCTGATGGCAAGGTGCAGAAGACGCCGATCGGCGAGGAGGCGCCAAAGGCCAAGGAGCCGTCAGGCGGCGGCCGCCGCGGCGGCGCGTCAAGGAGGCCGTCGTCGCGAAGAAGGTCGGTGAGGTCAAAGACTACATGGAAGATGTCGCGGCGCTCGTGCACCAGTACGTGCCGCCCGATCCGCAGAAGATCCAGGCGGTGCAGGGCGCCGGCAAGCTGGCCGTTCAGCCGGGCGCGGGCGTCACCGTGCTGAACCTGAAGGACTACCTCAAGCCGGGCGACTTGCTCGCGATCGGCTTCGATTCAGCTGCGCTGGCGATGCGCAGCTACAACGTGTCGTCGTACGTCGAGAAGCCCGAGGACGATGCGGTGAACATGGCTGTGACGTTCGGGAGCCTCGCCGACGGCACGAGCTACCCGCAGCAGATCGTGCTCGACGTCAAGGCCAAGAACATCCAGGTGAAGGTCACCAACTCCGGGTACAAGAAGGCCGGAAGCTAGTCATCGTCGCCGACCTTTCGCGACCGCTTGACGGCGCCGTGTCGCCGTTTCGACGCAAGCCGGTCCGCGCGCTGGCGTTTGCGCGGTTTGGTCGGCTTCCGTTTCCTCGGCGGCGTGAAGGCGCGCTTCATGAGGTCACGAGCACGCCGTCGTTGGTGACGCCCTTGCCAGCCAGCACGATCAGCCGATCCAGCACCTCCGGCGGCAGCGACAACGGCTTGAGATCGAGGCGGAGCTCGACCGCTGTCGCTTCATGGTGCAGGTTCCGGGATGAGAACCACCCACGGCTATTTGTGCAAACCGATCGCCAGAGAGCTGAATGAAACATCCGGTACCACCACCGCTGCAAGGAGCTGACGCGGCCGACAGCCGCCGCATCGTGCTCAGAGACGGCTCGGCGGCAACGGTCCGCGCCGCGACCAGCGCGGACGTGCCCGCGATGCGGCAATTCTTCCTGAACCTGTCGCCGGAATCCCGTTATCGGCGGTTCTTCACAGCCAGCAAACCTCCGGAAGCCCTGATAAGCCGCCTGAGCGATTCGACCGACCCGGCTCGCAACCTGACCCTGATCGCCGAGCGCTCCGTCGAAAGCCAGGTGCGCATCGTCGCGGCGGCCTCCTACACGGCGATCACCGCCGAGACCGCCGACGCGGCCTTCGCGGTCGCCGATCAGTTCCAGGGGAAGGGCGTGGGGACGGCGCTGCTCGAGCGGCTCGCCCTCGCCGCAGCGGAGGCCGGCTTCCGCCGGTTCCAGGCGGACACGCTCGTGAGCAACACGCCGATGCTGGAGGTGTTTCGGGACTCCGGGTTCGAGATTCGATCGAAATCCTCGGGCGGTGCGGTTGACGTGCAGCTCTCGCTCGTCCCGTCGGCCGCCACGGTTTCCGCGGAGGAACGCCGCCATCGCCTGGCGACGGCAGCGTCGCTGCGCCCGCTCCTCGAGCCCGGTGCGGTGGCGGTCGTCGGCGCGTCGCGCGATCCGTCGAGCATCGGCCGGCGCGTGCTCGACGCGGTGCTCGCGGCGGGGTTCAAGGGAAAGGTGTACGCCGTCAACCCGAAAGCCGCGGAGGTCGCGGGGCTCTCCGCGTACGCGAGCGCGCGCGACCTGCCGGCAGGCGTCGACCTCGCGGTGGTGGCCGTCCCGGCACCCGCGGTCCTGGCGGTCGTGGACGATTGCGCCGCGGCCGGCGTGAAGTCGCTGGTCGTCATCACGGCCGGCTTTGCCGAGGCGGGTCCCGAGGGCCGCGCGCTGCAGGATCAGCTCACGGAAAAGGTCCGCAACCACGGGATGCGGATGGTCGGGCCCAACTGCATGGGCCTGCTGAACGCCAACGCTGGCGTCCGGCTGAACGCGTCGTTCTCGCCGAGTCATGCCGCCGGGCGGACATCTCGGCCTCATGTCGCAGAGCGGAGCGCTCGGGATCGCCATTCTCCAGCTGGCCACCGTCCGCCAGCTCGGCCTGTCCACGTTCGTCAGCGTCGGCAACAAGGCCGACGTCTCGGGCAACGACCTGCTGGAATACTGGGAAGACGATCCGTCGCACGCGGGTCATCCTGCTGTACCTCGAGTCGTTCGGCAACCCGCGCCGTTTCGCGCGCCTCGCCCGCCGCATCGCGCCGGCAGAAGCCGATCGTCGCCGTCAAGTCCGGCCGGACGCGGTGCCGGGTCGCGCGCCGCCAGCAGCCACACGGCCGCGCTCGCCGCCAGCGACGTCGCCGTCGATGCGCTGTTTCACCAGTCGGGCGTCATTCGCGCCGACACGCTCGACGAGATGTTCGACATCGCGGCGTGTCTCGACATGCAGCCGCTGCCCGCGCGGACGCCGCGTCGCGGTCGTCACGAACGCCGGCGGCCCGGGCATTCTGGCGGCCGATGCCTGCGAGGCGGCGGGCCTGACGCTGCGCCGAGCTCTCGGCCGCCACGCGCGCCCAGGTGCTCGCCGCGTCTGCCGGCCATGGCGAGCTGCCGCAATCCGGTCGACATGATCGCGTCGGCCGGCCCGGTCGAGTACGAGCGGACGATCGAGGCCGCTGCTCGCGGCGCCGGAGATCGACGCCCTGCTGATCATCTTCACGCCGGTCGAAGTCGGACGCACGCCGCGAGATCCTGCAGGCGATTCGCGAGGGCGTCGCGGCCGGACGCCGCGCCGGCGGCGACCGCCAAGCCGGTCCTCGCGTGCATCCTGGCGGACGCCGGACACGCCGTCCCGCTCGAGACCGGCGGCGAACGGATTCCCGACGTTCGTCGTTCCCGGAGAACGCGGCACGGGCGCTCGGCAAGATCGCCGACGTACGCCGAGTGGCGCGCGCAGCCGCCGGCCCTGTTCTGGGGATTCGACGACATCCGCGTCGACGATGCGCGCACCGTCTGCCGCGAGGCCGTCGCGGCCCGCGGCGACACCTGGCTGACCGACGACGAGGACTCGCGCGGCGTGCTCGAGGCGTTCGGCGCTGCCGGTGGTGCCCGGCGGCGTGGCGCAGACGGCCGACGAGGCGGCGGCGCATCGCGACCGCGATCGGGTTTCCGGTCGCGGCGAAGATCAGCGTCCGTCGCGGATGACGCACAAGACCGACATCGGCGGCGTGCGGCTGAATCTGGCGGACGCATCCGCGGTCCGGCAGGCGTTCGACGACATCGTGCGGCGCCGCCCGTCGAAGCCTCCCGGCCGAGGCGATCCTGCGGCGTCCTGATCCAGCCGATGGTCACCGGCGGCGTCGAGACGATGATGGGCGATCGCTCAGGATCCGCTGTTCGGGCCCGTCGTCGCCTTCGGCCTCGGCGGCATTCACGTCGAGGTGCTCGGCGACGTGCGATTCCGCGTCGCGCCGCTGACCGATCGGGATGCCGACGAGCTCCTTCACGAGATCAGGGGCTTCCGCTGCTGCAGGGGTACCGCGGCCACCCTGCGGCCGATGTCGAGGCCCTGCGCGACGTCCTGCTGCGCCTCTCGCGGCTCGCCGACGGCGTGCCCGAGATCGCCGAACTCGATCTGAATCCGGTGATCGCTCTGCCGCCGGGCTCGGGCTGCCGCATCGTCGACGCGCGAATGCGGGTCAAAGCGGCTAGACGAGGGTTCTACGGCCGGAACCACGCCGGCGACGTGCTCCTCCCGATCGATCTGCTCGATCTGCACGTCCACCGCGATATGCACAGGAGCCTTGAGCGAGCTCGAAATCAGACAGCCCTCTTCGGCGCGGGCCAGGAGACGCCTGGCCTGATCGACGTTCGTTCCAGCCGGCACCCGGAGCGAGGCCTTGAGGAAGAACGCCGTGAACTGCGTCACGCGATCGAGCGCGGTCGAGCGTTCCCGACGCCTCGCACCTCAGCGCGAGCCACGGACAGCTTCGAGAACCTGGCGATCCCGCGGAACGTCAGCACAAAGCAGTCCGCGAGGGCCGCCGTCACGAGTGTCTCCGGCGACCAGCGATCACCGGGGCCGTCGAACTCGGCGGGCGCCGCGGAGCGGAGCGCCGCGAGCCGCCCGCTGTCGAGCTGAACGTCGCCATCGGGGCCGCCGGTGGCGACGGCTGCGTAGTGGTGGGGAAATTCCCGCATCGGTGTCCTCTCCGGCGCGCGTGATCCGCGCGCACCCTGAACGTATGCGAAGAGCGCGCCGTCAGCGCACGGGCATTGTCGGGCAGCGGGCTGCCGGATTACCGCCGGCGTCGCCGATCCGACATGGCACAACGCGTGCTCATCCTATCCGATCCCGACAGCCGGGAGACACCATGAGAACCACCTTCTTCCATCGGCTCGTTGGCGCGGCGGCGCTGGATGTGGCGACGTACGAGGAGGTGGAGGCCGACCGGTCGGCGACGCCGCAGGCGCTCGCCATCGTGGTGTTTTCGAGCGTGGCCGCGGGCATCGGCGCGAAGGGGATCAGCGGCGGCCCGGCGACGCTGACATTCGTTGCGGGCGCCAGCGTCATCGCGCTGCTGGCGTGGGCCACGTGGGCGCTCGTGATGTTCGAGATCGGCGGGCGGATTCTGCCGACGAAGGATACGCGGGTGGACGTCGGCGAGCTGCTGCGCACGCTCGGGTTCGCGGCCACGCCGGGCCTTATTCAGGTCTTTGGCGTGCTGCCCGGTGTGATGGTGCCGGCGTTCACGCTCGCCATCGTCTGGACTATCGCCGCGACGGTCGTGGCGGTCAGACAGGCTCTGGACTACACCAGCACGGGCCGGGCGATTGCGGTCTGCGTGCTCGGGTGGGTGGTGTCGCTGTCGTTCGCAATCGTGATGGGCCTGCTGTTCGGCCCCACGCTGTCGGGCCTGCCGTGACGCGGGCTGAGAGGACCTACGCCATGTTCGCTGCTTACGTCGTTGCCGTGTCCGCGATGGCTCTGTCGGCCTGTGCCGCGCTGACGCTCTTCTACGTCGTCGGGCACCTGGACAATGAGATGTCGCGGGGCTTTCAGCCCCGCGGTGTCTGGCAGGCCTGAAGGCGTTCACTACATCTGGCGTCAGGAAGGGGTTCGCTCCAGCTTGAACTTCTCGATCCGGTAGCGGATCTGATCGCGGTTCAGGCCCAGCAGCGCGGCGGCGCGCGTCTGGTTCCAGCCGCTCCGGTCGAGCGCCTGGACGACAAGGGAGCGTTCGAGCTGATCGAGATCGATGCCGTTGGCCGGCAGCTCGATGCCCTCCGTGAGGCGCTCGCGCCCGTCCGTCACCACCGAAAAGTCCGCAGTCGTGAGGATCTTGCCCTCGCCCAGCAGCATCGCGCGCTCGATCGCGTTGCGCAGCTCGCGGATGTTGCCGGGCCAGCCGTAGGTCTGGAGCCGGGCGACCGCGTCGGGAGCGATACCCTGGACGCGCTTCTTGAATTCCGTGTTGAAGGCGTCCACGTAGTAGTCGAGGAGCAGCGGGATGTCCTTCGCCCGCTCGCGGAGCGCCGGCAGCGCGATGGGGAGCGACGTTGAGCCGGTAGTACAGGTCCTCCCGGAAGCGCCTCTGCCGGACTTCTTCCTCGAGCTTGCGGTTGGTCGCCGCGATCACGCGCACGTCCACGTGGATGTCCACCGACCCGCCGACCCGCCTGAACGTCCGCTCCTCGAGAAACCGGAGCAGCTTGGCCTGCAGGGCCGGCACCATCTCGCCGATTTCGTCGAGAAACACCGTGCCGCCGTCGGCCGTTTCGAACAGCCCGCGCTTCTGGCGATCCGCGCCGGTGAAGGCGCCGCGCTCGTGCCCGAACAGCTCGCTCTCGAGCAGGTTCTCGGGCAGCGCCGAGCAGGTGATGTTCATGAACGGCTTGGCCGCGCGGTCGCTGCTGAAGTGAATCACCTTCGCCGCGAGATCCTTGCCGGTGCCGCTCTCCCCTGTCAGGAGCACGGTCGAGGCGGGGCCGGAGGCAATCTTCTTGAGCAGCGCCCGGACGTGCACCATCGCGTCGCTGTCGCCGACGATGCGGTCGAGGCTGTAGGGCTGCGCCTGGGCGCTCCGCAGCGTGCGCACTTCGCGGCGCAGCCGCGTCGTCTCGAGCGCTTTCTCGACAAGGAGTGCGATCTCGTCGAGGTTGAAGGGCTTGTTGGCGTAGTGATACGCGCCCTGCTTCATCGCCTCGACGGCCGTATCGACGCTCGTATCGGCCGTGAGCAGGATCACCAGCGCGTCGGGGTCGGCGATCTTGATGCGCCGCAGGACGTCGAGACCGTCGCCGTCCGGCAGCTTGTAATCGAGCAGGACGAGGTCGACGCCCTCGCTGAAAGCGGTCGATCGCTTCGGCGGCCGTCGCGGCTTCGAGGACACGATAGCCTTCATCGCCCAGCCGGCTGGAGAGGGACCATCGAATCAGCTCTTCATCGTCGACGACGAGCACCGTGGCGCGCATATGCCTCATGAGTATACCGACAGCCACCGGCGGACGCTCGGCAAGGAAAACCGGACGCTCGCGCATGGCGCCGGCACGCCCCTCGCCGTAGTGTGGGTGGGCCGGGCAATCAGGCCCGGCGAATCGAAGGAGTTCGTATGACGACAACCGCAACAGTACGTCTGGCTCAGGCGCTGGCCGAGCGGCTGGAACAGGGCGCTCAATCGCTGGCGACGCTGGCCAGCGGCCTCACGGCGCAGCAGTGGCAGGCCCGTATCCCACACGATGGACGCACGATCGGCGTCGTCGTGCACCACGTCGCGACCATGTACCCGCTCGAAATCCAGCTGGCGCAGGCGATGGCCGCGGGCAAGGCCATCGAAGGCGTCTACTGGGACAACGTGCACGAGATCAACGCGAAGCATGCAGTGGAGTACGGCGACGTGACGAAGGAAGCCGCGCTCGATCTGCTCAAGCGCAACAGCGCCGCCGCGGCGGCCGCCATCCGCGCGCTCACCGACGAGCAGCTCTCCACCGCGGTTCTCGTGTCGCTCTACGGCAATGCTCCGCTCACCTGCCAGTTCATGCTGG
Source organism: uncultured Acidobacteriota bacterium (assembly GCA_963821285.1). GTDB lineage: Bacteria > Acidobacteriota > Vicinamibacteria > Vicinamibacterales > CAVVIG01 > CAVQJU01. The sequence goes on from CAWGDD010000012.1 coordinate 111,879, forward strand.
AGGATCACGCCGTGCGGCACAGCTATCACCACCTCGCGAAGATCAAGGACGCGTTGAAGGGGCAGGGCTAATCGCAGAGGCTCGCGATGGCTCCAGTCAGGGAACAACGGTGAACAGCTGAAAAGGACCCCAGTAGTATGGGCTTGAGAACGGGCCGCTTTCCCGAATCAGGGCCAGCTTCGACTCCCGGAGCGACCAGGCCGGCGTGTGGCCGGCCTGCAAGCCGGCATACAGCTGGTCCATCAGGCGCGCGGTCGAGCGATCGTCGACGTCCCAGAGCCCGGCAATCACGCGGCGCGCGCCGGCGCGGAGGAACGCCCAGGCGAACCCGACGAGGCCTTCGCCCGAATACGTGCGCTCGCCCGCGCTGCGGCACGCGGACACGGTGACGAGTTCCGCGTTGAGCGGCTTCTCCGCCACGTCTCTCGCGTACAGCTTGAAGCCGGTGTCAGGCCCTGACAACACGACGGCGGAGTCGAGCGGGCTCTCCACATTCGCCGTCGCGTGCGCGGTGAAGTGCACCATGGAGAAGCGATCCATCTGCGCGTCGCGGTACGCCGCCGGCGTGGCGTTCCTGTCGCCCCAGGCTGTCACGCGATCCGGTGCGAAGTGCCGCATGATGCCGCTCATCTCGGCCGGAGCGTAGCGCAGCGCCGGGAACTCAGGGGCTCGCGGCGTGGGGTTGCCGATGAGGAGCAGCCGCGGGTCGGATGACCGTCCTGTCGGCGCGGCGGTGAGCATCGCCAGCGACGGCGCGACCTGAACTTCCGCGTCCTCGATGAAATAGTGCCGCCGCGGTGCGTCCACCGGCAGCGTCTCGAAGTTCAGGGCGTGCAGCGCGCCGTCGGGGACCACGACGACCGATGCGTTCGGCGCGAGCGACGCGGGAGCGACGAGCATCCTGAACAGCCGATCGCCGGGAGTCTCGCGGCCGGCCAGCGGATTCGACCATCGAGTTGGCCAGCATGGCGCCGTTCTCCCGCACCGCGGCTTCAATCTCTGCCTGCGGCGGCAGATCGACCCTGCGCACGCCGGCGCCGGTCACGATACAGAGAGTGCTTCGCGGCCAGTACGACAGCCGACGAGGTGCTGTCGGCCTGTAGTCAGGCCGCCGAGCCGGGAGTCAGCACGGCGTCGGCCGAGGCAAAGTCGCGCTGCGACAGCCTGGCGGCGCCTTCGAGCCTGTCCACGTCGATCTGAACGTCCGAATCATCCGGAGCCAGCGCGCGTGCTTCGGCCGACACCGCGATGACGCGCGGGAAGTCGTTCGACGCCAGCGCGATTCTGCCGTCGAGGTACCGCTGTCGCGCACGGAGAGACGCGTGGCCGGCGATGTCGGGGATCGGCTTCTCGAGCAGCGTCCTGGCGTCCGGCAACTCGAGCTGCGTGATGAGCACCTCGGCGCGGAGGAGGCGAAGCCGCCACGCCCACTCCGAGTCGTCGGCGGCATCGACATGCTCGAGCGCGTCGCCAGTCCGCTTCAGCGCGCCGGCCGTATCGCCGAGGTTCAGCGCCGCCTGTGCCTGCTCGAACGCCGAGGCGAGGCCGCCTCCGCGCTGAGCGGTGCAGGCCGTCGCGAAGAACAGCGCCAGGGCGACGGCGGTACGTGTCATTCCTGGCCGGATCGTTGGTCCTTGGTCCTTCGTGCTTGGTTCCAGGTCCGTTCTTGGTTCCAAGTCCACGGTCCTCAGTCCGGAATCCCGTGCGATCGCGGCGGCACGACGAGGACCATGAACCGAGGACGAAGCACGGACCAGGAACCAAGCCCCAAGGACCGAGGCGGGCCGCAACTTTGAACCAAAAGCGGCCCTAGGGAGAGATGCTGCCGTTGTCCATGACGTCGGCGCAGGCAAAGTCCCCGCCGATCGGCGACCCCAGATCGACGCGCACCATCGTCAGCCGGCGCAACTGGGGAGCGATGGCGATTTCACCGAAGAACACCCGGCCGAAGCCTGGCACGGACACCGCGCTCGGCTGGGCGGCATCGATCGTCGAGCCCGGGAACTCAGGCCCTTTCCACGCGAGCGGCTTCACGATCGTCCCGTGCATGGTTCCATCGTCCGCGCGCCGCAGCGCCGAGCCTCCGGAGGCTGTGAGTGCGGAAAACGTGTGGCGGGTCTGAAATACGTCGCGCTCGATGTCGACGATCAGGTTGTACGCCTTGCCTTGGGCATCGACGAAACGGACGGTGTGCCCGTCGAACCCGGTTTCCTTGCCCAGCTCAATCGCCGCCTCACCGGACGCCGTGCCCTTCTTTGAGGTAAACCCGCCGCGCACCCGCTTGATGATCATGTGCACGTGCCCCTTGAGGCCGACATCGAGCCCGCGGACATCGGCGCTGACCCGCGTCATCGCTCCCAGCGTGCTCGAGGCGCGCTTGCCCAGCGTCGCCTCGAAGTGTGCCTGGGCGTCGTCGAACACGCCCTCGGATGACACCGTCGCGCTGTCGAACCGCACGAACGATCGAACGACCGGGTCCGTCAGCTGTTTTCTGGACAGCGTGGCGGAGGACCGGCCGCCCGCAGACGGAAGGGCGGCGGCGGGCAGATCGATGAAGGCATTCTTGACCAACTTGGCCTTCGTCCCTTCACCGACCCTGACAATACGGCCGCTGAGAGCGGCGGCATGGCCGTGAAAGACGAAGCGTCGGGCATCAGGCATCGTGGTGACCTCAACGCCAGAATGTACCGCTGTTCCGCCTGCGCGTAAAGGTCACCACCGCCGGACCAGCGGGATGGTCTGCGTGTCGATCGTTCGCCCTGCTGAGATCGCGCGCGGTCGGCCGGATCGTAGATCCGCACGCGAATCGGCTCGCGCCGCTCGGCGATGGGCGGCCAGTCGAGGCGGCCCAGCGCGTTCAGCTCTGCGAAACGCTCGCGGAACAGTCGCTCTTCGTCGACCTCGACGGCAATGAAGGGATGCAGGCCTCTCGACCGCAGTTCCGCCACCGCGCCGTCCAGCCATCGCGGCTGGAGGCGGTCGTAGTTCAGCGTCAGCCGTCCGGAGTAGTACCGGATGCTGCCGGCGTGCACGCTGGCGATGAACACGCCGTTCGATGGCAGCGCGACATCGATGTAACGGCCGACATCGGCATAGCGCCGCTCGACGGGCCGCGCCGAGAGGGCGCCGCGCTCGACCGCCGTGCGCGCCTGCCAGCCAGCCAGCGCGATGCACACGATCAGCGCGGCCGCGGTTCTTGCGCGGTCGCGCGCGAGCGCGAAGCCCAGCGCCTCAATCGTGACGGCGACAGAGAGCACGAGCAGCGGCGGGTAGGCGGGGAGCAGGAAGCGCAAATAGGTCCACTCTTCCCGACCGAACGGAAGGTAGAAGAGATACGACAGCAACACGACGGCGGCAAACGACAGCAGGAGCCAGGAGCGCCTGGCGAAAAACGGCGCGGCCAGCGCCAGCAGGATGAACGGCGTCTGCGTCTGCATCAGCCAGCGCGGATACCGATCGAGGTTCGGACCGGCGTTCGCCAGCTGATACAACACCTCGACGGGCTCGTACCCGGAACGGAGCGGCGATCCGTACAGATACTGATTGATGCCAGCAACCGCGAGGCACCCGGGCACCACCGCGCCGGCGAACAGGACGAACGGGCGGATGTCCCGGCGTCCGCCGTCGGCCGTGCGGAACACGCGCCAGATCCAGAACACGCCGAGCACGACGGCAAGGGGGACGAGGTTCGGGCGGGTCAGGACGGCCGCGGACACGGCGGCGCCGGCGCCGAGCGCTTCGCGCGAACCGCCGCGAACGGTCAGTGCCAGGGCAACGGTCCACCAGGCGGTGGCGGCCACGTCGCTGGCCGGCGCCATCAGCTCGGTCATGAAGCTCGGGGACGTCGCGAGGAGCAGCGCGGCCATGAGGCCAGTCAGGCGGCCGTGCGTTGCCGCGCCCAACACCCACGTCATGAAGACGCACAACGCGCCGAGGAGCGGAACGACGTAGAACACGGCGTGTCTGCCGGCGACCCGCTGGAAGAGCGCCATCAGGAGCGGCACGCCGGCAGGGTACGTCGGCACGATGAACCCGCGTTCCAGCGCGGGACGGTAGCCGGCCGGCGCGAACGACCAGTCCGCAAACGGCCACGGCAGCGTCCGGACGAACTGCTGATCGACGCGCAGCGATCCGTGGGCGATCAGATCGGCTTCGCTGACGTAGCCGTACGCGTCGGCGGCGCCCGCGACGAACGAGCCTTTCCAGATGCCCAGCGCGCACGTGCCGAGCGCCAGAACGAGCGGAATGAAGAGGTAGCGGGGCAACTCGAACTGACGGCTCAGGCCGTGGTCAGCCCGGAGAGCTCGGTGAACCGCTCCGGTGCTGTCGCCGAGCCTCTCCGCCGGGACGCCCATGCTTGTCGAGCAGCGTCAGCTGGAGGTTCGTCAGCGGCGTGTCGTCAGGGTAGATGAGATGGCGGCCGCCCTTGATCGTGCCTCCGCCGCCGCCCAGCAGCAGCGTCGGCAGCGGGCCGTGCGTGTGGCGGTCGCTGTTGCTGATGCCGCTCCCGTACAGCAGGATCACGTGATCGAGCAGCGAGCCGTCGCCGTCCGGCGTCGCGCGCAGCTTCTCCAGGTATTTCGCGAACAGGCTGACGTGGTACGTCTGGATGATGGTGCACTTCTGCATCTTCACCGAGTCGTTCTGATGGTGCGTCAGCGAGTGATGCGGCTCGGGCACGCCGATGTGCGGGTACGGCCGGCCGGTCTGTTCGCGGCCGTACATGAACGTGATCACGCGCGTCAGGTCAGACTGATACGCGAGCAGCTGCAGATCGTAGAGGAGCTGCACGTGCGGCTCGAAGCCGTCCGGCACGCCGGCGGGCTGGTCGACTTCCGGTCCGCTTCTGGCGCTCTGCTCCTCCGCTTTCTGGATGCGGCGTTCGACGTCGCGGAGCGACTCGAGGTAGTCGTCCACCTTCGTCTTGTCCGTCGAACCGAGGCTCTGCTGAAGCTGCTTCACCCGCTCCGTCACGGAATCGAGAATGCTCCGATCCTGCCGGAGGCGGGAGGCGCGCACGCGCGGGTCCGTGCTGTCGCTCGATCCGAACAGCCGCTCGAACACGACGCGCGGGTTGTTCTCCGCCATCAGCGGCAGCGTCGGCGTGAGCCACGACAGCGTGCTGCTGTACGCGCAGCTGTAGCCCACGTCGCAGGCGCCGACCAGGCTGTTGTCGTCGACGGTCAGCTGCAGCGACGACAGCTGCGTCTCGCGCTCGAGGGCCTTCGCCGCAATCTGATCCATCGAGATGCCGTTCTCGACGATGCTGTCGGACTTCCTGACGTGGACGCCCGTCAGATAGGTCCCCGACGCGCGCGAGTGATCGCCGCCGCCGTCGCCGAGCGCCTCCGCCTGATGGCTCGACAGGCCCGTGACGACGAGCAGCTGGTCGCGGAACGGCTCGAGCGGCTGCAGGACGGGCGAGAGCTCGAACCCGCGGCCGGCGCCCTTCGGCAGCCAGTTCTCGTAGATGACCCCGTTGGGGTGATAGACGACGCCCAGGCGGGGCACGGCCTTGGCCGGCGTGTTCGCCGCGGCCGTCAGCGCCGGCACCATCGCGTCGAGCAGCGGGAGCGCGACGGCGGTACCCAGCCCGCGAAGCACGGTGCGGCGCGAGATGGCCTTCTTGGTGACGATCCTGACCGCGACCTCCTCATCTGAAACGGCGCGCTCCTCACGATAGCGAGAATCGTGGACGACCAGCGGTAGTCGTCCGGCGGCAGCCGCGCGGACGATCGAGCGAATCGCCGGCGCATCGTAGTACTCCATGTCGCGCCCGACGGCGTAGGTGAGCAGCTTGCCCGTCACCGTCCTCACGAACTGCTCTTTCTGTGCCACCAGGGCGCGCCGAAGCGCCGCGGGGCCGTCCACCGTCGTGCCGTCGAGCAGCACGCCGGATGCGTTGATGGCCGCTTCGCCGTCCGTCGTCCGCCACTGGCCGACGGCGTCGAAGTTCTCGAGGCTGAACCCGAGCGGATCCATGCGCGCGTGGCAGCTCGCGCACACCGGGTTCGTGCGGTGGCGCTCGAGCATGTCGCGCACCGACTCGCGGCCGTCCCGTCGCGCTCTCGTCGAGGTTGGTGTTCACGTTGGGGGGCGGCGGCGGCACGGGCGCGGACAGGATGTTCTCGAGCAGCCACTTGCCGCGGATCGTCGGCGACGTGCGCGTCGAGTACGACGTCACGGCGAGCACGCTCGCCTTGCCCAGCAGGCCCCAGCGGTTCTCGTCGGTGAGCGTGACGCGCCGGAAATGGCTGCCGTAGACGCCCGGCAATGCCGTAGTGACGGGCCAGCTGCTCGTTCAGGAACGTGTCGTTCGCGTTCAGCAGATCGACGATGCTGCGGTCCGCTCTCAGCTGAGCCTCGAGGAACAGCTCGGTCTCACGGACGAAGGCCGCGCGCAGGTTGTCGTCGAACCAGGGAAACTTCCGGTTGGTGTCCGGCGTCAGCAGCCACACGTTGCGCGTCTGCAGCCACTGGCCGAAGAAGTTGTCCACGAGCGCCCGCCGCGCGCGCGGATCGGCGAGCATGCGCCGCACCTGCCGGTCGAGGACGGCCGGGTCGCGCAGCTGCCCGCCGATCGCCAGGTCGAGCAGTTCGTCGTCCGGGATGCTGCTCCACAGGAAGAACGACAGGCGCGAGGCGAGCTCGACATCGGACAGGCGATAGGCGGCGCCCGGTGCCGTGCCGCGTGATCGGCTTCAATCCGGAACAGAAAATCGGGGCTGACGAGCAGCCGTTCGAGCGCCGCGCGAATGCCGGTGTCGAAGTTTCCCTCCGCCCGGCCGCTGGCGTAGAAACCGCAGCAGCGTCTGGACGTCGTCAGCGGTTGCGGGCCGGCGATACGCCCGTCGGGCCAGCGTCCCGAGAATCCTCGTCGCGCAGGGCGCCTCCTCGGCCTGGTTCGCGGGACGGCAGACGAAGATGCGCCGGCGGCTGGGCGAATCGAGCGGCACGCGGCCGTTGTACGGCCCGTCGATCAGCAGCGACGAGATAGAGAGCGGCGCGCTCGGCACGTCGGATTCGCGGCTCCAGATCGGAATGCGCGCCGGACCCAGGCCTTCGGGCCTCATCCCTTCGGACTTCAGCGCTGTGGCGACGACCGACCGCACGCCGGCCTTGAGCGGGACACGGACGAACAGCGCCTCGTCGGCGCTCTGCAGCGGGTTCTTCGGGTCCGCGCGATCCGGGTCGACGGCGGCGAGCTCGGGGCCGCCGATCGTGAAGTGCCCGACACGCGCGCCGTCCACGCGGATTTCGATCTCGGTCGACACGTTCAGGCCGCGGATGACGTCTGCATACGTCCGCCCCAGGCGCACCTTGAAGATGTACTCGCCGTCCACGGGGAAGTAGTGACGGACCGCGATCCCGCCCTTCGAGCCCAGCGGAAAGTCTTCACCCAGGCGATCGGTCTGCCAGAGCCACGTCTGCTCGTTCGCGTTGCCTTTGACCGCCGTGTAGCGCGCGACCGTCGGGCGAAGCGTCGGGTCGCCGACGGCGAGGCGGGCAATCTTCGCCGCCGCGGTCAGGTAGCGATCGAGCAGCGCCGGTTCCATCGAGAGCGCATCGGCGTTGGTGTCGAAGCCGTAGGCCTGCGCGTCGGGCGGCAGCATGCGCGGGCGCGTCGATCTCGAACCCGAACAGATCGCGCACGGCGTTGGCATATTCCGTGCGGTTGAGCCGGTGAAGCGCCGCGGGCCGGCCGGGATTCGGGTGAGCCGCCGCAGCCCGGTCGAGTTCGGTCTCCAGCCACGCCGCCGCCGCGTCGTACGTCGCCGCGTCCGGCCGCGGCCTGCCGGGCGGCGGCATCGCGCGGCTCCGAAGCTTCACGACGACTTTTTCCCACGTCTCCGCCGCGGTCGACACCTGGTCGGCGTCAGCGGAGATGGTGTCGAGCGCGAGGTTCCCGGTCTTGAGCCGCTCGTTGTGGCACGACACGCAGTACGTCGCCACGAGATCGCGCGCGGGCGCGACGGGTGCCTGACCGCCGGCGACGGATGTCTGCAGGACGCTCATCGAGACGACGCACACGCCGGCCGTCAGGGTCCGGCGTATGGTGAGGCTCACCGGCACTTGTTCTGGGCCTGGCAGGGCTTGCCGAGCTTGGGATCCGCGCCGTTCTTGAGGAGCAGATCCGCGCCTTCCTTGTTGTACAGGACGCCGCCGAGGCGATCGCCGTACCCGGACGCGGCGAGCCACGGCGTCACGCTGGCCTTGCTGACGGCGTTCACATCGGCGCCCTTCTCGATCAGGAGCGCCAGCAGCGTGTTCCACCCGCGGTACGCGGCGCCGAACAGCGCGTTCTCGCCGTTGGTCGTGGCCCCGCGCGCGTCCGCGCCGAGCTCAATCAGCAACCTGACGGCCTCGAGCGCCTGCGCTTCCGTGATCGGGCTCTCGCCGATGCCGCGATTGAGGCCCGATGCCGCCATCACGGGCGTCGTCTGCGTGTCGGTGACCAGCGCCGGATCGGCGCCGGCCGCCAGGAGAATCCGCATCATCTCGACGTCGGCAGCCGCGCTCGCGATCAGAAACGGCGTGGCGCCGGCGGCGTCCTCGTAGCCGGCGACGAATCCCGGCGGCCGTCGCGTCATGCGTCCGTTCGGGTTCGCGCCGTGCGCGAGAAGCGCCTTCACGATCTGCAGCTTGGCCTGCCGCTTCGGGATGCCGCTCATCGGGTCCGTAAAGCCGTACACCGGATTCGAGGGCCCGCTCTCCCACGTGCCCGCCGCCCAATGCAGCGGCGTGAAACCGGCGTCGCCCACGTTGGGATCCGCGCCGTGATCGAGCAGGAACAGCGCGAGCGGCACATGTCCTCGTACGGTGGCCACGAGCAGCGGCGTGCTGCCGGCGGACAACGTCGCCTGATACGCCGGCCCTCTCGGACCGCCGCCCGCGGCCGCGGCGCCCGACGCGGTCCGCCCGGTCCGGCGGCCTTCCGCGGGCGACGGCTCGGCGGGCTCCGGCTGCGACCGGACGTTGATGTTCACGCCCGCGGCAAGCAGCGCGCGCGTGCTCTCCAGGTCGCCCTCGCGCGCGGCGAAGTGCAGGGCGGTGAATCCCTTTCGTGTGCGGGCCTGAAGATCGGCCCCGTGCTCGACGAGCGCCTGCACCACGTCCGGGTGGTGCTCGGCCGCGGCCCACATCAGCGCCGTCTGGTTCTGCGACGGCTCTTTCGCGTTCACGTCGGCGCCGCGCGCCACGAGCATCCGGACGGCGCTCGCGCTGCCGCTGCCGGCGCACGTCATGACCGGCGTTTCGCCGGTGGCAATCGGCGTGTTGGGATTGGCGCCGGCGTTCAGCAGCAGCCCGACGAGATCCGCGCTGCCGTTGGTGCAGGCTTCGGACAGCGGGGTGGTGCGGAAATCGTTCGCGGCGTTGGCGTCCGCGCCGGCGCGGATCAGCAACTCGGCGACCACGCGGTCGTTCCAGTGCGCGGCCCACAGCAGCGCCGTCGAGCCATCGTCGGCCCTGACGTTGACGTTGTTCACGTTGACGCGCTGCTTCAGGAGCGCGCGAACCTGCTGCGCGTCCTGGTTCCTGGCCGCGGCGACCAACCCGGGATCGCCGCCGGCGGCCGAAGCCCCGGCCGCCATCAGCAGCGCGATCAGCAGCGCCGCCGCCAGGGCGCCCGGTTTGTGTTCGTCGCGCATGCCTTGGCCTTCCGATGATCTCAGGCTTCGCCAGCCACCTTATAGCATGTCTGGCGCCACCGGCCGCATCCGTTCATCCGGTCAGGCCGGGATCCTGTAGCATGCATGCTTTGCATCAGTGGAGTCACACACATGACCAATCGTTACCTGCAGTGGGGCACGGCGTTGCTGCTTCTGGCTTCGGGAGGCCTGCTGGCCTCGGCCCAATCGACCGCCAAACTGCCCGCCGATCTCGATCCCGATTCCCGGGCGCGCCTCCCCTACCTGCAGCGGGGAAACTTAGACGAGCGCGGCCAGAAAATCTACGACACGCTGCCGGGCAAGAGCCCGGAGGGCGTCCTCCGCGGACCGCTCGCGTTCGCCGCGTACAACCCCGGGGTCGCCCACGCCCTGCACGAACTGCACGACGCGGCGGTCATGGAGGGAACGCTCGACGCGCACGTGCGGGAGCTGGCGATCCTCGTCGCCTGCCGCGAAACCAATTACAGCCTCGAATGGAACGCCCACTCGGCCCTCGGCGCGCGGGCGGGCCTCGATGCGAAGCTCATCGACCTCGTGCGCAACAACGGCGCGCTCGCCGGCGTCGACGAGAAGGACGCGCTGGTCATCCGCTTCGGGCGCCAGATGCTCCGCGACAAGAAAGTGGACTCGGCGACGTTCGCGAAGGCCGTCGAGCTGTTCGGCCGCCGCGGCGCGATGGACATGGTGGCCGTGATGAACACGTACGCCGTGAGCGGGTTCTTCGCGATCGCCGTCGACGAACGCATGCCGCCCGGCCGGTTGGATCTGAAGTAGTGCCGGCCTTCAGGCCGCAGAAGTAGTGCAGGCCTTTAGGCCTGCCTGGAGAGATCGTCCATGTTGAAACAAGCCCGGTTGGTCTGCGCCGCGTCCATCGTCATCGTCTTCGGCGCGAGCGGTATGGCGCAGCAAACCGTTCCGTTCAGAAACAACACGCCGATCGCGCCGCAGGGCATCACCATCCCGCCGCTGCCCGACAAGCCCGTCGTGTACCACACCGCCGAAGGGCAGGACATTCGCGTGGTCGTCGTCGCGAAGGGACTGTCCCACCCGTGGAGCCTGGCGTTTCTGCCGGACGGCGGGCTGCTGGTCACCGAGCGCGGCGGCAAGCTGCGGGTCATTCGAAACGGCGTGCTCGATCCGACGCCGGTCACCGGAGTGCCCACCGTCCGATCCGGTGGACTGAACGGGTTGATGGACGTCGTGCTCCATCCGCGTTTCGCCGAGAACAAGTTCGTGTACCTCTCGTACACCAAGCCGGTCACGGACACCACGAGCACGCTGGCCCTGGCTCGCGCGCGCTGGAACGGCAGCGCGCTCACCGAACTCGCGGACGTATTCGTCGCCGGGCCCGGAACGGGCGGCGCCTCGCGCCTGGCGTTCGGCCTCGACGGGTCTCTCTATATGACGACGGGGGGCGGGGGCGGCAACGGCGCGCAGAACCCCGACAGCCACGCGGGCAAGGTGCTGCGGCTTCGAGACGATGGCGGCGTGCCGGGCGACAACCCGTTCGTCGGGCGTGCTGGCTACAAACCGGAGGTCTACACGCTCGGTCATCGGAATTCGATCGGCCTGGCCGTCCATCCAGCGACGGGCGCCGTGTGGCAGAACGAGAACGGCCCGAACGGCGGCGACGAAATCAACGTGCTTCGTGCGGGCGCGAACTACGGCTGGCCGATCGTGAGCTACGGCCGGACGTATCCCGGCCCGCGGCAGTCGGAGCAGCCGTGGAAGGACGGCTTCGAGCAGCCGGTCGTGTTCTGGGTACCGTCGATTGCGATCTCGGGCATGGCGTTCTACACCGGCAACCGGCTGCCGAAATGGAAGGGCGATGTGTTCGTCGGCGGCATGCGGACCGGCGAGATTCCCGGCACGGGCCATCTCGAACGGATCCTGTTCAACGAGAAGATGGAAGAACTGCGCCGCGAGTCGCTGCTGACCGATCTCCGCCAGCGAATCCGGGACGTCCGTCAGGGCCCCGACGAACTGCTCTACCTGCTCACCGACGCGGACGATGGCGCGGTGCTGCGAATCGAGCCAGCCGCTCCGTAGGGCGGCCCTTCAGGGCCGCCTGGCGGGGCTGAAGCCCCGCCCTACTAGAATCTAGGGCTGTGCCACTACCCATCAGGTGCGTTGCCGGCCAGGATGCGCTCGCGCGCGGCGCCTGGACGGACGCACGCGACGCGTTCGACGCGGTCCTGCGCGAAACGGAGATTCCCGAAGCGCTCGAAGGCCTGGGGCTCGCCGCCTGGTGGCTGGATCTCGCCGACGTCGTGTTCGATTCGCGCGAGCGCGCGTATCGCCTGTACCTGTCGCGCGACGATCGCACCGGCGCCGCCCGCGTCGCCGTCTGGCTGGCATGGGACTACTGGGCCTTCCGCGGCGAGCAGGTCGTCGCCAACGGCTGGTTTCAGCGCGCGCGACGCCTGCTCGAGGGCCAGCCGGCCTGCTGGGAGCAGGCCTGGCTCGAGGTGAGGGAAGCATCGTTCTGCCTGCTCGAAGAAGGCCACCTCGAGCGGGCACACAAGCTGGCCGGCGACGGCATCCGCGTCGCGCGAGAGGTCGGCAACATCGACCTCGAGATGCTCGGCCGCGCCGTTCAGGGCCTCTCGCTCGTCTCGTCGGGCGCAGTCGCCGAAGGCATGCGCGGCCTCGACGAGGTGAACACCGCCGTGGTCGCGGGCGAATTGACAGACCTCGTCTCGATCGCGATGTCGTGCTGTTACATGCTCGCCGCCTGCGAGCGCGTCCGCGACTACGACCGCGCGGTCCAGTGGTGCACGCGCCTCAAGGCGTTCTGCGCGAAATGGGGACTGCGGCCGCTGTTTGCGGTCTGCCGGACGCAGTACGCGGGGATTTGCCTCTGGCGCGGAGGCTGGGACGAAGCCGAACAGGAGCTGAACGCGGCGAGTCAGGAGCTGGCGGCCAGCCGGCCGGCGATGACCGGCGAGGCGCTCGTGCGGCTGGCGGAGCTTCGCCGCCGCCAGGGACGCCTGGTCGATGCCACCGCGCTCCTGGATCAGGCGGGGCCGCACGGCGTGGCGCTGCTCGGTACTCGCCGAGCTCGCGTTCGATCGCGGCGATTACCGCGCCGCCGAGGAGCTGGCCTCGCGATATTTGCGGAATGTGCCGACGCAGAACCGGACAGATCGAGCGTCGGGGCTGGATCTGCTCGTGCGCGCTCTCACCGGCCTCGGCGAGTGGGACCGCGCGAAAACCGCGCTGACGGAGCTGTCGAGCATCGCCACGCTCGTGGCCACCGTCCCGCTGCGTGGGGCCGCGAGTTTCGCCAACGGGTATGTCGCGCTGGGCGAAGACCGGCCCGATGCCGCCCGCCAGCATCTCGAAGACGCGGTCGATCTGTTTGTGGAGAGCGGCGCGCCATTCGAGGTTGCACGGGCGAGGATCGAGCTGACGCGGGCCCTCGCCGCGCTCGGTCGGATCGACGCGGCGAAGGAGGAGATTCGGCGCGCGATCGATCTGCTGTCGGAGCTCCAGGCCGAGCACGAAATGGCACGGGCCCGGCGGATCCTCGCATCGCTCCCCTCGACGCCGTCGAGCGACGACCAGCCGGCGCCGCCCGCCGGTCGAAGCGGCGGGCTGACCAGACGCGAGCTCGAAGTGCTGCGTCTCGTCGCCGCGGGCCTCAGCAATCAAACCATTGCCGAACAGCTGTTCGTGAGCGAGCACACGGTGCATCGCCACCTGGCCAACATCCTGAGCAAGCTCAGCGTCTCGACGCGCGCCGCCGCCGTCGCGCAAGCCGCCCGGCGGGGACTGATCTCATAGGGCAGAGGGCAAAGGGCAAAGGGCAAAGGGCAGAGAGTAGGGAGTAGAGAGAGTAGAAATGTCTGGGGACAGGGGCTGTAGGTTGCAATTTTTTGCCACCGCGGCCTGGTAGACCCGGTCTTCTTGGGCGGAAGTTGATCTGGACCTCGGCGCGCGCCTTGCTCGAGCGGCGGCATGGCTGAATCCGTGATTTGTACCCGCTCATTTGAGTTCGGATGCCGGCTCCTCAAGGTCTGCGCGCAGGTTTCGGAAAGGGGCCCGGCAGGCAGGCATGTGGCCCAGCAACTGATGCGCTCCGGTACCTCGATTGGAGCGAACGCCGAAGAAGCGCAGGAGGCCCAGACCAAACCAGACTTCATCGCCCGGCTGAGCGTGTCCCGGAAAGAAGCCCGCGAAACACAGGTACTGGCTCCGGATGGCGATTCAGGCGGGAATTGCCACGACGGCGGAACTGGGATGGGCGATCACAGAGATCGGCGAGATTCGAGCCATGCTCATCGCCGCCATCCGAACCGCCCGAGCTTCGTCATCACGCGGCGAGAAACCGCGATAGCCTCTTTGCCTTCTGCCCTTTGCCCTCCTTCTGCCCTCCTGCCTTCTGCCCTTTGCCCTCCTTCTGCCCTCTGCCCTCTGCCCTCTGCCCTTCCCCTGGCCCGTCCGGGCCATTTTCGGGTCCTGCGGCAAAATGGCCCATGTGTGGGACGCGCCGGGCGGGTCCGGCCCGCTACAGTTCGGCCTCGGGCAGCCAATTCAGGCGCCCGCAGGAGGCGAACATGAAGACGATCGCATCGACGATGACGGCAGCCGCCATACTCTGGGGCGTGTCGGCCGGGATCACGCAGGCGCAGGCGCACAACCACGTCATCCAGACGCCGCAGGAGGCGCAGTGGGGTCCCGCGCCGCCCATGCTTCCGCCGGGCGCGCAGATCGCCGTGCTGGCCGGGAATCCCACGCAGGCCGTTCCCTACACCGTTCGCTTGAAGTTCCCGGCGCACTACGCCATCCCCGCGCACTCGCATCCGACCGACGAACACGTGGTGGTCGTCTCCGGCGCGCTGACCTTCGGCATGGGCGACACGCTGACGAAAGGCGCCGCCAACAAGACACTCGCTCCGGGCGGGTTCGCGTTGATGCCGGCCAACATGAATCACTTCGCCTACACGGCGGCGCAGGAAACGACGATCGTGCTGTACGGCCAGGGACCGGTAGAGTTCAAGTACGTCAACCCGGCCGACGATCCACGCTCGGCGAAGAAGCCCGCGGAGTAACGTGGTACCGCTGCGATTGATGGCCGTGCTCGCGCACCCCGACGATGAGTCGCTGGGGTTTGGCGGGACGCTGGCGAGATACGCGTCCGCGGGGGTCGAGACGTTTCTCGTCACCGCCACTCGCGGCGAGCGCGGCCGCTACCGCGGGCACGGGCCCGGCGATGCGCTGCATCCCGGGCCCCTGGAGCTCGGACGAATCCGGGAGCGGGAGCTCCGCGCGGCTGGCGCCGCGCTGGGTCTCCGTGAGGTGGCGCTGCTCGACTACTGCGACGGCGACCTCGATCGCGCCGACCCCCGGGAGGCCATCGAACGCATCGCCGCCCATGTGAGACGAATCCGCCCGCACGTTGTCGTGACGTTCGGAGCGGAAGGTGCATACGGCCACCCCGATCACATCGCGATCTGCCAGTTCACGACCGCGGCCATCGCCGCCGCCGCAGACTCGCATGCCGTCGCGAAGTTGTACTACCTCGAGTGGCCGGAATCGACCTGGGCTGCGTACCAGGAGGCCTTCAAGACGCTGAGCTCGACGGTCGACGGCGTCGTACGACAAGTGGCGCCGTGGCCGGATTGGGCGATCACCACGGTGATCGACACGCGCCGCTGCTGGCCGACCGTGTGGAACGCCGTCTCGTGCCACGAGTCGCAGATCGCCGCCTACGAACGCCTGAAGAACCTCGAGCCCCATCACCATGAGGCGTTGTGGGGCCGGCAGTCGTTTTATCGCGTCTTCAGCACGGTGAATGGCGGACGGGCACGGGAGTCGGACTTGTTCGAAGGGATCACGCTGTGAACACATCAGAACGACAAGCACCGCTGGCGATGGACGGGGACACATTCCGGGCGGTTGGCCATCGGCTCGTCGAGCAGGTCGCGGCCTTTCTCGATTCGGTCCCGCGCCTTCCCGTGAACCGGAACGAGGCGCCGTCGGCCGTCCGGCAGGCGCTCGATCTCGACGGCCCCCTGCCGGAGCACGGCACGGATCCCGGGCCACTGCTCGAGCGAACCGCGCAGCTGCTGTTCGATCATTCGCTGTTCAACGGTCATCCGCGTTTCTTCGGCTACATCACGGCGTCGCCGGCGCCGATTGGCATGCTGGCCGATTTTCTCGCCGCGGCGGTGAACCCGAACGTGGGCGCGTGGACGCTCTCGCCCGCCGCAACCGAGATCGAGCGTCAGACCATACGATGGATCGCCGAGTTGATTGGCTACGCCCCGGAATGCGGCGGGCTGCTCGTCAGCGGCGGTAACATGGCGAACATCGTCTGTTTCCTGGCGGCGCGGGCCGCGAAGGCCGGCTGGAACGTGCGCGAGGAGGGTCTGGCGGGCGGCGAGGGCCGGCGTCTGCGCGTGTACGGCTCGCAGGAAACGCACACCTGGATCCAGAAGGCGGCGGACCTGACCGGCCTCGGCACCGCATCGATCCGCTGGATCCCTGCGGGCGATGACCTGCGAATGGACGTCGCTGCGCTCCGGCGGACGATCGAAGCCGACGTCGCGGCCGGCGACGTGCCGCTCATGGTCGTCGGCACGGCCGGTTCGGTCAGCACCGGCGCCGTGGACCCGCTCGCCGATATCGCCGCGGTGTGCCGGGAGAAGGGTGTGTGGTTCCACGTCGACGGCGCGTACGGCGGCTTTGCCGCCGCCGTGCCTGGGGCGCCGGCGCTGTTGCGTGGTCTCGCCGAAGCGGACTCGATAGCCGTCGATCCGCACAAGTGGCTGTATTCGCCGCTCGAGGCCGGATGCGCGCTGGTGCGCGACACCGGGATGCTGCGGGCCGCGTTCGCGTACCACCCGCCCTACTACCACTTCGACGAGACCGCGACGAACTACGTGGACCTCGGGCCGCAGAACTCACGCGGGTTCCGCGCGCTCAAAGTCTGGCTCGCGCTTCGTCAGGTGGGCGCGGCCGGATACCGAACGATGATCGCGGATGACATGCGCCTGTCGCGCGCCATGGCCGACGCTGTCAGCCGGCATCCGGAGCTGGAGCTCGTGACACAGGAGCTGAGCATCACGACGTTCCGGTACGTGCCCGCCGATCTCCGGACGAGAACCGGCGAAGACGCCGTCGAGCGGCATCTCGACGCCCTCAACCGCGAACTGCTCGACCGCATGCAGCGCGGCGGCGACGCGTTCGTGTCGAATGCGGTGATCCGCGGCCGGTACGTACTCCGCGCCTGCATCGTGAACTTCCACACCAGCCTTGCCGATGCGGAAGCGGTGCCGGCTCTCGCGGCGCGCATCGGGAGCGAACTGGACGGCCGGACGCGGCCCGACACACTGCGCTCGGGCGTCAGCGCGGCCCCGACGTCACTGTGACGTCCGACGTGCGCGTCTGCGAAAACGCCGACGATCTGGCGCGGCGCGCCTCCGACGCCGTCGCCGCCTCGATTGCGGCAGCCGTTCAGGCCAACGGACGATGTTCCGTGGCGCTGGCAGGCGGAAACACGCCTCGGACGCTCTACCAATCGCTCGCGGCGCGGTTCAGAGCCGGCATTCCGTGGCAGCACGTGGACGTGTTCTGGGGAGATGAACGTGTCGTGCCGCCTGGCGATCCGAGGCGTAACGAGGTCATGGCCAGGGAGACGTTGCTCGATCGGGTGCCATGCCCGGCGGAAAACATCCACCCGGTGCCCACGGACACGACCGGAGCGGACGCGGCGGCTGAGCTCTACGAGGCCACGCTCCGCCGCTGTTTCTCTTCCGAGTGGCCGCGGTTCGATCTGGTGCTGCTGGGACTCGGCGCCGACGGGCACACGGCGTCGCTGTTTCCCGGGTCGCCCGCGCTCGACGAGAGGACACGATGGGCCGTGGGCACCATGGCTCCAGCCGATCCGCTCGAACGCGTCACGCTGACACTGCCGGTGTTCAACCGCGCGGCGCTGACGTTCTTCCTGGTCACGGGCTCGGAAAAAGCTCACGCGCTGCGCCGCGTGCTTGCCGGTGCCGACATCGAAGCGTGCCCGGCGGCCGGCGTTCGTCCGCACAATGGCGCCGTCGTCTGGTGGGTCGATCGCGGGGCCGCCCGCTGATCCGGCGGCGTCCCAATCCCCGCGGGCCGATGGTGTAGGATCGTGCCTTCCGGCAGGGGCCGGAATCGAACCCGAGGAGGAAGGCATGCGAGGTGTCGTCGCCGTTGCTCTGTCAGCCCTGATCACTGTCTCGATCGCCGCGCAGTCCGCGCCGCCGGCATCGGGTGAACCGCCGCATCTCATCAGCCTCAGCCACTTCATCCACGCGACCAACAAGCTCGAGACGACGATCGCGTTCTACCGCGACGTGTTCGGGATGACGATTCCGGAGCCGCGGGTGTTCGCGAGCGAAGGCGCCGCCCTGCTGAACAACGCGCCCGGCATGAGCCTGCGCCTCTCGATGGCGAGGTTTTCGGACGGCTTCGGCTTCGAGCTGACAGAGTTCTCGAATATCGATCGCAAGGCGGGGCTGCAGGGGCTGGCGACCGATCCCGGCGCCGTGCAGCTGATCCTGCCCGTCCGCAACATCGACGAGGTCGTCGCCAACGCGAAGAAGGCCGGCGCTGAGATCGTGTCGAAGGCGAACGGGACGGCCGGCCCGGTGGAAATCAGCACCGCGAAAGGCAAGGCACGCGCGGTCATCGTTCGCGATAACGACGGCTACCTGGTGCGCGCCATCGAAGTGCCGGCGGCCGACGCAACGCTGCCCGGCCAGGTGCAGTCCGGGGTCTCGCTCAGCCTCGCCGTCAAGGACCTGAACGAGACCGCGAAGTTCTACCGGGAAGTCGTGGGGATGCAGCTGGAGGGCGACGCGAAGTTCCAGCGCGGCAAAGAGCTCGCGGCGCTCTACGGTGCGGGGGCCAACAGCGAATTCCGGCAAATGGGCGCGGCGTTTCCCAACTCGAAAGCGCGGCAGGAATTCATCGAGTGGAAGGGGATCAAGCGGACGCCGTTCCAGACGCGCGTCCCCGACCCCGGCGCCGGCGGATGGGTGGCGCGCGTGAACGACCTCGGGACGATGCACAAGATGATGAAGGCGCGGAACACGCCGATGGTGACGCCGGAGCCCATCTGGTTCAGCAAGACCACCTGGGACATCTTCGTCTCGGACCCGGACGGCATGCACCTCGAGCTGTTCCAGACAATTCCGGCGCCCGCGCCGAAACCGTCCAACTAGTTCGCCCGGCCGACCGGGACGCCGACGTTGAGCCAGCAGCTCACGGCCTCGCCCTTCTTGCGCGCCGGCGAAAACGTCCACTGCTTCACCGCTGCCACGACGGCGTCGTCCAGGGGCTGACCCGCCTTCGACCTGCGCAGCAGGCTGACGCTGTACGGATGGCCGCTCTGCGATACCAGCAGGCGCACGACGACGACATCGCTCAGGCCGCGCGCCTGGAGCTCGGCGGGAACCTGCGGCTCGACGCGCCTGGATATTTGGGGCGCGTCGCTCACATCTTTGGTCTCGAAGAACGGGCGGATCGGGGCCGAAGCTGACGCCGTCTCGACCGGCGCGGGCGCCACGGCGACCGGCGCCGGCGCTGGCGCCGGCGGCTCGACTTCGCGCACGGGCGCTTCGACCCGTGCGGGCACGGCGGCGGCGGACACCGCCGGCCGGGCAGCCACGACCGGCTGGCGAACCGGCTGCATTCGAGCGGCCGCCGGCTTGACCTTCACCGGGGCAGCGGCGGGCTGCGCAACCGGGCGATCAGGAAGGGAAGGCTCCGTGCGGGCTTTGGCCGGGGCCTCCGACAACGCGACAGGATCCGGCGTGCGCCCGGCGACCGTCACAACGGGAGCAGCCTGGCTCGCCGCGGCCGGCTGCGGCGGCAACTCGCCGTGCATCTTCATCCAGTACGCGCCGACTCCGAGGCCGATCCCGGCGATGACGAGAACCACCGCAGCGGCGCCGATCATCCGGTCGTTGCGTCCTGCGGGCCGCGCCGTCGTGGCGGGGCGTTTGGGCGCGGGAACAGGAGCCGTGGCCTTCGGCGCCGGGCGCCGCGCTTCAGCGGGCGCGACAGCATGAGCCGCCGCAGCCGCCGCGGCCTCCTTGAGCCGTGCGGCTTCCTTCGCGGCCGCTTCCGCGCGGGCCCCTTCCTGCATGGCGGCTTCGCGCGCGGCTTCCTCTCGGGCAGCGGCTTCTCGCGCCGCGGCTTCTCGCGCCGCCTCCTCTCGTGCCATGGCTTCCCGCGCGGCAGCTTCCCGAGCGGCGGCTTCTCTGGCAGCGGCGTCTTCCTTCCGGGCCGCTTCGGCGGCTGCGTCGGCGAGCGCTTCCACTTCCGCAGCCGCCAGGTCGCCCGGAGAGTCCATCAGCGGCTCGGCAGCGGCCAGCGGGGCTGCCGAATCCGCAACGGGCGCGAGCGCGTCGGATGCGTGCGGCGTGTTGCCGAGGAACGCGTGAAAGACCTGACGGCACGCCGGGCACAGGGGGCCATCCTCGCTCGTCCCGCCGCAGCTTTCGCAGCGGACGGCGGTCGCAGCCGGCGCTGCGGGCGCAAGCGCGACAGGCGCGGGTTCGACGGGCGCCGGGTTGACCGGCACAGGATTAGCCGGCGCGAGATCGACGGGCGCGAACTGGTACGGCGCCGGTTCGGGCGGCGGCACAGGTGCCGCGGGGCTCTCGAGCCCCCGCCTCTCCTCGAGCGAAAGTTTCCGGCCGCAGCATTCACAGAAATGCCCGGGCGTGATTGGCTCCGTCACACATTCGATGCAGCGCAAGACTGTGCCTCCAGAGGGCGCTCCGCCTGGAGGCCCAACCGCCAAGGGGCAAGGGAGGTGCCAGCCCGGCGACCGCGCATTGCGGGGAATTTCACCGGACTTCACACACGCCGCCGGGAGACGTACAAACTTCGTCACCCGTTTGCGTGCGTGAGGTGACCAAAATTGGCCGTCGGCGCGTTGGTGCTGGCGGCGCTACTGATTGACGTGGACGACGCGCGCGGGCGGGAAGCCGTTGAAGGACGTGCTGCTTGCTGCGGAGTAGGCGCCCATATTCGGGGCGTAGAGCAGGTCGCCGAGCTCCAGGTCCGGCAGTTGCTCGGCCAGGCTGATCGTGTCGAGGGCGTCGCAGGTCGGGCCGAAGACGGAGCAGATCTGCGGCGGACCCTTCTTGAAGCTCTTCAACGGATACTGGCAGTGGTCGAAGATCACGCCGCTGAACGTGTGGTACACGCCGTCGTTGACGTAGTAGCAGAGCTTGCCCTCGCGGACGGCCTTGCCGATGATTTTCGAGACGGCGGTCGCGGCGGACGCCACCAGGAACCGACCGGGTTCCGCGAGAATCTCGATCGGCGGCGGAAACAGGCGGTCCAGCTCGGGGTTGATCGCTTTCGCCAGCGTCTTGAACGCCGGGATGGTGGAATCGTAGTGCGCCGGGAACCCGCCGCCGATATCGAGCAGCTTGAGCTCGAATCCGCGCGACTTGGCCTCGGCAAACACCTCCGCGCTGAGCTGCAGCGCCTGAATGTAGTTCTGGATGTTCGTGCACTGGCTGCCGACGTGGAAGCTCAGGCCTTCGACCTCCAGCTTGTTGTTCCTGGCAAACGCGATCAGATCCACCGCCTCGCCCGGCAGCGCGCCGAACTTGCTCGAGAGCTCGACCATCGAGCCGGTGTTGGGCACGCGCAGGCGCAGGACGAGTCCGGCGCGCGGCGCGTGCTTCGCGATCTTGAGCACTTCCTCGTAGTTGTCGTAGGTGACGAGCGGCTTATACGGGTCCAGCTGCTCGAGCGTCTCGGTGGCCTTGATCGGGTTGGCGTAGATGATCCGATCCCAGATGAACGCCTGCCGCTGCTCCTCCGGCAGATCCTTGACGTTCTCGTGGACCGTCAGGAACTCGGCGATGCTCGCGACATCGAAGCTCGCGCCCGCCTCGTAGAACGTCCGCACGATCTCCGGCGCGCTGTTGGCCTTGACCGCGTAGTAGACCTGCACACGCGGCAGGTACTTCCGGAACTGCCCGTAGTTCTCGCGCAGGGCCTTGTGATCGACGATGACGAGCGGCGTGCCGTGCGCCTTGGCCAGCCGGAGCAGGGTCTTCTCGTCCACTAGTCGCCCTCTGTGATGAGGAAGTTCTTGAACTGCCACACATCCGCGTAATCGAGCTGCGGCCGGTTGAACGTGTCGAACGCGTTCGTATAGTGCTTGAGCGGATTCCAGTCGGACGCGACGGACACGAACGCACCGAGATACGGCTTGCTGATGTCCAGGATGTAGCCGTGCGGCAGATCGTCCGGCACGCACATCCCCCGCCTCGGGTTGTCGAGCATCCACATGCAGGCGGCCACGACCGAAATGGCGACCTGCATGGTGGTGGCGTTCTGATGCGGCACCAGCCGGCGGGATTCTTCGATGGAGAGGTCCGATCCGCACCACCACGACTGATAGGGGTGCCCCATGATGAACGCGCCCAGGATGTCGGCGCCGCTCGTAATTTCGTCGGTCATGATGCGGACGCGGGACTGCAGCTGGTAGTCGCGTCCCCGAAGTTCATGAAAAGACGCGATCGCGCTGTCGCACGGGCAGTACGCGTAGTGCATCGTCGGTCGATAGACGGCTTTCCCATCCTCCCACACGGTCAGCTTCTCGGTGATGGTGAACGACTCGCCGTGGCGGACGACCATGCCGAGGATGTGGTGATTCGGCGGCACCCAGCTGGCGACGAACGTGTTGATGCCCATCCGCGCGAGGCAGATCTGGCTCCTGGGACCGGAGGCGTGCTCGAAGGCCAGCGCGGGCAATTCCTTCTCGTGGGTGCCCCACCCCATTTCCGCGGTGGTCGTGCCCTCTTCGCGGAAGCCCTCGACGCTCCACGTGTTCACGAACTCGTCCACTTCCTTGGGGCGATCCGTGATCTGCGTGTCGCGCTCGCTGCAGTGAATGACCTTGACGCCGAGCGCGCGGGCGAGATGGTTGAACTCCTGGGCCTTCGCGTGGTGCCCGACCTTCTCCGCCTGCGCGCCCGCAAACGTCCGCTCGGCCAGGGCCCGGTCGGCGATGTCCAGAAGGCCCTGCTTGGTGAAATGGCTGATCAGTCCCGGGTTGGCGCCGTGCTCGAGCACCGCTGTCGGCCCGGGCTCCTTCCAGCCGGCGACCATCCGGCGCAGGTTCATGTGACGCCAGTAGAGCGTCCGCTCGGTCGGGTGCTTGTTGCCCGCCCCTGCGTACGGGTCCCACAGCTCCACCGACGTATTGATGTACAGCACGCCGTGGTCGTGGCACCACTGGACGATTTCGCAACAGTCGATGTTCCAGGCGAGATCGACGAGGAGGTCGCCGGCGGACAGGTGTTCGGCGAGGAGCGTGCCCAGGTTCTCCGGTGTGATCTTCTTCTGGACGAAGCGCATCCCCTGCTCGATCCACGGCTTGAGCGCCGCGTGATCGGGCTCGAACTCCATGATGGTGATCTGCGACGGCTTGACGTTGATGTGCTTCACCAGGATCGGCAGCGTACACCGGGCCACGAAGCCAAAGCCCACGAACAGGATGCGATTCGAAAACGTCTGCATGGTCAGTTGAATCTCTTCACGAGCACCTTGGAATTCCGGCCGCTCTGCTCGTACTTCTCGCGGCGGGCGGGCGGCAGGTCATCCGGGGTGCCTTCGACGAATCCCGCCTTGGACTGGAAATACGTGAACGCCTGCGTGGAGAGCGCCAGCAGCTCGCGCAGGCCCAGCTCGCGGGCCCGGCTCTCGACATACTGAATCAGCTTGCGCCCGATGCCCTGGTTCTCGTGCGCCGAACTGACGTACAGGCAGGCCAGCTCGCCCTGGTTCGCCTCAGAGTCGACGTGCAGGGCGACGCACGCCACCGGATTCTTGTCGATTTCGAAGATGTAGTAGTCGCCGAGGCTCTTCTCAATCGTCGCCCTGGTCCGCTTCAGCAGCTCGTCGGCCTCCATGCCCTGACGGATCAGCATCTGGATGGCCCGGACGTCCTTCTTCTTGGCCGGCCGGATGTGTTCGTATTCGTTCGCGTAGATCAGCGTGCCGAGGCCGTGGTTGGAGAACACTTCTCCCAGGAGGCCTTCGTCCAGCGTGCCGTTGATGACGTGCACGCGCGGGACGCCGGCGTTGCACGCGGCCACCGCGTGCTGCGCCTTCGAGAGCATGTCGCCGGGAAACCCCGCGGGATCGAGCTGCAACATCTTGGCGAGATCGGCCACGAGCATCTGCCGGATCAGCTCTCCCCTGTGAATCAGGCCGTCCTTCGACGTCACGTAAATGAGCTTGATCGCCTTCAACTGCTCCGCGACGGCCACGGCAACTCCGTCCGAGTTCACGCGGTAGGTCTTCCCGTCGCCGTCGAAGCCGAGCGGCGGGATCACGGGCACGACGCCCTGCGACAGCAGCGACTGCAGCAATTCGGCGTCGACGCGTTCCACCTTGCCGGTGAAGAGCTGGTCGACGCCCTGGATGATGCCGACCGGGTGCGCGATGATCACGTTGGTCGTGGCGGCGCGCAGGTCGTTCGCCGAGAGACCTTCGAGAATCTCGTGGGTCAGCCGGTTGGCGGCGGCCAGCGCGAGATCGAGCGTCACCGCGTCGGTCACGCCGGTGCCGTCGAGGTCGGAGGCCTTGACGCCGCGTTCTTCGGCGAGCGCCCTGATCTGGGCAGCCGCCCCGTGGACCAGCACGATGCGGATGTTCAGGGACCAGAGCAGCGCCACGTCGAGCAGCAGCGTCACGAAGTTCTCGTCCGTGACGATGGCGCCGTCAATCGCGAGAATGAACGTCTTTTCGCGGAACTGCGGAATGTACTGCAGGATGCCCCGCAGGTCGGTCAGCTTCACGTCCCTGGTCTCGTCATGGTTGAACCGCGAAGCTGGCGAACTGCCAGAGGTCGTCCTCGCTGACGGCCGGCGCGCCCCACTTCGCGAACAGCTGCGAACGGCTCTCGAGCGGCGTCCACGACGACCGGACCGACGGACACGGGCCCAGATAGGGACCGGCGACGTCGAGAATCTCTTTGTGCGGCAGCTGATCGGGCACGAGAATGCCCTTGCTCGGGTTGCCGATCATGTAGACCAGCCCGCCGAGCACGGCGGCGGCGACCTGCAGCGTCGTCGCGTTCTGCCCCGGGACGAGCGTCCGCGCTTCGTGGATGTCCAGCTGCGAGCCGGTCCAGTAGCTGGTGAGCCCATGGCCCATCAGCAGCACGCCGAGCTCGTCGATGCCGCCCGTGATTTCGTCCGACATGATCCGCAGCGTCGGCTGCAGCTGGTAGTTCCGCATCGTCAGCTCGTACAGGCTGAGGATCGCGTTGTCGCAGGGCATGTAGGCGTAGTGCACGGTCGGACGGTAGACCGCCCGGCGTCCCTCGACCGTGTCTTCCCAGACGGTCAGGTGGTCGCTGATGGTGAAGGATTCGGCGTGGCGGACCACCATTCCGATGATGGGGCCGCCGGCGGGGACCCAGGAGTGCACGTACGTTCGAATCCCGGGCTGGGCCAGAAAGATCTGGTTGCCGGGGCCGCCGATGGGCGTGTGCGCGTTCCTGGGAAGGCGTCGCTCATGCGTCCCCCAGCCGAGCTCGGCGGGCGCCGTGCCTTCCTCGTAGAAGCCCTCGATGGACCACGTGTTGACGAACTCGTTGACGGCCTTCGGCTGGTTGGAGACCTGCGTATCCCGTTCGGCGATGTGGATGACCTTGGTGCCGGTCGCCTGGCTGAGCCGCGCGAACGACCCTTCGGCCTCGCTCCCCGCGGCGGCGATCAGCTTCTCGAACGCCACCTTGTTCACGCCGGTCGCCGCCGGCAGACCTTCGTCGAACATCGCGGTCGCGATTTCGAGCAGCGCCCGCTTGGTGAAGTGACTGACGAGGCCCGGGTTGGCGCCGTGGTCGATGATCGCGGTCGCGGCGGGCGTCCCGCCCGAGTTGAGCCGGTCCTTCAGCAGGCGGACCCGCATCTGCCGGGAATACAGGCTCCGTTCGTAGGGCGACTTGTTCAGGATGTCGCCGTACGGATCCCACTCCTCGAGCGACGTGTTGATGTAGTTGACGCGATGCTCGGCGCACCACGAGAGCATGTCGAACGTCTCGACGTTCCACGACAGGTCGACGATGGCGTCGCCCGGGCCCACGAGGCTGCCGAGCAGCGCGGGGTAGTTGTCCTGCGTCAGGCGCTCGCGCTTGAACACCACCCCCGCCTGCAGCGAATCCGCGATCCTGGGGCGCACGTCCTCGAAATCCATGACCGTGATCCGGTCGGCCGGCATGTCCACGTGCCGGCGGACGAGGGGCAACGTGCACTGGCCCACCGAGCCGCAGCCGAGCATCAGGATGCGGCCGCCGAAGGGAGTGCGCTTCGCGAGTGGCGTCATGTCGAGTGCTACCTCACTGCCAGCAGTCAGCGTTGTGTACGGTCACGAGTTCCGGTCGTGGGCACAGAAGGCGGATTGTAACAACTCTGACAGGGCGCGTAAAATACCGCCCGCGGCTATGATCGCCATCATGTGGCAATTCGACGTCAAGAAGGGACGCGAGGCCGAATTCGAGCAGATGTACGGCGTCGATGGAGAGTGGACCGCCATCAATCGCCACACACGGTCCTATCTCGGCAGTTCCTTTCTGCGCGATCAGAACGCCGCGTCGCGTTACGTCCTCATCGAGTACTGGAGCGAGATGCTCGTGTACGAGCAGCACCGGTCGTATCGCTCGGCTGCGCAGGCCGCATTCGACGTGCGCCGGGCGATCGTCGTCGAATCGGTCGAGCCGCTCGGCGTGTTCACGGCGCTCGATGTCCCCGATCGCACCGGGCCCACGTGGTCGTATCGGGGATGACCGGGAGCTGATGGTTTTCTTATGCTGGCGCGCGATACTGGGACGTATGCGATGGATGATTCGCGTCGGCGCCTTGTTGCTGATCGTGGCGGCGTCTGCACATGCGCAGGAGGCGCCGCCCCCGGAACCTCAGTCCTCGGCCGCCGACACGCCGCATCCCGCCACTGACGAGGCCGCATCCGCGGACTCCAAGAATCGCATCTTCGGCCTGATGCCGAACTACACCACGGTCGAGGGGTTTGGAAAGGTCGAGCCCATCACCAGCGCCAAGTCGTTCAAGATGGCGGCGCTCGACTCGTTCGATCCCTTCGTCTACCCGCTGTTCGCGTTCATTGCGGCCACCGCCCAGGTGCAGAACGAGCCGCCGTCGTGGGGCCACGACTGGGAAGGGTACGCCAAACGTTACGGCCTGGCGTTCGCCGACAACACGATGTGCAGCCTGATCACCACCGGCCTCATGCCCAGCCTGTTGAAACAGGACCCGCGCTACTACCAGGGGCGTGCGACCGGATTCTTCCCGCGATTCGCCTATGCCGCCAGCCGCAGCGTCGTCACGAAGTCCAGAAGCGGGCAGCCGCAGTTCAATCTCTCCGAAATCGGCGGCACCTTGATCGTCGCGGGCGCCTCGAACGTGTACTACCCGCCGGAAGAGCGCACCAGGAATGCCACGCTCGAGCGGTGGGGGACGCAGGCGATGTGGGACACCGTGGCCAACGAGCTGAAGGAATTCTGGCCCGACATCCGGCGGATGATGCACCGGCTCTGACAGCCCCTCAGAACCCGCACACGCCCTGCGGCATCAGGCGCACCCCACCGTTTGTCGCCGTCGCGGTGCTTCCGAGGTCGTCATGAATCGTGAGGTTGACACGCATCGTGAACGAGGAAGAGCCCGGCGGCAGCGGAGGCGCAGGCATCAGGCTGCAGTTCACCGCCGGCATCGTCAGTACGGGACCAGTGGTCGTCAGCGCAAAGATCGTCGCAGGGTTCGTCGACCACGACCAGTCATAGGCGACGATGGTCCCGGGCGCCGTTGACGTGCTGCCGTTGAACGTGCAGTTGAGCGTCAGCCCGCCGTCGGCCATGTCGCAGGTCTCCGTGATAAACGGACCGGACACCCCGAACGACGCGATCGCGAGGGTTGACGGAGTGACCGACAACATGGCCGATGCGGACGCGCCGGCATACGAACCGCCGATCGTGACATCGGTCGCGCTGCGAACCGTTCGCGTCGTGATGTTGAACGTGGCGCTCGTCGATCCAGCGCCGACCGTGACACTCGCGGGCATGGAGACCGGATCGCCGCCGGACAAGGACACCAGGGCGCCGCCTGCCGGCGCGGCGGCCGTGAGGGTGGCCGTGCCGGTCACGGCGCCACCGCCGACCACGGTGGACGCGCTGAGCGCAATCGCCGACAGCGCCGGGCGACCCGTCACGGTGAACATCGGAGATTGACCGCTGCTGCCATCGACCTGCGCGGTGATCGTGGCTGTGCCGGCCGAGACGGCCGTGATCGTGAACGTGATGCTCGACGTGCCGGCCTGAATGGTCACGGGGGTCTGCACCGTGGCGACCAGGGGGTTGCTGCTGGACAGGACTACGCTCGCGCCACCCGCCGACGCAGCCGTGACCAGGGTGACGGTGCCCTGATCGGTACTGCCGGCAGCGACGCTTGTGGCCGCCAGGGCAACGCCTGATACGGACGAACCTGTCTTTGTTGGGGCCGCCGGCGAACTGCCGCAGCCAATCATGAGGAGCGCCGCGATGATCAAAAGGGGTTTCATACAACTCACTGTATGCGGTGCCCCAACGGTTGCGTGTGCACAAGAGCACACGCGGACGCTTACGGTCGAAACGCCGCCTTGTTCGCGTTTCGCGCCTTTTCGCCGGACGCCAGCGCGGCATCCGCATCTTTCTTCTGCTGATCGATCGCCCGCTGCGGCGCTTCACGCAGGTCGAGTCTCAAGGCCTCGGCCTCGGCTGCGCTGGCGAGCGCAGCGAGCTTCGTGGATGTCACCACGACGCGAAAGCCGTCCCCGAACGTCGATCGAAGGAGCGCAATCGAGTACTCGTCGGTCGCCCACCGGGAGATCGGCACGTCGATCCGCGAAGCGGCCGGAGGCCGGGGCGTGGATTTCTGCGCCGGACCATAGGCTTCCGACAGCGAGCCAATCATGTCGGCGTCGGTCAGGCCTTCTGTGCGCTGACGGTCGTAGTCGATGGCCAGCCTGAAGAGCCGATCGTTGTAGAAGCCGAACACGATCTGTTCAACCGGATCGGTTTGCGGCTGATTCGAACCAGCCAGGAAGTACGGCAGCCGCCATCTCAGTTCCTGAATCAGCGCAGGCCGCGCGTGAACGACGGTGGCGTCCGATGCCATGACACCGACCTGGGCCGCGACCGACGACAGACCGCTGCCGAGAACGAAGTCGCGATAAGCCGGTCTATTCTGGCCGTACAGCGCAGCGGAGGACGCGACGAAGACCAGGCCGGCGATCGCCAGCCGGCTGATGCGTCCCGTCATCGCTCCCTGCTGCCTTCGTTCGCCGGACCGTTGACGGCATGCAACAGCTCCGCGATGGTCACAGGTGGCGCACTGGGCCACACCAGCAGCATGACGGAAGGCGGGATCAGAACGGCCATCAGCCACAGCGAGGCCGTGCTCGCGGTGAAAGTTACGTCGTACACGACACCGCACGCGGCGATCACGATGACAGCGGCCACCCAGAGAACAGCCAGCCGCGTCCGAAGTTCTTTGAACATGCTTCCACGTTACGCCTGAGTCCCGGAGCGCCCTGTGCACAATTGAACACGCGGGATGGCGCAGCGCCGATCGTTCAGCGCCGAGGATCCTGGCTGGTCCCGAGCCGGTGCTCAGAAATCCACTGATGGCTGACCGCGCCCATGTCCGCAGCGTGATCGGCTCGCACCCGGAACGTCAGGAAGAGGGCGGCACCTGCGAGAGCCAGCCCGGCGACAATCCATATAGCAGTCATAAGGCGATCTCCTCGACCGACCTGAGAGGCTAACGGGGACGGCCCGTCAACACCGGCACCAGCAGCAATTCGGACAGCGCGTCCGCTGTGGCAAAGATTTGTCCGGTCTTGCGATGTTTCATCTGAACGGCTTCGCCCCCGTCACCGGCGAAGATCACATCCACGCGATCCTCCACCGGCGGGAGACTGCCGGTCCGGATGAAGTGGTAGTGGCAGGCCATGGACGCTCCCTCCAGATTCGGCGTGACCGTGAGGGTGACCGCCCCGGGCGCCGGCTTGCGGACGACGAATCCGCCGTCAGGCAGCTCCGCATCGACGGTGATATTGCGGGCCCGGTCGTTCGGAAACTCGCCGCGAAACGCATCGGCATCGTGCATGACGGCGGCACGAAGCTCGTCGACGAGCCGCCGGGCGTTCAGGCGCACGAGAGCGGTATTCCGGGCGGTGAGCTCATCCTCTTTCATGCGCTGGGCATCCCGCCTGCGCTCGTCATCGGCAATCCGCTTGATCCAGTCCGCGATCGCGAGTGTCGTCATCGTCATAGGAAGTGCCGTGGCCGTGAATTCGGGGGTGAGTCGGCGTCGAGAGACCACTGTACTTGATTTCTCCTGTTCGCGGCGTGTGCACAAGAGCACAGGCACGGCGCGTCATCCAGGGGCGCAATCCGGTCAGCGGTAAGTTGTCGTGGTGATGCAGAAGGGCGCGCCGGACGGCGAATCTACTCGTGCAGCACGACGGTAAGCAGCGAGTTGTTCACCTTGAGCCCGTTCTTGTAGTCGATGAAGCCCAGGCGCTGGAATTTCTTCATGAAGAAGTTCACGCGTGATCGCGTCGTGCCGACCATCTCCGCCAGCGTCGCCTGGGAGATGGGCGGCACGGCCCGTACGGGCTTGTCGGGCTTGCCGTACCGGGCCAGCAGCAGGAGCGTTCGCGCGAGCCGCTTCTCGCTCGAGTTGAACAGCTGGTCAATCAGGTCTTCCTCGATCCGGATGTTGCGCGCGAGCATGTGCGCAATGAACCGATCCGACAGCGCATGCTTGGCGTGGAGGAGCCGCACCATCCGCTGCTTGTCCACGAGAAGAATGCTGCTGGGCGATGCCGCGGTTGCCGCGCCCATGCGGACGGGCTGGCCCGCCAGACATCCTTCGCCGAAGAACTCTCCGGTACGAAGCATCGCCACGACGGCCTCGCGGCCCGCTTTGGACGACACCGAGAGCTTCACGTCCCCCGCCTGGATATAGAAAACGTGGTCGCACGGGTCGCCCTGGGTAAAGATGACCTCGTTGGCCTCGAACCTCACGATCTTCCTGGCCAGCCCTGCTGACTCGAGGAAGCTCTGCACGTCGAACGGTGCGGGCCGTTTTGCTCTCATCGGAGCTCGTCCATGGCGCGACAGTCGGCCATCAGCTCAACCGTCTCATCGATTAATCATAGACTGATCGCCCGCTCGCTGTGTTCGAAACCAGACAGACGTGGCCGCTGACGGGAGCTATCTCTATCAGAAGGATGGCTGCCCCGCTTCGGCGACCCCAACCGGTCCGCCCGCTCGTCGCCCTCGCTTTCGACGACGAAGAGATGCGCGCGGCGTACGCCTACGGCCTCGCCGCGGCCGGATTCGATGTGACCACCGCGGACGAAGCCACCGCCTGGCATTCGCGCGTATCCAGCGCTCGCCCCAGCATCATCGTCGCCGACGTCTCCGGCCAGAAGCGCGACGGCTGGATTCCCGTGCAGAGGTTCAAGCGCGATCCGCGGCTGTCCGATGTGCCGATTGTCGCCGTGGCCGCCGAGGTGGGGGCTGCGACGCGCGATCGCGCGCAGCGGGAAGGCTGCGCCGCAGTATGCCTGAACACGTGCCCGCCGGATGTGCTGGCCTCGGGCCTTCGAGCCGTGCTCGAACGCGTCCACGACACGCGGGCGGCGTCCTGACCCGTC
This sequence comes from uncultured Acidobacteriota bacterium, assembly GCA_963821285.1. Taxonomy (GTDB): domain Bacteria; phylum Acidobacteriota; class Vicinamibacteria; order Vicinamibacterales; family CAVVIG01; genus CAVQJU01. The sequence goes on from CAWGDD010000012.1 coordinate 143,288, forward strand.
AGCGGACGGCCGACTCCAGACGCTCGCCCGGAACAGCCAGGCCGGGCATTGGTGCGGCAAGAAACAGGCGCTGACAAACCGTTCCGAGCCATCGGGCCCACCGTGCCGATCGCTGCATCCGGGCGCTGTCCGTCGCCATGCCCGTGTTCGCGTACATCTGACGGTACATTTTCGAGACCAGCACGAAGGCCAGGCGCGCTTTCATCGATTCGACGATGCGCGATCGGGCCCACACGCGCCGCCAGCTGTAGAAGCTGTCCCACGCGCGCTGCGTGCCAATCCGGATGTCCTCGAGCGACATCGTCGGATGAGCGGTATAGACCTTCGGCCGGCGATCCTCGGGAATCAGCCAGTGCTGCGTCACGGGCACGCCATCCACGTTCGTTCCCCGCCGGTTCTCTTCGGCCGCCCACTTCTCGAAATCGACGGTACCGGGAAACGGCGTCAGCAGCACGAACTGCGCGAACGTGAGATCGGCCTGTTCCGCCAGCGCGACGGTCGTGTCGAACGTGTCTTTCGCGTCACTCGGCAGCCCGAAGATGAACGAGCCGAGGATGTAGACGCCGTGGCGCCGGAACTCACGGAGCCGCGCGACGAGCTCGTCGCCCGCCAGGTTGAAGCCCTTGTAGATGTCCTTGAGGCCATCGCGGGTGACCGACTCGACGCCGACGAGCGCACCCAGAATCCTGGCCCGTTTCATCGCGTCCAGAAACGCAGGGTCCTCGGCGGCCTCCATGGTGATCTGCGTATAGAACACGAGATCGTCCGGCAACTGTGCCAGCCTCGCCATCAGCTCGAACCGCTCTTCACGCAGGGCTTCCAATTCGCGCAGCCGGGTCGTGTCGGCACGCCGTCGCGCCTGCGCGAGATCGTCGAACGTCACCGGATAGAAGTTGTCGTCGGCCAGGACGATGAAGCGAAACCCGAGACGCCGCAACTCGACCACCTCGCGGACAATGCGATCCGCGGCGCGCTGGCGGGGCTCCTGGCCGTCGGTCCGCCAGACCGAGCAGAACGAGCAGTGCTTCGGACAGCCGCGCACCGTCTGCACCGACCCGAACATGTACCGGCGCAGCGGCAGGAGATCCCACCGTGCCGACACGAACTGATCGCCGTCGATCCGGCCGCCCTCGTACAGGGGCAGCGGGCGTCCGGCCAGGCAGTCGGCGACGACACGCGGCCAGACGAGATCGCCGTCGCCCCGGACGACCGCGTGCGCACCTCCCCGCTCTAAGACTTCTTCCGGAAACAGCGTGGCGTGAATGCCGCCGAACACGGCGTACGCGCCGCGCTCGCGGACCTGGCGACCGATCTCATACCCGCGTCGCGCGTTGCCCGTGTGAATGCCGATGCCCACGACGTCGCCGGTCTCGATCGTGTCGATATCCAGGGGATCGAGCGTTTCGTCGACGATCCGGGGCGTGCCCCAGGTGGTGCCTGTCGCGGCAGCCAGCACGAACAGCCAGCGCGGCGTGATGACCGCGATGCCGAACGATTGCGCGCTGGGGTTCACGAGATGAATTCGAGGCATAGGCACCTCTTCACTGATCAACGCGGTCCTGAGAATCGATCTCTGTCGGTGACGCTCCGCAGCAGGTTCGTTGCCGCGCGATAGCACTCGCAGGACGCCGCTTCGAGTTTCCGGCCGTCGAGAATGGTCACGTGCCCGCGGTGGTACGTGATGAGGCCGGCGCGCTGCAGCGTGCCGGCGACGACGGTGACGGTCGGACGGGTGGCGCCGAGCATCATGGCGACGAATTCCTGCGTGAGCGGGAAGCTGTCCCAGCCCATCCGGTCTCGTGCCATCAGCAGCCAGCGCGCCAGCCGCTGCTCGATCGAGTGCACCGCATTGCAGGCGGTCGACTGCATGACGAAGCCGACGAAGGCCTGCGCGAAACGCGTCAGCAGGTCGTAGAACGCCCCGCGCCGGTTCATTTCCTCGCGAAAGGCGCCGGCGGTCATCCGGTAGCAGGTGTCGCCCTCGCCCTGCACCATGGTGGTCGAGGACGGCGGGCTGCCGTCCAGCACCAGGGATGTCCCGACCATCCCCTCGTTGCCGATGGTGGCGACCTCCACCATGTTGCCGTCTTCCAGCACCGTCAGGATCGAACAGAATCCGTTGCCGGGAAAGTATACGTGGCGGATGGGTTCACCGGGCTTGTGGAGCACGCTCTTGAGCTTCAGCGAGACGACGTCGAGCAGGGCGGCGACGCGTTTGAAATCGGCGGGAGGGAGCGCGGCGAGGAGACGGTTCTCTTTCGGCGGCGGGCGGTTTTTCGCGCCAGGCGGAGGCCTTTTGACCATCAATGACACCCTCTTCGCCGCATCTGGCGGCCAGGTTAAGAGGCTGTCGCGGACCAGGCACTCCCCATGTCAGGGCGAGGCAGGCGGTAGTCCCTTAGATGCGGCAAGGATATCACTTCACGGCGTGCGCTCTCCGAGAGAGTGCGAGGCAGAGGATAAATGCCGGAATCCCAAGAAGGCTGGCGCCGAGGAAAAACAGCGCATAGCCCTCGAGCAGCGTGCGATCCGCCGCGAGCCACTCCACCATCACGCCGGAGAAGCCCTTCGTGAACTTCCCCACGTAGGTGTACGCGGAGCTGAGCAGCGCATACTGCGTCGCCGTGTAGCCGACGCTCGTCAGACTCGACATGTACGTCACCAGCGCGACGGCGGCGAAGCTGGCGCCGAAGTTGTCGGCCGCCATCACCGCGCCGAACGTCCGGATGTCCGGACCGCTGTAGGCGAGAATCGCAAAGGCCGCGATCACGATGCTCTGCAGCACGACGCCGATCGTCAGCGTCCTGAAATAGCCGAAGCGCACGGCGCTCAGGCCGCCGGCCGCGATGCCAAGCATCGTGGACACCAGCCCGATCGATCCACGGACGGCGCCCACCGTGTCCTTGGACAGGCCGAGGTCGTGGTAGAACGGATTCGCCATCGGCCCCATCACGAACTCGGGCAGGCGGTACAGGCTGATCATCGCGAACATCAGGATGGCGAGCCAGCCGTAGGTCCGGAAGAACTCCACAAACGGACCTGCGACAGCATCGATCACGCCCCGCGCCCGCCGGAACGGCAGCGCGGCCGCCACGCCACCCACCGGCACGCCCCGCGACGGCTCGGCGGCCACGAGGCTTGCACACACGCCAATCGACATCAGCACGGCCATCGTGAAGTACGAGAGGGGCCACCCGAAGTGGGACGCCGCGATGAGAATGAAGGCGTCGCTCACCAGCACGGCGGCCCGGTAGCCAAGCTGATACGCCGCGGACAGCAGCCCCAGCTCATCCGAGTTGGCGGCGGCCTCGATCCGCCACGCATCGACGACGATGTCCTGGGTCGACGAGGCGAACGCGACCACGAGCGCCAGGACCCCGACCGCCACGAGCCCGTGCGCCGGCCCCCGAACGGACAGGCCGACAAGTCCGGCGGCGACCAGCAGCTGGCTGAGGAGCATCCAGCCGCGCCGGCGGCCGAACCGTCCGAACACCGGGGCCGGCAGCCGGTCGATGAACGGCGCCCACAGAAACTTCAATGAGTACGCGAGTCCGACCCACGACAGGAAGCCGATGGCCCCGAGCGTCGTGCCCTCGTCGCGCAGCCAGTAGCCCAGCGTGTTGCCCGTGAGGAAGAACGGAAGGCCCGACGAGAACCCCAGGAGGAGCATCACCAGCACGTTCGGCCGGCGGATCGCCGCGATGACATCGCGCTTGCTGGGCGTCTGTGGGGACATGAATCTGCGGACGGACCTCATGCTAACCCGAACGAGTCGCATCGCGACGGCCTTACAATGGACTGCAGTCGTCTTTTTCCATGCCTGCGATGTTCGAGCGGAGAGCGGCAACAGCCGCATGGCGGATAGCAGCCGCGTCGATGACGGTGATGGCGGGTTGTTCCAGACCGTCGGCGCCGGCCGGAACGGCGGCCAGTGCTGCGCACGTCGTCAACGCGGCCGCGACGTCAGCCAGCGATGCGCCGCTTCCCGGCATGCCTCAGGTGCTGGACACCCACAACATCTACGCGGCCGATGGTCCCGGCAATCTGAGCCCGAAAGTGGCGCACTTTCCGTCGCGGATCTACGTCCCGAACACGGGCAGCGACAGCGTCGACGTGATCGATCCCGCGTCGTTCAAGGTGGTCGATCACTTCGCGGTGGGCCGTCAGCCGCAGCACATCACGCCGTCGTACGATCTCGAGCACTTGTGGGTCCTCAACGATCTGGGCGACAGCGTCACCGAAATCGACCCGGCGACAGGCAGCAGAGGCAAGACCGTCAAGGTCAAGGATCCGTACAACATGTACTACACGCCGGACGGCCAGTTCGCGGTGGTCGTCGCGGAGCGCGAAGCGAAGCTCAACTTCCTGCGCGCGTCGGACATGAAGCTCGTCGAGTCGGTGCCGGTGCCCTGCCGCGGCATCGATCACATGGACTTTGGCGCCAACGGCCGTTTCCTGATCGCGAGCTGCGAATTCGCCGCGACGCTGGTGAAAGTGGACGTATCCACACGCCGGCCTCTCGGCACGCTGTCGCTCGAAGCGGGCGGCATGCCGCAGGACGTGCGGTCGTCTCCGGACGGGAGCCTCTTCTATGTCGCGGACATGATGGCCAATGGCGTGTACGTCATCGATCCCTATGCCTTCAGCCGCGTGGCATTTATCCCGACGGGCAAAGGGGCGCACGGGATTTCCATGAGCCGTGACGCGAAGCTGATGTACGTGTCGAACCGTGGCGAGGGCAGCGTGTCGGTCATCGACCTCGCGACGCGCAAGGCCATCGCCAAGTGGCAAATGCCGGGCGGCGGCAGTCCGGACATGGGCGGGCTGTCGGCCGACGGGACCACGCTCTGGCTGTCGGGCCGCTACAACCGGGAAGTCTACGCCTTCGACACGAGGGATGGCCGGCTGCTGGCGCGCATCAAGGTCGGGAAAGGGCCGCACGGCCTGGCCGTCTATCCGCAGCCGGGCCGCTATTCCCTGGGACACAACGGCGTATTCAGGTAGAGGGGCCGGGCCCGATTGGGTCCAGCCCCCCTTCGTTCTGCCGCCTCGACGTCAGTCGCGTAGAACTCTCGAGCCGCTTGACTTTGATGTGCCACATACTTTGTAATACAAAGCGTAATGCAAGTCATCCGCGCGGACCATCTGGGCATGTGCTTCGGGGTGCGCGACGCCATCGACCTGGCGCGCCGCCACGCTGAAGCCGCGCCGCTGACGATCCTTGGCGACCTGGTGCACAACGCGGTGGTCCTGGCGGACCTGCGGGCCAGGGGCATCGCCGTCGCCCACGACCCGTCGCAGGTGAGGACGCACACGGTGATGGTCACCGCTCACGGCGCCTCGGCACGGATGCTGGCCAGCACGCGCGCGCATGGGCTCGACGTCGTCGAAGCGACCTGCCCCCTCGTGCACGTGGCGCATCGGGCCGTCCGGGCTCTGGTCTGCCGCGGCTACCACCCGGTGATCATCGGCCAGCGCGGCCACATCGAGGTGCGGGGCCTGACCGACGACCTCGACGCCTTCGACATCGTGCTGGACGAACGCGACGTCCTGGCGCTCGAAGAACGCCCACGCATCGGCATCGCCGCTCAGACCACGCAGCCCATCGAGAGGGTGCGGCGCCTGGTCGCGCTGATCAGACGGCGCTTCCCCCAGGCCGACGTCCGTTTCATCGACACGGTCTGTCATCCGACAAAGGAGCGCCAGCAGGCCGCCGTCGACCTGGCGCGCCGATCTGACCTCGTCATCGTCGTCGGCGGCGCGAGCAGCAACAACACGAGCGAGCTCGTGGCCACATGCCGCCAGCACTGTTCGCGTGTGCATCGCGTCCAGACGGAATCCGATCTCCGTCCGGAGTGGTTCCTTGGCGCGGCCCTGGTGGGCCTCACGGCCGGCACGTCGACGCCCGACGAGGTCATCGATCGCGTGGACCGGCACATCCGGGCACTGGCATGAGACGTCCTGCGCGGGCCCGCACCCGCTGGCTGGTTGTCGTGCTGTTTGCCGTCGCGATGGCGTGGCTGGAGGCGGCCACGGTCTACTACCTTCGCGTGATGGTCGATCGTGTGGACCCCTACCAGCCGAACCCGCTGCCGATGGACGGAATCGTGGGGCCGGTCGAACTCGTGCGGGAGGCCGCGACGCTCGTAATGCTGGCCGCCGTCGGGGCGCTCGCGGGGCGGAATGGGCGGACGCGCCTCGGCTACGCGGCGATCGCCTTCGGCGTCTGGGATGTCTTCTATTACGTGTTCCTGAAATTGATCTCCGGCTGGCCGACCTCCCTGTTCGACTGGGACGTCCTCTTCCTGCTGCCCCTGCCCTGGTGGGGGCCCGTGCTGGCGCCTGTCTGCATCGCGCTGCTGATGATCGCGTGGGGCACCCAGGTCACCCGGCCGGCGGCCGGACGATACGCGGCCCCGTTGACATCGACGGTGTGGCGCCTGAACGGGCTCGGGGTCGCGCTCGCGCTCTACGCGTTCATGGCCGACGCGCTGCGAGCCGCGCCAAACGGGCTGGACGCGACGAGGACCGTGTTGCCGGCCGCCTTCAATTGGCCGGTGTTCCTCGTCGCGCTTGCCCTCATGGCGGCGCCTGTTGCGCACATCGCCTGGCGAAGCCGGCAACCAGCTTGATCAGGGCAGGGTGATCACCTGAGCGTCCGGATCGAGTGCGTGGGTCAGGACGTGCACCCTGCCAAAGAAGTCCACCGTGGCGGCGATCGGCGTCGGGAGCCCGGTCTTCTCGGGTTCGCAGTCGAACATCTGCGTCCGATGCCGCCAGCGGCACGCGTTCACCGTGCCGGTCGTCGGCGTGTGGGTCCCTTCGACGGCGAACCAGCTGGCTTCGTCCATCTCGACGACGTGAAGCGTGCCGTCCCAGCCGAACGCCAGGTCGACAATGGAGGTGAAACCGTTAGCGACGACCTGGCAGTCCGGACTCGTCCCGCATTTGGCGTGGCGAGCGGTGGGCTTGATTCGCCAGATGCGTGAACGGCCGAGCGGAGCGGGAATGCCTTTCAGTTCGCCCATGTAGAAGTAGCCGTCAGGACCGACGGCGATGCTCGTCGCGACGGGTTGCGCCGGAATCATGGGCGGCAAGGCGCAGAGTCCTGGCACGGTCTGCCCGGGCGCGCAGTGCAGCAGCGCCTTGATGTTGTCGGTCGGTACTACCTCAACGGGAAGCGTCGCGATCCAGTCGATGTTGCCAGACTTATCGACGATCAAGAGGTCGTTTCCGCCCGCATCGGCGACCAGGGCGTACTTGCCGTACGCCGCAACATCGAACGGATTCGGGTTGATTTCAGGCGCATCCGGATTGACCGTCGTTTCGAAGTCCGCCAGGTTGGCGATCTCCGTCACGTGCCCGAAGTGCGACACCCAATACAGCCGCGACGAAGTTGGCGTCTGAGGCACGCCGCCCGGGCCGGTACCTTGCGTAATCGCCCACATGCCGAAGAGTGTCGGCGCCATGTCGCTCACGCCCGGGAGCGCTGCGATGAGATCGCCGCCTCCGCGCTTCAACCTCACGATGCCGGCTCCGGCATCGGCGACGAGCAGGCTGTTATCGAATCCGGTCGCGAGTCCGAACACCGGCGTTGCGAACGGGTAGTCGGAGACCTTGAAATTGTGAGCCGCGACCGGTGTGAGGGCTAGAAGAGCGAGCAACGCGGCCGCACATGCGACCCGTTTCCGGCGTGAAGAAAACTGCATACGAGCCTCCAAGTCTGCGAAGAAGACGTTCGGGAGCGACATCGCTCCCGAACGAGGGCAAATCGTATGAGGATTTCGTAATGGAGGCAATCAAGATCGGGGTGCGAAGAAAAGGAGAAAGAGGGCAGCGTCTATCGTGCGCGCGGCAAGGGCGGCAGCAGCGCCGTGCGCTCCGGCGGCAGGTGCTGATCGACGGCATTCATCATCATCCCGACCGTGAAGTAGTCGTCCATCAGCGCCATGATCTCGATCGCGCGCTGTCGCCCGTCTGATGCGCATGGTCACGTGCCTCCGCTATTTCCTGGATCTGCCCGGAAAGTGCGCGTCGTCCTTTTCGTTTTCGAGGCAGTAGTGCTCGAACAGATCGGTGTCGGGCAGGAGCTCCTCGACGACGCTGAAGGTGATCGGCCTGGTGAAGGTTCTGGGATCGGTGACGGTGATCGTGAGATCGAGATGGCCGTAGTCGCGACGGCGGAACCGTTCCTCGATGCGCATCTCGGTGCTGTGCCCGGTGCCGCGCGCGTCCAGCCAGCCGCGATCGTTGAAGCCGGCGGTATCGATCACCAGCGTGTCGCCTTCCCATCGGCCCACCGAGTACCCCTGCCAGGACGGCGACGGATCGGCCGGCAGCCTGCGGCCATCGGTGAAGATCTGGCGGAAGGTCGTCTCGACTTCGTACAGGATCGCGATGACGCCGGCCGAGTGAATGATCTTGAACGGCTCGGGCAGCAGATCGCCCTTGGGCACGCCGTCCGGAAGACAGTTCAGCGTGGGGTTGAAGGCGCCCAGCTCGCCATTCTTGCGAAGGCGCTCCGCGCCCTCGGCCGTGAGCGGGCGCTCATCGGGCTTGAAGTCCGACAGGATGTCCCGGAAGTATCTGGAATTCGGCGACTCGCCAAGGCCGAACAGGCCGCCCGGCGCGCGCGGCTCGGTCTGCACTTGCCAGATGCCGGACAGATCGGGCTTGCCATTCAACATGGGCACGGGCCCCGTCATGTTGATCTTGCCGTCGGCTGTTCGCGGGGCGCCGGCCATCGGCTGGTTCACCCACTGGGCTTCAGCGGACAGGCACACCCCGAAAAAGGCGACTCCAATCCAGAGGTGGGCACGCATGGCCCTGATTAGACCACACTGCTCACTCCTGGACGAAGGGTTCGCTGATGCTCGAGAGAGTGGTCCGGCCGTAGCGGTCGTGGGTGCTACTGGACGCTGACAACTCGGATCACGGGTGACATCATGTACTTGGTGTTCCCGTTCCCGTTGCCATTCCCGTTTCCGTTGCCACTCCCCGTCTGACGAATCGACTGATCACCGTCGAAATCGAGGAGCATCGTCGTCGCACCGCCGGTGACGGTGAATTCGTGATTGAGCTTCACCTCACCAGACGGGATGTCCACCGGCACGTTCGCACCGGCGGGCGCCGCGATTTGCGGCGCGCACGCAGCGCCGGCCGAGGGCGCGTCGAAATAGATCACCGCGCTACTTACGTTCAGACGTACCTGCGTGTACTTGCCGGCGGCCAGCGATCCGACGCCGAGCACATCGGTCGCGCCATTGAGCTTTTTCAGGTCGCAGGTTCGAGAGGATCCCGACGCAAAGGGCAGGGTCTTCCATTCGCCGGGGTCGGCGCGGTGGACGCTCACCTCGGAAAACGTCACGAGGAGCGCTTTGGCCTCGCTGAACGGGCTGTCAGTGAGATGGATCGCGAGGGTGCCGTTCGAACTGCCGCCGCCCGAGCCCGTACCTCCGGACGTCGTTCCGGCGGAACTGGGCGTCATGGGAGCATCGCTGCCCGAGCAGGCAAACACGCCGGCGGCCACCACAAGGGCGCCCGCGATTGAGAGGCAAGGGTTGGCTGAGCGCATGCCATTGATGGAGCAAGAGGCGTTCCCGCACGAACGATGGGCTAGCCCACCACGGCTCAATGGGTTAGAGAAAGCGCATCCTCGCGGACTGTTGTGGGGACGACAGGACTGTGGAAGAAGGTACCGATCCGTCGGGTGGGCCAGCAGAGGTGTGGCACCTGAATTCATTGTACCCCGCGGCCTTCGCGAAAAACAGACTATCGCGAACCCCAAACCTCCGGTAGATTCACGGACCCGTCAGCTTTCCGAGAGACACGATCGCCATTCTGTTTCGTGGAGGTCGAATGAGCGAATTCAGGAACAAGGCCATGGCCATGTCGCTCGACTCGCATGGCCTGCTCGACCGCATGCTGGGCACGTCGCATCTCGAGCTCGTCGTCCCTCGACTGTCGCCTGAGGTGCTCCACCGGATCGTTCAGCGCTGCGGGCTCGAGGATTGCGGTGAGCTCCTCGCGCTGGCGACGCCTGACCAATTGGCGGGCGTCCTCGATCTCGACTTGTGGCGCGCCGATCAACCCGGCCTGGACGAACAGTTCGACGCCGATCGGTTCGGCGTGTGGCTGGAGACGCTGGTGGAATCCGGAGCGGCTGTCGCCGCGCAGACAGTCGCGCGGATGGACGTCGATCTGGTGGCGGCCGCGCTCGCGCTGCACGCGCGCGTCTTCGATCGCGCGGCGATCTCGCCCTCCGTGGCGCTGGATGGGCTCAGTTGCGAAGTCGGCGGCTACCTGGTGGCGGCGATGCGAACCGACTCGTGGGACGCGATCGTCGGCGTGCTGATGTCTCTCGACGCCGACCATGGGGACTTCTTTCATCGCGTGATGCGCGGGTGCAGGCGGCTTTCGAACTCCAGGCCGGAGGTCGATGGGCTGGACGACCTGCTCATGGACCGGGAACAGGCGGCGTTCGACCTGGCGTTCCATCGAGAGCGCCGCCGGGAGCCGCTCGGATATGTGACGCCCGCGCAGGCTCGCGCGTTTCTCCGGACGTCGCGACAGTTGCGCCTTGGAGGCGACACCGCTCCCCCAGATAACCCCATTGCGCGCGCGCATCTCAGGGCCATCGAACAGCCGGAGATGGCGGAGATCACCAACGAGCCCTCGGTCGTCGAAGTGCTTGACGTCCTGCTGGAGGCCGGCGTGCTCCCGCAGCCGCCCCGGGCGCTACTTGAAGGACCGCGAGGGGAAACGCCGCGGCTGGCCAGAATCCAGCAGCTCGTGCAATTCGTGCGCGACGCCGATCCCGCCGCCTGTTCAACGAGGAGCCAGGAGCTCGCCTACCTGGCCAACGTCCTGATCTCCGGCTGTTCCATCCAGGCGCGACCAATCACCCCGCAGGAAGCGTCAGACGCCGCCGTCGCGGTCTGCAATCTCGGCCTCGAGAACTGGCCCCCTCACTGGCTCCCCTCTGACGCACACCGCGCGCTGCCTGAGGACTTCCTCGTCGGTCACGACGTCGTCGGCGTCTTCCAGGTCGGGTGGACCGTCCTCCACAACGATGTCTGCCTGTATGCGGCGGAACACCTCGTCGGGATCCTCGCCGACCTCAGGTGCGACGACCGCGAGATCCAGGAAGGGCTCGACGCGCTTCGGACGGAGATGGCGAAGCACTGGCAGGCCGGAGCGCCCTGGCAGGCTCGGGACGCGCTCGACATCATGACGGCCCTGGACATGCCGGCGTGGGCCACGCTCCTCGGGCTGATTGACGAGTGCCCGGTGATCCATGCGGGCATGGCCGCGTCGCCGGGATCAGGGACGCACGCCGTCAGCGCCTCGGCCTTCGAGTTCATTTCGGAGAACCGCCAGATCGCGTCCGTCCGCGCGTTCATGCGATCGCTGCCGGACAGACTGCGCGCCTGAGCCGGAATACTGCCGGACCTCGGTGCGCACGCGCTGGCCGGCCTCGACGGCGGCAGGCGTCTCGAATTGGTCGGCTTCCGGTGACAAACAGGTAGGAAAGCCAATCTTCCGATACAGACGTCCGAACGAGCTGTCGTCGATGACAGCCGGCGCGGACGCGATTTCGGCGACGTGCTGCAGTTCGTGGGCCACGATAGCCACGAGCGCCGATAGCGACTGGTCGCAGAGAATCTGCACGCGCACGTAGCGGACGTCTGGGCCCGCCGCCGCCAGCATCGTCCGTCCCGCCATCAGCGAGCTCCTGAAGTAACCGCATGTCACATGCGCGATCACGTGGGAGCCCTCGATGCGTTCGACGATCGATCGAAACGTCGGTGAGCTATCGAACGCGGTCGCGATCGCCGTCCGCAGCAGCGACGACTGCGGACGAATGTGTTCGAAGCCGTCGGCACGGACGCGATTCGAGCCGATCGTGAACAGCGCCAGCGCCGCGAGCGCCCGCTGTAAATGGATTCGCATGCTCGCCGTGGAGCAATACGCGCACCACAAAGGCCGGCCGTCGCAGAGCCGCGAGCATCACGCGTCTTCTTCGTATGTGCACCGCGTAATCGCCGCGCGGCGCCCGAGCCCGAGGCGATCGCACGCCGACGGAACTGTCGGGCCAATGCGGCTTCACAACAATCGTGTTCGACAGTCCCGTCGTTCTTCTCGAAGCCAGACTAGGATGTACATGCGGCTGACAGGAGATCAGCACCGGCCACCATGCCACGAACCGACAGCGCGAACGATTTCGACGCCAAGGCTCCGCCCTTCGATCAATTCAAGGGCCTTCAGCCGCTGGGCGAGGACCGCAGAGGCCACGTGTCCGCCGAGACGGCCAGGCACCGCCTCTATGTCGGGACCGACAAACGGACTAACACGAGCGCGCTGATCAAGGTCACATCGAGGCCCGGGCTCACGTACCAAGGCAACCTCGAGAACGAAATTGCGAGCCTGTTGACCATCAATCAACGGCTTCCCGAGTCGCGGTACTTTCCGTTCGTCAGGGAACACGGCGCGCTTCGCGATGGCAGGGTCTATCTCGTTTCCACCTTCTTCCCTGAACTTCCTCTGGCCACCGCGATCGGCACCGAACCGATCCCCGGCAAGACCGGCGTGTACCTTCGAACAGCGATGGAGGTCGCGAGAGCGCTGGGACAACTCCACGGCTTGAGGATCTACCATGTCGATCTGAACCCGATGAACATCCTGGTCCGATCCGGACATGGCAGGCCGGTGATCAGGATTATCGACTTCGAATCGTCCTATGAGTCGGCCCGGCATGCCGCGGGCGTGTTCTACAACCCGCCGAACACGCCCGGATACTCCGCGCCGGAAATACCCGGGCAGACGCCGGATGCCCGTTCGGACGTGTTCTCGCTGGGCGCCGTGTTGTACACGATGCTGGCCGGCTACGAATGGACGTGGGAAGGCGAGGCGGGGAAATGCGTGTCCGGCGATCGCGAGATCGATCCGGAACTCAGACGGATTCTTCTATCGGCGGTCGATCCGGATCCCGGCAACCGCTACCGGTCGATGAAAGCTCTCCATGCGGATCTCGCGGTTCATCTGGAACAAATCTGGCCCGGGAGAACGGCTGACGTCGCCTGGGAACGCTAGCGACCCAGCCAACTCCTAACGAATTAGTTGACACGCCGGACCCATCGCGGTAGGCTGTCGCTGAGCTCCTAAAGAATTAGGATCTCAACGACATCACATGGCCAGACCAGCATCGCCCGGGCTCACCGACGCCGAACTGCGAGTCATGCAGGTGCTCTGGGCGCACGAGCGCGCCACCGTCGGGGACGTGGTCGAGCGTCTCGCCGGCACCCATCGGCTTGCGTATAACACCGTGCTCACGACGCTCGGCATCCTCGAGCGCAAGGGCTATGTCAGACACGAGAAGGACGGGCGTGCGTTCGCCTACTTCCCGGTCGTCGATCAGAGCGAGGCGCGCCAGAGCGCGCTGTCGCAGGTCCTGAACCGGTTCTTCGACAACTCGCCCCGCCTGCTGGTGCTCGACCTGCTCGGACACGAGCGAACCGATGCGGACGAGCTCCGCCGTGTGCGCGAGCTGATCGAAGACGCGCCGCCCGAGACCCGGAACGCCCCGCACAAAAGGAGACGCCGGCGATGAATCTCATCGTGAGCTGGCTGTGGCAGGGAGTGGCCGTCGCCTGGATCACCGTGGCGGCTGTCTGGGCCATGCCGCGGCTCAACGCCGCGACCCGTCATGCCATCTGGTGGCTCGCGCTCGGCGCCGTCCTGGCGATCCCGGCCGCTCAGGCACTCGCCACGATCGCCCCCGGCACGCAGCCCGCGCCCGACCTGGCAGGCTCCCTTGATGCCGCCGGCGCGCTGATGCTCCCGGCGTTGCCTGACGGCGTCGTGACCGTCGCGGCCACGCTATGGGCGATGACCGCCGCCACGGGTCTGCTGCGAATTGTGCGGAGCTGCCGTGCCCTCGGCCGGCTGAAGCGCGCCTCCTCGCCAATCGACCGTGAGCGCGAAGCGCGTCTGCCGTTGTGGGCTGCGGCTCGCGACGGCGGCCACCGGTCGGCCGAACTTCGAACCTCCGACCGCATGACTGGCGCGTGCGCGCTCGGACTCCGCCGTCCCGTCATCGTCGTCTCGCGCTCCGTGGCCGCCGCGCTCGATGACCAGGCGCTGGACGAGATCGTGATGCACGAGCAGGCCCATCTCGATCGTTTCGACGACTGGTCGCAACTGCTGCAGGCCGTCGTCTGCAGTATCGCCGGGCTGCATCCGGCCGTGCGATTTCTCGCACGACGGCTGGAGATCGACCGAGAGGCCGCGTGCGACGATCGCGTCGTGTCGCGCACCGGGGCCGCGCGCCGCTATGCCTCTTCCCTGCTCATGGTGGCTGCCGCGTCGAATCCGGAGGCGGGAAACGTCGAGTTCGCCGGTGTGCCGGCCGCGACGACGAGGGCGTCGGCCTTGCGCGTGCGCGTCAGCCGTCTGCTCGATCCCGGGCGCGACCATGGCAGGCGGCTCGCGGGAGCCACGAGCCTCGTCAGCGCGACCGCCCTGGCACTCACCGTGGTCATGTCGACGAGGGTGGGGCCCGTCGTGGTGTTCCTCGAAGCGACCGGCATCCACGTTCCAAGTGCCCCGGCCGCGCCGGCAATCGGCGTGCGAAGCGCGCTGGAGCCCGCGGCCCGCCTGAACGCGAACGCCGCCGCGGCGGCGCCCGAGCGGCCACCACAGCGCACGATCCCGAGTCTGGAGCGGCCGGCGCAGTTCGACTCTGCCGCAGTGCCAGCTCGTCCAGTTGCGAGCCCGATGCCGGAGGCGACCCAGACGGCACCGCTCGAGAGCCGCATCATGGCCGTGAACGGCGACGCGTCCGTCCCCGTGTCGCTGCCTTCGATTCAACCAGCGGCCATCGCGCCGACGCAGGCCGGGGCACCCTGGGAAGCCGTCACGACTTCCGCGACGTCCGCCGCCGAAGAAGTCACGCGAGCGGCGGTGACGACTGGCTCCCGCGCCCGGAGCGCCGGCGTCGCGATCAGCCGCTTCGTGACACGCGCGAGCAAAGCCGGCGCAGGCGTCTTCTAACCCTCGTTAGTCGTGCGGTATCTGTCGCACTCCACGTGGAGGCTCCGCTATGCGTGTGTTCCTGATCAACCCGAGTCATGTGTCATTCGGCACGGCGGTGATTACGCCGCGCTGGCTATATGTGCTCGCCGCCGCCACGCCCACATGGTGGGGCGACCCGGTCGTCGCCGATGAAACGCTGGAACCCTTTGACGCTGCGCAGCTGACCTCGGGCGATGTCGTCGGGATCGGGATCCATACCGGGAATGCGCTCCGCGGTTATGAAGTCGGACGGCTCGCGCGCGCGCGCGGCGCGTGGGTGGTGTTTGGCGGCATTCATTCGACGCTGTACCCGGCCGAGGCGCACGAACTCGGAGGCGCACACGCCGTTGTCCGCGGCGACGGCGATCTCATCTGGTCGACCGTTATCGACGACTGCGCCGCAGGAACTCCCCGCCAGACTTACGAAGCGGGACGAATCGGCGGCGGGACATTCAAGACCGCCCGCTGGGATCTCCTGCCGAAGGATCGTTATATGTGGGCGTCAATCCAGACGGTGCGGGGGTGTCCGAAGCATTGCTCGTTCTGCTCGGTGTGGCGCACCGACGGCCAGGCGCCGAGGCAGGCGGCCGTCCGTCATGTGATCCAGGAGGCCGTGGAGTTGCGGCGACGGGGGTTCCGGTTCATCGCGCTCGCCGACGACAATTTCTACCCCGTGACGCTTGCCGATCTGGCGCAGGCCGCGCGCCGGAGCGACCCGTCGCAGCTGCGCGAGCTCGAAGCGCTTCGGGCCGAGCGCTTCGCCCTGATGGAGGGGCTGGCCCTGCTCCCTGACGACATGGTCTTCTTCACCCAGATCACCATGGAGGCCGCAGAGGATCCGGAGTTCCTGCAGGCCATGGCGCGCGCGAGAATCCGCGGAGCGCTCGTGGGCGTGGAGGCGGTCACCCCGCAGGGGCTGAAGGACGTGCACAAGGGATTCAATCTGGTGGGCGAACCGCTCATCGAGCGCCTGCAGACGTTCCGATCGCACGGCGTTCATGTGCTGGGGTCGTTCATTTTCGGCTTGCCGAGCGATCGACCGGAAACGTTCAAGGCGACCGCCGACCTGGCCGAGCGCGCGGGCGTCACGTTTGCGCAGTTCGTGATGCTGACGCCCTATCCGGGCACCGTCGACTTCGAGCGCTGGGAACGCGAATTGGGCGGCAACGCCGCGACCGTGAACGGCCTCCCCGTCACGCGTCACTGGCTCATCCCGCAGGCGGATCGTCCGAAGGTCTACACGCCGCACCCGGTGATGACGCCGGACGAAATCCGGCGCGGCACGCAGGCGGTGTGGGACCACTTCTATGCTGTAACGCGTGTGTGGCGGCGATCGCGGGTGGCGCCGACGTGGAAAGGCCGCCTGGCGTTCGTGCTCATCTCGAAGCTGTATCGACAGATGTACGCCAATACGGGGATTGCGACCGATTCGGCGCGACACGCGCGATCGGCTCGTATCGCGCGATGGCTGGCGGGTCCATGCCGTCGGCTCTTTGCGGCCGCCCCGATGCCGCAGCTTGAAGTGCCCGTGCCCGGCAGTTCTCGCGTTGAACGGTTCATCCCTTGTTCACCCGTTCACTCCTGACTGCGCGAAGGCGGAAGCGTCAGCGGAGGCGGCCCGCGAGCGCCTCGACCACATACGCGCTCACGTCGCGAATCTGGTCGGCCGTCAAGACGGCACTGAACGGCGGCATGCTGTTGCGGCCCGCGGTTACCGTTTGCATCGTGGCGGCGAGATCCTTCAGGGCGACGAGCGGCGCGCCGCCGCCGTGCCCGCCCTTGCCGTCCTCGCCGTGGCACACCACGCACGCCTGCGCATAGACCTCCTGCCCCCGGACGATGTCTGCAGCAGCCGCTCGAGGAACCGCGCCCGCGGGGCCGGCCTCCGCGGCGATCGACCTGGCTGGCGGCGTGACGACCGCCGCGTTTCGTGACACCGACGCGCCCGGCTGGACGGGCGGGAGCGTCCCATCGAGACCGAACAACCAGACGCTGTCACCGCGCGCGGAGCCGATGAGGGCGCTGCCCGCTGAAAACGCCAGCACGTACTGCCTGCCTTTGTACTCGAACGTGCTCGCGGGCGCGTGCATGCCGGCGCCGGTCTGGAATTCCCAGAGCTGCCTGCCGGTGGCCGAGTCGAGCGCCGTCAGGCGCCCGTCGTTGCGGCCCACGAACAGCAGCCCGCCGCCCGTCGCGAGCGTGCCGCTGTAGCATTGCTCGGGCCACTGGTACCGCCACGCGAGCGTGTTGGTCGCCACATCGAGCGCCGCGATGATGCCGGTACGCGCCATGCGTGTGGACGTCGTCCTGCCGCCGGTGTAGGAGACGCCCCCCGTCGGAGGCAGAAACTTCGAATCGCCGCCGCCGGTGTAGCCGCTGAGCACCGACGAGGCGCAGACAAACAACCGCTGCTGCGCGGGATCGTAGGCGCTCGGCGGCCAGCTGGCGCCGCCCCAGATTCCGGGCGCCACGATCGTCGGGTCCGCGCCGACGAACGGCGTGAAGATGCGGCCGTCGTTGACGAGCACGGATCCCTCGGGGGCGATTTCGATCAATTGCGGCACCACCGCTTGGCCGCGCGGGAACGGCTGCGTCGCCGCGGTCGCCTGCCGCGGCTCCTGAGGCACCGGCCGCTCGTCGATGCCGATGAGCGGCTTGCCGGTCTGCCGGTCGAGGATGTAAGCCCAGCCGGTCTTCCCGACTTCGGCGATCGCCTTGCGTGTGCGGCCGCCCCTCGACGAGCTCGGGGCGGCCCTGAGCCCCGTCGAAGGGCCGCCGACGTTCACATCCATCAGGACGACGGGATTCACGGCGTCGTAGTCCCAGATGTCGTGATGCACCTGCTGGAAGTGCCAGCGATATTTTCCTGTCTCGATGTCGATCGCCAGCATCGACGCCGCGTAGAGGTTGTCGCCGGGGCGGACGGCGCCGTTGTAATCCGGGGCGGCATTGCTGGTCGAAAAATAGACGAGACCGAGATCGAGATCGACGGCCGGCGTCTGCCAGATCGCGGCGCCGCCGTACTTCCACGCATCGTTGTCCTTTGGCCACGTCTCGTGGCCGGGCTCGCCCGGACCCGGAATCGTGTAGAAGGTCCACAGAAGACGCCCATCCTTCGCGTCGTAGGCCTTGACGCGGCTCCGCGTGCCGCGATCGCCGCCGGCAAAGCCGACGATGACCTTGTTGTTGACGTACAGCGGCGCCGCCGTGATCGAGAAGCGGTCCTGCCATCGCTCGGCCTGAATCGACCACGCGACCTTGCCGGTCGCGCGATCGAGCGCCACGAGCTGGCCGTCGAGCTGGCCGATGAAGACCCGGTCTTCACTGATTGCCACGCCTTTGTTATTCCAGCCGCAGCAGACCGAGGGGAGGCTCGCGGGGAGATTCGCCGAGTACTGCCACAGGATCTCGCCGGCATCGATCGAAACCGCGAACACGTCGTTCGCGCCCGTGCTCACGTACGCGACGCCGTCGTACACGAGCGGCTGCGCGAAACCCGAGTACTGTGGCGAGGTCCCCGAACCACGCAGACGCGCGCGCCACACGCCCTTGAGCTGCGCGACGTTGCCGCGGTTGATGGCCGCGAGCGGAGAGTACCGCTGGTTGTAAAGGTTGCCGCCGTTGGTGGGCCAGCCCGCGGTCGGTGGCACAGTCAGTCCGCGGCCGAAGAGGTCGTGCGCGCTGCCCCGCGGCGATTGCGCGTGGCCGGCCACGGCGAGCAGCGCTGCGGCTGACAGGGCCGCAAAGAGTAAACGGCGCATAACCTTAAACCTTTCCGTGGACTCCCGCGTCTAACCCCTTAACCAGCAAGTCCCGCCGGGCAAGCCGACGCCGGGCAAGCCGAAGCCGAAGGAAGAATGAAACGCAGTGGGGGTTCTATGTTCGAACGATTCAAGCTCTACGACTGGACGTTTTCCGATACGGCCGAGGCAGTCGTCGGTGCCCTGCTGGTCATCGCCATCGCGGTGAGCGTATTCGCGCTCGCGTAACCGCGTCAACGGACGCTCTCACGCTCACTCGAGCGCAAACGCATTGACGCCCGTCGTCACGACGACGACGTACTGCTTGCCGTTCGGCGCCAGGTAGGTCATGGGCGTCGTGTGGCCTTCGGATTCGAGCCTGCCCTCCCACAGCATCTCTCCGCTGTGTGAGTCGAAGGCTCGAAGGCGCTTGTCGATCGTGCCGGCGATGAACACGAGCCCGCCGGCCGTGACGATCGGGCCTCCCTGCCCGAAGGCCCCGGTGTTCTTTATGCCCTTCGCTTCGAGTTCGTCGCTCGTGCCGAGCGGCACCTTCCAGGCGATGTCGCCTGTGTTCGCGTTGACAGCGATCAAGTGCGCCCAGGGCGGAGGCTGACACGGCATGCTGGTCGCGGGATTCCAGAAACGGGCGTTCACCGTGCCGCGGCCGAGCGGGCTGAAACGCCGATAGGCCACCTGGTCCCCTTCGGGCGTCTTGTCCATGCGGCCCATGCCGCCGACGTCGCGCGAGTTCACGAAGACGTACCCCGCCGCCGGATCGATCGCCACGCCGCCGAAATTCGGCCCGCCCTGCTGCCCCGGAAACAGGATCCGGAACTCCTTGCTGCTGTACGGCGTGTACGGACCCAGGTTGTGAATGCCGCCGATCTTCTCCACTAGATCCCGGCAGAACTTCTCGTGCGTGGGTTCGCCGGTGAAGATCTCGTCCGGCTTGATGCTAAGACGTGACAACGGCGGCGGCTTCACGGGAAACGGCTGCGTCGGCCAGGTCTCCTCGCCGGGGATATCGCTCCTGGGAACCGGCCGCTCCTCGACGGGATAGATCGGCTTGCCGGTCTCGCGCTCGAGGAAGAACATCAGCCCCGACTTCGCCACCGTGACGACGGCGGGAATTCGCCGGCCATCCCGGACGACGTCCATCAGCGCCGGCGTGGCCGCGTTGTCGTAGTCCCACAGGTCGTGGTGCGTCAGCTGAAAGTGCCAGCGGACCTTGCCGGTGCGCGCATCGAGCGCGACGACCGACGAGGAGTACAAGTTCTGCTGCGCGCGATGGCCTCCGTAGTACTGCGATGCCGGCTGACCGATCGGCAGGAAGACCAGCCCGCGCTCGACATCGACCGAACCGAAGCCCCAGTTCGCGGGCGAACCCGCGGACATCCAGTAATCCTTCGGCCAGGTCTCGGCTCCAGGCTCGCCCGGGTGCGGGATGGTGTGAAAGGTCCAGACCAGCTTGCCGGTTCGGACATCCCACGCGCGGACGTCCATGGCGGGGCCCTCGGGGTTGTCCTCCTGGCCCTGCGCACCGGTGATGATCAGGTTTCGATAAACGATCCCGGGAGAGGCCATCAAGTACGGCATCTTCGGGAACTTGTCGGCGACGCCGGCGCGGAGGTCAATCGCTCCCTGGTCGCCGAAGCCTGGAACCGGCTTTCCCGTGGCTGCGTCAAGCGCGAGCAGACGGCCATCGGTTGTTCCGGCCAGGATTCGCGGGGGCAGCCCGCCGCCGCCGGCCCAGTACGACACGCCGCGGTTCGGGGCGCCGCCCTTGTCGAGCTCGTACTTCCAGATCTCCCTGCCCGTCGCCGGGTCCAGCGCGACGATCGTCCGCCGTGCGGTGGACGTGTACAGGACGCCGCCCATGAAGATAGGGACCGCCTGGCTCCGGCCAACCGAGCTCAACGCTACGCCTGCGTCAGCCACGCCGTACTGCCAGGCGAGCTTCAGCTTCGAAACGTTGGTCGGGCTGATCTGCGTCAGGGGTGAGTACCGCCGGCCGGCGGCATCGCCGCTGTAGGTGCTCCACCCGGCCGGTTGGGGTGCGCTCTGGGCGGAGATACCCGCCGCCGCCAGGCACGCGAGGAGGGCCCCTTTACGAATTTCTGATGTCACCATCACGATTCACCGGCAAATCTCCAACGGCTTGGAGGCGGCTATCTTACGACATACAAGCTCGCTATTTTCGCGCTTGCGTCGCCGCCCGAGGCGCGTATAGTGACCGAATTGTCGTTTACTGTCACTGAACGGCGTTCACAACTGTGGAGGAAGACCATCATGCTCAGATGTCTCAGAGCAGTTCTGACCTTGGTCGCGCTCGCGGCGGTTCCCGGTGTCGCCTTCGCTCAGGCTTCGATCGTCGGCACGGTCAAAGACGCCTCCGGCGCCGTCCTGCCGGGCGTGACAGTCGAGGCGTCCAGTCCTGCTCTGATCGAGAAGACGCGCTCGGTCATCAGCAACGGGGTCGGTCAATACTCGATTGAGAACCTGAGACCCGGAACCTACTCTGTCGCGTTCACGCTGACCGGGTTTGCCACGATCAAGCGCGATGGGATCGAGCTGACCGGCTCGTTCACCGCGACCGTCAACGCCGACATGAGGGTGGGCGCGGTGTCGGAGACGGTCACGGTCAGCGGCGAAGCGCCGGTGGTCGACGTGACGAGCTCGCGCAGCCAGCAGGTCATGAGCGGCGCCACGGTCAACGACATCCCGACGTCCCGGAACTACGGCGGCCTCATTGCGCTCGTCCCTGCGATCAACGTTCAGGGCAACGACATCGGCGGCTCACAGGGAGCCATCTTCAACGTGTTCCAGGTGCACGGCGGACGCCGCAACGAAGGACAGGTCCAGGTCGACGGCATGAGCGCCGGCTACCAGGGCATGGGCGTGTCCTCCTATGTCACCGAGGTCGGCAACGCGCAGGAAGTGGTGTTCTCTCTGTCTGGCGGGCTTGGCGAGGCGAACACCGGCGGCCCGCAGATGAACATCATCGGCAAGCAGGGCGGGAACAAGTTCGCCGGGAGCTTCTTCATCAACGGCACGGGCAGCGCGTTTCAGGGCACGAACCTGACGGCGGAGCTGCAGGCCCAGGGCCTGACCACGGCGCAGTCGCTGGCGAAAGCCTGGGATGTCAACCCCGCGTTCGGCGGCCCGATCATCCGCGACAAGCTGTGGTTCTTCAGCACCTTCCGCTACCAGAGTAACGACCAGAACGTGGCCAGCATGTGGGTCAACCTGAACGCCGGCGATCCCAATAAGTGGACGTATCTCCCCGCCGATGGCAAGAACGGCCGGCCGCTGGAGGTCCCGATCGACGACGGCAGGTGGAAGAACGGCTCCCTGCGAATGACCTGGCAGGCGACGCCGAGAAACAAGATCAACTTCTTCACGGACTACCAGCGCATTTGCCAGCACTGCATCCAGGGCGGCTCCAGTTCCGGGCTCACCTTCGCCGGGACGATCGCCTCACCCGAAGCGCTGCAGAGGGTCGAAAATCGCCCGAACTCGATGACGCAGATCGCCTGGACATCGCCGGTCACCTCGCGGCTGCTGCTTGAAGGGAGCGCTCAGCTGGGGCCCTACTTCTGGTGGGGGGGAACCCAGAAGAACACGTACGACAAGACGATGATTCCGGTGCAGGACGATGGCGGCCTCATTCCAGGCCTCAACTACAGGTCCAGCAACTGGGCCGACCACACCGGCTTCACGAACATCCTCCAGGGATCGGCGTCGTACGTGACCGGATCGCACTCGGCGAAGTTCGGCATGCGCTATCACGCCAACGACTCGACGTTCCCGAAAAACTACTACAACGACTCGCTGCTCAAGTACAACTTCCAGAGCGGCGTTCCTTATCAGCTGACGATGTACGCCGATCAGGCCTCGAGCCAGCAGCAGCACCAGGGAATGTTCGCGATGTACGCGCAGGATCGCTGGACGCTCAACCGCCTCACGCTGCAGGCCGGCCTCCGCTTCGAGCACCTGGCCGACCACTTTGCTGAGCAGCAGATGGGGCCGAACCGGTTCCTGCCGAACGCCGTCATCTTCCCCGCCCAGGACGGCCCCCTCAGTCAGAAGGACCTGCAGCCGAGATTCGGCGCGGCCTACGATGTGTTCGGCAATGGGAAGACGGCGGTGAAGTTCTTCATGGGCGAGTACGTCACGACGACGAACACGGTCAACGAGTGGTTGTTCTACAGTCCGGCCGGCATCGGGCACTTCACCTCGAGCACCACGAGAGCCTGGGCCGACGCCAACGGTGACTTCGTGGCCAACTGCAATCTTCTGAACACGGCAGCCAACGGCGAATGCGGCCCCATGGCGAGCCCGACATTTGGGACGACTAATTCGCCGACCACGGTCGATCCGGACACCACCGCCGGCTGGAACAAGCGGGAGCACAGTTGGGACCTGTCACTCGCCCTCTCGCAGCAAGTCGCCCCGAGGGTGTCGTTGGAGGTGAGCTACAACCGGCGGAGCTGGGGCAACCTGCAAGCCACGATCAACCGCAACCTGACGACGGCCGACTTCGATTCGTTCACCTACAAGGTGCCGAATGATCCGAAGCTGGCGAGCGCCGGCCAGACGCTGACGTACGTGGACCTGAAGCCGGCCAAGTTCGGCCAGATCGATAACTACCTCACCTTTGCCAACAAGGCCGGCGGCATGTTCAACACGTATAACGGCGTCGACTTCGCGGTGAACGCGCGCACGGGCCAGGTGGTCATCCAAGGCGGGTTCAGCACCGGAAACGTCGTCGAGGACAACTGCGGCGTGGCCAAAGCGCATCCGGAAGTCAACATCTTCGGGGCCTGGGGCGGCACGCTCGGGTTCTTCGATGCGTTCCAGCCCGGGCTCTGGCAGTGGCCGGTGGCCTACTGTCATCGGGAGTCGGGATGGGTCACCAACTACAAGGGACTCGCCACCTATACCATCCCGAAGGCCGACGTGCTCGTCAGCGGGACGTTCCACAGTCTCCCGTACCCGGGGAGCAACTTCCCGAGCGTGACGAGCCAGAGCCTGATCGCGCAGACCTTCGTGCTTTTCGCCGACACGAGCCTTGGGCGGTTCTTCGCCAACGGCTCTCCCGTCGCGCCCTTGCAGCTGGTCCAGCCCGGCGCGGTCTACGGCGATCGCCTCACCGGAGTGGATCTTCGGTTCGGCAAGAATCTGCGGTATGGCCGTACCAAGACCCTGGTTTCGCTCGACATCTTCAACCTGTTCAACTCAAACGCAGTGGACGTGTACCAGCAGAATTACGGGACGACGTATCTCAACCCGTTGTCGATCACGCAGGCGCGGTTCTTCAAGATCGGCGTGCAGTTCGACTTCTAATGTAAAACCGCTACCAGAACCCGCGCCCGGGTGAGTCGGTCATCCGGGCGCGGGCGTCAGCCCGCCTTCGAAGAGCACCACTTACGGATCTTTGTCGCCAACGTCACGATTCACCGACCGAATCTCCAAAGGTTTGGAGCGACTATCTTTCTCAAGACAAACTCGTCATCTTCGGTCTTGCATCGCCTCCTCAGGCGGATATATTTTCGAATTTGTCGTCCATTTCCGCTGAACAACGTCTCACTGTCGAGGAGGAACAGCATCATGCTCAGATGTCTCAGGGCGATCCTTACCCTGGTTGCGTTCGTGGCGGTTCCCAGCATCGCTTTCGCTCAGGCCTCGATCGTCGGCACCGTCAAGGATGCCTCGGGCGCCGTATTGCCGGGCGTGACCGTCGAAGCGTCAAGTCCGGCGCTCATCGAGAAGACGCGCTCGGTCGTCACCGGAGGGACCGGTCAGTATTCCATCGAGAACCTGAGACCCGGCACGTACACGGTGACCTTTGCGCTGACCGGGTTCTCAACCGCCAAGCGTGAAGGCATCGAGCTGACCGGTGGCTTCATCGCGACGGTGAACACCGACATGAAAGTTGGTGGCGTGACCGAGACGGTTATCGTCTCCGGCGAGGCGCCCACCGTCGACGTGGCGAGCACGCGCAACCAGCAGGTGTTCAGCGGCCAGACGGTCGCCGAGATTCCGTCCTCCCGGCAGTATTCCGGCTTCACGAACCTCATCCCGGCGATCACCGTGCAAGCCAATGACCTGGAAGGCTCCAACCCTTCGCTGTATAGCGTGTTCCAGATCCACGGAGGGCGCCGGAACGAGGGACAGGTCCTCGTCGACGGCATGAACGGCGGCTACCAGGGCATGGGCGTGTCGGGGTACGTACCTGAGGTCGGCAACTCCCAGGAAGTGGTGTTCAGCCTGAGCGGCGGCCTCGGCGAGGCGACCACCGGCGGCCCGCAGATGAACATCATCGGCAAGCAGGGCGGCAATCGGTACGCCGGGAGCGTCTTTGTGAGCGGCACGGGCAGCGGCCTCCAGGGCACCAACTTGGATGCGGACCAGATAGCCAAGGGCTTGACGGCCGTGAACTCGATCAACCAGCTGTGGGACGTCAATCCTTCGATTGGCGGCCCGATCATCCGCGACAAGCTGTGGTTCTTCGGCACGTACCGCTACCAGAACAGCCGGCAGAATGTCGCCAGCATGTGGGTCAACAAGAACGCCGGCAATCCCAACGCGTGGACCTACGCCCCGGATTTCTCCCAGCAGGCGATCGGCGACGGCACGTGGAAAAACGGTTCCGCGCGGCTGACCTGGCAGGCGACGCCGCGGAACAAGATCAACGCCTGGACGAGCATCCAGTACTCGTGCATCAACTGCATCGTGGGCGGCGACGGCACGGGGCTTGGCTTCGGGGCGATGAAGAGCTCACCCGAGGGGACGCAGACGAACGAAAATCACCCGAGCAATCTGACTCAGCTGGCCTGGACCTCGCCGGTCACCTCGCGCCTGCTGCTCGAGGCCAACGCGCAGCTGGGGGCCTACTTCTGGTGGGGCAGCCGTCAGAAGGATGCCTTCGATTCGACGCTCATCCCCGTGCAGGAAAATGGCGGCGCCTATCCGGGCATCAATTACCGCGGGGCCAACTGGTCTGGGCACACCGGGTTCACCAACATCGTCCAGGGGTCCGCGTCGTACGTGACCGGATCGCACGCGTCGAAGTTCGGATTCCGCCTGCACTACAACGACTCGACGTTCCCGACAAACTTCTACAACAACTCGCAGCTCAAGTACTTCTTCCAGGACGGCGTCCCCAACCAGGTGACGGTGTACGCAGACGCGAACTCGCATCAGGAACAGAAGCAGAGCATGACCGCGTTGTATGCGCAGGATCGCTGGACGCTCGGGCGTCTGACGCTTCAGGGCGCACTCCGCTTCGAGCACCTCGGCGACTACTTCCCCCAGCAGCAGATGGGGCCGAACCTCTACCTGCCCACTGCCGTCGTGTTCCCGGCCCAGGACGGCCCGCTCAAACAAAAGGACCTGATGCCGCGCTTCGGCGCGGCCTACGACCTCTTCGGCAACGGGAAGACGGCCGTGAAGTTCTTCATGGGCCGGTACGTGACGACGTTCAACACCGTCGACGAGTGGGCGAACTACAGCCCGGCCGGGATCGGGCATTTTGTCAGCTCGGACGCGCAGAGAGCATGGACCGACACGAACAAGAACTACGTCGTCGACTGCAATCTGCTGAACTCGGCCGCCAACGGCGAGTGCGGCCCCGGCAATCCGTTCTTCGGGAAGCAGGTCTCTCCGCTCACGGTCGACCCGGCTACCACGGACGGATGGAACGCGCGCGAGTACAGCTGGGATATGAACCTGGGTGTGACGCAGCAAGTCGCGCCGAAAATCTCGATCCAACTCGACTACATCCGGCGGAGCTGGGGAAACCTGCCGGCCACAATCAACCGCGCATGGACACCCGGCGACTTCGATGCGTTCGTGTACAACGTGCCGCAGGATCCGAAGCTGCCGGGCGGGGGCGGGTACGCGCTGACGTTCTACGACGTGAAACCCGCGAAGTTCCAGTCAATCGACAACTACCTGACGTTCGCCGACAGCGTCGGCGGCGCCTTCAACCATTTCAACGGCGTGGACTTCATGCTGAACGCACGCATGCGCGAGGTGACCTTCCAGGGCGGGTTCAGCACCGGGAACGTCGTGGAGGACTCGTGCGGCGTGGTCAAGAATCACCCGGAGACCTACATCTTCGGTCCCTGGGGCGGCACGGACGGGTTCCTTGACACGTTCCTCGGCGGCGTCGGGCAGTGGCCGCAATCGTCCTGCCATCGCGAGTCGGGGTGGAAGACGAACCTGAAGGGGCTGGCGTCGTACACCATGCCAAAGGTCGACGTGTTGATCAGTGGCACGTTCCGCAGCCTGCCGTATCCCGGGAACGAATTCCCCTCCGTGCAAAGCCAGAGCATCGGCGGGCAGGCGACCGCGTTGTTCCTCGGAATCCCGGGCGTCGACAGCACAAACCTCGGGCGGCCGCTCGCCAGCGGCATTCCCGTCGAATTCCTGAACATCGTCAAGCCAGGCACGTTGTACAGCGATCGCATCAACGCCGTCGATCTTCGGTTTGGCAAGATCCTGAGGTACAGCAACACGAAGACGCTCGTCAGCCTCGACATCTTCAACCTGTTCAACTCGAACACGCCCCAGGTGTTCAACCAGACCTACGGGGCGGCGTATCTCAACCCGTTGTCGATCATGTCGGCGCGGTTCTTCAAGATCGGCGTGCAGTTCGACTTCTGATCCAGATCGTTCGTTCGGTTCTCCTGAAAGCCCGCTCTCGCATGAGGGCGGGCCTTCTTGCTCCTGACGCGCCAGACTAGAGCGCCTGACAGATCGGCGTGGCCGCAAGTCCCAGGTCGTTGGGTCTTGGTTCCTGGTCCGTTCTTGGTCCATGGTCCACGCGTCCGCGTGCCTGTGCACCAGCTCTGACGCACAGTGGACCAAGGACGAAGGACAGAGGACGGACCAAAAACAAGGGACAAAGAACTGAGGACCGGCGCGACACCGAGACGAGAGTCGCGCTAGTCGTCGACGGCCGGGGCGACGAAATCGAACATCTCGCTCCCCTGCTCTCGGGTCCAGCGCACGCGGCGAATGCGCGTCGTACCGGAGCGCAGCGGCGGACGGGCGTAGATCATGATCTCCGAGAACGTGTCGCGTTGATTGGCCACGAAACGCGACGCGATCTCCGCGGCATCGCGCAGGTCGAAGGCTTCGACCGTCACAACGAGCACGTCGTAGTGGGATTCGTGCGACAGCGTGCGCCACTGCGCGCGCCTCGCTGGAAACCAGCACTGCAGCGCCTCCGCCTCGAGCAGCGCGCCGGCGGCCCCGTCGGGGCAGCTCACGACGCCGTGGCTGCTGACGATCGGCTTCGGCGCCGAGGCACAGCCCGCCGACAGCATCACGGCGGCGACGGCAGTCACGGCGGCCGTTCGTTTCACCGTTCCACGGTCCACAGGAACACGGGCCGGCCGTTCACCGTTCGCGTTTCCACCGGCACCCAGTCTCCCATGTCGAACGCGTGCGAGACGACGCGCGATCCGGCCTTCAGTTCGGCCAGGAGCTTCGGCCGCAGCTTCAGGTTCACGGCCTGCCCCATGTAGAGCGTGACCACTGTGGCCGGACGAATATCGGTGTCGAACACATCCTGCTGACGGAACTCGACACGCTCTTTGACGCCGGCGCGGCGGGCGTTTTCGTTGGCCTCCCGCACGCGGGTCGCGTCGAGCTCCACGCCGACGCCGCGCGCGGCCCCAAACTCCCTGACGGCCGCGATCACGATGCGGCCGTCGCCGGATCCAAGGTCGTAGACGACATCGCCCCGCCCGACCCTGGCCATGCGCAGCATCGCCGTGACGACCTCGGCGGGCGTCGGCAGGTAGATCGTGTCGGGGGCCCGGCCGGACTGGGAGCCGCTCGTCCGGCTGGACACCAGGAGGATCGCGAGACCACACGCCAGGACGCGCGCCAGAACGACCATGCGGCAAGGATAGCGCGTGGAACCGTCCCGACGGTCGTTCCGTCCAATTTCGTGACACGCCGCAGAACGTCGGAACCCGTTCTTCGATTGGAGCCGACCCATGACTGCCGCTCGAACCTGCGCCCTCCTGGCGCTCGTGGCCTTGCCCGTCGCGATGTCGGCCGCTCCCGACGCGAAATACAAGGCGCCGCGCACCGAATCCGGCCAGCCCGATTTACGCGGGATCTGGAACTTCAGCTCGGACGTACCGCTCGAGCGGCCGTCCAGCTTCGCGGACAGGAAGTTCTTCACCCGTGACGAGATCGAGGCACAGCGGGCCGCGACCGAGAAGGCACTCAAGGCGGTCGCGACCTTCGCGCCCGTCGAAGACGTCGGGCTGACCTGGCTCGATCACACCGCGCGCACGGAAGATCTGCGCACGTCGATCATCTCGTATCCCGAAAACGGCCGCGTCCCGCCTCTCGTCGAGGGCGTACGGCGTGTGCCGGGGCCGCAGGACTTCATCGCGGCCCTCACCGACCCGAAGGGCGCTCCTCCTCTTCCGGAGCTCGCGGCGGCCCTGCTGGGGGGAGGCCGGAGAGACGGCCCCGAGGACTTCGCGCCGTCCGAGCGCTGCCTCTTCGCCGCGGCGACGCCGCTCGTGCCGCAGCTCGACGGCAACTACCTGCAGATCGTGCAGAACAGCGATCACGTCGTGCTGCTCACGGACTTCACGCGGAAGATCGTCGCGATCGACGGGAGACCCCACGTCGGCGACACCCTGCGGAGCTGGTCCGGCGACTCGAGGGGACACTGGGAGGGCGATTCGCTGGTGATCGAAACCCGGAACTTCAACGGCCGGACGCGGAGCTTCGCGGGCGCGGGCAACGCGCGGGACAAGTCGATTGTCGAGCGCTTCACTCGACAGTCGGCAAGCGTGATCGGCTACGAGGCGACGATCGTCGACCCGAAGACCTTCACGGACCGCATCGTGCTGTCATTTCCAATGGCCAGAGTCGATTCGCGGGTCTACGAGTCGGCCTGTCACGAGCACAACTACAGCCTGAGCAACTCGCTGTCTGCCGCGCGGGCGGAGGAAGCGGCGGCCACGAAGATCAGATAGGCAGGAGTCGCTTACCGGGACGGGGATGACGGCGTCTGGCCTTTGGCCGCCATCAGCGACTCGAGCAGGGCGACGGTTTCGGGGAACGGCTCTCTCGTCGGCTGCTTGACGCCGGCGACGCCGACGCCCTTCGCGAGATCGAGCGCGGTCCGGCCGCCGGCGTCTTTCACCATCAGATCCGCGCCGTTCTCGGCGAGGAACTTCACGAACGGAGTCAAGCCCCGTTCGGCCGCGCCGTGGAGCGCGGTCTGGTCCGGCACGGCCGAGGCGCTCGGCACCTGACTGGCGCGTCCGCCACGGCCGGAACGGGCCGCGGCGGTCGCCGCCGCACTGTACTCGCCGTTGCGGGGTGAATCGGTCACCATCCTGGCATTGACGTCCGCGCCGGCGTCGAGCAGCAGCTTCATCGTCGCCAGCACGCCTTCGGTCGTGCGGTTGCGTCCGCGCGTCACGCGCGTCCCGAACTCGACGCCGGCGGCGGCCATCAGCGGGGTGACGCCCTCCTTGCTCGGCAAATCGACGAGCGCCTTGTTCTTCAGCAGCAGAGCCACGAACGGGGCGTCGCCTGCGCGCGCGGCGCGCAGCAGCGGCGTGGCCCCCTGGGCGAGAATCGTATCGCCGCCGCGGTCCTGCGGCACGTCGCGGTACGGCGGACGGCGCTTCAGCTGGAGGTTGGGATTGGCGCCTTTCTCGAGCAGCAGCGCCGCCACGTCGAGCGCGGTGACCTTGTCTTCGCTCGGCAGCACGGCCATCGCGCCATTGCCCTTCGTCGGCAGCGTGCTGACGTCGGCGGCCATATAGAGCGGAGACCGGCCGTACAAGTCCCATTTGTCCAGGTCGGCGCCCGCTTCGATCAGGTACTTCGCGAACTCGAAGTGCAGGTTGAGCAGCGCCATGGTGACCGGCGTCACCAGGTGCGGATCGGCGAGATTTGCATCCGCACCGGCCGCGATCAGATGCTTCGCGCACTCGACGCAGCCTTCACGGGCGGCATACAGGAGCGGCGTAAAGCCCCCCTGGTTCATGTCCTTGGGCCGCGGCTCGGTGATGACCTTGCGTTCCCACTGGCGAACGATGCCGCGCGCGTTCACGTCGGCCCCGCGCGACACCAGGAACTTCACCATCTCGGCCTGGCTCTGGGCCGCTGCCCACATCAGGGCCGACTGGCCGCCGAACTCCTCCGTCGCGTTGACGTGCGCGCCGCCCTCCACGAGCACCCGCGCCGCCTCGACCTTGCCACTGCGCGCCGCCGCCATCAGCGCCGTCTCGCCTTCAGGATTCCTGGTGTTGGGATCCGCGCCGGCCTTCAGCAGGACGTCGATGATCGGCGCCGCGCCGACGACCGCCGCCTCGGTCAGCGCCGTCGTGCCGAACTGATTTTTCAGCCTGACGTCGGCTCCCGCCCGCACCAGCGCCCGCACCAGGTCGACGTCGCCGTTCGCCGACGCCCACATGACCGCCGTGGACCCGTCGGGGCCGGGCGCGTTCGGGTTCGCCCCTTTCGAAAGCAGCCGCAGGACCGTCGCCCGATCCCCTTGTTCCGCCGCGTCGACAACGGTGGCCGCGGCGGCACGGGCGATCGACGGAACCAGAACGGACAACGCGACGAGGAGCGTGGCGAGACGCGTGCGCATGCTAGATCTCCGAAAAGATGCCGCCGCTGTCGCCGATCTTCTCGACCGGGATGTTGTTCCGGTCGAACAGCGTCACGAGCAGGTCGGCGAAGCGCGAGTCCTGGGGATACTTGACGTGCTGGCCGCCCTTGATCCGGCCGTTCGCATGGCCGAGGATCGCCGCGGGCAGCGGGTCGTTGTTGTGCTTGTCGCTGTTGCTCATGTTGCTGCCGAAGACGATCGTCGCGTGGTCGAGCACGGTCCCGTCGGCTTCCTGCGCCTTGGACAGCCGCTCGATGAACTTCGAAAACACCAGCGTGTGGAAGGTCTGAATCTGCACGAGCTTTTCCTGCTTCTGCGGATTGTTCCCGTGGTGCGAGAGGGGGTGGAATCCCTCGGCGATCCCGAGATTGGTGTACGTCCGCATGCTCGCCTCGTGATCCATCGAGAACGTGATGACGCGGGTGATGTCGGCCTGGAACGCGAGCGCCATCAGGTCGAACATCAGCTTGAAGTGCTCGGTGATGTCGGTCGGCGTGCCGACGGGGGCATCGGGAATCTGGAGCGACGTCATGTCGGCCTTCTCAGCCATCTGCACGCGCCGCTCGATCTCGCGGACCGAGTCGAGGTAATCGGTGACGACAACGCGGTCGCGGACGCCGAGGCTGTTCTGCAGCCGCGCCGCTTGCTCCTTGACGCGGTCCAGGATGCTGCCCGTCTCGTGGAGAATCGCCGCGCGCTCCGCGTCCGTGTCGCCCTGCCCGAACAGCTTCTGAAACACCGCTCGCGGGTTGCCTTCCTGCGGCAGCGGCTGCGTCGGCGTCCGCCAGGCGAGTCGCGCACCGGCCTGCGACGTCGTCAGTTCGAGCGATGGCAGCCGTGTGTCCTGGCCGATGTGCCGCGCCGCCATCTGGTCGGCGGTGACGCCGGAGTCGGGACCGGCGGCGCCGTGCTCCCACGGCTTGACGCAGCTGAGCCACGTCGACTCGATATAGGCGTGCGGCTCCGGCGTCTCGCCCGGCTTGTTACGCAGGCCGGAGACGATCGTCAGATGCGGCCGGAACGGCTCGAGCGGCGCGAGAATCGGCGACATCTCGTAGCTGCCGCCGATCTCCTTCGGCGACCAGCGATCCATGATCGCGCCGTGCGGGAAGCCGACGAACGCGAAACGCCCGGGCGCTGATCCGGCCGCTGTTTTCGCCCACGCCGTCGCCGCCGGATTCATCGCGTCGAAGAGCGGCAGCGCGATCGTCGCGCCGACGCCTTTCAGGATCGCGCGCCGCGAGATGTGCTTCTGGGACAGATACATTTCGTGTCTCCCTGAAAGAGGCTGGGGTCTAGCCTCCAGCCCCTAGTCCCTACTAGTTGCCGCCCGCAACCGTCGCTCCCTTGTCGGACGACGCCGGCTGCGGCGCCCGGCGCATTCGAAACTGCTCGCTCCGGACAATGGCCTGGACGATGGCCGAAAACCTGTAGTCGCCGGACGCCGACGCGCCGACGATGCGACGGACCGCGGGCATGTCCCAGGCTTCGAGCTTGCGCCCGGTTGCGTACGTCATCAGGCCCTCAGTGAAGGTCTGCACGAACTGCTCCGGACGCCGCAGCAGCGCGCGGCGCAGATCGTCGGGGCCGTTCACCGTCGTGCCGTCGGGCAGCTTGCCGGTCGCGTCGATCTCGACGCCGGCGAAGCGGTCGCGGTCGCGCCACTTGCCGGTGGCGTCGAAGTTCTCGAGGGCGAGGCCGAGCGGATCCATGACCGCGTGGCACGACGCGCACGTCGGGTTGGCCCGGTGCTTCGCCATCATCTCGCGCATCGTCAGCGCCTTGGTCGTGCCGATGTCCTTCTCGTCGAGCGTCGGAACGCCCTGCGGCGGCGTCGCCGGCGGGACGCCCTGGATGTGCTTGAGCACGAACGCTCCACGCAGCACCGGCGACGTCCGGTTCGGATACGCGGCGGCCATCAGCACCGCGCCCTTGCCGAGCAGGCCCCATCGCGCCGACTGCGCCAGCTCGACGCGGCGGAAGCGATCGCCCTTCACGTCGGTGATGCCGTAGTGCAGCGCGACGCGCTCGTTGAGGAGCGTGTGCTTCGCGCGCAGCAGATCGACGACGCTCCTGTCGTCGCGGAAGATGCTGTCGGCAAAGAGCGTCAGCTCGGTGCGGAAGTCGTCCCGCGGATCGGAACGGCCGGACGCGTACGGAAACACCGCGTTGTCGGGCACGATCTCGTCGAGCCGCTTCATGTCGAGCCACTGGGGCACGAAGTTGCCCGCCAGGGTGATCGACCGCGAGTCCGCGAGCATGCGGCGCACCTGTTTGTCGAGCATCGACGGCTCGCTCAACCTGCGATCGATCGCCGCCTGCAGCAGCTCGTCGTCGGGAATCGAGTTCCACAGGAAGAAGGACAGGTTGGACGCGAGCTCGAGGTCGCTGATGGCGTAGGTCCCGCCGGGGCGAACGTTCCCCGGCACCTGCTCGCCTCGATAGAGGAAGAACGGGCTTGCGAGCAGGCCGGTGATCGCGCTGCGGATGCCATCCTCGAAGTTGCCCCGTTTCACGCCTTCGTCGTAGTACTGCAGCAGTTCGTTGACGTCGTCCGCGCTCGCCGGGCGCCGGTACGCGCGCTTCACCAGCGTGGCGAGGATGGTCTTCGCGCAGTCGCGTTCCTGCGTATGGCAGACGAACACCCGGTCGCGGCTCGGCGTCGAGCCGAGGCCCTTGACGTCGAACGGCCCCTGCACCTGGAACGAGTTGACGCGGTAGAAGCGATCCTGTCCGCCGCCGGGCGCGAAGAGCTGCAGCTGGTCGTCGGACTCCGCGTGCGTCCGCATCTTGAACGTCACGCCGATCTTGTGTGGGCCGGCAGTGGCGGGAAACCTGATGTTCTTCAGGCGGGCGTTCACCCGATCGAGGGCGCCGCTCTGCACCTGATCGTACAGCTTCATGTCCTCTTCACCGCCGATTGACGTCTCGTACACCACTTTGCTGTCGAGCGTGACGACGAGCGGGTTCGCGAACTCCATCCCGCTGCCCCAGATGTTGGTGACGATGTCGGCGATGGAGACGCGGTATTCACCGTCGGCGGGAAGGTCGACTTTCCCGAGGATGCCGCCGCGAGTCCCGAGCGGCAAACCGGGCACGTGGGTGAGCTGCGCGCCGGCCGGTGCCTTGAACGTCCAACCGCCGGGCCGCGCGTCGGCCTTGCCGAGCGCCTTCACGGCGACGGCGCGCGCGGCGATCACATACTGCTCGATGAACGACGGCGACACCTGCAGCGCCGCGGCGATGTTGTCGTAGCCCTCGGCGACGTCGTCGGCGGGCAGCACGTCGCTCGCGTCGAAGTCGACGGCGAGCAGGTCGCGGACGGCGTTCGTGTACTCCTTGCGGTTCAGACGATGCAGGACCACCTGGTCCGGCAGATGCGACGGGCCGGCCGCTGCCGCCCGGTCGAGCGATCCCTCGAGCCACGCCACCAGCGAATCGATGGACGCGGCGTCGGGCTGCCTGGCGCCAGGCGGCGGCATCACGCGGCCCCGCAGCTTGCGCACCGCCTTCTCGAACACGTCGGCATGCTGCCCGATGCTCTCGGGCGTGAGTCCTTCGAAGCTGACACCGCCGGCCTTCGCGCGATCGCTGTGACAGCCGGCGCAGTACTGCTTGACGGTGGCCAGCTGCGTGTCGGATGTCCGAGGGAGAGCCGGCGCCTGCGAGGTCGCCACCACCCCGCTCAACGAGAGCACGAGCACGCCGGCCAGCGAAATGCTTCTCATCATCTCAGGCGTCCGGTGACAGGTAGGCCCACAGGCTCTCGAAGGCGCGGCGCACGAACTCGTCCGGATTCCCCATCTTCTCGTCGAATTCCTTCGTCGGCCGCGCGGCCACGGCTTCGTCCGGTCCGCGGCCTCTGTTCAGGAGCTGGCTGAGCCGATCGTAGATCGTGCCGTACATCCCATACTGCGCCTTGAGCTCGGCGAGGCCGAGCACAGGCCCATGCGCGGGCACGATGCGCGTTTCCTCGTTCGCCAGCGTCTGCAGCCGCTGCAATCCGCCGACGATGCCGCCAATCCAGCCGCCGGTCGCCCAATCGACGACCGGCCAGCCCTGGCCGGAGACCACGTCGCCCACCGCAAGCACGTTCGGCTTCGGAAAGTACACGTACAGGTCGCCGTCGGTGTGCGCCGCATCCGGGATGTGTCCGTAGCGAACGCCCGAATCGAGCGCGCCGGTCGTGTAGAAGGTCTTGTTCGGCTGCGCGATCTTCGGCAGGCGCCTGAAGCGCTGGCCGTTCCAGGGCCAGGTGACGTCGGCCGTCAGCCACAGCCGCGTGTTCTCGTGCGCGATGATCGTCTTGCCGGCCTTGCCCAGCAGCTCGTTGACGCCGGTCTGCTCGGGATGCCAGTGCGTGTTGAAGATCGTCTGAACCGGCCCGCCGCCTGGCAGACCGGCAACGGCCTTCATGAGCGCATCCGAAGCCTGCGCGGATCCGCCGTCGACGAGCAGAACGCCGTCGGCGCCTGTCTGCGCCACGACATTGGCCTGTCCGGGAAGTCTCACGACGAACAAGTCGTCGCCGAGGCGCTGCGTGGCCGGGTTTTCGGACGCCGCCTGCGCCGCGACCGCGGCAAGGCATCGAGCGGGCGCACCCAGAGCGATACCGGCGGCACCGCCGATCGCAGCCTTCAGTATCTGCCGACGGGTGTGAGCATCCCGGGCGAACACGGTTTTCGGTTCAAGTTTAGACGTTCCCGGCCGTCGGAATCACCTCCAAAACGGGTGAGAGGCCGCCCGACAGGCACGGAATTGCCCGGAAAAGAGCCGTCCGGACCCTCGGTGTAGGATCGGGCCCATGAAAATGCGACGCCTGCCCTGGCTTCTTCCGCTTCTCTTCGTCGCGGTTACCTCGGCAGCGCCGAACATCCCGCCGCAGGGAACCACCGCCCTCTCGACGTTCCTCAAGGACGCGACGGATCGAGGTGAGGTCCCCGGCGTGGTCGTCGCCGTCGTCAACAAGGACGGCGTCGTGTACCACGAGGCCTTCGGCCGGAGCAGCACGCTCAGAAGCGCGCCGATGACGAAGGACACGATCTTCAACATGGCGTCGATGACCAAGCCGGTCACCTCGGTCGCCATCATGATGCTGGTTGAAGAAGGCAAGCTGACACTGGACGACGAGGTGGCGAAGTACCTGCCGAAGTACAAGGATCCCCTTGTCATCAGCCATTACAACGAGGCCGACGCCACGTACGAGACGCGCCCGGCGAAGCGGCCAATCACGATCCGGCATCTGTTGACGCACACCTCCGGCATCGGTTACGGGTTCGCGAGCCCGATGCTGACAAAAATCATGGCAAAGACCGGCAAGACCGAGCTCGATCTTCCGCTGCTGTTCGACCCGGGCGAGAGCTGGGCTTATGGCGCCAGCACCCGCGTCCTCGGCAACGTCGTGGAGGTCGTTTCCGGCCAGACGATCGATGCGTTCCTCGAGTCGCGCATCCTGGGCCCTCTCGGCATGCACGACACGAGCTACCAGGTGCCGGCCTCGAAATATCCGCGCGTCGTCGCGGTGAACGCGCGCGGCACCGATGGGGCGTTCGTGGAGCGGCCGATGCCGGCCACCCTGACCGCGCAAGTTGCCGGCGACGGCGGCCTGTACGGCACGGCCGGCGACTACGGGCTGTTCCTGCGCATGCTCATCAACCGTGGCAGGCTGGGCGACACGCGTATCCTGAGCGAGAAGTCAGTGAAAGCGATGCTCAAGAGCCAGACGAGGAAGGTCGTCGTGCAGCCGCAGGAGTCGGCGAATCTGTTGCTCTCGAGGAACTTCCCGCTGGGCGCCGGCAAGGACCGGTGGGGACTCGGCTTTCAGCTCGCCGCGGAGAAGCTGTCTGACCGCCGCACGCCGGGAAGCGGGACGTGGGCCGGGATCTTCAACACGCACTTCTTCATCGATCCCATCCGCGAGATCGGCGTCGTCGTGATGATGCAGACGCTTCCGTTCTACGACGACGCGTCGATGAAGGTGTATGCGGGTGTCGAGGAGACCGTTTACAGAAACCTGAAATAGTCCGAGGTCCTTGGGCCTCGGTTCTTGGTCCGTCCCTGGTCCATGGTCCGTCCGCAGTCCGTCGTCCGCGTCTCCGGGCACCAGCGCCAGGACAACGTGGACCACCGACCAAGGACGGACCAGGAACAAGGGACCAAGACCCAAGGACTGGCCACGATTCCGAAACGAAAACGGCGCTACGCCAGGGCCTTTGCGTACAGCGCCAGCAAACGTGCCCAGGCCTTCTCGGCCTGCGGCTCGTTGTAGACGCCCGAGTCCGGCGGGCACCAGCCGTGCGCGGCGCCGGTGTACACCTCGACCTCCGCGGACAGATTCGCCTTGGCGAACGTCTCCTTCAGCACGTCCTTCTCCATGGGCGCTCGCGCATCGTCGTTCGCGGCGACCGCGATGAGGAACTGCGCCTTGGTCTTCGAGGCCTGGAGATGCGGGCTGTTCGGAGTCGGGGTCACGAGCCCGCCGCCGTGGAACGAGGCGACCGCACCGATGCGATCGGGCACCGCGGCCGAGGTGCGAAACGCCATCGGGCCGCCCATGCAGTAGCCCTGCGTCCCGATCTTCCGGTTCTTGGCCACCGAGGGCTGCTGATCCAGCCACGCGACGAACGCTTTCGCGTCGGTCATGTGCGTCGTTTCGTTCAGCGCCTGCGCGAGCGGCAGGAGCGAGGGGATCGCCGTCGCCGCGCCCTGATCCGCGGTCGGGGCCTTCTTGACGCGATAGAACGGGTTGACCACCAGCACCGAGTAGCCCGTTTCGGCGAGCCGCTTGCCCATCGTGCGGAACGCCGGGCGCAGGCCGAAGATGTCCGGCCACACGAGCACGCCGGGAGCCGTGCCGCTCGCCGGTCGCACGAAGTAGCAGTCGGCGGTGCCGTCCGGCGTGGTGATCGTCACCTCTGATTCCGTGACGGTGACCGCGTTCGCGACCTGCGGCAGCAGCATCGCCACGCCGGCGCCCAGCAGCACGCCGAACTGGCGCCGCGTTACCATCCCGCGAGCTTCGAATTCTTTCAGGTCGTCGTCAAAATGGTCCTGGTCGCACATATTCGCTCCTTTGCATGTCCGCTCGACGCGGACATTCGATATCTACCGCGACACTCTATACCGATTCACGCCATCTTTCATCCCGGAGTAGTGCCCGGAATACCCTAATTCCTGACGTACTTCGTCACGCCCCGCAGCTGTGCCTCGGCTGTGTAGATGTTGCCGGCCGCGTCGATGGCAATGCCTTCCCCCATCGCGCCGTCCGGGGAATTGGGCGTCATGTGCGGCGGCACGAACATCGTCACCTTGCCGTCCTTGACGCTGCCGATCCTGATCCCCCGTTGCCAGCCGGGGTGAACCCTGTCGTTCGACTCCGAGTCGGCCGTATAGATGACGTCGTTCCGGTCGATGGCCAGCCCGCTGGTCCGGCCAAAGTCGTCGTATTCGGCGACGAACCGGCCGGCCTTCGTCAGGATCTGGATGCGATGGTTGTGGCGGTCGGCGACGACCAGCTGGCCGCGGGAATCGAACTCGAGCGCGTGCGGCGTCCGGAACTCGCCCGGCCCCGTGCCGCTCTTGCCGATGACCCTGAGGAACTTCCCGTTCCTGTCGAAGACCGAGATGCGCCCGACGAGATTGGGATCGGCGACGTCGGTGTGGCTCTCCGCCACGTAGACGTCACCGTTCCCCGGGTCCGTGACGACGTCTGTCGGGTCGGTCAGGGCTTCGGGCGGATTTCCGCGCACGCCCGGTTTCCCGAGCGTCATCAGCACCCTGCCGTCGGGGCTGAACTTGACGACCACGCTGCCCTTCTTGTCTTCTCCGGGATACTTCGTGAGCTCGTCGGCGCTCGCGGCCCGTGCGTCGGTCACCCACACGTTCCCATCCCGATCGATGTGGATGCCGTGCGGCCACACGAACATCCCGCCGCCGAAGCTCCTGATCTCTTTTCCCGACTCATCGAAGTGGTGAACCGGGTTCGCCCTCGTGCCGAGGCAGCCCGGGGCGGTCCCTGGCGAGCAGCGGTCGGTCGCCCACACCGACTTGCCGTCCCTGTCGACCGCCACGCCGTTCGAACCGCCCCACGGTCTCGCTTCGGTCTGCAGCTGCGCCCAGTCGCGGATGACGCGGTACGGGTTGGCGCCGCTGTTGACGGGCGCAACCTTGTCCGTTTGCGCGGTGCCTCCCCGCTGCTGCGTCTGGACGCGGATGCCCAGCAGGACAACGCCGGTGAGGATGAGCGCGATCGCCGAGGCTCTCATGGCGCTCATTTCCAGCTCTGGATGGCTTTGTAGTGCAGGGACTCGGGCGTGAGCTCGGCCAGCTCGATGCGGCCCATGTACGGATCGGTAATGTTGGCGAGGACCGCTTTGGTGTCGCTGACGTTGGTGTCGCTCACCATCACGCCGTTTTTTCTAAACCTCGCGACGGCCTCCTTCGCGTTCTCGACGTGGAGCCCGTAGTGCGTGAAGCCGGCGGGCCGCTGGGCGTTCGCCGGGTTCAGCTCGAGAAACGTATTCTTGCTGATCTGCATGTAGACCAGCCTCGGCTGCCCCTTGTCGTCGTTGGCCCGGAACGCCTCGCGATAGCCCATCTTCTGCGTGTAGTACGTGACCGCCTCCGCGATGTCCGGCACGTTGATGCCTACGTGATTCATCATCACGACACCGCCCCCGGCGTTCTGCGCGAAACCCACCTGCACGGTCAACCCCGTGAGCAATCCGGCTGCAAACAGCATCGGTCCACGCATACATTTCTCCTTATTCAGAGCTCAGAAAGGCATCGACCTCGGCGTGCGAGTATCCCGACTCGAGCAGCACGTCCCGCGTGTGCTCGCCTAGGAGCGGCGCGCGCCGGGTCGCATCGGGCGGCGTCCCGGACATCTTCAGCGGCGAACCAAGTGTCCGCAGCCTGCCGAGCGTCGGGTGATCCGTTTCGCAGACCATCCCGCGCGCCAGTACCTGCGGCTCTCGCATCGCCGCGTCGTAGTCGTTGATCGGCCCGCTGGGAATGTCGTTCGCGTCGAACACGTCGAGCCAGTGGCGGCGTGGCGCGCGGCACGTGACGCCCTCAATCAGCTCTGCAAGCGTCTTCCTGGCGGCGACACGCTTCGCGGGGTTCGCAAACTCGGTCTTTTGCGCCCATTCCGGATGGCCGAGCACGTCACACAGCCGCTCGAAGAGGCGATCGGTTGCGGCGCCAAGCGTGATGTAGCCGTCCGAACACCGAATCGCCTGATAGGGTGCCGTGAGGCGGTGCGCGGATCCGGTTGGTTGGGGCACGCCGCGGCCCGAGAGATACTCGGTGGCCTCCCAGACCGACAGGGCCATTCCCGCCTCCAGCAGGGACGTGTCGATGTGCTGGCCCTCGCCGGTCTGCGCCCGGTGGAACAGCGCCGCGAGAATCCCCACGAGCGCGAACAGGCCCGCGCCAAGATCGGTGATCGGGACTCCGCACTTCACCGGCGGCGATCCGGGCTCGCCGGTAATCGACATGATGCCCGACACGCCCTGAGCGACCAGGTCGAACCCGCCCTTCCGCGCGTCGGGCCCCGTCTGCCCGTAGCCGGAGATCGACGCGTAGATCAGCCGCGGGTTCCCGGCGCGCAGCGTCGCGTAGTCCAGTCCGAGCGCCGCCATCACCCCGGGACGGAAGTTTTCGATGACGACGTCCGCGCGCCGGGCAAGGCGGCGAAACACGTCGCGCGCGGCGGCGGTCTTCAGGTTCAGCACGACGCTGCGCTTGCCGCGATTGACGGCGTTGAATTCGGGGCTGTCGGTGCCCGCGCCCTCGTGGCTCCAGCCCCGCGTGGGGTCGCCGGAGGGCGGCTCGACCTTGATGACGTCGGCGCCGAGATCGGCGAGGTGCATGGCGCAGTACGGGCCGGCCATCACCTGCGTCACGTCGAGCACCACGAGACCGGTCAGCGCGTGCATGGTAGATTGACCCGGATTATGCCTGAAGTGCTGTTCTCCGTTGAGCCTCCGCTCGCGTTCCTGACGTTCAACCGGCCGGCCGCGCGCAACGCCCTGACATGGGCGATGTATGACGGCCTCGTCGAGGCGTGCGACACGGCCGACGCGCGGGCCGATGTGCGCGCGCTGATCATCAGGGGCGC
Organism: uncultured Acidobacteriota bacterium; assembly: GCA_963821285.1. Classification (GTDB taxonomy): domain Bacteria; phylum Acidobacteriota; class Vicinamibacteria; order Vicinamibacterales; family CAVVIG01; genus CAVQJU01. Next base: position 184,893 of record CAWGDD010000012.1, read on the forward strand.
CGGCGGCCAGGCCTTCGCGGCCGGCACCGACATCTCGCAGTTCACGGCGTTTCAGTCGGCGGAAGACGGCGTCGCCTACGAGCGCCGTCTGGACAGCGTCATCGATCGCCTCGACCGGGTGACCAAGACGACGATCGCGCAGGTCGAGGGCGTCGCGACGGGCGGAGGGTGCGCGATCGCCTTCACCTGCGACCTGCGCGTCTGCTCGCCGGACGCCCGGTTCGGCGTGCCGATCGCGCGGACGCTCGGGAACTGCCTGTCCGCGGCCACGACGTCCCGGATGGTCGACGTGCTCGGCGCGGCGAGGCTCAAGGACCTGATGCTGACCGCGAGGTTGATGACGGTCGATGAATTGAAACCGGCGGGCCTTGTCACGCAGATTGCCGACCACGACCGCATCGACGCCGCGACACGCGGCCTGGCGCTGATCGTCGCAGGCCATGCCCCCCTGACGATCGCGGCGACCAAGGAGATGGTCAGGCGCGTCCAGGAGAATCGACGCCTGCCCGCCGAGCGCGGAGACGACCTCGTCGGCCGCTGCTACGGCAGCGCGGATTTCCGGGAAGGCGTCAGCGCGTTTCTGTCGAAGCGGTCGCCTCGGTGGACCGGCGCCTAACGGGAGCCGATGACGACCTTGCCTTCCTTCAGCACGACCTTCGTCTTCAGCATCTCGTAGATGTTCAGCGTCGGGTTGCCGTCGATCAGGATGATGTCGGCGAGCTTGCCGGCCTCGAGCGTCCCGATCTGATCGGCCAGGCCGACAAACCGGGCGGCGTTCGGGCCGATGATCCGGTGGATGTCCGCCATCGAGAACACGATGCTGAACGACTTCAGCTCGTGCTCGAGGACCACGAGGTCTGCGGCGTTCTGATCGGTCGAATACGAGATTGTCTGGTGGTTCGGGTCGGCGTCCCAGATGCGGCGGGCGTTGATGATCGTGTAGCCGCCCTCGGTGCCGGTCGCGCGGCCTTTCGGGTCGCGGTTCGCGCCGGCGATCGCCTCGGGCCAGGGCTTGCCGTCGCGGAAGCGCACGGTGTTGTCCTTCGGCCACTGCACCTGCGCGGGCGCCGCCGACAGGCTGTCGATGTTCGGCGCGCCGAAGGCGATCAGGCCCGCAACGATCGCCCCGGCCTGCGCCACCTTCTCGGCCTGCTCGTACGTGGTGAAGTCCTTGTTCGGGAGGTGCACCAGGCGGGTCACGCCGGCGTCCACAGCCGCCACCATCGCGGGGCTGCTCACCGCGTGCACGTTGACCTGCACGCCGACTTTCTTCGCCTCGTCCACGATCGCCTTGAGGACTTCGATCTCCGACTGCGGCGGCGCGGGCTCCGGCGTCAGGCCGATTTCGCCGGTGTGCTTGATTCCCCTGGCGGCCAGCGCCTGGACAGCCGCGCGCGCTTCGGCCGGCGTCTGCCGGAGGTTCACCTGGCCCGACGCGATGATGCGCGGGCCGATGAACTCGCCCTTGTCGATGCGATCGCGCAGGGCGATGTTGGCCTCTGCCTGTCCGCCGCCGGCCAGAACCGTGGTGTAGCCGGCCTCGAGCAGCGACCGCATCTGCGCCGCCGCGTTCTCGCCGTTCGCGACGTGCTTGTGGCCGTCGATGAAGCCGGGCATCGCGCTCATGCCCCTGGCGTCGATGACGCGCAGGCCCTGCGTCGGCGCCGCGCCGGCGCTCACGGAGGCAATTTTTCCCCCGCGCACGATGATGGTGCCCGACTCGATCACCTGGCCGTTGCCGACAATCACCCGGGCGTTGGTGATGGCCACATCCTGCGCCGCTGCCGGACTCGGCGCGATCAAGACAGCGGCGGCCAGACACGCCGGTACGAGCACATTCTTCATCGGTCCCCCTTCACAGGCGTTGTGCAGGCCTTCAGGCCTGCCCCGCGTCACTAGCCGCAGTTGATCGTGCACTTGGCCGGACGCACGAATTTCGCTCTGATCTTCTCGCGGTACTCCGGATACATCGTCTCCGCCCCTCCCAGCGCCGCGTCGGGCGGAATCCCGTAGCGTTTGGCGATCTCGTCGAGGAACGGGTTCTTGCCGGGCAGGTAGTGCGGGACCCTGCCCGACTCGACGCCTTCGTCGCCGACGATGCAGGGCGGGCCGCCGATGGGAACGGGGTTGGTGCTGAGGTTGTACGAACGCGTCAGGATGTAGGGCTCAGTCAGGTAGACCGGGTCCTCCATGAACAGCGTGAGCGTCAGCATGTCTCCGTGACGCCGGAAGTGTGTCGTGATCGTCGCCTGATCGCTGCTGGCCGCGCCGTTGCGGCGGATGTACCCGGTCTTCAGATGCGTCGTGGTGGCGATGAGCTCGTTGCCGTTCCACACGCCCGTCGTGAAGCCCGTCTGATCGTGCGCCGCGTTCTTCGAGGGACGCGGCCGGCCGTCCATCCAGATGGTCATCGGCGCGCGCGTCTCCCAGGCGGCAACCACCCACGCCTGCACTTTGCCGGTGATCGGATCCGGAACGGCCCACATTCTGAGGCTGAAGGGCCCGGCCGCGATATGCCACTGCGTCTGGAACCAGCAGGTGCGCTCGGGCATCGAGATGATGGACTGGGAGAAGCTCAGCGCCTTCGCCCGTCCCGATTCATTGAACGGCAGCCCGGCCCAATCGTCCGGGTTGGGCCCGGCACCCCGCTCGAGGGCATCCTCGTGGTTGATAGACGCCCAGGATCCCGACAGGTCGATTTCGGCCAGCGCCGGCGCGCTCGCGGACAAGACCAGGGCCAGAGCAACGATGACCTGTTTGCGAATCATGTCTGACTCCGGCAGGCCTGAAGGCCTGCACTACTCGCAGGCCTGAGGCCTGCACTACTCCTGCTACCACGTCGCCGAGCACGCGGTCGGATTCCATTTCGCGTCGCTCGACTCTTTCTTGAAATGGGACGAGATCACGAAGGGCTGACGCAGATACACGGGGTCGGTCGTCACGATCGTCACGACCAGCAGCGGGGCGCCGTCCGGCTGCGCGATCAGCTCGTAGTACTCGGTGAGGCTCGCGTTCTCGCTGTAGGGAACGCCGTTCTTGCGCAGGAACCCGGCCTTCAGGTTCGACGTCGTCACCTTGAGCGTGGCGTCGGTGGCACCGCGGCCGCCGCCCTCCCACTCGGCCACCGAGTCGCCCTGGATGGTATGCGGCCCGGCGGGGGCCTTCCATCCTCCGAAATGAAGCGTCCTGACCTGCTTGCCGGCGTCGGATTCCATGCGCAGCGTCTGCTCATCCTGCCACGTGAGGTGAAGACGTCCCGGCACCCGCAGGAGCGCCGGCGCCCCGTACGACTTGCAGAGATCGCCCGAGGCTTCTTCCTTCGCCGGATCCCACGCGTCGGCAATCGCACGCGCCGCGGGCGTCATCGGAACGCCCTGGTAGTCACCACGCGCGGGCGTCACCATCCGATAACGCCAGTCTTCCGTCACGACGGACACCCAGTAGCCCGTGAGATCGATCGACGCCGCCGCTCTGGCCGTCTGCGGCGGCGGGGTAGCGCCCCGGCCTTGTGCAGCCAGTGCCCCTGGCATCGCCAGCATCGCCGCCAGCACGATCGAGAGCTTCGCTGACATCGCGCTTCCCTTCTACTTCTTCGCCGTGCTCAGGCTCTTGTACACCGCGTCGACGAACGCGTTCGTGGTCGACGGCTTTCCGTATCTCGTTTCGTACGGCAGCGCGGGACGCGCGGCCTTGATCTGGTCGAGCGTCTTGCCCTGCTTCATCAGGTCTGCGACGACATCCCTTACGAGGACCACCATGTCGCGGTAGTCCACGACCTCCATCTGCTCGGAGACGCGGCCGTGTCCGGGGATGACGTAGGTGCCGACGTCCTTGTAGATGAACGGCGTCGGCGCAATCGTCAGATCAATCAGTCTGTTGAGGGCGTCGATCTCGCCCTGGATGCTGCCGCCGTTGGCGAGATCGATCACGGGAAACGACGTCATGTCCATGACGTCGCCGGTCACGATCACGTCGGACGCCCTGAACAGCACGAAGCTGTCGGCGTTGCTGTGGGCCGCCGGTTGATAGAGGATCTCGATGCCCTCGTCGTTCATGCGCAGGGCTTTGCGCGGCGTGAAGAACGCCTCCGAGGGCATGGCGCCGTTGGAGTACTTCGCCGCGGTATCGCTGCTCATCCGGCGAAGCACGCTGTCGTGCGACAGGATCGAGGCACCGCCACCGTTGGTCATGGCAGCCACGGCTGCCGCATTGCCGAGGGCATTCGTGAAGATCGTGTAGCCGGCCCGGGAGAGTTTTTCGTTGCCGCCCACGAACTCCGGCCCGGCGTCGACGTTGATGATGTACCGAATCGGCAGGTCGGTCAGCTTCTTGAGTGCCGCGAGCACGTTCGCGGACGCCGCGGCCGTTCCCGAATTGACCAGGACGATGCCGTCCGAGCCGATCTGGACGCCGATGTTTCCACCGGCGCCGGCGATCATGTAGAAGTTCCTGCGGACTTTCACCACGTCGAGGCCGTCGTCGGGTTCCGCAGCCCTCGCGGAAAAGGCCCCGCCCGCCGCCAGCGCAAGGACGGCCGCGGCCCAGCAGATCTTTCGCACGTTGCTCTCCCTCGTCCCCCCCCGCCCGCGTGTGGACGCGTGCAGTATACCTAACGAGGGTTGGGGTCTTCAGGAGTGCCGGGGAGCCCCGTCGAAATCGAGGACGATGGCGGCCAGACGGGCGGCGGCTCTCGAGAGCCGCAGGTCCGCCGGCGTGGGTCGTGAGCCGGGCGAGAAGGCGATCCGCAGGATCACCGGGCCGTCGGCGTTCGCCGGCACAGCGAAGTCGAGCGTGTCATCGTTGCCAGCGGGTGCGATGACGCCGTCGTGAATCTTGACGTCCAGCGCCCCGGTCACCTGGCGAACCGCCCGTTCAACGGCCTCCCGATGGGTCGAGCGGGGCTCGGACTCGAGCTCCGCGCCCACGCACGACAGCAGGTGGCTCAACTTCGTCGTCGGCTCCGGGACCAGGGACAACGGACGGCAGTTCTCCTCGAGCTCGAGCGGCGCCGAGAACATCACGGCGATGTGGTACTTCACGCCCAGACCGCTGACGAGAGCCACCTCGCTTCGCACGAAGCACGAGGGAACCTGAATCTCGGTGCCGGGACCGCACAACGTCAGCTGCTCGCAGCTGTCGGGGGGAATCCTCGTGCCGCTCTCAAACAGAAGCCCGGTGCGGGAAATGTTCAACAGGCGCGCCTCGAGGCCCCACGGAAACTTCACCATGGAGACCGACGGCACATCCGCCGGATTCCGCCGCTGCGCGCGCGGACTGGGGGCTGACGACTTCCGGAAGATCGACGGAGACTCGTGCGTGGCGGCGCCCAATGTCAGTAGTCCTTTGGCTGGAAGAATGGGCCGTCGGGCCCGGTCCGGTGTTGCTCGATGCAGAGCCGTTCAATGGCCAGTCGATCGGCGTCCTTGAAGCTGAGGCCCGCGCGGAACAGCGGCGCGGAGGCAGGCCGGAGCATGTCGAACGCGCCCCAGACGACGCCGGCGTCGCACTGGATGATGTCCGCGTCGCTCGCCAGCATCACGTGGACGGAGTCGCCCAGCCGAAGGATGGCCGGCGACAGGATCTGCGCGCCGCTGAGCGACAAGTCCACCACCGTGACGGGAGTGCCGTTGATTCGAAGCCTGGCCCACTCGACGCCTTCGATCCTTACAGAGGCGCGACGGTCGGCGCCGGACGGCTCCGGGGCGAGCGCTGGCTCTGGTATTGGTTCGGGCTCAGGCTCCGCAATGGGCGGGAAACTGGCATGGCGCTCCTGCGCGAGCGACAGATAGACGGACAGCTGCTCGGTGAAGCTCATGCGCACGCTTCCCGCGGATCGTGGCTGTCGAACTTGACGCCGTCCGAACCGTCCGGAACCGGGGAGGACGCTCTGCTTCCGATCGGACTCGGAAAAAGCCGGCGTGATCAGGATTTCAGGCGCCGCGTATCTCGGAAAGCTCCGCAGCCGCTCGACCAGATCGCTTTCCTCGTTTGGAGGCATCAGCGCGTTCACGAGGATCACGCTCGGGACTCCGTGCTCCATCGCGGCCATCGCAGACTCCACCGATCCGACAACCACGACCTTCGAGACCGTGTTCGTGGTGACGATGTCTCGCAGCAGGTTGGCCTGTCCCTGATTGGGCTCGATCGCTAGCACGTACGACATGGGGTTCCAATCCTGCACTTGCAATCGGCAGGCCTACCCTGTCGGCCCCTAAGTCATTGTAAAAAAACTGGTTACAAATCGAGGCGAGTCCAGGCGCGGTGAGGTTGTGTCCCGGAAACGCGCCGGGAACGCCTCAGCAACGGAGTAACTGTCTATACGGTAATGAGTTAGCGGGATGTGTCCATCAGCGAACGTCGTGTTCGTTATTGACGCACAAAAGGCCCGCTATTCCCAATTCTGCACAGGCGGAATGTCAGAGCAACCCGGCACCGCGCGCCCACTTGTACTTGGCGCCGAGCACGTCCACCGGAATCTCGGTCGAATAGGGATAGGCCGGAATCTTGTGATCGAAGAGGTATTCCGACGCCTCTTCGACCTCCACATCGCCTGCCAGCGAGACGACGACCGGCTTGTCGATGCCTTTCGCGCGCATCTCCTCGACGATCTCTGCCAGGAGCCTGGCGAACACCATCGGCGGCGTGACGATCGTGTGCCAGTAGCCAAGAATCAAAGAATGGATCCGCGGATCCTCGAGCCCGAGCCGGACCGTGTTCTGGTAGGTCTTCGGCGGCTCGCCGCCGGTGATATCGACCGGGTTGCCGGACGCGCCGAAGGGCGGAATGAACTTCTTGAACGCCGCATCGAGGTCCGGGGGGAAAGCCATGAGCGACAGGCCGTTGTCCACGACGGCGTCAGACAGCAGGACGCCGGAGCCGCCGGCGCCGGTGATGATCACGATGTTGTCGCCCTTGGGTGTCGGCAGGATCGGAAGCGCGCGCGCGAACTCGAGCATCTCGCGCAGCGAGCGCGCACGAATCACGCCCGACTGCCGGAGCACGTCGTCATAGATCTTGTCGTTGCCCGCGAGCGCGCCGGTGTGCGAGCTGGCGGCCTTGGAGCCCAGTGACGTGCGTCCGGCCTTGAGCACGACGACCGGCTTCTTCTTCGACACGCGCCTGGCCACTTCCGCGAACGCGCGGCCGTCTTTCAGGTCCTCGCAGTGCTGCACGATGATGTGCGTGTTGTCATCCTGTTCGAAGAACGTCAGCAGATCGTCTTCGTCGATATCCGACTTGTTCCCCAGGCCGACGATGGCCGAGACGCCCATCTTCGCCGAGCGGGAAAAGCCGATGATCGCCATCCCGATGCCGCCCGACTGCGACGACAGCGCTGCGTGGCCTTTGACGTCGTACGCCGTGCAGAACGTCGCGCAGAGGTTGCTCCACGTGTAGTAGAACCCGTAGATGTTCGGGCCCATCAGCCGGACGCCGTACTTGTGGGCGACCTCGACGAGTTCCTTCTGCCCCTCGTGATTGCCGATCTCGGCAAACCCGGACGGAATGAGGACCGCGCCCGGTATCTTCTTCTCGCCGCACTCGGCGACCGCGGCCGCCACGAACTTCGCCGGGATCGCGAAGACGGCGACGTCGATGTCGCCCGGGACATCCTTGACGCTCTTGTACGCCTTCAGCCCCATGATCTCGTCGGCGGACGGGTTGATCGGGTAGATCTGCCCCTTGTAGCCGCCGTTGATCAGGTTCTTCATCACCGAGTTGCCGATCTTGCCGGCCTCCGATGAGGCGCCGATGACGGCGACCGCCTTCGGCTTCATGATGCGGTTCATGTCGCGCACGATGTCTTCGTGCTTCGGGCGATACCGCGCCGGCGCCGGCGAGAAATTCGACGACGATCCGGACGTCGGCCGCGATCGCGCCATCCCTGGTCGCGAAGACCGGGTTCAGGTCCATCTCCGCGATTTCCGGATAGTCGGCGATGAGCTGCGACACGTTCTGGATCATCGTGGCGAGCGCGTCGCGATTGACCGGGTCGGCGCCGCGGACGCCCTTGAGGATCTGCGCGGCGGCGATGCCGTCGAGCATCGACAGCGCGTCGTCCTCGGTCGCGGGCGCGAGACGGAACGTGATGTCCTTGAGCACTTCGACCAGGACGCCGCCCAGACCGAAGGCGACCAGCTTGCCGAACACGGGATCGGTGACCGCGCCGATGATGACTTCCTGGCCGCCGGCGAGCATCTGCTGCACCTGGACGCCGAGCAGGTTGGCCTTCGCGTTGTACTTCTTCGCGTTGGCGATGATGGTGTCGTAGCCCTTCTGGGCTTCCTCGGCGCTTTTCACGCCGACCAGCACGCCTCCCGGCTTCGGTCTTGTGCAGGATGTCCGGCGAGACGATCTTGAGCACGACCGGAAAGCCCATGCCCGTCGGCGATCGCCGCCGCGTCGGCGGCCGACGTCGCCACGCCTTCCCTGGGAACGGCGATCCCGTACGCCTCGCACACGATCTTGCCCTCCGGCGCGGTGAGCGCCGTGCGGCCTTCGGCCTTGACGGTGTCCAGAACACGCCTGACTTGCGGTCCGGTCGTTGCGCATCGTCGTTCCTTTGTTCAGATGACTTTTTCGGCGCGCAGCGCGGCGATCTGATCGGCGCCGTAGCCGAGTTCAGCGAGGACCTCGTCGGTGTGCTCGCCGAGCAGCGGCGAGCGCTTCACGTCGGACGGGACTGTCGGACATCTTGATGGGATTGCCCACGGTGAGGTACTTGCCGCGCGTCGGGTGATCGACCTCGACGACGGTACCGGTCTCGCGCAGTGACGGTTCTTCGGCGATCTCTTTCATGGAGAGAATCGGTCCGCACGGGATGTCGTGCTTGTTGAGGATGTCCATCGCCTCGAACTTGGTCTTGGTCTTCGTCCACTCCTCGATCTTGCCGAAGATTTCCATGAGGTGCGGCAGCCGCGCCTTCGGCGTCGCGTAGCGCGGATCGGTCAGCCATTCCTCGTGCCCGATCACCTTGCAGATGCCTTCCCAGACCGGCGCCTGGGTGATGAAGTAGATGTACGCGTTGGGATCGGTTTCCCAGCCCTTGCACTTGAGAATCCATCCAGGCTGCCCACCGCCGGAGGCATTGCCCGGCGCGCGGAACGGCATCGCCGAACGTGCCGTTGGGATATTGCGGGTACTCCTCCATGACCTGCGTCCGCGCGAGCCGCTGCTGATCGCGCAGCTTCACGCGGCAGAGATTGAGCACGCCGTCCTGCATGGCCGCCAGCACGCGCTGACCGCGGCCGGTCGTGTTCCGCTGGTACAGGGCGGCCACGATGCCCAGCGCCAGATGCAATCCGGTTCCGCTGTCGCCGATCTGCGCGCCGGTGACGAGCGGCGGGCCGTCGTCGAAGCCGGTCGTGGACGCCGCACCGCCGGCGCACTGCGCGATGTTCTCGTAGACCTTGCAGTCTTCGTACGGCCCGGGGCCGAAGCCCTTGACCGAGGCGACAATCATGCGCGGGTTGAGCTCGCTGATGCGCTCCCAGGTGAAACCCATGCGGTTGAGCGCGCCCGGGGCGAAATTCTCCACGAGCACATCGCATTTCTTGACCAGGGCTTCGAGGATCGCCTTCCCTTTCGGATGCTTGGCGTCGACCGTGATCGACCGCTTGTTCCCGTTGAGCATCGTGAAGTACAGGCTGTCCGCTCCCGGAATGTCGCGCAGCTGGCCGCGCGTGACGTCTCCCTCGCCGGCACGTTCGACCTTGACGACGTCGGCTCCCAGCCAGGCGAGCAGCTGCGTGCACGTCGGACCCGATTGCACGTGCGTGAAGTCGAGAATGCGAACGCCGTCCAGTGCCTTGCCCATCGATGAAGCCCTCTCAAATCGATTCAGGTTACGTCTTGCGAACCGCGCTTTGCGGGTTGAGTTTGCCGATGCTGCCGCTCTCGGTGCCGGCCGCCGGGTCGATCACCGCGTTGATGAGGGTCGGCCTGCCGGAGTCCATGGCCGTGTTCACGGCCCGCTTCAGCTCGTCCGGCGTGGTCACATGAACGCCGACGCCGCCGAAGGCTTCAATCATCTTGTCGTAGCGCGCGTCCTTGACGAAGACGGTGATCGCCACATCCGAACCGCCCGTGGGATTGACGTCGGTTCCGCGATAGATGCCGTTGTTGTTGAAGACGACGATGCAGACCGGCAGGTTGTACCGGCAGATCGTTTCCACTTCCATGCCGGAGAACCCGAAGGCGCTGTCGCCTTCGACTGCGAGGACAGGTTTGCCGGTCTCAACGGCGGCCGCCACGGCGAAGCCCATGCCGATGCCCATGACGCCCCAGGTGCCGACGTCCAGGCGCTTGCGCGGTTGATACATGTCGATCACACCGCGCGCGAGATCGAGGGTGTTGGCGCCTTCGTTGACGAGGATGGCGTCCGGCCGCTCTTTGATGATGGTGCGCAAGGCGCCGAGCGCGCTGTGGAAGTCCATCGGCACCGAATTCTTCGTCAGCCGCGGCGCCATCTTGGCGATGTTCTCGTCCTTCTTCGTCTTGACGGCGTTGGTCCAGTCGGCCGGCGGCGCGGGCCAGTCGCCGCCGATACCGTCGAGCAGCGCCGACACGCAGGAGCCGATATCGCCCACCACGGGTGCGGCGATCTCGACGTTGCTGTCCATCTCCCTGGGCTCGATGTCGATCTGGATGAATGTCTTCGATCCAGGCTCGCCCCAGGTCTTGCCCTTGCCGTGCGACAGCAGCCAGTTGAGGCGGGCGCCGATCAGCATCACGACATCGGAGTCCTTCAGCACCGTCGAGCGCGCCGCGCCCGCGCACTGCGGATGCGTGTCCGGCAGGAGCCCCTTGGCCATGCTCATCGGCAGGAACGGGATGCCGCTTTTTTCGACCAGGGCGCGGATCTGGTCGTCGGCCTGCGCGTAGGCCGCGCCCTTGCCGAGAATAATCAGGGGGCGCCTGGCACCCTTCAGCAGATCGAGCGCACGCGTGACAGCGGCCGGGGCCGGACGCTGGGCCGGTGCCGGGTCGATGACCTTGACGAGTGACCTGCGTGCAGCATCCGCGTCGATCACCTGAGAGAACAGTTTGGCCGGCAGGTCGAGGTAGACGCCGCCCGGACGACCGGACACCGCGGCGCGGATCGCGCGCGCCACGCCGATGCCGATGTCCGCGGCATGCAGCACGCGGAACGCCGCCTTGCAGAGCGGCTTGGCAATCGCCAGCTGGTCCATCTCTTCGTAGTCGCCCTGCTGCAGGTCGACGATCTCGCGCTCGGACGAGCCGCTGATCAGGATCATCGGAAAGCAGTTGGTCGTCGCATTGGCCAGCGCCGTCAGACCGTTGAGGAAGCCGGGAGCTGACACGGTGAGGCAGATGCCGGGCTTCTTCGTCAGGATAGCCGGCGATGGCGGCGGCGTTGCCGGCGTGCTGCTCATGCCGGAACGAGATGACGCGCATGCCAGCGGCCTGTGCCAGGCGGCCGAAGTCCGTGATCGGGATGCCCGGCACCCCGTAGATGGTCTTGATGTCGTTGAGCTTGAGCGCCTCGATGACGAGGTGAAAGCCGTCGGTCAGCGCCCGTTCGGCCTCGGCTGCTTTGGTATCGGCCGGGGAAGCCGCAGTTTCTAACATGGTGTCCTCCGCAGCGGTGGCATTTTCGCGATCAGAATGGGATACGGTATGTGGTATACCAGTCAAAGTCAAACATGAAGTCCGCGCCTCAACTGGACCTGCAGCCCCTCAACGCGAACGTCAGCATTGTCGACCAGGCGTACGTGGCGCTCAAGGGAGCCATTATGGATGCGGACATCTATGGCCAACGAGAGGAAATTCGTCTCGACGAACGTCAGCTGAGCCGGGCGCTCGGCGTCAGCCGGACACCGATCCGCGAGGCGATGACGCTGCTCGAGCAGGAGGGCTTCCTGCGCACCGTTCCGCGCCGCGGCGTCTTCATCGTCAGGAAGACCAAGAAGGAGATCATCGAGATCATCGAAGTCTGCGCGGCGCTCGAGAGCATGGCGGCCAGGCTCGCCACAATCAACGCGTCAGACGAAAGCATCGGGGCGCTGCGCCACATGTTCGACGAGTTTCACAGCTCTGCGCCCTCCGACCATCTGCACGAGTACTCGGACGCGAACATCGCGTTCCATCAGGCGATCATCAACCTCTCGGGTTCGCATCTCATGTCCGCGACGATCGAGAACCTCTTTGTCCACGTCCGCGCGATTCGCCGCATGACGATCTCGCAGAAAGACCGGGCGTCCCGTTCGATTGCCGATCACATGCGCATCATCGAGGCACTGGAGCATCGAGACACCGAGCAGGCTGAGCGGCTCGTGCGGCAGCACTCGCTTGACCTTGCGGCGCACGTCCAGAAGTATTGCGATTTCCTCGATTGACACCTTGAGACGAGCCCCTATGCATACCGTGCTGGTCCTGACGATGATGCTCGTGCCCGGAGTGGCCGTGGCGCAGCGTGCGCAACAGGCGCCAGCCTCGTGCGAGAGGCTGGCCTCGCTGTCGCTGCCGAACACGGCTATCACGCTGGCGCAGGTCGTAAACCACGGCGCTTTCACGGTGCCCGCAAACCCGGCGGGACGAGGTGGCGGCGGATCGTCTGCATTGGCAGGCACGCTCGGTCCGGTCCCGGATGTGCCAGGGAGAGTGACGGCCAACACGGCGGGCCTGGGCCTTGGGTACAACGGCGGGCGCGGCATCCCGCCCTTCAGTGCGCTTCCAGCCTTCTGCCGCGTGGTGGCGACGTTGCGGCCATCGGCCGCGTCGGACATTCACATGGAAATGTGGATGCCGATCGCCGGCTGGAACGGCCACTTCCGCGGCACGAGCCCCAACGGCCTCGGCGGGGTCATCAACTACAACGCGATGGGCGTTGGCCTGACCGACGGCTTCGCCGTCGCCAGCACAGACACCGGACATCAGGGCGGCGATACGGCCTGGATGCAGGTGCCCGACAAGGTGACCGATTTCGCCGGCCGCGCCATGCACGAGACGACGGTCGTCGGGAAGGCGCTGACCGCCGCCTACTACGGCACTCCTCACCGGTACTCATACATGATCGAGTGCGGCGGCGGCTCGGCGGCGGCCCTGCACGAAGTGCAGAAATACCCGGCCGACTACAACGGCGTCGTTGTCGGCGGCCACGCCGCCCATCTGACGCGACAGATTTTCGGGCAGCTGTGGCTCTGGCAGGCGACACATCCAGACGGCGTCGCCATCCTGCCCGCCGCAAAGCTCCCCGTCGTTCATGATGCCGTCCTGGCGAAATGCGATCGGCTCGACGGCGTGAAGGACGGACTGCTCGAAAACCCGACCCGCTGCGCGTTCGACCCGAAGGAGATCGAGTGCCGGTCCGGCGACCCTTCGACGGGCTCAGGGTCGCCCCGAGCGGAGTCGAGGGGCGACGGACCGGACTGCCTGACGACGCCCCAGGTCGAAGCGGTTCGGAAGATCTACGCGGGACCGACCAATCCCCGGACGAACGAGAAGGTCTGGTCGCCCCTGTACCGCGGCAGCGAACTGGACTGGAGCTTCTTCATCGACACGCCGAGCCCCATTGGCATCGCGACGAGCACGCTGCGCGACGCGGTTCTCGAAGAATCCGGCCTGGGACTATCGGACAACGCCGATCGATTTCGACCGCCACGTCGCGCTGGCCGATCGGTCGGACATCGCACGCGTCAGCGCGTCGAACCCCGACATCTCGGCGTTCGTGCGCCGAGGCAGCAGACTGATTCTCTCGGGCGGATGGAACAACGCACTCGTGCCGGCGGGAGCGGTCCTCGACTACTACAACAGCGTCGAGGCCACAATCGGCCGCGAGAACACGCGGCGCGCGGTGCGCCTCTACATGGTCCCGGGGATGATTGAATGCAACGGCGGACCGGGCACCGACACGTTCGACATGCTCGGGGTCATGCGCCGCTGGGTCGAACGCGGCCAGGCGCCACACGCCGTGATCGCATCGCGCGTCGAGCACGGCAAGGTGGTGCGCACGCGGCCGCTGTGTCCGTATCCGCAGGTGGCGACCTACAAAGGCAAGGGCAGCACGGACGAGGCGGTCAACTTCATCTGCAAGTAGCCATTCTGCCGGCCTTGTTTCGCTAGCCTTCGAGCGTGATCGGCATGGCCCAACTGGCAAGCTGGTCGAGGTTCAGAGACCGCTTGTCGGGATCGTGCTCCAAGCCTGCAACGAGCACGTCGTACATCTCCTGGGAGACGCCCGGCCCGATCGAGTCCCGGCGAGGCAGGACAAAGTGTGCGTGTTCCCTGATGATGTCAAAGATGTCGGAGGCCGCGATCACTGGCCGTCCCGACAACGCCTCGAACGCGACACACGCAAGGCCGTAAAAGTCCGCTCGCCGATCCGCTACCCGACCGGTGAACTGCTCGGGCGCCATGTACCGGGGCGTTCCGAGCAGCCCCGCGGGACGTGAGGCCGTCTTTAACGTCTTCCACAGAGCGGAATCCGGCTCGACCGTCACGATGCCGAAATCGACGAGCTTGATCGTCCCGGTACGCGTCAAGACGATGTTCGATGGCTTGAGATCGCGGTGCACAATGCCACGGCCGTGGACATACCTGAGGGCGTCCGCCAGTTGGCCGAGCATCCCTCGTACCAGATCCTCTCCCAGCGGGCCCCGGGTGGCAATCACGTGGCTCAGTGTCCGGCCCTCGCAGAACTCCATGGCGAGAAACTCGGTCTTGTAGGCCGAAAAAGCCCCGTAGAGCCGCGCGAGCGAGGGATGCTCCAGCGTGGCGAGGACGTCGGCTTCGCGGCGGAAGCGCCTCAGTGCGTTCAGCTCATAAATCAACCGGTGATTCATCATCTTCAGCGCGATCTTCCGGCCGGTCGCAACGTGCAGCGCTTCGTACACGACGCCCATCCCGCCGCGGCCGACGCATTGGACGATCTGATACCCGTGAATATCCTTTCCGCCGAGGCCATCGTATCTGGCGTGGCCGAGACGTTCCGTCACGACTTCCGTCAACAGCACGCGAAGTTCGGCGTGGCGATCCGCCAGCAGGTGAAAATCCGCGGCCGACAGCCGTAGACACCGTACGAGCGTCCGTGCCACGACATCGGCCGTCCGAGGTTCGTTGGTGACCAGGCTCATCTCGCCGACGATGTCGCCGGGGCCGAACTCTCCGACTGGTGGTCTATCGCCAGGCGTGTCGCGAACGCTCGCGCTGGCATGGCCGCTCACAACCAGCAACAGGAATTCGGCCGGATCGCCCTGGCTGATCAGCGATTCGCCGGGTTCGAATTCGTGGAGGTGCATCACCGACTTCAGATCGGTCTGCGTCTCGGCGCCGAGCAACGCAAACGGTGACGACTTGAACAGAATCTCGTGCGTCGTCCCTTCGGCGGGTGGACGTTCGCGCGTGGACGCGTCCCCGTCATCGGTGGGCGCGTTCAACTCTGCCCAGAGTCGCCCCAATCCTTCAATCAGCCAGTCCGATTCATCCGACGCGTCGGTCGATTGCAGGAGCGACTCGACCTGCCGTCGGCGCTCAGGATTTCCGGCGCACGCCTCATCGAGAAACGCGTTCCGCTCGGTTGCGTCGAGGGACAGCGCCTGACGATAGAGATGGAAGATCGAATCCGAGTCGGTCATGCGCCTCGTGTTCGTGCACGCAAGCAGGTCAGCGTGATTGTACGGCCGTTGCGGGAAATGAGGACGGCAGCCCCGGGACTACTGGTCTATCTTGTTGACTCGTCTCGCATTTGGGTTCCCTCCGGGGCGCCCTGTGTGCCCCGCGTGGTGCGTCGTTTTCGGCGTCCATTCAGTGCCTGGATCGAGACGGGCGCAGAATGGGTCGCCACGGTCAACGAAGTAGAATCCCTCCGTTGATCCTTCAAGCCTTCAAGGCGCGTTCGCGTCGCTCGAACGCCGTGCGCAGATTGCTCTCGGCGCTCGCCATTCGAACGCTCGCAGGAACAGACGCGCGGGCACGGATTCACCGCGCATTCTACGAGCTGTCCGCGAGCTATTTCGGGCCGGACGCTCCCTGGCATTTCATGAACTACGGTTTCGATTCACCGCGCCTTCGGGAACATCCGCTTCCCCTCAGGGCGGAGGACGAGGCGGATCGGGTCCACATCCAGCTGTACGGCCATCTCCTCTCATCCCTCTCGGTTGCTGGAGCCACCGTGTTGGAGGTTGGATGCGGCCGCGGTGGAGGCGCCAGGTACGTCGCCAGCTATCTTCGGCCGCGACGTGTGATCGCCGTCGATCTCTGTCACAAGTCGCTGCGAATCTGCAAGGCCAATCACGGCGATCGAAACATCGCCTTTCTGACCGCCGACGCTCAGCGGCTGCCCTTTCGGGACGGGTCGATAGAGGTTGTGATCAATGTGGAATCGTCGCATGCGTATGCGTCCATGGAGTCGTTCCTTGCGGAGGCACGACGGATCCTGAGACCGGGCGGCGTTCTGGTGTTTGCCGATCTCCGGTGGAATGATCCCGAAGACGGGTCGAGACCCGCACGCGGATTGACGCTGCTGAAGCAACAGCTCGGCCGTTGCGGCCTCCGCGTGATGCAGCAATCCGACATCTCGAGCGGAGTGCTGCAGGCACGAGACGCCGACCAGGAACATCAGCGAGCGTCGATCAGACGGCAGGTGCCCAGAGGGCTCCGGAGTGCTTTCGTGGAACTGGCCGGCCTCCCTGGAACTGTGATGTACAGGCGCCTTGAGGAACAGCGCCTGGTCTACTGGAGCTCGATCCTCCGCAAACCCGAACTCCCCTGATGTCACTCCTGCCCTTCGTCCCCAGGCTTGCGCTTCGGTTGCTGCGTGACGCGGCGGCGCGGCCCGACGGCTCGCGCGGAACAGAGCTCCACGCCAGCGTCCTGCTCGCGGACCTCTCGGGATTCACGAACCTGGTCGACAGGCTCGCGAGTCAGTACGGCAACCGGGGCGCCGAACGCCTTCAAGAAATTCTTAACGAATGCTTCGGCCGACTCACCGACATCGTCGACGGCGCCGGCGGAGAAGTCCTTTGCTTCCCCGGTGACGCGGCGCTTGCCATCTGGGTCACAGATGCGGGCGCGACCCATCTCGCGGAGCTGGTGCAGCGGTGCACGCTCTGCGGCCTCGAGCTGCAATCGAAGCTGGAACGGTTTCAGGTTCTGGACGGAGTCGAGTTGCGGCTGCGGGTGGCGATTGGCGCCGGCCCCGTGTGGGCCGCACTCGTCGGCGGCGTGAATGGACGGTGGGAGACGGTGCTGCACGGGGACGCCGTCGATCAGCTGGCCGCCACGCTCCACGCAGCCCAGGCCGGCGAGATTTCGCTCTCGTCGAAGGGTGCCGCACTCGCCGGCGACGTGCTCACTGGAGTCCGCCGTGGAGCTCACCTCATCGTCACGAGTGCCCAGCCGCTCGGTGCGCTCCCTGCCGTACAACCCGACCTGACGGGCACGGCGGCACCTGAGCTCGTCCGGTCGCTCGTCCCCTCGGCGCTGCTTTCCCGCGTCGAGGCCGGCCTGCGTGCGTGGCTCGCGGAGTTCCGCAACGCCACGATTGTGTTCCTGCAGATCGGCACACGCGCGTCAGATGAGCACGGACTGCTCCAGCGCACGATGCGCCTCGTTCAGACAGTCGTCGCCGAGTTCGGCGGGAGCGTCAACCAGGCCGTGGCCGACGAGAAGGGGCTGACGATGGTCGTCGCCTTCGGCGTGGTGTTGCACGCCCATGAAGACGATGCGACGCGCGCCGTCCGTACGGCGCTCCGGCTCCGGGGTGAGCTGCTGGCCGACGGCGTCGACGCACGGTTTGGTGTCGCCACGGGACGCGTCTTCATCGGCGGACGCGGGGGAACGTCCCGCTTCGAGTTCGCGCTCATGGGTGCGAGCGTCGTCCTCGCGGCCCGACTGGCGGCGGCGGCGGACGACATCCTGTGCGATTCGACGACCCACCGGGCCAGCCGAAAAGCCGTTCGCTTCGCATTGCGGCCGCCGGTCGCGCTGAAGGGCAAAGAGGATCTCGTCGACGTCTGGTGGCCGCGAGGCGTCAAGGCCGACCGCAACGAACCTGGCCTCGTGGGGCGGCGCGACGAGCGCGCGGCGCTCGAGCGCCGCCTGACGCTGCTCGAACGCGAGGGACGCGGCGGCGTCGTGATCCTGGCGGGCGAACCCGGTATCGGCAAGACAGCGCTGGTGACGGATCTCCTGAAGTCGGTACGTTCGCACGCGACACGAGTCTTGACCGGCTCAGGCGATTCGATAGAACGGCGCACGGCCTATCTTGCCTGGCGATCCGTCGCCGTTGGCTTGCTGGGCGCAGACGCCGCCGACGAACCGCGTGCGCTGGAGGGTCGACTCACCGCCCTCCTTGGCGCCGACCAAGCCGTCTGGTTGCCGCTGCTCAACTCCGTCTTCGCGACGTCCCTGCCCGAAAACGACCACACCCGGAACCTGGATGCCGACAGCCGGGCGAAGACGACGCGGAATCTCCTCGTGGGTCTCCTGGAGGCGGCTGCGAAGACGGCTCCTCTTCTGATTGCGCTCGAGGATGCGCACTGGCTGGATTCGGCCTCTTGGGAACTCGCGGAGCAGGTGGTCTCCCATGTCCCGCGACTGCTCCTGCTCCTGAGCGTGCGGCCGTCGACCGAGGCTATTGAAGGGCTTGAGCGGCTGGGCAAGCGTCCCGACGCCACGACGATTCGACTGGGCGCACTCGAGGACCACGAAATCCGCGAGCTCGTCTGTCGTCGCCTTGGGGCGGATACCATACCCGACGAGTTGGCCTCCTTGATCCATCTTCGCGCCGAAGGCCACCCGCTTTTCGCCGAGGAACTGTCGGTGGCGCTCCGGGACGACGGCGCCGTCATCGTGCGGGATGGCACGTGCCACCTTGCCGGAGACATCACGAAGATTGCCGCGCATGCGCTGCCGGACAACGTCCAGGGCATCGTCGCGACGCGTATCGATCAACTCAAGCAGGAACATCAGCTGACGCTGAAAGTCGCGGCGGTCCTTGGCCGTCAGTTCACCCTCGCCGATCTGAGCAAGGTCCATCCGCTTCCGGAGGGAGCCGAAAGGCTTCAGGAACACGCTCTGGAAATCGCCGAAGCGGGCCTGTTGGTCCGCTCGACAGAAAGCGATGATCGCTTCTCGTTTTCGCACGCGCTGGTGCAGGAAGTGGCCTATGAACAGCTTCCATACACTCAGCGGCGTCAGCTGCATCAGCGGGCGGCGGAATGGCTGGAGCAGGAACCCAGGCGAAATCGCGACGAGGTGCTGGCCCTGCTCGCCCATCACTGGGAGAGGGCCGAAGTGATCGACAAGGCGATGCATTACCTCGAAAGGGCCGGCGAACGCGCGCTGCTGAAGGATTCCTCCAACCGAGAGGCGGAAGCGTTTCTGGCGCGGCTGATTGCCCTGGCCGTGCAGCGTCCGCAGAGCGGGCGGCCCGAGGCCGGCCGGCAGGTGTCGCTCGCGCGCTGGGAGCGGATGCTGTCGCAGGCCCTCGGACGCCAAGGGCGGCACGCGCAGGCCATGCAGCATCTCGAGCGCAGCATCACGCTGCTCGGCCAGCGAGTACCGGCCGCTACGGTCGGAATTGCTGCCGAGCTCATCCGCGGCATCACCGCCCGGCTCTTGTGGCGACCGGCAAGGACACGCCGCGGGAGCCATTCTGAGATCGAGCAGCTCGGTTTACTGGAGCTGACACGCGCGTACGACAGCTTCGTGCAGTTTCTGTATCTGGGAATGCCCGGCAGCGACGCCGGCGGGTCGCGGAGAAAGGGCGACGTGTTTCTTCTCTCGAGCGTTGCCGTGCTCCGATCGCTGCACGCGGCGGAACAGGCCGGGCCCAGCGCGGAACTGAGCCGGACCTATTCGCTGTTTGCCAACCTCGTCGCCCTGCTCAGGCGTCAACGCCTGGCGGCGTATTACGCCGAGCAGGGTCGGGCCATCGCGGAAGAAGTCGGCGACCTGCATGCCCTGTTCTGTGCACTCACGCTGGGCCAGCTTCCGGCGTTCATCCGCGGTGGGTGGAGCGAAGCCCGGCCGGCTCTCGAGCGGGCGCTCACCCTGGGGACCGAGCTCAGAAACGTCCACGACTGCCTGATCTACGAGGGTGTGCTGGCCTACATCGATTTCAACCAGGGCCGGCTCGACGAGGCACTCAGCCGCTTCCGCGATATCCGGGCGCGCGCACAGCGTGACGACTATCTGGTCCCGCAACTCTGGTCGATGATTTCGGCCGGCGAGGTGGCGTTCAGGCAGGGCCGTCTGGATGACGCAATCGCGGCCGCGGACGAGTGCCTGGAACTGGCGAGCCGGACAAACGCCGTCGACCAGAACAGCCGGTTCCAGGCCCATGGCCTGCTGGCGTCGGCATGGCTGCGGAAGGAAGGTCCCGACCGTGCGCGCCGGCACATGGACATGGCGGTCGCCGCCGCCGAATCGGGTGCCCGGCTCTCGTACTCTCCCCAATTCGGCTTCATCGGCGTGAGCGAAGTGCTCTTCGCGCTCTGGGATCGAGGCGGCGATCAGGCGACGACGGCGATGATACAACTGCGCCGATGGCTCAGGGTGCTGCGGGTGATCGCGTTCTGCCGCCCGTTCCTGGCGCCCTGGGACCTGTTCTTCCGCGCCGAGTGGAATCGGCGTCGAGGCCGTTCGAGGGTCGCTCAGCGTCGACTGCGGCAGTCGATGCAGGCCGCAGATCGAATGGGCCTCAGCTACGAGTCGGGTCTCGCGCGCGCGGAATTCGCCCGCCTGCGCGCTTCTGGAATTCGGGTAGACTCGCCGCATCCGGGCTGAGTTCCGCGAAGCCACACCCTCATGATCAAGCGCATCCTCGCGTCGGTCTACGATCTCGATGGGTTCGTGCGGCTGCACCAGCTGGGATTCGTGGCCGTCTGGCCGCTTCTCGGCCGGGCGGCCGTCTCGGACTGGTCGCCGGCGACGGTCGTGGGACTTGTCGCCGTCAGCCTCTTCTTCAATACGTACGGAGTTCTGCTTGACGACGCCATACATCTCCACGTCGACAGGCGGGATCCCATCCGGGCGAATCGCTGGCTGGTTCGCGGGACGGCAACGCAGCGGCAGGCGGTGGCCGTGGCTCTCGCACAGTTGCCGCTGATGGTCGGTGTCCACGTCGCCGCGGGCTTCACCGCCGAAGCCCTTCCCTACCTTCTGGGCGCCGTCGTGGGGCAGGGGCTCTACGACGTCTACGGAAAGCGATGCCGCGTGCCTCCGCTCATGGAAGCGGCGGAGGCCGCGGCTGCGTTTCTGCTGGTCGTGTACGGCGCCACGACCAGCGGGCATCCGACGAACTCACTGGTCTGGCTGACCGCCTGGGCCGGAGCGGCGTTCATCCTGCTCGTCAACGCCTTTCACGGTTCCTTGCGCGATATCCAGTTCGAGATCGCCTGCAACCAGCGCACGACGCCAATCTGGCTGAGGTGCAGAGGGGTTCAGAACGGGTCGGTTCACATTTCGAGGGCGATGTCGGCCTATGCGGGCGTCTGGCAAGCCGCGCTCATCGCGCTTTCCCTCGCGATAATGCCAAGGGCTGGTGCGCACATCGGCCAGCTCCTCCCCGCCGTCGGCGCGGGAGTCGCGGCGCTCGGCAACGTCGTGCTGTTCGTCCTGCTTCACAGAGTCCGGAAACCGGCGTGGGACTTCTGGATGCGTTTCCACGTCGTGGTTCTGATCCTGCCGATTCTGCTGGCCTTCGTGCCTCGGCTCGGAGCCTCGAGATCGGCCGTTCTGCTCCTCGTGTATTTCGTCCCGACACTGTTCACGGCCCGCTACTGGTTCAATCGCACTCGCGATCGCGTCGCCGTCCCGGGCGCGACACCCGAAACCGGCGTCAACGCGCCGTTACCCAAACAGGACCTCACGCCAGGACTTTCCGGTCACGACCTTGATCTTGGTCGATTCATAAATGAACATCGACGCCCAGCCAACCGACAGCCACAAGCCGCACGCCTCAACCGCCAGGCGTGACCACGCCTGCACGAAGATCCCCATCGTGGCCTCCGGCTGGTAATTCCACCATCCCAGAGGCAGCGCCAGCGTCGTCTCCCAGATGACGCTGACGAGGATATGCACGAACGTCACGAAGACGAAGGCGCGCGTATTGGTGAAGGCGTGGACACGCGTGTAGAGCGCCGAGAGCGGAATGAACACGATGAGGAGCTCGGCCAACAGGTAGTACGGCCAACCGTCGTGATAGGGATGCCACGGGCCGAATTTCTTGATCAGGATGCCGGCGACGGCAATGACCACGCCAACCAGGATGAGCCGTCCGTTCCAGTGCACGAGCGGCCCGACTTTCCCGGCCTGCTTCGCGTACTCGTCCTTCGGCAAGGTGTACGCCGAGTAGAAGTCCTCGGACGCCCACATGTACATCATCGCGAGCAGCGCCGCTCCCCCGAGGTAAAAGAGAACCTCCTCGATCGGAAGGGACCTGGGGAAATAGCAGGCCGGGAACTTCCAGAGCGTCCAGACGGTACTGCACTCGCCTTTCCACAGGTAGCCAGGGAGCAGCGTCGGGTGAAGGTGCGCGTCCCTGTCCGGGAACGAGAAGAGCGCGTTGGCAAAGAAGATGTCGAGCAGAATCCACGTGAGCGAGGTGAACGCCACGATCCGGAGCATCGCGCCCATCAATGCCCGCAGGCCCAGCAGGTCGCGGTTGCGGAAGTACCAGTAGACGAGAAAAGCCAGCGGCAGGAACAGCATCACGAGGCTGTACGTGTAGCCGAGCGACTTGCGGTAACCGGACTGCTCCCAGACCGGCGGGAGAGCCGGGACGGTGAGCATGAACACGGCGAGGAACACGGCCAGGACCCAGATGGCGATGAAGCCGAGGACTTTCTGGTAGTCGTGGTAGTCGACCTCGGAGCCGGGCGGCGCCACGCGCTCGAAGTCGGTCCGTGCGTTTCTTCCACCGCGGGTCGATGCATCCTGGGTCACGAACGCCTCCCCGTTGACGCTGCAACCGCCGCCCTCGGCGTCCCGAACGATGCAGTATCATGGCACAATTCCGCGCGGTACCACCCGGAGGATCCCGACCGTGCAACGAAGGCTGCGCGTGATTGTGCTCGTCGTCTCGCTTGTCGTCGCGATGTTGCCCGCGACCGTTCAGGCGGCGGGCCGTCTCGAAGGCAGGCTGACGCGGCCCGACGGAAGCCCGATCGGCGGCGTGACGGTGATCCTCGATCACGCCCGCCCGGTGATCACCGACGATCAGGGCCGGTACGCGTTCGAAGCCGTCCCTCAGGGCACGGTGACCGTGACGTTCGTCCTGGGCACCCACACGGTGACGGTGGAGAACGTTGCCATCGGCGACACAACCGTCACTCATGACCAGGTCCTCGACTGGGACGTCGGCTACGCGGAGACGGTGACCGTCTTCGGCGCCTCGCGCCGTCCCGAACGGCTCTTCGAAGCGCCGGCCTCCGTGTCGCTCGTCCCCGAGTCGACGATCGCTCGCGAGGCGCCGCAGGGACAGCTTCCGAGGGTCCTCGCATCGATTCCCGGCGTGGAGCTGGCCCAGAGCGGCGTGTTCGATTTCAACTTCAACATCAGGGGAATCAACAGCACCCTGAACCGCCGGGTTCTCACGCTCATCGACGGGCGCGATCCCGCAAGTGTGCTTGTGGGAGCCCAGGAATGGGCGTCGTTTGGCGCGTCGCTGGACGAGGTTGCCAGAATCGAGGTCGTTCACGGCGCCAGTTCGGCCCTGTATGGGGCGAACGCGTTCAACGGCGTCGTTGACATCACGACCAAGGAGCCCCGCTACACGCCGGGCGGGCACGCCGAGTTCACGATCGGTGAGATTGGAACGCTCCAGACGACGGCGCGTCACGCGGGCGCCATCGACAAGAACACGTTCTTTCGAGTCAACGCGGGGTACGGTCGCACCGATGACTTCTACACGTCACGGGTGAGCACGGTCGAGTATCCGGGGCTGCCACTCGAAGTGGTGGCCACGCCGCGCGACTCCACGCACTTTTCGACCGCCGCCGCCCGCGTCGATCATTACCTGTCATCGGGCTCGATCCTGACCCTTGAAGGCGGCTTGAGCCGGAGCGAGGGCAACATGTTCCTCACCGGCGTCGGTCGATCGCAGAACCTCGGTGCTAACCGGCCGTGGGTGCGCGCGTCGTACAAAAGTTCAAACTGGCGGACCTCCGCCTACTACGACGGCCGTTATGGACAGACCATCTCGCTGGCGGCTGCGACGACGACGTTCGACGCGTCGGAAAAGGTGAATGTGGACGCCGAGCGCCTGTTCGACTACTCGGAGGGCCGCGGCCAGCTCGTTCTGGGCGGGTCCGCCAGATACGAGCGAGCAGATACCCGCGACCCCAACGGCGTGTCGACGATCCTTCGCGGCGTGGAGCACGCGCAGCAGGGGGCCGGAGTCGCCCAGCTCGCGCATCAGCTGTCGGACCGTTTCAAGGTGGTGCTCGCGGCACGGGTCGATGCCAGCACTCTTCACGAACCCGAGGTCTCCGCTCGAGCCGGTCTGGTGTATTCCGTGTCCCCGACGCACGGCTTGAGATTCACCTACAACAGAGCGTTCGACACGGGCAACTTCGTCAACTATTTCACCCGCGGTGCCGCCGCCCCGCCGGTCTCGCTGGCTGCACTCGAAGCGGCGCTGGCTCCCGCGCTCGGCGGCGTCCCCCTGCACTTCGCGAACGTGCCCGTGCTTGCCCTCGGCAACGACCAGCTCGGCGTCGAGCGTGTCCAAAACTTTGAAGGCGGGTACTCCGGGGTCTTCGCCCGACAGGTGATCGTCCGGGCCAACTATTACTTCAACCGAATCTCGAATCTCCTCACGCCGCTTCTGCCACAGGTCGGTACCGAACTCGGCCGGATCAATCCGGCCTATGGCCCTTACCGGCCGCCGGCCGCGTTGAACGCCGCGCAGCAGGCCCTGGTGCTCGCGTCGCTGCGCGCAGCCGTACCGCCCTCCCTTCTGATGTTCATGTCGAACGACCTGGACGGGTCGCCGATTTTCGCCGTCGCCTCATTCACCAACTTCGCCAGGGTGAACATGCAGGGTGCCGAGCTCAGCCTTCAGTATTTCAGGGGGGATCGCTTCGTTGCCGACGCGGGATACTCGGCGCTCTCATTCGCACCACAACAGAACGCTTCCGAGCAGTTGATTTCTGCGAACGCTCCGACGCATTCGGTGACGGTCGGCGCAAAGTATTCCGCCGGCCGGCTGAGCGCGTCCCTTCGATACCGCTGGGCGAATCAGTTCACATGGATCAATGGTGTCTTTCAGGGTCCGGTCCAGCCGCTCAATGTCGTCGACCTTGACGCGAGCGTCAGGCTCGGCTCGCACACGACGCTGCTCGTCAACGCGGCCAACCTTTTCGACAATGCCCACTACGAGATCTTCGGCGGCGATATCCTGCGACGACGGTCTCTGGTGACCGTCCGTCAGGACTGGTGAGTGTGGGCCACGAGTAGCTTCAAGACCGTCGAGTCCATCGGCCGCACGCTGCCGGACGTGGAGGTGACGACCGCATGGGGCCAGCCGGCCTTGAAAGTGCGCGGGAAGATGTTCGCGTGCATGGCGTCCCACAAGTCCGCCGAGCCGAACACGCTCGCGGTGATGATGGACTTTGCCGACCGGGATGCACTCGTCCAGGACGACCCGGCCACGTACTATCTGAAGGAACACTACCTGAATTACCCGTGCGTGCTCGTCCGGCTGTCACGCGCAGGCCCAGACGCCCTGCGGGATCTGCTGACCGGGGCGCATCGCTTCGTGAGCGCGAAGACAAGAGCAAGAACGAAGACAAAGAAGGTCACGTGACGCGTGCGCGCTGCTAACTTCGGTCGTAGGCCACGCCAAGCTCCTTTGCCACAGCGAACAGGCGGGAGTCGGCGGTCCACAACGGCAGACGCCCGACGATGGCGGACGCCAGCAGATGAACGTCGACCCACCCAACCCCGCGGCCGGACAACGCTCGGCTGCGGACGAACGCGACCACCTCCGCGTGCGGAACCAGGCTCGCCTGGAGCATCTCCGTGTAGGCGGCCAAGAGCTTCGCCCGGCCGGCGCGGTCGCCGATGAGGAGCTCCCCGTAGACCAGCTCATGGCCGGCCACCTCGTCCCGACCGAGGAGCGCGTCCAACGCGCGCGCGTACGGCGTCCGGTTCGCGAGAAACCGAATCCAGACGGACGTATCCACCAGCACCATCAGGCCACCCTGCGTTTTGACGACGGCTTCTCGCGCCGCCGGGGCACATCGCGCGCATGAGGCTCCGATCCTCGAAGAGCCCGAAGGCGGTCGTACGCCGCGTGCCGCACCAGGGCCTCCAGCCCCAGCCGGACGGTGTCGGTATCCGTGGCCGCTCCACAGGCCAGCTTTGCCTCCTTGATCAGCTGGTCATCGATGTTGAGGGTCTTTTTCATACATACGAATATACCATATGAGTATGGCTCACATAGCCTTCCCCTCCTGGGCGTGCTCCTGATGTGCGTGCGCGCACCCGCGCAGGCGCCTCCCCGCGGAGCGAAGCCATGAATCACTGACTGATTCGCGTCGTTGCGGGCTGCCCTTTCTGCAGGATCCGGAACAGCAGCACCCGCGTCGGCGCCAGGATGTCCGACTCTGAAATCTCGCCGGGGTTCTCCTGCGTGACGTCGCCGACTTTGAACGTCTGCGGCGGTTTCCCCTCGACGAATCGCACCTGCGATCCTTCGAGCATCCATGCAAAGGAGTACGCCGGATGCGAGTGCTTCGACTGGTGCTGCGGCGCGATCTCCTCGATGGAGATAACGGCTTCCTTGCCGTCGCACCACTGCCCGAGATCGACGCGCTTCAGCTCGGTGACCTTCCCCTGAGCGCGCAGTGAGGGCACGATGCTCGCTGACACCAGTCCCGCCGCGAACGCTGCCGCAACGAAAACCGCCACACGGCCTTCCGTCATGGGTATACTCCTGCTCTTTAGGACCGCCATGCACTCCAGACTCTACATCTTCGACCGCGGCGTCAAGCTCCAGAAGACGCCGGTCCTGGATTTGTCGCAAGCCTAGAATGAAACGCCTGTGGCGCCTGCTGGTTCTTGCGCTGCTGATGGCATCGTGCGACCCGATGGTACACACACGGTGCGACGACACTCTCGTCAAGCGAGCGCCCTCGCCAGACGGAACCCTCGAAGTCCTGATCTACAACCGAAGCTGTGCAGGCGGCACGGGGCTCTCAACGTATGCCACCGTCCATGACCCCAAAGCGCCGTGGTCGTGGCCTCGCCGCACCGACGTGTGTATCCTCGCGACGCTGCCCCTCGGGTACCATTCAATGGAGGCGGTCTGGCGTGACTCGACCCACCTCGAGATCAGCAGCCCGGACGAGCTGATAGCGGACCCACCGACCCTCAGCGAGACATGCGACGCCGTCGCCGTCAGCTACAAGTTGAAGATCAGGAGAGCAGGCAATTGACGTGGCTGAGACGATCATGACCAGGCAGATGAGTAGTTCCGTGACTTTTCCGTGCTCTCGCTGAAACCCCAACTCGCGCGCTGGCTGCTGTGGACCTCGCTCGCGGTCCACGTCCCGATCGCTGTCGTCGCCACATTCCACGCCAGGCTGCCCGACTACGACTTCGATAACTACTACAACATCGCGACGAGACCCGGCCGTCCCTACCTCGATTTTCCAGTCGAGTTCCCGGTGGGGACGGTGCAGGTCTTCCGTACGTTCGGGTCAATCACCGGAGACCGCGGGACTTTCGGCGTCTGCCTCGTCATCGTCAGCGTCGTGGCCGACGCCGCGATCGCGTGCGCGCTGTACTGGGGATGGGGAATCGCGGCGGCCGCCGGTTACGCGCTCATCGTGATCCCGCTCATCGATCTGTTCTTCCTTCGGACCGACTTGTGGTCAACGGCGATCGCCACGATCGCGGTGGCCGCCTGGCGCCGGGAGCGCCGCGTTGCGGCCGCGATCGGATTCGCGGCCGGGGCCGCCTTCAAGCTATGGCCGCTGGTCTTTCTCCCGCTCCTTCTCGTCCCGTCTCGCTCGCGCGGACGGGCGGCGCCGCTCGCGACGGCGATGGCCGCCGGACTCGCCGTCCTCGGGGGTTGGCTGTGGGTGGCGGGGCCGTCCGGTCTCTATCAGGTGCTGACGTTTCGTGGCGCGCGGGGCTGGGAAATCGAAAGCACGGTGGGAGCGATCTGGATGCTGGTCGACCAGAGTTCCATGCGCGTCGAAGCGGGGGCGTGGCGCATCGGCACGACCATCGCTCCGATCTCGATTCTGCTCTTCGTTCTGGGGGGCATCCCGACGCTCTGGATGATTTGGCGCGGCGGACGAACCGGCCATCTGGGCGCCGGGTGGGCCGGCGGCCTCAGCGCGCTGCTCGTGCTGTCGGCATTGTTATCGCCACAGTACGCGGTCTGGCTCGCGCCAGCGTGCGGAGTGGCCTGGGTTGAGGGGGATAGACGCATTGCGGTCCTGACCGGGCTGGCGGTGTTTCTGACCAATCTGGTCTGGAAGTCCTTCAACCCGCTGGTGCACGGGGCGATGGGTCCGCTTGCGATGCTGCTCGCCCGCAACGTGCTGCTCGTCGTGCTCGCGCTCGATGCTGCACGACTCGTCGCTTCAGCGCCGTTGCGGTGTGAACCGGTCGACGACCGTTACGCGCGCCTGCGGAACGGGAGCACTGCCCAGAGCCGCCGGTCGCGCAAGTAGATGCCTGCCCAGGCCAGCAGGCACGTCGACAGCGGGACGAGGACCGGATACGGCTCGCCGATTCGGACATACGAGGCAATGGCTCCACCCAGGTACCCCGTGAGCAGGACGGTCCCGAGCACGGCGGTCTGTGGAATCAGGTAGAGCACCACACACGCGACCTGGACCAGCCCGATGCCGTTAATCGCACCGGGCGCGTAGCCGATTCGTCCCCACTCCGCGACGTACCACGGGTTGTGCGTGAGCTTCCAGCGCGCGCTCGACAGCAGGATGAACACGGGCACAAGCGACAGCAGGCGGCCGCTCCACGTGATCCATTTCTCGAACCGCGGCGCGGTCACTTGATGTGACCCTTGTCCTTTTCGTTTTCCGTGCACACCCACTCCAGCAGGTCATCGTCTGGAACCAGTGTCGATGAGTACCGGAAGGTGATGGGCTTCGAGTAGTACTTCGAGTCTTCGATCGTCGTCTGGACGTCGAGGTGGCCGAAATCGCGGCGGCGCCACCGCTCCACGAGGCGCATCGTATCGCTTCTCGGGTGACTGAACGCATCGAGCGGCGCACGTGGATTCAGGCCGACCGTCTCGACCACGAGCGTGTCGCCGTCCCACTTGCCCACGGAGTAGCCGGCCCAGGCCGGATTGGGATTCGACGGAAGCTTTCGCCCATCCATGTGGATCTGGCGCGGAAGATCGCCCTCGTAGAGAACCACGATCAGCGTCGGCGTCTGGACGATTCTCTTCGGAATAGGGAACAGGTCGGTCATCGGCAGACTGGACGGCAGGCAGCGCGGGCCGAGCGCGTCGCTGAGGGAACGGTTCACGTCCCATTCCTTCTGCGCGCCTGGCGTCAGCTTGATGTCGTCCGGCGCGTAGTCGACCATGACGTTGAACAGGTACTTGCTGAACGTCGTGGGGTCGTCTCCAGGCACCACGATCGAGCCCAGACCCGGGATGAGCTTTTCGACTTCGCCGGGCGCCGCCATGTCGGTCTGCCACAGACCCGTCAGGTCCGGCTTTCCGCCTGTGCGCGGCGCGGGCGCGGTGAGGTCGGGCTTGCCGTCGCGCGTCCGGGGAACGCCGCGCGCGGGTTCATTGATCCATTGGCCGGAGAGCGTCGCGGCGACGAGCAGTATCAGGGCGCGGTACATGGCGGGCATTCTAGCGCGTCCGCCATGCGCCGCCCGGCAATAATTCTGCCGCTATGGCACTCAGTACCCGCCGGTCAGGCGTCCGTATACTTTTTCTCGATAGAGCCGTTCTTTGCCGAGGTCCCCGAGTCGAAAGTACACATCCGACATCTTCCCAAGAACACGAGGCTCCGCGTGGTCCGGGTCGGCGCCGAGGATCCCGGCATATCGCTGTAACGCCTCGCTGAAATCGGCCTGCATGAACGCCGCGTCGCCGATCTTCTCGATCCAGGACGACGGATCGACGCCCAGCGCACGGTAGCGGTCCAGCATGCGTCCGGCGAATTGCGCCGCGGCCGCGGTCTGCTTCTGCCAGAGCAGGACGTAGAAATACTGATCGGCGACAAGCACGTCCGGAGCTTGCTCGGCTGGACCACGCAGCCACGCTTCCGCCTGCGCCAGATCCTTGCGCGCGATTCCGATCATCGCAAGGGCGGCGGGAAAGCGGATGTCGTTGACCCAGTCCGCGTAGATCGCCGACAGGCGCGTGTCGGCCTGCGGCCAGGCATTCAGCGCGGCCAGCGCCAATACGGCGTTCAACTCATAGATCTTCCCGCCCGGCGCCAACTCGGAGGCCGATTCAAATCGTTCCAGCGCGACGGCGGCGTTTCCGCTGTTCAAGGCTGCGGTTCCGTCCACCCACAACGCCGCCACGCCGAACCACCGCCGGTGCGCCGCGGACGCGCCCTCCGGGACAGGAATCGCCTGGCCCGCCAGCGTCCGTTGAAACGCGTCCCACAGCCCCGCGTTCCTCAGGGATTGCACGTCTCCCGGCAGCATTCCGAAATCCGAGAAGTCCATCGCCGGCACTGATTGGGGACGGCTGAGCCGCTCGCGTTGATGCTCATCCCAATAGTCGACGAACAGCTTCTTTCGACCTGGCGCGGCGAATCGCGACGCCGGCACCGCCTCGTCCACACTGAGCACCACGTCGTCCACGTAGTACACGACGTTGGATTGGTCCGTGCCGGCATCGCCGATAAAGGAGAACTTGTCGACGGAGGAGCCTGGCTGCCTGGCAGGGTTGAACTGGTCCCTCAAGGAGACGATCGGCTTCGCGATGCCGTTCTGGTGGATCGTGAGGTCATAGGATCCACGTTCGATGTCGTACGCGGCGTCGACGACATACCACCCGAACGGTTGCGGCATGAACAACTTCTTCGGCATGCTGTCCGAGATCTGGCACAGATAGCCGTCGAGCGTCTTGAGCCAGAAGCCGATGCCGTTCCGGCGGAGGGCAAATCCCTCGGGCCCGGCCAGCGCGATATTGAGTTCCTCGAAAGGGTTCGCGATCATGAGCGCGAAATGCAGGTACATCGTTCCGTGGCTTCGAAGCGGAACGTATCCCTGAAGCTCCGGAAAGTCTCCGTCGCCGCTCACGTCACGAATTTCGATGGCGCGGTATCCGCTCAAATGATCCGTCCAGGACAGACGAACCGATCCCTTCGCGTGCTGAAAGATGGCGAAGGTGTCCGGGCCCGTCTCAACGGAGCTGTCATCGAAACTGTACCGTGCCAGGATGGAAGGAGATTGCGCGCGCGCGTGCTCCGCCGGCAGAAGGGCGACCGCGAGCGCTACCAGCGCGATCGATACTCGTCGAGCCATTTCCGCCATTCGCGGATTGACGCGTCGCGCTGCGCCGGCGTGCCGTTCGCGTTGAAGCCCTTCGTCTGCCCCGTCTGAATGTTCAGGGCGAGCGCGGCAATCGACCGCACGTCGAGCTTCGAGTCGTTCAGGGCTTGAATGAGGCCGTCGTACAGGCGGACTTTCTCTTTCTCGGTGAGGTGGATTTGATCGTACGCGAGCGCGCACGCGGCCTTGTCCCGGAACAGGGGATTGGCGTCGTTCTGCATGTTGTCGAGCAGCACAGCGACCACGTCGGCATCGCTGCTTACACGTCCCAGGGCGTACTGCACCTGGATCCGGAGCGCCTGATTTGCCGTGTGGACGTCCGGCGTCAGCGCCCGCTTGGCTTCGGGAGACTTCCAGCCCAGGCCGTAAAACGCCGCCGCGATGCTGGCGCGATCGGACTCACTGGCGGTGCGGTACAGGTCGGCCATCACGGGCAACACGCCCGTTCCCAGTTGCTTCAACGCTGAAACGTTCCCCTGGGACACCAGCGTCCGGACGGTCGCGGCCGGAATGGAATCCGCCGGTGGTGCGGCGAACGACGAGGCGTGGCTCAGGTTCAGCAGCAGGAGCAGAAACGCGATGCGCGTGACCGGCGCCATGGTGCGCATCAGGCGACGCCTCGCACGAGTTCGGGCTCCGGCCACTTGATGGGCGCCGGCGAGTGGTACAACTCGGCCTCGTGCCCGACAGCAACGGTGCGGTCTGATGGCTGGACCTTCTTCGGGCCGAGCGGACGGTTGGCCACGAGCAGCTCTTCGACAGCCGACGTCGACAGCGGGCGCGAGAAGAGATAACCCTGGGCATGCGTGCACCCGAGCCGCAGGAGCTCGCGCGCCTGGAGGTCTTCCTCGATGCCCTCGGCGACCACGCTCGTCTTGAGCGTTCGGGCCAGCGCGAGGATACTCTCGACGATCGCCGGACGATCGGGGAGCACCAGGCTCTTGACGAACGAGCGGTCGATCTTAAGCGCGTCGACGGGAAGCTGGTGGAGGTGGCTCAGCGAAGAGAAGCCGCAGCCGAAGTCGTCCAGATAGATCTTCACGCCGAACTCGCGCAGCTCGCGCAGCAGCTTCGCGGCCTCCGTCGGGCTGTCCATCAGGGCGGTCTCCGTGATTTCGAGGCGGAGGTCGCTCGGCCTGAGTCCCGCGTCCTGAACGGCCTGCTCGACGACCCTCAGGAAATTCTGCTGCATGAGCTGGCGGCTGGACACGTTGACGGTGATGTAGTCGAGGCCGCCAGCAGGAAATCGCCGCCGCCAGTCCGCGAACGTCTTGCACGCCTGCTGGAGGACCCACGTGCCCAGCGGCTCGATGAGCCCCAGCTCCTCGGCGATCGGGATGAACGTGACAGGCGAGACCGGCTTGCCGTCTCGCGTCCACCGAATCAGGGATTCGAATCCGACGCACATCCCCGAGGCCAGCAGCACGATCGGCTGATAGTGCACCTCGAAGTCATTGTGGCTGACGGCGTCGCGCAGGTCGTTCTCGAAGCCGAGCCGGTCCAGCTCGCGGGCGTGCATGTCGGCATCGAACAGCTCGTGGCGGGCCTTGCCGCGCGACTTCGCGTGATACATGGCGGTGTCCGCGTCGCGCATGATCTCGTCGGGATTGCTGTACAGAGCCCGGACGAAGGCGATGCCGATGCTCGCGGAGGTGAACACCTGCCGCCCGCCGATCGTAAAGGGCGCGCTCAGCGAGTCCTGAAGACGGAACGCGATGGCGTTGGCCTGCTCCTCGCCGCCGAGCTCGTTCAGGAAGATCGCGAACTCGTCTCCGCCCAGCCTGGCGAGCGCGTCCCCCGGCCGGAGGCACGACTCGAGGCGACGCGACACCGCGATGAGCAGTTCGTCGCCCACCATGTGGCCGAGACTGTCGTTGACGACCTTGAAGCGGTCGAGGTCGAGATACAGCACCGCGAACCGGTTGCCGGTGGGCCGGGCTTTGATCGCCTCGAGACGCCGCCCGAGCCCCTCGACGAAGACCGCGCGATTGCAGAGCCCGGTCAGCGGATCGAGGGTTCCGGCACCGTTGACAGGCTCAGGTGCGATGGTTCGCCCCGCCGCATCGGTCAGCAGCGTCAGCGAGCCTGCGAGACGGGCCGGGCGCTTGCCTGGACCTCGCGCCACGATCCCGCGGCACACGAACCGCCGGTAGGTGCCATCCTCATGGCGAATCCGATGCTCGTGCTGAAAGCGATCCGTCTTGCGGGAGAGATAGTCCGCGAGCGCCTGCTTGAGCGGACCGATGTCGTCAGGGTGGACACGGTGAGTCCACTCCTCGGGACGACCGCTGCCCGCCGCCGCCGGCAGGCCAATCATCGCCCTCCATGGGCCCGACGAGTAGAACTCCTGGCTCTGAAGATCCCATTCCCACAACCCGTCGTGCGCGCCTTCCGCCGCAAGCGCGATCCGATCTTCGCGCCGCTTGAGGGCGTGTTCGGCGTGCGTTCGCTCCGTGACGTCATGCCAGAGCAGCGTCGCGCCATCGGCAACGGGGAGAATCTTGACCTGCAGAATCCGCTCGCTCTCGGCGGATGACAGGTCAACGCGCGCCAGCGTCCGGGCGCTCCGGGTTGTCAGCGTCTCGCTGATCGCCCGTGGGAGCTCGGTCTTGCCCAGCGCCGGCACGGCACTCACGAGCGAACGGCCCAGCGCTCGTTCGCGAGAACAGCCCAGAATGTGTTCGAGGCCGGCGTCCCAGAGCGTGACCTGGCCGTTGCTGTCAACGACAGACATGCCGTGATCGACAGCGTCGATGACCTCCCGGCGGCGGTGCTCTTCCTCGAGCCGGCTGACGTGAGCCGCGTAGACGCGATAGGCGAAATACAGCGGCACGGCCGCCACCAGCACGACGTGCCAATTCCGGCGATCGATCGCCTCGACAAGCCCCACCGCGAGGCT
This sequence comes from uncultured Acidobacteriota bacterium, assembly GCA_963821285.1. Classification (GTDB taxonomy): domain Bacteria; phylum Acidobacteriota; class Vicinamibacteria; order Vicinamibacterales; family CAVVIG01; genus CAVQJU01. Next base: position 219,265 of record CAWGDD010000012.1, read on the forward strand.
GGCCCCGATGAAGTAGTTCGGACAGCCCTCGGAAGAAAGCCCGTCAGCCACGATCGATTGACCGATGGCCCCGCGACCATCGGCGCCATGACTCCCGTCAGGGCGCACCTGACGAAGCAGTACGCGACAACAGCAGCCGCGATTGGAACGGCCTGTCCCGGCCATGTGAACTGCCCCGTCGTGCCGCCGAGCGCCTGGTGTGCCAGGCCCGCAGCCTGTATCGCAGTCAAGACGGTTGCCGCGTTCACGAGCGTTCGACGAACCGGATGGGCGTGCGTTGAGTCCGTGAGCCCCCGGGCCACCGTCCCGGCTGTTGCGACGAGCATCGTCGCGTGCGGGCCGAGGAGCAGCAACGACGTGCAGTCGATCGACGAAGGACGACAGCATCGTGGCCCAGGTCGCGCGCGCGTGACGGCTGCGTCACGAGGGCTGAGACCAGAATCGCCGCCAGGATGAGCCCGCAGAATTCGACGGCGCGGCCGGGCTGCGGCCAGCCTGCCAGGCCGAGGATCGCTCCCGCCCCGATCGCGACGACCGCAAGGAGGCCTACGGACGAAAGACGAGGAAAGTCGCGCATTACGCCAGCGGCCCTGCGGAGCAAGGCCGGTTCCACCTCTGGGCTTGCGATACAACTGGCCAGCGGAGAGCAGTTTAGAGGGGATTTCGTTGAGCGCGTAACGGGCGGCGTGCGTCCCGTTCCGGCACATTGAGACACGTTACTGGTCTATCGAGTGACACAGAGAACGCTTCCAGCTCGAGAATGCGCAAATTGGCCACGACACTACGGCGCGGGTTCGATGCGCATCACCGTTCCGTTCGGCATCGCACCCGCCGATTCCTGCTCCGTCGCGATGTACAGGTTGCCATCGGGCCCCTGCTGCACATCGCGGATCCGGACGTTCAACGAGGTCAGGAGCACCTCACGCTGCTCCACCTGCTGCGGCCGCGGGTTATTGAGGGATACACGCCACAGCGCCTTCCCGTTCAACGCCCCGAGAAACGCACTGCCCTTCCAGCCCTTGAAGCGGTCGCCCGTGTAGAAGATCAGACCCGACGGGCTGATGACCGGGTTCCAGAACATCCGTGGATCGTCCATGCCTTCCCGGGTCCACGGGTGATCGGACACGGGCGTGCCGGTGTAGTTGCGCCCCGTCGAGACGAGCGGCCACCCGTAGTTGTGACCCGGATGCAGGATGTTGATCTCGTCGCCGCCCAGGGGTCCGATCTCGGACTCCCACAGTTCGCCCGTCTCGGGATGGTAGGCCAGGCCGTACGCATTCCGATGACCGTAGCTGAAGATCTCCGGAAGTGCTCCCGGACGCCCGACGAACGGATTGTCGGGCGGAATACTGCCATCGTCCCGAATACGCAGGATCTTGCCGTAGTCGTTGTCCAGGGTCTGCGCCTTCATGCGCTGGCTGTTGTTCTCGGAACCGTCGCAGCAGTACCTGTCGCGGTCGCCGACGGTCACATACAGCGTGCCGTCGCGCCCGAACAGCATCCGCCCCGGGTTCGCGCCGTAGCTCTCCCAGGCGTCCGACACGAAGATCTCCTGAAAGCCCACGAGCGCGTCGCCCGTGAGCGTGCCCCGGCCGACGGCCATCGTGTTGCCGCGGGGCCCGTATTTCGGGTACGCGAGGTACACCAGTCGATTCTGTGCAAAACCCGGATGCAACTCGATGAAGTGCAGCGCGTCGGGAGGGTTGTTCGATGGCGGAGACCCGGGCGGCGCGCGGCGGCGCTTCCCACGCGGGCTTGGGCAGCAACACGCCGTCTCTGATGACCCGCAGGCGCCCCGAACGCTCGGCCACGAGAATCGTGTGCGCATCGGGAAACGCCAGACTGTACGGATGTACCAGTCCGCCGGCCACCTGGGTGACCTTGATCCGCTGGCCGGTGGCCGTGTCAAGCTCAACGGAGTCAGCGGGCCGCGACTTCGGCGGTCCCTGGGCGATCACCACGGGCGGAAGGAGAAACAGCGCTGCCAGAGCGGCAGCGCGCGAAACAGATGTGGTCACGTGGGAAGCATATTCGAAGATCTGGCTGTTGCGATCGTCGTGACGTCGAGTGACAATCGCCCACATGACGGCCGGAGACCACGCCAGCGGCGACGCGGCCGTGCCGGTTCTGTTTGCCGGCGGCGGGCTCGTCGGGCTGTCCACGGCCATGTTCCTGGCCCAGCACGGGATCGCGTCGCTCGCGGTCGAGCGTCTGCGGGGCGGGTCGCAGCTGCCGCGCGCCGCGTTCTTTCACATGCGCACGCTCGAGCTGTTCCGCTCGGCCGGCATTGAAGACGACGTGCGGGCGCGATCGCTCGAAGAGTTCGAGCCCGAGGGATCCATCGTGCTGATGGACACCCTCTCAGGCAAGGTGCTCAAGGGGCTGGTGCCGGACCTCAACGCAGGCGTCGACGCGTTCAGCCCCTGCCGGCGTCTGTTCATCACGCAGCCAGGACTCGAACCGATCCTGCGGCGCCGCGCCGAGGGCTCGGGCGCCCGGGTCCTCGACGGCCACGAGGTGATCGGATTCGAGCAGGACGCGACCGGCGTGACGACTGCCGTGAAGGATCTCGACACCGGCCGCGAACGGACCATCCGCTCCGCGTACCTCGTCGGCGCGGACGGCGCGCACAGCAGGGTGCGCGAACTCGCCGGCATCGAGTTCGACGGCCGCGGCGTCTTCTCGAACTCCGTCACGATTTACTTCAAGGCGCCGCTGGCGCCGCTGCTCGCCGGCACGAACTTCAGCGTGATCTACATCGGGAATCCGCATCTCGGCGGATTCTTCCGGCTGGACAAAGATCAGAACTCCGGCTTCCTCGTCGTCAATACGGCCGGCGACACGTCGAAGCCCGAGGCGTCGAGTCCGGCGAACGATGTACGCGAGGAAACGCTCGTCGCGCACGTACGGCACGCGGCAGGCGTCGCCGATCTGCCGGTCACGATCACCGGCGTCGCGCGGTGGCGGGCAACGTCCGACGTGGCGCGCCGTTTCCGAAACGGCCGTGTCTTTCTCGCGGGCGACGCCGCGCACCTGATGCCGCCCAACGGCGGCTACGGCGGGAACACCGGCATTCACGACGGGCACAACCTCGCGTGGAAGCTGGCGCTCGTGCTGAAGGGGATCGCCGGCCCTGGGCTTCTCGAAACGTACGAGGCGGAGCGCCGTCCGGCCAGCGCGTTTACCGTGGAACAGGCGTACACGCGGTACGTGACGCGGACGGCCCCGTTCCTCGGGAAGCAGGACTTCCAGCCGCCGGCAGACGACTTCGATATCGAACTCGGGTACCTCTATCGCTCGGGCGCCATCCTCACAGAGTCTGGCGACGACGACGGGCCGGGCCGAACGCACGAACATCCGAGCGAATCGCGCGGACGGCCCGGGTCGCGGGCGCCGCACGTGTGGATCGAGAGGCAGGGACACCGAATCTCGACACTGGACCTGTTTCGAGGGTCGTTCGTGCTGCTGGCGGGAGCCAACGCGAACGGCTGGCCCGAAGCCGCGCGCGCGGCGCAGGCGCAATTCCCCGGGCTTCAGCTCGAGGTGAACCGGATCGGCCACGATGTCACTGATCCGGGCGGGGTCACGACCGCGTTCGGTCTCTCGCCGTCAGGCGCGACGCTCGTTCGTCCGGACGGCTTCGTGGCGTGGCGCTCGGCGTCAGCGCTCGCGGATCCCGCGATCGCGCTGACGGGTGTCCTGTCGGCAATCCTGATGCACTCGTGAAACCAGCGGAGAACAAGACAATGGCACTCATCGCGTTCGACGGCACGGGCAACGAAGACAAACCAGGCGAAGACGAGGACACCAACGTCCTCCGTTTCTTTCGGGCCTACGAGAAACTGAACGAGACGATCGACCCGAGCAAGGACGACTGGTCGCGCACGATCCCCCGCAGCCTGTACCTGGAAGGCATCGGCAGGATGGCGCACACGTTCGTCGGCGACAAGGTGGCCGAAGCCTTTGGACTCGGCGGTCATGGCCGCATCCGCAAGGCGCTGGACCGGATGGAACAAAACCTCGGCGCCGGCGACCCGCACGTCGACGTGATTGGATTCAGCCGGGGCGCGGCGCTGGCCGTCGCGTTTGCGAACGAGGTGGCCGAGAAGTACCCGATGGTCCGGATCCGCTTCCTCGGCGTCTGGGACGTCGTCGCCGAGTTCGGCGCGCCCGGGAAGGCGGTGAACCTTGGGTACAACCTCAAGAGACCTCCAAACGTCGACCACTGCTGCCACGCCATGGCACTGGACGAAACCAGAGTGGCCTTCGACCTGACGCGACTGCGCGGGAGGAATGACGCACAAACTCCCCAGCTGGTCGAAGTCTGGTTTCGCGGTGTCCACTCCGATGTCGGAGGGGGCAACCAGAACCCGGGGCTCAACTGGATCTCGCTCGACTGGATGTTCGCGAACGCGCGCCGCCACGGCCTCGACATCGGCCAGGCCGCCATCGACAACAATCGCGCGCGCAGCGCCAAACCGGGGAACATCAAGCCTCACGATGTCGCGGTCGGACCCAAGCGGGACGTCTTCCCGACCGACTTGCTTCACGGCAGCGTTCAGCTCGATCCGAACGACAAGAGTCACCAGCGCAACGATCCGAGGATAGCCCTGACCAGAATCGACAACGACGGCAAGACGGTGTAGCCGATGATCGAACTTGGATCCTGCGATCCCGGCGTCACCGATGCCGCGTGCGCGGCCTACGAACGAGAGGTCGAGCAGATCACGCGGCTGCCGCTGAACCAGGTGCAGCCCGGCGCCGACAAGATCGTGACGCAGCGGCTCGCGGCTGCCGGGCCCGGTCTGATGAGCGTGTCCGACGTTCAGCGCGGGCTGAAGACGATCGGGTTCTTTCCCGGCGCAGTCGTGGACGGCATCTGTGGCTACCGCACGCTCTCCGCGATCCGCCTGTTCCAGGAATACGTGCGGACGATCGAGAAGATCGATTGCGTGCCCGACGGCCGCTTCGGCCCGCGATCGCAGGAACACCTGCAGCGCTGGCTCGACAAGAGCCTCCGGCCTGATTGGGCGCCGACTCCGGAGTACGCCGACTGGCTCGCGCTGCTCGAACAGGTGAAGGCGCAGTATCAGGCCCGCCCGACCCGGATGCTGCAGATGGTCAATGCCCACGCCGCCAGCGACACGCGTGCGGTCGCGCAATGGGACTTCTCGGCCAGCGGCAGCCCGCACCTCATCGGCGTGCGGCGCACGGAGTTCAGCGGCAAGTTCGACGATGTCTTCGTGCTGCTGCTGAAAGGTCTGGTGTTCAAGTTCCAGGGTTCCACCGAGCCCGGCGCGTCGGACAACCCGCGAGGCGCGCCGTTTCTCGTGCAAGGCCAGCACGACTACCACTTCGGCTGGCACAAGAAGACGTACCTGGCGCTGCGCCCTCAAGGGAAAGGCGTGCTGGTGGTTCGGTCGAAGAACGACAAACGCCTGGACGAGGCCGACCTCGCGGCCGGCCTGGAGGCGGAGCCGACGATCAACGTTCACTGGGGCGGCATGGGCATGGCGCGCGACGTGAATTCGTGGTCGGAAGGCTGCCAGGTGATCAACGGTGCGGTCTACATCAACGCGAAGGACGAACTGATCGACTGTTCGGCGTTCTGCGCCGTCAGCCCGTCGCAAGCGACGGACCGCAGCACCGGCAGGACGCGCGGCGCTTACAACGTCCTGGTCGACCTCGTGACGGCGCTGGCGAGCGACGTGCCGGGCAATTCGGTTCGGTACACGCTGCTGACCGAGCCGGATCTGGAACTGGCTCCCGGCCTGAAGCAGGCGCTCGCGCAGGCGCGCGACCGCGTCATTCGCGCGACGTGACCTTGTCTATCTCGTCGACCGACACGCCACGCCCGGACTCCGTTGAGCCGAGTCATGGGACATGACGGACTTTGCTGGCGCTCGTGGAGCACACCATTGAGGAGCGAACCGTCGAAGGATCTCCTGTGCGGCACGCTGGTTGGCCATCGCGTTGGGATGCGCGTCGAAGGGACTGACCCACATGGTGCGCGGATCGTGAATCGTCGAAAAGACCGGCAGGAGATCCAGGCATTGCACCTTGGCCGCGTCGCACGTGGCCGCAACGCGCGCATGGAGGTAACCGAACGGATATTCGTGATCCGTTCGGCCCCATCGCATCAGTCGCGGGAAACAGCACCGCGCCTGACGCGACGCCCGCCTGCCGGGCGCGCTCCATGAAACGGCTCAGCATGCCAAAGGCCAGCTGTGAATTGGGCGCGGCGGGGTCGCGCAGGTTGCGTGCCATGTACCCGACGTAGTCGTCCACGATGCCCAACGCCGGTTGCCACTCTTCCCACCGCTGGTTGATCAGGTCGTAGAGCAGCGACGATCGTTCGAGCGAAGAATGCCACGACGCCGGGAGGAGCGGATACGGCTGCGGCCGTGCCATCTGCCGCGTCTCGAAGTCGTTGATGTACAGCTGCAGGAGGATGAAGTCCGGCGCGACGGGGAGCGCCTGCTCCAGGACCTCGAGGTGCTCGGGCATGTTGTTGCCCGGCCGGCCGAAATTGAGCACCTCGAATCCCGGGCCGAGCAGGCCTTCCAGCAGGTTCGAGAACCGCTGCGCCTCCTCAATCCCCTGCCCCCACGTGAACGAATCGCCAACCACTGCGATCCGATACCGCTCCGGGTTCTTCGGCGGGATCTCCCGCTCACGGAATCCCAACTTGTTGGTGACAGGCATCGGACCGCCGCCCCGGACCGCTACGTAGTCTCTCGAATTGCCGCTCGAGTGCGTCTTGCGGAACACGAACCGGGCCGCGTATTCCGCCGCCACGAGGGAAAGCCCCGTGGTGAGGACGGCGATGGCAGGACGCAGCCATGCGCGGGACACGGAATGATATTTATATAAATAAACACTACGTCCTAATAATAAATAGATAAATATGACTCGGGCGACGGGCGAGCGGCCACCGTCACCTCTGGTAGGCTTTCCCGATGCAGACTGGCCAGTCGTCGCGTCGCGCCCGGGGACGTCCGAGAAAATTCGGCCGTCCGGCTCAAATGGTGGCCGTGACGCTTCCGACCGACGTCGTGCACGACCTGCGCACGCGCGATCCGGACCTCGCGAGGGCGATCGTCGGGCTGGTCGAGCGCCGCGGTCGTCCCCCGGAGGCGCACCCCGGGGACGTGTCGCCCGATGTCGAGCTCGTCACAATCGGGGGCCGCCAGTCGCTCATCGTGGTCAATCGGGCGGTGTTCCGCCGATTGCCCGGCGTGGATATCGTGCCGCTTTCCCCGACTCGCGCCTTCCTGGCGCTCGCGATGGGTTTCGGCCTGGCCGATCTGGAGTTGGCGGTCGCCGACCGTCTCGATGACGGGACCGCCGCGGCGGGCGAGCGAAAGGCACTGGCGCTATTGCGCGCGCAGCTTCGGGAGTGGCGCAGGGATCGAACGCTGCGCTTCCACTCCCGCGCCATCATCGTCGTGGAGCGGCGAAGTCAGGTGCGGAAGAATTCATCGTGACGTCACCGTCAGCGGAAGACCTCGTCCGGAATTTTCGGATGGCCCGGCAAAGCGTACGCATCCATCGGTTTCAATGCCGTCTGCTTGTCCTTGCGGTTCTGCATGATCCAGTCGTAGAAACCCGCTGAGACAAGCTTCAGCGTCACGTTCTTGTCGGTCTTGTTCTCCCAGAACCAGCCATGGATGCCGGTACTGGGCGCCACGAAGGTCGCGTGTGACTGGTCCTTGCCCGTCTTGTCGTCGAGCTCGTAGCTCTCGAAATAATCGGTGCCCTCCTTGCCCGCCGGCTTGACGTCCGGATCGCCGTGGAATTCATAGGCAAGGTTCGCACTCGCCGTCCACGAGTAGACGAGCCCCGCGCCTTTCTTCATGTTGTACTTGACCTCCATCCCCTCACCGGGCGCGAGCGTGATCTCTCTGGAATCGACCTGAAATCGGCTCGGCTGCGCGATGAACGCTCCGGTGACCTTCGGAGCGTCGCCGGTGGCCGAGGGCACCAGGACGGGCACGATCGAGGCCACCACGCCAGCGGCGGACGGAGTCGCTGATGCCGCGCTGTTCTGCGCCGGTTCCGTCGCCTTCGCAAGATCGCCCAGGCCCAGAGCTCGGCCTGTCCCGAGTGGATCGATCCCATATTCCGCCGGAAGGACGACAGCCGCCAGAATCAAGCAGGCGACGATCAGCGCGGTCACGGTTGCCGCGGCGATCTTCGTCAACGACGGTACTTCCATGGGAGCCATGTTCTGTGGGTTCATCATCGCGTCACCACATAGCCAGTGATCTGGTAGCCGACGAGCAGGAACCCGCCCACCATCAGCATCGTGTTCGTCACGAACGCGTGCCGCAGGAACCCGGCGCGCGTGCGCCAGTAGCTCAAGCCGATGAACACGGCCACGAGCGCCAGCCCCTGCCCAATCTCAACTCCGACATTGAAGCTGACGATGTTGGGAACGAGCCCGTTCTGTGACAGTGCCAGCTCCTGCAGCTTCGTCGCGAGCCCGAACCCGTGAAACAGGCCGAAGAGCAGGACCGCGATCTTCGTGTTGGGTTGGAACCCGAGGACACGCTTGAAGCCATCGATGTTGTCGAAGGCCTTGTAGACAACGGAAAAGCCGATGATGGCATCGACGACGTACGGGTTGGCGTGGATATGGCCGAGCACTCCCAGGAGCAGCGTCAGGCTGTGACCGATGGTAAAAAGGCTGACATAGAGGACCACGTCCTTGAGCCTGTAGAGGAAGAAAATGACGCCGACCAGAAACAGCAGGTGGTCGTAGCCGGTGACCATGTGCTTCGCGCCCAGGTAGAGAAACGGGACAATGGCCCGGCCGCTATTCGCCACGACAAACGACGCATCGCGCTTCGACACGTTGTGCGCGCTGACCACCTCCGGCAGGAGGAACGCCGACACGACGAGCGCGGCGAGCACGAGCCACACGCGCTTGCTGGCTATGACTCCAATCATCACATTTCCTCCACCGAGTCCCCCTCGCAGTAAACTACGCCGCGTGCTGGAATCCTATTGTCTCCCTGAACCGTCGAAAAGGACTCTTTCGTCATGAGCATCAACAGCCTCGAGGACGTCATCCAGGCCGCGGGCGACCCGGTGACGCTGCTCCGCAACCTGCAGAGCGGACCCAACGTCTATCCCGGCGTACCGCCTGAATTCACCAACTGGCGGGACGAGACCCAGGCGTGGCAGCAGACCTGCGTGCTGTTCAACCAGTCCTACCACATGGCCGACCTGTCCGTGGAGGGCCCCGACGCGCTCAAACTGCTCACGCACCTGGGCGTCAACAGCTTCTCGGCCTTCACGGTGGACAAAGCCAAGCAGTTCGTCCCGTGCAGCTACGACGGCCATGTGATCGGCGACGTGATCCTGTTCTACCTGGACCCGAATCAATTCAACCTCGTGGGACGGATCCCCGTGCTCAACTGGATCCGCTTTCATGCGGCCACCGGCCGCTACGACGTCAGGGTGGAACTCGACGAACGGTCGGCCGCGCGCAGGGATCCCCTGAATCGCAAGGCCTACCGCTTCCAGCTCCAGGGCCCGAACGCCATGAAGGTGATGGAGAAGATGCTGGGCACGCGGCCGCCCGAACTCAAGTTCTTCACCATGGGCTCCATTACCGTCGCCGGCAAGCCCGTCCGCACGCTGAGGCACGGCATGGCCGGGCAGCCCGGGTACGAGATGTTCGGACCGTTCGCAGACGGCGAAGCCGTGCGCGAGGCCATCGTGAAGGCCGGCGAGGAATTCGGGCTGCGACAGGTGGGGGGCCGCGCCTACTCGGCCAACACGCTGGAGTCGGGTTGGATCCCTTCTCCGCTACCGGCTGTCTACACCGGCGCGAAGATGAAGGCCTATCGCAAGTGGCTCCCGGCCGATTGCTACGAGGCGAAGGCGTCGATCGGCGGGAGCTTTGTCTCGCCGAACATCGAAGACTACTACCTGACGCCCTGGGACCTCGGCTACGGACCGCATGTCAAATTCGATCACGATTTCATCGGCCGCGAAGCGCTCGAGCAGCGAGCCCGTGGGCCGCATCGCAAGAAGGTCACGCTCGCGCTCAACACCGACGACGTGATGCGAGCCATCGGCAGCCAGTTCCAGAAGGCGCATCGCGCCAAGTTCATCGAATTCCCTTCGGCGGTCTATTCGATGCACCCCTACGACAAGGTCACCAAGAACGGCAGGACGATCGGCATCTCGACGTGGGTGGGCTACAGCGCGAACGAAGGCCAGATGCTGACGCTGGCGATCCTCGATCCCGAGCATGCGACGATCGGCGCTGAGGTGACCTTTGTCTGGGGCGAGGAGCGCGGCGGCACGTCCAAGCCCGCGGTCGAACGCCACGAACAGATCGAGATGCGTGCAGTGGTGTGCCCGGTGCCCTACAGCGAGGTGGCGCGCACCGAATACGCTGGTGCAGGCTGGCGCACCGGCACACGGTAGGAAGCGAGGGCCGCGTGAACATCGATCGCCGGATCTTTCTCGGTGCTGGCCTCGCGGCCTGGGGCGCAGCCCGCATCGCTCCGTCGCCCGTCGCCGCCGCCGCCGCCGCTGCGGCCACCGCGGGCCAGACGGCGGCAGCACGCACGCCTTCCCTCAGCCGCCAGTTCGCACGCTGGGTCGCAGGTCTGCGCTACGAGGATCTCCCCGCCGCGGTTGTCGACCGCGTCAAGGGACTGACGCTCCAGAACCTCGCGTCCGCGCTCGTGGGTTCGGGGTTGCCTGCGGGACAGCAGGCGGTGACATTCGTGGCCGGCGAAGAAGCGGGCGTGCGAAGCGGCGCCACCATTCTGGTGAACGGAAGCAGGGTGACCAGGGGCGGCGCCGCCTTTGCGAACTCGGAAATGATGCTGGCGGGGGGCAAGTGGGACACCTTCCGCATGCTCACCCACCCCGGCACCGCGATCATCCCGGCCGCCCTGGTTGCCGCGGAGGTGGAAGGCGCGTCGGGTCGAGACTTCATCACGGGCGTGGCGGCAGGCTACGAGGTCATGGAACGGATGGCTGCCGACTGGATCCCGACAGTCATGGCGCGCGGGTTTCACGCCGGACCGGTGTTCAGCATCTTTGGCGCCGCCATCGCCGCCGCCAAAATCATGCGCTTCACCGACGACCAGGTCCACGCCGCGATCTCACTCTGCACAAATCTGGCAGGCAGCAACCTCGAAAGCCGGGCCTTACGCGAGGGCGCGGCCGTCCGCAACGCGATGCTGGCGGTCTCGCTCGCCAGGCAAGGGAAGGTCGGCGGCGGCGAGGCGGTGCTCGAAGGTCCGGCAGGGTTCTACCAGGCGTACGCCGGCGACCGCACGGGCCACCTCACCTACAGCTTCTCCGGCGCCACGGAAACCAGCCTCGACAGGCTCACGGCCAACCTCGGCACGGACTGGACGCTGCTCGAAACGCTGTACCGGATCTACTCGATTTCCGGCTACAACATCGCCCACATCGACGTCACGGCGAAGCTCTGCGAGGAGCACGACATCAAGTACGCGGACGTGGATCGCGTCGAAGCCGTCGTGAACTGGCTGGAAACGCAATATCCCAGCCCCGCCTTCCCGCAGCGGCGGGAAGACATCGGCGAGGCCACGCGCGGCAGCACCCGGTACTACACGGCGTACGGCATCGTCCGGCGCGGTTTCCCGATGCTGCCCGTCGAGACCGATCCGCCCGAAGTGCTCGAGCTCATGAAGCGCGTGCGGATCATCCCGTCGCACGAGATGACGCTCTTCGGCCCGCGGATCACGATCTTCACCAGGGACGGCCGGAGCTACACGAAGCAGGCAACCGGCCGCGAGTTCATCTGGAACTTCGACGAGGAAGCGCGCCGCATTCGCGGCGTCGTGCCTGGCATCCCCATTTCCGGAAGCCAGTTCGAGCAGATCATCGCGACGTGCCGCGACCTGGATCGACAGGACCGCGCCGATTCACTCGTGCGGTTGACGCTGAAGCCGTAGCGTCCTGACCCTATTGCGTTTTTCCGCCCATCTGCACTTCAAAGCCGTCCGGATCCTGGACGTGGAAGCTGCCCTCGGTCGTTCGTATCATCAGCCCGCGACGTTTCAGTTCGGCTTCAACCGCCGGCCTGACGGCCTTGTCAGAGTCCCAGTTGGCCAGCGTGTACGCAATGTGATCGATGCCGACTTTGCCGCCGGGCCGGCTGCTGGCGTTTCGAGCAATGACGATGTTGTCGCCAAACGTCAGGCGGCACTGTGTCTTTCCGTCGTCGTTCGTGATCTTCATCCCGAAGAGACCCGTATAGAAATCGCGCGTCTTCGTGTAGTCGGCCACCTGCATCGACACGTGGTTGATGCTGACGGCGTTCGCCGGGGCGGCCGCCTCCGCGGTACCCACGGTCGACGCCGCGGCCGCCGTGAGCGCGAGCGTCTGAATCAGCTGACGGCGGGTCATCGTCCCATGTTCGTAGTCCTGCAGCAGCCTGGCGATGATGTGCTCCATGTGCATACTCCTGTCAGCCGAGTTTCCATGCGTTCAAGACAGCCCTTCGATCAATTCACACGCGCGGGTGAGAGCAGCGTCCGAGTCCATCCGCGACGCGTAGTCGCGGTATCGCGCCCGTCCTTCGCCATCGGCGAGAATCGCGCGGATCGCCGCCACCGCACGGCTCGCTCGATACTGCGCCTGCGGAATGCCTCGACCGAGTCCCAGTCGTTCGATGCGCCAGGCGTTGTCGAACTGATCGTGACCGCTGGGCACGACCAGATGCGGGATGCCCGCCTTGATGGTCTGTGCCAGCGTGCCGATGCCGCCATGATAAACGAGCAGGGCCGCGTGTGGCAGAAGGTCGCTGAACGGCAGGTAGCCGAATGTCTTCACGTGGGACGGAAGACCCGTGGGCACCTGCTCCGGGAAGTTGGTGACGAGCATCGCGCGCACACCGAGTTCGCAGGCAGCCGCGACTGACTCCTGGAAATAGCGGTGCATCGTCGCGGCAGCCGACCCGGGGGTGAACACGACGGGTGGTTCGCCGGCTTCGAGGAACTCGCGCGCGTCCGGCGGCATGGTGTTCGTTCCGCTGTCCCAGAGCGGAAAGCCGACGAGATGCGTCTCGGGCGGCCAGTCGGATTGGGGCGCCGCGAACCAGTCGGGGAAGAATCCGATCACAAGCTGTGGTGAGTGCATCCAGTGATGCATCAGGCGATCGACCGGCGGCAGGCCGAGTGTCGCGCGGAACTCATTCACGGGCGCCTTGAGCGCACGATCGATCAGGAACCGGTCCGCGAGGTGGAAAAACGCGCGCTTGAACCACATCGGCTGGGACGCCGAGATCCGTATGTTCCCCGCCATCCCCTGGTCGACCAGGCTGCGGATGATGCTCGGTTGCAGGTGGACAGTCGCCGTCGGCACGCCGAGCCGTTCCTGCGCGATGCGGGCACCGAACGCGATCCCGGAGGCCGCGACGACGGTGTCGGCATCCGCGTGTCGCTCGATGTGCCGGTACACCTCGGCCATCGCGGGCAGAATCGCCCGCTTCGCGACGACCTCGAACCCCTTCCGCGGGTGCCACAGATCAGGATCGGCGATCGCGGCGCGCGCATCGTCGATCGTCCCCACGGGCAGGAATCCCACTCCCTGGCCCTCGATCAACTCCTGAAAGAGCGGGTTGGTCAGAATGGTGGCTCGATGCCCCCGGCTCTGGAGGGCTATCGCGAGCGCCAGGACGGGATGAACATCACCAGAGCTTCCGAGGGTCGGCAGGAGCAGCTTGAGCGATCGTCTGGCCTTCACTCAGCTACTTCGTGACGTCCCGGAAGTACGAGGGCAGATCCGGCTTCGTCTCGCGCAGGATTTCGACGATCGCACGCCGATCCTCCAGCGACAGCGCCGATCGGTAGCGCGCCAGGCGCTCGTTTCCGGACAGGATCTCCCACATCCGCCGGTAGATCGGATCCCTGGCGCCGGGCGGCAGCTGGTCGAACGCGGGTGAGTAGATCAGGTAGCTGCAGGGGTATTTCATCAGACGGCGGTCGAGATCGAGCTCGTGCAGCGAACGGCCCTTCTTGTCCTTCGGGCCCGCGGCCGAGAACCGTTCGGCGAAGCCGGACGCGCCCGCGGACGCGGTCCGTCAGCCTCGTTTCGTCGATGAACAGCATGTAGTCGACGACCTCGTTCGCGACGCCGCTCATGACGCGGGCGACGCGGTCGTCCTCGCCGGGCGCGGCCACAAACGGCGGGTGCAGCCTCGGATCCGCGGCGCGCGCTTCCCATCCCGCGCGCGTGATCAGGTTGGTCATGTACGTCTGGTGCGAGAACACCATCAGCGCGGCGATGTCGCTCGTCGTGGCGCGGAAGCCGTCCGGATCGAAGAGTCCGTCCGCCGAGGCGAGCTCGCGGCTCGCGCGGCCGTCGAGCGCAGGCACCGCGTTGCCGATGTGCTCGGCCCCGCCGCTGCTTCCCGTGACGAACCAGCCGCCCCAGCGGTCCTTGAGCGGCATCCGGTGATCCATCGCGGCCGACCTGGACGGCCGGGTGTCGGACGCCGGCGTCGTGCTGAACATCAGCAGACCCGGCACGCCCAGCGTGTCGGCATTCAGATGACAGCCGAGGCACGCTGGTGACGCGTTGAAACTGGGGCGCGTCGCCGGCCTTCTGCTCGAGCGTGTAGAAGACGATGCCCTCGGTCGCGTCCTGCGCGGCCACTTCGAGAATTTCACCGTTGCGCACATACCCGAGCACGACGCGGTCGTTGAAGAAGAGCGCCCGTGGATTGTCCGGCCTGATCAGCCGGGCCTGCAGACTGGTCGCCGAGAACACGAGCATCTGCGATTCGACCGGAATGTCGAGCGCCTGGAGCGCCGACTGGAGATATCCGCCGCGGCCGTCGAGCGTGAGACGGAGCGTGCCGTCCTTCAGTTTCTGGTTGACGGCGATGACGGGATTGTCGAGCGGCGCCGTGCCGTACTTGATCGCCACGTCCTCGGTCGATCCGAGGAACATCCCGCCGCGCCTCTGAGCGCTCACACGCGCGCGCAGGCGGCACCGCCGCAGCGCCGCCACGCACAAGACACCGAGAACCAGGCGAATGCGACCTCTGAACCGCATGATCTGAGCCTAATGTTGCGTGCGCGCCGTTCGAGGTCATGGTCCGTGGTCCGCGAATCGGCGCACTGGCTCCGGGACCCACGTGAACTTCGGACTACGGACGGTCCAAGGACCGAACTGACCATTGCGACTCGATACGAAACCGCTCTAGAATGACCGCTCAGCTGCTCGTTCAACATGAGCCGAGACGTCACTCGTCGACGGTTTCTCCAGCTCTCCGCGCTGGCGGCTCCCGCCGCGCCGTCGTTGCTGCAACGACTCGCCCAGCCGACGCCCGCGAACACAGGAAGCCCGGTCGTCGTGGTCGGCGCAGGCCTCGCCGGCTTGCGCGCGGCTGATGTTCTCCGACAAGCGGGACGCCAGGTCGTCGTCCTCGAGGCGCGCGAACGTGCCGGCGGCCGCGTGCTGACGATCCGCTCGCCGTTCGACGACGGTCTGCATGCCGAGGCCGGGCCGATCCGCATCGCCGGCGTCCATCAGGCCGTGCTGCGAACCGCCCGAGCGTTTCAGCCTGACGTTGACACCGTTCGCATCGTCGCAGGGATCGCCGGTCGTCGCGATCCAGGGAAGGCGGCGACGGCCGCAGAGATCGCCCGCGGCGCGCTGACGCGGATCTCAAGCCGGATGACCAGGGGCTGGACCCGGGGGCGTTGCTCGATCGCTACATCGGCGTCCTGCCGGGCGATCTGGCGGAGCCGGCGGCGACCGCCGACTCGTACGCGCGATGGCGATCGTACGACCGCGTGACGCTGGCCGGAATATCTTCGATCCCGCGGCGCCACGCCCGAGGCGATCACGCTCATGACGCGTCGGCGGTGACGCCACCGATCTGTCTGCGCTCTACGTCCTCCGGCAATTCGCGATGCTGCGCCGTTCCACGCAGCGCTACAAGATTCAGGGCGGGATGGACCTGCTGCCGCGCGCCATGGCGTCGGCGCTTGGAAACATCGTCCGCTACAATGCGCCCGTCGTCAGGGTGACTCGCGAGTCCTCGGCCCGGGAGGGCGTCGGGCGGCGTCGCGAGGACTGCGTTTCCGCGTCGAGTATCGGGCGGACGCTCGCGTCGAGAGCCTGACGGCCAGCCGCATCATCTTCGCGATTCCGTTCACGACGTTGCGGGACATCGAGATCCGTCCGCGCGTTGTCCAGGCCGAAGGCACACGCGATCGCGCAGCTGTCCTACTATGCCGGCACGCGGTTTCTGCTGCAGTCGCGCAGCCGCTTCTGGCGGTCCGCCGACTTGAGCGGGTCGGCCCGGACCGATCGCGCGACGGAAGTGTGGGACTCGACCTTCGATCAGGTGACGAGCACGCGCGGAATCCTTGGCGCGTCGGTTGGCGGGCGCGTCGGCCGCACGGTCCTCGACATGACCGCCGAGGACAGCCTCGCGTTCGGGATCGGCCTGGTCGCCGATGCCTTTCCGGCCATTCGCTCGCAGTTCGAGAAGGGGTTCGTCCAGCGATGGGCCCTGGACCCCTGGTCACGCGGCGCATTTCCCGTGTTCAAGCCGGGCGAGATGAGTACACTGATGCCGACGATCGCCCGCCCCGAAAACGGCATCCACTTCGCGGGCGAGCACACATCGTCGTGGACCGGATGGATGGAGGGAGCCTTGCAGTCCGGCGAACGGGCCGCACGCGAGGTGCTGAACTCATGATTGTCGCGCTGCTCATCGTTCACGGCCTGCTGGCTGTCACGCTGCTCGGCGCCATCACGCATCAGGCCTTGAGCCTCGTCCCGAGGCGGGTGGCCGCCGGGCCGCTCTCCTTCTTCGGCCGGTTCCGGAGCGTGGACAGCGCGGCGTACGCGACCGCCATCGTCGTGCTGTTTGTCGTCACGGCGATCGGCGGCGCGCTCCTGTATCCGCAGTACCGGCTCGATGTCCGGACCGCCCTCGAGGACCTGCAGCTGCGCGCGGCCAACGGCGTCTTCGAGATCAAGGAGCATCTCGTCGCGATTGGGCTCGGGCTGCTGCCCACCTACTGGCTCTTCTGGAAGGCACCCGCTCGTGCCCGAGCAGGCCGCTGCGCGCCGGTATCTGACCTGGCTGCTGGCGTTCGTCGTCTGGTGGAGCTTCCTCGTCGGACATGTGCTGAACAACATCAAAGGACTGCTGCCGTGACCTCTTCGCACAGACGCCCGGCGGTCGAGATCTTCTCCATGCTCTTCGGCATCGTGTACCTCACGTGCTTCTACATGGACTGGGCGCCGTTCCGGTACTATCCCGACGCGCGCACGTTTCATCTCAAGATCACGCCTCAGGACGGTCCGGCCATCCTGTGGTACGGGTGGCTGACGGCCGCCGCCGTCGTCAGCGCGGCGATCGCCCTGCGTGGTGCCGCGTCGATTGGCTGAACGGCTGGGGCCGGGTTGGGCCTGGGCCGTGCCGCTGGTGATCGTCGTCTTGCTGCTCATCTACGAGCGACGCTGGTTCGTGTAGGATAGACGTCGGAGGCCGTCATGAAACGAGATTCGGCATTCCGCGTCAGTCGCCATTCTTGGGTTCATCCTGGCGCTCGCCGGCACCGCCTGGGCCAACGGCGAAGAGTTCTTCGCGCCCGCGAAGAACGGCAAGATCGATCTGGTGTATTTCGGACGGATCAAGGACAGCCAGACCGGCCGTTCGATCACCGACTCGGTGTACTTCGTCCTCACGGACAAGTCGACCGGCCTCAGCTTCCCCTTCACCAACGACAAGCCCGGTCACTTCAGAAGCCCGGACGTCGGCACGGCGATCAAGGAGATCGGCGAACAGGTCGACGTCAAGGGGTTCGAGGTCACCGTCAATGTCGCGGGCTACAAGAGGGCCACGATCACGCGGATGCCCCGCAAGGCGGAAGGCGCGGTCGAGCTCGATGTGCGGCTGGAGCCGGTCGTCTCGGGCGACGTCAGCGCCGCGGGACTGAACGCGACCGATGCGCCTCCTTACACGAGGACAGTGATCGCCCTGCTCGGATCCGTCCTGCTGGTCGTCATCGTAAGGGCGGCGCGAACATCAAGCCGCCGGCGGACCACAACGCGTTGACGCCGCGCGGCAGCTTGATCGGGCTTCCCGTCCCGACGTTTCGCTCGTAGACCTCTCCGTAGTTGCCGACGGTCTTGACGACGTTGTAGGCCCACGCTTCGTCCAGTCCCAGCGCTTTGCCGTTGCCGGGCGTGACGCCGAGCAGCCGCCGCACGTCCGGATTGCCGCTCTTCGCCATCTCGGCGACGTTGCCCGACGTGACGCCCAGCTCCTCCGCGTCGATCATCGCGAAGATCGTCCAGCGCAGCACGTCGAACAAATCGACATCGGCCGCGCGCACCAGCTGCGCCAGCGGCTCCTTTGAGATCTGCTCCGAAAGAATCCGGAAGTCGTCGGGCTTCCGCATCGTGCTCCGCAGGGATCCCAGCTCCGAGACGTCGGCCGTGAAGGCGTCGCAGCGCCCGGCCGAGAGCTCCGCTTCCAGCTGTCCGGTTTGAATCAGTATCTTCCGCAGCGTGAGGTTGTGCGACCGGAAGTAGGTCGTCAGATTGGACTCGCTCAAGCCGCCGGCCACGACGCAGATGCGGGCATTCGACAGTTGACGGACCTTCTGCGCGGGAAGTCTGGCCGGCACCAGGAAGCCCTGTCCGTCGTAAAACATCACGGGCCCGAACAGCAGCCCCATGCCTTCGCGCTGGAGCGACCACGTCAGCCGGCGCGAGACGAGGTCGATGTCGGGCGTCCGCTGGAACTGCTCGACCGACGATGCCTGTTCGTACCGGACGTTGTCCGGGGTGCCGAAGATGGCGGCGGAGACTGCGCGGCAGACGTCGACGTCGAGACCGCTGTAGCGACCCTGCCCGTCCACGCGCGCGAAGCCGGCGACCCCGGGCGCCACGCCGCAGACGAGGGTGCCCCGTTGCCGGATGCGCAGCACCCGGCCTTGCGCCGCCGCCGAGTGTTCCCCCGCAAGGACCACCACAACAACGGCAAGAACCGCCCGCCTGCAGTGTTGTTGACAAGTCATTTCGCCGGGGTTACCGTCCTCTCGTCCGTATTCCCCTTGGGAACCGGGACTATTATCGCTTCGTCACTTATTATCGCTTCGCCCGGCTGGTGACCGTTCGCGCCGACGTTTCACTCCGAAGGAGATCGCCCATGAGCAAGAGAGGCTTGTTTTCACGGACCGCGGCCCTCGCGTTCGCCCTACTCGTGGCGGCTTCGCTGACCGTCCTGCGTGCCGGTCAGGCCCCGGCCGGAACAGTCGCCATCGACGCGGACGACATCGGCGGCGTCGTCACGGGCGCGAAAGGGCCCGAGGCTGGCGTCTGGGTGATTGCCGAAACCAGGGATACGCCGACCCGGCTGATCAAGAGCGTCGTCACCGACGACCAGGGCCGGTATCTCGTGCCGGACCTGCCGAAGGGAAACTACGACGTCTGGGTTCGCGGCTACGGGCTCGTCGATTCGCCGAAAGTGAAGGCGACGCCGGGCAAGAGGGTGAACCTGAAAGCCGTGGCCGCGCCGAACGCGAGAGCGGCGGCGGCCTACTACCCGGCGCAGTATTGGTTCTCGCTGCTCGAGGTTCCGCCCAAGTCCGACTTTCCGGGCACGGGACCGCAGGGCAACGGGATTTCGCCGAGCGTCAAGAGCCAGGGCGAGTGGATCCGCAACGTCATCAACACGGACGGCTGCAGCGGCTGTCATCAGCTGGGCAGCAAGGCGACGCGCGAGCTGCATCCGTTCTACGCGGGCATGAAGTCGCCGGAGGCGTGGGAGAAGCGCATTCAGGCCGGGCAGGCTGGCGGCGGGATGAACAACCGCTTCTCTCAGGTCGGCCGCGCGCGCGCAATCGCGATGTACGCGAACTGGACCGATCGGATGACGGCCGGCGAGCTGCCGACCGCGACGCCGGCGCGTCCGCAGGGCCGGGAGCGCAACGTCGTCATCACGATGTGGGACTGGGCCGATCCAGAAGACGTATGCCCACGATGCAATCGCGACCGACAAGCGCAATCCCACCGTGAACGCCAACGGGCCCATCTACGGCGCGCTCGAAGAGAGCGCCGACTACATGCCGACGATCGATCCCGACGCGCCATGCCGCCGGCCAGGTGAAGCTGACGGTTCGCGATCCGAAGACCCCGAGCGCGGCCAACACACCGCCGCCGCAGCCGTCGCCGTACTGGGGCGAGGAAGCGATCTGGAACAGCCAGACCAGCACGCACAGCTTCGCCATGGACGGCCAGGGCCGGGTCTGGGCCGCGTCGCGAATCCGGCAGAACCAGACGCTGCCGTGGTGTCAGGCGGGATCGGATCATCCGTCGGCCAAGGCCTTCCCGCTCATGCAGAGCGGCCGGCAGATCGAGATGTACGATCCGAAGACGAAGCAAACGACGCCCATCGACACCTGCTTCAGCTCGGGTCACGTGAACC
Source organism: uncultured Acidobacteriota bacterium (assembly GCA_963821285.1). Taxonomy (GTDB): domain Bacteria; phylum Acidobacteriota; class Vicinamibacteria; order Vicinamibacterales; family CAVVIG01; genus CAVQJU01. The sequence continues at coordinate 239,726 of CAWGDD010000012.1, forward strand.
TCGACAAGAACGACGTCCTGTGGTCCTCGTTCGGCCCCGCCGGCGTCGAGGGGTGGTTCGACACGAAGATCTGGGACAAGACGCACGACGAGCAGAAGGCGCAGGGCTGGACGGCGTTCATCCTCGACACCAACGGCAACGGGAAGAGGGATGCGTACACGGAACCCGACCAGCCGATCGATCCGACGAAGGACCACCGGGTCAACGGCACGTTCTACGGCGTGGCGCCGGCGCCCGACGGCTCGGTCTGGGGATCGGTGCAGGGCATGCCGGGCGGCCTCATGCGCCTGATGCCCGGCGCGAATCCGCCCGCGACGGCGCTCTCCGAGTACTACGAAGTGCCGTTCAACAACCCGAAAGCGTCCGCGTCCGGCTTTGCGCCTCGTGGCATGGATGTCGACAGCAAGGGCGTCGTCTGGACGGTGCTGTCGAGCGGTCAGCTCGCGAGCCTCGACCGCCGCCTCTGCAAAGGCCCGCTGAACGGCCCGACGGCGACGGGACCGCACTGCCCCGAAGGCTGGAAGCTGTATCCCGCGCCGGGACCGAACTTCAAGGGCGCCGTCGATTCAGCGAGCGCGGATTCGCTCTACTACAACTTCGTGGACCAGTTCGACATGCTCGGCGTGGGCAAGGATGTCTCGATTGTCACGGGCAACGAATCGGAAGCGCTGCTGGCGCTGGTCGATGGCAAGTTCCTGACGTTGCGCGTGCCGTATCCGATGGGCTTTTTCGCGAAGGGCATCGACGGACGGATTGACGATCCGAACGGAGGCTGGAAGGGCAAGGCCATCTACACCACGCTCGCGACTCGCGCACCGTTCCACGGCGAAGGTGGAAAGGGTGAGACCAGCAAGCTCGTGAAGTTCCAGGTGCAGGCCGACGCCGATCTCGAAGTAAACAGACGAGGCTAGAGGCTAGGGGCTAGGGGCTGGGCTGGAAGAGACAGAGGCTTTTCCAGCCTCCAGTCCCCAGCCTCCAGTCCCTACTTGTTTTTCGCCAGAGACCGCACGTAGTTGACGACCTTCCAGATGTCCTCGTCCTTCAACTGATCGCCAAACGCGCCCATGTTGAAGTCGGGCGCGACGCCGTTCTTGATCGAGTTGAAGATCTCGCCGTCGGTCGATCCGTGCTTCCATGTCTTGTCGGTGAGGTCAGGCGCCTCCGGCGTCAGGTCGTTGCCGGGGCTGCCTTCGCCGTTCAGCCCGTGGCAGTTCGCGCAGTATCGGTTGAACGCCTGCTTTCCCGCGGCGATCGACTCGGGTGACGACGGCACGGGATTCTGGATTTTGGCAGCTTCCGGGTTGCCCTGGGCCGCCGCTGTGCGCAGGCCGGCGACGGGCGCCAGCAGAAGTCCGACGACAAGGGCTTTCACGACAAATGCACGCACGCCTGCCTCCCCACCACCGCAGGATATCCGATTCGCACTGATTTTAGCATCCGCGATGAAAACGAAAGACCCGGACGTCAGCGTGGACGGCCGGGCCTTTGTTGTGTCGAGGAGATCGTTCAACCTGCGTGGACGCTAATACATGCCGCCGCCCATGCCGCCGCCGGGCATCGCCGCGTCCTTCTTCTGTTCGGGAATTTCACAGACAAGCGCCTCGGTGGTGAGGAGCAGCGACGCAATCGACGACGCGTTCTGAAGCGCCGATCGGACGACCTTGGCCGGATCGATGACGCCCGCCTTTACGAGATTTTCATAGGTGTCGGTGAGCGCGTTGAAGCCTTCGTCGTCCTTCATGTCGCGGACCTTCTGCACGACGATCGACCCCTCGTGGCCTGCGTTGGCCGCAATCCAGCGCATCGGCTCCTCGATGGCGCGCTTGACGATCTTGACGCCAATCTGCTGGTCGCCGCCGAGCGCCAGGGCGTCGAGCACCTTCGACGCGCGAAGCAACGCCACGCCGCCGCCGGGGACGATCCCTTCTTCCACGGCCGCCTTGGTCGCATGCATCGCGTCCTCGACGCGGGCCTTCTTCTCCTTCATCTCGGTCTCGGTAGCCGCACCGACCTTGATGACGGCGACGCCGCCGACGAGCTTCGCCAGCCGCTCCTGCAGTTTCTCGCGGTCGTAGTCCGACGTCGTGTCCTCGACCTGGGCGCGAAGCATTTTCACGCGACCCTCGATGGCCGTCGATGCGCCCGCCCCTTCGACGATCGTCGTGTTGTCCTTGTCGATGGTGATCTTCTTCGCCTTCCCGAGGTCTTCCAGCTTGAGGTTCTCGAGTTTGAGGCCCAGATCTTCGGTGATGGCCTTGCCGCCGGTGAGCGTGGCAATGTCCTCGAGCATGGCCTTGCGCCGATCGCCAAAGCCGGGCGCCTTGACCGCGGCGGCGTGCAGCGTGCCGCGCAGCTTGTTGACGACGAGCGTCGCCAGCGCTTCACCCTCGATGTCCTCAGCGATGATGAGCAACGGCTGGCCCAGGCGGGCCACCTGCTCGAGCACCGGCAGGAGGTCCTTCATCGAGCTGATCTTCTTCTCGTGGATCAGGATGACCGGGTTCTCGAGGACGACTTCCATCCGCTCGGGGTCCGTCACGAAGTAGGGCGACAGGTAGCCGCGGTCGAATTGCATGCCCTCGACGACGTCCAATGACGTCTCCATGCTCTTGGCCTCTTCGACCGTGATGACCCCGTCCTTGCCCACCTTGTCCATCGCGTCCGCGATGATCTTCCCGATGGTTTCGTCGTTATTGGCCGAGATGGTGCCGACCTGGGCCACCATGTTGCCGCTGACCGGCTTCGACATCCGCTTGATCTCGCCGGTGAGCGCCTCGACGGCCTTTTCGATGCCGCGCTTGACGTCCATCGGGTTCGCGCCGGCCGCGACGTTCTTCGCGCCCTCGCGATAGATCGCCTGGGCGAGCACGGTGGCCGTCGTCGTTCCGTCGCCGGCCGTGTCGGACGTCTTGCTGGCGACTTCGCGCACCATCTGCGCGCCCATGTTTTCGAGCGGATCCCTGAGGTCGATTTCCTTGGCGACGGTGACACCGTCCTTCGTGATGGTCGGCGACCCGTATTTCTTGTCGATCACCACGTTGCGACCTTTGGGGCCGAGCGTCACCTTGACGGCATCGGCCAACTGGTTGATACCGCGCAGCACCGCCTGCCGTGAATGTTCGCCGTAGACAATCTGTTTTGCCATGATCTATCTCCTACTTCTTCTTCTTCGTGCCGGCGCCGTCGATGACGCCGAGGACTTCTTCTTCCCGCATGATGATGTATTCCTCACCCTCGAGTTTGATCTCCTGCCCGGAGTACTTCCCGAAGAGGATGAGGTCGCCGGCCTTGACGTCCAGCGGGGTCCGCGTGCCATCGTCCTTCGACTTGCCGTTCCCGGCGGCGATGACCCTGCCCTGCTGCGGCTTCTCCTTGGCGGAGTCCGGGATGATGATCCCGCCGACGTTCTGTTCGCCTTCCTCGAGGCGCTGGATGATGAGGCGGTCGTGGAGCGGTCTGACATTCATGGATTTCGACTCCTGATTACGGTGACGCGGGTGGGACGGGCGGGACCAGCAGATAGGGTTGGTCCCGCAGTTCGCGACCGAGCTGCGCGTGACGCTGACGCCACGGCTCGAAGCGCTTCGCAATGGCATCGAGCAGCCGGGCTTTGTGGAGAGACGGCTCGGACAGGGCGGCACGACTGTAGAAACCGGCACCCAACTGGGCGTACCAGCGGATGTTGTGCCGCGACCGCATCTGGTCCTCGAAGAACCCTGCCAGCAGCAGACACTGCGCCCCCGCGGTTTCCATCACCAGCGTGTCGTGCCGCAACGTCGTGTCCGCCACGAAATGGTCGAACACGGCGCTCAGGGTCGCGGGAGTAGGCAAGTCGGCGTCGGGGTGCGTGGAGACCTGGGCGTAGTGCGCCAGGAGGCTGGCGTTGTAGAACAGCTCGTCTCGATCGACGGTAGGCTCGGTCACGTCCTGAAGACGCAACACGAAGAACTCCAGCGTCTGGCGATGATCGATCGCGAGCAGCTCGCGCAGCGGACTTGTCACGGGTAACGGAACGAATGGCTGTCGTTGGGGGCCTCCGTGGCAACACCCACCCCGTCAATCGCCGGGCTCGGCGATTCAGGCCGAACGTTCACGTCAGTCGGCAGCGGCGTGGGCGCGCCCGCCGCGGCAGCGACGGCTTGCCGTCGTTGACGGACTTCGAGAAAGCGTGCGTACGGAATGATGTCAGCCCGCGAGTCGAGAGACATGCACACTCCCGTTCTGGAGGCCTTGATGAGGGGCTGAAGCGGAAGGCGCGGAAGATACCGCGGAAGGCTGCAGGAGCTCAGGAAAGCGGAACCCCTTAATTCTACTCCCTATCAATGCGTCGCCGCGGAAGTTTCTGACGTTAATCACCCATGACGACGCGGCGGAGGCCACGATGGATGGTCAACCCCGCTTCGCCGTCGTAATCGATGAAGCCAAGCTTCCTGAACTTGTTCATGAAGTGGTTGATCCGCGACCGGGTGGTGCCGACCATCTGCGCCAGGTGTTCCTGGTTGATCCCGGCAACGACCGTTTCGGTCTTGCTGTCCTTGCCAAAGTGAGAAAGGAGCAGGAGAAGCCGGGCCAGCCGCTTCTCACTGGAGTTGAACAGCTGATCGACGAGATCCGCTTCGTATCGGACGATACGGGTCAGCAGATGGGTGACAAACACTTCCGTGAACCCATGCTCTTCGTGAAGCAGTCGCGCCATCGTCGGCTTGTCAACCCTCGTCAGCGTGCACTCCCCCACTGACATCGCCGTGAACATGCGGGACGGCTGACCGGCGAGGCATCCTTCACCGAAGAACTCGCCGGCGCCCAGCGTGGCGACGATTGCCTGTTTGCCTTCGTGGGACGCCACCCCCAGCTTCACCTTGCCTCGCAGGAGAAAGAACAGGGAATCGGCAGGCTCTCCCTGCATGAAGATCGTGTGGTTCGCACCGTACTCCACAACGGTTTTCCCACGGGAGACTCCGGCCAGAAGGGTGTCCCAGTTGACCACCTATTGCTCCCGCACCTTCAGGTCCAGTCCGAAGAGCACCTTGTTGAGGTCGGACATGTCACCAACGAGCCGTTGCAGCGGGAGCGGAAGCCGTTTGATGAGCGTGGGCACCGCCACAATCTGCTCGTCTCTGGCCAGCTGCGCCTGCGTGTAGATGTCGATGACTTCCAGGTCGTACCGACCATCCAGATGCTCCTCGCACACGCGCTCGATGTTCTTGACCGCCAGCTTGGATTTCAACGTGGATCCGCTGATGTAGAGACGCAACAGGTATTTCGACCGGTGAGAGTGCTTTGTCTGGCGCTTCGTCATACGAACTGTTCTCGAGCCGGGTCAGTCAATCTTCTGCAGTGCCAGGCCTACCAGCACCCGGTCAGTGTTGGACAGGTCTCCGATGATCCGCTGGACGGATTGCGGAAGCTTGATCTCCAGCGTCGGAACCGCGACGATCTGATCGCCGCGCGCCATGTGCGGATGCTCCAGGAGGTCGATGACCTCGATCTGGTAGCGCCCCTTCAACCGTTGTTCGCACAGCACCTTCAGGTTCGCAAAGGCGCGAATCGATTTGGGCGTCTCGCCCGCGACAAACAGCCGCAGCTTCCAGACGTCCGGTTTCGACGGCGCCTTTTTCCGAGGCCTCGGCGGAGTGGTTTTCTTAGATGTGGCCATTCGAACGTTTCCGCGCCGCTGACGCGCTCGGCCCCTTCTTGTAGGCGGAGGCATCCGCGACGCGGCTTCGCACCATCTGACCGCGATCTTCCAGCAGTTCCTGATCGAGCAATTTGGACTCGGCGATACTCTGCTGAATGGCCTCTTCCTCCACTTCGAACTCCGCCCGGAGCATGGTCATGCGCGCCTCGAAGATCTGGCGCTTGCGGTCCAGTTCGCGCCGGCGCGTCTCCTGCTGTTGCCGGCGGGAGGTGCCTGCGGCTTTCTCGCGCCCTTCCAGCGACACCCGCGCGGCGCCGGTCAGCACACCCTCCGGCCCGAGGTAGACGTCCACCAATCGGAGACCATCGTCGGTCAGCAGGAACTCGCGAATCTGGTTGGAATGCGCCATGCCCCGCGATTTCAGCACGTAGAGCGCGCGGTTCAACTCGCCCCCGACCTCGATGCTCTTCAGCTGGAGCCAGGAGTCCATGAGAGAGGAAACGTCCGCCTCGCTGGCTTCCAGGCTGCCGCTTCCCGCGGTCAGGCTGGTGAAGATCGCCGTGATCTGCTGGGTCTTCAGAAAGTCAACCATCCGCGTGAGCATCGACCGCACTTCGTGCAGGGTGCTGACCATGAGCAGGTTGGTAATCGGATCGACCACCACGACACCGGGCTTGAAGCTCGACACGCACTTGTGGGTCACGAGCAGATGTTGTTCGATTCCCCCGTAGGTGGGTCGCGCCGCCTGGAATTGGAGCAGGCCTTTGTTCACCCACGGCTCGAGGTCGATGCCGATCGAACGCATGTTGCGGACGATCTGCCGGGGCGACTCCTCGAAGGCGAAATAGAGGCAGCGCTCGCCGCGACGGCAGGCCGCGTCCACGAAATGCGCGGCCACGCTGGTTTTGCCGGCACCCGAAGTGCCCGACAGCAGAATGCTGCTCCCCCGATAAAACCCCTTGCCGCCCAACATGCCGTCCAACCGGTCAATGCCCGTCGAAATTCGCACGACGGGCGCGGGATGGTCCAGGCCCAGCGATGAGATCGGCAGGACGGAAATGCCGTGTTCGTCAATCAGGAACGGATACTCGTTCGTGCCGTGGGTCGAGCCCCGGTACTTGACGATGCGCAGACGGCGGGTCGAGATCTCTTCCAGGCTGCGATGGTCCAGCAGGATCACGCAGTCTGAGACGAACTCCTCGATGCCGTGCCGGGTCAGCTTGTCGGGCCGGTCCCGCTCGGCGGTGATGACCGTGGTCAGCCCTCGTTCCTTGAGCCACCCGAACAGTCGGCGGATTTCGGCGCGCAGGATGTTCGGGTTTGGCAACTCGCCAAAGAGCGCTTCGATGGTGTCCAGGACGACCCGCTTCGCCCCGACCCTTTGAACAGCGTCGGCAATTCGAATGAAGAGGCCGTCGAGGTCGTACTCGCCGGTTTCCGCCATCTCGATTCGCGAGATGTTCACGTGGTCCAGGAACAGCTTCTTGTCAGCCACCAGCCGGTTCAGGTCGAACCCCAGCGAAGCCGCGTTGACGGTCAGGTCGGGAATGGTTTCCTCGAACGACATGAACACGCCGGGTTCGTTGTACTGGGTGGCGCCGCGCACCAGGAACTCCAGTCCGAACATGGTCTTTCCGGAACCGGCACCTCCGCTGACAAGGGTGGGGCGGCCGCTTGGCAACCCTCCTCCCGTGATTTCATCCAGACCCTGGATGCCGGTGAGGGCTTTCTGCAGCACGAGGGAAGAGGATCGCCTGGCTTTCTGCTTTTGTGTCATGTGATTCGTCCTGGCCCTGGCGATTGACCGTGAGCTCGTGCCATCCGAGCCTTGAGGTTTCGCAATTCACGCCTGCGATCGGCCACGGTTGCGTCGGCGGCGGTCAAGAGCACGACAAGGTGCGCGCGCGCCAGCAAGCCGCGTTCGATTTGCAGGAGCAGCCGCCTGAAATCGGCGTGGGCGGGCATTGGCAGTTCACAGCGTAGGTGTAACGCGTTCGTGCGCGGTGTTCTGAATTGAACACCGGAAACCGAGGCGTCTTGGAACGTTACTGACTCTGCCTGAAGCGCTGCGAGGTTTCGATGTGAACGGCCGGTGCCTTGGCTGGTCTCGACGCGATCACCGCGGAGACGAGCAACGCGAGGCCGACGGCCGAGGCGGCGCCGAGGAGCGGAAAACCGTATGCCCAGCCCAGCCGGGCCCACGGCCAGGTGCGCGGGCTGCGCCAGTCGCGCCCGAACGAGTCGTCCAGCAGCTTCAGGAAGTCATCGGTGATCGGCTTCGGCGCCGCCGCACTCCACAACTCCCAGAGGAGCCATGCCGCGACGGCGACCAGCAGCACGCCACACCAGGCGTTGAACACGACGTTCAGCATGCCCGCTTTGTAGACCACGCGCTCACAGGGCTGAACGATCGGTGGGACGGCGTAGCAGTTCGTGAAATCGAACACGGTGACGATGTGGTCGGGAGCCGTGGCGATGAACCGCGCGCCGAACGCCAGCGCGCCGCACGCGAGCACGCCCATCCAGACTCCCCACACGGCGAGGCTGACCCAGTCCTGCATCGAATCCGGCGGGATGGTGAGCGGGCGCCGCCTCATGGTCTATCCCCACCTCGTTCGCGCGTGGATCTCGCGGGGGGCTGCGACCGGATCCTCGATCGTGATCACGTTGTTGGCGCCATGATGTCCCCACGGCGGCGGTGCGCCATCGCCAACGCGGATCGTGATGACTGGAAACGGCGGAACCTCTTGCGGCCACGGCGTGCGGCAGTCGCTGACGATCACCAGCAGGTCGATCGGCGCACCCTTGCGCTCGATGAACGCGCGCAGCCCGACACCGATATCCGTGCCCCCGCCGCCATACAACTCGATCGGCGTCCTGGTGAACGCCTTCCTCGTCTCATGCACCGCCGCGTCGCAGCACACGACGACCACGTCCGCGCCGTACCCGAGCTGGCGTGTCAGACCTCCCAATTCCGAGACGGCTCTCGAGAGCTGCGTGTCTTCCATCGAGCCGGACGTGTCGATCAGGAAGCCAGGCCGCGGCCGCGGCTGGTAAAAGCTGGCCATGATGAATTCGCCGTAGCAGGCCTGCCGGCGATGCGGTCGCCTGTAGGTGCGGTCGTATCGGCCGAGCGTGCTGTCGCGCAAGGCCCGCCGCACCACGTGACGGAGAGTGGCCATGTAGTCGACCTTCGGCGCGAGCGTCGCATGGGCCCAGCGCCGCCAGCCGAGGGGGACGTCGCCGTCGTACCGAGACGTCAGTTCGATGCGCCGCGCCACCTCGCGCCGCACGAGCTCGGCCTTGATCCGGTCCACACCCGGTACCCCATCGTCAGTCCCGTCATCGTCCGGCAGTTCCCAGAATCGCCGTTCGCCGTGTGCGCCAGACCCGCAGTCGGACTGCTGGTCGTCGCCGACCGCCGCGCGTCTGTCCGCTCGTGGCGGAGCCGGCAGCTGGGTGTAGTAGCTCTCGGCGTTGTTCCCGCGCTGCAGTCCATATTTTTCGGGCAGCGGCGGATCTCCCGGCAGCGGCAGTCCCTCGGCGTGGAGATCGTCGTTGATTTCGCAGTCGCCGGCAGTGTTCCAGCGCCTGTGGTCGTTGACACCGGCGGCCTTCTTGCGTCCCTCGTGGTCGCGCAGGAGGTGGCTCACCTCGTGGATGAGCAGGCTCGCGTTCTGCTCGACGGAGTGCGTCGCGACCCAGGCATCGTTGTAGTACAGGCGCCAGAGTGAATCGACGGCCATGCTGCCAATCAGATCGGTCTCGACCGGAACGAGGTTGAAGAGCGCCGGCGCGAAGTAGCTGCGCTGATGCGCCGCCCGCACGCGCGCGGCCTGCAGCGCAAGCGAGTACCCGTCCGTCGTCTTCTCGGCGCGGCGAAACAGATCGGCGAGGCTGATTCTCACGCTACTCTCTCGGAATCAGCTTCGCCGTCTTTATCAGTTCGTAGAACGGGCGGCACTCGTCGGGCAGCCTGGTGAGGCCTTCCGGACGGTTCCGCTTGTCGCACAGCGTGCGCGCCGCGGCCGCGGGGATGTCTGCGTTCTTCCGGCACGCAACGCCCAGGGCAATCATCGCCGCTTCCCATCGCTCGGGCGTCTTGTGGTTGAGGACGGCGCCCGCGAGCGAATAGCAGATCGCATACGCCCGATCGACACGATCGGGCAGCACGAAGCTGCGCGGATCTTTCAGGATGTCCTCGGGATCGGGCAGGTTCAGCGTCTCGCGGTACTCGAGGAACGGCAGGGCCTGGTCGCCAACGAGACCGGCGAGTGCGGGACCTTGAAGCAGGCGATTGCCCGGAGACACGGCTTCGATGGCCGCGAGCAGCCGGGACGCCAGATACCAGGTGCGGCCCGATGGCCATGGACCGCTCCGCCGGGCAGGATCGTCGGGCGGCGCCATCCAGGCATCACGCCCCGCGGCCTTCACGTACGCCGCGATCATGGCGCGCTGCTGATGATGATGCCTGTGCAGGTAGTCGGCGGGCAGGATCGGCAGATCGCTGGGCGCCGGGAAGTCGCTCAGCATCATGTCGCACCACGTTTCGTGGTCCATCGGAAATTCGCCGTGCCACAGGCGATTCGCCATCGGCGGCTGAATCTCCTGTCCTCCGGCGGCCCATTCGACGGCGTTGCTGGCGCACAGGTAGACGACGCCGCCCTTCCCCGGCTCGTAGTTGGGCAACGAGAGCTCGCCGCAGACGTTCTCCGTCAGCAAGCGCAACATCGCCGCCTGCGTCGTCGGTGGGACGGTCGTGAGCTCGTCCAGAAAGACGACCACCATGTAGCCGTCTTCGGCGAGGCGTTGCGCGTCGCGCGCCCACGCCATGGGCAGCAGCCGCACGCCGTCAGGCGTCGAGACCGGGAAACCGCCGAAATCCTGCGGCTCCCGGATGGAGCCAATCAGGATGAAGACCTTGCACTTCTGTCCCGCCCGCGCGAATCCAGTCTCGAGACTCCTGGCGAACTCGGTCTTGCCGACGCCGGGAAAACCGGTCATGTGCATCGGGATGCGAGCCTGCAACCCGATGGCTATTAGCTGGACGAAGTGCCTGAATTCCATGTCTCGCCATCACGCGCGTCCGGCCTCCCCACGAGTCCGAAGGCACAGCCATGGACGATTAGACACCCGAATTGCCCGGATGGGCATTCATCGTCTTCTATTCAATGTGGCCCCCGGCGGCGCGAAACGCGCTGAGGACCGCGTCGAGACGTCCCTTCAGTTCCGGAGAGGCGAGCCATTCAGCCCCCACGACCCGGACGAGATCGACGTCGCGCAGGTCGCGCTCGAGATGAGCGAACACCTGGTCGGTCGTCTGTGTCTCGAAAACGGCCGGAGGCTCGCCATCGCACGGCTCATCGCCCGGCCGCGCGCTCACGAGCTGCGTGTCGACCACGCGCATGTACAGCCGCTCGCACGAGAGCTCCGCGGTTCGCCGGCCGGCCGCCGGCTTGAAGAGGAGGAAGTCGCGGCGATTCACGGCGTCAGGCCCGGCGCGCGAGATCGAGGAGCGTCCTGCGGACCAGGTTCTTCGTCAGCGGGAGCTTGTACGCATTCTTCGCGAGAGGACGCGCGCCGGCGATCGCCAGTTCTCCGGCCTTCGCGGCTGTCTCCTCGGTCATCGGCTGACCGGTGAGCGCTCGCTCGACCTCCGGGAGCCGCCACGGAATCGGCGCGACGCCTCCGAGGACAACCCGCGCGTCCCGGCAGATCGGTCCGTCCATCTGCAGCACGATCGCGGCGCTGATGACGGCGTGCGTCCACGCCTCGCGGTCGAGCACCTTCGCGTACACGCTTCGCATCCCGGCGCGCGCGGCCGGGATCTGCACCGACGTCAGGACTTCGTCGTTCGCCAGGATATTCTCCGCGACGGCGTTCTGCTTCGGCAGCACGAAGAAGTCGGCGGCGGGGACTGTCCTGTCGCCCGACGGACCGGCAATGCGAAATGCGGCGTCGAGCGCGATGAGCGCAGGCGCGGTATCCGACGGGTGGACGATGTAACTCGGTCCGCCGCCGAAGATCGCGTGAAACTGGTTCTCGCCGGAGATCGAGAAGCACTGATTCCCGCCCGCCTTGAAGCACGGGAACCCGTTCCGGTAGTACCAGCACCACGGACGCTGACAGAGATTGCCCGCCAGGGTGCCGACGTTTCTGATCTGCGGCGTTGCCACGCTCTCGGCCGCCTCGGCGAGCACCGCGTACTGGCGCCGCACGGCGGGGTCGCGGCTCAACGCATCGAGCGTGATCAGTCCGCCGATCGCGAGGCCGCCGCCAGTCGCCTCGATGCGCTCGAGTCCCTTGATCGACTTCAGGCTCACGATCACGTCCGGCGAGACGACGCGCTCCTTGACGAGCGCGAGCAGATCGCTGCCGCCTCCGGCAAAGGAGACCGCGCGGCCGTGTTGCCTGGCATCCGACGACAGCGCAATCGCCTGACGAACGTCTCGAGCATTCGCGTTGGAAAACGTCTTCATGCGAGCGCCCCCAGAATCCTGTCTCGCGTGATGGGCAGATCCTTCATGCGACGGCCGATCGCATTGAAGACGGCATTGGCAATCGCGGCCGGCGCGAGCGCCTTCCCCGACTCCCCGACGCTCTTCGCGCCGTACGGTCCGAAGCCGTCGTCGGTCTCGATGAACACGACCTCGACGTCCGGCACGTCCCGGTGGGTGGGGATGCGATCGAAGTAGAAGCCGGTCGTCAGCGGACGGCCCGTCGGCCGGTCGTATCGGAGATCTTCGTGCAGCGCCATGCCGATGCCCATCGCCGCCGCGCCCTTGATCTGGCTGACGGCGGCGAGCGGGTTGATGATGCGGCCGCTGTCGTGGACGGCGACGTACTTCACGACGCGCGCCCGGCCGAGCTCGACGTCGACCTCCACCTCGACGAAGTGGGCGCCAAAGGCGTTGCGCACTTTTCCCTCGAGGCGAGGATTGGGGGTCGCCGACGCCACCAGCACGTCGCGGCCCGCCGGCCTCCCTTTGTCGGCCATCTGCTTCTTCAGATCGCGCGCCGCGGCGATGACGGCGTCGCCGGTCATGATGGTGGTGCGGCTGCCCGATTCGCCGACCGAGTACGGGCAGCGATCCGTGTCGCCCCACACCACCGTCACCTGCGACAGCGGGACGCCCAGCTCTTCCGCCGCGATCAGCCCCATCGTCGTCTTCGCGCCGGCTCCGACGTCGGTCACGCCGACGAACACGGTGTACTGCCCGGCGGCATCGAGATGGATCACGGCACTGCTCTGTCCCAGGCCGGATCGGAAGGCCATGAACGAGACACCGGCGCCCCGTTTCAGCGGGCCCGAGTCGGAGCCCGGCTGCGGACGCCAGCGCGCCTTCCAGTCGAACAGCGCGGCCCCGCGCCGGAGGCACTCTTCGATCGTGTGGTTGGTGTACGGCACCTCGTCGCGCGACATCCGCGTCATGTTCCTGAGGATGAAATCGATCGGATCCATCTTCAGCTTGTACGCGACATCGTCCATCATCGACTCGATGCCGTAGAAACCCTGGGGGAACTCCGGCCCCCGCAGGTTGCCCGACACCGTCTTGTTCGTGTACACGGGCGTGACGACGGTTTCGATGTTCGCGCAGCGGTAAAGATCGATGCCGCCGATGTTGCCGCTGTTCTTGCGATACGGTCCCATGCCGCTGTAGGCGCGCAGGGCTATGGCCTGCAACGTGCCGTCTGCGGTGGTGCCGACCTTGTAGTACTGGATCGTCGGCCACCGGCCGTGCATGCCGATGAAATCCTCTTTGCGCGACAGTTCGAGCTTCACCGGAGCGCCCGCTGCCTTCGCGAGCATGGCGGCGATGAGATCGGCATCCTGATTCTGGTTCTTGTTCCCGAAATTGCCGCCCATGTACTGGCAGACGACGCGGACGCGATCGTCGGACAGGCCGAGGTCGCGCGCGATGTCGTGCCGGCAATTCGCGATCCCGCCCGTCGGCGTGTAGACGGTCAGCTTGTCGCCCTCCCAGTTCGCCACGGCGACACGCGGCTCCATCTGCGCGTTGTGCTCGAACGCCGTGGTATAGCGATCGTCGAACGTGCGATCCGCGGCCGCCAGCGCGGCGTTCACGTTGCCGCGGGTCTGAACGTTGGGCTGCGCCTCGTTGCGTGCGTTGAGCGCGAGGTTGCCTTCAGGCCAGATCTTCACGGCACCCGGCGCGAGCGCTTCCTCGGGCTCGAGCACGAACGGCAGGACCTCGTAGTCCACGACAATGTGCAGCAGGGCCTCTTCCGCCACGTGCCGGTTCACGGCGGCGACGGCGGCGACCGGATCGCCCACGAACCGGACCGGGTTGTTGAAGATGTAGCGGCGCTGCTTCGTGATCTTCTTGACGTCGTCGTTGTACTGCTGGCCGCCGGCGATACCGCCGGCGCCCCAGACGACCTGGGTGGTCTCGTGCGTGAGGATCGCCTTCACGCCGGGGAGCGCGCGCGCCCTGGACACGTCGATTGAGCGAATCCGCGCGTGCGGATGCGGGCTCCTGAGCACGCGCGCGTAGAGCATGCCGGGCAGCTTCACGTCGCCCGTGTAGGCGGCCTTGCCGGTCACGCGCTCGACGGCGTCGATTTTCGGCGTCGGATGGCCGACCGTCTTGAGCAGCGTCAGCGCCGCTGGAACGGTCGCGCGGGATGCCGTGTCGCTGGCCCGGCCGACCGTCGCTTCGACGTACCGGTTGTAGTTTCCACAGCGGCACAAGTGGCCTGTCAGCGCAGCGCGCGCCTGCTCCGGTGTCGGAGCCGGCGTTGACCGGCGCAGCGCGGTGGCGCTCATCACGTGGCCCGGCGTGCAGAAGCCGCACTGAGGCGCGTCGTGCTCCACGAACGACTGCTGCAGCGCGTTCGGCTTTCCATCCGCTGCGACGCTCTCGACCGTCTCGATCGATCGGCCGTCGGTCCACGCGGCCAGCTGGCTGCACGAGTACACCGGCTTGCCGTTCATGAGCACCGTGCACGCCCCGCATTCACCGCGGTCGCACCCGATCTTGGTGCCGGTCAGCCCGAGGTGATCGCGCAGCAGTTCGGCGAGCGTCCAGCGATCTTCCACATCGATGCGCCGCGCCGTGCCGTTGATCGTCAGGCGGATGGTCGACCGCGGCACGGCTGGATCGGGCTGGAGGCTTGTCGCCTGCGCATCGAGCGCAGGGGCGACAGCCACCACGACGGCCGCGGTCGCTGCCGTCGTGACCGTCGTCTCAATGAAATCCCGTCGCGAGACGTCGGAAGGTTGGTCGGTCGGGCGCCTTCGCGTGGTCATCGTGTCACCCGCAGGATGCCGAAATCGTAATGCGGGGCATTATACGCTCTCCATCGGCGTAGAATCGGCTGGACGGAAGGAGACGCTGATGCGACTCGCTCTACGCACGCTGTGCGCGCTCGTCGGAGGAGCGGTTATCGCGGCCGCCGTGCACGCGCAGGTACCCGGTGCCGCCACCACAGCCGCGGGTAGCGGACCCTATCCGGCATTGATGGAAGCCGACCCGGGTCTCACCACGCACATGGTCTATCGCCCGCGGGACCTCGCTGTGCTCGGCGAGCGGAAGATGCCGATTGTCGTGTGGGGCAACGGAGCCTGTGTGAACGCGGGCAATGCCTTTCGGCCGTTCCTCACCGAGATCGCGTCCCATGGCTTTCTGGCCGTGGCGATTGGCCCTCTGGGGCCCGAGCGTGCCGTTGCCAATCAGCCGCCTGCCGCCAACCCTGTGCCCGCAGCTCCAGCGTCACGCGGTCAGGCTGCACCCGCGTTGCCACCTGCGGCGACGAAGGCATCGCAGCTCATCGACGCGATCAACTGGGCCATCGCCGAGAACGGCCGCAGGGGCAGCCGCTATTTCGGGAAACTCGACACCTCGAAGATCGCCGCGATGGGCATGTCGTGCGGAGGCCTTCAGGCCATCGACGCGGCGCACGACCCGCGCGTGACGACGCTCGGCGTGTGGAACAGCGGCGTGATCGCCAATGGACCCGACCCCCGCGTGTTCGCCGGGGCGGAGGCCACCAAGGAGAGCCTGCAGACGCTGCGCGTGCCGGCCATCTATGTCAGCGGCGACGCGTCCGACATCGCCTTTCCGAATGCCGAGGACGACTTCGCCCGGCTCTCACAGATCCCGGTGTTCCGTGCCTGGCGCGAGAAGACCGGTCACGGCGGGACGTATCACGAGCCGAACGGCGGAGCCTTCGGGCGCGTGGCCGTGGCGTGGCTGAAGTGGCAGCTTCAGGGTGACACGCGTGCCGCCGGGATGTTCGTGGGCGCGAACTGCGGGTTGTGCAGCAACCCCGAATGGCACGTCAGCAAGAAGGGGATCGACAAAGGGAACACGGACGCCCGGCCGCCTGCGCCGGGCCTGGCCTTTGCCTTCGAGCTGCGCGCCACGGTCGCCGCGCCGACCGTGCTTGGCCAGGTCCCGAACGGCACGCGGCGGATCGTGGACATCACCGGAGGGACCTTCGAAGGGCCCGGCATCAAGGGCACGGTGCGTCCCGGCGGCGCCGATTGGCAGATCGTGCGGGCCGACGGGTTCACCGAGCTGGACACGCGTTACACGATCGAAACCGACAAGGGGCAACTCGTCTACGTGCAGAACGCGGGGATGCGCCACGCCCCGCCCGACGTGATGCAGAAACTCCTGGCGGGGCAGCCGGTCGACCCGACGCTCGTCTACTTCAGGACGATTCCGAAGTTCGAGACCTCGGCGCCGGAGCTGCAGTGGCTGACACGCGCGGTGTTCATCGGCACAGGCGAACGCTATCCGACCGAGGTCGTCGTCCGGTTCTGGCGCGTGGAGTAGCGGTGCGAGGTGTCAGCATCGCCCTGCTGGCGGTCACGGCATCGGCACACGCGCCGGGCTTCGGTGTCGCGCCAGCGAACGACGGACGCACGGCGGCGGTCACAGGCCTCTTCAACTGGATTCACTCGACATCGGACGTCGATCGCGGCGTGGCGTTCTATCGCCGCGTGTTCGGGCTCGACCTCGTGGATTCGCCCTTTACTTCTCCTCCGCCAGCGGCACCGGCGCCCGTGCGTCCACGCGCGGAGGCCTCGTCGGATCCGCTCATCTGGGATCTGACCGGCACGCATGGCTCACGGTTTCGCAATGCCTTCATGAGGCTTCCTGGCGCGGCATTCGGACACGAGCTGTCCGAGTTCACAGACATCGATCAGCGGCCCGTGCGAGCCAACATCTGGGACCCTGGCGCGACGATGTCCATCTTCCACGTGCGCAACGTCGATCGGTCGTCATCGCGCTGAAAGAGGCTGGCGCCGAGATCATCACACGAGGCGGAGTGCCCGTCAGGGTCGGACGGACACGAGCGGTGGTGGCGCGGGACCCGGACGGGCACCTCGTCCAGGCGGTGGAGTCCGCGACCAGTGGAGCGGCCATAGGCGTGACAGTGGCAGATCTCGCGGCCACGCGACGCTTCTACGGGGACGTGCTCGGCTTCAGGTTCGAGACACCGGGGCGCTTCGAGCGGGAGGCACGTGGTCTCCTCGGGATGGCGACGGGCGAGTATCGCGTGAGCGCCGCGCTCGTTCCGAACACGTCGATTCGGGTCGAGTTCTACGAGTTCAGGGGCCTGCCCGCCACACGCGTCAACTGGCGCTTCCAGGATCCCGGCGCACCACAGTTTCAGTTTCGCGTGCGCGACCTGGATGCGCTCCTCGCCACGAGCCGGCGGGCCGGCGTGCCGTTTGTGAGCGCGGGCCAGAGGCCCATTCAACGCCCCTTCGGCCGATTCGTGTTCGTGACGGACCCCGACGGGGTGTTCGTGGAGTACGTGCACCCGACGCCGTAGCTGACGGCGAGAACCTGACCGATGTCAGGTAGGATCTGGCCTCATCTGATCTACCGTCCCGGAGGACTGCCATGAAACGACGAGTCGTTGCGACCACTGCCCTTCTCGCGTGGGCCCTGACATCCAGCGCGTTTGCCCAGAGTGCTCCACCAGTTCGCCCGCCGCTGTTCTTCAGCGAGTCGTGGAAAGCGTTGCCGACACCGGTTGACGATCACGGCGAATGGCCGGCCGGGCAGGCCGGAGTCGCAAGCCCGAATCTTCAACTCTCTCTGCACGGGCCGTCTGGCAAGGACATCACGCTGGTCGCCGTCCGTGGCCGGGCCGACGTCTACCCGCTCAACCTGTGGACCGGCGTGACGACGTCTCCAGTCGGGGCGACGCTTCGCGACAAGGGCAACTACGTCGACCTCACCGACCCGCTGGCCAAAATCCGATGGGTCGTCCGCACGTCAGGGTTCCACCAGATTCGTCCGCTCATCAAACTGGCCGATGGGACGTGGCTCGTCGGCGACCGCACGACCGGTCCGTCCGCGGACTTCAACGAGACCGACGTCTCGATTGCCGACGTACGCTGGATGAAGATCGACACCGCGCGCATGGTCACCGTCGGCGTCTGGGTCGATCGTCCTGACCTGAGCCGGGTTGACGAGGTCGGCTTTGCCGATCTGATGCCCGGCAGCGGCCACGGCTCGGGCGGGTACGTGAACGTCGCGCGGATCGACGTGTTCGGCAAGCCTGTGAAGCGGTAACAGTTAATTCGCTGGACCCTTCAGCAGACGCTGAAACGCCGCGGTATAGAAGGCCAGCTTCGCGGCGGGTACCGCCGGCTCGACTTGCGGCGTGTCCGCGAAGACCATCACCCGGCTGGTCGAAATGTCCTTCACTTCCGCCCAGCGCGGGAGCCCGGTGCCGTTGGGATCGCCTTTCGAGATGAAGTTGACCCAGTAGGACGACATCTGGTCCGCAAGCTTGAGGTCGACCTCGTTCCACGTCTGCGTGGGTTGGCCTTTCGGATTGTTCCACGCGAAGGAGATCTCGGCCGTGTGCGTCGCGCCCTGCGGGGACGGCTGACCGTTGACCGTCTGGATGTGCGAGAAGAAATAGGTGTACGCCTTCTTCCCCTTCGCGGCCTGTGCCGCGGCCCACTGCCGCATATTCCAGGAGATCTCGTCCGCGCACGCCATGTGCGCCGCGGCCGGCGCGTCTGCATCGGACGTCACGCCGTAAAGCTTCACGTACGCATCCGCGGCGTCGCCGAACCTCCGCTCGGCGCCCGCCCGGAACGTGGCCGCAGTCATCGCGGGACCGCCACGCCCGCCAGCGCCGGGGCAGATGCCGAAGTTGGCCTCGTCTTTGTTCGAATCCGGTGAGGACGTCGACGGCGTTTTGCCTGCCGTTCGCAAAGGTCAGGGACACATCCTCGGGGATCACGTATCCGTCGACCACGAGCCCCGCGCTTTGCAGACCTGTCAGCTCGTTCATCGGCCTGGCGCGCAACTCGGCCATCGACTTCACGCCCAGCGCCTCGACGGCCTTCGCACCGCCGGCCTCCGCGTCAGCCGACGAACGCATGCGGGCCATCGTGAGCCCCATCCAGCCGCCGCTCTCGGCGATGGCGCGGGTGAAGAGCCCTTTGGCCTGCGGTGAACCGACGAGCGCGCCGACCATGATGGCGCCGGCCGATTCTCCAGCGACGGTCACGTTGTTCGGGTCGCCGCCGAACGCGGCGATGTTGCGTTTGACCCACTGCAGCGCCGCGATGGCGTCCATCATGCCGTAGTTGCCGGAACCGGGATGACCGGCTTCCTTCGCCAGATCCGGATGCGCGAAGAAGCCGAGCGACCCGAGGCGATAGTTGAAGGTGACGATCACCGGACCCTTGGCGGCGAGGTTCTCGCCGTCATACCAGGCCTGGCCCCCCGACCCTCCGGTGAAACCGCCGCCGTAGATCCACACCATGACCGGCCGCTTGTCGTTCGCTGAGCTGGCGCTGGTCCAGACGTTCGCATACAGGCAGTCCTCGCTGCGTGCCGGCTCGCGCGGGGGCGCCGGGGCCGGCGCCGGCCCGGGAGCGGCGCCACGAGCACCGCCACGGCCCGCAAAGGGCGCGCCGGCCGCGCACGGCGCGCCAAAGGCGTCGGCGTTGCGCACGCCATCCCACCTGGCCGCAGGCTGGGGCGCCCGCCACCGGTTTTCTCCGAGGGGCGGCGCGGCGTACGGAATGCCTTTGAACGCACGGACCGTCGGCTGCGTGGCGCCGACGCCGCCGGCGAGCGCGCCCGTCTCGATGCGCACCTGGTCCGGAATCACGGCCGATGGCCGCGCGACGACAGACAGGACGCCGCTGAGCAGGAGGAGGAGGAATCCGATTCGCTTCATGATCTACTCAACCTACTCGTCAGGGGACCGGAAACGGACCGTGTGCCCATCCGGGTACGTGATCGCGACCAGAAGCCCAATCGGACTCTTGCCGTCTGCCGCCGGCACGTACGTGACGGTCATTTCATCCCCGGGGTGGAGGGCATTCGGTCCGGTCTTGCCGATCCCGAGCCTCGCGAGGGCCGTGACGCTGCCGCCGGTGAACGCCCACTCGGTGACCGTGCCATCCGGGTTCTTGACTTCGATCTTCATCGACGAGTGGGGATTCACCATCCTGAAGGCCGTGAACGCCCCCGTCACCTTCGCTTCCTTTCCCAGGGCGTACGCGCCCGCGAGGGAATGGTGCGCGTGCAACGACGCACCGGCCGCGAGCCACCCGCACAAGACGACGCATCGCAATGTCCATTTAGTCATGTGTGTACACCTCATCATCGGCACCCGTCAGTGCCGAATCTGCGTGACGGCCGCCCCGTCCTCGTAAATCTCGCAGTTGCCTCGCTCTCGCATGAGGCCCGCGTCGGGGTTCGGGTTGCGCCGTACCGTTCGCGTCGGCAACACCCACGGCTCCACGAGCACCTCCGGGTCTTCGACCGTCACGTCGTACAGCAGCGCATCGCCCTGCCGCGTGAACTTCTCCACGACATGCATCCGGTCCGAGTGGAAGAAACCGCCGCGGCCGAGCCACGTCGTGTCGATGAACGCGATGGAGTCGAGCACCAGCGTGTCGCCCTCCCAGCGTCCCACGGTATTGCCAAGATACGTGATATCGAACTCCGCCTCTTTCGTGTGCGGACGGCCATCGGTCGGGATCACGCGATACTCGCCGTATCCGCCGCCGGCATCGCCTCCCTGATAGATGAAGGTGATATCCCGATCTGACTGGTAGATGCGCCGGGGCGGGCCCTGTCGCGGGACGCCGAGGGGCTGGCAGGTCATGACCGGGTCGTACTTGTTCGTCCACATGTCGAGCTGCTGGACCTTGTCCCAGTGCTGCGGCTTGTAGACAGGACGATTCAGATTGCCGAACCGCGACGGCGAGTAGAGCTCGAAGTCTTCCGTCTGATTGGTTGACCGGTTGCAGCCGGGCTTCTGCCCCGGACCGCATCGGCGCCCGCCGCCCGTCATGTAGTTCCCAATCCAGTCCGTGTACACCCAGTTGCCCGTGAGGTCGGGATGCGCGCCCATCCGCGGCGTCGCCGCCGTCTTGTTGACCGGAGGTTCCGTCTTCGCGAACACGCCAACCGGAATCTGCCCCGTCACCTTCATCGCCGCTTTCACGCTGGCCGGCACGGGCGCGACGACGTACACGTTGCCCGTCTCGGTCACGTCCGTCGTCAGGTCGCGGACGACCGCGCCGTTGCGGCGCTCGATCATCTTGCCGGCGTACAGCACGCCGATCTTGTTCAGCGGGTTGTTCCAGTCCTGATACCCGCTGTAGGTGAACTCGGTGGTCGTCGCACCCTGCGTCACCACCACGCGCTCGGCCATGTACTTCGCGTCGAGGGTCGCGACAGCGGTCGCCCCCGGAACGCCTGGAATCGGGAACGTCACGACCGGCTTACCGGAGTCCCACGACACGGACGTCTGGCGCACCTTCGCGACGCCGGCGTCGAACAGCGTGCCTGGGTTCGCTCCCAGGAAGAATGTCTCGGTTGTCCCCATCACCGCGGCCTTGGCCGCGCCCTGTGGACTCGCCCAGATGCGAATGAGCCGATCCTGCACGGCGGCCGGCATCGGCGTGGCCTTCCCCTTCGTCGGACCGATCTCCGCACCGGCCGTGTCTTCGTTCCACGCGTACAGCCCGCTGACGACTTCGATGTTCGAGTACGCCTGACCTTCCCCGCGTGCAGGTGTACTGAATCCGCTGGCTGAAGGTCTGGTAGTTGGTGCTCGCGCGGAATTTGGTGAGCGTGCACGGCTGTCCGTCCACCTGCATCGTCCCCTTGCCCTGATATTCGAGCGAGGCGACCATGTCGCGCTCGTCATGGCCCTTGAGCATGCCGGTGCCCCACATCCAGTTGAAGAGCACGGCCTTCAGGTCTTTGGCGTCCTTTGCGGGTGTGTACGGCTCAGCAGTCCCCGCGCCTGGATTTGGATTCTGCGCACGGGCCGTCGTGGCTGCCAGCGACCCGCCTATCACGAGGGCGGCCCCGAGCACGACCCTTATCCAGCTAGTCTTTCGGCGAAAATCCATGGTGGTCCTCCCCCTTGACTGCCCAGCCGAGTATTCGGGGTTGAGCATGCCCGTCCGGAGGGCCGGGGTCAAGGCCCATGTTGGTGTGGGGACGCGAGGGTGCTGAAGGTGCGCTACCGGCGTGGAACTCGGACGAGCGTGTAGCGTGTCGCCGACTTTCCGAAATAGTTGCTGCATGTCACGAAGACCGCGTAGGTCCGATCGTCGCCGTCGTCGCGTTTCGCGCGCAGATTCACGGTCAGCGGGCCCGTGATCTGCACATCGCGATTCGGCCCGTCGAACGGCTCCGCCGAATCGAGCACGCTCGTGATGCGGCACGCCGGGCTGGCATCGTACTCGTCCGCGACGGTGACCCCGATGGCCACCGGCACCATGCGTCCGTTGGGCGGCGCCAGCACCGCCGGGTCGGCCGACACCGCCGATAGGACCGGAGGATTCACGAACGTGCGCGGACGCAGCAACTGTGTGCGAAGCTCACCGTTCGCGTCGGAGTAGACGGCGAGGATCTCCTTGCGCGTGTTGATCGCGGCCGCCAGGTAGGGCTTGCCGTTGCGGCGGGCGGCCATCGGAATCAGCCGCGAGAGATCGACCATGCCCTCGCCGTCGGTGTAGCGAAACGGCCCCCAGCCGTCGATCGATGCCGCCTGGCCGACGACGTCGCCGGCATCGTTCAGGCCGTAGGCCGCCGCCGTCGCCAGGGGGCTATCGAGCAAGGTTCCAAGATCCTGCAGCGGGCTGCCGGGCACCGCGCGAAACGCGCGCCAGACGTCCGCCGTTGCGGTGGACGCTTCGCCAACGACCGTGCCGCTGGCATTGATGCCGTAGGCATAGCTCCAGGCGCCGCCGAATGTTCCGAGATCCACGAAGCCGGCAGCATCCGAGTAGCGAAATGCCGTCGGTTGGCTCGTCTGGGGATCCTCGTGCCAGCTCCAGCCGGTCGTATCGCCGCGGCCGTTGACGGCGCTGCCGAAGCCAAGGACGGCGGTGAGCTCCTGAATGCCTCCGCCGGGCACCGCTCTGAAGGCCTGCGAGTTGACGCTCATGCCGGTGAACCAGCCGTTCGCGGCAAGGCCGCTCGGCTGGAACACGTCGGCGATCGGCTGGATCGTGCCGCCGGCCGGCAGGATAAACGGGTGCGTCCGGAACTGGTCGTCGAAATAGAAGCCCAGAATGTCGCCGTGATCGTTGATACCTGTGGCCCGCGACTCCACGCCGCCGAACAAGCCAAGATCCTCGAGCCCTCTGCTGCGCGTCCAGCGGAACGCGTGCCGCGCGCCATCGGCGGTCGTGCCGTATCCGACGATGTCGCCGTTGTTGTTCATCGCGGCGGCGAGCAGTTCTGTGCCGCCGAGGGTGCCGAGATCGTCGGCGTAGTACGCGCGAGGCGCCTGCGCAAACGCCATGTGGGAGACGAGGACCAGCAGGCAGGCGGTCAGCACCGAGCGGAAGTTGGGCATGGATGCCGTCCCGCAACGGCTGTACCGTCTGCGATCCTGCGCGACCACTTGACTTCGACCCACGGCGTCGTCGGCAGGATTACAGTGTGGGTCACGAGCGACGAAATCGGTAACCCCGCGTGTTGTCCAGGATGCTTGCCGATTTGAGATGTGCGACACTACCCGACGCGAATCAACGGCTCAGGAATCCTGCTGAAGATGAGGTTGCCCGTGAAGACAACTCGTTTCTGGTCCCACGCCATTGCGCTCGCCGTGATCGGCGCCGCAGCCGCAAACGCGCAGGCGCAGCGCGGCCCGGCCGAGCCGCAGATGCGCGGCGACGGACCTCCGCCCCAGGCCAAGCCCTTCTCGATCACCAGGGCCGATCCGGCGCTCGACCAAATCATCTCGCCCGACGCCAGGCTCGTCGAGCTTGCCAACGGCTTCGGCCTCACGGAAGGCGGGCTCTGGATTGCGGACGGCCAGAGCGGCTACTGGATCTTCGCCGGCCTGCTCGACAACGTGCTCTACAAGGTCACCCCGCAGAAGCAGGTCTCCGTCTTCATGGAGAAGGCCGGCTATACCGGCAACGATCCGGACCATGTCGGCACGCAGACCCGCGCTGGACGCAGTCATGTGCTGCTCATTGGTCCGTCCTGCACGGGCATGGATCACCAGGGCCGCGTGATCTGGTGCGCCGATAACGACCGCCAGCTGATGCGCCTGGAAAAAGACGGCACCCGCACGGTGCTGTCGAGCGGCATGAACGGTCAGAAGTTCAGCGGCCCGAACGACATCGCCATCGCCGCGGACGACGCCGTCTATCTCGCGGACAATGATTTCGGTCTGCGCGACGCGGGCAGGAATCCCGACAAGCAGCTGCAAAACGGCATCTACCGGATCAAAGACGGCCAGACGACGCTCGTGCTCAGCGGCGCCGATCTCGGCGGCACGCCGAACGGCATCGCGCTTTCGCCCGACGGCAAGTGGATGTATCTGTCCACCTCGGGCCGCAAGATGAGGCGTTATGCCGTCAACCCCGACGGCACGCTGGGCGCGTTTACGGTCTTCACCGAAGGCGTCGGCATGGGCGACGGCCAGAAGACCGACAAGGCGGGCAATGTCTTCTCGAGCAGCGGCGCGGGCCCCGGGATCATCCGCATCACGTCGCCTGAGGGCAAGCTGCTCGGCACCATCAATTTGCCGATCTACGGCGGCGAGCCCAAGAGGCAGATCTGTGCCACGAACGAGGCGTTCGGCGGTCCGGACGGAAAAACCCTGTTCATTGCAGGCTGCGATGCCGTCTATACGATCCAGCTCAAGACTGCCGGGATCGTTCCGGCGTACAACGTCAACAAATGACCTAGAATCCTTCAGCAGGAAGGAGCATCCGATGAAGTCCTTGGTGGTGCCCGTATTCGTCGTTCTCGCGCTGGTCTCCGCCGCAGTCCCGCTGTCCGCCCATCACTCGTGGCCGGTGAGCTTCTCCCAGCTCGTCACGGTGAAGGGCACGATCAAGGAGTTCGCCTGGGGGAACCCGCACCCGATGATCACCCTCGAGGTGCGGACCGATGACGGCAAGATCGAGACGTGGCTGGTTGGCGGGCCCGCGATCAACCGGATGGAGGCGAACGGATGGACCAAGACCACCGTCAAGCCCGGTGACGTGATCACAGGTACCGGATATCAGTTCGCCGACGGCCAGAAGATCATCAGGCTCGAGCGGGTGGTGCTGCCCGACGGCACCGAGCTGCGCCTCTACGGCCGCTAGTTGTCCGTCGGTTTCTCCGCGATCGAGTCGATCACGAGCAACGGAGCGGACTCGATGCCGCGGTAATTCCCTTCGCCCTCGAAGCGGACCTCGCCATCGACCAGAACACGCATGCGATCGAGAGCAATCTCCCACACGATGTCGTGCCATTCGTTCGTGGTGATGAAGCCCCTGTCCTTGAGGCTATGCTGCTCGCCCGACGCGGGATCGTGGACGCGGAGTTCGCGGACCGAGCATTCCCAGTTGAAGATCAACTCGCCCTTGTGAAAGTGCATCCTCAGGTTGGTCGAGTCGGTCTTTCCGACAACGCGGAACCTGAAGGGCGGCCGGCAGACACGTGGCGCGACGGCGGCGGACATCACCCAGTTCATGGCCGAGCCTGCAATCTCGACCCCGTCGCCCTTCCGCGTGATGACGCAGCCCTGGTGTGGAACGAGCTTGTCGATGAGGTTCTCGGCCATGAGGCCGCCTACTGTGGAGGTGTCAGCCCCAGAATCTTCGCGGGGTTGATCTTGAACAGCTTCGCCAGTTCCTGCTCGGTGAACCCGTTCGCGCGCAGTACCTTCGCGCACTTGGCGAGGGCATCGGGCTGGAAGACCGAGTTGATCTGGCCGGTATCGCTCGACACGAACGCGTGGTCGACGCCGGCCGCGCGAATGCCCTCGACGTACTGTTTCACCATCGGCGACGCCGGGTCCTGGTTCCCGAACTGCGACGTGAACTCAGCGTAGATTTCCGGCCCGAGCGCGACCGCTTCCTTGAGCTGAGCCAGCGTCATGTCGACGACGTCGAGGAGAGGGTGCGTGATGATGGTGTGCTTGACGCCCACCCTCACCGCCTCCTTGATCATCAACATGACCTCTTCCGGTGAATTGTGGCCGGTGGCGAGAATCAAATCGCCGTTGCTGTCGCGTGTCTTGGTCTCCGCGATGACCTTGATCGCCGCCTTCACCTCCGGAAGCAGCTCGCCGCCGTCGCAGGGCTTCGGGAAGTTCGCCCAGAACCGGCCGCCGTCGGCACAGCGCGCCACCGACACGAACGGCGGGTCGAAGTACGGAGCGCGCCGGGGCGCCAGGGTCGTCATGTAGTTCCGCACTCTGTGCGAGCTGGTCTCGGAGTCCCAGCTCGGCATCCAGACGATTCGTCCCCAGCCGCCCTTCATCTCGGCCATGTGGATGATCGACCACGGGTTGACCTTCGCACCCGTGGTGAAGTTCGACCCGACGCCGCCGAAGAACTCCATATCGGGATGGAGCTTGCGCATGTAGTAGGCCAGCCCCGCGCTCTGATCGAGATGTTCCTTGATGACGAAGCCGCGCATGCCGGCGGCTTTGGCGCGCGTGTACAGATCCAAGGCATCGTCGGACCGCGCGGCCTGACCGTAGCTCGGCCCGTTGCTGTCGGGATCCTGGTGCGCGTGCATATCGATCCCGCCGTTCTGGATGGCGGGGTCGGTGATGACGGGATCGCTCAGCTTCATCGCCGGTCCGCGACCGCGACCTTCACCGCCTCCGGGCGGGGCGCCAGCGCCGCGCTCGCCTTGCTGTCCCACAACGAGCACTCCAGCCGCGACGATGGAAGCAACCACGGCGACCAGAGTCGCAGGGAACCGATGCGTTGGCCCGACACTCATGAGCATCTCCTCCGTTGGAGCATTTTCATTCGAATGTAGTGCGGACCTTTAGGTCCGCCTTGTCAGGCAGGCCTGAAGGCCTGCACTACATCGTTCTGGATCTTTACTTCGCGTAGTTGTCGTCCCAGCGGATGTTGAGCCAGGCGAC
Source organism: uncultured Acidobacteriota bacterium (assembly GCA_963821285.1). Lineage (GTDB taxonomy): Bacteria > Acidobacteriota > Vicinamibacteria > Vicinamibacterales > CAVVIG01 > CAVQJU01. Next base: position 266,733 of record CAWGDD010000012.1, read on the forward strand.
GACGCCGTCGACCGCCGAGTACCCGTGATTGAAATTGGACGGAATGAACATCACGTCGCCCACCGTGACCTTCTGGTTCACGCCCGTGCCCGGCACCGCCTTGCCGTCCTTGAGCTCGTAGCCCGTGTTCGCCGTGCCGCCGCCTTCCAGCACGACCCAGGTGTCGATCGTGGTCGGGTGGTGCTCGACCGATGGCGCCTTGATCCGCCGGATGTTCACGTTGAAGTGTCCGCCCTCGATCATGCGCAGCGTGCCCGAGTTGGCCGCCTCCATCTCCTGGCGATACGCGTCCAGCTTCTCCAGCGGAATGGCCACCGAATGATCGGTCTGGGCGTACTCCTTCACCGCCAGGCCACGTCCACGTCCGCGCCCCTCACCGGCTGGCGCCGCACCGGCTGCCGGGGGCGCGTTGCCTGCCCCGAGCTTGGCGTCAGCCGGCCAGTCGGTGTCCCACCGGACGTTGAGCCAGGTGATGTTGCCGTTCACGCCGCTGACACCGTGCGGCAGGCCGGCTGGAATGAACTCCACATCGCCGACCTTCAGCGTGTGCGACTCGCCGCCGACGATCTTCCCGTTTTCGACCTTGCCGCCGGTCGTCAACGTGCCGCCGCCGTCGATCACCACCCAGACGTCGACGGTCTTGGGGTGAACCAGTGCCGTCTCGGCGTTCCGGATCCGGCGGATATTGACGTTGAACTTGCCGCCTTCGATCATGCGAAGGGTCTGGAGCTTCTTCGCATCCATGTCCTTCAAGTATTCGGCGAGCTTTGCCTTCGGAATCGAGATCGCGTGATCGAGCGGAGCCTTCTCGAGGATGACGGTCTGTCCCTCACCGCCGGCCCGGCCGCCCTGGGCGAAGGCCATCGGCCCGCAAAGACCGAGCATCACCGCGCTGACCAACACCGTTTTACGCATCACGTGTTCTCCTAGAAATCGATCTGGGCACTGAACTTCACGAGGCGCCCGTCGAGCACCTGCGTCGGCTGCCCCCAGCGCACATTGTACGTGCCAAAGAGCGTGACCGGCGTGTTGACGTTGAACAGATTATAGGCGTCGACGTTGGCTTGAATCCGCAGCTTGTCCACCCGGAAGATCTTGCTGGCGCGCAGGTCGAACTGGTTGATGCGCGGACCGAACGCTGACAGCGGCTTCACGAGCGGGATGACGACCGTCGTCAGGCCGCCCGAGAGCGGACGTCCGAGCCCCTGGATCTCAGCCAGCGTGTAGGTGCGATTGGCGCTGTAGTTCGCCCCGGGATTGCTCTGAAAGACGGCAGCCAGCTGGATGTCGTAGGGGAACATGTAGGAGCCGTTCAGCTTCACCCGGTTCTGATACGGGACGTCAACCTTGCAGTTGAACAGCTGCTGCGGCGAATCGATGACATAGCACGTGTCAGTTCCCGCGGAGGCGCTGCCGCCGGCGGCGGTGCCGAGCTGCACGGCGTTGCCGACGTTCCAGCCGCCGCCGAGCGTCGCCTTGCGGGAAGCGCGCCTGGAAGTTGATGTCCACGCCGTTGTAGATCTCCTCCTGCTTCCCGTAGTTGTTGTTCCGCGTGATCAGGTTGTCCACCTGGCCGAACTTATTGGGGTTGATGTCGTAGAGTCCGCAGAGCTGCTGGCCGCTGAGCGGCAGCCGCGCATCCACCGGCACGGTGACGCAGTACTGGCTGTAGTCGGACGGCGTCACCTTCAGGTTGTCGGTCACCATGAAGTTGCCGTACCACGTGCGGAAGTAGCCCACGTTCATGACGACGTTGGGCAGCAATTCGCGATCGACGTTGACCGACGTCTGCCAGCTGTACGTCCGCTTGCCCCATCCCGTGATCCACTCGGGATCCGGCGAGTTCACCGGCACGTAGGTGCCGAACTGCGGGTTGGCCATCGCGCCGCACTCGCCGTTGGCCGTCGTCGCCACGAGGTTGCAGTCGGGCAGGAAGTTGTTGCGGCGCGGGTCGCCGACCGGGAACGTCTGGTCGTTCCACGCGCGCGTCGTGCTGTTGACGGCGCCGGCGGCCTGATCGAAGAGCTGTGCCACGCCGGTCGTGTTCGACTGGACGTAGCGGTTGATGCCGAACTTGATCGCGGTCTTCCCGCTGCCCGTCGGATCCCACACGACGCCCAGCCTGGGGTTGAGGTCCTTCCAGTTCGGCACGTCGGTGCGGGCCGGGAACGAGCGGGCCGGCACCAGCACGCCGGCCGGGACCTCGGTGGCCTGCACCGATTCACGCACCCAGTCGAACCGCACTCCCGCGCTGATCGTCACGCGGTTGATCCGCCACTGGTCCTGGACGTAAAGCCCGAGGTCCGGGTTCAGCTGGTCGACCGTGTAGTTGGGCGACGCAAACTCCGTCAGCGACCGCGGGATGCCGCTGGCGAACGTGTACGACACCGGCAGACCGTTGACCTGCGTCGGCGCGCGGGTGGTGTACGTGCGATGGCCGCCGCCGAGGCCGTACATCCAGAAGACGCCGGTCTTCACGCTGTGCTGGCCCTTGAGCATCGACACGTTGAAGCGCCCGTTCGACTGGTGCGACAGGCTCATCGTCCGGTTGCCGACGCCGTTGTAGGTGAAGCCGAGGCCCGTGTCGTTGATCGACACGTTGTCCTGGATGCCGCCGCCGCAGCCTTCGTAGTCCGACAGGAAGACGTCCTCGCCGAAGCCGCCGAAGTTGAACTTGCTCACGGTCACGCCGGCGTCGAACAGAATGCTGTTCGATTGCGGCCGGCTCCAGGAGCCCTGCATGACCTCGTGCCGCTGACAGTAGCCGGCGTTGGCTTCGTTTTTGATGGTGCCGGTCTCGAGCTGTCCCGTGAGCTGATCCTGGAAGTTACGCTGCTTGTCCCACGAGAAGCTGAACTTGTCCTTCGACGTCGCCTGGTAGGTGAGGCGGAAGCCGACTCCCCTGTCCGTCTCCACAGGCTCGATCGGATTTCCGGTATCCGGCGTGTAGAGGAAGTCGGCGACGCTCCGGTCGGCAAACAGATTGGCGACACCCGTGGTCGTTCCCCACCGCCGCGCCGCCGCGTAGAACCACAGACGTTCAGGAAGGATGGGCCCGCCGAACGCCCCGTTGTAGTCGTAGACCTTCTTGACGCTGTTCACCGACGTCAAGCCTTGCGCGACGAGGTCGTCGTCGAGGTTGTTGCTCTGGAGGGATTCGCCGGTTCCGCCGATGAAGAACGATCCGGTGAAGCGGTTCCCGCCGGTCTTGGGGATGCTGTTCACCTGCGCGCCGCCGAGCGAGTACTCGGCCGAGCCCATCGTGCCCAGGTCGACGACGACCTCCTGGATGGCCAGCGGGTTGGCGTAGTAGCCGCGGCCCGTGCCCTCGAGGCTGCCGATGCCGGGCGTCAACGCGTTGTATCGCATCCCGTCCTGCAGCAGGCGCGAGTCGAACGTCTTGCCGCCGTGCACGGTGATGCGCACCGACCGCTCGCCCTTGCTGCCGCCGACGTCCTGGGAGTTCGGGGGCTCGACGACGGCAGGAATGAGCGCGGCGATGCCGAGCACGCTCTTCGCCGTCGGCACCGTGTCGAGCACCTCCCGTGAGACCGTGCGCTGCTGCGTCGCGCTCTGCACGTCCACCAGCGGCGTGGAGCCCGAGACCGTGATCGTCTCCTCCACCTGGCTGACCTTGAGCTCGACGTCCACCTGCGCCGTGAAGTTGGTGCGCAGTTCGAGGCCATCGCGCTTGAGCGTCGAGAAGCCGGTCAGCGAGAACGTGACGGCGTAACCGCCGGGCCGCAGTTCAGGCAACCGGTACTGGCCGCGTTCGTCGGTGATGGTCGAGCGAACCTTTTCAATGAGTTCCGGGCTGGTGGCCTCAACGGTCACGCCAGGCAGCACGCCGCCCGAGGAGTCCCGGACAATGCCGGTGATGGTGGCCGTGCTGGTCCCCTGCGCCAGGACGGATGCCGGGATGAGGCTCAGCACGACGATGAGGCATGCGCGACGACCGAGAGTTGCCAAGACCACTAGTCCCTCCTTGTCACTACTTCTTCAAGAGCGGGTGCACATACCCGGCCGGCAGCACATGATCGGGATCCGGCCGGACCGACACGTAGTCCACGTGATCGGCGACGTCGGTGAAGCCGTGATAGACGCCGGCCGGGATGATGACGATGTCGCCAGGGCCGACCTTTCGTGTCTGTGCGGCCTGGCGGAACGTTCCCTGGTTGCTGGCACCAACCGCGACCTTCACGATCTCGCCGTCCGCGGGGAGCGGCTTCGCGTTGTCCACGGTCCCGCCCGTCAGCAGCGTCCCGGATCCCGAGATGACGTAGTACACCTCGGTCACGTGCTCGTGGTTGATCGCGCCCACCGGCGCGCCCGGCGTCGTCTTGCCGCGGTGCAGGACGCCGACGCTGACGTTGTACTTGCCCATGTCCACGACCTTCATCTGCCGATCCCCGCCCCCGGTGGGCGCGTTCAGCACGGCCTGAACTTCGGCGGCGGTGATGTCGGTCGCGAGCGTTGGCGGCTGTCCGCCCTGCGCGGAGGTGCCGGCCTGCGACAGCGTGAGCAGGACGCAGACGGCTGCGAGCGGAGTGCGATTCATCTCTGTTTCTCCTCGATCACTGCTTCACGAATTTCTGCAGGCAGCCCCCGGAGGGGCTCGCATCGCACGCCCCGGTCAGCCCCGCGAACACGTTGCCCACGTTGTCGGCCCCCATGCCTTCCGGCCGTGTGCCCTGGACGTAGTAGCGCAGCGATCCGTCCTTCGCGCTGCCGATCCGGATGCCATTACCCCACCCGGGATTCCGCACCATGTTGCCGCCGCCCTCGGGCGCCTGCGGAGGCCCGCCGATGAACTGGCTGGACTCCGAATCCGCGACGATGAGCGTGTCGTCTCTCAAGATCGCGATGCCGCTCGGGCGGCCGAAGTGGCGCCACTCGTCCACGAACTGCATGTTGCGGTCGAAGATCTGGACGCGGTTGTTCGAGCGATCCGCCACGAACAGCCGGCCCTGCGAATCGAACGCGAGCGCGTGCGGGCCCATGAACTCGCCGGGCGCGGGGCCCATCTTTCCGTACGACGCGACGAACGTCCCGTCCGTCTTGAGCCGCACGAGCCGATCGCCGTCCTGCTGGGCGTCGGTCGGCCGCGGCCAGTGGCCATCCGCCACGATGAGGTCGCCGTTCGGCGCGATCGCGCAGGCCGTTGGTCCGATGAACGTATCGGTACCCGCCTTCGACACGCCGGCCTTGCCGAGCGACAACAGCACCTTCCCGTCGGGGCTGAACTTGAACAGCTGGAAGCCCCGGCCCTTCGTCGCAGGGTTGTCCTGGAACGGGCCGCTGTCGCCCGCCCAGAAGTTGCCGTCGCGGTCCTGGCAGAATCCGTGCGCCTGCACGAACATGCCGTCGCCGAAGCGCTTGTCGACGGCGCCCGAGGCGTCGATGTGCAGGATCGGCGGCTCCGATCGGTGATGCAGCCAGGTGCCGCCTTTCCCATCCGGAATGATGCCGATGGCCGCACCGGGCTTGATGTCGCCGAGCCGCGGCCAGTTCGGGATCATGCGGTACGGCGTCGCCATCGTGCTCGTCCACGGCGGATAGCCGCCGCGCGCCTGGCCGGGCGCGGGAAACGTACGCGGACCGCTGCTCTGGGGCGTGAACGCGTTGGGCGGCAGCGTCGCCGAGAGTCCCTTGAACACGAATCGCTGCGCGCGCGCGCCCGGCGCGACCTCGCCGGTGTAGAGGTTGCCCTTCGAATCGATCGCCAGGTGATGCAGGCCCTGGAAGTCGCCCGGCTTCTCGCTGCGCTCCCCGAATTGATAGAGGACCTGCAGGCTCTTCCGATCGAGCACCGCGATGTGCGAATTGCCGTAGTCGGCGACGTAGAGGAACTGCTGCTGCGCGTCGGGGGAAAACGCGAGTCCGGCCGCCGACTGCGGCGACGGCCCGGATCGATTGACGAACGTCTGCGTCACGTACTTCCCGTCGGGCGTGAAGACCTGCACTCGGCGGTTCGGACGGTCGGCCACGTAGACCAGCCCGTCGTTCGAGACCTTGACGGCGTGCACCGGCCCGCCGAACTGCCCCGATCCGAGGCCGTCGGTGTCGAGCACCGGCGCGGGCGCGGCACCACGGCCGCCGCCGGCGGGTGCGGCCCCGCGGCCGCCGGCGTTCGCGCCGCCAGCAGGCGCGGCGGCGGCGGCGCCGCCTCCCCGTGGCGCGGGCACCACATCAACGGGGGTGTTGCCGAACGCGCCCCACATCCGCTTGAACGCGCCGGTATCGGCATCGAACACGATCACGCGGCGGTTCCCGTAGCCGTCCGCGACGAAGGCCTCGTTGGTCTTGGGCCACACGAAGACGTCCGCCGACTGGTGCACGCTCTTCGTGTCGGCGTTGCCTTTGCTGGCCGTCCTGCCGCCGATCTGCAGCAGAAACTTTCCCTTGGTGTCGAACTTGAGGAGCATGTCGTCGTCGAGATTCCGAAGCGACGGTGCGACCGGGGCGCTGCCGCCGATCCACACGTGGTCCTTGTAGTCCACGGCGATGCCGTGCTCGCTGTCCGGCCAGTCGTAGCCCGATCCGGGTCCGCCCCACGCGTTCACGAACTGCCCGGCCGCGTCGAACTCCAGCACCGGCGGCGCCGCGCTCTTCCGGCGATCCTCCGGGATCGTATTCGGACGGTGCAGCAGGTAGACGTGATCGCGGCTATCGACGGCCACCGATGCGACGTGACCGACGACCCAGTTGTTCGGCAGCTTCGGCCACGACGGGTCCACCTCGAAGACGGGGACCCGTTTCGCTGGCGGGGGCGACGGCAGGGGCGCCTGCGCCGACGCCGCGCGTCCGGGAACAACCGCGGCGTACGCGAGCCACACGGCGCCAATCGCGACAGCGGCGGTCGGGGTTCGAAGCATCAGGTTCCATCGTCCGAGCTTGATTCGCATGGTGTTGACCGTGAAATTAGGGTGTGAACACACGTCACCCGCAGCGTTGCGCATTATGTGCGGCGGCACGCGGGCCGGAGACGCCGCATTTGTCATCAATTGTCATCGCCTCCCTGGGGCTCCCGGGACACGCGCGAACGGTTCAAATTCCCGTATAATCCCGCCTTCGCTGGGGGGAGAGCTCCGTGACCACGACGTCATCCCGTTTGCGGTTCCGGCGTCGTCACGGCGCAGCCGCGGCGCTGCTGGTCTCGCTGTGCGCCACCGCCTGCTCGTCGGGGTCCGCGGCCTCGCGGCCGCAGCAGCTCACGCTGTGGTCCGGCACGGCGGCGGAGTTCACCAACGATCTGATTCAGCGCCTCAACAGCGCGCTGCCCCAGACCCACATCGACCTGCAGACGACGCCAGGCGCCGTCGTCGCCGTGTCCGCGGTGGACGGCGGGCAGGGGCATCTGGGCCTCGCCCAGGCCGACGTCGTGTACCTTGCGTACCGCCGCGGCATCGAGGACAAGAAGTATCCGCACAAGAACTTGCGTGCGATTGCGGTGCTGTGGGTCAACAACCTCTACGTGCTGGTCAGGGCCGACAGCCCCTTCCGGTCGATCAGGGATCTGAAGGGCCGGCGTGTCGGCGTCATCGCGAAGGGAACGTCCGGCGAGTTCTCGACTCGGATCCTGCTGGATGCCTACGGCATGAGCTACGACGACGTGCAGCCGATCTTCCAGCCCACCGACAAGATCGTGGCGAAGCTCGGGTTGGGCGAGATCGACGCGGTGTTCAGCGCGAAGCCGGTCATGCTGACCGCGGCCCGCGAGCTCAGCCAGACCGTCCCGCTCCGCCTGCTGCCGATTGACCGCGCCGTGATCAACCGGCTGCGCGGCACCCGCCCGTTTTTCAGGCCGGTCACAGTCGCCGCCAACCAGCTCCCGGGTCAGAGCCGGCCGGTCGAGACGCTCGGCCTGGAGTGGCTGCTCGTCTGTCGCAGCGATCTTTCAGAGGAACTCGTGTACCAGTTGACGCGCGAGTTCTTCGCACAGCTGCCGGCGCTGGCGCGCGACCACGAGGAGGCCGCGCTCATCGATCCCGAGCAGGCGCCGGCCACGCCGATCCCGCTGCACGCCGGCGCGGCCCGCTATTACCGCGAACGCGAGATCCTTCGATGATCCAGGCCGGATCCGCCTCCGCCCAAGCCGAAGCCTTCGAGCGGATTCGCCGGCACCTGCCGTTCAGCAGGCGGCGCGTGACCGACGGCGCCGTCCGCCTCCCGACCGTCATGACGTTCGTCGTCGCGATGTTCGCAGCGACGGTGGCGATGGTGTCATTCGGCTACGTGGCCACCCGCGAGTGGCGGAGCGGCACGAACCTGCTCCTGGAGCGGCGCGCCAACGAGGCGCTCGCGCTCGTGCGCGCGAGGCTCAGCGCCGACATGAAGGGCGCCTGGATCACGGCCATCGTGCCGTTCAACACGGCGGTGCTGGACGAGGATCCGCCGTACGGCCTCTTCCAGGTCACCGCCCGCGCGTTCGCCCTGTTCCCGTACCCGGAATCGTTCGTCTTGTGGAAGCGCGCCGAACATCGCCGGGGCCCACGGGGCCCACAGGGCTCACAAGGCTCACAGGGCGACGGCACGACGTACGCGTTCAACCGCGCCGACCGGCCGCCGCCGTGGGACACGCGCCCGTCCTCCGACGATCCGTTTCCTGTCGTGCTCGTCCGTGATCCGGCCGAACTGGCCGGGCTCGTGGCCGCCGTGCGCGAGCAGGCGACCGCCGCCTCGCCGTTTCTCGTGCTCGAAAGCCCGATCGACGGCACCCCGTACCAGGTGGTCGCGCACGCCCTCTTCGCGTCGAGCCCGCCGCACCAGCTGCTCGGGTTCATGGCGTTCACGGTCAACATGCCGTGGGTGCACGCCCAGTACTTCGATCCGCTGGTCAAGCAGGTGGAGAAGATGGGCGGCAGCCCCGGCGGCCTGTCGATCTCGGTGTCGGACGACGAGGGGCGGGCGGTCACGTCGACACCGGTCGAACCCGACGGCGCGGGCGATCTGCACCACCGGTTCCCGCTGCTGTTCATCGACCGTGCGCTTGTCAGGTCGATTGCCTCGCAGCCGGTGCGCGACCGCGAGTGGACGGTGCACGTCCGGTCGATGCCAGACCAGACGCTCCTCGCGACGCTCCAGGGCGCGCGGCGGATGTTCTTCCTGATTTCGATCGCGGCCGGCGCGAGCCTCCTGGCGCTCGTCCTGACGGTCCGCGCCGACCGGGAGAGCGCGGCGCTGGCGTCGATGAAATCTGACTTCGTCGCCGCGGTGACGCACGAGCTGAAGACGCCGGTGGCGTTCATCCGGCTTGTGGGCGACACCCTCGCCAACGGCCGCTACACCTCGCCCAAGACCGTGCAGGAGTACGCCGGCCTGCTGTCTGTGGAAGCATCCCGTCTCGGCGGCTCGATCGACAACCTCCTGACCTACGCGCGCTACAGCAGCTCCCCGGCGGCGCTGTCGCTCGCCGACGTCGAGCCGGCCGATCTGGTCGAGGACGCGCTGCAGGGATTCCGGCCGGTGCTGGCCAACCTGGAGTTCGGTCTCGTCGTGGAGGTGCCGCCCGATCTCCCGCAGGTCTGCGTCGATCGGCCCGCGATGATTCAGGTGCTCACCAACATCGTGGACAACGCGATCAAATACTCGGCGAAGGAGAAGCACCTGACGGTGACGGGCACGGCCACCGCCAGGAGCGTCACGCTGACCGTCCGGGATCGGGGAACCGGAATCGCCCGCACGGATCTCTCACGCGTCTTCGAACGCTTCTATCGGGGCGGCAACGTCACCGTCAGCGGCAGCGGCCTCGGCCTGGCGATCGCGAAACGCATTGTCGAGAGCCATGGAGGCCGGATCGACGTGCACAGCCAGCTGGGCACGGGAACCGACGTCGACGTCACGCTGCCGGTCGGCCGCCGTCGCAGCGCCTGAACGTGTCCGGAGAAGGTCTGCAGATGGCCAAGCGTATCCTGATTATCGAAGACGACAAGTCAATCGCCCGGCTGCTCCGCGACAACCTGGAGTATGAAGGGTTCGTCGTCGAAACGTGCGAGGACGGAAGCCACGCGCTCGCGTCGGTCAAGCGGTTCATGCCGGATCTGCTCCTGCTCGACCTGATGCTCCCGAACGGCGCGGACGGCTTCGAGATCTGCCGGGCGCTCAACGAGTGCCCGACGCGCGTCCCGGTGATCATCCTGTCGGCCCGCGGGCAGAAGGAGGACCGCATCCGGGGACTGACCCTCGGCGCCGACGACTACGTGACGAAACCCTTTGCCCTCGACGAACTGCTGGCGCGGGTGCACGCGGTCCTGCGCCGGACCAAGCCGCCCGTCGACCAGCTGCGACTCGGCAACACGGTCATCGACTTCCGACGGCTGCACGCGTACTGCGGCGCGAAGCGCGTGGAGCTGACCGACCGGGAGTTCGAGATCATGCACTGCCTGGCCGAACGGGCCGGCCACGTGGTGACGCGCGACGAGCTGCTCCACCTGGTGTGGGGCTACGCGGACGCGCCCCTCACGCGCACGGTGGACAACTTCATCCTCCGGCTGCGCCACAAGCTGGAGCCCGATCCCCGCCACCCCACCTACATCCGCAAGGCGTACGGCGACGGATATCGGCTGATCGTCGAATAGTCTCGCTGCCGCCGAGCGGCGCGGCTTCGTGTTTCCCGCCGCAACGTATACTGGCCGTAGCTGTGAAGGGGGAAGTCGCCTATGGCGATCGGGTTGCGTCTGCTCGGTACCGCGGCGTGCGTGGTCGCCGCCTTGCCATTCGTCGTCTCGGCCCAGTGGTTGAACTACCCGACGGCGGGCGTGCCGCGCACGGCGGACGGCCAGCCGAACATGTCGGCTCCCGCGCCACGCACCGCGGACGGGCGACCTGACCTGAGCGGCATGTGGGGCTGGGACACCCCCGCCAAGTGCGGCGCGCGCTGCAACGACTTTCAACTCGCGCGGGAGTTCATGAACATCGCCGCCAGCCGGCCGGGCAGCCTTCCCTACCAGCCGGGTGTGGCTGACCTGGTCAGGAAACGGACGGCGGCACAGGACGAAGATCCGAACGTCCACTGCATGCCGCGCGGGGCGCCGCGCATCTGGACCGACGACTACTACAAGCGGATCTTCCAGTCTCCGGATCGCGTGATCATCCTGACCGAGCGCAACATGCAATACCGGCAGATCTTCACGGACGGACGGCCCCTGCCCTCAGACCCGAACCCGACCTGGAACGGCTACTCGACGGCGAAGTGGGACGGCGACACGCTGGAGGTGCAGACGATCGGATTCAAGGACGATCTGTGGCTCGACGCACGCGGGAATCCCCTGGGCAGCGCCGCGAAGCTGACCGAAAGGATTCGCCGCCCGAACTTCGGGACGCTCGAAGTGGAAATGACGATCGACGATCCGAAGTTCTACACCGAGCCCTGGACGGTCAAGCTGACGCAGCCACTAGTGCTGGACAGCGAGCTGCTGGATTATTACTGCCTCGAGAACGAGAAATCCTGGGTGCACATGAAGTCCCAGCAATCTCAGGGACGATGATAAGTATGCGGCCGCCATACTCAGACGTCCACATTCCCGCATAGGAGCAGGCCTCGGGTCTTTAGAGCGCTTTTCAGATCGGCGTAGCCACGAGTCCCAGGTCGTTGGGTCTTGGTGCGTGGTCCATTCTTGGTCCATCGTCCAAGCGTCCGCGCGTCTGTGCACCCGCTCTGGCGCACCGTGGACCAAGGACAGAGGACGGACCAAGAACAAGGGACAAAGAACTAAGGACCGGCGCTACACCGATACGAAAACCGCTCTAAACGTCAGCCCAGGGCGCGAGGATTTTGGCGTTACCGCAGCGCGGCGTCGGCTTCCTGTTTCCTGGCGCCGGAGAGAATCCCGAACAGCCCGATGTTCCCTTCGTGGCAGGCATATTCGAGCAGCGGCTCACGGGTCTGCTTGAAGAGGATCCGCGCCGTCCACGGGCGCGTCCACGTCGTGGGATCGCTCATGGTGGCGTCGTACTGCAGCGTGTTGGCCGAGATGCGCGTGAAGCGCTCGACCAGGTGCAGATTGTTCGACACGCCCATGAAGGCGGTCTTGGGTGAGAAGTTCTTCGTGTCGACGACGAGCGTGTCGCCTTCCCAGTGGCCGCGCGCGTCGCCCATCCACTGCCGGATCGAATCCGACACGTGCGGACGGCCGTCCATCGGGATGACGCGGGCCTCGTGGATGGTCTCCATCAGGAAGACGACGTGGTCCGGCGACTGGACGATCTTATAGACGCTGCTGTAGGCCGCCTGGAACCGCGGGACGCCGAAGGTGAGGCACCGCTCGCTCAGGCCGCGGCTCTCGGGGCCATCGGCCGGATGGAGCCGGCGCTGCTCGGCCGCCGCCGCGCGCCGCGCCTGCGCTTCCGGCGTCTCGGGGGGAATGCGGCCATCCGGCGGGTCGATGATCAGCGAGGTCCGGTTGTCGATGTCACGGTTGGGGAGCCAGAAGCCGTTGTAGTTGCCGGTCTCGGTGTCGTGCGAGGCGGATTGCTGCTTGCCCTCGAGGGCATCGATGATGAGCTCGTCGCCGAACAGGGCGTCGCCGCCCTCTTCAAGCTTCGCACTCGCCTTCTTGAGCTGCTCGACCTCGGCGTCGGTGAGGGACGTCTTGCCGGCCCACGCCGCGGGCCGCTGCAAGGGCGTGATGCTGTCGTTCGACCAGGTGCCCTCGAGATTCGGCTGGCCGAACGCGTTCTTCCCGACGACGTAGGGGCGGGAGGTCGAAGCTTCGCGCCGCGGCCCCTGGGCGCCGATCGTGACCAATCCCACGCACGCGATGCCCGTCGCGATACCCGTCAGCGTGAAGAAGCGAACGGTGGTGTGTAGTCTGGTCATCATGCGGGCGAGTATACCAAGAACGCGTCGGGGGTAAACTCATAGGGACGCAGGGCGGGCCGTGCTGAGTGAACCCGCTGAGGGAGCGCATATGAAACGTCTCGTTGTTGGAGCCCTGACGGCGCTGGTCAGCGCCGCGATCCTCACGACCATCGGTGTGTCCGGCCAGGGCCGCGTCGACTCGCCCGGTGTCATGACGCCCGAGGGGGGCGTACCGGCGCTCGGCAGCTACAAGGTGCCGAAGATGCCGTGGGGCGAGCCCAACCTCCAGGGCACCTACAACGCCAACGACCTGCAGGGCATTCCAATGCAGCGCGCGCAGGCGGCCGGCACGCGGTACCGGCTGACCGACGAGGAGTTCAAGCAGCGCGTCGCGCAACGCGACCAGAATGTGGCCAACGACAACAGCTTCGACTTCACGCTGGAACGCGGGGAGGAGTTCGAGGCGAGGTTTGGCACCGTCGGCGGCGCCGTCTCGCCGCCGCCGCACTGGCTCGAGCGCGCGAAGGGCGTCAGCCGCGTGTCCTCGTACGTCATCGACCCGCCGGACGGACGCGTCCCCGCGTTGACGCCCGCGGCCCAGGCCGCGGCCGAGCAGCGTCAGCAGGCGCAGGCCGGCCGCCGTTACCAGCTGAACGGCGTCGAAGCCGACTGGACTACCGATCGCAGCAACTACGATCGCTGCATCAGCACCGGCGTGCTCAATTCGATCACGCCGAAGATCTACAACTCCGGCAGCCGCATCGTACAGGGGCCGGGCTGGCTCGCGTTCCAGAACGAGATGATCCACGAGACGCGCGTCATCCCGACGGACGGCCGCAAGAACATCGGCGCAAAGATCAAGACCTGGATGGGCACGTCGGTTGGCCACTGGGAAGGCGATGTCCTCGTCGTCGAGACCCGCAACATCAAGCCCGAGTCGCTCGTCAACGGACAGCCCCTGTCGGACGAGGGCGTGCTGATCGAACGGTTTACGCTGGCCGACGCGCACACGCTCGACTACCGCATGACGATCAACGACCCGAAGGTCTACGCCGCGCCGTGGACCGTGCGGCTGCCGATTCCGCGCGAAGAGCGCTACGGCTTCTACGAATACGCGTGCCACGAGGGGAACTACGCGATGAAGAACCTCCTCTCCGGCTCGCGTGCCGAGGACAAGCGGCGCGCCGAGACGCGGTAGGACCGACGTAGCCTCAGCGTGGATCAGCTCGCGGAACGGGAGCGGGAGCGACGCGCCGTGGGGCTGTGCGCGGACTGCCAGCACGCGCGGCGGGTGGAGTCGGCGCGTCGATCGCCCTTCTATCTGTGTCAGCTCTCGGCGTCCGACGCCACATTCCCGAAGTACCCGCGATTGCCGGTCATCCAGTGCTCCGGTTATGCGCCGTCTCACCGCGCGGGCTCCTGACCGGACGTGAATGTCATGAATATGCCGGATAGCACTCTCACGAAGCTCGAGCGCCTGGTCGCTCTCATCGGCATCCTCGCCGCGCTCGAGACCATTCCGGCGCTCGCCCAGCAGAACGTCGACACCATCGTCACCCACGGCAAAATCCTGACGGTCGACGCGGGTTTCCGCGTCGTCGAGGCGCTCGCGATCGACGCCGGTCGTATCGTGGCGCGCGGAACGAGCGCGGAGATGGCGCGCTACGCGGGCCGCGACACCAAGACCATTGACGTCGCGGGTGCGACCGTCATCCCGGGCCTCATCGACAACCACTTCCACTTCACGCGCGGCGCCGATACCTGGCACCAGCAGTCTCGCTTCGAGGGCGTCAACTCGCGCCGCGAAGCGCTCAGGATTCTGGCGGCGAAGGCCGCGAGCCTGTCGCCCGGCGACTGGATCATGGTGCAGGGCGGCTGGACGCCGCGACAGTTCGCCGACGCGCCGGGCGGGTTCACGCTGGCGGAACTCGACGGCGTGGCGCCGAAGAATCCGCTCTTCGTGCAGGAGGGCTACAGCGTCGTCTACGCCAACAGCCTGGCGCTCAAGGCCGTCGGGCTGGACCCGGCCGACGGCGCGCGCCGCAACGCGACCGGCCTCGTGTCGTTCCAGCCGCCCTATGCGCTGTACGACGCGATGTCGCGGACGTCACCGGCGCAGCGCGAGCAGAACCTCACGGATTTCATGCACGAGCTCAATTCGACCGGGCTCACGGGCGTCTACAGCCTGGGCCAATCGGATTTCCTGGCCGCTCGTGCGGCGAAAGAGCCGTTGCCGCTTCGGCTCTGGGAGACGCTGCCGTTCAATGCGACGGACCCGGCGTCGGCGGCCAGGGCCGCGGCGCTGATCGAGCGCAGCCGCCCGAACCAGTTCGACGGCCAGTTCGGTATCTTCGGCCTCGGCGAGGTGCTCTACGGGCCGTTCTTCGATCTGGCGCCGAGGAAGGACCCCTGGCCCGCCGCGATCATGCGCGAGTACGGCACGCTCGCGAGCGCGGCCGCGCGCGCCGGCTGGCACGTCCACCAGCACGTGATCAACAACAACGCCGTGACCGACCTGCTCGACACGCTGGAGAAGGTGAACCAGACCCAACGCATCGATCGTCTGCGCTGGACGATGGGCCACGTCTACGACATCTCGCCGATCAACATCGCCCGCGCCAAAGCGCTCGGCATGACGCTCGGCGTCCACGGCGCCGCGATGCAGGCCGGGGCCCACATGCCGCTTCGCAAGATCGCCGACAGCGGCATCGTGTTCGGCCTCGGCACGGATGCGACGATCGTGTCGCACTACAGTCCGTTCGTGACCCTCGGCTGGGTGGTCAGCGGCCTCGACGTCGGCGGCAACCGCGTGCTCGACGAGACGCTGACTCGCGAGGAGGCGCTGATCGCGCACACGCGCTCGAACGCGTATCTGTTCTTTCAGGAGAACGCGCTCGGCTCGCTCGAAGTCGGCAAACAGGCCGACCTCGTCGTGCTCGACCGTGATTACATGACCGTGCCGGCAGCCGAGATCAAGCACATCAGGCCGACGCTGACGATGGTCGGCGGACGAGTGGTCTTCAGCGCAGCAAAGTAGACTCGTGGATTAGTGGCTGTCTTTCCAGAATCAGAATCAGTACCAATTACCGCGACGACAACGTAGAACGCGGAGCACGCAGAGTCCGCAGAGACGACTGAGTGTGACCGCTCTGCGAAGCGCTCGACGCGGGCGGCCTGCCGAGGCAGGCCGAGCGTTTCGGCGTGCTCTGCGTGCTCTGCGTTGATCGTCGTACGGCTACCAAAGCATCGAGTACGGTCGCTATTGGCGCTGCGAGAAGGCCGCAAGCGTTTTGGCGATTCATCCGCGCTGGCGCCGGCAAGAGGTATAGTGTCGCGGTATTTCGTGAGCGTTGAGAGGCCCCGATGACCGCTGTGTTCCCGTTCCGCCGCCTGACATCCCGTGGGCTTGCGTTGGTCATTGCGTTCGGCGTGCCCGGCGCGCTGGACGTGGTCGTCGCCGGCGACTCCAGCGATCGCGTCCTCCGGCTGATGTACAACGTCGAGCGCGCGGAGTCGGTGCGAACCGTCAAGCGGCTCCAAGAGATGTACGCGCAGTACTCGCAGTTCGGGTTGTGGACCGATATGGCGGCGCTGTTCGCCGACAACGCCCGGCTCTCGTACGGCAAGGACGAAGCCCAGGGACGCGAAGCCATCCAGAGCTACTTCCTCACCAGGTTCGGCGAGGGGACGCACGGCCTCAAGCCCGGCAGCCTGCACACGCAGATGATCCTGCGGCCGCTGATCAACGTCTCGGCCGACGGGCAGAGCGCGAAGGGCCGCTGGTGGGAATTCTCGATGACGGGCCAGCTCGGCGTGAAAGCCGAGTGGGCGGCCGGCATCTTCGAGAACGAGTACGTGCGCGAGCGCGGCGTGTGGAAGATCTCCCGCATGCGCTACAACCCGATGTTCGCGGGGCCCTATGCGACCGGCTGGCGCAACATCGACGAGGACCAGAAGATCGTCCCGTACCACTTCACGCCGGACGAGACCGGTATCCCTGTCCCCGATCTGCCCGCGTCGGCGATGCGGAAAGCGGATATGGATGCGTCGAAGGTGCTGGCCGCCCTGGAACAGCGTGTCGCCGTCATGAACGACGAGGACAAGGTCCGCAACCTGCAGAACGCCTACGGCTACTACATGGACCGCAAGATGTGGGACGACGTGACCGACTTGTTCGCGGCCGATGGCGCCCTCTCGATCGCCAGCGCCGGCGTCTACGACGGTCCGAAGAGCATCCGCCGCGCGCTCGAGCGGAGCGGCCCGGCCGGCCTGAAACACGGCCAGCTGAACGAGCTCATGCAACTCGACATGACCGTGGCCATCGAGCCAGGTGGGATGGAAGCGCGAGCCCGCGGCCTCGAGTTCGGCATGCTCGGCGAGGCCGACAAGGGGACGGCGTTCTACACGTTGGCCGTCTTCGAGAACCGGTACGTGAAGCAGAACGACATCTGGCGAATCCGTGAGATGCGGATCTTCCCGGTGTTGAAGACCGACTACGCGCAGGGCTGGGCGAAGAGCCAGATCGTCGATCCGCCGCCGGCCAAAGAGCACGCACCTGACCGGTCCGTACCAGCGTCCGACGTGATGACGGCCGGAGCCATCCCGGTCTTCTTCGCACCAAACCCCTCCACCGGGAAGCCCGTGAGCCTGCCTTCAGGCGCGAAGACCGTGGGCCTCGAGCGTCTGCTGCCGGCCCCGGCGGCCCCCACTCATGCCGCGCCGTCTGGCGATCTGGACGCGCGCATCACGGAAGCCGAGCGGCGGCTTGCCGTCTCGAAAGCCTGGGATGGCGCCGAAAACATGAATTCCGCCTACGGCGACTACCTCGACGACCTCGACTTCGGGCCGCTCGGGAAGCTGTTCGCGAAGCATGGCACCAAGGAGGTTCCGTTCAGCGGCGTCTACGTGGGGCGCGAGCGCATCATCGCGCGCGACGCGACATCGCCGCCGCCAGGCTCCCGGCCCAGGGTGATGCTGCCCCTCCACTGGCGGACTCAGCCGGTGATCCTGGTCGCCGCCGACGGGCGCTCCGCGTCCATTCGCTCGCGCCTGTTCCAGCCGGCCTCGAGCCGCACCCGGGCCATGGGCTTCGGGGGCGGCATGTATCACGATCAGGTCGTTCTCGAAGACGGCGTGTGGAAGCTGTGGAGCGTCACGATCGACGAACACTACTTCTCGTCGCCGACGTACGAAGGGGGTTGGTCGTCGGCGAAGGATCCCGATCCGGCCGCCGCGCGCCGGCCGGCGGCGCAGTCCAACGACTACCCGCCCGACATTCCTCTCACGAAGCTCGGTGAGCGCGAACGGGGTTTCCGCGGCGGCACCGGCGACATGATCGTCTGGCCGTCAATTCTGCCGATGTGGTTTCACTACAAGAACCCGGTCAGCGGGCGCGTCCCCGAACACTACTGGCCGGACTGCATCACGTGCACGCAGTATCCCGAGACGAGCATGAAAAACCACGGCTACCTGCTCCCGCCGAACTAGATGGCGACCGTTCCCTGTGCCATGAGTGAGATGCAGCGTCGCTGTTCTGATGTGGGTGTGAGCCTTCTGGCGGGTGGCGCGATAGCCGTCCTCGCGACCGGTTACCTGGCGGCGCAGGGCCGGCGGCAGGAAACGCGCGCGCCCCTCACGATCCAGAAGCAAGGCTCCTTCGCGGTGGGCGGAACGGTCCTCGGCGAGCCCGACACACGATCGCTGCATTGCGATCACGGCTACGTCGATTACCAGATTCCCGTGAACCCGCGCCGGATCAACCTGGTGATGTGGCACAGCGCCGCAGCGACGGCGTGGCTCAATCGCTGGGACGGCGGCGAGGGCTACCAGAGCATCTTCCTGCGCCGCGGCTACCCGGTGTACATCTGGGACGGTCCACGCGTCGGCCGCGCCAACTGGGGCTGCGCGGAATACACCTACAAGCCGGGCCTCGCGCGGGATCAAGGCAACTTCACCGCCTGGCGGTTCGGCGCCAAGTACCCGAACTGGTTCGAGGGCGTGCAGTTCCCGACGAAAGACCCCGAAGCCTGGAACCAGGCATCACGAGCGCGCTACGTCGAGTTCGACACGGTGGAGAACGCGCAGATGCAGTCGGACGCCGCGGCGAAGCTGATGGACAAGATCGGTCCGAGCGTCGCGCTCACCAATTCCGCCGGCGGCATGCGCGCCATCCTAACGGGGCTCAAGACGAACAACCTGGCCGGAATCGTGATGTACGAGAACGTCGGCTATGTCTACCCGGAGGGCGAGGGTCCCGGAGTACGACGACGGGGTTCGGTCCCATCTACGTACCGCTCGAGGAGTTCAAGAAGCTGACGAAGATCCCGATGCAGATGGTCTGGGGCGACAACACCGACAAGGCCGGCAACTACGCGGACAGCGTCAGAATGTCGAAGCTGTTCGCGGAGAAGGTCAACAAGTACGGCGGCAAGGCCCAGGTGCTGATGCTGACCGACGCCGGCCTCAAGGGCAACACGCACATCCCCTTCGCCGACATGAACAACGTCGCCGTGGCGGACCTCCTGTCGAAGTTCCTCGCCGAAAACGGGCTGGACAAGCGCTAGTGATGCGCAGCCCTCGACGTTTCCTGTCTTCGACGGAGGAGATGTTCACATGGAAAAGGTGATCGCGGAACTCGTGCACCGGTTCGAACGCCGCGCGCTCACGCGCCGGGAGCTCATTCAGAGCCTGTCGGCGCTCATCGCCGTGTCGGCGTCGCCGGCCGGCGCACAGACAGCGGCCCAGACAGCAGGCCCGACAGTAAGCTTGAAGGGCACGGGCATCGATCACGTGTCGGTCCTCGTGAGCGACATGACGCGGTCGGCCGCGTTCTATCAGTCCGTGTTCGGTCTCGCACCGGTGAGCGAGGACAAAGAGCACCGGATTCTGCGCCTCGGTGGCAGGCGCACCGTCGTCTCGCTGCGCCAGGAGCCACCCGCCGGCACGGTCGATCACTTCGCGATCGCCGTTGAGGGGTTCAACCGCACGACCGTCGCCCAGGCGCTGAAGCCGCATGGGCTGATACCGCAGGAGAACATCGAGTACGGGTTCTACATCAACGATCCTGACGGCGTGCACGTGCAGATCGTGTAGCGGACGACCCACACGTCGCTCCAGCGCGGCGAAAGGGGCTACAATTCCGCCAGCCGGAGGAGGGCGGGTATGGCGTTCGATCTGACGGTCAACGGAACCCGACACACCGTCGATGCCGACCCGCAGACGCCCCTTCTCTGGGTTATCCGCGACCACGTCGGCCTGACCGGCACCAAGTTCAGCTGCGGCATCGGCCGGTGCGGCGCGTGCACGCTGCATGTCGACGGCCGCGCGATCCGCTCCTGCAGCGTCCCCGCGGCCATGGCGATCGGCAAGCCGGTCGCCACAATCGAAGGCGTCTCGCCGGACGGCACGCACCCCATCCAGATCGCCTGGAAAGAGTTCGACACGCCGCAATGCGGATACTGCCAGTCCGGCATGATCATGAGCGCGTTGGCACTGCTTCGGCAGCGTCCGAACCCCTCTGACGGTGACATCGACGCGCAGGTCACGAACGCCTGCCGCTGCAGCACGTACCACCGCGTCAGGCAGGCGATCCACCTGGCCGCGAATCTGATGAAGGCGAAGGCGTAATCGTGGACATCAACCGCCGCGACTTTCTTGCGACCGTCGCCGCCGCCCAGGGCGCCTTCGTCCTCGGCTTCTGGATGCCGGAGAAGGCCGGCGCGCAGACCGTGCGCAACAGCACGTGGTATCAGGAGCCCGCGACACCGGAAATCAATGCGTGGATCGTCGTCTCGCCGGATGACACGGTGACGATCCGCATCGCCCAGACCGAGCTCGGCCAGGGTGTCTGGACCTCCAACGCCATGATGGTCTGCGAGGAGCTGCAGTGCGACTGGACGAAGGTCCGCCCGCAGTACGCGTCCGCGAACCGCGACGCACGCGAGAAGGCGCCGGCGTGGACGCTCAACGTCATGGGCCAGGGCGCGACCGATCCGAAAGGCGGCGGCGAACCCGGGTTTGGCAATCGCGATCGTCGAGGTGTCTCGGGGATTCCCGACAGCCTGTATCGACGCATGCGGACGAACGCCGCGTCCTCGGTCAAAGACGGCCGCTACTACCTGCAGCTTGCGGGAGCCGAAGCGCGCGAGCGTCTGCTGCTCGCCGCGGCGCACCTCTGGAGCGTGCCCGTCGCCGAGCTCACGGCGAAGGACAGCGTAGTCAGGCACGCGCCGAGCGGCCGCACCACGACGTACGGCCGGATCGCGCAGCGGGCCGCCGAGACGCCGCATCCGCACCCGGAAACGATCACCATCAAGTCGCCGGACCAATGGACGCTGATGGGCACCGAGCAGAAGAACCTCGACGTGCCGATGAAGGTGACCGGGCAGACGGTTTACGGGATTGACGTCCGCGTCCCCGGCATGAAATGGGCGGCCGTCAAGGCCTGTCCGGTCTACGGCGGCGACGTCAAGAGCTACAACTTCGACGCCGTTCGCACGCTGCCTGGCGTTCGCTCCGCCGTGAAGTTCCCGATCCCGGATCCCGCACTGTGTCGCGGGCGCGTCTTCAGCGGCGGCGTCGCCGTCATCGCCGACACCTGGTACCAGGCCAGGACGGCGCTCGATCGGATGCCGATCGAGTGGAACATTCCTCGTGAGCTCGCCTCGGTCACCACGGCGAGCATGCACCAGGCGCTGCTGGCTGCGCTCGATCGGCCCGGCAACGTCCGTGTCAATCAAGGCGACGTCGAGGCGGGCTTCGCCCGCGCCGCCAGAATCGTCGAGGCAACGTACTCGACCCCGTATCTGGCGCGCGCGCGCATGGAACCGGGCAACGCCACCGTGCTCGTCGCCGCCGATCGCGTCGACATCTGGATCGGCGATCAGAGCCCGCAGGAAACCCGGTTCAGCGCGTCGACGATCACGGGGATTCCCGAGGAGAACGTCCACCTCCACATGTGCCACCTGGGTGGCGGTTTCGGCCGCAACGGCAACGGCCCCCAGGCCGAGCAGGCCATCATGATCGCGAACGCGAACCGCGGCGTCCCGATCCACATGCTCTGGACACGCGAGGAAGATTTCGTCGGCACGACCTATCGCGCCATGGGCGTCGCGCGCCTGCGGGCCGGTCTCGACGCCGACGGCTGGCCGATCGCGCTCGACGTGCGCACGTCCATGCAGGAGGGCGGTTTCGGCCCGGACGCCTCGTTCGACGTCATCTCGCGATACCACGTGCCAAGCTATCGCTACTCGTTTCACACGACGAAGTTCCACGTGCCGGTCGGCACGCGGCGCGGCGTCGGCCAGGCCGCGCACGAGTTCTATCGCGAGAGCTTCATCGACGAGCTCGCGCGCGCGGCGGGAAAGGATCCCTACCTCTACCGCCGCGAGCTCCTCGTCCGCGGCAGTCTCCCCTACAAGAACGACATGATCAAAGCGCTCGACATGGCGGCCGAGATGTCGGGGTGGGGCACCCCGCTCCCGCGCGGCAAGGCCCGCGCCATCGGCCTCGAGGAACGAGGAGCGGAGGGCAACGGCATGGCGACGATCAGCGCCATGGTGCATACCGTCTCGCTGAGCCGCGAAGGCAAGGTCAGGCTGGAACGTGTCGACGTCGCGCACGACATCGGCTTCGGCCTGGTCAACCCGCTTTCAGTGAAGAAGCAGATCGAAGGCCAGATCACCTGGTTCTACAACGATGCCATGCACCAGGCGACGACAATCGCAGACGGCCACGTCGTCGAGAACAACTTCAATACGTTCCCGCTGTCACGCATCGACGAGGACCCGCCCGAGATCAACATCCGCTTCTTCCCGACCGGGCATTGGCTGATCGGCATGGGTCACGACCGCGCCACCTCGGTCCAGTCCGCGATCGGCGACGCGATATTCCAGATTACCGGCAACCGCTTCCGCGATCTGCCGTACAGCCGGCACGATCTCAGCTGGCGCTGAGCGGCCTGAGCGCCTCTCTCAATCCCAGAATCGAAAGCCAAGCCTGGTCAACAAATCCCTGTCGGCACCAACGTAGACGAAATACTTGTCGTCGACCGTGAAAATCGATTCCTTCGGGACGAGGCCTTCGATCCCGCCAGTGCAAATCGGCACGTTCCAGCAGCCCGGCGCACCGCTCTGGTTCGTGTAACCGACGACGGCCACGGTTTCTCCGTTCGCTAGCGCACGATCGACCTCTTTGACGTACGGCGGATATTTGCCGACGGGGTCGGTCCGCGAGATCACTCGTTCGTCGCTGTAGAAGGTCAGTTGCGTGTCCAGCATGCCGTTCTTCGAGAAGACGCGCCGGACACCCTTGACTGACAGGTAGTCGAATATCTGTTGCAGTCGCATGGCCTCGGTCGAGTGCTGCGGCGGGTTCGTCCACAGAAAATTGAACGCCCTGAACTCGCTCGCGGACAACGACCCGAGCGCCACCATCATCGCCGTAATCGCATATACCGCGGGCTTCGGCACGAGCCGACGATCCGAGAGATCGAGCAGTTCGACGCCTGCGAGTGGTATGAGCAGACCGGTGAGCGGCAGCAGATACCGGGCGTCGCGCGCGGCGAGCAGCACCCATTCGGACACCAGCGTCGACGCCACCGACGCAAACAGCACGGCTGACAAGGAGGAGTAACGGCGGGCGATTAATCGGTACAACTGCATCAGCACCACGGCCGCCAGTACGCCGGACCAGACGACCGCCAGCGTGATCGTGGCGGGACCCGGCGGATCGATCGCCCAGTACAGATAATGCGAACCCGTCAGCGCCAGGTAGATTTGGCGGACGACCTCCGGCAGCGACGCAACCAATGTGGGGTTTCCGACGGTGGGACCGTTCCATGGCCGGTCCGGTGCCACGGTTCCGATCTTAACCACGAGTGCCATCGCGACTGCCACGGACACGTAGTCGAGCGCCCACAGCAGCCGGCGACGGCGCATGAGCACCACGCCGACGATCGGAATCACGCCGGGCAACCACAGTGGCTGCGCCAGATAAATCACGGCGGTCAGCGCGCCGGCCACGCGCCAACGCCAGATGGTCTCGCCATCGCGGAGGAGCAGCCACACCAGCACAGACGAGGCGGCGAATGCCGTCAGGTATCCGCCGCCCATCCGCATCGACCAGACCGACCAGGCGGGATTGAGGACCAGGACCACCGCGATCCAGAACCCTCGAGCCGCGCCGAGCAGGCGCGACAGCGCCAGGCAGAGGAACACGATGCCCACGGTCCACAGTGCGAGCCCAGCCACCTTCAACTGTGTCGCGCCGACGCCCGCGGTGAGAAAGCCGAGCGCGCTCACCACCGTCTCCACCGGCGAAAAGGCGTAGTGCTGCCCGTAAAAGAAGATCGGGAACTCTTTACCCTGCACGACGTGTTTGGCCATCAGGCCGAGGACGCTTTCATCACCGTCGGCGAGGAGGTTCGGGCTTCGCAGTTGTGGAAGGCGAGAGACGGCACAGATCGCTGCCAGGGTCAGGACGTAGACCCACCCAGGCGGCGCGCTCCCTCGCCACCGCGTGCGGAACCGGCTCGGAAGCTGCTTCAACGTTTGCGTGGGGTCGCGTACACCTCGATCCATGAGACGTTGGAGCACCCGGCAGTTCCGTGTCCGCCGCCGGGCATGAGATCGACGTAACCTATCTCGTCCACGCGGCTCAGGTCCGGGTTGTTGACTTCCAGCTTGACGACGACCCTCTCCGGGTCGAGCTCGAACCAGCGCTGATCGTCGAACGTCACCTCGGACACCACGAAATTGCCCGTGAAACCGTTCGACCCCACCATCCGCCGCTGTGGACTCTGGAACGTCTGGCTGCCAACGAGCAGCTTGCCGTCGGCGAGCTTCACGACCGGATGCAGCACGTGCAGGTTCTCCGTGCGCGTCCTCCAGCGCATCCTCGTCAGTCCTGTCAGATCGAGGTAGGCGTTCTTGTGCCGCAGCGTCAGGGCCACGGGCGAGTTCGTGAAACCCATCCACAGGTCGGGGACGCCGTTGTGCTCGGTCACTTGGATGTTGCGCGCGTCCGTGCCGTAGAGCCGCAGCTCCAGGTCCGGGTTGGTCAGGGCCTGCGGCGTGATACGGCGATTCTCGTCAGTGAGTGGCCCCGTGTGAGGCGGCTGCTGCCAGACCTCGCGGAACAACACGGGCGGCGTTACCGCCGGATGCTCCAGGAAACCGGGGCTGAGGTCGCTTGTCTGCGCGAGAGCACTGCGCCCGCCGCCCGCGAGCAGGGCGATCGAGCCGGCGATGGCCCAAGCAGGAGTGTTGAAACGGATCATATTATTGGCCCCTTTCCTGTGCGCGTGCGCCGCTGAGGATCGCCGGCAGACCGTAGTTCCCTTCATGGCAGGCGTACTCGAACATCCGTTCGCCCGTCTTCTTGAGCAGGATCATCAACGTCCACGGACGTGACCACGTCAAGGGATCGTCGATCGTGATGTAGTACTCGACGGTGTCCGCGGCCACGCGCCGGAACTTCTCGGTGACATGCAGCCGCTCCGTATTTGTGAGGCGGAAGGCGTTGGGGACGAAGTTGGTCGTGTCCACCACCAGCGTGTCGCCCTCCCAGTGGGCCCGCGAGTCGCCGTGGTACTGCCTGAGCGTCTTGGACACATGCGGTCCTGCACCGACGGGGAAGATCCGCGTGTCGTGGATCATCTCGCTCCTCAGGGCGAAGACACCGGGGCCCTGCGTGATCTCGAAGTAGCTCTGGTACCCGGCTCGGGGGTTGGGCGTGCCGTAGGTGACGCACCGCGTGCCAAGCGACAAGTCCTGCGCCCGGTCGGCCGGGCCCCTGGCCTGGCGGGCGGCCGCCTGTTCCCGCGCCCGCTCCACGGCCTCCAGGACGAGGGCGGGCATGCGACCGTCCGGCGGGTCGATGATGAGCGACGTGCGGTTGTCGAACACGCGATCGGACAGCCACGTCTGGTCGTAGTTGCCCGTCTCCGTGTCCGACGATTTGAACTTCGTTTTGCCCTCGACGGCGGCGTTGAACAGCTCGTCGGCGAAGAAGGCGTCCCCGCCGTCCATCATCGCCGTGGCCCTCTTCTTCAGGGTGTCGAGCTCGGCATCGGTCATCGTGGCGCGCATGCCGAACGACTGCGGCCGCTCGAGCGGGGTCATGCTGTTGTTTGCCCACACGCCCTGCATGTCCGGATGCCCGTCGGGCGTCCGGGGCACGGTCCACCCGGTTCCACTCTTCGCTGACTGGCCCGCCAGGGACACGCTCACCATGATCATGAGGCCCGCGACAATTCCCTTGCGCATGTTCCCGTTCCCCCGCGTGCTGCTGTTGGCCGCGACCCGTGGCGGCAAACGCTGGCTGCGGATTCTAGCCCCTCGACTGCGACAACACAATCGACGGCCGCGCGCAGGCCACCCGAAGTACGACTTGGGGTACGTCGACGGCGAAACGGGCAGGTTGAAGCGAAAGAAGGGACGTGCAGGTGAGAGACACGGTCCCACGACCGTGCCGCGGGCAGTGGCGGGGATGTTTGAGTACCATGAGCAACCGTGCCCCCGTTCGAGGAAAGCCCGGACTACAGGCGTCGCCTTCTGATCGCGGCCACCGTGGGCGGCTTCCTCGTTCGACTCGCGCTCGTCGCTGTTTCGCTGGGCAGCAACGACATCTTCACCTGGGAGATCTTCGGGCGATGGATCGCCACGCGCGGACTGCTCGACCTGTACGAGCGCAACCCGACGTTCAACCATCCACCGCTTCCAGGCTATTACTCGGCAGCGGTGACGGGGCTGGCGGATTGGCTTCAGGTGCCCTTTGCGATCGTCTTCAAGCTTCCCATCGTGTGCTGCGACGCATTCGTCGCGGGCCTCCTGTTCAAACTGTGGAGCCGCCGGCGCGGCGAGCTGGCCGGCTGGACTGGCGCCGCGTTGTACGCCTGGGCGTTGACCCCGATCCTGGTGAGCAGTTATCACGGGAATACCGACTCGGTGGCCGCCGCAGCCTGGCTGCTCAGCGTGTACCTCGCGACAGAGCGTGGAATGGATTTCGCAGCGGGCCTGGCGCTGGCAGCCGCCATCAACGTCAAGCTCATTCCCATTCTCGGAATACCTGCAGCATTTGCCTGCTACCGGTCCCGGAAGCGGGCGACGAGATTCCTTGACGGGCTCGCGCTCGGGTTAATTCCGTTCTTGCCGGTCGTGGTCGTTGTC
This sequence comes from uncultured Acidobacteriota bacterium, assembly GCA_963821285.1. Classification (GTDB taxonomy): domain Bacteria; phylum Acidobacteriota; class Vicinamibacteria; order Vicinamibacterales; family CAVVIG01; genus CAVQJU01. The sequence continues at coordinate 293,700 of CAWGDD010000012.1, forward strand.
GGGCCCGCGTTCTACCGCAACGCCATTGCGTACGGTTCCAACCTCGACCTGTGGGGGCTCCCGGGCATCGCGCTGCTGTTGAGCGGTAGCCCGGGCCTGTTCGGCCAGCTGGGGAGCGCGCTCGCGACCCTCTGCCTCTCGCTGGGCAAGCCGCTCATCATCCTTGCCGTCCTGGCGTCTGTCGCATGGTCAAGGTGGAAATCCTCGATCGATCCGTACACGCTGGCCGCCCTGGCGCCCGCCCTCTTCCTCGTGCTGACGCCTGGGTTCGGCGTCCAGTACACTCAGTATCTCTGCCCGTTGCTGTATGCGGTCTCGCTCGGAGAGGGAGCCCTGTACGCCACGTCGTCCGGCCTCTTCATTGGCCTCGTGTATATGACGTTCTGGACCGGCACGTTCCCGTGGCGATCCTTTCACTCGACCTCGTTCCCGATGCCTTCTCCGATTGTTGGTTTGGCCGTTTGGGTCCTGCTCCTGGGCATCATCCGACGGCTCTGGCTGACGCGCAGCAAGGCTGAGGCGAACGCCGGTGAGTGGACCTGAGCGGGGTCATGCTCTGAGCGGAAGTATCCGAGAAGGCCGCCACCAGGCCGCCAGGGGCGAACGAATGGTAACGTGGCGACGGAACGAAAGGATGTGCAGGTGAAGAGGATCGGGTTCCTGTCGTTCGGGCACTGGACGCCGTCGCCCCACTCGCAGGTGCGCACGGCGGCGGACTCGCTGCTCCAGTCGATCGAGCTGGCCGTGGCCGCCGAGGAGCTGGGCGCCGACGGCGCCTACTTCCGCGTGCACCACTTCGCCCAGCCAGCTCGGCTCGCCGTTCCCGCTCCTCGCGGCCGTCGGCGCGCGCACCAGCAGGATCGAGATTGGGACGGCCGTCATCGACATGCGCTACGAGAACCCGCTGTACATGGTCGAGGACGCGGGGGCGGCGGACCTCATCGCGGGCGGCCGGCTCCAACTGGGCATCAGCCGAGGGTCACCGGAGCAGGTGATCGACGGCTGGCGCCATTTCGGCTATGCCCCGCCGGACGGCGAGACCGCTGCCGATATGGCCCGCCGCCACGCCGAGGTCTTCCTCGAGGTGCTCAAGGGCCGACGGGTTCGCCCAGCCCAACCCGCGGCCGATGTTCCCCAATCCGCCCGGGCTGCTGCGCGTCGAGCCACATTCGGAAGGCCTGCGCGACCGGATCTGGTGGGGCTCCAGCTCGAACGCCACGTCCAAGTGGGCCGCGAAACTGGGCATGAACCTCCAGAGCTCGACCCTCAAGGACGACGAGAGCGGCGAGCCGCTGCACGTTCAGCAGCGCAAGCAGATCGACGCCTACCGGGAGGCGTGGAAGGAGGCCGGGCACCAGCGGGAGCCGCGCGTCTCGGTGAGCCGCAGCATCTTCGCGCTCGTCGACGACCGCGACCGGGCCTACTTCGGACGCGACGCTCGCGACCAGGACCAGGTCGGCTACATCGACGCGAACACTCGCGCCATCTTCGGCCGCTCGTACGCCGCCGAGCCTGACGTGCTCGTCAAACAACTCGCCGCCGACGAGGCCATCGCCGCCGCCGACACCCTGCTCCTGACCGTTCCGAATCAGCTGGGCGTGGACTACAACGCCCACGCCATCAACAGCATCCTCAAGTTTGTCGCCCCCGAGCTCGGCTGGCGCTGACGCGCCGGCGGTCCGCGGTTCCTACTTGCAGCGGTTGGCGGGCGTCCTGCGGTCGCGCCACTTGCGGTGGCAGCCGGCGCACGACGCGCTCACCGTCTCGGAGAGGTCGATCATCTTGTCCTGATCTTTGGCTTGAGCCGCCGTGTAGGCCTTCATGCCGGCGTCACGAAGCTTCTGCACGAACGTCGCCCAGTCCGGGTCCTTCATCGGAACAGGCGCGCCGTTGGAGCAGGTTCGCCCCGGGACCAACAGCAGGTTGGCGGACTCTGCGAGCGCCAGCGCCGCGTTCTCGACCGCCTGCCAACCCCCGAAGGTGCTCGTGAGAGGGTCGGTCGCCATCGAGGGGTCCTGGCCGGGCACGGGCTTCACGTTTCCAGGATTCTCGACTTGCGCGAAGAACACCACGTTGGCGGCGGGATACAGGACGCCGCGCATCAGCTGGTTCAGGTCGGCGTGAACTTCCTGAGCGGCACTGGTCGGCGGCGTTTGGGCCATCAGCGACAGGCCGCACACCGCCAGCATGAAGGAGAGCGTCAGTACCGTCCTGTGCATGGGCGTAGACTAACACTGGAAGCCGCCTGCGTACCGCATCCCATCGCGGGCCACAGTTAGTGGCCCCCCGGACACAGGGCAGACACAACACATGACACAGACGGTTCAGGGGCGGCGGGTCGCGGTGACCGGAGCCGCGAGTGGCATCGGCGCCGCGACCGCGCGGAAGCTGATGGCGGACGGCTGGCGTGTCGCCTGCCTGGATCGCAACATCGAGGGCGCGAAGGCGACCGCCGGCGATCGCGGCCTCGCGGTCCCAATCGATGTCGCGGACGAGGCGTCGACCGCGGCGGCATTCGCCGTGGTGCGCGAGGCGCTCGGCGGACTCGACGCGCTGGTCACCGCTGCGGGTGTCATCGAGACGACGCCGTTCTTCGATACCACCGTGGAACAGTTCCGGCGCCTGTTCGACATCAACGTGATCGGCTCGTTCCTCAGCGTGCGCGAGGGCGCGAAACTGATGGAGCCGGGCAGCCGCATCTGCATGGTGGCCAGTATCTCCAGCTACACAGGCGGCGGCTACGTCGCCACCGGAGCCTACGCGACCAGCAAGGGTGCGGTGCTGACGATGATGAAGAGCTGCGCGCGGGCGCTTGGCGACAAAGGCATCGCCGTGAACGCCGTCGCCCCGGGCCTCATCGACACGCCATTCGTTGCCTCGGCGATGAGCGACCCGGTGGGGCGCGCGCAAGTCGTGGCGGCGGTTGGCAAGGTGGGCAAGGCGGAACAGATTGCCGAAGCGGCGGCCTGGCTGATCTCGCCGAACGCCGACTTCGTGCACGGCGCCACGCTGATCGCGGACGGCGGCATCCTCATGCGCTGATACTCTCGCCGCCCGGGCCGGCTGGCGCCGAGCGGTGCGCCGGTCGGTCCTGCTCAATTCAGATAGTCACGAGGGCGTTACGCCCGACTGCCGATCCTGCCTGTCAATAACATGACAATCAGCACCAGGAGGATGAGCCCGCCAAGGCCGCCCCCCACTAGCGGGCCACCTACGTAAAGACCGCCCCCGCCGAACAGCAATAGAAGGATTATCAACAGAACTAGAAGGCTCATTGCGGACTCCTCTCGGATTTCGGTGATTCGATCAAGCCTCGACCGTGAACGCAACGATATCGCATAGGTCTCTCGCCTGACTGTTCCGGATTGCACACGGCAGGTCGGGGCACGAGTCACACCTGCGGCCCGGTTGCGGACTGTCGCTTGCGTAGGGTCGCAAAACCCGCCAGCGCGAGAAGACCAACAAGCACAATCACGGCCCACGTCGAAAGTGTGGGCACGGGAGGCAGTCCCACGCCGCACGCTCCGATCGAGATGTTGTTGGTGTCCAGCGTCACCGCGCCGTTTCTCGCCAGCGCTCTGCCCCCGATGATGTTCGCGCCGGTGTTCAAGGTGATGCTCGACAGCGCGATCAGGTTGCCGATGAACGACGTGGTCGTGCCGAGCGTGGCGGAGCTGCCGATCTGCCAGGCCACGCCGCACGGGTTCCCGCCGTTGATCATGGAAACACCGACGATCCGCTGGCGGTCGTCAACGTGCTTCCGATCTTGAAAACGAAGGTGGCGTTGGCGTTTCCCTGCGCGTTGAGCGTCAGGGGGCCGGTCAACTGAGCCGACGTCGAGAAACAGTACACCCCGGGGTGAGCGTCATTCCACCCAGATCCTGTCCCGTCAGATCGGCGGTGCACGCGCGCACTGGCGAGCGCGTTGTACTGAGTCGTGACATCGACTCTGCGCCTGAAGCGGCGACGGCATCCGCCGGCGTGGATCGTTCCCGTCGCACGTTCCTGGCGGGAAGCCCGTGACGGCCGCACCGGGGCTGACCCCCAGATCTCCCGTCGAGGACGGTCGGACCGGTGTTGGTGACCGTCGAGCCCCCGAGGACCGCGAAGCCTGCGCCGTTCCGAGCGAGGCCTGGGCCCGGACGACGGAACAGCCACACAGAGAAGGGCAGCAAATGCCGATGCCGGAGCAGGCACACGGAGGCATTTGCGCACCATTCAGGACCTCCGGAGTCTCCGCGACGTTAACGCACGTCATGGGTAGCACTGTAACAGTACGACCCTGATTCGAGCCGCTGTTCAGTTTTGAACAAGTTCCAGTCGTTGCGCCGCGCTATAAAGTCTCGGAGGATGGAGACCCACGTGCCGCCCGCGCTCTACTCGGTCGACCTCGGCGGATGCGCGGATCTCGCCGACCGCGCGCCGGACGAGATCATGGCCACGTTCTGCGCGGCGCTGCGCCGGGCCGGCGCGACGGTCGTGCAGGAGCTCTCCCATTCGTTTCCGGAGACCGGCCTCACCTGCGTCCTGATCCTCAGCGAGTCGCACGCCGTCCTCCACACGTGGCCGGAGACCGGCACGGTGAACATCGACATCTTTTCCTGCTCGACGAGGCTCAAGAGCCTCGACGCCATCGACGAGCTGCGCCGGTCCTTCGGCGCCGCAACATGTCACCGTCCAGGAGATCCCCCGTGCCGACGGACACGGCCCGCGGTCGGACGGACGCGGCTAAGTTCGCGCTGCGCGGCCGTGGCGTGGAGCCTCGGCCTCTTCGGCCTGCTCCGTCTGAGCTGGATCGAAGCGCACGTCGTGCTGCCGCTCACCCGAGTGCAGGCGGGCGTCGCGGCGGGGCTGTTCGGCACGCCGGCGCTTGCCGGTCGAGGTCACGCTGGCGTGCAGCGGGGCCGACGCGTTGGCGCTGTGCCTCGGCGGCCGTCCTCGCCTACCCGGTGCCGTGGCGAACGCGCCTCGCCGGGGCTGCCGGCGGCGCCGCGCTGATCCTCGGCTCTCAACACGCTGCGGATCGGCACGCTCGGACGGGCGGCCGCGTCGCCGGCGTGGTTCAACACGCTCCACGTCTACGTCTGGCCCGCTGCTGCTCACGCTCGCGATCGCCGGATACGTGTTCGCTGGATGCGCCTCGCGGATCGGCGGCAGGCGCGGGCTGACACCGACGGTCGCGCGTCGGCGCCTCGTGTCCAGCGGCGCGCCCGCAACCGACGCGACGATTCGTCGTTCTCACCGCGGCGTTCCTGCTCCTGTTCGCAGCCGCCTCGCCGCTCTATCTCGAGAGCGCCGGCGTGCTCGCGCTCGCCGGCTTCGTCGCCCGCGCGGCGGCGGCGACGCTCGGCATCGTCGGCGTCAGCGCGCACGCCGCGGCCAACGTGCTCTGGACGCCGCGCGGCGGCTTCCTCGTCACGCAGGAGTGCATTTCCACGCCGCTGATCCCGGTCTATCTGGCCGCCATCTGCGCCTACTCGACCACGTGGCGGCGGCTGGTCCTGGGCGTCCTCGCCACGCTGCCGCTCTTCATCGCTCTGGGCATCGTGCGACTGCTGGTGGTCGCCCTGCCGGATGCGGTGGTCGCCTCGCCGCTCTTCTTCGTGCACGCCTTCTATCAATTGCTCCTCGGCGCGGTGGTCGTGTTCCTCGCCGCGCTGTGGCGCCACGGCGGCAGAACGGCGCCGCGGCACGCGCTGGTCGGCGTCATCGTGGGCGTGCTGTTCGTCTACCTGCTCGGTCCGTCTGTACAGCGCGTGCGTCACGTATCACGGCCGGCGCGCCGCTCGACGATCCGCAGGGCGCGATCGCGTTCCTCCCCGCGTTCCAGGTCGGCCTCTATCTCGCGCTCTGGGTCGCGGCCTTCGTCGCGCGTCGGCTGGAAGCGCTTCCTCGCCGGCCTCGCGGTGCTCGGCTCACGCAGACGGCGGGCTTGCTCGCGCTGCACGCCCTCGCGAGCCACTCCGGCCTGACGGCGCACGTGCGCGACGTCCGCGGCTGGGCGGTCGCCGGCCCTCTGTTGATCTTCGCCGCGGTGGTCAACGTTGCCCGGCCGCGTCGCTGAAGTCGTCGCGGTCTCGGCCCTGGCCACGATCGTCACCGTGGCGATCGCCGCGCCGGTTCTTCGCGCGCCGTCGGAGCGGGTGTTCGGGATGGAGATCGTCGGGCGCCACCACGATCCCTTCACCGTGATGGAGCAGTTCGGGCGCCCGATCAGCGTCGGCGTGTACTCGCAGCCGGTCACCGACATCACCGGCGCGCTGCTCGCGCGCATCTCGGGTCCGGTGGCCGCGTACAACTGGCTGGTCCTTCTCAGCTTTCCGCTGTCGGCCGCCGCCGCGTACCTGCTGGCGCGCCATCTGGCGCTCTCGCCGGCCGGCGCGACCGTCGCCGCGATGGCCTACGCGTTCTCCCCGTTCCACCTGGCGCACGCCGCCTATCACCCTCACATCGCGCAGACCCAGTGGGTGCCGCTGTACCTGCTCGCGCTGTGGCGTTGTCTCGACGACGCGTCGCCGGCGGCGGTCGGCTTTCTCGGCGTCGCGACGGTGGCCGTGACGCTCTCGAACTTCTACGGCGGCCTGATCGCGGCCGTCATCACGCCGGTCGCCGTGGCCGCGTACTGGCTCGTCGCACGTCCGGACCGACGCACGATCGATGCGCCGGCTGGGCATCACCGTCGGGAGCCTCGCTGCTCATCGCCGCCTGCCGGGATCGCGTACGCGTCGTACGCCGCCGGCGCCGTCGTCGCGAACCGCGCCGGCCTTCGCGTTCCCTCGCGCCGATCTGTTCCGCTACAGCGCGAAGTGGTGGAGCTATCTGGTTCCGCCGGTCGAGCATCCGCTGCTCGGCGAAACCGCGCATCGCATCTGGAACGCGGCCGGCGTCCGCGAGGGGCTGCTCGAACAGCAGGTGAGCCTCGGCTGGGGAATCGTCGCGCTCGGGCTCATCGCCGTCTTTCGGTGGCTGCGTCCCCGGGAACGACGATCGCCAGCCGGCCTCGCGCACGTGTTCCGGTCCTCGTCATCGTCGCCGTGGCCGCGCTCGTGTGCTCGCTGTCGCCGGAGCGGACGATCGGGGCGTTCACGTTCGTCCGACCTTCCGCGCTTCTGTACGACGTCGTGCCGATGTTCCGGTCGTACGCGCGGTTCGGGGTCGTCGTGCAGCTCATGGCGGCGCTGCTGGCGGGCATCGGGGTCGACTGGCTTCGCCGCGCCGGCACGAGGCGCGCGCAGATCGCGTGCGTCGCCCTCGTGGCGCTCGCCGCCGGCGAGTACGCCGTTGCGCCGTCGGCGCTGTGGCGCGACGTGCTCCCGACGACGGCGCACCGCTGGGTGATGCAGCAACCGGCCGGTGCAGCCTCGACTGCACGCCGCTCGACCAGGAGTCCGCATCGGTTCAGTGGCTGACCGGCTATCGCGTGACGCTGCTGGCGGCTCGATCACGACTGCCGGAGCCGAACCTGCCGCGAAGCTTGCGGCGAACGGGTACACGCATCTGCTCGTGCGGCGTGACACCGCCGACGGCATGGTTCGCCGACACCCGCCGCCGGACGGCTGCGCTGCCGCCGCTTCGACGACGGCAGGTGTTCGCGGTGACGGCGCGGACGCCGCCGTCTACACGCAACGATGACGGGTTCTTTCCGCGCGAGCACGACGCGGAGTGGTCGTGGCGATGGATGGGGACGACGCGGCGTGGACGATCGTGAACACGGCGCCGGCCATCGTCGCGACCGTCGGCGTCGAGCTGTCGGCGTTCCATCGTGCGCGCCGATGGAGTGCGGCTCGACGGGCGCCCGTGCAGACGCTCGTCGTCGAGCCGTCGCGCCGCATCTACCAGTCGGTCCGCTCCGTCGCCCGGCGATCACAGCTCGTCTTTCATCCGGCCGAGCGCCGACGGTGGCGACGACGCGATCGCAACGGCGACCCGCGCCGCTGTCGTTTGCGATCGGCACGTGGAGCTGGACGTCGGGTCGAGCAGCCGTGACATCGCCGCCCGCGTACCGCGATTTCTGGGCCGGCGTCGGCGAGCGCTTTCCCGATCTCGCGGGGGCCGCCTCGACGCGCTACTACGCGGACAACGAACGACGCCTGTTCACCGAGCACTTCCCCGCGCTCGAGGGGCTGAGGATTCTCAAGACCGATCTGTGGGACGAGGCCAAGAACACGCGCATCCTCGCGTGGGCCAGCCGTCAGGGCGCGCGCGCTTACGGCATCGACATCTCCGAACCGACCGTGATTCAGGCGCGCGCCGCGTTCGACCGAGGTCCAGGCGGACGGCTTCCGTCTGCAGGGCGCCGTCGGCGACGTGCGCGACCTGCCCTTCCGCGACGCCAGCTTCGACGCGATCTACTCGATGGGCACGATCGAGCACTTCGACGAAACCGAGCGCGCCGTCGAAGAGATGGCTCGCGTGCTCAAGCCCGGCGGGCGCGCCATCGTCGGCGTGCCGAACCGGCACGATCCGTTTCTCCGGCCGCTGCTCGCCACGGTGCTCCAGGCGGTCGGGCTCTATGGGTACGGGTACGAGAAGTCCTACTCACGCCGCGCACTGAGACAGATGCTCGAAAGAGCCGGCCTGAACGTGGTCGCCGAGACGGCGATCCTGTTCATCCCCGGGTGGCTGAGGATGCTCGACCTCGCGTGCCACGCGTGGTGCCGGCCGTTCGCGTCGGTGACCGGCGCGCTCGTGCGCCCGTTCGTGTTCCTCGATCGCCACGTCCCGGCCGTGCGGCGGCACGGCTACCTGCTGGCGACCGTCGTCATGAAGCCAGAAGGCGGGGCTTGACGCAGCGCTTCGCCTCGGGTGTGTCCGGCGCCGCCTAGCCAGCGGTGCGAGGAGCGGCTCGGGGCCCGGCTTCAGCGCCAGGTGGTTCGCTGAATGCCTTCACGGGAATGCGCTCATAGCGCACCGCGAGAATCTGCAGGTGCTCGGTTCCAGCTGGCGCGTGAAGTACCACGCGGTCGCCTGGTCCAGACTTCATCAACGCCCGCGCCAGCGGCGACAACCAGCTGATGTGGTGACGATCGAGATCGACCTCGTCGGCGCCAACGATGCTCACCACCCGCTCCGTTCCACCGGCGTTGACGTAGCGCACGGTCGCTCCGAAGAACACCTGCGTCGCCGCCCGCCCCTCCCTCGGGGCTTCCGGATCCACCACACGGGCGGCGTCAATCCGTTTTGTGAGAAAGCGAATCCGCCCATCGATCTGGCGCAGCCGCCGTTTGCCGTACTGATAGTCGGCGTTTTCACTGCGATCGCCGTTGGCCGCCGCCCACGCCACCACCTGTGTGACGGCCGGCCGTTCCCTGGTGAGCAGGAACCGCAGCTCGTCTCTGAGCCGCTGCAAGCCGCTCGGTGTAATGTAGTTCTTGACGGGTTCCTTCGCGGTCGGCTCGGGCATCCCGTTCTACCGATTCAAGTATGTGCCACTTCGAGACATTAGGGAGAAAACGACGATGAGGCTGGCGAAAACAGCGTTGCTTTGCATCCTGGCGTCGGCGGCCGTCGCGGCCCAGGTGAATAAGGGCGAACAGAAGTCCGATACCAACCTGCCCTTCACCATGACCCCGGTGACCACCTTCGAGCTACCCTGGCGGATCGCATTCCTGCCCGACGGCAGAATGCTGGTCACCGAAAAGGTCGGGCCCGTGTGGCTGCTGTCCCCGCAGGGACAGAAGATCGCTCCGGTGGGCAATACACCACCGGTCTACTGGCAAGGGCAGAACGGCATGATGGGCGTGTTCGTCTCGCCAACCTACGCCGCCGACCAGCGTATCTATCTCACCTATGCCGAGCCGGGTGACTACGGCGGCGGCCTGGCGCTGGCCCGCGCGAAGCTGAACGCCACCGCCACGTCGGCCAGACTGGAAAACTTCGAGGTGCTGTGGCGCCAGCTGCCCAGGGGCAAGGGCGGCCAGGAAGGCGCGGCGGTGGCCTTCTCGCCCGACGGCCAGTATCTGTTCCTCACGGTGGGCGATCGCCAGCGCTTCACCCCCGCCCAGGATCCGGACCAGCCCGTGGGCAAGATCCTGCGCCTGACGCTGGACGGCAAACCCGCCCCCGGCAATCCCAACTTCGGCAAGACCGGCGCGGCCACGGTTCCGCTCATCGATCCGCCCAGCGACACCGAAGCCGCCAAGACGGCGAAGGTGGTGAGCACGTACACCTATTCCGGGCCCAACATGACGCCCGCTGAAACCTGGGCCACCGGTGTCCGCACGCCCTACGGCCTGGCGTTTTCGCCCACGGGCGAATTGTGGGAGGTCGAGCACGGCCCGCGCGGCGGCGACGAGCTGAACCTGATCGAGAAGGGCAAGAACTACGGTTGGCCGCTCGTGTCCTACAGTCAGAACTACAACGGCGTGCCGATTGCGAGTCCGGACACGCGGCCCGATCTGGCGAAGCCGGTCATCTACTGGACACCGGTCATCGCGCCGGGCAACATCATGTTCTACAAGGGCGCGATGTTCCCGCAATGGCAGGGCTCGGCCCTGATTGGCGGCATGGGGAGCCAGACGCTCAACCGCATCACGTTCGACGGCAAAGGCGGCGCCACAGCCGCAGAGCGCTGGGGCGTCGGCCACCGCATCCGCGACGTGGAAGTCGGTCCCGACGGCGCGCTGTGGATGCTCGAGGACGCCAATCCCGGCGCCCTGTTCCGCGTGACGCCGAAATAGCCACGTAAGTATCCAGGCGCTTCTGGCGGTCGGCCGCACCGTAGCGGCCGACCGTCTGGATCAAACGAACTGCGTCATGACACCGGACCGGCCGGCCTCTCCGGAGCCGCCACACACACCCGAACTGCTCATCCTGTCGAGAAAGAAGGCGGAGGCGTGTGCCATTCTCCGCGTGGCCTTCAGCGACATCGACCAGCCGAGTGACGATCCGTCGGAGGTCCTCTTCAACGAACGCCACGCCGGGCAGGTCACGGACTTCGTCCGCCATTGGACGCACGTCGATCGCATCGTCGTGCACTGCATGGCGGGTCAGAGCCGTTCACCCGGCATTGCGCTGGGCCTGTGCGAGCTGTTTTCCTGGGAGACTGGCGACCTGGAAGAGCGCTATCCCTTCTGGAACCCGTGGGTCCGATCGGTGCTGGTCCGGGTGGGACGAGAACGCTTCAAATAGGTCAGTGGCGGCAGACTCTAAACGACAATAAGCGTCATGTAATGAGTGCCAAAAAATGTCTGACCCGGCCCCGCCTGGAAAGGGTCACTGGCTACAAACCATTGTATTAGCGTGATTTGTACGACGCTTCGGACTTGGCAAGAGGGTTGCCCAGCCCTTATCAGGATAACGGAGGCCAGGTTCGACCATGAGTGTGAAGAGCCAACTCGACTCAACCCGCAATTTTCTGATGGTAGGGATCCGCGCATCCGCGCGTGCGTCGACGCCGAACGCCCAGGCCGACAGAGTCCTTCAGGCATGCCTCGAGATGGTCGAAACCCTCGCCCACCGGCCCGCCGACCTCGACGTGACCGAGGTCGAGATGACGCTCTCAGTGATGCACAAAGCCGTGACCGAGCTCGACGATGAAACGGCGGCGACTCGGGCGGTGGTCTCGTCGATGCAGAACGCCATTGGACGTCTCCAGGGCGTTCGCGCCGAACTCGGCGCCGGATAGTTGAGTCAGCCTTTGGGACACTGCGGGGACGACGCCTTCAGTTGCGCACGCCGGCCTTGCGAAGAATCGCCATCATAGGACACCACTGCGTAAACGCTGACTGAAACAGGTTCAGTCCCACAAACAGCGTGAACCACAGGAAGTGCGGGTTGACGTAGATCCCAAGCAAGACGCTCGCGGCCACGAAGCCGCCGCCAATCATCCGAAGCGAACGTTCGATAGTCATGATGTTCCCTCATAGGTGTGTCCGGAGTGTCGGAATGAACAGCACGGGCCGTTGACAGGCGCCGAGCACTTTCGCTACCGAATCCGTGATGCCCCATGACGGACGATCGTGGCTGGTCGCGATGACCACCAGCGACGCCCGCTGCATCACGTCGGCTTCGCATTTCGCGATCGGCCCTCCGTCGATGAGGCTGCCGCTGGCAATGGTGGCGAGGTGCTCAACGCAAGTGCGTGCGGCCGGCTCGACATGGCGTCCGTCCTGCACGAACGCGATGCGCTCGAAGAGGTCGCGCGCGGGCGTGGTCGCCGCCCGCGTGACGAGAACAGGAATTGTCGCGGCGCGTACGACCCGCTCGGCCACCGAACCCAGCCACCAGCGTCCCGGCCCTCGACGGCCATGGGTTCCGGCGACGATCAGGTCCGCCGTCGCCGCCCCACCGAGGATCGCCTCCACGGGAGGCTCGTCCACCACGACGGATTCGACGCTGTACGCCGCGGCCTCGGCGGCGAACCGGGCCAGGTGATCGGTGGCGGCCGCCTGTGCCACGCGCCGCTCGGCCTCCAGTCGCGCGATCTGTTCGAGGGTGAAGTACGGTGGCGGCTCGAACCGCTCGGCGTGCAGCGCGCGGAGCCGTGCGCCGAAGGCCGACGCCACTACGCCGCCAATGGCCAGCGCGCGGACCGACGCGTCGCCAAAATCCACGGCCACGAGCACCGTTTTCGGCGGGCACTGCCAATGGACCACCGGTATGGAGCTCACAACGCAACCTCCAGCGGCGCCGGCACGATGCTGACGGCGGTTTCGTGGCGCTTCGCCATGTAGTAGAGGACCGGGACGGCCATGCGCGACAGCAGGAGCGACGCCACCTCGCCGGCCATCAGCGAAATGGCCAGGCCTTGAAAGATCGGATCGAACAGAATCACACCGGCTCCGACAATGACGGCCGCCGCGGTGAGCGCCATCGGACGGAACCTCACAGCGCCGGCGTCAACCACCGCCTGCTCGAGCGGCGCACCGTCGCGGAGTCGCAGCTCGATGAAGTCCACCAGGATGATCGAGTTACGCACCACGATGCCGGCGCCCGCAATGAAGCCGATCATCGACGTCGCGGTGAAGAAGGCGCCCATCGCCGCATGCGCCGGCAGGATGCCGACGAGCGAGAAGGGAATCGCAGCCATGATGAGGAGCGGCGTCTTGAACGACTGAAACCAACCGACGACGAGCACGTAGATGAGCAGGAGCACTGCGGCGAAGGCGAGGCCCAGGTCCCTGAACACTTCGATGGTGATGTGCCATTCGCCATCCCACTTCATCGTGTAGGTCGACGTGTCGAACGGCTGGGTCGCGTTGAACACTTCCAGCCCGTACCCCTCGGGCAGCGTCAGGCGCGCGATGGCCTTGTTCATCTCGAGGATGGCGTAGACGGGGCTTTCGTTGTGTCCTGCGAGATCGCCCGTGACATAGGTCACCGCCTGCAGGTTCTTGTGATACAGGCTCGGGTCTTCCTGCGTGCGCACGGCACGGGTGAGCTCGCCGACCGCCACGGGCCTGGTCCCGCCCAGCCGCAGCGATTGAATCGCTTCGAGACTGCGGTCGGCGCGCGGCAGACGAAGGACGATCGGGACGTCCTCGCGCGCCTGCGCATCGTGCAGCAGTCCGGCGATCTCACCCGAGCCGGCCATCCGGACGACCGACGCCACGGCGGTCGACGACAGTCCCGCTGCCGCGGCTTTCTCGCCATCCACCGCGAGCGTCACCTTCGGGTGCGGCGCCTCGACGTACCAGTCGGTATCCACAACGCCGGGCGTCTGCTCGAAGATCGCCTTGACCTTTGCCGCGACGTCGGTCCGTCGGGCGGCATCGGGTCCGTAGACTTCGGCCACCAGCGTCTGGAGCACGGGCGGTCCCGGAGGGACCTCGGCTACCTGCAGCGTGGCCCCGAACGACCTGGCAATAGGCAGCAGCCGGTCGCGCACACGCCGCGCCACGTCGTGGCTCTGCGCCGACCGCTCGCCTTTCGGCACGAGGTTGACCTGCAGGTCGGCCAGGTGCGGAGCCCGGCGCAGAAAATAGTGACGCACGAGCCCATTGAAGTTGTACGGCGCCGACGTCCCGACGTACTGCTCCACGTTGACGACGGTCTCGTCCTCCAGAGTGGCCGAGGCCAGGGCGGAGGCGACGCGCGCCGTGGTTTCGAGGGCCGTGCCCTCCGGCATGTCGACCATCACCTGGAACTCGTTCTTGTTGTCGAAGGGCAGCATCTTGACCGTCACCAGCTCGAGCGGCACGAGCGCCATGGCGGCCAGCAGCAGCGCCGCGACGCCCGCGAGAAACAGTGCGCGCATCCGCCCGCTCGCGAGGAGCGGACCCATCACCTGCCGATAGAGACGTGTGAAGAGATCCTCCTCGCCATGCTCGTGATGGGCCGCAGGTTTCAGGAGCCGCACCGACGCCCACGGTGTGACCACAAAGGCCACGACGAGCGAGACGACCATCGCCGCCGACGCGCCGACCGGAATCGGCCGCATGTACGGACCCATCAAGCCGCCAACGAAGGCCATGGGCAGAATGGCCGCCACAACAGCGAGCGTCGCCAGGATGGTCGGGTTGCCCACCTCGTCCACGGCGCGAATCGTCACGGCGGCCAGTCCGTTCGACTCGCCCGTACTCAGCTTCGCGTGCCGCACGATGTTCTCAACGACCACGATCGCATCGTCCACGAGGATGCCGATCGAGAAGATCAAAGCGAACAGCGTGATGCGATTGAGCGTGTAGCCGTAAAGAAAGAACATGAACAACGTCAGCGCCAGCGTGACCGGAATCGCGATGAGCACTACCGCCGCTTCGCGCCGGCCGAGCACGAGCCAAATGAGCGCCGACACCGAGAGCACCGCGAGCAGCATGTGCCACAGCAGCTCGTTGCTTTTCTCGGCGGCCGTCTCGCCGTAGTCGCGCGTGATCGCGAGATGGACGTCGGACGGGACCAGCGTCCCTTTCAGCGTGTCGAGCTTCTGGATCACGTGGTGCGCCACGTCGATGGCGTTGGTGCCCTTGCGCTTGGCCACCGCAATCGTGACCGCCGGGTGGGCGCCTGCCTCCCGTGATTGATACGTGACATAGGCGGTCGGCTCGGCGTCGCCGTCCACGACCTCGGCGAGATCGCTCACGAGCACGGGACGGCCGCTGGCGGCGCTGACGACGACTCGACGAACATCGTCGGCCGTCCGCAGCCGGTTGCCAGCCTCGAGGCCGGTGATCTGCCCGCCCATGACCGGCCCCGACGAGGTACCGCGCGCGTTGGTCGCGCCGATCGCTCGCTGAATCGCCAGCGGGTCCAGCCCGTAGGCGGCGAGCCGTGCCGGGTCGACGTCCACCCGCAGCTGACGCGGTCGGCCTCCGATCAGCGTCACCTCGGACACGTCGGTGACTTCTGCGATGGCGTCGCGCAGTTGCGCGGCCAGTGCGCGCAGCTGGTCGTCGCCGTAGCGCGCCGACCACACCGTCACGGCCAGGATCGGCACGTCGTCGATCGAACGGGGCTTCACGATCGGGCCGATGACGCCGGGCGGGATGCGATCGGCGTTGGCCGCGAGTTTCTGATTGAGCCGGACGAGGGCCGGCTCTTCGGCCTCACCGACCCGGAAGCGGACGACCACCATCGACTGGCCGGCGCTAGAGGTCGAGTACACGTACTCGACGCCCGGCACCTCCCAGAGGAGTTGCTCCATGGGCCGCGTCACCCGTTGTTCCACGTCGGCCGGTGTCGCGCCCGGCATCTCCACGAACACGTCCACCATCGGGACGATGATCTGGGGCTCCTCTTCCCGAGGCAGCGCCACGACCGCCAGAACGCCGAGGGCCATCGAGGCCGCGATGAAGAGCGGGGTCAGCTTCGAGTGGATGAACGCCGCCGCCAGCCGTCCGGCCGCGCCGTAGGAGATCGCCATCAGCGGTCCCCTCGTGCCGCGACGCGGCGTCCGTCGGTCAGCCCTGGAGGCGCCCCGACAATCACGACGTCGGACTCGGACAGGCCGGCCAGCACCTCGGTCCCGCTCACGTTCACGAGCCGGACGCGTGCGATGCCCTTCTCGACGACGAAGACCGACGTCATTTGCCCGCGGTGCACGAGCGCGCCCGCGGGCACCGTCAGCGCCCGTCGTGGCTGGCCGCTGAAATGCGCCCGGCCGAACATCCCGGAACGCAGGCCGGTGGTCTCGGGCAAGGTGATCTTGATCAGAAACGCGCGGGAGTCGGCGTCCACGGCACGACCAATTTCCGCCACCGTGCCGCTGACCTTCGAGACCCCGCCACCCGTGCCCGAGTCGAGCGAGACGGGCACGACGGCGCCGGGTGCAATGTGCCCGATCCGCGATTCGTCCACGTGGACCTCGAGCCGGAAGCCGCGCGCCTCCACCCGCATCAGCGGCGTGCCGGGTGCCGCCATGTTGCCGGGCTCCACCATTTTCTCGGTGACCACGCCGTCGAACGGCGCCGTGATGTGAGCGAACGACTCGGTGGTGCCGGCCTCATCGCTGGCGGCTCGCGCGCTGTCCACGCCCGACATGGCGCCTTGCGCACGAGCGGCGGCGCCGGCGGCCCGAGCCTCAGCCGCGCGCAGCGCGCCGGTGGCGTCGTCGAGCTCCTGCGCCGTGGCGGACCGCTTGGCGTTCAGGCCGGCAATACGTTCGTGCGTCGCGCGCGCCAGCGCGAGGGCGGCGTCGGCCGCCTGTTGCTCGGACGCCGCGGCGCTGACGGCCTGATCAGCCGCATGCGCGGCCGCGCGAGCGCTTCGCGCGTGGGCGGCCAGGTCGCTCCCGTCGAGGACGACCAGCACCTGGCCTGCACGCACGCGATCACCGGGCGCCACGCGGACCTCGCTGACCGGCGCCAGGATGCGCGCCATGATCGTGGCGGTTGTCCGTGCCTGCACCACGCCCCCAGCCTCGAACGTGTCGGCGGCGTCAGCCATGCCGATGGTCGCGACCG
>CAWGDD010000013.1:0-294907 GCA_963821285.1 uncultured Acidobacteriota bacterium
TTTTCTACTTTGTCTTCAGCACAAACTTCCTCACGTCGTTGAGAAAGTCCGCGCCGTACACGTTGCCCCCGGCATCGACGGTGACCCCTTCCGCCAGGCTCGACCCGGCGGCGTAGGGATAGGGGCATGGATCCGGAATCAGATATTTGACCGAGCCATCGCGCGCGCTGCCGATGCGTATCCCCCGACGGATTCCAGGATTGAATCCGTAACCCGTCTGCGGAAGCGTCAGCTGGCCGATGTTCGTGCGGCCGTCGCGCGACTCGGAATCAGCAACATACAAGGTATCGGTCTTCCGGTCGATGTAGATGCCGCTGGGTCTGCCGAACTGGAACCACTGGGCGATGAACTTGCCGTCCTGGTCGAAAATCTGAATACGGTTGTTCTGACGATCGCCGACGAAGAGCCGGCCGCGCGAATCGAACGCCAGCGTGTGAGGGACGTCGAATTCGCCGGGGCCCATCCCCTTCTTGCCCCATGCCTTGATGAACTTCCCGGCTTTGTCGAACTTGACGATTCGAGCGTTCCCTACGGCCGTGCCGCCGCCCGTGTGTCCGTCGGCGACGAAGATGTCGCCATTCGGCGCGACGGCGACCTCGGTTGGCGCATCGAACTCATCGTTGCCGGACCCGGCGATGCCCTTCTTGCCCAGCGTCAGCAGCACTCGGCCATCCTGCGTCATCTTGAACACCTGATGGGCGCCGTTGTCCGACATCCACAGATTGCCCCCATCGTCCACTGTCAGCTTGTGCGGACTGACGAACATGCCCGCACCGAAAGACTTGACGAGCTTGCCGGATGGTTGGAATTGAAAGATGGGATCGACCGTCGCGCTCGCGCCGCCGCACGTCGTCCCGCCGGCCCCGGAGTTGCCGCAACGGTCCGTTACCCAGATCGTGCCGTCTGGAGCCGTCGTGACGCTTGCGGTCGATCCCCACTTTCGGCCGGCCGGAAGTTGACCCCAATCAACGCCCGCCCCGTACGGGTCTGGCAGATCGTTGCGCGCACCGAGCAACGAGATCGCGGGAAGCGACACGGGGAACTGGCCGGGCGGGAACGTCGGCTGCGCGCCTCGTCCGGATGTCTGAGGAGGGGACGTTGGGTTGCCGCAGGTGTACGCAGCGGGACCGGCGGGGGAGTCAGCCGGAGGTGTCGAGGACGCCGGCGTCAACTGGGCGGTGGCCGTCATGTCCGCCAAGGACGCGATTGCAACTCCGAGAGCAATGAGTAGGCGACGCATCGAGTCCTCCCAGCGTATTGTGCCGGACACCCATGTCGATCACCGCGTTGACACACACATCCTGAGCATCCGGTTCCCTGTTGTCAACGCACGATTCCGTTCGGCGTGAGAATTCGCCACTCGAAAGCAACTTTCAACATGGCTAGTGAACAAAGCATGGCAGGCCTCGCGCGTCATGACGCCGATCACCGAGTTCGGGACCCCCGCGCTGAGACAGCAATTCATTCCGAAGCTCGCGGCCGGCGAGTGGATCGGCTGCTTCGGCCTTACGGAGCCGAATCACTGCTCCGACCCTGGCGGTCTGACGACTCGTGCGAAGAAAGCCGCCGGCGGATACGCCCTGACCGGCGCGAAGTCCTGGATCACGAACGGTCCCATAGCCGACGTGTTCATCGTCTGGGCGAGAGACGAGGCGGGCGACATTCGGGGGTTCGGGCTTGAGAAAGGCTGAAAGGGGTTGAGCGCGGCGCCGATTCATGGCAAGGTCGGCCTGCGCACGAGCATCACCGGTGAGATCGTGATGGATTGAGCGAGCTGAGAAGGGCGTATGGATTTCTTGATGTGGCTCCAGCACACCAGCTTCGCGACCTGGGTGCGCGAATCGACCTCGCTGTTCTCGTTTCCGGGCGTTCTGCTCCTGCACACGATCGGGATGGCTCTCGTCGTCGGCATCGCCGCCGCGATCGACTTCCGCATCCTGGGCTTTGCGCCGGCGCTTCCGCTCGCGCCGATGGAACGATTCCTGCCGGTCCTGTGGGCAGGCTTCTGGGTCAATGCGGTCACCGGAGCGGTGCTATTCGCCGTCGACGCGACGGCGAAGGCCACGAACGCGGACTTCTGGATCAAAATGGTGTTCATCGCGCTGGCCGTGATCAATTTGCGCCTGATCCAGAAGCGCGTGCTCCGCGACCCCGACCTCGATAAAGGACCGCTGTCGATCCAGGCCAGGGTGCTCGCCGGCACGTCGCTGTTCTTCTGGATGGGCGCCATCGTCGCGGGCCGTCTGCTGGCTTACGTTGGAACCGTCGGATAGGAGTTCTCGTGAACCTGGCCCACGTACACCTGCTGTTGAACCATGTGCCGACTGTCGGCTTCGGCGTCGGCCTGGGATTGCTCGTGCTCTCGCTGGTGAACCAGAGCCACGATGATTTGAAGCGCGCGAGCCTGATGATGTTATTCGTGGTGGCGATCCTGACGATTCCCACGTTTTTGAGCGGCGCAGCGGCGGAGGCGGTGCTACGGGGCGCGATCCCGGATGGCGCGTTGCCGCCCGGCGTCCTGCCGGGCGCGATCCGACGGCACGAGGATGCGGCGCTCCTTGCCTTCGCGTTCATGGAGATCACCGGCGGCTTTGCGTGGCTGGCGCTCTGGCAGTGGCGCGGACGCGGCCGACTGCCGCAGTGGAATCAGTCGGTGGTCGTGGTGCTGTCCATTCTGACGTTCGGCCTCATGGCCCGCGCCGCGACGATGGGCGGCGACATTCACCATCCCGAGATTCGCGCCGTTCAGGAAAGGGCCGCCACATTGGAGACGGCCGCGGACGCCGGCCCCGACGCCGTCGCGGTATCGGGAACGGCGCGTGCGATAGGCGCATGGGTCTCCGACCACACCTGGGTCTGGCCCACGGCCGAGACGCTTCACTTCATCGGCCTCTGTCTGCTGTTTGCCGTTGTCCTGGTGGTCGACTTGAGGCTGTTGGGAATCGGAAAGCGGATTCCGTTTACCGCCGTCGCGCAATTGCTGCCGCTGGGGATGCTGGGCTTTGGCGTCAATCTCATTACCGGAATGCTGTTCTTCCTGGCCCTTCCCGCCCAATACACGGGCAACATCATGTTTCTCTGGAAATTCATTCTGGTTGTCCTCGCCGGCTTCAACGATCTCTATTTGTTGTTGTGCCCGGCATCGTGGGCCGTGGGGCCGGGAGACGACGCGCCGCCGAGCGCCAAGATGTTCGCGGCGTCGGGCATCCTCCTGTGGCTGGGTGTGCTGTTCAGCGGCCATATGCTGCCGTTCATCGGCAACGCGTTCTGATGACGCCGATTTAAGTTGGCGCGAAGATATGCCTGTCTGGCTTAGCGTGTGCCTTGCCGTGTTCGCCGTGGTGATCGTCACGGGTGCCGTCGCATATCTCATCGATCGGATCAATCACGTCTGACGGTCCGGATCAGCGTGGCTCCGGTTGCGCGGCCGTCGGCGGCGGCGCGGACGGCTGGCCCGCCGGCTGTAGCGTGATTCCCTCAATCAATGGCTTGTAAGCGTCCGGCGATTGCTCGCGGATGTACTCTTCAATCCGGCTGAACTCTGAACGAACAGCCATGACAAGCGGCGGGCGTTTCGTCCACGGTTGCGAACATCCATCTGCGTGAGTCCGAATCCCACCCGCTCCCCATCCTTCGCTCGTGTTCGCATGCGAAGGATGCCTTCCGTAGCAGAACGAAGGTACATCGGCGTCAGCTCGGACGTCGCCCCGCGCCGGAACGCGCACGACGCCGGACGAGATCCCTCAAGCGCGAGAGTTGGGGCACAACCGTGTGTGACCAGGACCGACGCGCTTCCGACGAAGGGTGTGGGGCGTTAAGATACCGCGGAGGGGAGATCACCATGGTCTTCGCGATGGTGCTGGTCGGCGTGCTCGGCGCGAGCCGCCCGGGCGCCGCGGCGCTCAACGATGTGGGACGGCCCCCTCTCGCGCCGCCGACTGAACGCACCTCGCTGCCGGATGATCCCGCAAACACGCCGCTGCGTCAGGCGGCGGAACAGGGCGACATGGCGGCCCAGTTCGCCCTCGGCGGGCAGTACGCCACCGGCGACGGTGTCCCCCGTGACGTGGTGCAGGCCGTCCGATGGTGGCAACGCGCGGCCGAGCAGGGGCACATACCCGCTCAACTCAACCTGGCTGCCGCGTATCAGACCGGCGTCGGTGTTCCCAAGAACGAAACCGCAGCGGTCGCGTGGTATCGGAGGGCCGCCGATCAGGGCGATCCAACGGCCCAGTTGCACCTTGGCGAGGCGTATGAGGATGGCGACGGCGTACCCGCAAACGCCGCCGAAGCCGTCCGCTGGTGGCATAAGGCGGCGGATCAAGGCAACGTCCTCGCGCAAAACCATCTTGGGCAGGCCTATCATCAGGGCGACGGCGCTCCACTGGACTTTGGGCAGGCCCTCCGTTGGTATCGTCTGGCCGCCGAACGGGGACAGGCGCAAGCCCAGTCAAACCTGGGTTTCATGTACCAGAACGGCCAGGGCGTCGCCCGGGATCCGGGCCAGGCCGTGAGTGGTGGCGCCGGGCAGCCCTGGGAGGCAACACCAGCGCGCTGTTCAACCTGGCGGTCGCCTACTTCAACGGCGACGGCGTGATGACCGACGATGTCGAAGCCTACAAGTGGGTCGAGCTCGCGGAGGCCCATGCGTCCGACGAGCGCCAGCTCAAGTACGCCGCGCTCCGTGACGCCCTCCTCATGAAGATGACGACCGCGCAGGTTGCCGAAGCACGCCAGCGGGTTCAGGAGTGGACCGGCTTGCTTGAGAAGTGACAGGCGCGGACGCCGCCAGCCGAGCGAATTGACGCTTCAGCGCGTTGACCTGCGCAAGGTAGCGGCGGGGGTCGTGGTCGCCGCATCGCTGGCCGCCCCTGAATCGGAAGCCCCGGCGCGCGTATTCGTCAGCGGCGCCGTCTCCGCACAGGTGGATGATCGCCGCGAGGTTTTGCCGCTGCTGCAGCGAGGCGGTCGTCATGCGGTTGCGGGCGAGGATGCGCGCGACCGTGCGATCCAGCAGCGCGGCGGTCATCTCCACAGCATGAGCGGACACCACACGTGTGTAGAGCGCGTTGAACCAGCACGAGTGCGGGTCGTGCCAGGGCCCGTCCTCGATGACGACGTGATCGTGGATGCAATAGCGCCGGGCCTCTGCGAACGTTCCATCGGTGATCTGAAACATCCCGACGGCGCTCGAGGCCGGTCCGTATAGCTCGAACGGGTTCCAGCTGAACCGCCACCGCCAGTAGGTCCGTGCGACCGGGTTGCCGCTGCTCTCCACCTGGGCCAGAGCGGCCAGCAATTCCGGTGTGATGACCGCCGTGGAGTGCTCGTCGAAGAGCGGGCCGTATTGCCGCCACGTCTGCGCCGGCACCTTGCCAAGCGAGCCGCTGACCGCGCCGAACACCTCGGTGGGCTTGCGGACTACCTGCACGATCCAGTTCACGGCCGCCCAGACGATCACCAGCAGGACCGTCCCGACGATTATCTGGACGGCCAACGGGGCGACCCGCATGGCCAGAAACGCGCGTCGCGCCAGGCGCGAGGCCGAGCGGCGCGCGCGACGGCCTCGGATGCGCGTCGGCCGGAGCGCGGCCCGCGCAATCATCGCGTGGGACATGACGGACACCCACCCATTATCGGGCATCCCGGACCGGCGCATTCCTCAAGGGCACACATGAGCTTCCGTGCTGGAGTTGGCTGATGAAGCGGCGATATTATTCCCTTCGGGAGGCTGACGCCATGAATCGTCTACTCGTCCTGGGCGCGATCGCGTTGCTCGTCGTGCTGCCTTCTTCGCCGGCGTCCGCGCAGCTTCTCACGGCGAACGACGCCGCCATCGTCTACGGGCATCATCATCTCAACGCGACCAGCATCGACGAGCACAAGAAGTTCTGGGTGGATACGCTCGGCGGGAGGGCGATCAAAGCCGGCACCTTCGATGTCGTCACGTTTCCGAACGTGCTGATCTTCCTGAGCGCCCGCGCGCAGAGCGGCCCCACCAAGGGCAGCACGCTCAATCACATCGGCTTCTCGGTGCCCAACCTGCGGCAGGTCGTCGACAGGTTGAAGGCCAACGGCTACCGCATGGTGACCGCAGCCGAGGCCCCGGCAGGGGTCACCGTGAAAGACGACATCGGCGTGACGGGCAGCGGCATCGCCTACGCGCTGGGCCCCGACGATGTGAAGGTCGAGTTGCTCCAGGTCGACGGACAAACGGCGCCCATCATGCACCACCATATCCATTTCTTCGGTGAGCGGCCGGCCGAGATGCGGGCGTGGTACATGAAAGTGTTCGGCGCCACGGAGCGGCAGACGCAGATCAACGGGATCATCGGGGCTGATCTGCCCGGTGGCGGCCTGAACTTCTCGCAATCGGCTGGACCGGTGGCGGGGACGCGGGGCCGCGCGCTCGATCACATCGGATTCGAGATCAGGAACCTGGAAGCCTTCTGCAGACAGCTCGAAGCGCAGGGCATCAAACTCGACGTGGCCTTCCGCGCGGTGCCGGCGCTGAACATCACGCTGGCGTTCATTACGGATCCGTGGGGCACGTACATCGAGCTGAACGAAGGGCTCGGGAACATCAAATAGGGTCAGACCACCAGCCATCGTGAACGCGAAAGTGTGATCAGGGCCGTCGACCCTGCTGAGGACAAAAAGGTCCGCGGAGGCAGATTTCCCACGGGGTGCGCGCGAGTTCTCGCCTGAAACCGCAACACAGTCGCGGCATTGGGATTGCTCCTGCCATAGCGAACGCTCCGATCACCCCGGCCGCGTCGGGATAACGACGAGGCTCGGCGGCAACCACCTGATGCCTGAGCGTCCGGCGCTGGCCGGATCCTGCTTGCGCCTGGCTGCCGAGTCCCGGTGTGATCGGAGCGACTGACCTTCCAGCCAACAGAAACGGCTCAGCCCCAGAATTTCGATTCCGCCTCTTGTGTGCCTGCAAGTTCTACATTGAGCGCACATCTTACACGGAGTGATCTCGGCAATTCTTCGCCCCATGCGAAGAGAGTGCAACGGTTCAGCAATTCGCCGCGTTCTTCTGGGAAAACCTCGATGTTCCAGTCGCTCCGCACGCCGATCAACTCGCTCTGCTGTTTCTCTAGCGCGAGTGTGGACTCGTTCTTGGATGTCTCTTCCGTCGAGTTCCGGAATTACGTCCCTCCAGCTTCCGTGACTCTCTTCTGAGCGCGACCGGCATTGAGCCCGCGAGGGGTTGCCGGTTCACGTTCGCCTAGCTAGACCTCCGACACGAATGACCGCCTGCGAGCGGTCCGGCCGGAGGTGTGTCAGCACGTAAAACGTCCAGCAGGCCGAAGGTGTGCGTGGACGCGAAAGAAGAGAATGAAAACCACACGCAGAGCACTGCTCTTACTGGCAGCTCTCGTCTTGACGAGTTGGAATACCGCAGCAGCACAAACAGCCACGAAGCTCGCGTGGGACGAAAATCCTGCGTCGGGGGTCAACGGCTATTCCGTCACCGTCGACGGCGTTCGCGTGGACTACCAACTCACGCCAGTGGGCGCGAACGGCGCATGCGGCTGCTCCATACCCCTGCCGTTTTCCGGCGGCAGACACACCGTCGTCGTGGGCGCCTACAACAACTTCGGCGAAACACTCTCGGCGCCGCTCATCGTCGGGCCTTCCGCGAACGCCGGCGGGCCCTATAGTGGGCAGGCCGGAACGGCGCTGGCCGTCAACGGAAGCGGCTCGATCGATTCGACGGGAACGATCACCACCTACGACTGGAACTGGGGCGACGGCACGAGCACTCGCGGATCGTCGTCGCAGGCGTCGCACACCTATGCGTCGGGCGGCACATTCACGATCACGTTGACCATCACCGACAATGGCGGCGCGACGGCTTCCGCGACGACGACGGCCGCGGTTTCCAGCGCCCCGCCTGCCCAGCCCCCGTCCGCGCCATCGAATCCCACTCCGGCTTCGGGCTCCACAGGGGTCAGCACGTTTCCCACACTTCCCACGTTGACCTGGTCATCAGTGGGTGCCACAAGCTACACGGTCAACTTTGGTACCTCGAGCCCGCCGCCGCAGGTGGCGACCGGCGTCACGAACGCGTCATATGCGCCGCCGTCGCTGCTCGCCGGCGCGAGCTACTTCTGGCAGATCGTCGCGCGCAACGCGGCGGGGTCGACGACCGGGCCAGTCTGGTCGTTCACCACCGCAAACGCCACACCCCCGAGCTGTCCCTGCAGCCTGTGGACCCTCTCGACGACGCCGGGGCCCGTCCGTAACAACACGTTCGCTGTCGAGCTCGGTGTGAGATTCACGTCTGACATCAGCGGCTTCGTCACCGGCGTGCGCTTCTACAAGTACGCGCAGAACACCGGGACACACGTCGGCAACGTGTGGACGTCAAGTGGCACGCTGCTGGGGACCGTGACGTTTACGGGCGAGACCGCATCAGGTTGGCAGCAGGCGGCCTTCGCCACACCGATCGCGATCACGGCCAACACCACGTATGTGGTGTCGTACCACACCAACACCGGCTATCGGGCGCAGACATCGGGTGGCCTGACCGCGGCCGTGGACCGGGCGCCGCTCCATGCCTTGTCGAGCAGCGCGGCCGGTGGCAACGGCGTCTATCGGTACGGGACCACGAGCGCGTTCCCGAACCAGACCTCGAACGCGTCAAATTACTGGGTGGACGTCGTGGTGACGAGTTCGGTGGCGTCCGACACAACCCCGCCGACCGTGACGGGACGAACGCCGGCCAGCGGTACCACAAACGTCCCGACGACGACAGCGGTGACGGCGACGTTCAGCGAAGCGATGGCGGCTGCGACGGTGAGCGCGACGAACGTGCAGTTGTCGGGCTCCGGCAATGTGCTCGTGCCGGCGACGGTCACCTTCAACGCGGCGACACGCACGGTGACGTTGACGCCGACGGTCGCGCTGGCGAACGGCAGCACGTACACGGCTGCGGTGAAGGCGAGCGTCACGGACCTCGCCGGCAATCCGATGACAGGCGACGTCACGTGGCCGTTCACGACGGCTGTCGCCCTGCAACCGCCCACAGCGCCAGGTTCGCCAAGTCCGGCGAACGGAGCCACCGGCACGAACACGTCGGCCACGCTCACCTGGAGCGCAACTGGCGCAACCGGCTTCGATGTGCGCATCGGCACGTCGAACCCGCCGCCGCTGGTGGCGGCCGGCGTCACGACCGCTTCCTATACTCCGACGGCGCTGGGGGCCGGCGCGACCTACTTCTGGCAGATCATCGCGCGAAATGCAGCCGGAACGACCACCGGGCCAGTCTGGTCGTTTACAACCGCGACGACGACGACCACGACCTGTCCCTGCAGCCTGTGGACCCTCTCGACGACGCCGGGGCCCATGGAACCCGAAACGGGCTCTGTCGAGCTCGGTGTGAAATTCAAGTCCGACATCAACGGCCGGGTCACCGGCGTGCGGTTCTACAAGTACGCGCAGAACACCGGGACACACACCGGCAGCCTTTGGACCGCAGGCGGCACTCTGTTAGGGACGGTGACGTTTACCGGCGAGACCGCATCCGGGTGGCAGCAGGCGACCTTCCCAACACCGATCGCGATCACGGCCAACACCACGTACGTGGTGTCGTACCACACCAATACAGGCTATTACGCGTGGACGGTCAATGGGCTGACCGCGGCCGTGGACCGGGCGCCGTTGCATGCCTTGCCGAACAGCACCCCAGGCGGTAACGGTGTCTATCTATGGGCGACCACGAGCGGGTTCCCGAACCAGACTTGGAGCGCGTCGAACTACTGGGTAGACGTCGTCGTCACGGCTCCCTGAGCCAGCGGGCAGGCTATGGAGTGGCTGAAACCCGCTTATAAATCAAGCACTTAGGTCCAGCACCGGCGGGGTCTTGAACGATCGCGCCGGAATTTGCGTCAGAGTGCTTACATGCCGGCCCCGTCACAGGGATGGTCGTTCCGTCGGCTTCTCTCACCGTTGATGCGGTTTGGCGGGCGTCTTGTCGGGCGCGAATCCCCCTGGGAGCGCGTGACGATGCGAGTGCCCGCGAGCGCGTTCGGACCAGGTTCGCGGCAGCCGTTCGCCGAGTACTTCGAAGGCGATAGCTGCGTGCGCGTCGGGTCGATCGACGACATCGTGGCCTGGCTGCAGACCTGCGAATATGTCCCGGACCTCGAGTTGTTTCGCGAGCCGGACGTCTGGCAGCACCCCGCGGCGTTCGAGCGCCAGAGACGGGGCGATTGCGAAGACTTTGCGCTGTGGGCGTGGCGCAAGCTGGCCGAGGTCGGCATCGACGCCGAGTTCTGTGTCGGGCGCGTGATCTGTGACGACCGGCCAGAGGTCGATCGCCAGCACGCGTGGGTGGTCTATCGCTGCGACGGGACAGAGTTTCTCTTCGAGCCGGCCGCGCGCACCCCGTCGAGCATGATTCGCCCGCTGGCCGACGCGATGGGCGAGTACGTGCCTCATTTCGCCGTCAACCACCGATTCGACACCAGTGCTTTCGTGGGGTGCGCGTCCGACTCGCACCGCGGCAGCCTGAGCCCCGGCAATCCTCCGCTCGCGGTCTGAGCGAGTCGGGAACTCGGTGATTTTCTCGGGTGGAAGCGCTAGCAAATTAGACCGATTTTTGCGTTCGTGGTGGCGAGCTGGGGCTGATGATTGGTTCCAGGCATGATGAAACAGTGGATCGCTATCACGGGGGCTGCGGTCGGGGCCGGGCTAGCCATTGTCGCGTTGAGCCTCGGTGTCCGTGCCCAGACGACGGCGAAGGCGCTGCCGCTCGACAACCTGGGCCTCGAGCATCTCGACATCGTCGTGCCGGATCCCGCGGCATCGGCGCGGTTCTACGCGCGGATTTTCAAGTCCGCGCTGCACCAGCAGCCCGTGCGCGACACGCTGCGCTACTTCGTCCTGCTCGGCGATCTGCCAGCCGATCGACAGGTTGGCTACATCGCCATCGGCGCGGCCGGCGGGCGAATGCCGGCAATCGGCCACTACTGCGTGCTGGCGAAGATCTACGACCGGGCCGGCGTGGCCGGCGCGCTGCAAACGGCCGGCTTTGGCGTCGCCGCGGCGGGACCGACCGGGATGTGGCCCGATCCGGATCGGCTCGAGCTGCAGCTGTTTCAGCCTCCGGCCGGCCTGGTGACGGCAGCGGTGCCGTCGCCGCTGACCATCGAACGCGACGGACCGCTCGTGCCCCGCGGCGTCGACCACGTGCTCCTGCGTGTCAACAGCCTCGAGAAGTCGCTGCCGTACTACCGCCTGGTGTACGGCACCGCGGGCGAACGGCCCCGCGATTCGAACGGGCGCGTGTGGTTTCAGCTGGAGCGGAATACCCGGCTTGGCCTGGAAGAGGCGGCGCCAGGACAGGCGCCGGCGATCGCCCACTACGCGATCAAGGTCGCACCGTTTGACCGCAGCGCGCTGGAGTCTCGGCTGCGGGAACTCGGCGCGCGCATGCCTCCGGCGGCGGACGAGCCCGACGTCGTGCGGTTCGCGGACAACAACGGCATCGTCGTCGAGGTGAGAGCCGGCGACTGACGCGTTATCTCTGCGGCTGCCGCGTGTACTTCCAGTCGCCGGACACGTGGCGCTCCACCATGAACGCCGCCGGATTTCCTTCCGGGTCGAAGTCGAAGGAGAGGCCGTCGGTTCCCATGAATGTGGTGTCGGAGTGCGGGATGAGCCGTACCTTCTCTCCGAGCAATCCGTTCAAGTACAGCGTTCCGTCTTCGAGCTGAATCCGAACGGTCCGCGGTCGCGTAATCCACAGCCCGCTATACACTCCTACGTACTTCGCCAGCGTTTGCGGCGGAACGGCGACCGCGCCGTGCTCGGCGTCGGATAGACGGCCGACGAAGCGGCTCTTGTCTTCGCAGACTGCTTCGACCATTTCCGTGTCCGGCTGAAATTCCAGGTCGTACTTCACCGTCCACGACCTCGCGAACGCGCCGGGGTCGGTCACGGTGAGCTCGACC
This sequence comes from uncultured Acidobacteriota bacterium, assembly GCA_963821285.1. Classification (GTDB taxonomy): domain Bacteria; phylum Acidobacteriota; class Vicinamibacteria; order Vicinamibacterales; family CAVVIG01; genus CAVQJU01. The sequence continues at coordinate 11,970 of CAWGDD010000013.1, forward strand.
TGCAGCTGTCCGACCGTGCGCCGCAGGTACCGTTCCGTCGTCCGGAGCGCTTCCGTGTGGGGCATGCCGCGAGCGTCCAGCCACGTACGATCGTTGAATCCGAAGCTGTCCACCACCAGCGTGTCGCCTTCCCATCGTCCGACGGAGTACCCCATCCACGTGCGTTCGGGATTGGTTTCGAGCGTGCGGCCGTCCATGAAAATGAAGCGGTAGGCGAGGGTCTCGTACGCGATCGCGATGAGTGTCGGCGTCTGGATGATGCGCCTCCAGCCGGCCACCGTCTCGGGCCCGCTGGGCTGACAGTTGAAATACGGCCGGTCCTTGAGGTAGTTCTCTTCCCGCTCGTGGATGAGAGCTCTGGATTTTTCGGTGAGCGCTTCGTCGGGCACCCGGAAGGCCGCCGAGCGCCCCGTCCAGGGGCCGGACAGATCCGGATGGCCGTCCGCGCCGCGCGGGGCCGGCGCTGCGAGGTCTGGTTTGCCGGCGGCTGTTCGAGGGATATTCGGCGTCGGATGGTTGAGCCATTGAGCACTGGCGGGAAGGGAGACGGCGGCCAACGACACAACGACTGCTGCCGTGAGCACAGCTTTCATCCTCATCTCCAACGAATTGCGCAGGGGGGATTCCCCGCCCTGCGCAATCGGATTCCGTCAGAACGAGTTGACGATCAGGCCGGAATCGACCGCAGGGCCCTTGCCCTGGCTCTTGTCCACGGTCGTCTTCACCGTCGCGGAGCACATCCCGCCGCGACCGTCGTCTCCTCCGAACGCCAACCGGTAGACGCGGCCGTCGCCGGGACCGCTGCGCTCCGCGCGCAGACGCACCTGGTCCGCATGGCCGGGCACATGCGCGGCATCTGGTGACGTGTCACCGTCGCCCAGTCCGTTCAGCGGCTCGTCCTGCGTAACGCCGGTAATCGTCAGCGTCACCGTGTCGCCGTCAGCGTCGGTCGCTCCCGAAATGGCGACCGTCTCCAGTTTGTGGTTCGGAGGCCACAAGCTGTCCTGGCTGGGCACCACCGTCGAGCAGTCCGGCGGCGTGTTGACGTCGATTGTCACCGACGCCGATGCCAGTCCGCCGTCGTCGTCGGTGACCCTGACGATAATCGTCTTCAAGCCACCAGTCGCGTAGTTGTGCGAGCCAGTGCAAGTGCCCGACCCTGCCACCTCCACGACAGTTCCCGGAGTCGTCACGCCTGTTTCCCAGGTGATGGCGCACGTGTGCGTATCACCCGTGCCGGGGTCGGTGAACGGCGCCGTCACGGGGATCAGGTCGGCGAGCTGGAAGAGCGTGTTCGGCGCCGGGCTGCTGATTGATACCGAGGGCGGCAGGTTGTTGACTTTGAGGGTGAAGGCCACTTCGCTCGTGTTCCCATTCGTATCGGTGGCCTTGATGGTGACGGTCTGGTTCTCATCCGGGCCGTCCGTCGTCGTGTAGTTCCAGGACCACGTTCCGGCGCCGGGAGTGACCGTGCCAATCGACGCGCTCAGCGTGACCATGTCCATGTCGGGATCGCTGAACGTGCCATTCACCGAAGCGACTTGTCCTTCATTGACCGTCACCGCGTCCGTATTCGCGTTGACGTACGGCCGCTCGTTGCCGGTCGAGTCGACGACGTCGAACTCGGAGATCATGCCGAAGCTGGCGTGGAAGAAGATGTGGCAGTGGAAGACCCACCTCCCGAGCCCGCCGCCGGATGTGGTGCCGTCCATCTGCGGGCGATCATCGAGCCGAACTCTGAACGTCAGCGTGTATCCCGCGGGTATGTCGATGTTGTCCCTGAACTCGTGATACGGGAAGGTGTACGGTGGTCCGATTCCGGGACTTGCGTCGTTCCCGTTGGGCGCTGGCGGTGGCCCGGCCATCGTGTCCGTCAGGCTGATGGGCTGGATCGAGAAGCCGTGCAGGTGGAACGGGTGATGCGCGCCCGTCATGTTCGTCACCGTCAGCTGTAGCACGTCTCCGAGCTTGGCGTAGCGCGCGGAAGACGCCATGGTCATCGGATTGATGGGGCGAGGGACAGCCGTGTAGTCTCCCGGGAAGTCGTGCTCGCCGAGCACGTTGTTGATGCCCAGGCCGGCTGGACCGCCCGAGTTGGTCAGCTGGACGTCCGGGTTGTTCGTCCCGGGCTTGGACGGAGCGAACATGGACGGGTCGAGGAGGGTGCCGGTCGGCGCACCGAGGACCTCGACTTCAGCCGACGCTCCAAGGGATGAGAGCACCGGCGTTCCGTTGGCAATCGTGTACCCGCCTCCGCTTCCAACGATGTTGAAGTGTGCCACTGGCACGATTGGAAGGTTCGGAGTCTGGCCGCTTCCCTGTCGCTGGAACGTTTTCGTCCAGAGCGTGAACACGCCGGTCGCTGTGGGCGGAAACACGGCGACGACGTCAACCCGATCGCCCGGGTCGAGCAGCACCTCGCCGGAATCGTACTTGAAGTCGAAACCGCTCACGACGCCACCCTCGCGAACGGCATGATCGAGCAGCCCACCTTCGCCGCCCACTCGAATGAGCGGGATCTGAATCGTGTTCGTCCCATCGCTGCCAGTCAGGCGGAGACGGAAGAATCGGACCGTCGCCTCGCTGCCGATCTGCAGGCGAAGTCCCTGGCCGGCGACGACGTCGAACGTCGCAGCGCCCGCGTCCAGCGCGCCCAACGGATTGTCGTCGGGCGCTCCCGCGCGCCCGCCCACGTTCTTTCCGTTGGTGAGGACGATTTCTCCTTCGTTCACGGTGCCGGAGATGCCGGCAAGCTGGATATTCGGGACATCTCCTGGCGCGAACGGGCCGGCGCCGGGGGGCGACGGCAGGCGAGAGACGCCGTCTTCGTCGATTGGAGCCGTAATGCACAGCGATTCCGCCTTCGCGCTGTTCTGGCCCGAAGCCTTGCATACCGTCGTGTCGCTGAGCGCCAGCGTCATCGTCTGGGATGCGCGGGGGCAGGACGCCTGTCGCTTGCAGGGTGGACTCGTTCGGATCGGTGATGATGATGGTGCCGTACAGCCCTTTGAACACCTGATTGGTGGACGAGTGGTGGTGGGGGTGGTACCAGTAGATGCCGGGACGCGTGACGATGAACTTGTAGAGGAACGTTCCGTTCGGTGGAACCTGATTCTGGGTCAAGGGGGTTCCGTCACTGGCGTTGTTCAATTCGATGCCGTGCCAGTGAATGCCGGTGGGGTGCGCGATGTGGTTTTCGAAGTGCACGATGACCGTGTCTCCCACCTTGAGACGCAGCTCCGGACCCGGTATCGAGCCGTTGAACGTCAGGACGTTGGCCATGACGCCATTGCCGATATCGACCGTATGGGGCTCCGCGCGGATCGTGGTTTCGAAGATGTTCGGATCGGGATTCGTATCGACGGCGAGCGGCACGACGTACGGGCTGCCGCCCGACGTCGCGAGTGCCGGTTCGCTCGAGCGCAATCCCACGAGAAGCGCGGCGATGCCCACCGCGAGCGCGGTGACCAGCGTGATGCGGCCGTTCCGTCGCCGAAAGAAAGCTACCATCGGTTACCTCCCGCCAGAACATGCACTGAGCGCGGAACGACCGCGGTCTCTCGACCGTGAAGGGGCGAACGGTTGGCTGATAATCGGCTGCGACGTATCAAATAGTGAGGCGACGAACGAAGTCAACCGAAATGAGGGTGCGATGTGCAGGATTGCGTCAACGGCGAGGGAGGTCGATCACGATTTTCGCTCGCAGACGGGCGCCATCGGTGGTTCGCACGACAGCGGCGATGGTGTTGCTGCCGGGTTCGAGTTCGACGTCCGCAACGAACCGACTCCGGTCAAGACGTGCGTACCGGTAGCTGGTGCGCAGGACCCACGGTGGCGGCGGTGACGATGACCGACTCGACCATTCGTGGATCGCCGATAAAGTCGAAGCTTCTCACGGAGATCTTGCTCGGGCCGGGGCGCTCGGGGTCAGGGGAAAGCTCAACGATTCCCTGGTTCTGAATCTCGACTGTATAGGCGGGGGCCTGCCCGGGAAGTCGCTGTATGGACACCCATCGCGGATTGACGCGAGTCTCGATCTCCAACGGAACGTCCGCCGAGTCCACCGTCCGCTCGATGATCACATTCACGCGCCACCGGCCGTCGATCGCCATGTTGGCGCCCGATCCCACGTAGGAATCCCCCGGGCCGGGTGTCAGCGCGAGAAACGTCGGTTCGACGTCCGGGTCGTCGAGCGCCGTGAACAGCAGGTTGATCCGCCGGGCATGCACGGGAGTTCTCGTGTCGTAGTCGACCGCATGGACGACGAAGCGGTTGGCCCCGGGCTGATCCGACGCCGCCGTCAGGTCGACTCGCACTGACCTGGCGAAATCGATTCCGGAAACGCTGATGCCGAGCAGTGCAGTCCGCGGGCTCGCCGCAGGCGGTGCCAGCGTACCGAGCACTGCCGTCGCCGCCAGCGCGCAAGTCGCCACCGCGAGCTCGCCGCCTGCGGTGCGACGCAGACCGCGCAGGCTGATCGCGACAACCGGTACGATCAGCCACCGGTTCAGCGCGCCGAGCGAGGCGATGATCACCAGCAGGGCGGCCTTGGCCGCCAGCAGCCGGCCGTAAGGCGTGGAGCCCAGATCATTCCACGACGAGAGCTCGTTGATCGCTCGTACGATCCCGGTTGCCGCGACGACGAAGAGAGCGGCGGCTGCCATTGTCGAGAAGCGGCGCACGGCAGCCGTCTTGGCGTTCGACGGAGCGCCGCGAGCGCCGATGAGCAGCGCCGCGAGCCCGCCGAGCCACACGCCGACCGCGGCGAAGTGCACGAACTGCGCGCCGACCGTCGTGATCGTCGGCCATCGACCGGCCGCAGCATGACCGGCGGCCACGTGAGCCATCAGTGGCCGCGAGCGACGCGAGCGCCACGCCCGCCAGGGCGAGACGCCGCGCTCGCGGCGCCGACCATCGCGCCAGAACAAGCGCCACGGCGGCCGCGCCGAGCGCGACGGCGCGCCAGAGAAGCGCGCGCCCGATGAACGTGTTCAACAGATCGGCAACGGCCGCGGCCGCGGTCCGCCGCTGCGAGTCGGCCAGCAGCAGGAGCCCGACGGCCGCGAGCAGCCACCCGCCGGTGCTCACCACGAGCTCGCGGGTGCCGCCGAATTGCGCCACACCCGCCGACGCGCCCCCGAGCAGCCCCACCAGGCCGACGATGAACAACCAGCGCGCCAGTGTTTCGAGTGGGGATGCCGCGGGATATGTCGTCGCCGCCGCTGCGGCCGCGGCAGGCGACGCACGAACACCAAACGCATACACGCCCGCCGTCGCGTGCCCGTCCACCGCCGACAGAATGCGCCAGCTGACCAGGTAGATGCCGCGGTCGAGCGGCCGGACGGCAACGGCCAGGGACAACGGGTCGCCGGCCACCGGCGTGGGCCGCCCGATGTGATAGGACGCCCCCGTCTGGTCGAGGACACGAATGATCGACAGCGACGGTTCCGGCTTTTCCCAGAACGACAACTGCACGGCCGACGGCGTATCACCGAGCGTCGCGCCTTCGAGAGGATAGGCGAGCCGGAGCGCCGCGTGAGCCACCACGCCCTGTTGACTCGACTCCTCCGAGCGCCGTGACGAGGACGACGACGGCGATGCGACGGCGCAGCAACTCAGGCCGCCCTTCTGCCCCCTCGCAAGGCAAGGCCAATCGCCGCGGCGAGGGCCAGAACGGCAATGAAGACAGCCGCGATCGCCAACGTCTGCGCTCTGGCCGCTCTGTCGATGGCTCGCTCCGCGCGGGGAAGCGCCCGGCTGACACTTTCGGCGAGCTGTCCCGCCGAAGGGTCCCGCACCGGGAACTGCATCTCCGATGCGTCTGTCACGCAGGCAAAGGTCCGATCCGAACAGGTGGACGTCGCATCGATCGCCTGGTCCTTCAGCGTTCCGGTGATGTGGAAGCTGTACGTGCCGGAACGCGTCGGCACGAGCACGGCGCGGAACTCGTCCGGGCGCTGGAAGGCCGGTCGCAACGGCAACATGCGCCGCTCGTCGCCGAAGGCGATCTCTACGGCGAGGGAGCCGGTGAGATCGGCCACGGGCATGCCGGCGACGTCGGACACTGCAACCGAGACAAAGTTCTTGAACCCGGTGAATGCAGGCTCGTCACCCCAGCCGACCGTCAAACGGTACTGGCCAACAACCAGCCGTTCATGCGCCGATGCAGCGGTCGGCAGCATCAGCACCAACGCGATGCCGAGTCCAACAGCCGAACCATGTTGTTTGCAATGAGGCATGGGGGTCCTCGTCACTTGTGAGCTGGGCAGCGCTACGCTACGGTAGGCTCAATATACGCGCATTGATAAGGAGCTTCGACATGAAAACCCGTTGCGCGTGGGCACTGGCCGGCGTGTGGAGCCTGTCGATGTGTGTCGCGCTGCGCGCCGACACGCTGGTGCTCAAGGACGGGCGCCGGGTCGAAGGGCAGCTCATCGCCGTCCGCGACGGCGTGATCGAATTCGACCAGCGTCGCGCCCAGGGAGGGCGTGAGCGCGTCATGATCGATCGGGTCGACGTCCGGCGCGTTGAACTCGATGACGGCGAGCCCGACGGCCGCGGGGCGGCGTCATCGCCGCGGCCTTCGGGCTGCGCGAACGCGCCGTGATTGTCGAGGCCGACGTCGCCTGGAACGATACGGGTGTCGACGTGCGGGCCGGTCAGACGCTCTACTTCTCCGCGACGGATCGCATCAGGTGGGCTCCCGGGCGCCGGAATGGACCGGAAGGCGAGCACAATTCCCCCGACAACGGCGCGCGTCCGATTCCGGCTCAACGACGCGGGGCGCTCATCGGTCGGGTCGGTGACTCACGCGACTACTTCCTGATTGGAGAAAACAAGGGTCCGATCCGCATGCGATCGACGGGCCGGTTGTACCTGGGCGTGAACGACGACTCATTGCAGGACAATGCGGGCAGCTTTCGGGTCGCGGTCTTCTATTAACCAAGGCAAATCCCGGTCAGGGCGGCGCGGTGGCCGAGTCTAGCGCAGCGCCGCGAGCGCGACCTGCGCGCAGAGGATCTTGAGAATCGTCAGCGACGGAAAGATCGTCGCGTACGCGGCGTCGATGCGATCGCTCGGCTGCGCCTTGTTGGCGTAGACGAGAATCGCCGGGTTGCCGGTGATCCCGGACACGATGCCGAGCAGATCGTCGGTCGCCATCCGGAGCACCAGCAGCCCGACCAGGAACCCGACCAGCAGCGCCCCGAGGATGATGGCCGCCGCGATCGCCAGGTACAGCGCGCCGGCGCTGGCCAGCGTTTCCACGAACGGCGCGCCCGACCCGAGGCCCACGGCCGCCAGGAACAGCGTCAGGCCGAACGTGCGCAGCGTGAGGTTGGCCGGCAGGGGCATGTGCCACGCGAGCGGACCGGTCCGGCCGAGCCTGCCGAGGATCAGCGCCACCACGAGCGGACCACCGGCGAGACCGATCGAGAACTGGCCGAGGCCCGGAATCGGAATCTGCACGAGGCCCAGCAGCACGCCGAACGACATGCCCAGGCCGACCGACACGTACGACACTTCGGTGGTCGACTTGATCGAGTCGCCGAAGTGTTTCCGCAGCGCCGGCATCGCCTCACGCGACGCGATCACGGCCACGCGGTCGCCGTATTCGAGCGTCAACGCCGGGATCGGCGATGAGCGACGCATCGCCGCGGCGCACTTCGACGATCTTCGCGTCGACGCCGCCAGGCCACGTCAGCTGGCCGATCGGGACGCCGGTCAGCGCAGCCCGCGAGACGAAGAATCGCCCGATGTCCAGCGCGCTGCGATCGCTGGCGACGGTCCCGGATTCGAGCGCGGCCGAGCTGTTCGCGGGCCTGGTCGAGCGCGCCGGGGTCGCCGAACAGCAGCAGGCCGTCTCCGGCGGCGAGCCGGATCTGCGGATCGGGCAGCTTGTTCGTGCGTCCGTGCCGCACGGCCACGATGTGCACGCCGGGCGGCAGGCCAGCCGTCACCTCGGCGACCGTCGTGCCTGCCCGGTCGTCGGCGAGCACGATCTCGACGGTGGCGGGCGGCGCCGGCGCCGGCGCCAGCCGGGCTTTCACGAGCCGCGAGAAGGCGAAGATGCACAGAATGGGCACGATGATGCCGATCGGATAGGCCACCGAGTACCCGACCGCGGGCGCGCGGTCGCCGACGGCATCGATGGCGGCCTGCAGCGCCGGCGTGCTGGTCATCGACCCGGCGAACAGCCCCAGCGTGTGCGCGGGCGACACGCCGAACGCCGCGCCCGCGGCCAGCGCCACGGCCAGCGCGGACAACACCCCCGCGGCACCGAGCGCGTTCCACATCAGGCCGGCGCCAGCCAGGCCCGCAAAGAACTGCCGCCCGTACTGGATGCCGATGCCGTAGAGGAACATGACGAGGCCGATCGAGCTCACGAGCGCCGGCGGCGCCGCCCTGGGCGCGATCGCCCCGAGCGCCAGGCCCGCGAACAACACAGCCCCGATGTCGAGCGAAAAGCCGGCGATCGAGATCCGGCCGACGGCGTAGCCGATGCCGATCGCAGCAAACAACGCCAGCAGCGGAGACTGCTCGAGGAGCGAGCGGACGATATCCAGCACGCGTGCCCTTTGCCCTTTGCCTTTTGCCCTGCCCTGTTAGTGCGCCATGAGCCCGGCCTTCCGGAAGACCTCGCAGGCCCGCTCGGCCGCGTCGGCTGTCGGAGGTTCCACGCTCTTGAGCGAGTAGTCGAGACCGAGCCGCTCCCACTTGAACCGGCCCATCTGGTGGAACGGCAGGACCTCGACACGTTCGACGTTGCCAAGCCCGGCCGCGAATTCCGCCGTCTTCGCCAGATCGGCCAGGTCGTCGGTCAGGCCCGGCACCAGCACGAAGCGAATCCACATCGGCCGCCGGCGCGCCGCGAGCCGCTGCGCGAATTCCAGCGTAGGACCGTTCTCCTTTCCGGTGAGCGCGAGATGACGCGCGGGATCCCACGTCTTGATTCCGAGCATCACGAGATCGATGGTGTCCAGCTCGGCGTCGGACAACCGCGTCGCCGTAGAAGCCGTTGGTCTCGATCGTCGTGTGAATGCCCATCTTCTTCGCGGCCGCCATCAGCTTGGCCGCGAACCGATCCTGCATCAGCGGCTCGCCGCCGCTCAGCGTGAAGCCGCCCGCCATCGTCTTGAGGCCGTGACGGTACTTGCCCAGCTCCTCGGCCGCTTTCGCCACCGACACCGGCATGCCGTTGGTGAGCGTCCAGGTATCGGGGTTGTGGCAATACTGGCAGCGCCACATGCAGCCCGTCGTCCAGGCGACGACGCGCACGCCGGGGCCGTCGACGGTGGAACCGGTCGTGTAGGAGTGCAGGAACCCCATGTCGCCGCTGGCCAGCGCGTCGCGGACGCTCTGTTCGGGCACGGCGTCGCCCAGATGCACCCGGAGTTCGAACGGGCTCTTCGCCTCGAGCGGCACAGCCTGGCGCGTCAGACATGGGTGTCTCCGTGGAACGTGCGGTTGATGACGTCCATCTGCTGCTCGCGCGTGAGCCGGACGAAATTCACCGCGTAGCCGGAGACGCGAATCGTGAGGCTCGGATACTTCTCCGGATGATCCATCGCGTCGAGCAGCGTGTCCCGGTTCAGGACGTTGACGTTCATGTGGTAGCCGGTGGCGCTGAAGAAGGCGTCCAGCATGCCGGTGAGGTTCGTGATCCGATCCTCGGCAATCCGGCCAAGCCCCGTCGGCACCAGCGTGGTCGTCAGCGAAATGCCGTCCGCCGCGTCGCGGTACGGAATCTTGGCCACCGAGGCCGCGGACGCGAGAATCCCGTGGCGTGTCGCGCCCGTGCATCGGGTTGGCGCCGGGCGCGAACGGCTCGCCCTTCCGCCGGCCGTCCGGCGTGTTGCCGGTCGCCTTCCCGTACACGACGTTCGACGTGATGGTCAGGATCGACTGCGTGTGCACGGCATTCCGGTACGTCGGATGCTTCCGCAGCTTGGTCATGAACGCGCTCACGAGGTAGCTGGCGATCTGGTCGACGCGGTTGTCGTTGTTGCCGAACACGGGGAACTCGCCTTCGGTCTGGTAGTCGGTGATCAGGCCGGTCTTGTCACGGACCACCTTCACCTTCGCGTACTTGATCGCCGACAGGCTGTCGGCGACGACCGACAGTCCCGCCATGCCGAACGCCATGGTCCGCAGCGGCGCGTAGTCGTGCAGCGCCATCTCGATCCGCTCGTAGGCGTATTTGTCGTGCATGTAGTGAATGACGTTCATGGCGTTCACGTACACGCCCGCCAGCCAGTCCATCATCTTGTCGAAGCGCTCGACCACCTCGTCGAAGTCGAGGTAGTCGCCCTTGATCGGCTCGGAGGCGGGGCCGATCTGCTTGCCGCTCGTCTCGTCGCGGCCGCCGTTGATGGCGTAGAGCAGACACTTGGCCAGGTTGGCGCGCGCGCCGAAGAACTGCATCTGCTTGCCCACCAGCATCGGCGACACGCAACAGGCGACCGCGCCGTCGTCGCCCCACGTCCGCCGCATGATTTCGTCGCTCTCGAACTGGAGCGAGCTGGTGTCGATGGCCACCTTCGCCGCGAAGTTCCGGAAGCCGTCCGGCATCCGCGCGGAGTACCAGATCGTGAGATTCGGCTCCGGTGCCGGGCCCAGGTTGTAGAGCGTCTGCAGCATGCGGAAGCTGCTCTTCGTCACGAGCGATCGGCCATCGTCTCCCATGCCGCCGATGGACTCGGTCACCCACGTCGGATCGCCGGCGAACAGCTCGTCGTATTCCGGCGTCCTCAGGAACCGGACGATGCGGAGCTTGATGACGAAGTCGTCGATGATTTCCTGCGCCTGCTCCTCCGTCAGCCGGCCCGCCTTGAGATCGCGCTCGAAGTAGACGTCGAGGAAGGTCGAGCAGCGGCCGAGCGACATGGCCGCCCCGTTCTGCTCCTTCACCGCGGCGAGGTAGCCGAAGTACAGCCACTGCACGGCTTCGCGCGCGGTCCGCGCCGGGCCCGAAATATCGCACCCGTAGGTCGCGGCCATCGCCTTCAATTCCTGCAGCGACCGGATCTGCTCGGACAGCTCCTCACGGTCGCGGATGATTTCCTCGGTGGACGGCTCCGGATCGAGCGCCAGCTTTTCCTGCTTCTTCCGCGCGATCAGCCGGTCGACGCCGTAGAGCGTCACGCGCCGGTAGTCGCCGATGATGCGGCCGCGGCCGTAGGCGTCGGGCAGGCCCGTGAGGACGTGCGAGCTCCGGCACGCGCGGATGTCGGCGGTGTAGGCGTCGAACACGCCCTCGTTGTGCGTCTTCCGGTACTTGGTGAACGCCTCCACCATGTGCGGATCCGGCGTGTAGCCGTACGCTTCCAGCGCGCCGAGCACCATGCGCAGCCCGCCGTTCGGCATGATCGCGCGCTTGAGCGGCGCATCGGTCTGGAGCCCCACGATGATTTCGCGATCGCGGTCGATGTAGCCAGGCCCATGTGCGGTGATCGAACCAGGGATTTGCGAGATGTCGAGCACGCCCTTCTTGCGTTCTTCGACGAACAGGGCGGTCAGCGTTTCCCAGATGTGTTTCGTCCGCGCGGTCGCGGGCGCAAGAAACGACGCGTCGCCCTCGTAGGGCGTGTAGTTGAGCTGGATGAAGGCGCGGACGTTGATTTCCTTCTGCCAGAGCGCTCCGCGGAACCCTTCCCACGGCGAATCGATGGCGGCGTCCGTGGCTGGCTTCGATGCGGTCGGGCCCATGTCAGACTCCAAGGCCGCCGCGACTCACGCGCGGCGGCCGGAAATGCCGAGCAGCGCGCCCGTGTGGCGGGCGATCATCAGCTCTTCGTTGGTCGGAACGACCCACACCGATACGCGGCTGCCTGAGGTGGAAATCCTTGGCCCGTGACCGGCGTTGGCGCCGGAATCGAGCGACACACCGAGCCACGCCGACGCCTCGCAGATCCGGCGGCGGATCTCGGCCGAATGCTCGCCGATCCCGGCGGTGAAGACCAGCGCGTCCACGCCGCCGAGCACGGCGGCCAGCGCCCCGATGTGCTTGGCGGCCTGATACACGAAGTAGTCCACGGCCAGACGCGCCGCCGGATCGGGATTGGTCAGCAGGTCGCGCATGTCGTTGCTGATGCCCGAAATCCCGATGAGGCCGGACTGCTTGTAGAGCAGCTTCTCCACGTCGGCCGCCGACAGCCCCATCGTCTGGAACAGATGCAGGACCACGCCGGGATCGAGCGACCCCGGGCGCGTGCCCATGCAGAGCCCGTCGAGCGCGGTGAAGCCGAGCGTGCTGTCCATGCTCTTCCGCGCCTTCATGGCGCAGAGGCTGGCGCCGCTGCCCAGGTGCGCGACGATCACGCGTCCGTCGGCGATGTCCGGCGCCACGGCGGGCAGCGCCGAGGCGATGTATTCGTACGAGAGCCCGTGGAAGCCGTAGCGCTGGACGCCGGCATCGCGAATCGCCTTCGGGAGCGGCACCAGTTCCGCCACGGCCGGCTGGCCGCGGTGGAAGCTCGTGTCGAAACACGCCACCTGCGGCACGCCGGGCAGCCTCTCGCTCACCGCCTCGATGGCGCCGATGTTGTACGGCTGATGGAGCGGCGCCAGCGGCACCAGTGCCGCGCAGGTCTTCGAGGACCTCTGGCGTGACGATGCAGGGGCCGGCGTACTTGGCGCCTCCATGCACGACCCGATGGCCCACGCCGAGCACACGCGATCCGCCGTAGCGGGCGCGAAGCCACCCGGCCAGCACGTCGAGCGCGGCACGGCCGTCGCGAACAGAGGCGTCCAGCTTCTCGTCCGCGACCGAACCGCCGGCGCCGTCTTTGGCTGTCAGGCGCGGCGAGGTCCCGATGCCGTCGATCTGGCCGCGCGACTCCAGCCGCCAGACGTCTTCGGCGGGCCGCCGGTACACGCAGAACTTCAGGCTCGATGAGCCTGCATTGATCACGAGTGCGTAGTCGTCCATGGGGGCCTCGCCGCGGTCAACGCGGCGGCTGACGCCGGGCGTGGGCCGCGAGCACGGCAACGGCGCAGCTGGCGATTCGCGATCGGAGGCTGTCGGCCCGGCTGGTGAGGATGACCGGAACGCGGGCGCCGAGCACGAGGCCGGCGCTGTCGGCGTTGGCCAGGAAGCTCAACTGCTTGGCCATCATGTTGCCGGCCTCGAGGTCCGGCGCCAGCAGAATGTCGGGATCGCCGGCGACCTCCGACGTGATGCCCTTCATCTTCGCCGCGTCGCGGCTGATGGCGTTGTCGAACGCCAGCGGGCCGTCGAGGACCCCGCCCTTGATCTGTCCGCGCTCGGCCATCTTGCAGAGCGAGGCCGCGTCGATCGTCGCCGGCATCTTCGAATTCACCGTTTCGACCGCGGCGAGGATCGCCACCTTCGGCCGGTCCACGCCGAACGTCCGCGCCAGATCGATCGCGTTCTGGCAGATGTCCACCTTGTCCTCGAGCGTCGGCGCGATGTTGATCGCCGCGTCGGTCACGATCAGGACCTTGTGGTACGTCGGCACGTCCATGAGGAACACGTGGCTCAGACGCCGGCCGGTGCGCAGCCCGGTCTCTTTGGCGATGACCGCGGCCAGCACTTCGTCCGAGTGCAGGCTGCCCTTCATCAGCAGTTCGGCCTTGCCCTGGCGCACGAGCTCGACCGCCTTCGCGGCCGACGCGCGGCTGTCGGCGACGTCCACGATTTCGACGCCACTCAGATCGATGTCCTTGGCCTTGGCGATTTCCCTGATGGTCGCGGCCGGTCCGACAAGAATCGGGCACGATCAGGCCCTGCGTGCCGGCATCAATCGCGCCGGCCAGCGCCGTTTCCTCGCAGGGATAGGCGACCGCCGTCGGGATCGGCGCCAGGCCCTTGCACCGCTCCAGCAGTTTTTCGTACTTGCCCGTTCCGGGATGAGTCATGGTGGCGCCTGGCAGAGCACGTTCGCCGACATCCAGCCGTAGCGTAAGAGTGTATCTCCAAGCGGTCCTGGCCACGACACTTCGGGCGGCCGCTCCGAAATGTCGGAGCTGCCGCTCAGCCGCTCATCTCATGATTCACGGACCGCGGAGTAGAGCGCCTCTCTAAGCGCCACATCCCGCGGATCGCCGGTCAGTGACGTCCCCATCTGGCTCGTCACGTAGGCATAACCGATGCCGGCTGCGGGATCAGCAAAGCCAAGCGAACCTCCGGCTCCTGGAGATCCGAACGAGCGAGCGCTGCCGAACGGCCAGACCGCGGTCGCCTTCATGAAGCCCAGCGAGAACTGGGCGCCGTCCGCTTTCAGGCACTCGTCGTAGAATCCGCGCGAGGGAGGAATCGCGGGGGCGGCCAGCAAGTCCAGCGTCTCCTGACGAAGCCCGAGCTCTCGTCCTCCGGCTGCGAACACGCCGTAGGCGTGCGCGATGCCCCGCGCGGTGCCGACGCCGCCACCGGACGGCACTTCGAGGTTGCGTGCGTACACACGCTTCTCGTCCCGATACACCGCGGTACCCGGATTGATCATCGAGCGCCCGGTAGATGTTGGAGCGATGGTTCATCGTCTCCAGCATGAATCGAAGCGGGAATCCGGTCAGCATTCGGAGCGGCGTCGGCGGCGACAGCGGGGCCAGGCGAGCGTTCGGGATGTCCTCCGGCAACCGGATGTAGACGTCCTCACGGAGCGGGGTGGCGATTTCGTCCTGAAAGAACTGACCGAGACTGCGATGGCGTGGATCCACGCGGCGCAGCAGCTCGCCTTCGTAGAACCCGAGGGTGAGGGCGTGATAGGCCTGGCGCGTCCCCGGTTCCCACGCGGGCCTCTGACGGGCGAGCACCACGGCCAGGCGGTCCAGGTCGGCGACCACGCTTCCGATCGACCGGCTCGTCAATCGCGAAGAGTCCCGCCTGGTGGGCGAGCAGTTGGCGGACGGTGATCTGCTCTTTGCCCTGCTGCGCGAACTCCGGCCAGTACCGGGCCACCCGCTCGTCGTAGTCGAGCCAGCCGCGGGAGTGCGCGACGGCGAGGGTCATGGCGGCCAGCCCCTTCGTCGCCGAGTGGACGATCACCATGGTGTCCTGCTCCCACGGTTCGCCCGTCCGCTTGTTGCGGATGCCGCCCCAGAGATCGACGACCTTCTCGCCACGACGATAGACGCAGCAGGCGCCGCCCAGTTCACGCCTCCTGGCAAAGTTCTCGAGCGAACGCCGCGCGCACCGCTTCGAAGCCGCGGCTGACGTGCCCGTGGACTGTTGCGGGTGCCATGCTGGATGGGAGTGCATTCGCCGTGCCCGAGCGACCGATGGCAAGCCCGGACGACAATTCCAGAAATCGAGCCACGGAATGCGAATCGCCGCCGCAGGTGCTGGAAATTCCCCACGGCGAGGGAAGTTTTGACCGCAAGAACCGGAGTGCCGCCAGTTTTCACCTGCGGCAGAATCGTTCAAACGACTCTGCTCAGGAGGTCAACGATGGAGTTCATGGTTTCTGCATTGCCGGAAGACAACTTCGCGCGACTCTTCGCACTCGACGACGCGCAGTTACAGGCGCGGGGCGCAAAGTGGTACGTCGCCAATCGCCAGCCCGGCTTTCCCTGCCGCGTGAGCCTTCAGGATGCCGTTCCGGGTGAGCGCGTTCTGCTCGTTCCGTTTACGCATCAGCCGGCGAATTCTCCCTATCGCGCGTCGGGGCCGGTGTTCGTTCGCGAACGCGCGCGCCAGGCCTCGCTCGCTGTGAACGAGGTCCCGGAACTGCTTCGACTGAGGCTCCTGTCCGTGCGCGGCTATGATGCCGATGGACTGATGGTCGAGGCCGACATCATCGAAGGCCGGCAGCTGGAGGCGCTCATCGAACGTCTCTTCAACGATCCGCGCGTCACCTACCTCCACGTGCACTTCGCGAAACCGGGCTGCTACGCGTGCCGGATCGATCGGATCTGAAACGGGAAGCCGACCTTCTCCCCACGTGGATAATCAACCGCGGCCGACGTAGGGCATCTTCGTCGCCATGACCGTCATGAAGAGCACGTTGACGTCGAGTGGCAGCCTCGCCATATACACCACGGCCTGAGCTGCGTGCTCGACGTCCATGAGCGGCTCGGCCACAAGACGACCGTCGCTTTGAGGGACACCGCGCGCCATCGCGGCCGCCAGCCCGGTGTCGGCGTTCCCGATGTCGATTTGTCCGCAGGCGATATCGTGCGCGCGGCCGTCGAGGGCCGTCGACCTGGTCAGCCCGGTGATGCCGTGCTTGGTCGCCGTGTACGGTGCGGAGTTCGGCCGCGGCGCGTGCGCGGAGATCGAACCGTTGTTGATGATTCGCCCGCCTCGCGGCTGCTGACGCTTCATCAATCGCACCGCTTCCTGGGTGCAGAGGAACGTGCCGGTCAGGTTGACGTCGACGACGGCCCGCCACTCGTCCAGCGTCAACTCTTCGATTGGCACGCCGCGCGCCGCGATGCCGGCGTTGTTGAACAGCAGATCCAGGCGGCCGAACGTCTCCTGCGTGCGCGCGAACAGCGCCTGCACCGCATCGCGATCGCTGATGTCGGTCGGTATCACGAGCGTCGTCGCCCCGATCGCCGACGCGTGTGAGGCCGTCTCCTCCAGCGGGTCGCGGCGCCGCCCCGCCAGCACCACGGCATACCCGGCCCGGGCGAGCGCCAGGGAAACGCCGCGGCCGATGCCGGTGCCCGCGCCGGTGACGAGCGCGATTCTCTGCAAATCCATCGCCTTCATGCCTCGCGTGGTCTTGCGGTGGCCCGCTGCCGTTCGGGCGCGATGGTCTCGCCGCGCTCGAGCATGGCGACCAGCGCCGCGATCTTCTTCGCGCGCCCGGCCGGCGTCTTCATGTTGCTGGTCCGGAACGCCAGCGCGAACAGGTTCAGGCGGTTGAGCGTGCGGAAGGTCTTGCGCGCCCTCGGGTTGGCCTCGATGGCGGCGCGCAGATCCCCGGGAATGGTCGCGCGGCTGGCCGTGCGCATCGGCGCATAGGCGGCGTCCCAGCGGCCATCGGCCTTCGCGGCATCCACCTGGCGCTGGCCGTGCGGCGTCATGCGGCCGGCCGCAGTCAGCCGCGCCACATGATCGCGATTGATCTGACTCCACATACTGCGCGACCGCCGCGGCGTGAAGCGCTGCAGGAACGACCGTTCGTCGAACGACTTGCGGATGCCGTCGATCCAGCCCCAGCACAAGGCCACGTCGATCGCCTGCGCGTTGGTCACCGTCGGCAGGCCGGATCCTTTCTTGTGTATCTTCAGCCACAGCTCGTGCTCGCAGGCATGGTTCGCGTTCATCCACGCGGCGAACGCGGCCTCGGTGCGAAAGCACTTGATCTTCCCGGGAGTCGGAACGATTGTCGCCACGGCTTTTGGTCTGGGCGGCCCGCCTGTCATTTTGACACGGGCTGACGAAGCGTCCGCCTTGAAGTAGACTCCGGCGATGAGACTGACATAGTGAGGCGGATCGCTGCCTTACTCGCGCTGCTGTTGTGGCCGGCGCTCGCGTCGGCCCAGGAGTTGGAGCCCGGCGCCTACTGGCCCCTGCCCAGGGGCCTGAACATCGGCACCGTCATCGGCGGCTTCAACTGGGGCGACGTGACGTTCGACCCGGCGCTTCCTGTGGAGGATGCCAGCGCGACGATCACGTCGACGGCCCTTGCGTTTACTCGATCCTTCGATCTCGCCGGGCGCTCGGCCGCCCTGGGGCTGGCGCTGCCGATCATCGGCGGACACGTCGAGGGGCTTTACCTCGGCGAACACGCCGAGCTCGACAGGTTCGGGCTCGGCGATCCCAAGCTCAGGCTCGCGGTGAACCTCTACGGGGCGCCGACGATGACGCCTCGCGAGTTCGCAACGTACCGCCAGCGATTCATCATCGGCGTGAGCCTCGTCGCGGTGGCGCCCCTCGGCCAATACGATTCGACCAAGGTCATCAACCTCGGCACCAATCGCTGGTCGTTCAAACCCGAGGTCGGGCTCTCGCGCACCTACGACAAGTGGGTGATCGAGATGATGGTCGGCGCGTGGTTCTTCACGGACAACACCGAGTTTCTGGGCGCCAGTACGCGCGAGCAGGATCGGGTCGTGGCCACTCAGGTTCATCTCACGCGCCGGTTCACGCCCGCCATGTGGCTGGCGGCGGACGCCAACTTCTACGAGGGCGGCCGCACGACGGTTGGCGGGAAGCAGAACATCGATCTCCAGAAGAACTCGCGAATTGGCGTCACTTTCTCGAAGGGGCTGGGCGGCGGTCACACCATCCGCGCGTCGTTCAGTCGTGGCGCCTACACCACGATTGGCGCGGACTTCACGTCCATTGCCGTCGGCTACAACTACGCGTGGCTGAATTAGGCTGTTTGAACACCGTGTTTCATGCGGCGGCGTGACGCGTCGAAGACGACCTGGTCGTATTGCCAGAGCCGCTCGAAGAAGCCGAGCGCCCGGCGCTCGTCTTTGACCACCGGCGCCAGAATCTCGGCCAGCGTCCGCGTTCCGTCGATGGCGCCGAGCAACTGATCTTCGAACGCGTCGACGGTGCAGATCAGATCGGTGAACGTGTGCGCGCGGTTGATCAGCACCGCGGTGCTGCCAGGGGGCAGCCGTTCGCGGACGCACACCGTCCATGGCAGCGCGACGGGGACGTAGTCCCGCCATCGGTCGCCCGCAAACGTGATCGGCTGGGCGTCTCCGGACCGATCGTCTCGATACGCGATGAAGCTGTGCATCACCATGGTGCCACGGAGGAGCTCGATGGCCGCATGCTGCAGCCGCGGGGGGAGTGCAGCAAGGCGCGCGGCGTGCGGGCTCTTCGCCACCAGGCCGCATTGCGGCAGGTAGGGCGCCTGTTCGAGCCAGCGGCCGAACGTCAGGCCGCAGCGTTCGAGCCAGGCGTACACCTCAGGGACGGTGTAGGCGCGATCCACCGGATGAAGAAGCGCGTCGGCGAGGGCGTCAGGCTGCCGGAAGTCCTGGGCGCGGCGCATGACGCCCGCGATCGGATGGTCGGGCGGCAGCGCCCCGAGCGCGGCGCTGAGATCGCTCAAATCGCCGTCCGACGTGCCGATGCGAAGCAGGCGGCAGTACTCCTGCATCATGTAGATCCCCGCGCGGCCGTACGGGGCATAGACCATCAGGTGCATCGCGCCCTGCGGGCGGAGCACGTCACGAAGGGCACGGAGACCCGAGTCCGGATCGGGCAGGTGATGGAGTACCCCGGTGCACACGATCTGGTCGAACGAACGCCCAAGCTCCTGGACACGTTCGATCGGGAGTTGGTGAAGTTCGAGGTTGCCGAGGTTGTACTTGCGCTGGAGATCGCGCGTGTGCCGCAGGCTCGTCTCGCTGATGTCGATGGCGGTGACTCGCGCCTCGGGCTCGCGCAGCGCATGACTGGCCGCCTGCGACGTGCCGCAGCCGGCGATCAGGATTTCCTGGTTCGGCCGCGGCTTCTCTGTCGGCCACATCCGATGGAACAGCGCCAGCGCGGCGGGCCGGATTTCCGTAGAGGTTGCGATCTTCATGGAGGCTGGTGAGCGGAGCGGGATATGGCATCCGTTCGTAGAACTCGCGGACGTCCTCACTTCCGCTCCCGCTCACCTCGGTGTCCTCCGTGCGCGACGCGGCTACTTCACGCCGGCACCCGAACCGGATTCGAGCGCCTCCTTGTGGCGCATGAGCTTCTCCATGACGTCGCCGACGCCCCAGCTCTCCGGCCGCTGCCTTGGCGGGAACTCCATCAGCGTCTGCATGTACTGCGCGACGAGCGCGCCCGCCGGCACCAGCATGAAGACGCGATCGGCCCGCCACTTCTCGTAGAACATGCTCGAGTGATCCGCCTCCTCGAAGGGATCGGTCCGCAAATTCACGAGCTTCGGGAACCTCAGCGGCGTGAAGGGATCCTGCCACGCGGCGAAGCCTTCCGCGCGTTGCTCCACGAAATGGACCTTCCAGTTGCCGTAGCGGATCGCAAACAGGTCGCCCTCGTCGCTCCAGTAAAGGAAACCGGGGCGCGGGTTCTCCTTGAGCTCGCCCTTCAAGAACGGAAGAAGATTGAACCCGTCGATGTAGACCTTGAAGGTCTTCTTGCCGGCCGTGTATCCCGCTTTGAGCTTCGCCGCGATGTCTGGCTCTCCGGCGGCCGCCACGAGCGTGGGCAGCATATCCTGGTGCGAGAAGACCTCGTTGGAGACCGTCCCCGGCTTGATGACGCCTGGCCACCGGATGGCACACGGCACGCGCCAGCCGCCGTCCCAGTTCGTGTCCTTCTCGCCGCGGAACGGCGTCGCTCCGCCGTCGGGCCAGCTCAGCTCCTCGGCGCCGTTGTCGGTCGAGTACATGACGATCGTGTTGTCGGCGATCTTCAGCTCGTCGAGCTTGTCGAGGAGCTGCCCCACCTGACGGTCGTGTTCGACCATCCCGTCTGGGTACACGCCGAGCCCGGTCTTGCCCTTGACCCCGTCCTTCAGATGCGTCCAGATGTGCATCTTGGTGGAGTTGTACCAGCAGAAGAACGGCTTGTCCGCCTTGGCCTGCTGCTCGATGAAGCCGAGCGCACCCGCCGTAATCTCCTCGTCCATCGTCTCCATGCGCTTCTTGGTGAGAGGGCCGGTGTCTTCAATCCGCTGCGTGCCGTCCGGATTCGCGAAAGTGTGCAACACTCCACGAGGGCCGAACTTCTTCTTGAACTCCGGGCCCTTCGGGTAGTCCTCGCACTCGGGCTCTTCCTCTGCGTTCAGGTGATAGAGGTTGCCGAAGAACTCGTCGAAGCCGTGCACCGTCGGCAGGAACTCATCGCGGTCGCCGAGATGGTTCTTGCCGAACTGGCCGCAGACGTAGCCCTGCGGCTTGAGCAGCTCGGCGATCGTCGGATCCTCCGGCTGAAGGCCCAGCTTCGATCCGGGCAGTCCGACCTTGGTCAGGCCGGTTCGAATCGGCGACTGGCCGGTGATGAAAGCGGCGCGGCCGGCGGTGCAGCTCTGCTGCCCGTACCAGTCAGTGAACATCGCGCCTTCCCTGGCGATGCGGTCGATGTTCGGGGTGCGATAGCCCATGATCCCGTGGTTGTATGCGCTGATGTTGAACCAGCCGATGTCGTCGCCCCAGATGATGAGGATGTTCGGTTTCTTCGTCGCCATTGATCCGTCCCTTCAGTTGACCGTCACGTGAGCCGGCGTTCAGCCGAACGATCCTACAGGAAGCAGCGGCCGTCTGCCCCACATACGGTTTCAAAATGGCCTCCTCTCGAGCAATGCCGGGGTACCGTGACCGCCCCGGAAACCGTTGAATCTCAGCCCGGCCCCGAATAGACTTCTCCAGCCTGCGGTCAGCGAGCCCGGTGCTTGCTGTCTCTAAGGGCTCGATTCGGCGACTCGATTGATGACACGAACGGCACTCAACGCGGCGGCTCTTCTCCTGACGGTCTGCGTGGTCGCCTCCGCAGAGCCGGCGGACGAAAACGAGACGCCCGCAGCCTCTGAATCCCAGAGCCAGACGTCTCTCACGGCCTCCTCCGGGACACGCACTGACGTCAAGGGGGCGTTCGAGGATTCGCTCAGGCTGCTCATGATCCAGCATCTCGGCCGGGTTGCGTTTCAGGAGAAGACCCGCCGAGAGCTGGGTGGACCGTTCTTCCCCGACTACGCGCATTCCGTTCGCGTGCCGGGCCGGTGGTCGGATGGCGATGGGTGGTTCGTCAACAACGTCGGCCACCCGATTCAAGGCGCGGCAACCGGGTACATCTGGCTCGACCACGATCCGAACGGCTGGAACCAGAAGCTGTTCAGCAAAGGCTACTGGGCGAGCCGTGGACGCGCGACGTTGTGGAGCGCGGCCTTCAGCGTGCAGTTCGAGGTCGGGCCGCTCAGCGAGGCGTCGATCGGCAACGTCGGCATGAATCCGGCCACGACGGGATGGACGGACTACGTGATGACGCCCGCCGGTGGGCTCGCGCTGATTGTGGGCGAGGACCTGCTGGATCGTTCGTTTCTGAGGTGGGTCGAGGCGCACACGGCGAACACCCTCGTGCGGGCAACGCTGAGGTCGCTCACCACGCCCGGGCGTTCGCTCTCCAACATGGCGAGCGGCCGGATGCCATGGTTTCGTGACGGCCGGCCCCTCGACTGGTCGGGGCGCTAAGATGGCCGTGGGGCCCACATGGAAGAACTGCTCGGCGCATTTGCACGCATCGCCAGCCAGCTGATCGAGGCGGCGGCCGTCATCGTCGTCGCCTTTGCGTCGCTCGGAGCTTTCGTCCGGCTGGTGTGGATGACCGTCACGCGGGGCATCGGGCAGGGACAGCGCAAGGCGATCTGGCAGGAATACGGGATGTGGCTGCTGCTCGGCCTCGAGTTCGAGCTGGCCGCCGACATCATCCGCAGCGTCGTCTCTCCGACGTGGCAAGACCTGGGCGAGCTCGGCGCCATCGCGGTCATCCGGACGTTCCTGAACTACTTTCTCGAGAAGGATCTCGAGACCGCTTCGCGCGGCGACCGAGCGTCGGGGATGACGGCGCAGCAGGCGATCGTGCTGGCGTTACAGGCCAGCATCATGATGACGGTGTTCGGGTTCGGACTGCACGCGTCCCCGGGCGACGTGTTGTACGTCGTCCGGCGGCCGTCGCTGCTCGGCCGGTCGCTCCTGGCGATGTTCGTGATCATGCCGCTCTTCGCGATCGTGCTGGTCAAGGTCTTCGCCCTCCCGCCGCCGGTGGAAATCGCGCTCGTCGCGCTGTCCATCTCCCCGATTCCGCCAATCTTGCCGGGAAGGCAACTCCAGGTCGGCGGGGACGTGTCGTACGGGCTCGGGCTCATGGTGATCGCCGGGCTGCTGTCCATCCTGATGGTGCCTGCCGCGCTCGAGATCCTGGAGCGCTCCTTCACGCGCCCGCTCGCCATGTCGCCCGCCGCCATTGCCAGGGTCGTGCTGCTGATGACCATCCTGCCGCTGGCCGCGGGCCTCGCGTGCCGGGCGATGTGGCCGGCGGTGGCCGCGCGCGTCGCGAAGCCGATTGACCTGATCGCGAAGGTGATGCTGGTCATCGGCGTGCTCGCGCTTCTGGCCGGCGTGCTGCCCGCGATATTTTCGCAGGCCGGTGAGGGCGCCATCGCGGCCATGGCGGCGTTCGTCGTGGTGGGCCTCGCGGTCGGCCACTGGCTCGGCGGGCCGGAGGCCGACCATAGGCCGGTGCTGGCGCTGTCCACGGCCAGCCGGCACCCCGCGATCGCGCTGGCGATTGCGAAGGCCAACTTCCCCGACGAGCCGTACCTCGGTGCGGCCATCGTGCTGTTTCTGCTGGTGAACCTGGTCGTCGCCGTCCCGTATCAAAGGCGACAGAAACGGCGACTCACGACCGCGTCGGCGATCAGTGGGTGAGGCCGTAGATCAGGTAGTTGACGCCGAGCTTGTAGGCCTCGTTGGTCTGATCGAACGGGCGAAAGCCCCGGCCTGACCACTCCCAGAACTGCGACACGTCCGTGTTGTAGTTGATGATAGCCATCAGCCGCTTGCTCCGATCGTTGTCCTCGAAGATGCCCTTGAAGATCGGATCGCCGCCGACGTATGCCTGCGGGAAGTGATCGAGATCGTTGATCTCGAAGAACGCGTGGAACACGGGATCGTTCGGCGACATGTCCAGGAACTGCACGTCCGGCAGCACCTTCCGCATCGTGTCGGCGAACGGTTCCCACCCGCCGCCGGGGACGCCGCGCCATCCGGCCGGCTTGAAGTCGTCGACGAACAGGAAGCCGCCCTTCTGCAGGTAAGCCCGCAGCCCGGCCGCCTCACGGGAGTTGACGGTCCACCAGCCGACCTCGATGAGGTACGCGATCGGATACTTGAAGAGCTCGGGATCGTCGAGCGTCACCGTGTTGATGTCCTCGCGCGCGCCGAGCAGGCTCACCTCGTTCATGATCCTGATCAGGTTTCGTTCGGCGAGCGGGTAGCCGTGGATCCAGGACGGCCGCCGGCCGGGCCAGAAGCCGCCGGGAGCCGGACGGTAACGCACCCGTACAAACGTGAACCGTCCGTCGTACGGGCTGTTGGGCAGCGGTTGATACAGGTCGCGAAAGCCGCCGAAACCGAACTGCGCCAGCGCAGCGCCGCCCATCGCGAAGACGAAGGCCAGCGCCATCGTCGTCACGCGGCGGACCGGGCGGCTGCGCATCGCCATCACGCCATCGTACTTCGATGCGCGGCGATCAGGGCTTCCTGGGAACCCGTGCTTCGGCGGCCGGTTGAAGATCCGCGCGCCACCAGGTGTCGGAGTTCGCCCGCTGTGCCTGGTTCACCCCGATGACGATCACATCGCCGGGCTCGACCGACGATCCATCGAGCACCATCGAGGAGTACTTGGTCTCGCGCGCGTCGAGCGTCCGCCGGCCCGGCGCGACCTGGCGCGCCTTGAGCGCGCCATCGGCCTTGAAGGTGAACACCATCACCGTGAACTGCTCGAGCGCGTCACTCGTCAGGTTGGTTGCGCCGTACAGGAGAACGGGTGGACCCTCGCTGGCCGACAGTACCGTGGCGTGTTCCAGCCGCACCGGCGAATCAGGCGCCTGAACCACCATCACCGCCCGCTCCTGAGCCAGCCCGGCCAGCAACAGCATCACGCTCGCAGCCATTCGCATCTCGCCCTCCAGGGAACGCATAAGCGTAACCTACAAGAGGCCGGGTTCGCCGAGCGTCGCCTTGAGCTTGTCGTACGGATCCACCAGCGGATCGCGCTTCGTGCAGTCGATGCCGACGATGCCGTAGAGCCAGGCGGGCAGGGAGACCGTTTCGATGACGAGCGGAATCAGCCGGCGCTTCCTGTCGCCCATGTCGAGCACCTTGCAGATGATCGCCTCTTCCTGAGCATTCCCGCTCTCCAGGTACCGCGGCGAGATCACCGCTACCGTGAAGCGGCTCTCGCGGACACAGCGTTCCATCTCCAGCAGGAAGCTCGCGTTCGCGGGGAAGTCGCGCTCGTCGATCGCCACACGATACCCGTCAGCCTCGAGCGCGGCGACGAGTTCCGTGACGAACGCTCTGTCGATCGGATCGTGCCGGTAGCTGACGAAGACGTCGTATCGCGCGGGCGTCGCCACCGTGCCGGCGACTGAAGCTGCCGCGCCCCACCGCACCGGCGACAGGATCGTCGTCGGGACGGCCTCGGCGGTCGCCAGCAGACACACGACCAGAAACGGAACCACCAGATAGTACGTGCTGCCGGTGAGGACCCGGCAGCGTCCGATCGAGGACGGCGTCCAGATCCGCTCCGGGACACCGGCCGCATCGAACAGGAGATCGTCGCTCGCCAGTTCGGGGTTCGCCTGTTTGTACGCCGCGCCGAGCGGCGTCAGCTCCGTGCCGATGACGACCGGTTTGCCCGCGTAGCGTGCCGTGCACGCGCGCTCGGCGTAGCCGGAGACGGCGAACGATGCCACGCCGGCCGCGAGCGCCGCAACAGCGAGGGCAACCCACACGGAGGGCCGCGCGCTGCGCCAGACGAGGAAGGGTAAGGTGCCGGCGGCGACGATCGCCGCGGAGACGAGCGCCGCGATGCCCCATCGGCTGCCCGCGTCCGACAGTGCCGGCGGCGGAGGCAGGAGCGCGGCCGCGACGGCTGCGAACAGAACACCGGCTACGGCCAGCAGCGTCCGCCGGTGCCGTCCGAGCAGACGGCCGGGGCTCGTCATCGTGCTGGTGGGGAAGGGACGGGCAGGTCGAGGAGCAGCTCTTTCCGGCCCTCGCCGACCTTGACGACGGTCCGTTCGCCGAGCCGCGCCGTTGCCGGATCCCGAACCCACATGACGTACCGGCCGGGAACGAGCGTCTCTTCGGTCGGGCTGCTCAGCTGCGGAAACAGGTCCGGGCTGGCGTTGGTGGCCGCCTCGAAGACCCTCGGCATGTAGAACACCTGCCAGCGCCGGCTCTCCTCTGCGCCGGCCACGGTTCTCACGCGCACGATCACCGAGCCGCCCAGCTTTCCGCCGCTCAGGTTGCAGTGTTCGAGCTTGATCTCGAGATCTTCCGCGATTGAATCCAGCGTCGCCGCCAGGCTCTCGGCCGTGCCGGCTTTGAGCGCCGCCTCGAGCGCCGCGACGTCGCCTGAAAGGTTGTCGCGGTAGTCGTCGGGCGACTCGGCGGGCCATTTCGCGGACAGCGCTTGAAGCTGCGACAGCGCGGCGTTCGCGCGCCGCTGCGCGGTGCGGACCGAGGGCGACGCCGGAGGAACGCGCGCCAGGACGGCGGCGAGCGTGCTCAGGCTGGCCTTGACCTGAGGGGACGAAGGCGGCGCGGCCGAACGGGGAGGCTGCCTCGGGATGCTCCGGTCGGTCAGGAACGCCGTCACATACTTGGCGGTCGAGGGCGAAGGCTCGGCCCATCCAAAGACGGTCTGTCCCTGGTTGTCGGCGAGCGATGCGTCTGCGCCTCTCGACAGGAGCGCCTGCATCATGCCGAGGTCGCCGTTGCGCGCGGCAATCATGAGCGCGGTTGCCCCGCGGTCGTCGCGTTCGTTGGCTGGCGCACCCTGCGCCAGCAGCTGCCGGACGAGCGTGTCGTTGCCCTCCGTCGCGGCCTGCAGCATGCGCGTGCCGAACGCTTCGGCCTGCTCGAGCAGCGCGGCGATGTCGGTGTGCCCGCGGTCGATCGCGAGCTGACGCGCCTTGACGCCGCCCCGTGCCGGCGTCGCGTCCGAGCCGCGAGCGAGCAGCGCGCGAACGATTTCGATGAAGCCGTTGGCCGACGCCACCATCAGGGCCGTCGTGCCGTCCTTCGCGCGCCGCTCGACGGCTGCGCCGCTTTCGAGGAGGAAACGGACCATCTCCAGATTGCCGCCGGCGGCCGCCCACGTCAGCGGCGTGAACCCGCGGCGGTCGGCCGTGTTGACGGCAGCGCCTCTGGATAGCAGTTCCCGGGTTCTGGCGAGGTCGCCGTTTTTCGCGGATTCGATCAGGTCGGCGCCCGCAGCGGTAGCCGGGGCTGGCGTCGGCGCCTGGCTCAACAGCAGACCGGCAAGAACGACCGGGAAGAGCATGCTCGCCTGCTTATCGGTCCGGCCATCTTAACAAAGCAGGGGCCGGGCACCTGATTTCAGGGACGGCTGCAGCCTTTCTTCGTCTCCTCGAAGCCGTCGAACAGCCGTCCTGCATTGACGCCCGCGAGCGTCTCCAGCCGGTGCGGCTGGCCTTTCTCGACGGTATAGCGCGCGACGGTCCCTCTCGAGCGAAGGTATTCGGCTTCCTGCTTCATCTCGCCGTGCCACATGTACTCGTCGGTCTCCCCGACGTACATGAAGACGCACATCTTCGCGATCGCCTGAAGCTTCGCCGTGCTCGGCTCCCACATGTATCCCGGGAAAGCCGTGACGGAGAGGAAATACTGCGGGTTGGCGGCGGCGACGTGGAATGCGGCGATCCCGCCGTTCGACGGTCCTGCGATGTGGAACTTCCCGTCCTGGATCTTGTAGTCGGCCAGGAGCATCTTCAGGAACTCGGGGAAAATCCTGGCGCCGCCCTCGAAGAACAGCTGGCCGTTCGGCGCTGCCGGCGCGACGACGATGTAGCCGCGCTTCTCGGCTTCGGCCCGGAAGTTGCGGGTCAGCATGCCGTCGACGGTGTTCATCGTCTGGGGGCCGCCGCCGAGGGCGATGATGCCCGGATACGCCTTCGTCGAGTCGTAGCCGTCCGGCAGCACGACTCTGTACTGGACGGAGACGCCGCTCACTTTGGCGGTCTTCTCCAGCACCTCGGCGCGTGCCGTCTGGGCGGCAAACGCGACCAGAGAGAATGCGGCAGCCATCGAAAGCATCCGTCTGGAAATCGCTACGTTCATGACGAGCGCTCCTCCTTGAGAGGTGGGACTCGCGCCCCGCTGGTGCACGTAGTATAGGCGGCATCCGCCATAATCGACCTGTGGTTTCAACGCCAGCGTCGGAGTTGCGGACGGCGAGACGGGTCGCGCTGGCGGGTATTCTTGCCAGCGTTGCGCTCGCCGTAATGAACATCGTCGTCGGCCTGCTGTCTCAATCGACGTCCGTGTTCGCGACCGGCGTGGAGTTTGCCGGCGACGTTCTGGCCTCGACGGTGGTACTGCTGGGGCTGGTGGCCGCCGCCAAGCCGCCCGACGAGAACCACCCGTACGGGCACGGTCGGATCGAAAGCCTGGCCGCGCTGCTGGTGGGCGTCGTGCTGAGTGCCGGCGGCGCCGGCATCTGCTGGAACTCACTCCAGGCCGTCGGCGACGTGCATCCTCCGCCGGCGTTCAGCGCCGTTGCCGCCCTGTGCCTCGCCATCGTCGTTCGCGGTGTCATGTCGGGCATCAAGTTCCGCGTCGGCCGGCGCATCAGGAGCACCTCGCTCGTGGCCGACGCGTGGAACGATCTCGTCGACATTCTGGCCGCCGGCGCCGCGCTGACCGCGGTGGGGCTCACGATCTACGACAGCAGCCGGTTCCTGGCCGCCGACCATTACGGCGGGTTCGTGGTGGGCGTCGTCGTCATCGTGACGGGGCTTCGCGTTCTCCGCGATGCGTCCTTTGAACTCGTGGACACGATGCCGGATGCGGAACGGATGCTGCGGCTCCGGACAACCGCGCTGCGGACACCGGGCGTGCAGGGTGTGGACAAAGCGTACGCTCGCAAGACCGGCCTGCAGTACCACGTGGATCTGCACATCGAAGTGGATCCGGCGATGTCAGTCGCGGACGCGCACGTCGTCGCCGGGCAGGTCAGAGGGCGCATCCGAACCGACCTGCCGTGGGTAGCCGACGTGCTGGTTCACGTGGAGCCGGCCGCGAAAATGCGGGACTGATACGTCCGCGGCTTAGAGCGCTTTTCAGATCGGCGTAGCGCAAGTCCCAGGTCCTTGGGTCTTGGTTCCTGGTCCGTTCTTGGTCCATGGTCCACGCGTCCGCTGCCTGTGCACCGGCTCTGGCGCACCGTGGACCAAGGACGAAGGACAGGGGACGGACCAAGAACAAGGCACAAAGAACTAAGGACTGGCGCTACACGGATACGAAAACCGCTCTCTCTAGAGTGGCCTGCGCATGACCGTCGCGCTCGACGGACACGCCGATGTGAACTCGACGGACGTTTGCACCGTTTGCGGAACCGCGGCTCGCTCGATTCGTTCGAACCCGGCCTTCGGAAAGTAACCGGCCGCCGTCGTGGTCAGAAGATAGAGCGCCGTCGCGCCACGGTTCTTCGCGAATTGAATGGCCGTGTCAGTGAGCTTTCGGCCCAGTCCCCGCCCCTGCTGATCGGGAGCCACGGCCACCGATCGCAACAGGGCGCCATCCGCATACATCTCCAGGGCCGCGCTGCCGACGATCCGGCCGGCCTGCCGGGCCACGAACGTCGTCGCGAGGTGCGCCTGAAGTCCGTCTGGTGGAAGCTTCTGCTGAACCAGCAGACTCAGGACTTCGTCGAGATCGTCCGGCCGGGCGCGATCGATTCGCGGTTCGGTCGTCATCGTGCCTCTCCGGACAGATCCTTCCGGGCCGAGCAGCACGGTGCGCCCGCGACGTCGTCCGGTGTCGGCACGCAGCAGCCGGTCCGCTTCTGCAGGCGTTCAGCATCGCGCTGGATGGCGGCGCCGTGGGCGAGCGCGTGCCGCACGGCGTCGACGACGGCACCCAGGATCGGATCCGCGAGCTTTCCGAGGCGGTAGTGCACCCATAGTCCGTCGCGCCGGGTCTCGACCAGGCCTGAGCGCCGGAGGTACGCCAGGTGCCGCGACGCCTTCGGCTGCGGGATCTTGAGGCTCTCGTGGATGTCGCACACGCAGACTTCGCCTGTCAGCAGCAACCCGAGGATTCGCAGCCGGGTGGCATCGCCCAGGGCTTTGAACAGCGCTTCCATGTCGGTCAGCGGCTTGGCCATATATCTGCCTTGACAAATATATCACAACGGGTCTACAGTCGCAATATATTCGTATGAGCGAATACAAAGGAGCGACGCCAGTGTCAGATGTTCAGCAGGCGGTCAGGGAGAAATACGGCGCATTTGCGGCCGCGATCACGCAGTCAACGACGGAGAAGGGCGGCTGCTGCGGGCCGCTGGCCTGCGGGTGCGACGACCCGATCACGTCGAACCTTTACTCTGACGCCGAGCGGGGCGAACTGCCGGCGGATGCCGTCGCAGCCTCCCTCGGATGCGGCAACCCGACGGCTCTCGCCGACCTGAAGCCCGGCCAGACCGTGCTCGACCTTGGCTCGGGCGGCGGCATCGACGTCTTGCTCTCGGCCAGACGCGTGGGACAGGCCGGCAAGGTGTACGGCCTCGACATGACCGACGAGATGCTGGCGCTCGCGCGCGCGAACCAGCGCAAGGCCGGCGCGACCAACGTGGAGTTCCTGAAGGGATCGATCGAAGCGATTCCGCTCCCGGACGACTCGATCGACGTCATCATCTCGAACTGCGTCATCAACCTGTCGACCGACAAGGACGCGGCGCTGCGGGAGGCGTTTCGCGTTCTCAAACCCGGTGGCCGTTTCGCCGTCTCCGACGTCGTCGTCCGCGGTGAGGTCCCGGCGGATGTTCGCCGGAACATGGAGCTCTGGGTCGGCTGCATCGCCGGGGCTCTCGAGGAGCGCGAGTACGCGGAGAAACTCCGCGCCGCGGGCTTTGCCGAGGTCGAGGTCGCACCGTGGCGGGTCTACGAGATGAGCGAAGGTCAGTTCGCCAGCGCGTTCGTGCGAGGCCGCAAGCCCCTGTTGAAGATGTCGAAGACGAACACGTTGAAGACGTGCTGCGGGCCGGAGTGCTGCTCCTAGCATGAGGGCGCTTGTCGCGGAACTGGTCGGCACGGCGCTGCTTCTGGCCGCGGTCGTGGGGTCCGGGATCATGGGGGAGCGGCTCGCCGGCGGCAATGTCGCCGTCGCGCTGCTCGCCAACACGCTGGCCACCGGTGCGGCGCTCGTTGCGCTGATCCTCACGTTCGGCGCGATCTCGGGCGCGCATTTCAACCCGGTGGTGTCGTTCGCGGACGCGTGGCAGGGCGGTTTGACGTGGGGGCGGGCGACTGCGTACACCGCCGCGCAGGTCGTTGGCGCCATCATCGGAGTGGCTGCCGCCGACTACATGTTCGGCGAGCCCGTGTTCGCCTGGTCGAGGCATGTTCGCAGCGGCCTGCCGCAGGCGTTCAGCGAAGTCGTGGCCACGTTCGGCCTGCTCGCCGTGATCTGGGGATGCTCCCGCCGGCGCGCCGGCGCCGTCCCGTTTGCGGTCGGCGCCTACATTGCGGCGGCGTACTGGTTCACGGCGTCCACTTCCTTCGCGAACCCCGCCGTGACCGTCGCGCGTTCGCTGACGGATACTTTCGCAGGCATCCGTCCCTTAGATGTCCCGCCGTTCATCGCTGCCCAGGTGCTCGGGGGCGCGTTGGCCACCGCGCTCTTCGGCTGGCTTCTGCCGCGCGAACGGGAGAGGCCATAGATGGAGCGGGTCATCTTCGCGTGCGTTCACAACGCCGGCCGATCGCAGATCGCGGCGGCGTTCTTCGCGGACATGGCCGATCCGGCCCGAGCCCACGCGATCTCCGCCGGCACCCAACCCGGCGATCGCGTGCATCCCGAGGTGGTCGTCGCCATGCGCGAGGTCGGCATCGATCTGAGCGGGAAGCAACCGCAGCTTCTGACGGACGAACTCGCACGCGCCGCATCGCTGCTGGTGACGATGGGATGTGGTGAGGCGTGTCCATACGTGCCGGGGCTCGAGCGGGATGACTGGCCGTTGGCCGATCCGAAAGGCCGGCCGATGACCGAGGTGCGCGCGGTTCGCGACGACATTCGCACACGGGTGGCGGCGCTGATCGAGCAACGTCACTGGGGTGCCGCGAAGTGACCGGCCGTGCCCTCGCAAGGCGACGTTCCGGCTGGGGGCTCCGCCCGTAGCTGCACACCGTTTCCCGCGGTCCCGTGGCACGCTTCCTGCCAATTCCTGATGGCAGGAGGTGGCCGATGCTCCGCCGCTGTTTCGTGTTGCTGACGTGTCTTGCGGCCCTGGCGGCCCTGGCGGTAACGTCCGCGGGCGCCGCGCCACTCGCTCACTGTGATCCGGCGACGCTCGGCGATGCGGCCGACACCGCGCGGTCGAACATCATCGCGGCCGTCGATGGCGCCGGGGCGCTCGATGCGTGGCGAGGCGTGCTCGGCCGCGGCGGCGCGATTGCCTGGAGCGTCACCGAGTACAACGTCGACGCCCACAGCACCTTCGTCCTGGCGTTCGACCGCGCGGCGCTGCGCGTCTATCGTGCCGGCGCGTTCGGCGATGGCCTCGACGCGGCGATGGCCGGTTGTGTCGATCCGGACATCGATCCCGAGGCGATCATTCCGTGGCAGGACGTGCGCGAGATCGAGGCGGGCAACTGG
The DNA here is from genome assembly GCA_963821285.1 of uncultured Acidobacteriota bacterium. GTDB lineage: Bacteria > Acidobacteriota > Vicinamibacteria > Vicinamibacterales > CAVVIG01 > CAVQJU01. The sequence continues at coordinate 44,256 of CAWGDD010000013.1, forward strand.
GTCGTCTGGTTCAAGCTGCGCAAGCCGGTGGAGATTCGCTCGGACCGCGGGAAGCGCAGGCAGGTGAAGGAGCTGAAGGCCTACTTCCACGGCGCGGGCAGCGACGTATCTCAACGTCACCGGGACGCGTCGCGTTCTGGAACTGCGATCTGACGTCTACTGCGTGGAGAACCTCCGCGGCATTGCCGTGGGTCCCACGAGTTTTCAACGCCGGCTGCAATTCGTCCTCGCGCAGGCCGTCGACCCCGAGGGGCGCATCGCGCTGCCTCGCAAGGGACGCGGCGCCGGCTGGTGATTCATATGAAACCGTAAGGGTCGATCACACAGGTTCTCCTGCAGCCTGGAATTACAGGTACGATGTCCATGAGGTGGCGAATCAGGGACTGACCTCCGCGGAGGCCGCGCAGCGACTGGCGCAGGTCGGGCCGAATGAGCCGGTCGTCGTCCGCCGCCTCTCGACGGTGTGGCAGCTACTGCGCTTGTTCGTCAACCCGCTGGTCGTGATTCTGCTCGTGGCGAGCACGGTTTCGGCCCTCCTCGGTCAAATCACAGACGCCATCATCATCGTGACCATGGTGGTGCTCGGCGTCGGGATCAACTTCTGGCAAAGCTATCGATCCCAGAAGGCCGCCGAGGCGCTGCGCTCGATGGTGACGCCGACGGCGACCGTGTGTCGCGATGGTGCGTGGCAGGAAGTTCCCATTCGGGCGGTCGTGCCGGGAGACCTGATTCGGCTGTCGGCCGGCGACCTCATCCCCGCGGACAGCCGGCTGATTGAGGCGCGCCATCTGTCCGTTCAGCAATCGATGCTGACCGGGGAATCGCTGCCGGTCGACAAGGCAGCCGACCTCCGAAACGGGCGCGACCGAGACCGGTCCCGGACGCGCCACATCTCGTGTTCCTGGGAACGTCGGTGATCAGCGGCACGGCGACCGCCGTCGTGCTCACGACGGGGCCGCGCACCGTCTTCGGTGAGATTGCGGCGCGGTTGAGCGTGCGTCCGCCGGAAACGGAGTTCGAGCATGGTTTGCGGCGGTTCAGCGTCCTGATCCTCACCACCACCATCACGCTGGTGCTGTTCATTCTCCTCGTGAGCATCGCCTTGAAGCACGACGCGTTCGAGTCGCTGCTGTTCGCGGTGGCGCTGGGCGTCGGGCTGACTCCCGAATTCCTTCCGATGATCACGTCGGTCACGCTCACGCAAGGCGCGCTGCGGATGGCGCGCGAGCAGGTCATCGTCAAACATCTGCCGGCCATTCAGAACCTCGGCAGCATCGACGTCCTGTGCAGCGACAAGACGGGGACGCTGACGGCGGGTGTGATGCAGTTCGACCGGGCCCTCGATCCGATCGGGCGCGGCCTCCGCACGGCCCTTCACGCTGGCCTACATCAACAGCCACTTCGAGACCGGCATCCGGAGTCCGTTCGACGCGGCCATCCTCCAGCACGATGCGGTCGACGTGACCGGGTACGAAAAAGTCGACGAAATTCCCTTCGATTTCGAGCGCCGGCGTCTGTCAATCGTGGTGACGACACCCGGCGATGCCGAAGGGACGCGACTGCTCGTGACCAAGGGCGCCCCTGAATCGGTGCTGGCCGTCTCGACGGCGCTCGAAGTGGATGGCCGCGTCGAGCCGTTGACCGACGCGGCCCGGCACGCCTGCGCGGCGGTGTACGAGCGACTCGGTGCCGACGGATTCCGCGTGCTCGCGATCGCGTATCGTCGACTCGACGCGCGGGCGGCGTACTCGCGAGACGATGAAGCCGAGCTCGTGCTGGCCGGGTTTGTCAGCTTCGCGGACCCCGTCCTGCCTGATGCCGCCGAGACGCTCGCGCAGCTCAAGACCGACGGCGTGCAGGTCAAGATTCTCACGGGCGATGGCGATGTGGTCGCGCGTCACGTCTGTCGACAGGTTGGTGTCGGCGACGAGGCCATCGTGACGGGCGATGACCTCGATCGTCTCGATGATGCGGCGCTCGGTCACGTGGCCGAGCAAGCGTCGGTCTTCACACGCGTGTCCCCCGGGCAGAAGAATCGCATCATCCTCGCGTTGAAGCGCCGCGGGCACGTCGTGGGCTTCCTGGGCGACGGCATCAACGACGCCCCGTCGCTGCACGCGGCCGACGTGGGCATTTCGGTGATGAGCGCGACCGACGTCGCGCGGCAGGCCGCCGACATCATCCTGCTCAAGCCCGGCCTCAAGGTGCTCCACCGGGGGATTCTCGAAGGACGTCGCGCGTCCGGCAACATGATGAAGTATCTGTTGATGGGCACGAGCTCGAACTTCGGGAACATGTTCAGCATGGCGGCGGCGTCGTTGTTCCTGCCGTTCCTGCCGATGCTGCCGACGCAGATCCTGTTGAACAACTTCCTGTACGACCTGGCGCAGATCACGATCCCGACCGACAACGTCGACGCCAGCCTACATTCAGCGGCCGCAGCGCTGGGACATGCGGGTCATTCGGGATTTCATGATCTTCATCGGCCCCATCAGTTCCATTTTCGACTTTCTGACGTTCTACGCGATGCTGCGGATCTTCCACGCCAGCGAGGCTCTTGTTTCACACCGGGTGGTTCGTCGAGTCGCTCGCGACGCAAACGCTGGTGCTGTTCGTGATCCGTACGATGGGCAATCCGCTGCGGAGTCGTCCCAGCCGGCCGCTCGCGATCACGACCCTCGTCATCGTGGCGATCGGCGCGGTGCTACCGGCGACGCCGCTGGCGCCGATCTTGGGTTTCACGATGCCGCCGGTGCGCTATTTCGTGCTGCTGCTTGTGGCAGTGGTCGTGTACCTGGCTCTTGGTCGAAGTCGCGAAGCAACAGCTCGTGCGGCGCCTGCGATTGTGACTTCGAGCAAGTCTCTCGCCGGTTGTGAAGTGTTCCGACATGAGAACCAACTCGATGCACTCTATTGACAAGCTAGGATCGAGGCACAGGCGCACGTGCGCATTCACATCGCAACCGACGGGACGCGCCTGTCGGTGCTTCATTTCTGGGCCATCGCGCGGTAGCCCTGCCGCGCCCGCACGCGAGGTTGACCGTCCACCTGCACCGTAATCTTCCGAAATGTGTCGTCCCGACGAGCGTTGCTCGACTCGTAGCCCAGCAGGTATTGGTTCGACAGCTCCTCGAGCAGATCCGTGAACGAGGCGTGCAACTCGTCGAGGCTGTCAGTAAACAGCGCCCGCCCGCCGGTCGGCGTCACCAGCCGCTGCATCACGGCTTTGAGCGTCGCCACTTCCACGCCGCGCCCTTGTCCGATCATGTAGAGCGTCACGTCGCTGGCCTGCAGACGCCGCTCGACGTCGGTAATTGACGCGTGGCTGCCCTGATCTTCGCCGTCGCTGAAGATGACGATCGCGCGGCGTCCCGGCTGCTTGCCGAGCATGTCCACGCTGCGCAGGATCACGTCGTACAGCGCCGTCGCTCCCCACGGCGCCAGCCGGTCGACCGCCTTCATGCGATCGGCCGGGTTCGATCGTTGCGACGCGTCAGCGCGAAGATGCTGTCGTTGAAGCCGATCAGGGTCACCTGATCACGGCTCGGCACGGCGCCGAGGAATTCCTTCACCGCCACCTTCACCCGCGGCATCGCCGGCGCCATGCTCCCGCTCACGTCGACCGCGACGACGAGCTCGAGCGGCACGTCCTCCGAGCCAAAGTGCGAGATCTTCTGCGGCTTGCCGTCTTCCTCCACGCGAAACGCCGACCGCGGCAGCCCGGTGACGAAGTGTCCGTTCTGGTCGGTGACCGTGACGATCACCTGGACGACATCGACATCGACTTTTTCGGTGTAGCCGAGCGCCTTGGTCCGGACCGTCCGGACGACACGCCCGCCTTCCGCGAGCTCGGCGACCACGCGGATCTGATGCGCGACGATGGTGCTGCCGGCCTCCCAGGAGCATTCAAACGGCGCCGCGGCGGCCTGGCAGACCTGGCGCCCGTCAACATAGAACAGGACGCGGCTCGCGGCGTTGGGGGGCGTCAGGCCGGCCCGGAGCATCGTCGTACCGCTGATGTACGCGTCGGCCGTGGGGGAGAGAATCTCGAGCGTCGGCGCGCCGGCCACTGGCGCTTGCGCACGCCCGGGGATGGCGGTGTCGAAGGCCGCAAGGAGCAGACAGGCGAACGTGCGAACGGCGCTGGGTTTCATGAGGCGATTGGAGATTATGCCGCACGACTGTCACGCGGCGCGCCAAATCGGCGATGGGGCCGCCGGCAAACCGGCCCGCGATCGCTCCTCAGGACTGCCACCGGCTCAGGTGCAGAATGGATGATGATATGGAGCGGTGACTCTGCATTCCATGCTCGACCGGACGGCTGTTGCGAGGACCGTGAGTCGATCGTATCGCCTGCAGGCGGCGATCCTGTCGCTCGCGCTCACCGTCGTTTCGCTGCATGCCCAGCAACCACCGCGCCCAGAGTCCCGAGGAGGGATTCCGCTTCAAGAGCGGCGTCGAGCTGATCAACGTCACCGCGAGTGTCTCCGATGCGGCCGGCCGGTTCGTGCCTGACCTCCAGAAAGAGGACTTCGTCGTCTACGAGGACGGTCAGCTCCAAGCGGTGACCCAGTTCAGCGCCGAGCGCGTGCCCGTGAGTCTCGGGATCGCTCTCGACACGAGCGGCAGCATGGCCGGTGAAAAGATCCGAGCGGCCCAACGTGCGTTCGACCGCTTTCTCTATGATGTGCTCGACGCGCAGGACGAGATGTTTCTGTATCGCTTTAGTGACCAGCCCGTTCTCGTGCAGGGCTGGACGAGTGATCGTCCGCTTCTCAGTCGAGCTATTGGTCAGGTGGTGGCCGTCGGCAAGACCGCGATGTACGACGCGGTCGCACAAGCCGTTCGTCTCACGGCCACCGGACACAATCGGAAGAAGGCGCTGGTGCTCCTGTCGGACGGCAACGACACGACAAGCCGAACCAGTCTTCGGGAGGTGAGGCAGCTCATTCGCGAGAGCGAAACGCTCGTCTACGCCATCGGCCTGGAGTGCGGGGCCGACGTGAAACCGCGCTCGCCGCAGCGTCCACAATTCCAATGGCGCGGACCGATCCCGATACCGTTCCCCTTCCCACTGGGCGGTCGACGCGGCCGGCCGCTCCCGCCCCAGCCGGAGCGGATCCCGCCGCCGCAAGGGCGCTCGTGGACTCAAGGCTGCAGCGACCCGGTCGACGGGGGAGCGCTCCGCGACATGACCGACGACAGCGGGGGGCGCACCGCAGATCGTCCGCGACGCCGCGGGACTCGACGCCGCGACAACCGGTATCGCCGACGAACTCAGCAAGCAGTACTACCTGGGCTATCTCTCCGCGGAAAAGAAAGACGGCCGCTGGCATTCGATTCGCGTGGAACTTCGCAATCAAAGCTACCGCGTCCGTGCTCGTCGCGGCTACGTGGCCTCGTAGTCTTCCCCGGTGGCAGCCTGCACCGCTCGATGACACGCGATCGATTCCTGAAGCATCGGTTCGCATCGAGCGCAGGCATCGTGCTTGTGGGTTTCGCCGTGACGTCCGCACGCACTGAGTTACGCGCCGGCCAGCAATCGGTGTCGTCTCCACGAGTGGCACGGCCGCCCGAAGCGCCGCTCGTGATCCCGATGGAACTGTTGGCAAATCGACCGCTGGTCCGAGCGAGCATCAACGGGCAGGGTCCGTTTCCCTTCCTGGTGGTCCCCGAGGAACCAGCGACGCTCATCGATCAGACCCTCGCCAGTGAGTTGAAGCTGAAGTCTGCAGATGATCGGATCGCCACCTCGGCGTTCGACGTTCAGATTGGCCGTCGGCAGCGGCAAGCCGCTCAACGTGAGCGTCAGGCCGACCGACATGGCCCGGATTGTGCCGGAATTCGGACCTGCGACGCGCCCGCGCGGCATCATCAGCGCGTCCGTGTGGCCAGGCCACCTGGTGACGCTCGACTTCCCTCGATATCAAGTGGGGGTCGAACCCGGCAGTCTCCCCGATCCCAACCGGCGCGATGTGTTCACCTTGAAACCGGACGCGCCGGAGTTTAGCGTCACGCTGATCCTCGCCAGCGTGGTCATCCCGTGCCGGCTGGATCCGCTGTTTCCGGGAGGATTCCTCCTGCCCGCGAGCTACGCGAAGTCGCTCCCGCTCGCCGGGAAGCTGGTCGACATGGGATCGATGATCACGACCAAGGGTCGTCTCGTCGTACGAGAAGGACAACTCGCGCTGGACGCCACGCTCGGGATGTTCGCGTTTGCCAAGCCACTGGTGCAGTTCGCCGATGCCGGAGACACGTGCACGATAGGCGGCCAACGACTGAGTGGGTTCTCGATCACCTATGACGTCGCGAACGCGCGGGTGCGTCTGACACAGCGCCTGCGCTGAACTCGTTCAGCGATTCGGTGCGTAATACCCGGTTCGCGTGCGAGCCACGTAATCCGGACGATTGACCCGAACGTTCAGCCGTCGCCATTTGCCGTCGTGCGCGTTGTTAATCGGCGTGTACGCGACGAGATACTGCGTCGTAAGCTCGTCGGCGACCTCACGATAGATCCGCGGCAGATCCTCCGCCCCGGTCGGAAAATACGCCAGACCGCCCGTCTCCTGTGTGAGACGCCGCAGGACGAATTCGCCCTCGGCCGGACGCTGTGTGATCCCGGCCTCCTTTGAGCGGATGCCGATGGCGTAGATCGAGGTGTGCGACCGCTTCGCCAGGTCGAGCACGTCCTCGAACGGAACCAGGCTCACCGTGTCCTCGCCGTCTGAAAGCACCACGATCGCTTGCCGCCGAATGTCTTCCGGGGTGCTGGCGCGCGCCTTCTCGAGATCCTTCAACGCGATATAGAGCGCGTTGAAGAGCGCCGTCGAACCGCTCGCAGCCGTCCGCTTGATCGCGGCTTGCAGGGCCACGACGTCGCTCGTGAAGGATTGCAGCGACTGGACGCGCGTGTCGAACGCGATGACGGCCGCCTGGTCAGTCGGTGCCATGCGTTGCACGAACTCCGACGCCGCCAGTTGCGCCAGACCCAGGTTGTCCTGCATGCTCGCGCTGGTGTCGAGCAATAACGCGAGTCCCAGCGGAATACGCTGACGCGAGACCGAGACGATCGGCTGCGGGATCAGGTCCTCGAACACCGAGAAATCACCGGCCATCAGTTCCGGCACCGCCTCGTTCGCGCGGCCCTTGACCGCGACGTTCAACGACACGAGGGCGATCTCGGAGCGGAACACCGGCGCATCGCGCTGCGGTCGTTGAGCGTTGGCTGACGGCATTTGAGGCAGCAGGGTGACCGCCATGGCCATGAGCCACAGGGAGGATCGGCGGGTACTGACGGGACCGCGCACACATACCACCTTCGCGCCGTCATGAGGCGCTGTCAGCGCAGCGTAAAGCTCAGTTCGATGCTAATGAGGACCGACACCGGCGCCCCCAGTCGGATTCCGGGCGAGAACCGCCACTGCTTGGCGGCCTTGATGGCTTCCTGATCTAGCCCGAACGTGGGGTCGAGTGAACGCAGAATCCTGACCTCGGTGACCTCGCCGGTGGTATTCACGACGCACTCGAGCAACACGGTGCCCGACACCTTGGCGCGCATCGCGTCCGAGGTGTAGTTCGGTTTCACTTCCCGGATCAGTCGCGGCATCGTGACGCCATTGCCCGGGTGGTAGACACCGCCGCCCGTTCCGCCTCCACTGCCGGGTCCGAGGCCTGAGCCGGTTCCCGGTCCGATACCGCTGCCCGCACCCGTGCCTGCGCCGCCGCCCGTGCCGGATCCTTGCGAGAGCGTCGGGGGAGCTGAGGGCGCCTCGATCGCGCCGGGCAGCGACTCCGTCGCGGCCGCGAGACTCTTCGCCGGGATGTTCAACTGCTCGATCGGGTCCGGTTCGTTCCTGGCCAGCTTCGGTGGCTCGAGCTTCGGCGGCTTGGCGACGGGCACCGTGATCTTGTCTTTGCCGGGCTCCTCCGCCGGTCGCGGCGGCGCCTGCATCCGATTCCCGCCGCCGCCACCACCGCCACCAGGGCCAGGCTGACTCAACCAAATGATGTCGCGGTTGGCTTGAAACGGAAGGATCGCGGAAGTGGCAGCCGCGGCAGGGACGTACCGGACCGCCAGCACGGCAAACAGCAACACCGCCGCATGTGAGACGAGTGAGGCGATGACGGCCCCGCCCATTCGTTGTCCCTGACGTTCGAACAGGAAGGGAACATCGACAGCGTGTGCGTCCTCGCACTCTGTACGAGAGGTGTCCAGCTGAAGAATTCGAGGGGAGGGGTGGGGCGCTTCCACCATGGCTCTTAAACCAGGCTCAATACGCATTCTCCCGCGTCAGCCCCGCACATTCAAGCGCCATCGGGGAACTACCCGGCGAAATAGCCGCTTCGCGCTTTCACAATCGTCGAGGGACGCTTGACCCGGACATCGAGCCGCCGCCACTCGCGGCCGCTCGCGGCTTCGATGGCGAGCACGTATTGCTGGCGCAGCCCGTCGATCAGGCTCGACGCCGCGACCACCGTCTCCACGAAGGTGCTCGCGAACACGAACTGTCCACCGGTCCATTCGGCCAGATCGCGCAGGTCTGCCGCGTCGGAGGGTGTCGAGCGTTCGGCGGCCTCCAGCATGACCCGCTGATCCAGCGACGGCACGGTCGCGACGACGAACACCGGCACGTCGATCGAGCTGGCCAGCCCCGACACCTCACGCGCGGTCATCGCGCTGCTCGTGTCGATGCCGTCGGTGAGCACGATGATGGCCTTGTGCGTCGCCGACCGGGCCGCCAGCTGCGCGCGCCGCCGCGGCGGTCGCGTCGATACAGAGACGTCGTGCCAAAGGGCTCGAAATCGGCCAGCGCGCCTTTCAGCGTCGCGAGATCGCGCGTGAAGTCCCGACGTTCGTGGAGTGACGCGTCGAACGTGAACAGCGCGACTTCGTCCTGACCTTGGTGCAGCTGCGACAGGATCGAGTCGTACGCCTGGCGCGCCATCGCGATCTTCGGCGCCGATCTGCATGCTGCCGCTCATGTCGACCAGAATCGCCAGGCTGAGCGGCGACTGGCGATCGGACCGGAGCGAGAGAATCGGTCGCAGCTGTCCGTTGTCGCGGACCTCGAAATCGGTCGTGGTGAGGCCGCTCACCACCCGTCCACGAGCGTCCCGAACCGACGCCTGGATCGTGACGACGTCGACGGCACTTCGAAACGTTTGTTGCGGCTGAGAGGGACTGTCCTGCGCGCTCGGCGAAATGCCCCCCAGGCCGCCGATGAGGCCGGTGGCGATGACAAGTCGAAAGAGCAGAGTTCTCATCTGTACGCCCTATCAGAGTCTATCGGGACGAACAACGCCCACAGTAGTTCGCCGGCCGCAAGTTGTTGGGGAACAGCTCAATGCTAGCACGACGTCGTGGCGCGTTGGAAACTGATGAGCTCGTGTGAGAACCATCGATGGGCATCGCCTTGAAGAGGCGTACCGCAAACGGTGGCTGCCGCTGCGGAACGAACTGAAGGGCCGGTGACCGCTACCGGTTCTTGTTGCGGTATTCGTCGCTCTTGCGCAGCTCGCGCTCGACGTCCGCCTGCGACCAGTTGTCCCGCATGACGCGGTTCACGTAGCCCTGGCTTCCGGCGTCAGGTTCCCTCTTGAGGACCGAGAGGTAGGCGCGGCGGACGATCTCCTGCGCCTTCGCCGGCGTCATCGTGGACAGCTCGCGGTACTCGGGGCTGGCGCGCAGCGAGTTGCGTACGTCGTCCTCGTTCCATCCGTCTTTCTGGATGCGATTGCGGTACTGACGGTAGCCGCCTTCGTCCGGATCCCGGTGGAGGACGTCCTGGTAGGCGCGCCGGATGATCCGGTCGGGGTCCTGACCTCCGCCGAGGTTCGAGCTGCCGACGCGGAGCGACGAAATGCGGTCGTTCCAGCCTTCGTTCTTGAGGTTCTGGATGTTCCCCCGGAAGCTCGTCGAGCCGCCGCTGAATCGCACGTCCCTGAACACCGTGACCTCGGCGCGTCCGAAGACCCTCAGGGACGAGATGCGGTCGTTCATGTCGTCCGGCACCTTGCCGAAGCTGTCGCCCACGCCGGCGCAGAAGTAGTCGCCGTTGAACTTCGGATCCTTGAAGAAACAGACGCCCTCCCGGGGGAACGGTCCGCGTCCCCAGCGTTGGGCACTGGCGATGGACGGTGCCGCGAAAATTGCCAGGCCCGCGAACAGGGCACACGCCGTTCGGCGATCCATCTCGGCGCCTCCTCCCCATGTAGTGCAGGCCTTTAGGCCTGCCGCGCACGGCGGGGCTGAAGCCCCGCACTACGCCAGTCTTGCAACGCACTCATGTACAAAAAAACAGGCGGCCCGTGAGGGCCGCCTGCCAATTACCCGATTACCCGACTACCCGATTACCCAATCAGAAGTCGAGCGTGTAGTTAATCCGCATGAACCGCGCGGTGTAGATGCTGGTCGGGTTCCCCCACGTGCCGCCCTGCGCGGTGTTGCCGACGCTGTAGGTGTAGGTCGTGTTGAAGCCCGTCGCGTAGTTCGTGTTCAGCAGGTTGTTGAGGTCGATCCCGATATCCGACCGCGTCCGGCCGAAACGCAGCACCTTGGCGAAGCGCATGTCGAGCTGCGTCCGGCGAGAGTCCGCGTACACGCGGTTGACGTTGTCGGCGATCTGGATCGTCGTGGTCCCGGTGGCCGTCGCGCCGACCGGCAGGTGGCCGAGCGCCGCCGCGACGAGGGAGTTCGGCACAACCCACTGCGCCGAGTTGCCGCCGCCGGCGACCGTGCCCGTCGCAAGGCCGAGCTGCACGGGCGGCTGCGAACGGATCGTGGCGGCGACCAGCACGTCGATCTTCGGGATGACGTAGCTGGCCAGGCCGCGCACCTGCGTCTGGAACGGATCGACGCTGTGGCAGCCGCGCGGGTCAGGCCCGGCGGCGACGTTGGTGTTCGCGTTGACCTGGTTGTACTTCGTCGCGATCGCGCAGTTGTCGACGACCGCGCGGCCGGTGGTCGTGCCGAACGACGCCGTCAGGCCTCCGCGCAGTCGGGCGTTGAGGTTGAAGTCGACTCCGTGCCAGTAGCTGATGCGCTCCGGACCGTAGTCGGTGTCCCACGTCAGGTAGGTTTTCGAGGCCACCGCGTTGGCTGCGGCGGTTGGCACGTACACCGTGATCGGGTAGCCCCCGCCGTTCGGCAGCCGCGCATCGGTCGGCGCCGTCAGCGTGTAGGTTTCGTACGCCGTGTTGACGTTGCGATTGAGGTCGTCGGTGACGAAGAACCCGTGGAAGTCGCGCCGAGTGTAGCTGACATCAGCCGACATGCGCGGCATGATCTCCTGCTGCAGCGTGGCCGCCCACTGCGTGTCGCCGGGACGTTTGCCCCACCCGCTCAGCACGGCTGGGTTCACGATGGTCGCCGACCCCAGCTTGCCGAAGTTGGCCTGGTTGCCGACGGCGGCGGCGCAGACGTCGCCCCTGGCGGAGGCGAGCTGGGCCGCGGGGTTGAGAAGATCGCAATCGACGACCTTGTTGCCGTTGGTGTCGGTCCAGCCGCGGTTGAGGACTTCGCGGACGACGGTGAAGCCGGGGTTGGTCGAGGTGTACGGCGGATCGTTCGCCGCGTAGGCGAGGTACTTGCCCCAGTTCCCCTTCACGGCCGTCTTGCCGTTGCCGAACACGTCCCACGTGGCGGCGACACGCGGCGTGAGGTCGTTGTAGGCATTCACGCCCGGCGTCTCCTGGATGGTAATCGGCGCCGGGTTCAGGAACGACGTCTTCGTCGTGCCGTTCTGATCCACCGGCGCGTAGCTCGACGCGTGGTCGTAGCGCAGTGCGCCCTGCAGCGTCACCCTGCCCCGCGTCCAGCTGTCCTGGACGAAGAAGCCGGCCAGACTCGTGATCGTCCGCCGGCCGAAATCCGGCAGGCGGTACGTCACCGCATTCGGCACGCCCTGGTTGAAGCGGTACTCGAGCTGCGGCTGGTTCGCGATCGTCTGATCCAGCTGGTCCAGCCGGTTGCCCTGGTAGCCGGCCTTCATGCTGTGCGCGCCGGTGACGTAGGACGCGGTCGCCTGCCAGCCGTCGGTCTTGCCGACCGCCCAGCCCCAGGAGCCCACGCCGCGGTACGCGTAGTTCGGCTGCGGCGCGAAGCGCAGGCCGGTGGCGGGGTTGATCGCATTCGACTGCTCGGTGACGGTGATGAGGTTCGTGATGCCGTCCGGCGGCGGGTGCCCGAAGATCGGGTTGTAGCGGAACGGCGTGTAACCGGCCTCGAGGAGCAGCTTGTTGCTGACCGGCATGGTCCACGCGAACTGGTTGATGGTGAACGGCACGTCGAAGTAGCCGCGCGCCGCGGTGGACGTCGCCTCCGGCGACTGGAACGGCGCGGCGTTGTTGCCGAGGCCAATCCAGTCGTCGCCGCGGTTGTGGCAGCCCTGGGTCTCAACCTTGAGCGGTGTGCCCTCGCAGCGATGCTGGTACTCGTAGTTGTACGAGAACCGGCTCCTGCCCAGTTGGCCCGTCAGCCGGCCGATCATCATCTGGCGGTCCTGCACCAGCCGGGCGCTGATCGGCGAGCCCACCCAGTCCCAGCGCGCCGCATTGCCGGCGTTGGCGTTCGCGTTGATGCCTTCCATCGCAGTTTGCGTGTCCAGATTCCGGTAGCTGCCGTAGAACCACAGCCGGTCCTTCATGATCGGCCCGCCGTACGAGACGCTGGTGTCCCACGACTGGATGATGCCCGGCGTCTGCGTCAGGCCGATGGCCTTGAGCTCGGGCGTCAGGTTGTCGCCGCGCGACCAATCGCCCGCGCCGTTGTAAAAGAAATTGCCCTTGAAGCTGTTGCCGCCGGACTTCGGCACGAGGTTCGCCACCGGCCCGCCGATGTCGCTCTCGCCCAGCCCGCCGCCGACGGTGATGGCCATTTCCTGCGCGTTGGCCGTGTCGTACACGTACGACGACACGCCGCCGCTCCTGGCCGCCGCGACCGTCATCCCGTTGAGCGTCATGCGGCCTTCGCCGACCGTCGACGGCCCGTTCACGGCGGCCGAGTGCGCCTGGAAGAACGTCATCGTCGGCGAGAGCGCCGGACCGTTGGTGTCGACGAACAGCCCGGGCGTGGCGTTGAGCAGCGCTCCGGCCGCGCGCGCCGCGGGTATCGTCTCGATGACGTCCGTGCTCATGACGACCTGACGTTTCGCGCTCTGCACGTCGACAACCGGCGTTTCGCCGGTGACCGTGATGGTCTCCTCGACGCCGCCGACTTTCATCTCGGCGGGAATCGTGACGACTTGCGTGCCCGCGAGCTCGATGTTCTCGCGCTTGACGGTGTTGAAGCCGGTCAGCGTGAACGTGAGCGCGTAGGTGCCGGGACGCAGATCGATGATGCGGTACTGCCCGGTGCCGTCGGTGACGGCCGTGCGGGTTTTCTCAATGAGTGCCGGGCTGGCCGCCTCGACGCTTACCCCGGGCAGCACGGCGCCGGAGCCATCGCGCACGGTGCCCGTCAGGGACGCTTGGGCAAACACGGTTGCCGGCAGCAGGAAGACGATCAGAGCGGCGAGACACTTCCTCACGGTTCGCATCGGACGTTTCCTCCGGTCACCCTATCGGCACTCGGCGACCTGATCTTGCATGCGGAAATGACGGTTCTGCATGCAGAATTCGACGATACGGACCGGTCAAACCGAAGTCAATGGCGAATTCAGGCCTGAAACTGGTCCGTGCGCAATCAGATTCTGATTCTTGGATCCAGAAGACGGCCCGGCTGCATGCGACGGTGAATCAGGGGGTACCCACGTGCAGAAGTGGCGCGCCGGGGATGCGCCGCCTCGTGTCGGTGTCCGACATCGCGACACTCAGCATCCGGCGGGCGAGTTGGGCGTGCTCGCGGGCGAGGCTCTCGGCGCGCGCACCCTGGCGCTGCGCGATGGCCTCGATGATGGACCGGTGCTGATCGTTGGCGATCAGGAGGTGCGTGCCGGCATTCGGCAGCGCCGAGGTCGGAAACACCATCGCGCTCGCCGCCGCGAAGGGCAGCGAGCTGGCCTGCGCGATGCCGCGCCGCAGTATCGCGCTTTTGGCGAGATCAACCAGGGCGGCGTGCAGCGATTCGTTGAGATCCATGTAGACCTCGAACGTGTCGATGGTCAGCGACTCGAGCGCTTCCATCTGCACGCAGGCGTGCCGCATGACGCCGAGCTCCGCGTCGTCTCTCAGCCGCTCGGCCGCGAACCGCGCGGCGGTGCCTTCGAGCACGCCCCGCAGCTCGATGGCGTCCAGCGCCTCGGCCAGGCTGAATCCCCGTACCGCGAAGCCGCCGGTCGGCAGCACGTCGAGCAGGCCCATGTGGGCGAGCCGTTCGAGCGCGAGCCGGATCGGGGTGCGCGACGTGCCGAGGCGGGCGACGAGCGGCAGCTCCGAGATGCGTTCGCCGCGGGCGAGCTCGCCGTGCAGCAGCATCTCGCGCAGGCCGATGAAGGCGCGCCCGATCTGGGAATCGTCGTTCGCCATCCGCGCATCCTACCCCATGCGCGGGGTGAGGGTCAGCGTGTTCTGCTCAGCGCGCGGTCGAGGCGAAACGCAGCCCAGTACTCCAGGATGGCCGCCGCCAGGGCCGCGACCGCGATGAGCGCCAGCCCGCTCTCGAGATCCGCTCGAATGCTCGGCAGGACGCCGGCCATCAACGTCCAGACGACAGCCAGCAACGCAAGCCGGCCCCATACCTGCCGGCAAAACACCCGGACCTCTTCGAGGCGGAAGCATGCCGCCAGAGCCTCAGCCGCGCGTGACGCATCCGGATCCTCCGCGCATCCGGCCCGGACGTGGACAAACGGCGCCATGGTTCCACGCTAATGCCGACTCGCATGGGTTTCGCCAAAGAGAGTCCTAAAAAGTGGCTAAAACATCGCCCCGCCCGGGCTTCAAAACGCATACGATGTAAGGAAATGGCCTAGACCGCTCCACCGGAGCGGTGCGGGGGACCCACCGGGGCGAATTGGCGCCCCAGGGGCGAATCCCACCACGCCCGAACGGGTGGAGGTGGGTAGAGGACTTCCAACCTCGAGCCCGGCAGCTAACCCCGTCGGCCCTTGGAAGGTCTCTGTGGCCGAAGAAGGACTGTTTTCCGGTTTCAAGCGGCTCGTCGTCGGCAAGCCGATCCCCTCTCATCTCGCACATCACGAGCGGCTCTCCAGAGTCACCGGCCTGGCCGTGCTGTCCTCCGACGCGCTCTCGTCGGTCGCCTACGCGACCGAAGAAGTGCTGCGGGTGCTGGTGCTCGCCGGGACTGCGGCGTTCACGTTCGCCAGCCCGATTGCATTCGTCATCGCCGGAATCCTGGCGGTCGTCGTCTTCTCTTATCGCCAGACGATCCACGCGTACCCGACCGGCGGCGGCGCGTACCTCGTCTCGAAGGACAACCTCGGCGAGACGCCGGCGCTCATCGCCGCCGCGTCGCTGCTGATCGACTACATCCTGACGGTTGCGGTCAGCATCGCGGCGGGCGTCGCCGCGATCACGTCCGCGTTTCCCGATTGGCACGTCAACCGCGTCGAGCTGACGCTCGGGTTCGTGGCGTTGCTGATGATCGGCAACCTCAGGGGGATTCGCGAGTCCGGCAACATCTTCGCAGTCCCGACGTACTTCTTCATCGTCACCACGCTGACGCTCGTCGGCCTCGGCACGTGGCACGTCATTGGCGGCACCGTGCAGGCGCTGCCGGCCACCGAGGCGGTCCCGTCGACGTTCCAGCCGCTGACGCTGTTCCTGCTGCTGACCGCGTTCGCCAACGGCTGCACGGCGATGACCGGTGTCGAGGCGGTGTCGAACGGCGTCCCCGCCTTCCGTCCGCCCGAGTCGAAGAACGCCGCGTCGACGATGCTGATGATGGCGGTGCTGTCGATCACGATGTTCCTCGGGATCACGCTGCTCTCGCAGGCGTACCACGTGATTCCGACCGAGCACGAAACGGTCGTCTCGCAGCTGGCGCGCGCGGTGTTCGGCGCCCGCGGGTGGCCGTACTACGCCGTGCAGGCGGCGACGATGGCGATCCTGGTGCTGGCCGCGAACACGGCGTACGCGGATTTTCCGCGGCTGGCGTCGATTCTGGCGCGCGACGGGTACCTGCCGCGTCAGTTCATGAACCAGGGCGACCGGCTCGCGTTCTCGAACGGCATCGTCGGCCTCAGCCTGTTCGCCGCCGTACTGCTGATCATCTTCGGCGGCGATACCCACGCGCTGATTCCGCTCTACATGATCGGCGTGTTCGTGTCGTTCACGCTGTCCCAGGCCGGCATGGTGGTGCACTGGCGGCGGGAGGGCGGCCCCGGGTGGCGGACGAGCGCCGCCATCAACGGTATCGGGGCGCTGGTGACGGGCATCGTCCTCGTCGTCGTGGCGGCGACGAAGGCGCACGAGGGCGCGTGGGTCATCATCCTGCTGATTCCCGTGCACGTCTTCATCTTCCGCATCACGCGTCAGCACTACCGTGGCGTCGGCGAGCAGTTGTCGGTGAAGGGTTGGAGTTCGAGGGGCACGCGGGGAAACACCGTGCTGATTCCGATCAGCGGGATTCATCGCGCGGTCGTGGAAGCGCTGGAGTATGCGAAGACGCTGTCGCGCGACGCACGGGCCGTTTACGTAAACATCGACCCGCTCGAAACGGAGCGGGTCAGAAGCCAATGGGACCGTTGGGGCGAGGGCGTGCCGCTGGTCGTTCTGGACTCGCCGTATCGCTCGCTGATGGAGCCCCTGCTCGAGTACATCGAGCAGGTCTACCGCGAGCATCCCGAGGATTACGTCACGATCGTGCTCCCGGAGTTCGTGCCGGCCCGGTGGTGGCACAATCTGTTCCACAATCAGCGGGCCTTGCTCATCAAAGGCGCGCTGCTCTTCAAGCCCAACACCGTCGTCACGAGCGTGCCGTTCCACCTGCACCGGTAGTCAAGATCGGGGTATCCGCTTGCCAAATCAGGAGTAGTGCGGGGCTTTAGCCCCGCCGTGTCTGGCAGGCCTGAAGGCCTGCACTACATCCGGTCTGTTCCGCTCACGCGCCCCTGGTGGTAGGCTTCGCCATGACCAATTCCACCAGACGCAATGGCGTTCTTGCGGCCATGCTGTTTGCGGCCGCGTTGTTCGGCACGCATCGCCAGCTGGCGGCTCAGGGCCGCGCGAAGCAGGCGCCGATTTTCGAGGTCGATCCCCTCTGGCCGAAGCCGCTGCCCAACCACTGGGTCACCGGCTCGACGATCGGCCTCGCCGTCGATGCGCAGGACAACGTCTGGACCATCCATCGTCCGAACACGCGTGGAGGACAACTTCAAGGCCGCCGACATCAAGGTCGGCGACGCCCGGGGCAGAGACGACGAGGCGCAGCCGGGCGCGCCGGGCGCACGGCCGGCCGCGGGTGGAGCGTCGATCGGCAAGTGCTGTTCGGTGGCGCCGCCGGTCCTCGTGTACAACCAGGCGGGCAACCTGGTGAAGTCCTGGGGCGGGCCCGGCCAGGGTTACGACTGGCCGGACAGCAATCACGGCATCACCATCGATTCAAAAGGCAACATCTGGCTGGCCGGCAACGGTCAGAAGGACACCCAGGTCCTGAAGTTCAGCGGTGCCGGGGCGTTCCTGTTTCAGCTGGGCAAGCACGGCGTCCACAACGGCAGCAACGACGTCGAGAATTTCTGGCAGCCCACGAAGATGTACGAAGACGTGGCGGCCAACGAGATGTACATCTCCGACGGGTACGGCAACCGCCGGGTCATCGTGTTCGACGCCGACAGCGGGAAGTACAAGCGGCACTGGGGCGCTTACGGCAACAAGCCCAGCGATGAGCGGATGCCCGCGTACAGCCCCGGCGGCCCGCCGTCGAAGCAGTTCAACACCGTGCACTGCGTGATCGTCTCGAAAGACGGTTTCGTGTACGTGTGCGATCGCGTGAACGACCGCATCCAGGTGTTCCGCAAGGACGGGACCTTCGTGAAGGAGGCGTTCATCGACACCCACACGTTCCGCTCGGGATCGGTGTGGGACATGACCTTCTCGCGCGACCCGCAGCAGACGTATATCTACCAGGCGAACGGCGTGGACGAGAAGATCAACATCCTGCTGCGCGACACCCTGGAGGTGCTGACGTCGTTCGGCGACGGCGGACGCGCGCCGGGCCAGTTCTTCGGCGTCCACAACCTGGCCACCGATTCGAAGGGCAACCTCTATACCACCGAAACGTACACCGGCGCGCGTCTCCAGCGATTCATCTATAAAGGTGTGGGTCCGGTCACCAAGGCAGAGCAGGGCGTCGTCTGGCCGAAGGGACGCTAGGGTGTCCAGTTTCGCAAAGGTGTTGACACTTCCATCCACGCGTTCATGCGGCGACCGCGCCGCGAAAGACGGTGGCGGCGTGCGGCCGCGCAGGCGATAGCCGCGATGCGTCCGCTCGTCGTTGTAGAACTGCAGAAAGCGGTCGAGCGAGCCTTGCAGCGATCGGCGGCTGGTGAAGTAGTGCCGCCGAAAGGCAATCCGCCAATGCTCGTGCAAGATCGTTTTCTGCAGGCGCTCGACGAAGCCGTTGGTCCAGGCGTGGCGTGGCTTCGTCCGCGTGACCCGAATGCGCAGGCGCTCACAGCCCGCGGCAAAGACGCCCTTGAATTCCTTGCCGTTGTCCGTCAGGACCCGCTCCAGGCGCCAGCCGGCCTGGCGATAGCCGGGCCGCACGACGTCGCGCAGAAAGCCGAGGACGGCGGCGGCCGTGACCTCGCCGACGATCAGTCGCGCCCAGCCGAACGACGACGCCACATCGCAGCCGGTGATCTGCCAGACCTTGCCGACGCCTTTCAGCTTGCCGACGTAGAACGTGTCCAGCGACAACAGGTCGCCAGGCCGATCGGCCTCGACATGGCGGCCGGCGGGTCGGTGCGTCCGCTCGGTCAGCAGACCGTGCGTCGCCGCGCTGTGCTGCTCGAGGACCGCCAGTCGCGCGCGCCGGGTGCCCAAGCGGGCGCGACGCAACAGGCGCCAGATCGTCGTCGCGGCGATCGTCAGTCCTTCGCGGGCGAGCTGGTCGCTGTACCACTGCGGCCCGCAGGTCGGCCACGCCAGGGCGAAGGCGATCACGCGGCGCTCCGTCTGCACGCCCAGCGGCGACGGCCGGCCGCGACGCGCCTGGCGCCGCTTCGGATGCACGCCGTCCGGTCCGTACTGCTCCAACCGGCCGCGCAGCCGATAAAAGAGCGTCCGCGACATCCCATGGCGCCGGCACGCTTCACTGACATTGCCCAGCCGCTCGGCCTCGCGCAAGACGCGCAGGCGCTGAATGTGTATGCTGTCCTCGAGGGTCATTGGTCGACTCCTTTCCACGTTTCCCCGCCAAGAGAAACTCGTGGAAGGATAGGCCAACTGGCCCTCGTGTCGTCTCTGCGGGCAGACGACCGTGTCAACGCGACAACGAGGGTTTCCGAACAGCGCAACCGCAGGTCCCGGGTCCCTGGGCCTTGGTTCGGAGTCCGTCGCAGGTCCCAGGTCCACGTCGTCCGCGTATCTGCAAACCGCTCACGTGACCACACCGCTCACGTGACAACGTGGACCACGGACGAAGGACGGACCAAGAACAAGGGACGGACCAAGGCCCAAGAACCAAGTACCAAGGACTCGCCGTGTGGCCGTCAGCGTCCAGCGGCCGCCCCGGCGATGACCGTTGTCGGCGGGATCGTGCCCGCCTTCGGCGTGCCGAGTCCCTTGTACAGAAAACGCTGGAACCGCCGCGCGTCGAAGTTCTCGCCCACGTAGATGTTGCCGCGGCCGTCCACGGTGATCGCGTGCGGGACGTTGAGCGACCCGCCGAACAGGCCCTGCTGGCCGAACCGTGCGATCACGGTCAACGACTGACGATCCAGGATCCAGACGTGGTGGTTCGCGCCGTCGATCATGTACAGAAAGCGCTGCTGCGGATCGGACGACAGCGCGAAGCCTGACGCCGCGCCCTGCAGCAGCGTCCGCTTCGAGACGAACGTCTCCTTGACGAACGTGCCGTCCTTGCGGAACACCTGAATGCGGTTGTTGGGGCGGTCCGCCACGTAGACGAAGCCGTCGCGCGAGATCGAGATGTTGTGCGGCAGCCGGAACTGCTGCGCCAGCGGCGCGTCCGGATTGTACGGCCCGAGCGGCGCGTCGTCCGGCTTGTTGCCGTATGCGCCCCACATGCGCTTGAACGCGAACGTGGCGGCGTCGAGCACGATCACGCGCCGGTTGCCGTAGCCGTCGGCGACGTACACCTCGTTCGACACCGGATCGACCGTGAGGTTCGCGGGCTTCCCCATGTTCTTCGTGTCGGCGCTCCCGCCGCTCATGCCCGGCTTGCCGAACTGTTGCAGGAATTTCCCCTCGCGCGTGAACTTCAGCAGCTGGGCGTCCTTGTCGCCGCTGCCGGCGAGCCAGACCGTGTCTTTCTGATCGACGAAGACGCCGTGCTCGATCTGCGGCCAGTCGTAGCCGGCGCCGGGGCCGCCCCACGAATGTACGAGCGTGCCCGCCTGGTCGAATTCGAGGACTGGCGGGGCCGGAATGCAGCAGTCGGCCTTGGGCGGCGTGTCGCCCGCGCCCGTGAACCGCTCGTTGTTCCGCAGCGTGCCCGGCCGCTGCACGACGTAAATGTGATCCTGCCGGTCGACGGCCATGCCGCCGATCGCGCCGATGGCCCAGTTCTCGGGCAGCGGTTTCGGAAACGTGGGGTCGTATTCGAAGATCGGAACCTGAACGGTTTGCGCCAGCGGAGCCCCGGCCTGTCCGCCGAAGCTGAACAGGACCACGCATACGACGCCGGCCCCCACGCTTCCCAATTCTGCAATGGGCTTCTTCATCGCGCGCTCCTCATCCGCTGCACCACTCCCCATGGATCCCGCGCGTATCCGATTGACCCTGTAACGCGGCCGTGCGGCGGTTCACTAGAGCTCAGGGGGATGCCCGGATAACGCCATGACTGTAATACATCGCGCCGTTCGGACGAGGTGCGGAAAACGCAGCGCCGTCGCGGGCATGCTGGCCTGGTCTCTTCTCTCGATCCACTGCGCGCGCAAGCCCGCGCCGCTTCCCCCAATCGACCGCCTATCGTTCATGCCGTGCTCGGAGATCAGCCGTCAGGATGATCAGGTCAAGTATCTGGCCACCGCGTCGCCGGGCGGTGCGTACGTCCTGCTCGGCGACGCGATTGCCAAGATCGCCGGGCGCAACCCCAGGACCCAGCTCGAGGTCTGCACGAGCGACGGGTCAGGTGAAAACCTGAAGTTGCTGGCGCAAGGCGCGGTGCAGTTCGCGCTCGTTCAGCTCGACACGCTCCATTACTCGATCGAAGCCGCCCACAACGATGACGATGGCGATGACGATGACGACTTCGAGCACGTGTCCCTCGCCGACGTCCGTCTCGTCACATTTCTCTACAGCGAAAAACTGCACCTGCTCGTCAAGCCGCACGTCTACCTCAACTCGCCGGCGGACCTCAATCGCAACGGCGGCCGCGGGCGCGAGAACGGCGTCAGCCGGCGATCCAGGGTCTGGCTGGGCCCGCTTCGCAGCGGCGCACGTCAGACCGCTTCGAAGGTGCTCCAGGCGGACGGCGTGGCGGACGAAGACATCGAGACCATCGGGCCGAAGCGCACGGATCTCACCTGGAACAAAGCCGCGAACTGTCTGCTCGCTCAGGGCGACCAGTCCCTGGTGGCCTATTTCCGGGTGATGGGCGTGCCGAAGCGTTCGCAGCCGTCCAGGCCCGCCGGCGAAGGCCGGCGTCCGCGATCGGTATGTCCGCCCGACGGCGCAACCGACGCGCCGCCGCTGTCGGTTGACGACTTGCTACAGGCCGATGCCCAGATCATGCCGCTGCCGCAGGCGTTGATCGATCGGCTGACCGAAGACAAGCTCTACGTGCCAACCACGATCGATCTCGGGACGTACAGTCAGTTGAAGCGCGGCGTGCCCACGGTCGGTATCCCGACCGTGCTGCTGACGAACCTCCCCGACACCGAGCGCGGGGCGGTCAAGGCGCTGATAGGGGAGATCGAGAGCGGGAAAGGCCTGATTGAGGATCACATCGAGGGCGTCGAGCTCGATCAACTCGAGCGTCGCGAATCAATCGACGGCATCAGCACGCACCCGGGCGCGCAGACACATCTGCAGGCCGGCAACTCGAAGCTGCTGTGGTTCGGCCTGTTTGCGCTCGGACTGGTGGTCGCCCACGCGCGGCGCAACCCGGGTTCGATTCGCAGAGGTCTGGCGGCCCGGTCGTACCTGCTGGTGTTGAGCGGATCGCTGACCGGCGTGTGGCTGCTGCTCAGCCTCGCGATGATGCAGGCGGAAGGTCACCTCAACCCGAAGTTCCGAACCGTCAGCGCGTCGTTCCAGCACACGTTCGAGATCGTCGCGAAGATGAGCGACGACCGGCTGATGACTCCCGAGGGCGAAATCTGGCGATGGCTGGGGCTGCTGCTGTTTCCGATCATCCTGGGGTGGCTGTTCTCCGACGTCATCAAGGAAGCGTTCAGGCTGTCGGCCGTGAAGCTGGCCCGCCTGATCCGCTGCGCCCAGGTCCGCCACGCGCCCGGCGCGTTGATCACGATTGCGAAGTGCGTCCAGCGAATTGTCCGGGGGCTCATCGGGGGGCAGCCGGCGATGCCGGGCTCCCTGGTGTTTCTCAACTGGAACTGCCGTGCCCAGCAGATGGCCAGCGAGTGGCGAAACGACGACGCCCTGCCGAACGGCCAGGTCGTTGTCGTTCGCCCGTCGGGATCCGGGCCGCAGCACGAAGATGCTGCGGGCGACGTCAGGGTGGTGGAAGGCGATCCGGCGTCGAGAGCCGCGCTGGAGAAGGCGGGCGTGCTCGATGCCAGCGCGGTGACGATTGTCTCGGGCTGGGCGCCCGCCGATCCGCGGGACCGACGGCGGAACGTCGATCCCGAATATGCCGACGCGAAGACGCTGCTGGCGCTGCTGGCCATTCGCGCGCTGTGCGAGGACGGCAACCGGTCGCGCGCGTTGCCGGTCATCGCCGAAATCCGGCTCGCGCGGAATCAGCAGGAGGCGAAGAACGCCGTGCAGGGAGGCAAGCTGATGCTGACATGCGTCGCGGTTTGAGGGCCGGGCCGGGCAGGCGGGGCGGGCAGGGCAGGCAGGGCCGCGTCAGCGGAAGCGCAGGTACCGTGCGCCCAGCCGCTCGAAGGCGCGGCGGTCGACGCCGACGACGTCGGCGTCGAGCACGTCCGCCGTGGCCACAAGCCACGCGTCGTTCTCACTCATGCGGCGTCGGGCGCGACGCTGCAGCAGGGCGCATCGCCGCGCCTGGGCGAGGTGCAAGCCCTGGATGGCAAAGCGCCGCAGGGCCGCGAACGCGACGCCCTCGTCCACGGCGCCCTCGAGGATTTCTTCAACACTGACGATTGAGACGACGAGCTGACGACCGCGCAGCGAAGGCAGGAAGTTCCGCGCGGGACCCTTGTGACCGCTCGCCGTCTCGCGTTCGAGAGCGATCAGGTACGACGTGTCGAGCAGCACGGGCCGGCTCACGGTTTGGTTTGAGCGAGCCCCAGGCCCTTGCCTGCGACCCGGTCCACCCACTCGATCAGGTCCTCTCCGGTTTCGATCGGCCCCGCGCGATCGATGAGCGCGCGGATGACATCAGACTTGGGCACCTTGGCCTGGCGCGCCCAGCGCCCGAGGCGTGCCGCGCGCTTCCGATCGAGCTTGACCGTGATGGTCGGCATGGTAATACCGTGATATTACCATGCCAGGCCGCTGGCAATCCCGGCCCGCCGCCGCCCGCCCTGCCTCGCCCGCGCCGCGAGTTCACTTCTTCGGCTTGAACGCGTCCTTGACCTGCTTCTCGATGCTCTTGTAGTTCTTCGAGAGGAGCTTCTCTTCGTCCTCGGTCAGGATCCGGAAGGGCACGCGCACGAGGCTGTTCTGGAACTTCACGTTGAGCCAATGCTGGCCGTACGCGATCCCGCCCGGGATCTTGAAATAGAGACGCCCGACACAGGCGCGGTCGGTGCTGAGATCGACGACGTCCTGCGGCAGCGCGCGCGATCCCAGGTCGGGGAAGAAGCCGATGGCGCACCCGCGGTACGCGCTCGACGGAAAGTAGTTGATGGAATCGCGCTGGACCTTCGCCCGTTGCATGATCGCGCGGGGGTTCCCTTCCCGCTGCTCGATGATGGACGGCAGCGGAAGCTTCTTGCCATCAGGCGTGTCGAGCGACAGCGCGTCTCGGGTCAACCGGTATTCCGGCGTCTTGCCGAGCACCGTCATGCCGATCTCCAGGAGCATCCAATCTTCGCCGATCGAACGGTTGGTGGCCTGATAGCCGAGGATCACGTAGCCTTCGTTGTTGTACGCGGCCCGGACGAACTTGCCCTCGAGCGTTTGGATCTGCGGGACCCCGGCCTGTGGGATCTGCACGACCGGCTCCTGGGCATCGCCCTTCACCTGAAGGGAACACAGGGACATGACTCCGACGACGGCCACAGCGAGTGCAGCGTTCTTGTTCATACGGTCTCCGTCCCCAGTGTACCGTGCAGCGCGTCCGGCTAGAGCGGTTTTCGTATCCGTGTAGCGAGTCCTTAGTTCTTTGTCCCTTGTTCTTGGTCCGTCCCCTGTCCTTCGTCCTTGGTCCACGGTGCGCCAGAGCCGGTGCACAGGCACGCGGACGCGTGGACCATGGACCAAGAACGGACCAGGAACCAAGACCCAAGGACCTGGGACTTGCGCTACGCCGATCTGAAAAGCACTCTAGGTGTCGATTCACCCAGCCGCGGGTCTGACGAGACCCAGCTTCGCCATCCGGCTTTCGAGCGTCGTCGGTTTGAGACCCAGGCGCTCGGCGGCGCCCCCGTTCCCGCGAATCCGCCAGTTCGCGCCCTCGAGCGCGGCACGGATATGTTCGAGCTGGATGTCGGCGAGCGACACAGTGGCCTGCGGCTGACGGGAAGCGGCAGGCTGGGGCATCGGCACCGTGAGCCTGGGTCCTGTCGCGAGGATGACGGCGCGCTCGATGACGTTGCGCAGTTCCCGGACGTTCCCGGGCCAGGCGTAGCGCTCGAGCTGTCGCATCGAGTCCTTCGAAATCGATTCGATCGGTTTGCCGAGCGATTTGGAGAATTCGTCGATGAACTCCCACACGAGTCCCGGGATGTCTTCGATCCGCTCGCGCAACGGCGGCACGGTGATCGGAAACACGTTGAGTCGATAGAACAGGTCCTCGCGAAACAACTTGTCCGCGACGGCCTGTTCGAGATTGCGATTCGTGGCGGCGATGATGCGGACATCGACCTTGATCGGCCTGGGAACTCCCGAGGCGTTCGATCACCCGGTCCTGAATGGCCCTGAGCAGCTTGGCCTGGACTTCGAGCGGCAGATCGCCGATCTCGTCGAGGAAGATCGTGGACAGGTTCGCCGCCTCGAAGCGCCCGATCTGGCGCGTGACCGCCCCCGTGTAGGCGCCACGCTCGCGGCCGAACAGCTCGCTTTCGATCAGGGCGCTCGGGATTGCCGCGCAGTTCACGCGAATCATCTGACGCTGACGGCGAGGGCTGAGCTCATGGATGGCTCGAGCGAAGACCTCTTTTCCGACCCCCGTCTCACCGAGCAGCAGCACGGTGGACGGTGTGCGCGCGACGAGCTCGGCCTGCGCGAGCGCATCCCGGACCGCCGGGCTTGCCGACACGATCAGATGCGAGACCCGCAGTCCGCACGCGTCCGGGCGGCCCTGCGCATCTTCTCCGGCTGCCTGCTCGCGCAGCTGCCGGACCTCGTCGAGCGCGCGCTGCAGCGCTTCGTGACTGCTCTTGCGCGCGAGTGCCTGGCCGAACACGCCCGCGACGATACGCAGCTGCTCGACGATCTCAGGCGTCCATTCGTGTTCCGTCGATGTCGAGATGACGGCGAGCGCACCCCGTTCTCCGGACATGCCGCCCGTCAACGCGACGGGAACAACGGCGGCGGACCGGATGCCCTGCTGCAGGATCGTGGCGCGATCCACCGTGTCCGTCACCTCATCGAGGCGCGTGAAGCAGGCGGCCTCCCGCTCCTGCAGTCTCGACGCGATGAACGGAATGGCGGCCAGCACCCGTGGATCGGGAAGCGGCCTCAGCGGATGCTTGATCCCGAAGTGGGACGCGACGACGTCCACGTTGGCGCCGTTGATCCGCCACAGCACGGCGTGATCGAGCCGCAGGCTCTCAGCAAACTGGCGCAGGCTCCCCCCGACGGCGCCGGCGATCGCCTCGGGCTCGATGGTCACAAACTGCGCGGCCATGTCGGCGATCTGCCGTTGGATGCCGGTCCGGCCTCTCGTGGCCGCGATCGGGCGCGCATCGAACCGGTGATACTCGGTCCTCCTGGAACCGGACGCGACGATGTAGTCCAGCGCGTCGTTCGCGGCCTCTTCGTTAGCGCGTGCAATCGTCATCGCCATGTCTGTTCACCTCGATACGTGTTCGCGTCAGGCTTCCGGCTGGCGCCGTGCAGCGTTTCCGATGGGCTTTCCCCGAACGCTTCCTTGTAGGCTCCTGCGAATCGTCCGAGCTCGTAGAACCCGTAGCGCGTCGCGACGCCGGTGACCGTGGGCCTGGTACGCGCGTCGGTCAGGGCGCGACGGGCGCCTTCGAGGCGCTCGGCGACGATGCGGCGCTTGGGACTCATGCCGCGCACGCCGTAGAAGGCGTTGCGGAGCCCGCGCTCGCTGAGTCCGACCACGCGGCAGAGCCTGGAGATGGGCACCCGAGTGCTCGCATGCGCGCGCGCGTAAGCTTCGGCTCGTTCCACGGCCGCCAGCCTCGACGCGTGTGCCTCTGAGCGTGCCTGACGGTCCCGATCGGTGCGTTCCATGGAGGCATGACACTACATGGGCGGGGAAGGTCGAGGAACTGGGCGATCTGGCAGGATCGTCTGGTAAAACTGACAGGGGTCGCATCGCGTTCAGCCGGGCTAAACGACTAAGATGACGCGTCAGGTGGAGTGGAACGGTTGAGGTCGCTCGTCATTCTTTTCTGCATGGCGTGCTGTCCCGCGGCCTCGTTCGCCCAGGCGGCGATTGCCGGCACGGCCCGGGACGTGTCCGGGGCGCCGATGCGGGGCGTCCTGGTGGAAGCGAGCAGCCCCGCGCTCATCGAGAAGGTCCGAACGGTCGTGACCGATGGCGCCGGACAATACCGTATCGAGGATCTCCGGCCAGGCATCTATGCCGTCACGTTCAGCCTGCCGGGCTGGAGCCCCTCCACGCAGTCAGGCGTCGAGCTGACGGGGACGTTGACCGCGACCGTCAACGCGACCCTCATGGTGGGCCCGCTGGAGGAAACGATCAACGTGACGGGGGTGACCCCAGTCGTTGACGTCTACAGCGCGAAGCGCGAGGTGACGTTGACCGGGCGAGGTCGTGCGGTCGATTCCCACGGTCCGCAGCTACAACGCCCTGCTCGTGCTCGTGCCGGGCGTGACCATCAATGTGAACGACACGGTCACGGGCACCGCGACGACGTCGTTCCCGGTTCACGGCGGCCGGACGAACGAAGGACGGCTGTCGCTCGACGGATTGAACGTCGGCAGTCCGCCCAATGGGAATTCAGCCGCCAGCTACGTCGTCGACGCGGGCAACGCCCAGGAGGTGACGTTCACGACCACGGGTGGCCTGGGCGAGGTGGAAACCGGCGGGCTGGTGATGAACATCGTGCCCAGGACCGGCGGCAACGCGATGGCGACGTCGTTTTTCGCCGGCGGCACCGGAGGAAGACCTGCAATCGGACAACCTGACCGAGACGTTGCAGAAGCAGGGAGTTTCTGCGGCGAGCCCGCTGACCAGGGTGTACGACGTGTCCGGCACGTCCGGCGGCCCGATCGTCAGAGACCGCCTGTGGTATTTCGTCAACGCGCATGCGGGCGGCAGCACGAAGGAGAGCACGAACGTCTACTACAACCTGAACGCCGGCGATCCGTCCCGGTGGCTCTACGTGCCGGACGTCAGCCATCGTGAGTATTCCGATCGCACGTTCGAAAACGCCAGCGCCCGCGTGACCTGGCAGGCCACCCCGCGAAACCGTTTCAGCGCCTTCTGGGACCAGCAGGCGCTGTGCCGGACCTGTACGGGCGCCACGCCCGGTCTGTCGGAGCCCGCGCAGATCTCACCGGAAGCCGTCGGGGTTCTCGGCCGGCCGCTTCATGTGTCGCAGGCGAGGTGGTGGTCGCCGCTCACGAACCGTCTGCTCGTCGACGCGGGATTTGGCGGGACGTCGTTCGGCGTCGGCAACTTCGAACGGTCGCCGAATCCGACCCGCGATCTGATTCGCGTCGCCGAGCAGTGCGCGAGCGGTTGCGCGGCGAACGGCAGCATTCCGGGGCTGGTGTACCGCTCGCAGGACTTCAGCGTGGCCTACACGGGCTCATACCTGTGGAAGGGCGCGGTTTCGTACGTCACCGGCACGCACAGCCTGAAGATCGGGTACCAGCACACGCTGATGACCGACGATCGAACGTGGTACACGAACAGCCAGAACCTGACGTACCGCTTCAACAACGGCGTGCCGAATCAGCTGACGCGAGTCGATTTCACCGTGGGTGAACAACGCGCGCGTGGCCTGGGACGGTCTCTTCGTCCAGGAACAGTGGACGCGCCGGCGTCTGACGCTGCAGGCGGCGCTGCGGTTCGACCGGGCGGCGAGCTGGTTCCCTTCGCAGCAGGAAGGGCCCTCGAGGTTTCTGCCGACGCCGATCGTCATTCCGGAGACCCGCGGCGTCGACAGTTACAGGGACGTCACGCCCAGGGTCGGCGCGGCGTACGACGTGTTCGGGACCGGCATGACGGCGTTCAAGATCAGCCTGGGGAAATACCTCGAGGGCGCCGGCGTGTCGGGCAACTACGCGAATACCAACCCGACGCTGCGACTGCCTCAGACGACCTCGGTGTTTGGCACCGCCGGCGTCACGCGGGCCTGGACGGACGCCAACCGAAATTTCGTCGCCCGACTGCGATCTCCTGAACCCGTCCGCGCAGGATCTTCGAGCCGGCGGCGGCGACCTGTGCGGCGTGCTCTCGAATACGAGCTTCGGCCAGAACGTGCTGACGAACAACTTCGGCGCGAGTGCACTCGACGGCTGGGGCGTCCGTCCGTCGGACTGGAACCTCGGCGTCTCGATTCAGCAGCAGCTGCGACCGCGTTCGTCGGTGGAGGTGACGTACACGCGGCGCTGGTACAACGGGTTCTTCGTCGCCGACAATCTGTCACTGCGAGCCATCCGATCTGACGCCGTTCAGCATCGTGGCTCCTGCGGATCCCCGGCTACCGGGTGGAGGGGGTTACGTCGTGTCGGGCCTCTATGACGTCGTGCCCGGCAAGTCGGGACAGGTCGACAACCTCATCGCCGATTCGAGCGGCTACGGCACGTGGTCGCAGTACTTCAACGGCGTCGACGTGACGGCCAACGTCCAGATGGGCAGGCGCTTCATGCTCGTGGGGGGCACGAGCACGGGCCAGACCGTCGCGGACAGCTGCGACGTCCGCGCGCATCTCCCGGAGCTTGCCACGACTGTCACGGGCACGAGCGCGTTCGGCGCCGGCCTGAACAGCTCCGCCGTGACGCCCGTGAGCCCGTACTGTCATGTCGCGTTCGGCATGCTCACGCAGTTCCGAGGTCTCTCCTCTTACGTCGTGCCGAAGGCCGAGGTTCAGCTGTCGGCGACGTTTCAGAGCAAGCCGGGCGCGCTGCTGGCGGCAAACTACGCGGCGCCCAATTCGGCCGTGGCGTCGTCGCTCGGGAGAAGTCTCTCGGGCAACGCGCCCAACGTGACCGTGAACCTGGTGGCGCCGGGAACGATGTACGGCGACCGCGTCAATCAGCTCGATCTCCGGATTGGCCAGGAGCCTGAAGTTCGGCCGTTCGCGGACGATGTTCGCGGTGGAGATTTACAATGCGCTCAACTCGAGCGCTGTGCTGACGTACAACAACACGTTCGTCCCGGGCGGGACCTGGCTGCAGCCGCTGACGATCCTGACGCCGCGGTTCTTCAAAATCACCGCGGAGCTCGACTTCTGATTCTGACCATGCCATACCGGTCACGGGCTCTGTCGTTCAGCCGGGCGCTCGCGCTCGTGGTGCTCGCCGAACTGGCGCTGGAAGGCGCCGCGTGGGCCGCGGACCAGAAGCGGGTGCTCGTGCTGTATTCGACCCGCCGCGACGCGCAGATCGTTGTTGTCGGCGAGCGCGAACTGCCGGACATTCTCGAACGCGGCCTGAGTGGAGGCCTCGACTACTACTCGGAGTACATCGATCAGGCGCGTTTTCCCGACCCCGACTACCAATCGGGCCTGCGCGACTTCCTCACGGTGAAGTACAAGGGGCTGCGGTTCGACGTCGTCATCGCGATGCAGGACGTCGCCGCCGATTTTCTGGGCCGGCACCGGCACGATCTGTTTTCAGACACGCCGGTCGTGTACTTCGCGAACTCGCCCGACGTCGAACGCACGACGAACTCCACAGGTGTGGTCAGCGACCTGAACTTCGGCGGCACGGTCGCGCTCGCAACCGCGCTGCAGCCCGACGTTCGAAATCTGTTCGTGGTCGCCGGGGCCGCGGCCGCCGACAGGGCCTACGAGCAGACCGCACGCGCGCAGTTCCAGCCATTCCAGTCCCGGCTGAACATCACGTATCTCAGCGGCCTGACCACGAAGGACCTCGAATCGCGCCTGGCAGCTCTGCCGGACCAGTCCGCCGTGTACTACCTGCTCGTTGACGAAGACGGCGCCGGTGAGAAGGTCCATCCGCTCGAGTACCTCGATCGCGTCGCTGCGGTCGCCAACGCGCCGATCTACAGCTGGGTAGATTCCGCGATCGGGCACGGCGTCCTCGGAGGCAGCCTGAAGGATCAGAGGAGACAGGTTGAAGCCGTCGGCGATCTCGCCCTCCGTGTCCTTCGCGGTGAAGCGGCCGACAGTATTCCGATGTCGTCGCCGGATCTGAACGTCGACCAGGTCGACTGGCGCGAACTGCGGCGCTGGGGCGTCAGCGAGGCGCGCATCCCTGCTGGAGCGCTCGTCAGATTTCGGGAGCCATCGGCATGGGATCTTTACAGGGGCTACATCCTGGGGGCCGCGGCAGTCCTGCTCGGGCAGACCGTCCTGATCGTGGGCTTGCTCGTTCAGCGGACGAGACGGCGACAGGCCGAGGTGCGAATCCGCGACCTCGGCGGACGGCTGTTGACCGCTCAGGAAACCGAGCGCTCCCGGATCGCGCGTGAGCTGCACGACGACATCAGCCAGCAGATGGCGCTCCTGACGATCGACCTCGAGCTGTTGAGTAGCGCGCGGGGTCACGGTGAGCCGCTGGCCGTCGAGGCCACGAATCGAGCGCACGACATCGCGAAGAGCCTGCACGACCTGTCTCGTCGTCTGCACCCGGCCAGACTGCGGTTAATCGGCCTGGTGGCTGCCCTCAATGGTCTTCGGCAGGAGCTGTCCCGCTCCGCGGGTATCCCGATCACCTTCAGCTACGACCATGTGCCAGCAACGCTGCCCTCCGATCTGACCTTGTGCGTGTTTCGAGTGGTTCAGGAGGCGTTGCAGAACGCCCTGAGGCACAGCAGGGCGCGAGAAATCACCGTGCATCTGAGCGGCGATGGAAAGGCACTTTCGCTGACCATCGCCGACGATGGCGTGGGGTTCGATGTCGATGCGGTATCGGCCAGGGGGCTGGGCTTGATCAGCATGTCCGAACGTCTGGATATGCACGGAGGCACGATCGAGATTCATTCCAGGCCCGGCGCCGGGACGCGTCTGGAGGTCGCCGTGCCTCTCCGTGCCCATGCCGATTCTGCATAGTCGGACAATCACTGTGACGGTAACGTAACAAAGGTTGGGTGACGGTCGATGGGGCTGCCTCGCGTGCTGCTGGCGGACGATCACGCGCTCCTTCTCGGCGCCTACGAGAAGCTCCTGGCGGGGGTGTGCGAGATCGTGGGTCAGGTGTCGGACGGAAGGGCGCTGGTGGACGCGGCCGAGGCGCTCAAGCCCGACGTCGTTGTCCTCGACATCTCGATGCCGCTGCTGAACGGCCTCGAAGCCGGCCGCCAGATCAAGCGGACGCGGCGGAGTGTCAAGCTCGTGTTCCTGACGATGAACGAGGACGATGACGTGGCGGCCGAGGCATTCCGTTCCGGAGCGTCCGGCTATCTGCTCAAGCGCTCGGCGGCCTCAGAGCTCGCGACCGCCATACGTGAAGTCATGCAGGGACGGACGTACATCACGCCACTCGTGGCAGAAGGCCTCGTGGAGTCCCTGATCCAGGGCGATCAAGACAAGCGGGGCGAGGAACTGACATCCCGTCAGCGGGAGGTGCTGCAATTGCTCGCCGAGGGCCGCTCGATGAAGGAGGTCGGCAGCGTGCTGAGCCTCACGCCGCGAACGGTCGCGTTTCACAAATACCGAATCATGGAGCAGCTCAAGGTCAAATCGACCGCGGAGCTGATTCAGTATGCCGTCAAGCACCATATTGTCTGATCTGACGCGCGTCCTCCTGGTCGACGACAACGAGGCCATGCTCGCGCGGGCAGCGGCGGTGCTGGCGCCGGGCTGTCTGGTCGTCGGAGCGGTGAAAGACGGGCCGGCGGCGCTTGCCGCCGCCAAAGAGTTGCAGCCCGACGTCATCGTGCTCGACATCTCGATGCCGGGGATGAGCGGCCTCGAACTCGCGTCCCGTCTCCGCGCGGCCGGTTCGACAGCCGCCCTGGTCTTCCTCACCGTGCACCGCGAGGAGGAATTTGTCCTTGCCGCGCAGGAGGCCGGGGCCATCGGCTACGTCGTGAAGCCGCGGCTCGTCTCCGATCTGATGGCCGCGGTGCGGGACGCCCGGGCAGGATGTCCGTTCGTGTCGCCGATGCGATGAACGCCAGGCCGCGCTTCGCGTAAGATCGCTCGACCTCACCATGGAACGGTTTTCGGCATTTCTGCACGAGTTTCCCGCCCTGTGCCTGTTCCTGAGCATTCTGCTCGGAACCATCATCGGACGCTTTCACTTCAAAGGTGTCGGTTTCGGGTCCGTCGTCGGGACGCTGATCGCCGGAATCATCATCGGGATCGTGGCGAAACCCGAACTGCCGGATTTGCTGCGCTGGGCGTTCTTCTACCTGTTCCTGTTCTCGATCGGGTATTCGGTCGGCCCGCAGTTCTTCGGGAGCCTGAAGAAGGACGCCGTCCCGCAGATCGTCCTGGCCCTGGTCGTGGCCGTCAGCGGCCTGGCCACGGTGATAGGCGTCGCCGCCTTCTTCGGATTCGACGAGGGCCTTGCCGTGGGGCTGCTGTCGGGCGGCATGACTCAATCGGCGGCGCTTGGCACCGGGCTCAGCGCGATCGCCGAGTTGCCGATTTCCGAGGCCGCCAGGGCCACGCTCGTCGCCAACGCGCCGCTCGCGGACGCGATTACCTACGGGTTCGGCGATCTCGGCCTGATTCTGTTCCTCACGTGGCTCGGCCCGAAGATCATGCGGGCTGACCTCAGAAGCGACGCGAAGGCGCTCGAACAACAGCTCTCCGGCGGCAAGAGCGGCGGCCAGACGCTTCCCGCCGCCCACTTCAATCTGCGCGCGTACCGCGTCGAGAACGCCGACGTGGCCACCTCGAGCCTCTCGGCGCTCGAGCAGCGCTACGCCGCCGAACGGCTATCCGTGCACCGGGTGCAGCGGGATGGCGTGCTGCTCACGCCGGATCCGACGCTGGCGCTCGAGCGCGGCGATCGCCTCGTCGTCTCTGCACTCCGGGGAGCGTTCCTCCAGGCGGAACGGGACATCGGACCGGAGATCGATGACGCGGCGCTGCTATCGGTGCCGGTGCAGACCGTATCCGTCGTCGTCACCAGCCCTGACGTGAACGGTACGACGCTCGGCGTGCTGGCAGGAGAACCACGCGCCCGGGGCGTGTACCTCCAATCGCTTCAGCGGGGCACCGAGCTGATGCCGCGCGAGACGTGGGCGGTCCTGCAGCGCGGCGACATCCTGCACGTCGTCGGCGCGCCCGACGATGTCGAACGTGTTGCGAAGTACGTCGGGTTCGTCGAACCCGACTTGTCGAAGACCGATCTGACGTTTCTCGCCGGCGGAATCTGCGCCGGCATGCTGCTCGGCCTGCTCAAGCTCAACGCCGCCGGCATCGTCCTTGGCCTCGGCACGGCGGGTTCGATCCTCGTGGTCGGTCTGGTCGCCGGCTGGGCGCGGAGCCGCTACCCGGTGTTTGGCGCCATCCCCGAGCCGGCGCAGCGGCTGCTGATGGACATCGGCCTGATCGTGTTCATCGCCGTGGTCGGCATGCAGGCGGGACCTCACGCCGTCGAGGCGTATCGCACGAGCGGCGGCGCGTTCTTCGGCAGCATCTTTTTCGCAGGGATGATCGTCACGTGCGTGCCGCTGGCCGTGGGTGCGATCGTCGCGCGCTACGTGTTGAAGATGAGCCCGCTGATGACCCTGGGCGGTCTCGCCGGCGCGCAGACCTGCACGCCCGGGCTTGAACGCGCTGCGCGAGGCGAGCGGCAGCAACATCGGCTCGCTGGCCTACACCGTGCCGTACGCCATCGGCAACATCCTGCTCACGGTGTGGGGGCCGGTCGTGGTCGCCATCGTGCACGCGATGCGGACGCCATGAAGAAGAAGCGCGGGTTCGACGTGCTCCGCGACAAAGCGCTCAACCGATCCATCGCCTTCACGCCGACGGAGCGGGATCGTCTCGGCCTCAACGGGCTGCTGCCGTACTGCGTGACGACGCCTCGGCAGATGGTGCAACGGGTGATGGCGAACCTCGATCGGCTGCCCAGAGACATCGATCGGTACATGCTGCTCTCGGCCCTGCAGGAGAGAAACGAGCGGCTGTTCTACCAGACCGTGATCGCGCATATCGACCGGATCCTGCCGATCATCTACACGCCGACGGTCGGCGAGGCCTGCCAGGCGTTCTCGCACATCGCGAGGGAACCCAAGGGTTTCTTCATCACCCCGAAGGATCGCGGACACATCCGCCGGATCCTGGGCAACTGGCCGCAGCGCGACATCCGCGTCATCGTCGTCACCGACGGGCAGCGAATCCTCGGCCTGGGCGACCTCGGGGCCAACGGCATGGGGATCCCGATTGGAAAACTGGCGCTCTACACCGCCTGCGCGGGCATCGATCCGAACGCGTGTCTGCCGGTGACGCTCGACGTCGGGACGAACAACGAGGAGCTGCGGAACGACGTGCTGTACCTGGGCTACCCGCGGCGAAGGCTGGCAGGCAAGGCGTATTTCGATCTGGTCGAAGAGTTCGTGACCGCCGTGCAGTCGCGCTATCCGGACGCGCTGATCCAGTTCGAGGATTTCCTGACGCCGAACGCGTACGCGCTGCTGAACAAGTACCGGGAGCGCGTGCTCTGCTTCAACGACGACATCCAGGGCACGGCGGCCGTGGCCCTGGCCGGCGTGTACTCCTCGACGCGCATTACGGGCGTGCCGTTCAGGGATCTGCGGATCATGTTCCTGGGCGCCGGCTCGGCCGCCACGGGCATCGCCGATCTGATGACCGCGGCGTTCGTCGAGGCGGGACTCGGCGCCGACGAAGCCCGGCGCCGTCTCTGGTTCGTGGACGTGAACGGCCTGGTCGTGAAGGACCGTACGGACCTGATGCCGCACAACGTACCGTACGCGCACGACCACCGGCCGGTCGGCTTCCTCGACGCGATCGATGCGGTAAGGCCGCAGGTGCTGATCGGAGCCACCGGCGCTCCCGGGACGTTCACTCAGACGGTGATCGAGCGGATGAGCGAGGTCAACTCGCGGCCGGTGATCTTCGCGCTGTCGAACCCGACGTCGCGGGCCGAGTGCACGCCGGAACAGGCGTACGCCTGGAGCGGCGGGCGGGTGATCTTCGCCAGCGGCAGCCCGTTCGCACCGGTGACCTACGGCGGCAGGGTGCTCCGGCCGGCGCAGGGGAACAACGTCGTACGTGTTTCCCGGCATCGGCCTCGGCGCCGTGGCGTGCCGGGCCCGCACGCTGCCCGACGAGTTGTTCCTGACCGCGGCGCGCACGCTCTCGAAGATGGTGAGGCGGCAGGATCTCGACGAAGGCGCGCTCTACCCGCCGCTGCAGGCGATCCGCAAGATCTCGCTGGCCATCGCGGCGAGCGTCGCGACGAAGGCGTACGAGATGACGCTGGCGCGGCAGCCCCGGCCCAGAAACCTGCGTCGAAGCATCGCGGCGGCCATGTACCGCCCCTAACGCAGTCTTCGGATCGGCGTAGCCGCGGGTCCTTGGTGCTTGGGCCTTGGTGCTTGGGCCGTTCCTGGTCCGTGGTCCGCTGATGTTGATCCGATTCGGCGCAGCAGCTCCGGACCAACGTGGACTTCGGACTTCGGACTACGGACGGACTAAGAACAAGGAACCAAGGACCAAGGACCTACTGCCTGACCTTCTCGGCGTAGTCGAAACCGAAGGTTCCTGTCTCGGTCACGAACTCGATGATCGGCGGCTCGGTGGCATGCTCCATCAGTTCGGCCAGCCGCGTGAAATCGCTCGAGCGGATCTGACGCTGCAGATCGCCCTCGCGCTCCCAGTCAGCGACGCAGCGAATCTCCACCTGCCCGTTCATGTCGGTCGACAACGAACAGGCCGTGCAGCCCGCCGCGGTCCGGGTCCGGACCATCAACGCCTGTAGCGCAGAGACGATCGATGGCGCTCCCGACGGGACCACCCGCCACTTGACGCTCATCCGGATCATGTCCGTTCCCATCGCTGTCACTCGTTTGTCACAGTCCGGCTTCACGACTAAGCAGTCCGGATGCCAACCCGGCGGGCAGTGGGCCGAGGCCGGTGACGTAAAAGGTTCCGCATAATGGCCAATTTCATGACGGCTGGGGCCTCCGCGATCGCCGGAGACTCCGAAGAATGCCGGCGAAGCTCCAATATTCCGGAGTCGGGGCCTGCCCCCTAATTCTTTCGTGCAAGGAGAAGGGAGAAACTTCCCGGGCCCTGTCCGTTCCGAAGCAGAATGGATCTTCGATCTTTCGCAGGTTAACCTTGATTAGCTGTGCCGTTTTCCTCGAAATCGCGGACCGAAGGAACGTAACGGCCAGTCAGACGTCCTAAACGGCACGAACCCTGCTCGTTACGTTCAGAGGCCGTGGTCTGCCCGCTGGGACCGCCGACAAGGAGCATTGCTTGACCCGTATCAGTGTGTGCAGAACGCTGCAGAGAGCATGTCTGTGCCTGTTTCTCATGGCAGGAATCGCCCGGGCTCAGTCCGCGGAACCCACCGACCAGCCGGCGCTTGCGGCCGACCAGTCAGCTGCCCAGGCGGCCGGCCAGGCCGCGCCGGCTTCGGGCGGTCAGGCGGCCAACCTCGTGACGTGCTCGTCGCAGCTCGGTCAGCGCATCCAGTGTTCGTTCGACACGTCGAAGGGCGTTGCGCTCGTCCGATCGAGGGGCGCTGCGCCATGTCTGTTCGGCGATACGTGGGGCTTCGACGCCACCGGGCATCTGGGTCTCGGACGGCTGCAGCGGCGTATTCCTTGTCGGCGGCGTGGCGCAGGTGCAGACGACGGAGGTCAAGCAGAAGGCGCCTTCGTATGTGCCGAACGGGGGGTTCCTGCTCTACGACGGCGAAAAGGGACAGGTCTACTTCCGGCTGATGAGCTACGCGCGCTATCTGAATCAGCGGAACCTCGATGAGACCTACGTGGACGCCTTCGGCAACACCAAATCGGTGCAGCGGCGCCAGGACATGCAGCTGGCGAAATTCTTCGCGCCGTTTTCGGGCTGGTTTCTCGATCCGCGGTTCCGGTATTACCTCTACGTCTGGTCGTCGAACGCGTCGCAGGGCGATCCGGCACAGGTGGTCGGCGCCGGCAACATCGAGCTGGACCTGGA
The DNA here is from genome assembly GCA_963821285.1 of uncultured Acidobacteriota bacterium. Classification (GTDB taxonomy): domain Bacteria; phylum Acidobacteriota; class Vicinamibacteria; order Vicinamibacterales; family CAVVIG01; genus CAVQJU01. Next base: position 82,109 of record CAWGDD010000013.1, read on the forward strand.
ATCGATTCGCGACCGCAGGTTTCGGCATCGCCTCGCTGCCGTCGGTGCGGAGCACCGAAGGCCAGTTCCCGTACTGGCTCGGCGTCGACGATCGATTGATCGCCGACGAGTTCTTCCGCGGTTCGTACACGACCGGCGCCTGGCTGAAGGGCGAGATCGCCAAGAACGTGAAGTACAACGCGATGTTCGCCAACAACCTGAGCACGCTGGGCGTCAGCGCGGCGCAGCTCGACAACAAGTTCGACACCCAGTCCTTTGCGCTCACGTGGCTGCCGACGACGGGCGAGTTCGGGTTGTTCGGCACGTTCGGCGACTACGACGATCACCAGAAGGTCGCGACCAGGGTCGGCTGGCACTACACGCACAGCATCGAGGACAAACAGTCTCAGCCCGGCACCGAAGGCATCGAGAACAGCCAGATCCGGCTCACCGACGGCAGCGTCATCTTCACGCCGAACCTGTTCGGCCCGGGCATCACGGTGAACGAGGTGAAGTACCAGATGATGAGCATCGACGCGCGGCGTGAAGTACAAGGGCATGTCCGTCGAGGGCGAGTACTACCGCCGCTGGCTGAGCAACTACGTCGGCGTCAACACCGGCGGAATTCCCGACATCAGCGACAACGGCTACCAGATGCAGACGTCGGCGATGGCGGTGCCGAAAACGCTCCAGCTCTACTTCAGCTGGTCGCAGATTTTCGGCAACTACGGCGAATCCGTGGGAGTGGCGAACGGGCGAGAACTGGTACTTCCTGAAGCAGCGCGGCGTTCGCGTCAACGCTGAATTCATCCACGTCAACAAGAGCCCGGTCGGCTATACGGCGTACCCGATGCCGGTCGGCGCCAACGGCAACATCATTCACCTCAACCTCGAGATGAACTTCTGACGGGCGGGGCAGACATGAACCACAGGCATGTTCACCGTGCGACGGTCCTGGCGGCGTCCATCGCGGGCCTGGCGCTCGCCGCCTTCGTGCTCGCGCGTCCCATCGGCGCGCAGCAGGCCGGCGCGGCCAACGAGTTCTACGACTCGCACTTCCACCTGACCAACTACGTCCAGCAGGGCATTACGCCGCGCCAGTTCCTGCAGATCATGGGCACGCGGGTCGGGCGCTCGACGCTCTTCGGCATTCCGCTGCAGCAGCAGTGGTCGTACGCGAACTCGGGGAATTTCGCTCCGACCTACTACCTGCACAGCGACGCGCCGCTCTACTACTACTCGTTCACCGACGCCTACATCGCCAGCGTCTACAAGGCGCTGACGCCGGCCGAGCAGGCGCGATTCGACCCGATGATCACCGGGTTCAACCCGGCGGACATGTACGGCGTCGATCACATCCGGCGCGTGCTGCAGGTCTTCCCCGGGGTGTTCACGGGCATCGGCGAGTTCAGCATCCACAAGGAGTTCGTCTCGGCGAAGATCTCCGGCGAGACCGCCAGCCTGACCAACCCGGCGCTCGATCGGGTACTCGACTTCGCCGCGGAGTCCGGCCTCGTTGTCATCCTGCACAACGACATCGACATGCCGTTCGCCAAGGTCGATGCCGAACCGGTGTACCTGACACAGACGAAGGACGTCCTCCGTCGTCACCGCAACGCGTCGATCATCTGGGCGCACACCGGCCTGGGCCGTATCGTGCACCCGGTGCAGGTGTCGGCGGAAACCGCCGAGCGCGACCCGAATTACATCGGCGTGGTCGAAGCGATGCTCATGGACCCGACGCTCGCTCACGTCAACTTCGACATCTCCTGGGACGAGGTGGCGAAGTACGCGGTGGCGTCGCCACAGGCGACGGCACGCGTGGTGACGGTGCTGAACCGCTATCCCGATCGATTCCTGTTCGGGACCGACACGGTCGCGCCCGCCAGCCCGGCGGCGTACTTCGCCGTGTTCGACATGTGGGCGCCCGTGTTCCGGCAACTGACGCCGGAAACCAGCCTCAAGGTGCGGAAAGGCAACTACGAGCGGATCTTCAACGAGGGACGCAGGCGCGTCCGCGAGTGGGAACGGCTGAACGTGAAATAGCTTGGGGAGTCCGAATTTCGTGACTCGCTGACGGTTAACAGGGAGAAACGTCCATGTCCGAGAAACAAGACGCGAAACCGAATGGGTCGACGACATCACTGCGAGGCGAAGAGCGCGAGGATTCGCTCGCCTCGGCGCAGGTGCCTGCCGAGATTCCGAGCGGCCTCGACCGCCGGAAGTTCATCATGCGCAGCGCCGTCATCTCGGCGGCTGCGGTGATGAACGGCTGCACGCGAGCGGAGACCGAAAAGACCGCCCCGCCGCCGGCAGCCGAAGCCGCACCGGCGAGCGCCGCGCCCGCGGTCCCGTTGGCCGCCGACCTGGACGTGGTGAAGAAGGGAGCGGGGCCGGTCTTGACGACTGTGGACGAGTTCTACAAGGTGGGGCCCGGCCCTTCCAGTTCGCACACGATCGGTCCGATGCGCATTACCTACGATTTCTACCAGCAAGCCGCCAAACTGCCGGCCGACAAACTGGACAAGGCGACGAAGCTTCAGGTGAACCTGTTTGGAAGCCTCAGCGCGACAGGCAAGGGACATGGCACGGAACGAGCCGCGCTCGCAGGGCTGGTCGGGAAAGAACCGGCAACGGTCGACCCGAAATTTCTCGACGGCCTGCGAGACAAACCTGACCAGGTGTTCCCGGTGAAGCTTGGCAACAAGTCCATCGACGTGAGCCTCAAGGACGTCATCTACGATGCCACCAAGGGTGACTTCAAACACCCGAACACGATGACGGTGAAGCTCCTCGCCGGCACCGACGTGCTGCTCGAGCAGGAGTACTACTCAGTGGGCGGGGGATTCATCGAGTGGAAAGGGTATACGCCCCCGAAGAAGAACCCGCCGAAATACCCGTTCCGTACGATGAAAGAGCTGCGGAACCACGCCGACACCAACAAGACCACGATCGCCAAGATCATGATGGCCAACGAAATGTCGATCGCGGGCAGGTCGGAAGAGGAGGTCAATGCCTTCGTCGACAAGATCATCAACGCGATGGTCGCGACGGTGAAGTCGGGGCTGTCGATGTCGGAAGACGACGTGCTGCCGGGCCCGATCAAGCTGCACAGCAAGGCCGCAACCGTCTACAAGCGCGCGATGGACGATAAGTATGAGGCGGAACGTGGGATCGGCAGCCTGTCGGCCTTTGCGCTGGCCGCGTCGGAAGAGAACGGCCGGGGCCACCTCGTGATCACAGCCCCGACGGGCGGCTCCGCCGGCGTGATGCCGGCGCTGGTGTATGGGCTCCTCGAGGTCCGGAAAGTCGATCGGCAGAAGGTCCGTGACGGCATGCTCGCCGCGGCGGCCGTCGGCTATCTGTGCAAGCACCACGCGACGCTGTCAGCCGCGGAGGGCGGCTGCCAGGCGGAAATCGGCGTCGCCTCGTCGATGGCGGCGGCGCTGGTCGCGACGGCGTACGACGCGGATGCGCGTGTCGTCGAGAACGCCGCCGAATCGGCGCTGGAGCATCACCTGGGCATGACCTGCGACCCGGTCGCCGGTTACGTGCAGGTGCCGTGCATCGAGCGCTGCGCCTTCGGCGCAGTCAAGGCCTGGACCGCCTACGCGATCGCCAGCAACGAGATTGCGTCCCGGCACCGCATCGATTTCGATGCAACCGTGACGGCCCTGGCCCAGACCGCGAAAGACATGAACAGTAAGTACAAGGAGACGAGCGAGGCTGGTCTCGCCCTCTCCGTCGTGCTCTGCTGATCGAGGCGAGCTCGATGAAGACGGTGTGACATAGCGGCGGGATAACAAGGAGCGATCACAATGCTTTCGAAACGAAGGTTTGGAACGGTTGCGGTGCTGGGAGGCGGGCTGACTTTCCTGATGCTCGTCGGCGTCGCAGGAGTCGCCAGGGCCGCCGGGGCGCGAAGACCCGGGCACGCCGCCCGCGGCGCAGGCGGCGCAGGACGAGAAGGGCACGCTCGAAATCTACGGCTTCGGGCAAACCGACGCGATTGCCGACTTCAAGCAGAACAACCCCGACTGGTACGACGTCAACCGGCCGTCGCGGCTGCCGAACGTCGCCAACCAGTTCGGCCAGGACGGCCGCTTCTACCTGAGCGTCGCGCCAGAGCCGCCTCGGCGTGAAAGGCGAGGTTCCGACGGCGAGCGGACCGGTGAAGGGGCAGTTCGAGTTCGACATGTTCGGCGTCGGCGGCGACGCCGGGAAGACGACCATCCGCCTGCGGCATGCCTGGGGCCAGTGGAAGCAGTTCGGGGCGGGCCAGACGAACAGCCAGTTCATGGACATCGACGTCTTCCCGAACGTCGTCGATTACTGGGGGCCGAACGGGATGCTGTTCTTCCGGAACGTCCAGGTGTTCTGGGAGCCGTTCAACGACGGCAGCTCGCACGCGCGCGTCGCGATCGAGGCCCCGGGCGCGAGCGGCGACGCCGGCGTGCTCTCCGACCGCGTGGAACTGCAGAACGTGAAGCCGCGGTTCCCGTCTCCGGATTTCACGGGCCACTATCGCCTCGGCGGCAAGAAATGGGGGTACGTCCAGCTGGGCGGCGCCCTTCGCAAGATCGCCTACGACGACCTCCTGCCCAATGACAAGTTCGACCTGAACGGCAGCGTCTGGGGCTGGGGCATCAGCCTGAGCTCGAACGTGAAGCTCGGGTCGAACGACACCCTGCGCCTCCAGCTGGTCGAGGGCGCGGGCGTCGAGAACTACTTCAACGACGCGCCCGTGGACGTCGCGATCAAGAGCAACCCCGGCAACGCGGTGACGCCGGTCGTCGGCGAAGCCCTGCACGACCTCGGCCTCGTCATCTTTCTCGACCACAACTGGAATTCGAAGTACGTCGAGCGCGATCGGCTACTCGCGCGTCGATATCACCAACAGCGACGGCCAGGCGGCCAACGCCTACAAGAACGGCGACTACATCGTCGGGAATCTCCTCGTGACGCCCGCCAAGAACGTGATGATGGGCGGCGAGTTCCAGTACGCGCACCGCGAAAACAACTCGGACGGCTTCGCGGTCAGCGACTACCGCCTGCAGTTCTCGTTCAAATACAGCTTCGGCTACAAGCTAGGAGGACAGTGATGTTCAGGAACCTACTCTTAACGCGGCGCCGCCGCCTCATGGCGGGGATCGCCGCTAGCGTCATGGTCGGCGGGCTCGTGCTCACCGCCCAGGGCCCCGATCCGCAGACCGTCGTCAACAACGCGTACAACCAGTTCAAAACCCTGAAGGAAGGCAAGAACGCGGACTATATCCCGGCGCTCGCCAAGGTCGATCCGAACCTGTACGGGATCGCGTTGGTCACCGTGGACGGCAAGGTCTATACGGCCGGCGACATCAAGACCGAGGTCTCGATTCAGTCGATTTCCAAGGTCTTCACGATGGCGCAGGTCATCCAGGAGCAGGGCCTCGACTCGATCGAGAAGCGGATCGGCGTCGACGCGACCGGCGCGCGGTTCAACTCCATCATCGCCATCGAAGGGGTCAAGATGGTCGCCGGCACTGGCTCACCGGAAATGAACGCCCTGGTGAACCCCGGCGCGATCTCGGCGACCAGCATGGTAACGGGCGCCAACTCCGACGCGGTCTGGAAGAAGATCATCGGCTTCCACAATGACGCCGCCGGCCGGTCACTCACGGTCTTGCAGGACGTCTACAAGTCGGAATCCGACTCCAACCAGCGGAACCAGGCCATCGGCGCGCTGATGTTCGCGTACGGGTACATCAAGACCAGCTGGCCGCAGGCCGTGGATCTCTACACGCGCCAATGCTCGATCGGAGTGAACGCCAAGGACCTTGCGACGATGGCCGCGACGCTCGCGGCGGGAGGCAAGAACCCGGTCACCGGCAAGGTAGTGCTCGATGCAGCGAAGGTCCCGGGCGTCCTGGCGGTGATGGCCACCGCGGGCCTGTACGATGATTCCGGCAAGTGGCTCTACCATACCGGGCTGCCCGCGAAGAGCGGTGTCGGCGGCGGGATCATCGCCGTGGCCCCCGGCAAGTTCGGGATCGCGGTCATCTCCCCTCCGCTCGACGATGCCGGGAACAGCGTGCGCGCGCAGCGGACGATTACCGCCATCTCGAACGCGCTCGGCGCCAATCCCTACGCCGTCCGGCCGAAGTAGGACGCGTGCGATTCGACCCCGCGGGGCGGCCAGGGGCTGCCTCGTGGGTGTTTTGACGGGCCGGCGGCCTCAACGGCTACAATCGTTGCGCCGCTCGACCTGATTCAAGACCTTGCTTGCTTCAGAGGGTTCCATGAGGATTCACCGTCGTTCGTTCCACACCGTCGTTGCGCTGGTCACGGCTGCCAGCGTGCTGTTCACGCCGATCGTCCCCGTGCTGCGCGCGCAGACCGCGCCTTCCACCGCGCCGAAATCCACCACCGCGGCCAAGCCCGCGGCTGCCGCCAGCACCGCCAGCGCGGCGACGACGGTTGACGGCGGATGGCCGCGGGACTACGTCACGGCAAGCGGCGGCGCCCTCCGGGTCTTCCAGCCGCAGATCGCCAGCTGGGATGGCCAGCGCAAAATCGTGGCCTACTCGGCGGTGTCGTTCATCCCGAAGGGCGCATCGAAGCAGACGATGGGAACTATCAAGTTCGAGGGCGACACGTCGGTCGCGGTCGATGCGCGCCTTGTCAATTTCACCGACGTGAAGGTGACCGAGTCGAGCTTCCCGAACGCGCCGAACGATCAGGTCAAGGAAATCACGGGCGAAATCGTCAAACAGGGGCCGCAGGGCGAGATGATCATCGCGCTTGATCGCGTCCTCGCCCGGCTGGACAAGAGCCAGATCATTCCGAAGAACGTCGCGGACGTGAAGGCGGACCCGCCGCCGATCTTCTACAGCGCGTCGGACGCCATCCTCGTGAACATCGACAGCGATCCGATCTGGAGCCCGATCATGGGCAACGATCTCAAGTTCGCCGTCAACACGAACTGGGATCTGTTCCAGTACACGACCGACAACACCTATTTCCTCCGGTACGAAAAGAGCTGGCTCAAGGCGGCGGACCTGAAAGGGCCCTGGCAGCCCGCCGGGAAGCTCCCCGACAGCTTCAAGACGCTACCGGGGGAGAAGGACAAGGAGAACGACAACTGGAAAGAGGTGAGGGACGCGCTTCCGGGCAAGTCGCTGAACGCCTCGCAGGTACCCAAGGTGTTCGTGAGCACGAAGCCGGCCGAGATGATTTTGCTGCGCGGTCCGGCGAGCTACGTGACGGTTGGGAACACGACGCTGCTCTGGGTGAACAACACCGAGAGCGACGTGTTCCGGATGACCAGAACCGGCCCCGTGTACTTCCTGACCTCGGGCCGCTGGTTCAGCGCGCCCGACTTCACCGGGCCGTGGACGTTCGCGACGCTGTCGCTGCCGCCGGAGTTCAAGCAGATCCCGCTCTCGCACGACCGGTCGCGCGTGCTCGCGTCGGTACCGGGAACCGACCAGGCCGCCGAGGCCGTGCTGCTCGCGCAGATCCCGCAGATCGCGACCGTGAACAAGAAGCAGATCAAAGCGCCCGAGGTGGCGTACGACGGCGGCATGCCGCAGTTCCAGCCGATCGAGAAGACAAACCTGCAGCGCGCGGCGAACACCGACAAGGACATCATCAAGGTCGGCGACCTCTATTACATGTGCTTCCAGGGCGTCTGGTTCATGGGCAAGAGCCCGACCGGTCCGTGGGAGGCGACAGGTTCCGTGCCGGGAGAGATCTACACGATTCCTGCCAGCTCGCCCTCGCACAACGTCACCTACGTGACGGTGCAGGAAGACAAGGACGACACGGCCGTCTACGTCGCCGCGGCTGCCTACACCGGCATGATGATCGCGTGGGGCTGCGTCGTCTGGGGAAGCGGGTATTACTACCCGCCGTACTACGGCTACGGCGGCTTCTACCCGTACTACCGGCCGTATTACCCGACCTACGGGTTTCACGCGTCCTACAACCCGTGGACCGGCGCCTACAGCCGTGGCGTGTCGGCCTACGGTCCGTACGGCGGCGCCGGCGTCGGCGCGAGCTACAACCCCAGGACCGGGACGTACGCGCGAGGCGCCGCGGCCTACGGTCCATATGGGTCGCGCGCCGCGGCCACGGCGTACAACCCCCGCACCGGGACCGGCGCCGCGACGAGGCAGGGCTCGAACGTCTACGGCAGCTGGGGATCAACGGCCGTTGCGCGCGGCGACCAGTGGGCGTCCACGTCCCGCTACACCAATAACGCCACCGGGAACACGACTCGCGCCACGCAGGGCAGCGGCGGCGGCGAGGCGATTACGCGCAACACGCCGGGACCGGGCGGCGGCGGCGTCGCGCGGACCGGAAGCGGCGACGTTTACGCAGGCCGCGACGGGAACGTCTACAAGAAGGAGGCGGGCGGCGGCTGGTCGGAAGCGAACGGCAGCAGCGCCCGTCCGGATACGTCCACGGCCGGGCAACTCAATCGTGATTCCGCCGCGCGCGGGGAAGGCCAGCAACGTACGAGCGACTACGGCCGCGCCACCAGCAGCAGCAGCGGACGCACGGGCGGATCGAGCAGCTACCGTCCGAGCGGCGGCGGCGGGGCGTCGCGAGGTGGCGGCGGCGGACGACGGCGGTAGAGAACTCAGAACTTAGAAGTTAGAACTCAGAAGTTAGAACTCAGAAGTTAGAGAGGACAGGTTATGAAGCGTGTATTACTCGGAGTGGCGGCAGTGCTCATCGCAACGGCTGCGCCGGCCGGCGCACAGACGAAAACCCTCACCGGCGAAACGAAGACGGTCACCGCCAGCGTCGAGGCCATAGACAAAGCGGCGCGGTCAGTCACCGTGAAGAAGCCGGACGGAACGTACGACGTGTTCTACTTTCCGGAGACCATCAGGCGGTTCGACGCGTTGAAGGTGGGCGACAAGATCACCGCCAAGTACTACGAGAACCTCGTGCTGCGCGTAAAGGCGCCAGGCGAGAAGGACGTCAACAGCGCGTCGGGAGGGACCGTCAGGGCCGAAGGCAAGCTGGCCGGCACCACGTCGCGTCAACGCACGATTACGGCGACCATCGCGGCCATCGATCAGGCGGTGCCGTCGATCACGTTCACCGGTCCGAACGGCTGGAAGTACAGCAGCCGCGTGGAGGACAAGAAGGCGCTGGAGAAGGTCAAGGTGGGCGACAGGCTCGACATCACGTGGACTGAAGCCCTGATCCTGTCCGTTGAATAAGGCAAGTAGAGCCGTCAGGAAGTGATCGCGCCCGTCATCTCCCGCCGGCTCGCCCTCACGCTGACGCTGCTTGTTGTCCTTACCGGAACGGCGCACGCGCAGCCGAAGGCGGACGTCGTCCGCCTGGCCAACGGCGACCACATCACGGGCGAGGTGAAGAACCTCAATCGGGGCCAGCTCGAGTATTCGACCGACGACGTCGGCACCGTGTATTTCGAGTGGGACAAGATCGTGTCCCTCGAGGCGGTCGGGCAGTTCGATGTGACGACCACCGACGGACGGCGCTTCCTCGGCAGCCTGGCCGCCGGGGATCCGCAGACGCTCGTCATCGTCGAGACGGCGACGAGGGTCTCCCTGCCGATGCTCGACGTCGCCACGATCACGCCGATTGGGAGCCAGCTTCTGGGGGAAGCTGGACGGCTCGTTCGACCTTGGGGTTCAGCTACACGAAGTCGAGCGAGATTTCTCAGCTGAACTTCAACTCGAGCACGTTGTTCCGCAGGCCGGCGTTCGAAGCGCGGCTCACTGCGTCGGCCACGCTGACGGCGAACGGGAACGACGGTGGCCGCGACGATCGCGCGTCGATTCAGGCGTCCTACGTTCGGTATCGCGGCCAGCGGCTCGTTCGTCGCCTCCGGCCGCCGGGTTCGACAGCAACGAGAGCCTCGGGCTGCTCTTGCGCTCGCAGATCGCCGTCGCCGTTGGTCCGCGGCTCGTCAACAACAACCGGGCCCAGCTGTCCATCGCCGGCGGGATTGCGGTCAACGACGAGCGCAACGTGGACGCGGATCCGACGCAGAACCTCGAAGGGCCTCTTCACGTTCCGCCAGTCGTATTACCGGTACGATCGCCCGAAGACCAACGTCGATATCGCCTTCCAGTACTACCCGAGCCTCAGCAACTGGGGCCGCCAGCGCATCCAGCTCGACGCCAGCGCCAGGCGAGAGGTCCTGAAGGATTTCTTCCTCGCGATCAACATGTTCGACACGTTCGACAGCCGGCCGCCGAGCCCGGATGCGGCGAAGAATGACGTCGGTGTCTCCTTTTCCATCGGCTGGAGCTACTAGGAGAGTCCCATGAAGGGTGCTTGGTTCCTGGTTCCTGGTTCCTGGTCCGTCCTTGGTCCCTTGTCCGTGGTCCTGCTGATCGCGGGGCTCTGGCCAGGTGGCGCGATTGCGCAGGAGCCCAAAGTCACCACACGCGATGTGGCAGTTGTCACCGGGAAGGTGGAGCGCCTCGATCCGTTTGGGCGCTCCCTGACGCTTCGGACACCCGAAGGCCTGCAGCACACTGTCTACGCGGGGAAGGAACTGAAGGCGTTTGACGAACTGCGATCAGGCGACACGGTCACCGTCCGCATCAGCGAATCGGTCGTCGTCGCGGTACGTCCGAACGCGAAGATGACCGTCCTCGAAGACAGCACCGCCGCCGCCAAGAAGGGCCCCGATGCCGCCGGCGCCGACGTCCTGCAGCAGTTGAAGGCCACGGTCCGCGTCGAGAAGGTCGACCTGGCGAGCCAGGTGATCACCTACAAGACGGCAGACAACCGCAACGTCATGCGTCAGGCAGTCGACCGGCACCTGCTCGAAGGCCTGAAGCCCGGCGACATCGTCGAGGTCACCTACACGCGCGAGCGCGCGATCGAGATCACCAGAAACCGTTAGGCGAGATGATTCGGGACCGGAGCGTCACCCTTACCTCGCGACCGTGACGAGTGCGCCGCCACCGCCGGGCGCGGCGAGCGGCGCGATTGACACGCGCGTGTCGCGCAGGTGCAGCGTCACCGTGCGGCCGGATGCCATGCCGAGCGCGGCGCCGAACACGACGTCGCTGGCCCAGTGCTGGTTGTCGGCAACGCGCGAGAGGCCAGTATACGTGGCCGCCGCGAATGCCGGCAGGCCAGCCTTCCAGCCGAAATGCTCCTGCAGGACCATCGCGATCGCGAACGACGTCGACGCGTGACCGGACGGAAACGATCGCGGGTCGCCGTTCGGCCGCGTGCGGTTGGTCGCGAACTTGACCGCGTAGGTCCAGCTGGCGACGGAGATCTGCGCGCGCAGCAGATCGCGCCCGACGGCCGCCTGCCGCGCGCTCCCGGATGCCGATCCGGCGAGCCACCAGGCGATCGCGACCGGAAGCTGCACGAGCTGCGACCCGTACAACGAGCCTCCGGGCATCGAGGGCGAGTTGGTGTGCACCCAGTCGGCAATCGGCTGGTCCGCGGGGTGAACGGCCAGCGCGGCCCCGCCCCCTGCGCCCAGCCAGAACGCCGTCTCTTTCGACAGGAAATGTTTGTAGTCCCCTCCGACGTCACGGAGCAATGTGGAAACGGTTCCAGGCTCCGACGCCGCGTCCTCGGCCAGCCCTGGCACATCGCCGGCGCTGGCCTCACCCAGACTGGCCGAGGCCGATTGCGCCGGCGCAGTCACCGAAGTCGTCAACATGAACAAGACGATCCAGAAACCGCACGCCGTCACTCGCCCGCAAGCGTGCGCATCATCCATTCGCTCTCGCTAGAGTTGCAGCTGCAACCGGGTCTGAAAGAAGTGCGTCTTGCCCACGAGTCCAAAACGATCGAGCGAGCCATACCCGTACGCCATCGCGAGGCGGACGTGATCGGACAGGTGCCAGTTGACCATCGGCGTGAACCGCCAGAACGTGCCGCCTCGCACGCCCTGATCATCAAGATCGATATACGAAAAACGCGCGACGAGCTCCCAGGCGCCCGGTCCGCCCTGAAACACCGGGCGCGCCGGCGAGACCTGATTGAAGAATCCCCCTCGCGTGTTGTACGTGCGCGTCTCGCCCGTGACCAGCCAGGTGGCGACGGCGTCGCCGCCGTGAAACAGGGGATTGCCCGACTGGGGCGCGTCGGCTTTCTGAAGAAAGTACTCGGTGCCGAACAGCCAGGATCCCGGCCGGTAGTACGCTTCGAGCGCGGTCATCGTGGTTGCACTGGCGGCGAACTCGCCGGTGTCGACGAAGTACGGAGCCGGGAATGTTTCCGGTCGCGACCGAAGTCGCAGCACGTCATCCTTCGGCTTGCCGAACCGGCTGTTGATGCCGACGTGAATCAGTCGCGGCCTGTCGTTCGAGAACAGGTGGACCCACGCGAGCCGGCCCGCGACCTGACGGCCGTAGGTCGAGAACGACTGCCCTTCCGACAGCGAGTCGCCGTAAAATCCCAGATTCCAGAGCAGGTGCGCGTTCGGCAGGTAGCCGAGCCACTTGATGCCGTCGGCCAGGATGGGAATCGTGGCGTCGCTGATCGTCGCCCGCTCCATCGTCCAACCGGCGTAGCCGACCATCACTTTGTTCAGCGAGAAGCCTTCTTTGGTCCGGCCGACGAAGAGGTGCCCCCAGATTTCCGGGATTTCGACCATGATGCCGGTTTCGCGGACCAGCCACTTCCCGCTACGGGCCGTCGTACATCAGCCCGCTGCTCCAGGTCACCTGGCGCTTGAACTTGAGTCGTCCCTTCAGCAGCACCCGGACATCACGGACCTTGAATTCGGGATTGAGGTCGAACTGCTGCTTGCTGCTGTCATCCTGCCTGTACGCCGCATAGTCGAACAAGACGCCCCCGCCTGCGCGGATCGTGAAGAAGGGGCCCTCGTAGTGGTTCCATTCCACCAGACTGCGAGCTGGCTCCTTGGCGTCGGCTTCCCCGGCCTCGATCGTGTCGTCGATCGCCTGAGCGGGTGCAATGGGTTCTTGCGCCGCCAGGATGTCGTGCCTGCTTGAGAGCACGACCAGCGTCAGGAGGGCGGCGAAGGCGCGAATTGAGCGCATCCAGGTCACAGTTCAGTATTCTAGCGATACCGTCGACGCAAGAGCTTGTGACAGTTCCGTGACTCTGTCTCTTGTGCGGCGGGCAATCTATGCTCTTGAAACTGCTGCTGGTGTGGGCCTTGATGGCATCGTGCGTGGTGATCCACGCGTCCGGAGTGGCGGCGGCGATGCGCTGGCTGCGTCATCACCCGGACAGGTCGCCACGGTTCTGGGTCTGGACCTGGCGCTTTGTCCGGCTGGCCGGTTGGATGATTGTCCTGCATCTGATCGAGATCGCGGTCTGGGCCTTGTTTTACGAGCGGCAGGGCGCCATTCCGGACCTGCAGTCGGCCCTCTATTTCAGCGCGGTGACGTACACCACGACCGGCTATGGCGACGTGGTGCTGCCCAGAGAGTGGCGGCTGGAGGGCGGAGTCGAGGCGCTCACCGGCATCCTGATGTGCGGGTGGTCCACCGGCTTCTTCTTTGCGGTCCTCAGCCGGATGCTCGATCCGAGACCACGGTCCGAGTAAACCTGCACACCCATTACGTCCCCCCTCGATGGGGCTATGCGAACCGCTGATATGCTGGCTGGGTCCTTGGTTCCTGGGCCTTGGTTCCTGGTCCGTCCTTTGTCCTTGGTCCTTGGTGCGCGGACTCAGGACGAGGGACCCAGGACGGACCAGGAACCAGGCACCAAGGACCAAGGACGACGATGATCGATGGAATGGTGCGGATCCCCGGCGGCACGTTTCGCATGGGATCCGACCATCACTACCCCGAGGAAGCGCCGGCGCGGCAGGTCACGGTCGGCGCGTTCCTCATGGATCCGCACACGGTCACCAACGCGGAGTTCGCGCGGTTCGTGGACGAGACGAAGCACGTCACGGTCGCCGAGCGGCCTGTCGATCCCGCGCAGTATCCTGACGCGAAGCCCGAGCTGCTGATTCCGTCCTCGGTCGTGTTCCAGAAGGCGGCCGGCCCGGTGGACATGAGCAACCACTTCAACTGGTGGACGTACGTGCCCGGCGCCGACTGGCGGCACCCGCGCGGACCGGAGAGCTCAATCGACGGCCTCGACGATCACCCCGTCGTGCACGTCGCGTTCGAGGACGCCGAGGCGTACGCGAAATGGATCGGCAAGGAGCTCCCGACCGAGGCGGAGTGGGAGTTCGCGGCGCGCGGCGGTCTCGATGGCGCGTCGTACGTCTGGGGCGAAGAGTTCATGCCCGGCGGCCAGGCGATGGCGAACACGTGGCAGGGGTCGTTTCCCTGGCAGAACCTGCTCATGGACGGCTTCGAGTGGACGGCCCCCGTCGGGTCGTTTCCGCCCAACGGCTACGGCCTGTACGACATGGCCGGCAACGTCTGGGAGTGGACGACGGATTGGTACGACAACCAGCCGCCCGCCAAATCCTGTTGCACCGCCAGCAAGGGCGCCGCGAGGACGAAGGTGATGAAGGGCGGTTCGTTCCTCTGCGCGCCGAACTACTGCCGACGCTACCGTCCGGCGGCGCGCATGGCGCAGGAAGCGGACAGCGCCGCCTGCCACCTCGGCTTCCGCTGCATCGTCAGGTCGTGAACCGCACGTGGCGAGTCAGATAGAAGGACTGCTCCGCATGGCGGCGCTGGCGATTGCGGCGCTGCTGCCGGTCGTCAACCCGCCCGGCTGCGCGCCCGTCTTCCTGTCGCTGACGCCGGGGGCGTCCGACGCGACGCGCACACTGCTCGCGCGCCGCCTGGCGATCAACGGCGTCCTGCTCCTCGTTGCGGCGATGCTCATCGGCTCTTACGTGCTCGGCTTCTTCGGCTTGTCGCTGTCCGTCGTCAAGATTGCCGGCGGGCTGCTGGTGATTGCGACGGGCTGGAGGCTGCTCAATTCCGAGGGCGCCTCAGAGTCGGCGTCGATGGCGCCGAAAGTGGCCTGGGCCGCTGACGAGATGACGCGGCGGAGCTTCTATCCGCTGACATTTCCGCTGACCGTTGGTCCCGGTTCGCTCTCCGTGGCACTCACGCTCGGCGCCGGCACGCGGGGGCCCGATGTGTCCGTGGTGATCGGCGTCGCGGGCGCCGTGACTGGGCATTGCCGTCGTCGGGCTGGCGATCTACCTGTGCTACCGCTTTGCCGGCAGTGTGATGGCGATGCTCGGCGCGACGGGCACGGCCGTGCTCTTGCGCCTGTCGGCGTTCATCCTGCTCGCGGTCGGGGTGGAGATTCTCTGTAACGGGTTGGGCGAGCGGTTCGCGATGTTTCGGTCGTAGTGATGTTTCGGTCGTAGTGCAGGCCTTCAGGCCTGCCACGCGGCAGACCCGAAGACCCGCTGACCAATCGAGGTGTCAGAAGCGGAAGGTGATGCCGCCTTGCAGTTCCAGCTGGTTCGCGTACTGGGCGTTGCCGACGAGGTAGCAGCCCCAGTACGGGTCGCACCAGTAGCCGGCCGCGTCGGACTTGATGTACGCCGGTGTCCAGCGCACGCCCGACCCGTGCGCCGACCTTCGATGCGCCGTAAAACTTCGCGCCGGCGCCCCACGTGCTCGAGAACCGCGTCGCGCCCTGCGTCGTGCCGGTTCGATTCGGCGTCGAGTAGCTGACGCCGCCGAAGTTCGTCGCACCGAGGCCGACCGTGAGGTACGGACGGACCGCGGCGTCACTCTCACCGAAGTTGTAGGTGTAGGTGCCGTGGTAGGTGCTGATGCTCATGTCGCCGACGTCCCTAACGGCGGTGCCGCTGACCTGCAGCGTCGTCGGCTGGTTGCCGTAGAGGAAGCCGACTTCGGCGTTCGGCCCGATGAAGAACCCGACATCGATGCCCCAGCCGAACGAGTCCTTGGGATCGACCCGGCTGAAGCTTCCGACGCCGGGGACGATGTACGTGTTACCGCTGACGCCGTCGGCGTAGACCCAGCCGAAGGTGACGCCGACTTCGGCTTTCTGCGCGAAGGCGGGCACGGCCGCCAGCGTTACGATGAAAGCCATCACTGCAATTCGTTTGAACATCAGTCGAATTCCTTTCGAAGAAAGCGCAGAGTCCCGGAACTGTCCGGGCCTTGCTATAGGACGACCTTCGCGGCCACCCGGTTCTCGATTATGGTCCGGCGGTCCGGAGTTCCGGGCATGATTTGCATAAAATTGCCGCGAATTCGCCATTGGGACGAATTATTGGATCTGTCCGGCCCATACGGTCGAGCTTTAGAGGAGAGGCTTCCAGGGCTGGCTAGCACAGACTGGTTAGTACAAGATGCAAGGCCGCAACCGGACGGCAAAGTCCGGCTGCGGCCTGGCGGCCTCCTGGGGCCATGACGGGTGTCAGAAGCGGAAGGTGATGCCGCCGTTCAGTTCGAGCTGGTTCGCGTACTGGGCGTTGCCGACGAGGTAGCAGCCCCAGTACGGGTCGCACCAGTAGCCGGCCGCGTCCGAGCTTGATGTACGCCGGTGTCCAGCGCACCCCGACCCGTGCGCCGACCTTCGATGCGCCGTAAAACTTCGCGCCGGCGCCCCACGTGCTCGAGAACCGCGTCGCGCCCTGCGTCGTGCCGGGTTCGATTCGGCGTGGAGTAGCTGACGCCGCCGAAGTTCGTCGCACCGAGGCCGACCGTGAGGTACGGACGGACCGCGGCGTCACTCTCACCGAAGTTGTAGGTGTAGGTGCCGTGGTAGGTGCTGATGCTCAGGTCGCCGACGTCCCGAGTGGCGGTGCCGCTGACCTGCAGCGTCGTCGGCTGGTTGCCGTAGAGGAAGCCGACTTCGGCGTTCGGCCCGACGAAGAACCCGACATCGATGCCCCAGCCGAACGAGTCCTTGGGATCGACTCCGGCTAGACGCTTCCGACGCCGGGGACGATGTACGTGTTACCGCTGACGCCGTCGGCGTAGACCCAGCCGAAGGTGACGCCGACTTCGGCTTTCTGCGCGAAGGCGGGCACGGCCGCCAACGACACCAGACAGGCTAAAACCATGATTCGTTTCAACATGAGTCGTTTCCTTTCCGTTAGTCTTCTGTCGATCGCCTGAGCAGGTTTCGTGCCGCCAGCGACGCGAGGACCGCTGGAGGCGATTCCGGCGAAATCATTCGGGAAAAGAGAGCCGAATTCCGCGGAACGGTCGGAGGAATTTGGGGGATTTTGCGGCCTTCCAAAGGATTCTCCCCGGGGCACGCCTCCGACTTCTCGGAGGTTCAATACCGCGTCGGAGGCTACCAGACCCGCTTGAACTGGAGGTCGAAGGCGTTCTCGCTGGTGCTGAACGGATCGTCGATGGTGTTGCGCGACGCGGTCCGGATGTAGAGCGCGGTCATCTGCCACGTCCGGTTGCGCCGGTAGCCGGCGCCGCCGCGAAGCCTGCGCCGGCTCGCGAACCGCTCGTGCTGCTCCGAGAACGGGACGAACCACTCGAAGTCGGTGATCATGTGGATCGTGCCGTCGTTCCCGAGGTTGGGCCGGTTCAGCGGGATGAGGAACTCCAGACGGTTGCGGAAGCGCCCGCTCGACGACGACGGCTCGTCGTCCGAATACAGGAACCGGCGCCACTCCCAGCGCACGAGATTCCGAATCACCACGCGGCGCTTCGGCAGCTGCTCGTTGAACAGCACGCGCTCCTGTCTCGAAAACAAGTGAAAGCGCATGCCGCCTCGCGCCGTGAACTCCGTGGTCCGGAGGTCGTCGGTCTGAATCGTGCGCCCCAGGACGCCTTCGCCGACCAGGTCCAGCCATTTGCTGGGCGAGAACTCCGCCGACGGCGTCAGGTCGAGGCTGGCCCATCCCGGCTGGGTCGGTGGAGCCGAGAGCAGCACCTTGGGTTCGAAATCGAGCGAGTACGTGACGCGCGGGCTCGTGTGCCAGTCGAGCGTGATGTTGCCCCAGAGCTGAGTCGTGGTGCTGCTGTTCTGAGCGGACGCGGTCCCTGCTGTCAGCAGGAAGCACGCTCAGCATCCCCGCGCGGTCCCGAATCATGCGCTCCACTATAGACATGCCTGCCGATCGTCCGGAAGGTCTGCTAGGATTCAACGCGGTGTCGAAGAAACATCGGGTCCTGGCGCTCCTGTTGCTCACGTGGGTGCCGCTCGTGATCCTGACGGCGGCGAGTACGGTTGCGGCGGGAAACGGAATCACGATCCCGGCGCTGTTCGATTGGGCAGTCGACGTGCGTTTCCTCGTCGCGATGCCCGTACTGATTGGCGCTGATGGCGTCATCTGGCGGAAGATCGGCGATCTCTTTCAGTATCTCGTGCAATCCGGCGTCGTCGCAGAGGCCGAAGTGCCCGTGCTCGCTCGGCACGTCCAGTGGTTCAACGCGCGGCGCACGTCCCGGGTCGTGCCTGTCATCGTGGGGATCGCCGTGGTGTTCGGCGTCATATTCTTCCGGATGGAGCTCTCGGGCGAGGTGTCGGAGTGGCAATTCGTACCGGGTTCGTCCGGCCAGGTGCGTTCGGCGGCGGGATGGTGGTACCTGCTGATCAGCGTGCCCGTCTTCCAGTTTATCGTCTGGTTCTGGGTGTGGCGGTACGTCCTGTGGTGCCGGTTCCTGTTCCGCCTGTCGCGGCTCGATCTCGTGCTCATTCCGAGCCATCCCGATCAGTCGGCGGGTTTGAGGCCCATCGGGCAGGTGCACCAGTACCTGGGCTCTTTTCGTATTCGCGCTCTCGTCGCTCGTCGCGGTCCACATCGGCCTGGACCTCGTCGCGCAAGGCCGGTCGCTTTTCGACTATCGCCTGCAGCTCGCAATGTTTCTGGGCCTGAGCCTGGTCGTCCTGTTTACGCCGTTCCTGGCGTTCTCGGGCAAACTGCTCCAGGCGCGCCATCGCGGGCTCCTCGAATATGGACTCCTCGCGTCGGAGTACACGCGCGCCTTCGACGCGAAGTGGGTCCATACAAGGGCGGGCGGGGAGGGCGGGGCCGGCGAGAAGCCGTTGCTGGGGAGCGCAGACATTCAGTCGCTCGCCGATCTGGCCAACAGCTATGCGGTCGTTCGCGGATTGCGGTTCGTCCCGTTCGACATGTTCAACGTGTTCGTCATCGTGCTGGCCGTCGTGATCCCGTTTTGCCCCTTGGCGTTCCTCGTGGTTTCACCGATGGACGTGTTGAGGCAGGTGGTTCAGATTCTTTTATGAGCATGCACGTGGCCGATCCGCATCCGCTCCAAACGCTCACCGCCGACGATATGGCACGAGAGCGCACGATTCTTGCCGCCGATCGGACGCTGATGGCCTGGATCCGGACGGCGCTGTCGATGATCAGCTTCGGCTTCACAATCTACAAGTTCCTGCAGGCCATGTTCGAGTCGGGGAAATCCACGCTCCTGCTGAGGCCGAATGGGCCGCGGAACTTCGGCCTCGCGCTCGTTTCCCTCGGCGTGTGGGCGCTCGCCATCGCGTGCCTGCAGTACTGGCGGGAGGTGAAGCGCTACGATCCCCAACGCAGGCCCTTCTCGCTGTCGCTCGCCGTGGCCGGCTTCGTGGCGCTGTTCGGGATCCTCGCGCTGATGAACATGCTGTTCCACCTCGGGCCGTTTTAGTAGTTGTGGTACGCTCCGCAGGTTGGGGAGGTGTTCGTGAAGCGCTTGGTACTCATATGTATGGCTCTGCTCGCGCTGCCCGTCGCGGCCGCAGGCCCGACGTTCACGGCGACCTGGAAGAACCCCGAAGCCGGCAACATCGGCTACGCCGGGAAGAAGGTCGTGGGCCTGATCGTGAGCGACGACATGGCGCTCCGGCAGAGTACTGAAGAGGCGCTCGCCCGCGAACTGACCGCCAGGGGAGTACGAGGTGTTCCGGCCTACCAGATGATTCCGAAGGAGGAAGTCCGCGACAAGGACCGCGCCAAGGCGTGGTTCGAGCGCACGGACACCACCGGCGTCGTCATCATGCGCCTCGTGGACATGAACAAGCAAACGAGGCCGACGGTCGTCGCGTGGCAAAGCGCGCCGTACTACGGTTCGCTCTGGGGGTACTACCCCTACGCCTGGGGCGCGACGATCGATCTCACTCCCAACAAGACGACGGTGACTGTTGCCGTGGAGACGCTCGTCTTCGATGTGCCCGGCAACCGCCTGCTGTGGGCCGGCACCAGTGAAACCACCAACCCCAAGGGCGCGCAGGCGCTCGTCAAGAGCCTCGTGGGCGCCGCGGCCGACCAGATGCGCAAAGACGGCCTCATCCGCAAGAACTAGCATTGAGAGCACGCCAATGTCACTGAAGGAAGACAAGCCGGGAACCGCGTTCGCCGGCGTTATCGGACGAGCCTCGCTCGTTCTTCTCGCTGTCGTGTGGACGCCGGTGGCATCCTGGGCCCAGAGTCCGCCGAACACCGACCTGGTGACGCCGCCAGCCAACGTGCTGCTCTCGAACTACGACAGCGTGCCCGTAGGCCCCAACGCGGGCCTCGAGGGCAGCGCGTACGTGGCGCGCGTGGCCGATCCCTCGGCGGCGTGGCTCAACCCCGCCGGCCTCGCGCGCGCGACCGCCTCCGAGGTGAGCGGCAGCTCGGGGCTGTTCCAGATCTCGAACGTGTCGCCGTCGGCGCTTCCGGACTCGGGCGGTTCCGTCCAGCAGCTGCCGAGCCTGGTCGGGTTCACCGCGGCGAACGTGCTGCGCAAAGGCTTCACGGTTGGTCTCAGCATCCTGACCTCCAGTTCGTGGACGCAGGAGACCAACTCGCAGCTCGTCATCGATCGCGGAACGGCACGCGAGCGGTTCGCCTATTCAGCCGATTCCGAGTACCAGCAGCACGTCGGCGCCGCGTCGGTCGGGTTCGCGTCCGGCCGCCTGCGCCTGGGCGGCGGCCTCGCGTTCGTCTTCACGAACCTCGTGAAGAACGACGTCGTCAGCGATCGGCTGGGCGGCGCGACGTCGCTGCGCTCGCTCATCATCGAGACCCGGGCCTCCGGGTCGGCTTTTCAAATGCGGCCGCTGTTCGGCGCGCAGTTCGACGTGTCGCCGCACGTGCACGTCGGGGGGACGATCCGAACGCCTTCGCTGACGCTGTTCAAGGGCGCGTCGGCGACGGCGGAAAGCCTGGCGGACAACGGATCGGCGTCGGTCGGCGCCTCGTTCTTCGACGCCAACGCGACATTCACGTACCACATGCCGTTCGAGTTCCACGGCGGCGTCGCCTACACGGCCGCCCGCGGCGAGATCGAGGTCGACGTGCACGCGTATACCCCGATCTCCGCTTACGCGATGATCGCCAGCGACCAGCCGATCACCACGTACACCAACCCCGGCGCAGGCTCGGCGCCAGGGGTGTCCACCCGGCCGTACGGCGGGGCGATTTCACAGTCGCGCGGGCTGGCCAACGTCGCCGTAGGCGGCCATCTCCTGCTCAGTTCGAACGGCGTCTGGCGCCTGCATTACGGAGCGGCCACCGACTTCTCGCCCGTCGGCGACGAAGACGAGGTCTTCACGAAACTGAACCGGTCCAGCTGGTCGGTTGGCGTCAGCGGCACGAAGGGACCGTTGCAGTTCACGGCGGGCGTGAACTACCGCTCAGGGTCGTCGGACGAGGTCCTCATCCGTGATTTGCAGAACGGCGAGCAGGTCAAGTCGACCATCGACGTCTCCACGCTGGGGCTCATCTACTCGCTGTCCTACAAGTTCTAGCTGCCGGCCTTCGCCTTTGCCCGCTGTTCCTGCTGCTCCGTGAGCATCTTGTAGCCGAGGTAGTACTTGTAGATGTTCGACACGTACTGCACGGTCTCGCGGCCGATGGATTCGGCGGCGATGAGCTCGACGTTGTTGAACCACTGGTTGGGGTCGAGCCCGCGTTTGGCCGCCCGTTCGCGCAGCTGCCGGATGCGATTCGGCCCGGCGTTGTACGACGCGAACGTGAACAGGCCCTTGTTGAGCTTGTCCATCGGTTCGCCCTCGTAGTAGTTGTCCATCATGAAGCGCATGTACTTCACGCCGGCGTGAATGTTCACGTCAAGCTTGGTGATGTCGCCGACCTTCATGTCCGCACCGGTGGCGGGCATCACCTGCATGACGCCGATCGCGCCCACGGAGCTTTTTCTGCTCTGGTCGAGACCCGATTCCTGATAGCCCTGCGCGGCCATGAGCAGGTAGTCCAGCTTGTACTGGTCGCTGTACTTGCGCAGGAACGCCACGGTCTGGCGGAATCGTTCCATCTCCGCCTTCGACGTGGCGCCCTTCGCATACTTGACGCTCTTCCAGTACTTCTGCGTCAGGACGTTGCGCTGCAGCGACCCTTCCGGATACTTCGCGAGGAATCGGTTCAGCTCGTCCATCAGCTGCGGGCTGTTCTTGCGGACCATCATCGCCGTTTCGCCGTCGGTCCGGACCGCCGCGGCGGTGTTGAGCACCAGATCCGGGTACACCTGCTTCCAGAACTCCCCGACGTAGTCGTCCACCATCGTCATGGGCGCGAGCCCGGCGTTGACCATCTCGAGGAGATCTTCGTCGGAGAGCACTTCGGGCGCCGGCCGGATGGTGACCGGCGGTTTGCCGGCCTTGGCAAGTTGGGCGTTGAACTGCGCGACGCCCTGCGCGGATACGTCGGAGGCGCGGAGGTAAACCTCCTTGCCGCCCAGATCGGTCACGTTGGCAATCGGCGGCACGCCAGGGCCAGAGACGATGATCGTGGAAATGCCGGTGCGGGTCGTGTTCGTGAAGTCGACCTGCTCCTTGCGCCATGCGGTGACGAGCTTGCCGGCGGCCACGATGTCGCCGCGCCCGTCGAGGAGCGCCGGGATGAGCTCGTTGGCGGCGACCGGCACGAAGATGACGCGGATCCGGACGTGCTTCGCGTTGAGCTTCTTGTTCAGGTCGTCTTCGAACAGCTTGAACGCCTCGGGGACCTGTCCCAGCTGCGCGCCCTTGTCCACGAAGAACGTCGTCTTCGAGTAGACCGTGAGGACGCGAATCACGCGACGCTCGATCATGCCGTCGAGATCGCCAGTCCATTTGCCGACGAGCGCGGAGGCGACGGCGTTGTCCAGGGACCGGATTTCAGCGGCCGTCTCGGATCCCGCGGCGCCGTCGGTCGTCTGCGCGGGCGGGGGAGCCGCGTTGTTGCAGGCCGTCGCGGCGGCCAGCAGGAACGCGCCGAACAGGACGTGCGGGCGGGTCGTCAATCGTTTCAGCATCTTATCTTCTGAAGGGCGTACAGCCACGGTCGGTTCTGAAAAGGGCAATCAAGCATAGCAGGAACGCCTGCCGCGGATGCCATGCTTTATCATGACTTCGGCCGTGACGCCCAACCCGTTCCAAAGGCGCGAGTTCCACCTGCTGTCCAAGCCGACGGGCGCCGTCTGCAACCTGGACTGCAAGTACTGCTTCTTCCTGTCGAAGGAGATGCTGTACCCGGGCAGCCGCTTCCGGATGGCGGACGAGATGCTCGAGACGTACATCCGGCAGCTGCTCGAGTCGCAGCCCGGTCCCGAAGTCGCGGTGGCGTGGCAAGGCGGCGAGCCCACGCTCATGGGACTCGACTTCTTCAGGCGATCTGTCGAGCTCGTCGAGCAGTACCGGCGGCCGGCCCAGCGCGTGGCGTACACGCTGCAGACCAACGGCACCAAGATCGACGACGAGTGGGCGGCCTTTCTGGCCGAGCACAAGTTCCTCGTCGGGTTGAGCGTGGACGGCCCGCGGCATCTGCACGACGTGTATCGCGTCGACAAGGGCGGGCAGGGCAGCTTCGACCAGGTCATGGACGGGTGGCGCGCGCTCACGGCGAGGAACGTCGACGTCAACATCCTGTGCACGGTCCACAACGTCAACGGCGATTATCCGGTCGACGTCTACAGGTTCTTCCGTGACGAGCTCGGCGCGCGGTACGTGCAGTTCATCCCGATCGTCGAACGGGTCACCTCTGAGCTGCTGCCGATTGCGAACCTGGGCTGGGGAGAGCGCGGCAGCGATCCGCGTCCGCTCTACCTCACCGAAGGCCATCACGTCACCGATCGTTCCGTCAGCTCGGAGCAGTGGGGCGTGTTCCTGATCGGCGTGTTCGACGAGTGGATCAAGACGGACGTCGGCACGGTGTTCGTGCAGATGTTCGACGCGGCGCTCGCGTCGTGGGTCGGGGCGCCGCCGTCGATGTGCATTTTCGCGGAGACCTGCGGCAACGCGCTCGCCCTCGAACACAACGGCGACCTGTATTCGTGCGATCACTTCGTCGAGCCGAAGCACCGGCTGGGCAACATCCAGGAAGTCCACATGCTCGAGCTGGTGTCGTCCGCGCAGCAGCAGGAGTTCGGGCTCGCCAAACGCGACACGCTCCCCAAGTACTGCCGCGAGTGCGAGGTCCGCTTCGCCTGCCACGGCGAGTGCCCGAAGAACCGCTTCATCGACACGCCCGACGGAGAACCGGGCTTGAACTACCTCTGCGCCGGCTACATGGCGTTCTTCAAGCACATCGATCGCCCGATGAAGATGATGGCAGACCTCCTGCGGCAAGGCCGGTACGCCGACGAAGTCATGGCCCTGCTCGAGTAGTGCACGCCTTCAGGCCCGCCCCGAAGAGCGAACCCGATACCCCTCTAAGTGTCATCGGAGCGCTCGATGGCACCCGCCTTGCGACGACGAGTTTTCGGGGCCATGGGCGGGATGCCATCAGTTCGCGCCAGCGCTGAGGAGAAGACGCGTCCGCTCGCGGGCGACGCGCTGATCCCAGAGCCGATCGCCGCGCTGACACACGCGATCACGATCCGCGCGGAGCCTCGCGACGTATGGCCGTGGCTCGCGCAGATGGGCGCCGGCCGCGCAGGCTGGTATTCCTACGACCTCCTCGACAACGGCGGTACGCCCAGTGTCGACCGCATCGTTCCGGAATTTCAGCACCTCGTGCCCGGCATGCTGTTTCCGGCGCTGCCAGGTGCTGAAGACGGGTTCACTCTCGCGTCGTTCGACCCTGACCGCTCGCTCGTCATCGGCTGGAAGGCGCCTGCCGGCGGCTGGCTGATGACGTGGGCGTTCGTCCTCGAACCGTCGGACGCCGGCTCGACCCGGCTCATCGCGCGCGCTCGCGGGGGACGCGGGTACCGGTTCAAGGGCCTGCCCTGGTGGCTCTCGAAGCGGATCGTGCCGGCCGTTCACTTCGTCATGCAGCGACAGCAGTTGCTCGGCATCGCCCGCCGCGCCGAGCAGGCGGACGCGCTGCTCGATCGCTTCATGCCGACTCACGACATCGTCGAACGTCACTCGGTCAGCGTGGCAGCGCCGGCCGACGTGGCGCTGGCGGCCGCCTGTGATGCCGACCTGACAGTCTCGCCGATCATCCGGGCGATCTTCAGGGCGCGCGAGATCGTGCTGCGCAGCAAGCCTCCGTCGGCCGGCCGGCCGCGCGGGCTGCTCGCGCTGACCACATCGCTTGGCTGGCGCGTCCTGGCGGAGGTGCCTGGCCGGGAAGTGGTCGTGGGCTCGGTCACGCAGCCGTGGCTGGCGGACGTCGTGTTCCGGCCGCTGCCGCCTGATCAGTTCGCCGCCTTCAGCGATCCGGACTTCGTGAAGATCGCGTGGACGCTGCGCGCGGATCCCGACGGCCCGGGTCGATGCATCCTGCGCACCGAGACACGCGCCGTCGCAACCGATGATGCCGCCCGGCAGAAGTTCCTGCGGTACTGGTCCCGTTTCTCGCCCGGCATCATCCTGATTCGCCGGCTGATGCTCGGTCCGATTCGGCGCGACGCGGAGCGGCGGGCCTCACGTTAGTCCTTGGTTCTTGGTTCTTGGGCCTTCGTCCGTCCGTGGTCCTCAGTCCTTCCCGTGTCCGTTGTCCTGGCTCCCCGCGTATATCAAAGGACGGGCTGAGTACCACCGATGGACCGAGGACCTAGGACCCAGGACGGACCAAGCACTAGGAACCAAGGCCCAAGCACCAAGCGGAGCGTCAGCGAGCGAGAGTGTAGTGTCGCCACCAGGTGTCTATCTGCTCGAGCCGGCTGCGGATGGCGTACACCGCGCTGACGAGCTCGAGTGCGGCCTTGGGTGAGCCGGCTTCCTCGCCAGCTTTCTCTTCGATCCGGGCGATCACGGCGTCGGCCGCTGTCGAGATTCGGCCGATGTCGGCCTCCACGAAATCCGCGGCGGGGTAGTCGGGCAGCGTTGCCAGCAGATCCACGAATTGCCCGACCGCTCGGGTGAGCGCATGGAGGCGGTTGGCGTCGCGAACGTTCTCGGCGGCTTCGACAGCCGAGAGGATGAATCCGGCCGAAGTCAGAGCCATGGTCGCTCCTCAGCTCGCTCGCGCGAGGCCGGCGTGGTCGAGCACGAATCGATCGACGGCCGGCCATTCGGTGAACTCCCAGTCGCGCGACGTGTCGGTCGAGACTCCCGCTTTCCGTGCGATTTGCTTCATCAGCAGCCTTACCAGGAAGTTGTACCTGGTGTAGGCCAGCGCACCGGCCACCGGCAGGCATCGGTTTGGTTTCCACCCGGTCTCGGTGCTGAAGGCCTCGAGCATCCACCGCACGTCGGCGCGCGCCTGGTCCCGCTTCTCGATCGGTGCCTTCTCGTCCTGCACCCCGGCCTGAGACAGCGAGATCGACAGGAACGCCGCTGGCGCGGCGCTCAGCTGGTCGCGGTGCTGCCGGACGAACCGCACCATCTCCCGCTCGTGGTGGCCGAGATGTACGGAGGCCACGACAAACGCCGTGTCGTAGGCGTTCCAGTCGACGCGCCCGCGCAGCTGCCTCACGTCGAACAGATCCACTTCCATTCGTCTGTGCCCGGAGGTCTGTGCTCACGCGTTCGGCCACGCGCCGCGCCTGGCCCTCGCGGGTTGCGTAGAACACGGCGGCTCTCATGGCGATCCTTTTCGTTTCAAATTCTGGCAGGCCTAAAGGCCTGCACTACTGTTGAGCCAGTCCGAACTACTTACAGTCAGTCAATACGCAAACGGCATTCCAGACAGCGTGCAGAGGCACTGACGGATTTTCGTCGCGTTGTGATTGCGCCTCGGATACGCTACGGTTTTCCACCGTGGAGGACCGCATGCGTCGCGTTGGATTGACCCTGCTCGCCATCACCACCCTCTCCGCCGGCGCGGCCGTCGGCCAGGACGCGGCCGCTGGGGCCAAGGTCTACGCCGACCAGAAGTGCGCGGTGTGCCATTCGATCGCCGGCAAAGGCAACGCGAAAGGCCCGCTCGACGAGGTCGGCGCCAAGCTGTCCGCCGCCGACATCCGCGCGTGGATCACCGACGCCAAAGGCATGACGGCCAAGTCCGGCGCCGCGCGCAAGCCCGAGATGAAGGCCTACACGCTCGATAAGGGCGATGTCGACGCGCTCGTGGCCTACCTCACGACGCTCAAGAAGAAATAGCAGCGTGGCGCGCGACGTTCGACTGATCCGCAGCCCCGTGTCGGTTGCGGGAATGGTGCTGACGACGATCAGCGCGGTGCTGTTCCTCGTCGTCCTGCTCGCCGATCTGTTCGGCCTGCACACCAACCCCTACATCGGCGTCGTCTTCTTCCTGATCCTGCCCGCGGTGTTCCTGCTCGGGCTCGCGCTCATCCCGCTGGGCGCGTGGATCGAACGGCGGCGCCGCGCCGCCGGCAAGCCGGCGTCCACGGTGGAGTGGCCGAGGATCGACCTCAACGACCCCGGCCAGCGGAGGATCGCCGTCCTCGTCTTCACCCTGACGATGCTGAATATCGTCATCGTGTCCCTGGCGGCGTATCGCGGCGTGGAATACATGGACTCGGTCGCGTTCTGCGGCCAGGTCTGCCACCGGCCGATGAAGCCGGAGTTCGTCGCGCACCAGATCGGGCCCCACGCGAACGTCAGGTGCGTGGACTGCCACGTCGGCGCCGGGGCGGCGTCGTTCGTCCAGGCGAAGGCGGCCGGCACGCGGCGTGTGCTCGGCGTCATGACCGGGAACTACCCGCGCCCCATCGTGCCCGGCGCCGAGGAGCTGATCGCGGCCAGCGAAACCTGCGAGCGGTGTCATTGGCCCGAGCGCTTTCACGGCAACGTCGTCAGGCGAATCACCGAATACGGAGACAACGACAAGAACACGCCGTCGGTGACGACGCTGACGCTGAAAGTGGGCGGCGGCGACGGGCGCCGGGGCGCGGCAACGGGGATTCACTGGCACATGAACGTCGCCAACGAGATCGACTACGTCGCGGCGGACCTGGAGCGGCAGACGATCCCGTACGTGCGGATGAAGGGCCGCGACGGCGTCGTGCACGAATATTTCGCGCCGAATGACCCAGCCAGGGCAGTTCGACAAGGCGGAGCGGCGCCGCATGGACTGCCTCGACTGTCACAACCGTCCAAGCCACCGCATCGCGGCGACGCCCGAACGGGCCGTGAACGAGGCGATGGCGAGTGGCGCCATTCCGGCAACGCTGCCGTTCGTTCACCGGGAATCCGTCAGGGCGCTCAAGGCGGGAAATTCCACCGCGCTGCGGGATTCTTACCGGACGCAGCTGCCAGAGGTTGCGACGGCTTCCGCCCGGGACATCGATCTGACGGTTGCGGCGCTGCAGGACATTCTCGTTCACAACGTCTTTCCGGAGATGAAGGTCACCTTCGGCAGCTATCCCAACAACATCGGCCACGTGGATTCTCCCGGGTGTTTCCGCTGCCACGACGACGAGCACAAGACGGCTGACGGCCGCAAGATCGGCCAGGACTGCGAGACATGTCACACGATCGAGTAGCTGGCACTCTCCGTGCACGAACGCCGGCGAACCATGAAGTGGATTCTCGTCGCCGCGATATCCGTGTGCGGCGGTCACCGTCTACGCGCAGCGGCCGGCCCAGCCCGCGCCGCCCCCTGCCGCCGCCTACGCCGGCGACGACACGTGCGTGGCCTGCCACGAGAACGAGGGCAAGCGGCTGTCGACGACGCTCCACGGCCGGGCGCAGAACGTCCGGACGCCGTCGGGCAACAAGAACCAGTCCTGCGAAACCTGCCACGGACCCGGAAAGGAGCACTCGGAGACGGGCGACAAGACCAAGATCCGCGTGTTCAAGACGATCGCGCCGCGCGAGGCATCGGAGGTCTGCATCACCTGTCACAACCGGTCGGCGCACACGGTCTGGAAGGGCAGCATGCACGACGCGCGCAACCTGTCGTGCGTGACCTGCCATTCCGTGCACAGCCCGAAGGCCGAGCACGCGCAGCTCAAGACGGCGTCCGTCACGGAGACCTGCGTGGCGTGCCACAAGACCCAGGTCGCCAAGCTGCAGCGCTTCGGCCACATGCCGCTCCGCGAGGGCAAGATGGAGTGCACCTCGTGCCACAACCCGCACGGATCGACGAACGTGAAGATGCTGAAGGTCGGCAACTTGGTCAACGAGACGTGCGTCAGCTGCCACACGGAAAAGCGCGGACCGTTCCTGTGGGATCACGCGCCCGTGCGCGAGGCGTGCAACACCTGCCACGACCCGCACGGCTCGAACAACGAGCGCATGCTGGTGGCGAAGCTGCCGATGCTCTGCCAGCGGTGCCATATCGGCACGCGGCATCCCTCGACGATTTACGACGGCACCCAGCTCACGGCCCGCAGCAATCGCCTGATCGGACGCGGCTGCGTGAACTGCCACGCGCAGATTCACGGGTCGAACAGCCCGGCGGGCAACACGTTCCTCAGGTAGGCCCATGCACAAGCCACTTCGTTGCGCGGTTGTTGTTCTTGCGGTCCCTCCTGGCATCGTCGCCTCTTCTTGCGCAGGAACCGCCGGCCGCGCCGCCGCTGTCGCCCGATTCCTTCGAGAACTACGCGGAGTTCACGGTCCGCGGCACCGCCTTCGCGGAAGGATCGGACGAGGCGCGGTTCATGCGGTATCGCGACCTGCGGAACGGCGGCACGCTCGACGTGCTCCGGATGCACGAAGGCGTCGGATTCGAAGTGGTTCAACGTGCAGGCCGATCACGTCGGCTACCGCGATCAGCGCTTCTACGGTGCGCTGAACGACTACGGCAAGGTGAAGGTGTCGTTCGAGTGGAACCAGATCCCGCTGTTCTTCAGCGAGGACACGCGCACGCTGTTCACGACGACGACGCCGCTCGGCCAGTTGCGGATCGACGACCCGGTTCAGAGCGGCGCCCAGACCAGCCCGCAAACCATCCGGGTGGCGGCAGCCAATCTGGCGCAGCCGTTCGACCTGCGGCTCAAGCGCAGCATCGGCGACGTCAGGGCCCTCTACAGCGTCAACGAGAACCTCGACCTGAGCCTGTTCGTTCAGGAGCACGGCGAAGACGGGGACGCAGCCGTGGGCGGGCACGTTCGGCTTCAGCGACGCGGTCGAGCTGGCCGTGCCGGTCCAGACACGCACACGACCGAAGTCGGCGTCGCCGGCGAGTGGGCGAACCGGCGCGGGCTGGTGCGCGTCGGCTACGACGGCTCGTTCTTCCGGAACGAGACCGACCTGGTCTGGGACAACCCGCTCCGCATCACGGATTCGCCGACGGCCGGACCGCTTCAGGGCCGCATGTCGCTCTGGCCCGACAGCAACATGAACGCCGCCAACGTCTCCGGCATGGTGAACCTGCCGAAGAACAGCCGGGCGACCGCCTATCTCTCGGTCGGCAACTGGACCCAGAACGACATCCTGATTCCGTTCACGATCAACACGGCGCTCCCGACGATTCCCCTCGATCGGACCACGGCCGACACACAGGCCCACGTCACGAGCATGAACTACACGTTCAGCTCGCGGCCGAGCAACACCGTGTGGTTCTCGGCGCGCTACTGGTCGTACGACTTCGACAACCGCACGCCGGAGTTCCACGTGAGCCGAGACGGTGACCTACGACACGACCGTGGCCACGTTCGCGGAAGGCGGAACCAGCCCGTACAGCCTCGACCGGAAGACGTTCGACGCCGACGTCTCGTTCACGCCGTGGAAACACAGCGCGTTCCGCGCCGGCTACACGCGTGCCAACGTCGAGCCAGACGTTTCGTTCCGTGGACGAGACCGGCGACAACATCTTCCGGTTGTCGGCCGACACGTCAGGGCTCGACTGGCTGACGTTGCGGGCCGTCTACGAGCATAGCAACCGCGTCGGGCTCCGGGTTCGACGAACAGGTGCTGGACGACATCGGCGAACAGGACTCGCTCCGTCAGTTCGACATCTCCGATCGCACGTCGAACCGTGTGTCGCTCCTGGTGCAGGTCACGCCCGTGTCGCCGCTCTCGCTCCACGGCACCATCTCGGCCGGCAACGAGGATCGGCCGGACACGGTCAACACGGGCACCGGCGGGAAGCCCGAGCCGGTCTTCGGCCTGCTCAGCAACGACAACCACTCGTACTCGCTCGGCGTCGACTACGTGCCCCGTCAGAGCGTATCGTTCGGCGCCGAGTACGTCTGGGAACGCTACAACGACGCTGCAGAAATCCCGTCAGGCCAATCCGGGCGTGCAATTCGACGACCCGACGCGGGATTGGACGACGGACGGATCCGACAAGGCGAACACGTTCACCGTGTCGATGGACCTGCTGAAGCTGCTGCAGAAGAAGACCGACTTCCGCGTCGACGTACGACTACAGCCACGCCGAGATCGCTGTACATCTACGGCCTCGCGCCCAACACCACGCTCCCGCCCGTCGTCCAGCTGCCGCCGGTCGTCAACACGCTGCAGCGGGCGACCGCCGACCTTCGCTATCACTTCACGTCGCACGTCGGCGCCGGCTTCGTCTACTGGTTCGACAAGTACGCGGTCAACGACTTCGCGTCAGGCGCCGAGACGCTGACGAGCATCGTGCAGCCGACCGTGGCGCCGCCGCAGCCGGCCCCGAATTTCCTGATGATTGGTTACCTGACCCGGCCGTACACGGCCCACACCTTCTCGGGGCGGTTCACGTACTACTGGTAGAGGCTAGAGGTTAGGGGCTGGGGACAACGTAGTCCTTGGTCCCTGGTTCACGGGCCTTGGTCCGTCCCTGGTCCGGAATGCGCGACGCGCCATGGTCGGTATAGGCGCAGATCGTGCTGCACCACGCCCGAGACACGCGGTGGACCAGGGACGAAGGACGGACCCAGGACCCAGGACGGACCAAGGCCCAAGAACGAAGGACCAGGGACGTCTAGCGGGCGATTCGCAAGTCCTTGAGCCGCCGGTGGCACTGGTAGCACGCCGTTGTCATCGCGGTGTATTGCGTGGCGGCGGTGTCGAGGTCGTTGCGCCTGGCGGCCGCGTCGAGTTCGGCGACCGCCTTCAGGAAGTTGTCCGTGTAGATCCCCAGCTCCCGCGTCCTGAGCTCCGCCCACCGCGGCGACTTCGCGATGATGACGAGCGCCCCGCTCTCGGCCACGAGCAGATCGCGGTTGCTCGTCGTCAGCGCTTCGAGGATCTTCTGCGCGTGCCCGAGCTTTTCACGCATCATCGTGCCGGTCCGTGCCGTTTGAGCGGGGGAGCTGCCCGCGGAGAGCGCGAGGATGGTGGCCGTGAACAAGACGGTGCGGATAGTCACTTTTGGATCGACTCCAGGTAGCCGACGACGTTGAAGATGCGGACGCTTACCACCTTGTCGTTCGGGTCCAGGGCGCGGAACGTGGGTCCCCAGACGGGCATCGCGGATGTGCCGTGGGCCGGGATGGCGTTCTGTTCCCCGTTCGTGACGAACGCGCGCACGCGGTCTTTCGGAAACGTGCCCCCGTTGCGCGCCGACAGCTTCGTCAGATCGGCCGGGAGCGTCTTGAGCGCCTCCGCCACGGGGCCGCGGCCCTTGCCGTCTTTTCCGTGGCAGGGAGCACAGTAGAAGGCGTACGTGTCGGCGCCGACAAGAGACGGGTTGGCCAGCGACGGTGAGATATCCACCGTCGATCGCTGGCTCCCGGCTCCCGCCGCCGCCATCGCGAGCACGAATCCCGCAGCCATCAGGCCCTTCAGCATCATCGCGATCGCTCCGTTTCCTTCACGCACGCGCCGCCGCCGCCACCACCAGCGTATCCGGTTTCACGAACTCGTGCTCGGGATGCCGCACGGTCAGCACGGGGCACGACGCCAGCCGGACGACGCGCTCGGCGACGCTGCCCATCACCAGGTGGGCCAGCGCGCCGCGGCCGTGCGTCCCCATGACGATGAGGTCGATGCCGTGGTCGCGCGCGTAGTCGACGATGGCGTAGGCCGCGGAGCTGGACGTCATGACGACGGCCTTGGTGCGGGGGCCGCTGCCGTCGCTGTCGATGACCGCTTCGGCCAGCCGCTTCTTCGCGGCGTTTTCGATTTCCTGCTGCATCTCGGGCACGATCGCCGCGTACGTCTCGGCGCCGAAGGTCGTGACGTAGACGTTCTCCGCGACGTGCAGCACGTGAAGCGTGGCGCCGAAGCGCCCGGCGAGCTCGCGGCCGTAGCGGAGCGCCGATTCGGAGGCCTCACCGAAGTCGGTGGCGACCAGGATGTTGTTGATGGCGATCATAAAGCCCCCTTCGGCCTGTCGGCCGGCTATCGGGTCACGCTGAAGTTGAACGTCACGGTCAGCACGAACGGCGTCGCGATCCCGTTCAGGACGAGCGGCGAGTACTGCCACTGCTTGAGCGCATCCACGGACGCTTTGTCGAGGAACGGATGGCGGGACCGCAGCACGCGCACCGACTCGACGCATCCGTCCATTCCGACCGTGGCTTCGAGAATCACGAGGCCGGTCAGCTGCGCGGCGCTGGCCATTTCCGGATAGATCGGTTCGACACGCTTGAGCAGCGCCGGCGCGGTCAGCTGCCCGCCGATCCGGACCGGGCCGCGGGGCGCTGCCGGCGGAGGCGGTGGTGGTGGCGGCGGAGCCGTCACGGAGCCCACCAGGCCGCCGACAATGCCTCCAAGCACGCCGCCCTCCACGCCGCCTTCGACACCGCCTTCAACGCCCGTCGATGCCACGCGAGCCACTTCGGGCGCGATCTCCGAAGGCGCCACGACGGGCGCCGCCAGCGCATTGGCCGGCGTGGTGCTGACATGCTTTTCCGCGCCTCTCGGCGCGGCTGGAGCGGGCGGGGGCGGCGGAGGCGGCGGTGGGGGCGGAGCCTCGGGCACCGCGGCGACGAACGCCATCATCGCCGGCATCTCTGGCAGCGTGTCCGTGACGCGCAGCAGCGGGATGATGACGACCAGCGTCACGACGGCCGCGTGCACGGCCAGCGACAGTACTTTGGAACCGACTGATTTCTTCCGCAGCGGCCGTTCCAGATTCTCCGTGATGAGGTCGAACATGATGCCCTCGCTCAACGCGTGAAAGGGCAAGCGTCGTGCCGGGCGGGAGATCGAGAATTGGCGGGAATTCGTGCGGGTGGGTGCCCGTTGCTGCCGGGTTACCGCGAGATTTTCACGGCGCCGCGTGAAAATCCCCAGCCTCTCGAGGGCTCTTCGCCCGCCGTCCGCCATTTTGCCCGGGATTGCGGAAATACCCCGATGGCACGTCCGTTGCCGTTCCGGCAGTCATCATGATGACCAAAGAAGCCGTCCAACCACTCGCCGCCACCAGCCCGCTCGCGCCGCAGCCGGCTGGCGGAAACGCCGTGGCGCCGATCTCGCTCGACGACCGGTTGCGCGAGTTCGAAGCGAGCCTCATCACCTGGGCGCTGACGGTGAGCCGCGGCAACAAGTCCAAGGCCGCGCGCCTGCTGCAGGTCAAGCGCTCGACGCTGGGCGACCGCATCAACCGGTGTGGCCTCGGCCAGCGGCCAGAACCGGCGCCGGCGGCACCGGCCACAGGGCCCCGGCCGGTTCCCGACCGCGGCTCAGAGCTCGTCAGCCGCTAGCGGTTCGGCCGTCGCCAGCTGGTGCTCGAGGACGTCGATCGTCGCTTCCGACGCGTCGTGGCCGTCCTCGAGCCGCTGTCTGACCCGTTCGCGCAGCACCGGCTCGGGCGCCGGGCAGTCCAGGATGGCGAACGGCACGTGAAGTTCTGCCGCCGTGCCGCGCAGCAGGTCGCGCTGCCACCGTTCGAGGAACGCCGCATCGACCACGACTGGATAGCCGGCTGCCACAACCTCCCGAGCCATGGCGGCGAGCCTCAGGTAGGTCTGCCGGCTCGCTTCGGCTGTGTACACGCCGCCCCCGACCGCGGATCCCGTGCGGGCGCCGGCGTCGAGCCCCGCGAGCCGTTTGCGTTCGACGTCGGACCGGATGCGAATGGCGCCCGCCGACTCGACGATCTCCTGGGCGCGCGTGGTCTTGCCCGATCCCGTGACGCCGTGCGTGATCACGATTCCCCGGTGCGCCGGGCTCGTTTCGGCCGTCGCGAGGGCCAGATAAGTCCGGTACTCTTCGACGAGGCGTGCGCGCTCACCGGCATCGGTGGTCTGGGCGATCCGGAGGCACGCGATCTTCGCGCGGACCAGCGCGCGGTAGACCACGTAGAAGCGCAGGACCGCGAGCCCTGCGTAGTCGCCGGTCGTTTCCAGGTACGTGCTGAGCAGCCGCGCGGCGTGGCCGGGACGGCAGTGGTCGCGCAGATCCATCACGAGAAACCCCACGTCGCTCATGACGTCGATCCAGCGCATCGACGGGTTGAATTCGATGCAGTCGAACAGCGTGGCCCTGCCGTCGACCAGCGCGATGTTGCCCAGGTGAAGGTCGCCGTGGCATTCGCGTACGAAGCCTTCCCGGTTCCGCTGTTCGAACACGGGCGTGAGACGTCCAGCTTCGGCCTCTGTCCACGCGAAGAGCTGTTCGAGCTGCGCGCGGTCGCCGGCCGGGCTGACCGCGGCCAGCATCTGGACGAAGTTCTGGCGCACCGGGCGCATGACGCCTGCCGGCCGACCGAATGGCGCCTCGGGCGCGGCGCGGACCGCCCGGCCGTGGAACGACGCCACCGCGGCGGCGATCTCGTCCACGCGCGCGGGCGTGAGCTCGCCGCGCGCCAGCACGCGGGACAGCAGGCCGTCCTGGTCGAACTGCCGCATCTTCACGGCGTATTCGATCGCCGCGCCCTGGCCGCCGAGTACGGGCGCGTCCACGGTGCCCGTGATGGGGACGACGTCCAGGTAGAGCGACGGCGCGAGGCGGCGGTTGAGCCGGAGCTCCTCGCCGCAAAAGAACCGGCGCGCCGCCAGCGTGGTGAAGTCGAGGAAGTCGAGATCGACGGCCTTCTTGATCTTGTACGCGAAGGTCCCGTCGAGCAGCACGAACGAGATGTGCGTCTCGATGACCGGCAGGCCGGTCGCTTTCACGAGGCGCCGCTGATCGGCCAGGGACATGGCATCACTCAGGGCTTCCAGCTCTGCAGCGTGCGGATGTAGAGCGCCCGCTCGAAGGCCGCCGGATCGGCCGCCTCCTTCAGGCTCGCGCGCCCGCGCACATCGTCGATGTGCGCCATCTCGTGACGCGCCATCCACGCTTCGAGGCCGGCGCGGAGCGTCGCGAAATACGCCGGGCCGTTGCGCAGGACCGCGGACACGACCTGCACGGCGTCAGCGCCGGCGAGGACGGCCTTGATCCCGTCCTCGGGCGTCGCCACGCCGCCGCTCGCGACGAGTGCCGGCCGCACGCGCCCGTGGAGGATCGCGAGCCACCGGAGCCGCAGCAGCAGCTCGGCGCTCGTGGAGAGCTCGACGTGCGGCGAGGCGGTCATCGTCGTGATGTCGATGTCCGGCTGGTAGAAGCGGTTGAACATCACGAGCGCGTCGGCGCCGGCCTGGTCCAGGCGGCGGGCGAGGTTGGCGACGGACGCGAAATACGGCGACAGCTTCACCGCGATCGGGATCTTCAGATACTGTTTCAGGTCGGCGGTCACCTGCACCAGCTGATGTTCGACCGCCGCGCTCGAGACGCGGAAATCGGCCATGACTTCGTACATGTTCAACTCGAGGGCGCTGGCGCCGGCCTGCTCGATCAGGCGCGAGAAGGTGAGCCACGACTCGGCCGTGGTGCCGTTGAGCGAACCGATCACGGGGATGCTCACGGCGGCCCTCACCCGGCCGACGTGTTCCGCGTACTGCTCGGGCGTGTAGGAGTACTCGCTGGGAGACGGAAAGTGCTTCAGCGCGGCTGCGTGGTGCTCGTCGAACGGATCGGCGTGCCGGATGCGGCCTTCGGCCGCCATGGTCACCTGTTCTTCGAACAGCGACGGCAGCACGATGGCCGCCGCGCCCCCGTCCTCGAGGCGCTTGACCATGTCGAGGTCGCGGCCGAGCGGCGAGGCGCCAGCCACGAACGGGTGGGGCAGACGCAATCCCATCAACGACGAAGAGAGGTTCATGAAGGCCCTTCAATCTGGACTGCGCCGACTGCCGACAGCCGACTGCCGACAGCCGAAGCCGACTGCCGACTGGGAGTGCACTCCCAGTGCCAACGGCACTCCCGAAATTCCGGTAAGCTGAACCGTGCTCACGTCACCCGACGAAGCGGCGCTCGTGCTGGCCGCGCTGGTCGAATCCTCGAATGATGCCATCCTGACGAAGGACCTCGACGGCAACGTCCGGACATGGAACCGGGGCGCCGAGCTGATGTACGGCTACACCGCGGCCGAGATCGTCGGGCGGAGCGTCAGCCTGCTCGTCCCGCCCGGTTATCCCGATGAGATTAGCGGGATCCTCGAGAAAATCAAAGGCGGGCAGCCGGTCCGCCACTACGAGACGGTCCGGCAGACGAAGGATGGCCGTCGCCTCGATGTGTCTCTGGCCGTGTCGCCGCTGCGCGACGCGTCCGGAACCGTGATCGGCGCGTCGACGATCGCGCGCGACATCACCACTCAGAAACGGGACGTCGAGCGGCTCCGCGAGAGCGAGGCGCGCCTCCGCTCGATCGTGGAGGCCGCGGTGGACGGCATCATCGTGATCGACGCCGGCGGCCGGATCGAGGCGTTCAATCCTGGCGCTGAGCGGCTGTTCGGCTACCGGGCCGACGAAGTGATCGGCCAGCGCGTCAACGTCCTGATGCCCCAGCCATACCAGAACGAGCACGACGGCTACATGGCCCGGTACCTGACGACGGGCGAGGCCCGGATCATCGGCATCGGCCGCGAGGTGACGGCGCTGCGCAAGGACGGCAGCACGTTTCCCGTGCACTTGTCGGTCGGCGAGATGACGCTCGCCGGCGAGCGCAAGTTCACGGGCATCCTGCACGACCTGAGCACGCGAGTGCAGATGGAGGAGCGGCTGCGCGAGCAGGCCGCGCTCGTGCGCCTCGGCGAGATGGCTGCCGTCATCGCGCACGAGGTGAAGAACCCGCTCGCGGCCGTCCGCGGTGCCATCCAGGTGATCGGCAAGCGGCTCCCGGTCGGCAGCCGCGAGGTCAGCGTCGTCAGCGATATCATCGCCCGCCTCGATACGCTCAACCAGCTGGTGAAGGATCTGCTGCTGTTTGCCCGCCCGCCGCAGCCGCACCCGCTGCCGCTCGACGTGTCCGTGGTGCTCAAGGCCACGGCCGTGCTGCTCAGCCAGGATGCGGCGCATGCCGGCATGCGCGTGACGATCGCGGGACAGTCGCCGCAGGTCATGGCCGATGCCGAGCTGCTCAAGATTGTCTTCATCAACCTGTTCGTGAACAGCTCGCAGGCGATGAGCGGTCGCGGGGAGGTGAGGATCGCGATCGAGGCCGCGGACGGCGCCTGCGTGATCGTCGTCACCGACACCGGGCCCGGCATTCCTCAGGCCGTGCTGGATCGGCTTTTCACGCCGTTCTTCACCACGAAATCGCGGGGCACCGGGCTGGGCCTCTCCACGGTGAAGCGGCTGGTCGAGGCCCAAGACGGCAGCATCCTGATGGAATCGCCCCAAACAGGCGGTACGCGAGCCACCGTCCGGCTGCCGCTTGCAAACCTGTAACGGCCGATGGCCCGCTTATTGAAGCGGGTTGGCGCTGAGCGTGATTTCCTTAGCCGAATATCCAGAAATGTCCCCACAGGTCGCGGAAAAATCCCCCCCATTGCACGTGCTCGTCGTGGACGACGAGTCGCTCATCCGGTGGTCTCTGGCCGAAGTGCTGGCCGATGCGGGCCACCTGGTCGACGAAGCCGGCGACGGCGCGTCAGCCGTCAGCCTGCTTGCTGACGGCAAGCCCTTCGACGTCGTGCTGCTCGATTTCCGCCTCCCCGATTCGAACGACCTGCACCTCCTGGAGACGATCCGCGGGCTGTCGCCCGGAAGCACCGTCATCATGATGACGGCGTTCGGCACGACGGAAATGGTGGAGGGCGCCTTGAAACTGGGGGCCTACCGGGTGGTGCCCAAGCCGTTCGATGTGCACGACATGGCGAAGCTCGTGGCGGAAGCCCCGAGGCCCGCCCGTGGTATACCGTAAAGACAGGCACACGGAGGCGATCATGGCTGAACGAACCTTCACGGAATCCTTCAAAGTCGCCGGCGAGCAGCTCGTGGACGCGGTGAAGAAGCTGGTGCACGAAGGCAACGTGCGCCGCGTCATCATCAAGCACGACGACCACAGCATCGCCGAGTTCCCGCTGACGGTGGGTGTCATTGGCGCCGTGCTCGCGCCCATGCTGGCGGCGGTGGCGGCGCTCGCCGCCGCGCTGAAAGAGTGCACGATCGAAGTCGAGCGCGTTGAGAAGACTGACACGGCCGACAAGAAGGGCGCCGCCTGAAAGGGCGGCTTCACACCCTGGCGGCGCTGCTCGCGGTCGCGGGCATCGCGCTGCACCTCGTTCTGCGTGCGGGCTGGCTGGCCGGCGTTCCCGTCGACGCGCCGCTCCTCGCGGTGCTCGCCATCGCCGGCATCCCGCTCGTCGTCGATCTCATCCGCCGCAGCCTGCACGGGAGTTTCGGCGCTGACCACCTGGCCGGCGTTTCGATCGTCGCGTCGATGCTGCTCGGCGAATACCTCGCGGGCGCCGTCGTCGTCCTGATGCTGGCAGGCGGGAACGCGCTCGAGCAGTTCGCCGTGGCGCAGGCGACGTCGGTCCTGCGGGCGCTGGCGCGCCGCGTCCCGACGGTCGCGCATCGCCGGGTGGGATCCGTCTTCGCGGACATCCCGGTCGGCCAGGTCGTCGTCGGCGACGAGCTGTCCGTGCTCCCGCACGAGATCTGTCCGGTGGACGGCGAAGTGATCGAGGGGCACGGCTCGATGGACGAGTCGTACCTGACGGGCGAGCCGTTCACCATCTCCAAGGGACCGGGCGCCGGCGTGCTGTCTGGCGCGATCAACGGCGACTCGTCGCTGGCCATCCGGACGACGCGGGTCGCGGCGGACTCGCGGTACGCGCGCATCATGCGCGTGATGCAGGAGGCCGAGCAGCGCCGCCCGAACCTGAGGAGGATTGCCGACCGGCTCGGGGCGGCGTACACGCCGCTGTCGCTGGGGCTCGCCGCCGCGGCCTGGTGGTGGTCCGGCGACCCGATCCGGTTTCTCAGCGTGATCGTCGTCGCGACGCCGTGTCCGCTGATCATTGCCATCCCCATCGCGATCATCGGCGCGATTTCGACGGCGGCGCGCCGCGGCATCATCATCCGCGACCCCGCCGCGCTCGAGCAGATCACCCTCTGCCGGACGATGATCTTCGACAAGACCGGCACGCTGACCTACGGGCGGCCGACGCTGGTCGCCGAGGAGTACGCGCCGGCGTTTGCCCGCGAGCGCGTGCTGCCCCTCGTGGCGGCGCTCGAGCGTCTCAGTCGGCATCCGCTGGCCGCGGCCGTGACCCGCGCCGCCGAGGAGGCGCGCTTCGTGCCGCCCGGCGTGGACTGGATCCGTGAGGAGCCGGGCAAGGGCCTGCAGGGCCGCGTCAGCGGCTCGCTCGTCCGCATCACGAGCCGAAGCCGCGCGGCCGGCGAGTTCGAAGTGCCGCCCGGCGAGGCCGACGGGCTCGAGTGCATCGTGATTGTGGACGGCCGGTACGCCGCGACCTACAGATTTCACGATGTCCCGAGGCCGGAGAGCCGCGGCTTCGTCACGCACCTCGGGCCCAGCCACGGTTTCACGCGGGTTCTGCTCGTCTCCGGCGACCGCGACACGGAGGTGCGCCGGCTGGCGCAGCTCGTGGCGATCACCGAGACGCACGCGTCGACACCGCCCGAGGAAAAGGTGGCGATTGTGCGGCGCGAAACGGCCCTGGCGAAAACGCTGTTCGTGGGCGACGGCATCAACGATGCCCCGGCGCTGTTGGCGGCGACCGTCGGGGTGGCGTTCGGCCAGCAGAGCGACGTCACGTCGGAAGCCGCGCGGGTCGTCATCGTGGACACGTCGATGTCGAAGGTGGACGAGCTGCTGCACATCAGCCGCCGCCTCCGCCGGATTGCGCTGCAGAGCGCCGTCGGCGGGATGCTGATGAGCATCGGCGGCATGGCGCTCGCCGCCTCGGGGTTCCTGTCGCCCGTCGCCGGCGCCCTGGTTCAGGAAGGCATCGATCTGGTGGCTGTGCTCAACGCGCTCCGCATGGTCCGTGTGCCCAAATCGCTCACCGACGTCGCAGGCTAGGGGTTCCGGGGGTTCCAGGGGTTCCGGGGGTTCCGGGGGTTCCAGGGGTTCCGGGGGTTCCAGGGGTTCCGAGGGTTCCAGAGGTTCAAGGCCGTTCAGGGTTCGAGGAACCTGCCTCTCAGAACCTCCGGAACCTCCGGAACCCCTGGAACCTCCGGAACCCCTGGAACCTCCGGAACCGTTAGAACGCCCCTCCGAGAAACGGCAGCATCCGGCCCCAGTAGATCACGCCGATCCACAGCACGAGCGAGGTTGCGGCGATGAACTTCGCTGAGGCGGGTGCGGCTTCGTTCGCGCTGAGCGCGTCGACGCGGCGGGCAATGCCGGTGACGTAGAACGCGAGGGCGTTCACGCCGGCGAGCACGATGAACAGGAGCTTCAGCCAGAACACGTTGTTGTGGATGTACTGGAACGGATCGCCGGTAAAGAAGAGAAAGCCGGTGATGAGGTTCACGACAAACCCGCCGATGGCCCAGGGGACGAGCCGTTCGAGGGGCCCGGGCACGATCTCGCGGGCGACGCCCAGCATCCGCAGATCAAGGATGCCGACGATGCCGACCAGCAGGCCCATGCCGATGAAGTGCAGCGTCTCGCACAGCGGCCAGATCCAGGGATAGCCGCCGGCGACCGCCCAGCTGAGGCGCGTGCTCTGAAGCGCGTGCGAGAAGGATTCGACCCAGGGCATCATCGGTCAACGCCCTCCCTTCGCCACCGCGCCGGCGCCGAGATACGCCGTGAGCCTGCCGGCCGTCACGGCGGCAGTCCACAGGAACAGCGACGCCACCGCCAGCAGCTTCAGGCGGGGCGGCACGGCGTCGTGTCCCCCGGGTGCGGCCGCGGCGCGCGGATCCAGATACAGCAGGCTTCTGATTCGGGCCAGCGTGATGACCGCAAAGACGATCGCCGCGATCTTCACCCAGAACACCCAGCTCACCATCATCGTCGTCGCGTCGGCGATGAGGAGAGCGATGCCCGAGAGCGCGTTAATCCAGAAGCCGACCCACATCACCGGAAACAGCCCGCGCATCGAGGCGAGCGGCAGGCGCGGCGCGAAACCGAGGAGGCGCAGATCGACGGCCGCGTTGACGCCGGCGACGAACGTCAGGCCGACGGCGTGCAGGAAGACGATCGTCGGGTACGACCACAGGGATCCGGACTCGCGCACCCAGATCCCGAACCCGCTGTCTTCGATCGCGCGCAGGACGTCCATCGCGAGCACCTCTCGCGCGTCCGCGTCGCAACAGGCGTGCCGGGGGAAGAACAGGGCAAAGGGCAGAGGGCAAAGGGCAAAGGGAAGGGCGAAGGGCTAAGGGCGGAGGGCTAAGGGTCAGCCGGCGGGGAATATTTCGCGGGCCCCACGAAAAGTCCAGCCTCGGCCGGACCTCTCCGGGTCTCTCCGGACCTCTCGGACCCCTGGGACCTCTGGGACCTCTTTTGGTACGGCATGCGAGTTGCGACCTGACGCGCAGGAGGTCGTTCATGGTCCTGCAACTGTTCGAGGTGCTGTTTGGTGTGTCTCTCGCCGGCTTGATACTCGCCGTCCCGGTTGGACTCCTGCTGCTGGCGTGGCCCCGCAGGACCAGGACGTCGCCTGTCTCCGCGCCGCACGGCGTGTCCGCGCGCGCCTGACGAATTTCCGGCGTGTCAGTGTGCCGGCGCCCAGTAGGCGGGGAGTGCCGGTTTCGTGGCAGCGATGATTTCGAGAGCGGCTTTCCGATCCTCGGCGGAGAGCCGCTCGTATCGCGCGCTTGCGTCCATGCCCGTCAGCACGTCGTGCAGCCGCAGGTACACGAGCTCGCGGATTGTCCGTGGCAGCGCGTCGAAGAGCTCGCTGTAGATCATGTAGGACACGGGGTAGCGGAACAGTTTCGTCCGCAGGTCGAACTCGCGGAGCGAACGGCCGCGCACATCGCGAGGCCCGCGCGCGGCGAATGTCTGCGTGAAGCTCGAGACGCCGGTGATCGGCGCAGCGAGCGGCGCCGCCTCGACGAAGAGCATGTAGTCCACGAGCTCGCGGACGGCCCCGTCCAGGTCCCGCTCCACGTTGACCGCGCCCGACCGCTGCGCCGTCGAGTACTGCACGCCCAGCGCGCCGAGCCGGTTCGTCATCCCCACTTGATGCTCGAGCGTCATCAGCGCAACGATGTCGCTGGTGCCCGTCAGGTACTTGCCGACGTCGATCCGGCCGGCGAGCGACGTCTGATTCTGGGTGTTCGCCTCTTCAAGGTCCAGCGGACGCTCGGGATCGGGCGCGACCGCGTTGCCGAGGTGCGTCTGCGACCCGTGGGTGCCCGTGACGTACCAGCCGCCCCAGCGCCGATCGAAGGGCGTGCGGTGATCGATGGTGTCGATGAACGCGCTCGTGTACGCCGGCACGCCCTCCGCGTTCGGGATCACCGACGCGACGACCATCGCGGCGGCGCCCTTGTTGCCGGGCCCGTGGCAGAACATGCATTCGATGCCGCGCCGCTGGAACACCGGGCGCTCGGTCCGCTTCGTGTCGAGTGAGTAGAACGCGAGGCCGCGGTTCGGTTCGACGGCCATCATTTCGTAGACGCTGCCACCCGGCACCATGCCGATCGATACGGCATCGTTGAAGTAGAGTGCCCGCGGGTTCTTCGGGTTGATCAGTGCGTGCTGGAAGCTGGTCTTCGAGAACACGAGCACCTGCGAATCGATGCTGACGCCCAGCTGCTCGAGCAGGCTCGGCAGGTAGCCGGTCCCCTCCAGGTAGTCGAGCTTCGCCTCGCCGCTCGCGAGCCGGCGCCCGAGTCTTCCGATGGCGTCGGTCGCGGGTTCAGGGGCCTGCGCCTGCACGGCGATGACCCCAGTGATCAGCAGGATCACGGCGGCCACGACATTCCGGCGGTTTTGCTGCGCAGGCATAGCGCCTTGAGCAGCAACAAGCGTACCCGTCGCCCGGGCAGCGGCGCTCAACGCTGGCGGCGCAGTTCGTGGAGCAGCGTGCGATGGTTCGTGAGACGGCGATTGAGAATCGCCTTGGCCTCCTGCAGCAGGTCTGCGATGCGGGGATCGGCCAGCGCGTACTGCACTGACGTCCCTTCCTTCCGGCTGACGACGATGCCGCTCGCGCGCAGGCGCGCCAGTTGCTGCGAGACGATTGGCTGATC
This sequence comes from uncultured Acidobacteriota bacterium, assembly GCA_963821285.1. GTDB lineage: Bacteria > Acidobacteriota > Vicinamibacteria > Vicinamibacterales > CAVVIG01 > CAVQJU01. The sequence continues at coordinate 126,478 of CAWGDD010000013.1, forward strand.
CAGATCGAGCCGCGCCTGCAGGGCCTGCACGCCCTGCTCACCGTCGGCCGACAACACTTCGAGCAGCCGGATCCGGGCTGGATGCGCGAGCGCCCGGAAGAACTCGGCCTTGAGGGTCTGCAGCTCCAGGGATGGCCGGGTCATGCGCTGGCCGCCTGTCGATCCGCGCTCGATCGCCGCAGGCGCTCGTTGTGGAGCGCCTCGGCGCGTGCGATCGCGTCGCCGATGTTGTGGCAGATGTTCTCGTTGCCGACATGCCGGTGGAAGTCGGCGCGCTCCATCAGGTGGGCCGGCTGCTTCCGCGCGCCGCACAGCAACAGCTCGCGTCCCGACTCGTGCAGCCGGTCGGCCAGCTCCTCGAACGCGAGCAGGCCGGTGCCGTCGATCGCGTTCATGTTGCGCAGCCGCAGCACGACGATGTCCGGCAGCGTGTCGAGGGTATCGCTGATGAGGTTCAACTTGTCCGTCGCGCCGAACAGGAACGGGCCGTGGATGCGGAAGACCCGTACGTACGACGGAATCTTCAGCCGGTGCAGGCTGTGGTGCAGGCTGTCCTGGATGTACTCGTCCGTCACGGCGGCGACGGTCGTCGTCTCGGCGACCTTGCGGATGAACAACAGCGCCGCGAGCACCATGCCGACCTCGACCGCGACCGTGAGATCGGCGAACACCGTCAGCGCGAACGTCGAGAGCCACACGGCGATGTCCGCCTTGCTCAGCCGCAGCAGCTCCGGAATCTCGTGCCACTCGCCCATGTTGTAGGACACGACCATGAGAATGGCCGCGAGCACGGCCATCGGAATGGCGCCGGCGAGCGGTGCGGCGACGAGCAGAATGACGAGAAGCGTGAGCGCGTGCACGATGCCCGCGACAGGCGTTTTGGCGCCGGATCGGATGTTGGTGGCCGTCCGCGCGATGGCGCCGGTCGCCGGCAGCCCGCCCACGATCGGCGACACGAGGTTGGCGACGCCCTGCGCCACGAGCTCCATGTTCGAATCGTGCCGGTCGCCGGTCATCTTGTCGGCGACCATCGCCGACATCAGCGACTCGATCGCACCGAGCAGGCCGACGGTGATGGCCGGCATCAGCAGCGTGGGGATCAGCGACGCGCGAAACGCCGGGATGGCCACGTGCGGCAGGCCGCTCGGGATGCCGCCGAACCGCGATGCCACGGTGTCCACGTGCAGCCCCAGCATGTGGGCGCCCAGGGTGGCGGCGCACAAGGCCAGGATCGACCCCGGCAGGCGCGGCCACCGCAGCCTGACGCCTACGATGATCAGCAGCGTGGCGGCGGCGACGGCCGTCGCCTGCGGCGAGAACGTCGCCGCGTGCGAGGCGAGCGCGGCCATGCGCGGTCCGAACTCGCCCGGCACGTCCTTCAAGTCGATTCCGAAGAAGTCTCGCAGCTGGGTGCTGGCAATCAGCACCGCGATGCCGTTCGTGAAGCCGACGACGACCGATCGCGGGATGAACCGGACGGCCGATCCCATGCCGGTCAGGCCCATCACGACCAGCATCACGCCCGCCATCATGGTGCACATGAACAGGCCGTCCACGCCGTACTTCGCGCCGATGCCGGCCACGACGACGACGAAGGCGCCCGTGGGTCCGGCGATCTGCACGCGCGACCCACCCAGCGCCGACACGATGAAGCCGGTGACGACGGCGCAGTAGATGCCGGCCTGTGGCGACAGGCCCGAGGCGATCGCGAACGCCATGGCGAGCGGCAGCGCCACCAGGCCCACGGTGATGCCGGCGGCCACGTCGGCCGCGGCCGTCCGCCGGTCGTAGGTGCGGAGGCAGGTCACGAGGCGGGGTACGAGCGGTCCGGTCGATGCCATTGAATATAGTATATATGAATATATCTATATTGCACGATCTTGCACGCTCCACACGGACAGGCGCCGGCGTGGTGATCAGGCTCAGTGCGCCGGCGGGCGGGAGCCTTGCACGACGAACACGGTGTCGAGCGTGGCGATCGCGACGCCGGCGAACAGCGTCCACCCGCCCAGGGCGACCCAGGTCGCCGACTCCAGATACATCCCGGCCGCCAGCGACGGCACACCCACACACCAGGCCCCGAAGACGATCGCCTGAAGAACGCGATCCCGCATGACGTGAGGCGACGGCGGCGGCTCCTGGTCGCCGCTTTCCGCGTACATCCAGAACCACGTCGCCATCGGCAGCAGCCGTGCCTCCATCGCGACGACCATCTGCGCCAGAAACCCCACCAGGCCCAGCACGCCGTAGGCCGCCGCGGCATGGAGCATCCGCACCGACGGCGGCGCGACCAGGAGCGTCAGTCCGATGGCGACGGCGGCAGCGAGCGACGTGCCCGCAGCCGCCGCGTGGAGCACGGCAAAGTCCGGCCCCCGTGCGCCGGGCGGTCTGGCGGCCAGCCGGCGCAGCATCCAGACGATGTGCCCGCCAAACGTGGCCAGACCCGCGGCAATCGCGAGGCCGAACGCGATGGCCCACGCGCTGCTGGTGAGGAGCGCGGCGAACAGGCCCAGCACGCCTGTTTCGAGCAGGATCGCGCTCGCGTAGATCGTCCAGCCCGCGGGCATCTTCGACGGAAATATCATCGGCAGCAGCCGGTAGCCCACGCCCACCACCATCATCGTGGCCCACCCGATCGCCGCCAGGTGTGCGTGCGCGAACACGTTCGACAACACGTAGCCCGGGAGGATGTGCGCGACCTTGTCGATCGCGATCAGCAGGCCCATCGACGCCGCGATCCAGAAGTTGGCGCACGCCAGCACGAGATGGAGCTTCACGGCCGGCTGAATCCTCGCACGCCAGGCCGCGGCCGCGATCCGGCAGGTCATGAACGCGACACCGCCCGCGATGGTTCCCGCCGACCACGCCATACCCCCGTACTCCTGAATCCAGAAATGGCCGACCATGCCAGTCAAGCCGATGACGGCCATGGCGTACGCGACGTAGTCCGATCGGCGAACCGGCATCTCCGTGCGCAGCGCCAGCGGGCCGACGATGTAGATGGCGCCGAGGATGGAGAAGGTGATCCAGCCCAGGGTGACCAGGTGCACGAGGGCCAGCATCCACGCGTGGTAGAAGAAGCCGGCGACCGCCGCTGGCCACAGGCCCGCGAGCACGCAGGCCAGGAGAAGCGAGGCGTGCGCCGTGCCGAGGTAGAGCAGCGGAACGGTTCGCGCCGGCATGACCTCCCCATTGTCGTCCGATTGACGCATGACGGGATTCCGGAAACGAGACGGTCACATGACGGTCAGTGACACGCGTCACTGACCCGCGCGTGTCCGCCTGTTGACCGAGTGGTCTGATCGCACTGCCGCGAACGAGCGTATGTTGGAAAGAGAGCGCGATCAGTCGGCAGTCAACAGTCGGCAGTCGGCAGTCGGCAGTCAGGAGAAGTCTACATGAAGAAGACGTTTGCAGGGGTGGTCGTTGCGGCCGCGGTGATGGCGGCCGCGGTGCCGGTGGCGGCCCATCATTCGTTCGCGGCCACGTACTTCGAGGACAAGACGGAGACGGTCGAAGGCGAGCTGGTGCAGTTTCTGTTTCGCAATCCCCATTCGTTCGTTCACGTCGAAGGCAAGGACGGGAAGGGCAACGTGGTGCGGTACGCGGTCGAGTGGGGCGCGGGGCTGCAGCTCAATCGCCAGGGCGTGACGCGCGAGACGCTCAAGCCCGGCGACCACGTGATCATCACGGGCAACCCGGGCCGGAACCCCGAGGATCACCGTCTGCGGATGCGTACCATCGCGCGGCCGTCCGACGGATGGAAGTGGGGCGGGACGTTCGACTGAGGCAGTCAGCAGTCAGCAGTCAGCAGTCAGCAGTCGGCAGTCGGCAGTCGGCAGTCGGCAGTCGGCAGTCGGCAGTCGGTAGTCGATGTGGCAGTCAGGAGAGTCTTATGAAGAAGATGTTTGCAGGGATGGCCGTGGCGGCCGCGTTGTGTGCGTCAACCGTGCCGGCGGCGGCGCATCATTCGTTCGCGGCGGAGTTCGACGCCAGCAAGCCGGTGAAGCTGACGGGCACGGTGACGAAGATCGAGTGGCAGAATCCGCACGCGTTCATCTACTTGGACGTGAAAGACGAATCGGGCAAGGTCACGAACTGGGGTATGGAAATGGGCAGCCCCAACGGCCTGATGCGTCAGGGCTGGTCGCGTAACTCGCTGAAGATCGGCGACGAGATCACCGTCGAGGGCAGCCGGGCGAAGGACGGCTCGAACATCGGCAACGCCAAGACGGTGACGCTGACCGACGGCCAGCGTCTGTTCGCGGGCTCAAGCCAGGGGCAAGGCACGTAGCGTCATTCGGGCCACGTCGCGGCCGGATCCATGTTGAGGATGGCCTGCGTCTGGAGCGTCGGGATCATCGGCCGGAGGTACGGCCGCCCGACGCTCTTGTGGCACGCGTAGCAGCTCTCGAGCATCGTCTTGTAGCTGGACGCGAACTCCGAGCTGTCCTTGTGCTCGATCGCCGTCTTGACGGCTGCCAGGCTGCTCGTGTCGACGCCGTCGAAGATGCCCGCGATGTCGACATCCTTCTGATCGAGCTGCGACTTCATGACGGGCGACTTCCGGATCAGCCACTGAATGTGGCCGCGCGTCTCGTTGAAGTAGTACTGCGCGAGCGGCCAGTTCTTCTTCTTTCCGGCCCACCAGAGGTTGGTCCAGTGAAACTGGACGTCCATCATGATGTGCGAGTTGGACGGCACCAGGGCCTTGAGCTGCGCAACCTCCGCCGGCAGCTGATCCATCGTCAGCGGTGCGGGACCGCGGCGTCCGCCGCCTTCCCGCTGCTGCGCCGGGGCTGCGGACATCACGCCGCGCTCGATGGCCATACCCAGCACGCATCCGAACCCGACCAGCACGACACTCTGGACGATGGTCTTCATAGGTCTCCTCTATTTGGCTTCGAGGCCGCCCGTGACGCCGGTGACCTGGTGGCCGACGGCGGTCGCCCGCATCCGGGCGATTTCTGCCGGCGTGGCGACCTTGGGATCCACGTTGGCCTGCGCGCAGGTGAAGCCGCGCAGGGTGCACTCCGACGTCGGGTGCGCAATGCCGCGTTCCTTCATCAGCCGCGTCATCAACGCGACGGCGTCCTCGTGGATGATCACGGCGTTGTTGGGCACGAACGTGCCGACGCCGATCGCGTAGTCGATGGGCATCAGCGGCTCGACGCTCGCGCCGAACGCGCCGTCGTTCTTCTTGCCGAGGTCGAACGCGCCCAGGTCGGCGCCCGCGTCCACGAGATACTGGATGATCCGGGTGTCGCCCATGTTTGCCGCGACCATCAGCGGCGTGATGCCGTAGTCGTCCGCGGTGTTCACGTCGGCGCCGCCTTCGACGAACAGCTTCACGACCTCCAGCCGCTCGGCGGGCGTGCGGCCCTTGCTGTAGCCCTGGATGAACCCGAGGCCGGCGGCCGCCTCGACCATCGTCTCGCCGTCCTTCGACGTGATCCGCGCGTCGGCGCCGTGCGCGAGCAGCAGTTTCACCAGCTCCAGGTCGCCGGAAAAAGCGGCCCGCATCAGGGGCGTGGCGAAGACGATGCGCGGCGAACCGGCGCGCATCCGCGCGCGGGGCGTGTTGTTGACGAGGGCGTTCGGGTTCGCGCCGGCGTCGAGCAGTTTCCGGATGAGCGGCAGCGGGTCCGCGGTGACCATCCAGGGAAAGTTGGGCGCCGTTTCCATGTTGCGGCGGTCGACGGCCCAGAAGAGCGGCGTGAAGCCCTGCGTGTCCTCCCTGTTGACGGATGCCCGGCTGTCGATGAGGAATGACGCCAGCTCGTAGTTCCCGTTGAAGATCGCCAGGCCGAGCGCGTCTTTGCCGTCTCCGGCGATGGCGTTCACGTCCGCGCCCGCCGCCGTCAGCAGCCGCGCCGACTCGACGTCGCCTTCGCGGGCCGCGAACATCAGGGGCGTCAGCGACCCGCTCGCGAACTCCTCCGCGCCCTGTCCGGAGGTGCGAGCCGAGGGTGTCCGGCCTTCGAAGCCGCGGCCGTTGGCCGCCGCCACGAAGTTCGATCGCGCGTTGACGTCCGAGCCGTGGTCGATGAGCGCCCTGACCGCCGCCGGATGGCGTTCGGCCGCCGCCCACATCAGCGCCGTCGTGCCGCCCCAGGTCTCCGCGGCGTTGACCTTCGCGCCCCCTTCGAGCAGCACCTCGATCGCGTCGGTCTTACCGGTGCGCGCGGCCATCATGAGCGCCGTGTCCCCGTATTCGGTGAGCGGCGCGTTCGGGTCGGCGCCGGCCTTGATGAGCCGCACGATCATCGCGGCGCTGCCGTTGGCGGCTGCCAGCTGCATCGGCGTCATGCCTTCACGGTTTGCGGCCGATGCGCGGGCGCCCGCGCGAATCAGCAGATCCGCCATTTCCCCGTCGTCGGCGCGCACGGCCCAGTGAAGCGCCGTGGTGCCGTCGACCTGGGGCGCGTTGACGTCGGCTTTGCGCGCCAGTGCCGCGCGGACGGCGTCGCGATGGCCTTTCATCGCCGCGTCCGCGACCTCGCTGGTGGCGGCGCCGGCCTGTGCGGCGAAGAGCGTCACGACGAGCAGGGATCCAAGCACCCGTGGGATGGTCATGTCGTACTCCGCTAGCGCGTCACGTGTTCGAGGGTTGCCGGCGTTGCGGCGTAGTTGTCGAGGGCGAGCGTGTGCGCCTCGCTGTCGGCGACGACTCTCGCGGTGAGGGACGTTTTCCCTTCGCCGGAGCCCTTTCCGTCGAGCCGGATTTCGACGAGCGTGAAATCGTAGTCCGTCGCCGCGGCCGCCGCCTTCGCGGACGCGTCGGCGCCCTGGGCCGGTTTCCACCCGGGTGAATACGCGCCGAGCCGCCGGTCGGTGGCCAGCACGATCCGCTCGCCGCCGCCGGGCTGCGCGGCGTGGTAGGCGTACTTGATCGAGTATCCCGTTACGTCCGTCGTCCAGATGTAGCCGACCGTGGGCGCCCGGCTGATCGCGGCCGTCAGCGCGGCGATCGGGCTCTGGGGCACCGCGGCCTCGCCCCGGCCCCGGCCACGTCCCCGGCCTCCTCGACCGCGCCCCGCCGCTCCGCGGGCCGAGGCGCCTGGGGCGCTGGCTGCGTTCGCTCCACCAGCGGCCGCGTCCGCCGCGGGCGTCAACGCGGCGAGCACCGGACTTCGCTCCTCGTCGGTGGACCAGCGGTTCAGCCGAATCCGCACCGGGCTGCCCGGCTCCTTCACGTTCGCGGAGGTCGCCGTGAATGTGATCTCATGGCTCTGCGCGAGCAGCTGAGTGGAGGCGAGCGCGAGGACCAACCAGCCCGCCCCGCCTGCCCGGCCCGCCTGACCTGCCCGCCCCGTATTCATTGGTTCGGATTCGTCCCCTTGACGCGTGCCAGCCACTCGACCAGTTTCTCGAGCTCTTCATCGCCGAGCTTCGCGCCGCGCTGCCGCATGTCGAGCGAGACGACGCGCCAGCGGTCGGCGCTGTAGCGGGCATCGTTCACGCGCTCGGCGCCGTGGCACGTCGTGCAGGCGCGGCTGACCAGCGCTTCGGCCTCGGCGTCGCTGAAGAACGTCGTGATCTCCGGCGGCACGTAGGCGCGCGGGAACGGACGCGACGTCGGGCCGAACCTCGACACAATCCAGTCGAGGAGCACGTCGCGGTCCGCGTCCGGAATCGCGACCTTCTGATCCTTGTGCTTCGCGTCGATGAGGGCGTTCCACCCGGCGCGGTCGAGCGCGGTATAGGCGTAGTCGTCGATGCCGTGGCAGGACGTGCAGGACTTGAAGATGATCGACCGGACCTGGCCCTTCGGCGGATCGACCTGCGGGCGGATTGGTTTTCCGGCGAGCTGCGCAGAAGCTGGCCGCGCCAGAGCCAATGAGACTTGAACCACAAAGGTCACGAAGATCACAAAGGGTACGGGTCTCTTTGTAATCTTGGTGTGCTTTGTGGTTCCCATGACGCGTGATGTCGTCGCTAGACCATTTCCAGCGGCTGCAGCCGTCCGGTGCTGGTGCCGATCTTCTCCTGCTCGATGCCGTACAGGTGCAGGATGCTCAGGAGCATGTTCGACGTGCGCTGGGTGTTGTCGGGGAACACCAGGTGGCGGTTCCCTTTGAACGTGCCGTCGATGCCGCCGACCAGGATGACCGGGACCTTTTCGTGCGCGTGGCGGTGCGAGTTGCCCATGTTGCTGCCCTTGTAGATCAGCACGTGGTCGAGCAGCGAGCCGTCGCCGTCGGGCGTGTTCTTCAGTTTGTCGCAGAAGTACGCCAGGTTCTGCACGTGGTAGCGGTTGATCTTCGCGTAGTTCGCGACGTTCTCCGGCTTGTCGCCGTGGTGCGACGTCCCGTGCCAGCCGCCGGTGAAGCCCGATTCCGGAAAGCTCGTGCCGGTAAGGTCGCGGCCGAGCATGAACGTCGCTGAGCGCGTGATGTCGCCCTCGAAGGCGAGGGCCATGAGGTCGTACATCAGCCGGAAGTGAACGTGCTTGCTCTCCGGCAGCCCGAACGGGACATCCTCATTAGGTTCCTTGACGGAGTTCTCCATCGCGATCCGGATCCGGCGCTCGAGCTCGGTCACGTTCTCGAGGTACGTGTCGAGGCGCGCGCGGTCGCCGGCCCCGAGGTCGCGCTTGAACAAGCCCAGCTCCTGCGTCACCGAGTCCAGGATGCTGGCGTTCTGCTTCCGTCCCGCGAGGCGTTCCTCGGCGCTCGTGCCGTCGCCGAACAGCCGCTCGAAGACGACGCGCGGGTTCACCTGCGTCGGCAGCGGCTGCGTGGGCGAGGCCCACGAGATGGAGTTCGTGTACGCGCAGCTGTAGCCCCAGTTGCAGTTGCCGAAGTTCCCCGTGTCCTCGACGCCGAGCTGCAGCGACGACAGGATCGTGTCCTGGCCGTACTTGCCGGCGATCGTCTGGTCGATCGTCGCGCCCAGGAACGGGCTCACGGCATTCCGCCGCGGCCGCGTGCCGGACAGCAGCACCGCGCCGCGCGCGTGATCGCCGCCGGGCTCGTCGTCGGTGGCCATGGCCTCGGGCATGTCGAGGCCCGTGATGAGGACGGTGCGGCTGCGGAACGGCTCGAGCGGCTTCGTGATGAACGAGAAGTCGAAGTCCCGGCCTTCCTTGAGCGGGCTCCAGTAGCCGGGCGCCGCGCCGTGCGGATGCCAGATGCCGACGAAGCGCTTCACGGGCGCCGCGGCCGTCAGCCGCAGCGGCGTCAGCGCCGGAACCATCGACTCGAGCAGCGGCAGCGCCAGGGTCACGCCCGCGCCGCGCAGAAACGTCCGCCGCGGGAGATGCTTCTTCGAGATGAACATTGGCTGCTCCCGGCTTCGAACTTAGAAGTTAGAACTTAGAAGTTGGAACTGCAAGGCAGAACTTCTTAGTTCTTACTTCTTAGTTCTAAGTTCTCACTTCCTTTGACCCGCATCTGAAACGGCGCGCTCCGGACGATGCCCAGGACAATCGTGGAAAACCGGTTGTCGTGGCCCGCGGCGTCGCGCACGATGGACCGCAGGACAGGCATATCAGTGTATTCCACCCCGCGGCCCAGCGCGTACGTCATCGTCTTTTCGGTGAACATCCGGACGAACTGCGGCGAATAGCGCAGCAGCGCCTGCCGCAGCCCGGCGGGCCCGTTCGCGGCCTGGCCGTCGTACAGCGTCACCGAGGCGTCGATGGGCGTGCCGCCCTCCCCGCCCTGCTTCGCCCGCCATTTGCCGTCGGCGTCGAAGTTGTCGAGGGCGAAGCCGATCGGGTCCATGATCTTGTGGCAGCCCGCGCATGGCGGGTTCTTGCGGTGCGCGGTCATCTGCTCGCGCAGCGTGAGCACCTTCTGCGAGCCGGCGGTCGCGTCCTCGAGCGGCGGCACGTTCGGCGGCGGCTCGGGCGGGGGAGTCCCCAGGATGTTCTCGAGCACCCACACGCCGCGCTTGACCGGCGACGTCCTGAAATTCTGCGTCCAGGTGACGGCGAGAAAACTGCCCTTGCCGAGCAGCCCGCGGCGCGCGTCGAGCTCGGGCCCCAGTGTCACGCGCCGGAACTGCGACCCGTAGATGTTGGGGATCCCGTAGTGCCGCGCGAGGCGCTCGTTGACGAACGTGTAGTCCGCCGTCAGCAGATCGACCACGTTGCGGTCCTCGCGCATGATGCTCTCGAAGAACAGCTCGGCCTCGCGCCTGAATCCCTGCCGCAGTTCGTCGTCCCAGTCTGGGTAGAAGACGCCGTCGGGCGAAGTGGCCGGCAGGTTCCGCAGGTAGAGCAGCTGCTGGGCGAAGTTGTGGACGAGCGCGTCCGACCGCGGATCGGCGAGCATGCGCCGCACCTGCTGCGCGAGCACGAGGGGGTCGCTCAGCCTTCCCTGGCTCGCGAGACTGATGAGCCGATCGTCCGGGATGCTGCTCCAGAGGAAGAACGAGAGGCGCGACGCGAGCTCGAGGTCGCTGATGCGGTACGCGCGGCCGGCGGGCACGGCCGCTGGCTCCTTCTCGGCGCGGACGAGGAACTGCGGGCTCGTCAGCAGCCGCCGCAACGCCAGCTCGACGCCGTCCTGAAACGTCCCCGCGCGGCGGCCGTCGGCGTAGAACCGCATCAGCGCGTTCACGTCCTGCGGCGCGGCCGGGCGTCGGTACGCGCGTCGAGCCAGCGTCGTCAGGATCGTGCGCGCACAGGGTTCTTCCTGCACGGCGCCGGCGGGACGACACGTCAGGATCTTCTGGAGGCTGCGGGAGTCGGCGGGACGCTGTGCGCTGAACGGGCCCTGAATTCGCAGAAACCCGATCGCGGGGTAGTACTGGAGCTGCGGGATGCTGTTGTTCTCGAGCGACTTGCGATCGTACTGCCGGATCATGTCGAGGCTGGGACGATAGTTCCTCGCGACAAACGTCGCGCCGACGACGCGCGAGCCGGCCTTGACGGGGATTGTCACGTCGAGCGAGCCGTCGCCTTCGCCCGACATGCCCTGGCTCAGCCCGACGCCCTGGTACTTGAAGACGTGGGCGCGCTCGCCGTCGATGACGAGCTCGAGCTGCTCGCCGGGAATGAAGCTGCCGATTCCGAAGTTCTGGATTGAGAACTTGTATTCGCCGTCGGCGGGGAAGTCGTGGTGCGCGATCATCCCTCCGCGCGTGCCGAGCGGCAGCCCCTCGACGTGCTGGTTCTGCGACGTGTCGCCCGGCGCGAGATACGTCGCCTCGGTCGGCGTCTTCCAGTAGCCCACCGCCATGCGTGCGACGCGAGCCGCCGCGGTCGTGTAGGACTCGAGCAACGTCGGGGAGATCGTCAGCGAGCCGGCGATGTTGTCGAAGCCCCGGGCCGAATCGTCAGGCGGCAGCAGCGTCGCCGCGTCGATGTCGAGGTCCAGCAGGTCGCGGACCGCGTTGGCGTACTCGGTGCGGTTCAGCCGGTGGAGCACGACGCTGCCCGGGCTGACGCGCGGGGCCTTCCGATCGATTTCGGCTTCCAGCCAGTCTCGCATCCCCTCGTAATCCGCCAGCGGCGGCCGCCTCACGTCCGGCGGCGGCATCACGCCGGCACGCAGTTTTCGCACGACCTTTTCCCAGAGCTCGGGATGATCGCCGACTGTGGAGAGATCCGAGTGCTCGAGGGAGAGCTGCGCGGTTTTCAGCCGGTCGTTGTGGCAGGTCACGCAGTACTGGTCGAGCAGGGCCCGGTGCCGGGCCGCTGGCGCCGCCGTGGAAGCTTGTCCGGCGGCCTGGACGGCCCGGGCGGCTTCGACGGGGCCGAGCAGTGCGGACACGATGCCGAAGCACGCCGCAGCCACCGCTCTGCGCTTCATCAGTGGCCGCAGCGTCTCACAACATACCGTGGTCTTCAAGCGCGTTGTCAGGACGACTGGCGCGCCGTAAGTGATATATAAGGTAGTATAAGGTTATATATACTTGTCATATAAGGATAAATAGAGTATTATTAGACCAAATGGTGGCATCAGAGCACTTCTATTCGGTTGAGCAGGTGGCCTCGCAGCTGGGCTTGCACGTCAGGACCGTGCGGAATTACGTCCGCGACGGCAGGCTGAAGGGCGTCCGTATCGGCAAGCAATACCGCATCGCGCAGGCTGATCTCGATGCCTTGACCGGGCAGGGCGCGCCAGCCTCGCAGGTGGTTGCGAGCGACACAACTCGGCGCCACGTCGAGGTCTCCAGCATCGTTCAGATCGAGGCCATCGACTTTGCTTCGGCCAGCCGTGTCACGAACGCGCTGATGGCTGCCGCCAAGGGACGCTCCGAGGACGACGGGCCGCTGCGCATCGACACCATCTACGACCAGGAACGCTCCCGCTTGAAGGTGATCCTGATCGGCAGCATCACCACCATCGCGCCTCTGCTCAAGTTCATCAACGCCCTTCTGGAGTCGTAGGACGGGACCATCACCATGGCTGAAATCAGTACCACCCTTGTGAAGACGCTCCGCGAGAAAACCGGTGCGGGCGTGATCGCCTGCAAGAACGCGCTGGCGGAGACGCAGGGCGACTTCGAGGCGGCCGTCGATCGCCTGCGTGCGGCGGAGGCGTCGAAGGCGTCGGCAAAGACCAGTCGCGTGGCTGCCGAAGGGCTCGTGAGCCTCGTGGTGGACGGCAACAGGGGCGCGATCGTGGAGCTCAACACGGAGACGGATTTCGCGGCCCGCACGCCCGCGTTCCAGGAGGCCGCGTCGGCGTTGGCTCGACTCGCACTCGACGTGAACGGCGATCGCGACGCGCTGCTCGACGCCACGGCGCCGGACGGTGACGGACGTGTCTCCGACCTGATGGTCCGGTTGACGGCGAGGACCGGCGAACACGTCACCGTGCGGCGCGCCGCGTCTGTGTCGGCCCGCGCCGGCGCGATCGCATCCTATGTCCACGGCGCCGCTGCTCCCGGCCTCGGCCGCATCGGCGTGCTCGTCGCGCTCGAGAGCGGGGCTCCGGCGGACGCCCTCCACGGTATCGGCCGCGCCATCGCCATGCACATCGCCGCGAGCGCTCCGTTGTGGGTGTCGCCGGACGAGATTCCGCCGGAGGTCGTGGCGGAGAAACGAACGGCGCTGACCGAACAGGCAGAGCAGACGGGCAAGCCGGCGGCGATCGTCGAGAGGATGGTCGAGGGCCGGATGCGCAAGTACTTAGATGAGGTTGTGCTCAGCCTGCAACCGTTCGTGCTGAACCCCGATCAGCGTGTCGAAGAGGCCCTGTGCGAGGCGGCTACGTCGGCCGGATCGGCGATGACGATCGGCGCATTCGTCCGCTTCAAGGTCGGCGAGGGCCTCGTCAAGATGGTCGAATAGACGGACCACGATCGCGTCGCACCGTCACCTTCTTCCCGCGAAGCGTCGTGGCTCGAAGCGCAGCCATGATCTCCTCGGCGCGCGATTCGGGGACGTCGATCAGCGAAAAACGATCGGCGATCTCGATCGCGCCCAGGTCCCTCGACGCGATTCCCGCCTCGCCGGTAATGGCACCGACGAGATCGCCCGGACGGATACCCGCCTCGCGTCCGGCGCCGATGAACAGCCGGATGGCGTCTTCCATCGAGTCTCCGCCTCCGCGAGCCGAAACGTGCCGCGGTGCGTGCTTCGCAGCTGGCGGTGCGACGGCCGGGATGTCGCGTGCCGATTCGTCCCCAGCCTCGGCCGCGTGCGCCAGCTTCACGGCGGCGGCCGCAATGTCGGCGAGATCGAACTCCTGCGCCAGCGACTCGACGACCACACGCACGTCGTCGAGATCCCCCGCCAGGATCCGCTCCCGGATGGAGGCTCTCGTCACGTCCAGTCGCCGGGTTTTGAGCTCGGCCACGGTCGGCACGGTGGCGACGTCGATCTTCTGCTTCGTGAAGGCCTCGATGGTGCGCAGCAGACGATGCTCGCGCGGCTCCACGAGCATGATGGCTGTGCCGGCGCGGCCCGCGCGTCCCGTGCGGCCGATGCGATGGACATACGCCTCCGCGGACGCGGGCACGTCGTAGTTGACGACGTGTGAGAGATGTTCGATGTCGAGGCCGCGGGCGGCGACGTCGGTGGCGACGAGCAAATCGGCCTTGCCGCCCCGGAACATCTGCATGACGCGGTCCCGCTGCCGCTGTTCCATCCCCCCGTGCAGCGCTTGCGCGCGGCGGCCGTGCGCACTCAGCGTCTCGACGAGCGACTCGACTTCGAGACGCGTGCGGCAGAACACGAGCGCGGACGTCGGATTCTCCATGTCCAGCACGCGGTCGAGGACGGCCGGCTTGTGGGCGCGCGGCACGAGGTACGCCAGCTGCCGCACGCGCGGCAGTTTGCCGGCCGCAGTCTTCTCGTTCGCGATCGTCACGCGCGCCGGGTCCTTCAGGTGGCGTTGCGCGATGGACAGGATGCGCGACGGCATCGTGGCGGAAAACAGCGCCGTCTGCCGCCCCTTGGGCGTCGCCTCGAGGATCGCGTCGAGGTCCTCCGCGAAGCCCATGTCCAGCATTTCGTCCGCCTCGTCCAGCACGAGCATGCGCAGGTGGGCGAGTTTCAGCGTCCCGCGCCGGATGTGATCGAGGGCGCGGCCGGGCGTGGCGACGACGATGCCGGCGCCGCGCTCGAGCGTGCGGATCTGCGTCGAAATCGCCGCGCCGCCGTAAACGGGCACCACCGAGACGCCGACGCCCTTGGCGTATTTGTGTATGGCTTCAGCGACCTGCATCGACAGCTCGCGCGTGGGGACGAGCACGAGGCCGCCCGTGTGGCGCCGGCTCTCGGCATCCTGAAAGAGCGTCTGCAGCATCGGCAGCGCGAAGGCGGCCGTCTTGCCGGTGCCGGTCGCTGCCTTGGCCAGCAGATCCTTTCCGGCAATCAGCAACGGAATCGCTTCACGCTGAACGGGTGTCGCTTCCTCGTAGCCGAGCGCACTCACGGCCGCGGACAGCTCGTCGACGAGTCCGAGACCGCCAAACCCGCGTGGTGCGCCGTTGTCTTTTGCCGGGCTCAATGCGGTGTCGCTCCTTCACGGAATGGTAGCTGTTTTCACGATCCGCCTTGGAAATCGTGGGAAGAAGGCCGGCGTGCGTGCCAGGCCATATACGCACGGTAACCGGGTTTCGAGGCCTTCCGAGGTACTACGCCACGTCGATGCCGGCGATGGCGCGATCGAGCGACGCCGCATCGAAGAGATCGCCAGGGACGACTTCGGTGGTCGGCGCGACGCGCGACTCGAGCACTTCGGGATGCCGGGCGAGGCAGCGAAGCCTGACACCCGTCGCTTCGAGCGCAGGCACGAGCCGCCCGCCGATGTAGCCGGTTGCGCCGGTCACGAGTACGGCCGGTGCTGTCGATTCCCGCCGGGACACGCTCACGGCTCGATCCGCCGTTCCGGGGCGTCTGCGAGCGACGTGAGGACGCCCTGCAGTTCGACGGCCCGGGACTGCTCGAATGCGCCGTGATGGAGCCACCGTACGACTCCCTCCCTGTCGAGGACGACAAGGTAGGCATCGTCTTCGTGCTGAGGAGAAGAGGAGAGCCGTTGCTTCCAGTCGCCCGTGCCTGCATAGACCGTGATGACGCGCTCGTGCAGTTCCGGAGGAGTTCCGTTTCGCATCCCTCTGTCGATGAACCACCGGCCGAGCTTCGCCAACCCGCCAATCATCGGGACCTCGAAGAACATGACGTCGGGCCTCGAGCCGATTGCCGTTCGGTACCACTCCGCCCACGCTTCGACCGGAAAGCGGGACTGGTAGGTGAAACCCATCGCGACGAGGGCGACCTTGCCAGACGCCGCCCCTGGCAGCACGGCGTCGCGGCCCGTCAAGAACTGCCCTTTGAGTTCGGGCAGCGGATCGCCCACCCGCAAGGATTCCCGGGTGGCGCCCGCTCGAAGGCTAGCCGTCGAGATCACGAGTAGTCCGGTGAAACAGGCGACGCCGAGGATATGGGACATAGGGGATTAGAACCGCCAGTCGAGGCCGAGGATCGGGAAGATGCCCTGCTGCTCACCGAACTGCTGGGTGTTGGTGCGGCGGTTCCAGCTGTAGCTGGCGAAGTTGCGGCGGTTGGTCACGTTCTGCACGCCAAGGAAGATGTTGAGCGGCTGCCCGCCGACGGCGAAGGTCCGGTCCACGCGTACGTCGATGCGGCCGTAGTCGGGCGCCCGCTCGGCGTTGACGCGCGCGAGGTCGTACACGCCGCGCCGCTGCACCGTGGACACCGCCTGGTCATACGGTGTGAACGGCCGGCCCGACAGAAACGAGAGGCGCGCGGAGAGTTCCCACTTCGGCGACAGCCGATAGCCGCCGAGCAGGTTGAACACCAGCGGATAGTCAAACGAGCCGGGCCTGAGCACGCGGTCGAGACCCGCGTGCCGCGTGCGCGAGAACGACAGGTTGCCCTGGCCATAGAGCTTCGAGGTGAGGCGCTTCTCAACGAAGAACTCGACGCCCTCGGAGTACCCCTCGCCGGCGCTCGTCAGCGGAAACAGGATCTCGCGCACGGCGAAGGTGTCGCCGATGTTGGCGAGCGACACCGGGGGCAGATCGCTCGCGACCGGGTAGTCGGTGTAGGTCTTCCGATACGCCTCGGCCGTCACCCGGAGAGCGGCGTCGGGCGACCAGGCCAGGCCCGTCACGTAGTGGTTGGCGCGCCAGGGCACGAGCGACGCGTTCTGGGGAAACGCCGACACGAAGAGGAACGCTGGCTGCTGATAGTAGGATCCGGCGCTCGAGTTCCACGACAGCGTGTCGGTGAGACGCACGTTGACGCCCGCGCGCGGACTGAACCGGGCCTGCGACAGGATGTCGTAGTGGTCGAAGCGTCCGCCCAGCGTGAGGCCGACACGCGGTGCCACCTGCTTTGACGCCTGCAGGTAGGCGCCGGTCTGGTACGACCGGAAGCGCGTGTCGAGGAAGAACGGGTCGATGCCCGGCACGGGCGAGTACGGCGTGTCGTTGCCGTAGGGTGATTCCGCGGTGTAGTTGATGCGGAACGTCTTGAAGCTGCCGCCGGTCTGCACCGTATCGAAGAACGGCAGGTGCAGCGTGAGGTCGTACTTGATCGTGGTCTCGCCCTCGCGCGAGTCCTCGAAGTAGACGACGGGGCTGCGCGCGATGATGACCTCAGGCGGCACGCCCGGCGGCGGCACGCCCTGCGCCACCAAATCCTTCACCTGCTGGCCTACCTTGGCCTCGGAGTGGGTGATGCCGAGCAGTCCGACGCCGCGCGACCCGAAAGTGCGCTGCCAGTTGAAGCCCGTGGCGCTGCGCCAGCCGTCGTAGCGGATGTCGAAGTTGGCAATCTGGTCTTCGAGGTCGGTGGAGGCGGTCAGGCCGAGCCGAATCTCGTCGATCCCCGCGATGTTGACCATCCAGATGCGGTCGCGTGGCGTGAGGTCGTACACAGCCTTCGCGTTGAACGAAGATACCACCGGCACGCCGCCGAACCCCACGTCCTGGGTGAACAGATCCAGGAAGCTTCTTCGGGCCGACACCACCCACGAGCCCTTTCCCGAGTTGATGGGCCCTTCGAGAATGGCGCCGGCGCCGGCAAAACCGAGCGTGGCCCACCCGCCAAACTTCTTGCGGTTGCCCTCGCGCTGGGTCACCTGCAGCACGCTCGACGTGCGGTTGATGTAGGGCGCGGGGTACCCGCCGGTCAGGAAGGTCACATCCTGCAGGAGCTCGGCATCGAGCAGGCTTACCGTGCCGCCAGCCGACGCGAAGTTCGCGAAAGCGTTGATGTTGGGAATCTCCACGTTGTCGACGACGAACAGGTTCTCGAGCGGGCTGCCGCCGCGAACGATGATGTCGTTGCGGAAGTCGTTGCTGCCGATCGCCACGCCTGGCAGCCCCTGCACGTAACGCGACACGTCCTGGAGAGCCCCGGCGCTCTTGAGAATTTCGCGCGGCGACACCACGAAGCCCGAGTTCTTCACCTCCACAGGCGCCTGGAACGCGGGCGCGGTCACGGTGACGGTTTGCTCGAAGCTCTCCGCTCTGGGGAGCGTGATTTCCACGGTGCCGTCAAGCCCGGCGCGTACGTCGACCGGGTCGCTGGTGAAGGGCAGGCCTTCGAGGGGCAGAATTTCCAGCCGATAGGTATTCGCACGCAGGTCGCCGATGCGGAAGGCGCCGCGGGCGTCGCTGGTGGCACAGGACGCGGTGTCGAGGGCGCAGACGCGCACGCCCTCGGCCGGCTGGCCGGCGGCGTTCACCACCACGCCGCTGATCGCGCCCACGCCGGCGGTGTCCTGTGCAGCTGCGGAGGCCGCGAGGAGTGTCAGCACGAGAGCCTTGATCACGGGTCTCACGCGAGGCGTCCCCCGACGCGGACGAGTTCCTGCTGGTACACGGCGTAGTCGCCAAGGACGAGTCCCCGCGGCGTGATGAGTGAGGCGTGCTTCTCGGCGCCGCGTCCGCCCGCCCACAGCTCCACGCCCTGAGGAATATCGCGGACGATCGTGCGAAGTTCCCGCTCCGTCGCCTTTACGGCCGGTGTCATCGTCAGGCCCAGCACCAGCACTTGTGCGCCCGCCGGCTTCACGCTTTCGACGATGTCACGTGCGGGCAGATCGGGCCCGAGATAGGCGACGCCCAGGCCGGCGCTGGCCGCGAGCATCGCGGCGCCAAGCGTGCCGATCTCATGACGGTCGCCCGAGGGCGTCGTAAAGAGCAACCGGGCCGGCACATCCCGGCGTGTGTGGAGGCGGAGGAACGAGCCGAGGATATGCCGTACGGCCGAGGACATCAGGTGCTCCTGGGCGATGCGGGTGCGTCCCCGATGCCAGTCGTCGCCGACCTGCACGAGCACCGGCATCAGCACGTCCCGGAGAAGGTCGAGGGGACGGAGGACGGACGCCAGGCGGGCGATCTCCTGATCAATGCCCGCTGCGTCGTACGTGTGCAGGGCGGCCTCGAGCGTTGTTGTGTCGAGCGACGTCTGTCGCGCCGGATCGGGCGCGGGCCCGGCGACCGCGCCGGCGATCGCGGCGAGGCGGCGCAGTTCGTTGTCGGCGAGCCCCGCGAGGCGGCCGATGCTGTGGCCGTGCTCCACCGCACTGCGCAGGAGCCGAAGGCGCGCGATGTCGGTGTCCGTGTACATCCGTCCGCGGTCGTCGCGGACGGGCGTCACGGCGCGATGACGGCGCTCCCAGGCGCGCAGCGTGTCGATGCCGATGCCGGTCAGCTTGGAGACGGCGCGGATGGGGTAATGCGCGGGCGACTCGCGTGGTTTCCTCACCGGACCACCATCCGGACGGCGACGGCACACGCGGCGGACGCCGCCGCTCCCCAGGCGACGTCGGTCAGCGCGAGCGCGAGCGGCCACTGCCGCAGCGTCGAGTAGTTGACGGCAAGCCTGATCGTGAGCCCCATATGACGGCAGCGTAGCGCGAATCGGCGTATGTGTCAATCATTTGTCATGGACAAAAGATTGACAAGACCAGATTCGTACTGCTATCACTAGGGCCTCGCGATAACCCAGGCGGGGGCGGTCAACGACAATTCGGTGTTTCTGGACATGATGGCCGACGTGATCTTGCAGACGTGGAATCGCTACCGCTCGGGCACGCCGTTGCCGCTGGGGTCGGCGTTGGCGCCCGCGCGTGCCGAAGGCCCGCCGCCCGTTCGATGACGTTGCCCGAAGCTCCCGTTCGTCTCGGCGTGTCGTCGTGCCTGCTGGGGGAACGCGTCCGGTTCGACGGCGGGCACAAGCGCGATCAATTCCTCGTGGGTCTGCTCGGCCGTTTCGTGGAATGGGTCCCGGTGTGCCCTGAGTTCGAAAGCGGAATGGGCTCTCCGCGCGAGGCGCTGCGATTGACGCTCCGTCACACCGCCCTGCGTCTGGTCACGACGAAGACGGGGCAGGATCACACGGACCTGGTGCGGCGGTACTCCGCCAAACGGCTCGACGAGCTGGCCGGCGAACGGCTCCGCGGATTCGTGCTGAAGAAGGACTCCCCAACCTGCGGCCTCGAGCGCGTGCGTGTCTACAATGCCAGCGGGGTGCCGACCCGGTCCGGACGCGGGCTGTTCGCTGGCGCTCTGATCGAGCGCTTTCCGTTGCTCCCGGTCGAAGAGGAAGGCCGGCTGAGCGATCCGAAGCTCCGGGAGAACTTCATCGAGCGCGTCTTCGCGTACGACCGGCTGACGCGGCTCTTCGAGGGACGCTGGACGCTGGGCGATCTGGTACGGTTCCATACCGCGCACAAGATGACGCTGCTCGCGCACGTCCCCGACACGTATCGTCGCCTGGGCCGGCTGGTCGCGGGCGCGAAGTCGCTGCGGCGCCCGGCGCTCCAGCGCGACTACACGACCCTGTTCATGGAGACGCTGCAGGTGATCGCGACACCACGCCGGCAGGTCAACGTGCTGCAGCACATGGCCGGGCACCTGAAGGACGTGCTCGACAGCGCTTCGCGCCACGAGCTCCTCGAGGTCATCAACGCCTACGTCGCCGGGCATGTCCCGCTCGTCGTGCCGATCACGCTGTTGCGGCACCACGTGCGGCGCTGCGGCGTGGCCTATCTCGCCGGGCAGGTGTATCTGGATCCACACCCCGACGAGCTGATGCTCCGCAACCACGTCTGACGCCGGCGGAAGGCCATCGTGTCTATACTGAGCGGTGTTGATGCCGGGCAACGCCATCCTGCTCTCGACGTTGGTGGTGCTGGCCACGGGACTGCCGCCGCAGCAGCCGCCGCCTCCGGCAAGTCTCCAGAGCCTCGCCTGGATGGCGGGCAGCTGGGAAACGACGCGCGGCGGCGCGTGCATCGAGGAACGCTGGACGCGGCCGGCCAGCGACACGCTGATCGGCATGAGCCGCACCGTGATCGGCGGCGAGACCAGAAGCTTCGAGTTCATGCGCATCGAGTCGAGAAGCGACGGCGTCTTCTTCGTCGCCCAGCCCGGCGGGCGTCCGCCCGTCGACTTCAGGATGGCGTCGAATTCCGGATCCGAGATCGTCTTCCTCAACCCCGGCCACGCCGATCACCTGAAACGCATCATCTATCGCCGGTCCGGCGTGAACGAGCTCACCGCCCGGATCGAAGGCGAGGACGGCGGCAAGCCGTTCGCCGTCGACTACGTCTACCGGGCGTCCACTACAGCAGGGTGCCCTTGAGGACGACGAGCCCCACCGAGAAGTAGATCACCAGGCCGGTGACGTCCACGAGCGTCGCCACGAACGGCGCCGACGACGTGGCCGGATCGAAGCCCAGCCGGCGCAGGATGAGCGGCAGCATCGACCCCACCAGCGTGCCCCAGAGAACAATCGCCACCAGCGCCAGCCCGACCGTCGTCGCGACGAGCGCCCAGTGCGGGCCGTAGAGCGTCGAGAACATCGACCAGATGCTGATGCGCAGAAACCCGATGGTCCCGAGGATGAGCCCGAGCAGCAGCCCCGACACGGCCTCGCGCCGGACGACGCGCCACCAGTCTTTCAGACGCAGCTCGCCGACGGCCATCGCCCGGATGACCAGCGTCGAGGCCTGCGACCCGGAGTTGCCGCCGCTCGAGATGATGAGCGGCACGAAGAGCGCCAGCACGACGGCGCGCGCGATCTCGTGTTCGAAGAACCCCATGGCCGTTGCCGTCAGCATCTCTCCGAGGAACAGGATCACCAGCCAGCCCGCGCGCTTCTTCACCATGCGCATGAGCGCGATGTCCATGTAGGGTTCGTCGAGCGCTTCCGATCCGCCGACGCGCTGCATCTCGCGCGTCGCCCTCCGCTCGGCCACGTCGAGCGCATCGTCCACGGTGACGATCCCGATCAGGATGCCCTGGGTGTCGGTGACCGGAAGGGCCGTGCGGTCCTCGCGTTTGAAGACCTCGACGGCCGCGTCCTGAGCGTCGGTGGCCCTGAGCGCGACGAACCGGCGATCCATCAGGTCGGAGACATGCCTGGTGAGCGGCACGACGAGGAACTCGCGCATCCGGATGTCGTCGATGAGCAATCCGTTCTCATCGATGACGTAGATCACGTTCAGCGTTTCGCTGTCGTGGCCGTGCGTTCTGACGTAGTCCATCACCTGCTGGACCGTCCAGTCTTCGCGGACAGCGATGTAGTGCGGCGTCATGAGCCGGCCGATCGTTCCGGGTTGGTAGCCGAGCAGCGTGACCGCTTCGGTCCGTTCGACCGGCGTCAGCAGCGACAGCAGGTGCTTCGTGACGTTGGCGGGCAGCTCGCCGAACAGCAGCGTCCGATCGTCGGGCGACATGTGGTTCAGCACCGCCGCGACGTCTTCCTGGCCCATCGTCTTGACGAGCGTCTCCTGCAGGGCGGGCTGAAAATATTCAAAGACGTCCGAGGCGAACCGCCTGGGCAGCACGCGGAAGGCGATGACGAGGTCGCCCTTCGAGAGCCTGGACAGCGCGTCGGCCACCTCGGGTGGCCGCAGGCTCGTGAGCGCGGCGCGCAGGCCGGCGAAATCACCCGACTGGAGTGAGGCGAGGATGTCCGTTGCGATCATCGATGCATTATCCTTTGAACAAGCCGATGATCCTCTCACGCGCGCTCCTCGACACGCCCCTCGGCGAGATGATCGCCCTCGATTCCGGCGAAGGCCTGTGCGCGCTCGAGTTCACCGGGCCGGAGAAGCGGCTCGCGGGCCTCGAGACGCGGCTGCGGCGATGGTTCCCGCCCCATGAAATCGTGGATGGCGAGACGCCGACGATTGCCCGCGCGCGCGCGTGGCTGGACGGGTACTTTGCCGGCACGAGCGCGGATATCAGCGGGCTTCCGCTGGACATGCGGGGCGCCGATTTCGAGAAGCGCGTGTGGGACGCGTTGCGGCGGCTCGCGCCCGGCGAGACGACGAGCTACGGCGCGATCGCGAAGGCGCTGGGATCCGCGGGCGCGTCGCGGGCGGTGGGCGCGGCCAACGGCGCCAACCCGATTGCGATCGTGGTGCCGTGCCACCGCGTCATCGGGGCGTCGGGATCACTGACCGGCTACGGCGGCGGCCTCGAACGGAAAGTCTGGCTGCTGGATCACGAACGGCGCCACTGGCCGGCAAAGGGCAAAGGGCAGAGGGCAAAGGGCAGAGGGGAGGGCCAAGGGTCCCTCTTCACGTTGCCCTAGTCCCTCCCCTTTGCTCTTTGCCCTTTGCCCTTTCGTCAGAATCGGTACCCGACGCCAAACGTCATGCCCTGCACGTTGAACGGGCTGTCCGCCGCGATCCGTGAGTACCGGTAGCCCGCGTCCACGTCCCAGTGGCGCTTGACCGGCACGTCCACGCCGCCTCCCAGGGCGTACATCAGCGAGCTCGTCGCCGACGGCTGCGTGTAATCGCCGGCGGTCTCGAGTGCGGACGTGATGTCGGCGCCGGCGTTCGGCGCCGTGCCGTCCGGCAGCAGACCGCTCGCGTACGTGAAGTGCGCGGTCGGTGTCATGCGCGCGACGCCGACGCCGCCAAGCACGTACGGCGTGAACGCGCTCTTCGGTGCGATTTCGAAGCGGAGTCCGCCGGTCGAGTACCACGCCGGCGTGCTGGACGTGCCGTTGACGTCGAGCCCCGTGCCCGCCGCGATGGCGGCCGTGCTGGTGACGGTGGGATCGGCATCGGACGCCTGCAGGTTGTGAAAGCGCCCGAGGTTGCCGAAGACCAGCAGCCGGGGCGCGATGCGCACGCCCACCTCGCCGACGACATCGCGCGATGTGGCGTCGGGCGCCACGGCGAAGCCGCCGGCGCCCGTAACGTAGGCGCGTTCGGTCTGAGCGAAGAGCGGCGGCACCGTGAAGAGTGTGAGCGTGGCGACGATCAGAATGGCTCGCATGGTTTTCTTACCTCCGCGCATCTCACGACGCAACGGCGCTGCCATTCGCGTCTCACTCGGAGCATCGCGCGCGCTGATACGAGACCCTTACGCGCGCTGTCGTCGGCCGTGGACGCGCTGTCCTCTGCCCTCAGCCCTTTGCCCTTTGCCCTCTGCTCTATGCCCTTTGCTGCTCTTCCTCAGGGGGGCGAATGCTTACGAACGCGCGATACAACAGCAAGTCGTAAACGATCTTCAGCGTGCCGGCGATAAAGAAGGGCACGTTGATCCATGACGGCCGCGCGAACATCACGCCGACAAACAGCGGGCTCACCGCGGCGCCGATCGTTCGCGCGACGCCCGTGATGCCGGCGGCCGCCGATCGCTCCTCAGGGCTCACCACCGCCATCAGGTACGACTGCCGCGTCGGCACGTCCATCTGGCTGATGCTGAACCGGGCCAGCAGCACGCCGATGGCGAGCGGCAGCGTCGGCATCAGCGGTACGAGGATCAACAGGATGTTGGACGGCAGGTGCGTCGCCACCATCGTCCGGATGAGGCCGAAGCGCGCCGCCAGCGTCGACGCGAGCAGCGCCGAGATCCCCGCCAGGATGTTCGCCCAGAAGAAGATGACGCCGAGCGTGCCGGGATCGACGCCGAAGCGCAGGTAGAACCAGTACGCCGCGAAGCTCTGAATCACGAAGCCGCCGGCGAATGCGTCGAGCGCGAACAGCGCCGACAGCTTCAGCACGACGTCCTTCGATCGGCCGAGCCCCGAGAGGTTCGCGAACGTCGATCGGAGCAGCGGCCGCTCGCCGCGAGTGTCCGCCTCGGCGGCCGACGAGAGGCGCGAGAAGAGCGCGGCCAGCAGGACGCCGAGCGCCGCGTACACGATGACGATCGTCCGGTAGCTGTCGCCCCTGGCCATGGCGCCGGACTGGAGCACGCGCGTCGCCGCGCCCGCGGCCAGCGCGCCGATCGCCGTCGCCACCGACCCGGCCAGCGTGTACCAGGCGAACACCTCCGTCCTGGCCCGGTCGGCGACGACCGACGACAGCGCGGCCTGCTCGACGGAGAGGAAGGGCCCGACCTCGTTGCCGCTGGGGCTGATGACGCCAATCGTGCCGGCGACGAGGAGCAGCCAGAAGCTGCTGGTCGACGCGAACACGATGCCGGCGGCGGCCATCAGCAGCGCACCGACGATGAGCACTCGCGCACGCCCGAGCCGGTCGGCGCGCGTCGTCAGGTACAGCGACACGAGGGTGTCGCCGGCGAGCGTCAGCGCCAGGAGCGTGCCGATGCGCGGTTCGCTCAGGCCGGCGCCGACCAGATAGAAGACGAGGATGACCGAGACGGACCCGTACGCGAACAACCGGACGAACCGCGTGACGAACAGCAGCCACCCGTCCCGCGTCAGGCGCCGGAGGGCAGCCGGGATCATCACGTGGGCGGCGGGTTGCGGTCGGCCACCTGGCGCTGGTGCCAGTAGGGGTAGGGCAGCGGCCGCGCGCTGGCGGCGTCCAGCTTCGCCGTCTGCTCGGCCGTCAGCGACCAGCCCACGGCGCCGAGGTTCTGGCGCAGCTGCTCTTCGTCGCGCGCGCCGATGATGACCGACGAGATCGTCGGCCGCGCGGTGAGCCAGTTGAGCGCGATCTGTGGAACGCTCCTGCCGGTCTCTTTCGCGACCTCGTCCAGGGCATCGACGACTTTGTACAAGAGATCGTCCGCGACCTGCGGGCCGTAGGCGGCCGTCTTGGGGAGACGGCTGACCGCCGGCGGCGGCTGGTTGCGGCGGATCTTGCCCGTCAGCCGGCCCCAGCCGAGCGGGCTCCACACGAGCGTGCCGACGCCCTGGTCGTGCCCGAGCGGCATCAGCTCCCACTCGAAGTCGCGGCCGACAAGCGAGTAGTACGCCTGGTGCGCGAGGTAGCGCGGCCAGCCGCGGCGATCCGAGGCCGCGAGCGATTTCATCAGGTGCCATCCCGAGAAGTTCGAGCAGCCGATGTACCGCACCTTGCCGCTCCGCACGAGCGTCTCGAGCGTGCTGAGGGTTTCCTCGACGGGCGACAGCGCGTCGAACCCGTGCATCTGGTAGATGTCGATGTAGTCGGTGCCCAGCCGGCGCAGGCTGGCTTCGCAGGCGCTGATCAGGTGATGGCGCGAGTTGCCGAGGTCGTTCGCGCCCGGCCCCGTGCGAAACGACGCCTTGGTGGCGACGATCGTCTGGGCGCGCCGTCCGGCAATCGCTTTGCCCAGGACCTCTTCCGAACGCCCTGCCGAGTACACGTCCGCGGTGTCGAACATGTTGACGCCGGCCTCGAGGCAGATGTCCACGAGACGCGTCGCGTCCTTGACGTCGGTCGCGCCCCACGCGTTGAAGAATTCATTGCCGCCGCCGAACGTGCCGGTGCCGAAGCTGAGAACCGGTACCTTGAAACCTGACTCGCCGAGCCGCCGCACTTCCATGGTGTCTCCTGCCGTTGATTATAGAATGCAGCTTCATGCCGAAGAGACGATCGTCGCCGCAAGCCGAGATGCGCAGCCTGATTGCGGGCTACTGGGTGTCGCGCCTCATCTACGTCGCCGCCAGGCTGGGCCTGGCCGATCTGCTCAAGAGCGGCCCGCGCACGGCCGTCGAACTTGCCGAACGCGCGGGCGTCAACGCCACGGCGCTGTACCGTATGATGCGGACGCTCGCGAGCTACGGCGTGTTCACCGAAGGGAAGGGCGGCCGCTTCAAGCTCACGCCGCTCGGCACCACGCTGCGCTCGGACGTGCCGGCGTCGATGCACGGCTTCGCGCTGTTCCTGATCGGCTCGCCCGTGTGGAACGCCTGGGAAGACCTCGAGTACGCCGTGAAGACCGGACAGCTGCCGTTCGATCGCCTGTTCGGCATGCCGTTCTACAACTACCTGGAGCAGCACCCGGAGAATCTCAAGATCTTCGGCGAGGCGATGACGAGCTTATCGGGCACCGAGAACCCGGAGTTCGCCCGCGTGTTCCGGCCGGTCCGGCAGCGTGCCGCCATCCGTACGGTCGTCGATGTCGCCGGCGGATTCGGCAGCCTGCTGGCGCTGCTCCTGACGCAGAACCCGAAGCTGAAGGGCGTGCTGTTCGACATGCCGCCCGTCATCGCCCGCGCGCGCCAGGATCGCCATCTCACCGCCGCGGGCATCGCCGCGCGGTGCACGTTCGCCGGCGGCGACATGTTCGAGTCGGTGCCCAGGGGCGGCGACGCGTACGTGCTGAAGTACATCCTCCACAACTGGGACGACGACCACTGTGTGAAGCTGCTCACGAACTGCCGCGAAGCGATGAACCCCGGGGGCCGCATCCTCGTCGCCGACGCCGTGGTTCCTCCGGAGGAGACGCCCGACTGGGGCAAGCTCCTCGACATCCAGATGATGGTGGTCGTGCCGGGCAAGGAGCGGACGAAGGCCGAGTTCGCGGCGCTCTTCAAGCGCGCCGGCTTCCGGCTGACGCGCATCATCCCCACTCGCGGCCCGCTCAGCGTCGTCGAGGGCGTGGCTGCCCAGACGTAGTCCCAGATGTAATCGAAGACGTGATCGAACAGGAATCGGCGCTCTGCCTGGCGTGTGGTCTCTGCTGCACCGGCGCGCTGCACCGCGCCGTCGAGGTGAAGCCGGAGCACGTCGCACTGGTGACGGCGCTCGGCCTGACCGTGGAAGACGTCAACGGCCAGCACGCGTTCCGCCAGCCCTGTCCGCTCTACCTCGGCGATCGCTGCACGCGTGTACGATCGGCGGCCGCCCAGTTGCCGAGGAATTCCGCTGCGCCCTCCTCCGAAAGTACGCGGACGGCGGAGTGGACCTTGAAACCGCGATCGCTCTCGCACGAGAGGCCCGGTCGCTGATCGATCAGGGCGCGGCGCGCCCCCTCGCGCCGCACGAAACGGACTCCGAGGCTCTGCTCCGTGCCGCCACACTCGACGTTCTCTTGACCAGGCATTTCCGCGTGACTGACGACTGCTGACCGCCGACTGCCGACTGCCGACTGCTGACTGCCGACTGCCGACTGCCGACTGCTGACTGCTGACTGCTGACTGCCGACTGAAGTGATACCATCCGCCGCATGATCTATACGCGCCGGCGCTTTCTTCAGACGTCCGTCGTGGCCGGAGGCGGTCTGTTCTTTTGCCCGTGCGGACTCGGCGCACAGGCACAACCCGCGGCGGCGCGCCGATCGATTATCGTCGGCGGACAGCGCGTCCGGACCATCGACATGCACGCCCACGTCTTCGTGAACGAGGCGTGGCCGCTGGTGAAGGACCTGCCGCAGGTGGACCGCGCCATGGCCAACCTCGGCGCCAGCCCGATGGCGATTGACGCCGCGACGATGGACCGGCGGTTTCGCGAGATGGATCGCCAGGGGATCGACGTCCACGTCATCAGCGTCCACCCGAGCCAGTTCCTGTATTTCACCGAACCGGATCTGGCGGCCCGCATCGTGAAGCTGCAGAACGAGAAGATCGCGGAGCTCGTGGCCGCGCATCGCGATCGCTTCGTCGGCTTCGGGAACGTCTCGCTGCAGCAGCCGGATCTCGCTCTCGAGCAGCTCGACTACGCGGTCAGGAAGCTCGACCTGCGCGGCTTCATCGTCGGCGCCAACGTCAACGGCAGCGAGCTGGCGAACCCGAAGCTTGACCCGTTCTGGAAAAAAGTGGAAGAGCTGCAGACCGTCGTGATGATTCACCCGCAGGGGTTCGACGATGCGGGAAAGCGGCTTGAGGGGGCCGGGGCGCTCGGCAACAACATCGGGTTCCCGCTCGACACGACGATCGCGCTCGCGCACCTGATCTTCGAAGGCGTTCTCGACCGGTTCGCGGGGGTGAAGGTGATCGGCGCGCACGGCGGCGGCTTCCTGGCGAGCTACATCGGGCGGTTCGACAACTGCAACACCCTGCAGGCCCCGTGTCAGCGGATGAAACGCAAGCCCAGCGAGTACCTGCGGGGCCCGCAGCTCTACTTCGATTCGCTCGTCTACAGCCCGCAGAACCTGCGCCACGTCGTGACGACGGCCGGCGCGAGCCAGGTGGTGATCGGGACGGACTTCGGTTTTCCGATCGCGAGCAGCACGCCGGTGGATACGGTGCTGCAGACGCCTGGATTGACTGCCGAGGAGCAGGTCGCAATCCTCGGCGGGAATGCGGCGCGGCTGCTCAAAATCGGCGCATAAAGCCACAAAGCCACAGAGGCACTGAGAACACAGAGGATCTCTCTTTTTCCCGAAGAGAGTTCTCTGTGCCCTCTGTGTCTCTGTGGCTTTGTTCGTCTCTTTCGTTAAACGTTTAGTTGTTCGCGCAGGTCCCGTAAACCGACCGCGCGGTGTTCGCGCGGAATTCGCGCGGGGTGCCGGGCGCGCCCATGACGCCTTCGACCTGCGTGCGCCCACCGCGCCACGGGCCCATGTCGAGCCCCATGATCTTCAGATCGATGGGCGGCGGAGGAGGCGGAGGCGGCGGAGGAGGCGGGGGCGGCGCTGGCGGCAGCGGGGCTGCGCCTCCGGCGGGAGCGCCACCGGGCGCACCGGCGCCGCGGCCGGCGCCACCGCCTGCGCCACGGCCGCCGCCGCGTCCGGCCGGCGCGGCCGCCGGCGGGGGAATCACCACGCCCGCCAGAATCCACGGGCTCTGCGTCGTTCCTTCACCCTTGACGCAGCCGATCACGGTCTGCACCTGAGGCGCGGTCGCCTGGCCTTGTGCAACCACAACCGCCGTGGCCGCGCAGACGAGGGCGACCCCGCCGAGCACTGCAAGCTTCATCGTTGTTCTCCTTCTCCCGTTGTCCATTCGACGATCACGTGCCTGGCACTGCCGGGGCACCGACGCTCCCCGGCGTCCTTGGCAGGTGCAAGTATAGGCGGGGACACGTTAGATCAACCGGCCCCGAAAAACAATCGGCCGGGTGGTGCTATCGTTCCCGGCCGATGGCGTTTCTGGCGTGGTTGAGCAGCAGTCCCGTCGGGGAGTGGGTGAGCGGCTCGACCTGGGTCTATCCGGGCCTGTTGTTCGTGCACACGCTGGGCCTCGGCGTCCTGGTGGGGTTGAATTCAGCGGTCGGCCTGCGGCTCCTCGGCTTTGCTCCGCAGATCCCGGTAGCCGACATGGAACCGCTGTTCCCTTATATGTGGGCGGGGTTCTGGGTGAACGCCGTGTCGGGCTCGGTCCTGTTCATCAACGATGCGCCCAAGAAGGCCGCCAACCCATCGTTCATCGTCAAGCTGGTGCTGATCGCCGTGGCGGTGGTGGTGATGCGTGCGCTGAGGCGCGAGGCGTTCCCCCGTTCCGGTGTGCCGTCGCCGCGCGCGCGGCTGCTCGCCGCGGCTTCCCTGGCCTTGTGGGCTGGCGCTATCACGGCCGGCCGGCTGATGGCCTACACGACGGCGCTCAGGTGATCACGTCGTTTTCGACGTGGCTCGAGGCGACGTCGGTCTCGCGGGCCATCACGTACTACTCCTGGATCTGGCCGACGTGCGAAACGCTGCACTTCATCGGCCTGGCGCTGCTCATCGGGAATGTCGGCGTCCTCGATCTCCGCCTGCTCGGCGCGTTGAAACGGCTGCCCGTCGCACCGCTCAACCGGCTCGTCCGCTGGGGCGTCCTCGGTTTCGTCGTCAACCTGCTGACCGGCCTCGTGTTCTTCGTGGGCGCGCCGTCGCAGTACGTCGCCAACATCGCGTTTGCGTTCAAGCTGATCTTCATGGCGCTGGCGGCCGTCAACCTCGCCGTGTTCAACCTGAGCGGCCTCGCCCGCACCGTGGACGCGCTCGGCCCCGGCGACGATGCGCCGGCCTCGGCGAAGATCATCGCCGCCACGTCGCTTTTTCTCTGGGTGGGCGTGATGTTCTGGGGGCGGATGTTGCCGTTTATCGGAAACGCGTTTTGACGGGTGGGATCACGCAAGGTGCTGACGGGGGCGATCACACAAAGTGCTGACGGGTTTATCGCAAGGTGCTGACGTGGGATCACGCAAGGTGCTTGGCGGCTGCGGTTTCTAACGTGCTCGCGCTGGCACGGGGAATGCCTGTCCGTCACGCATGGTGGCGCGGCACTTTCAGGAACTGATTGCCTGGCAGCTGTCTTACGAACTGAAGTGCGAGGTGGTGGCATTTACTGCCACCGGGCCAGCCTCGAAAGACTTCAGATATCGCGATCAGATACGGGCGTCGAGCGCTTCAGCCCCGAGTAACATCAGCGAAGGGTTCGGGCGGTTCCGGCCGGGCGACTTCGCCCGCTTTCTGGAATTCGCTCGCGGCTCCCTCATGGAGACGGAAAACCACCTGATTGACGGGCGCGACCGCGGCTACCTGGACATGGCGCTGTATTCACGGCTGTTGCACTTGTGCCGTGCGGCACTGAAGACCACGACCGCGCTCTTGCGCGAGAAGCAGCGCCAGGCGGCCGCGGATGCGCCCAATCGTGCTCGATCCCGCCGGCGTTGAGCACTTAGAGCGTTCGCGGCCGTCAGCACGTTGCGTGATCGCACCCGCCAGCACGTTACGTGATCGCACCCGTTCGCACCTTGCGTGATCCCACCCGTCCGCACTTTACAGCGCTCGGACCAGCTCGTTCACGTCCTTCAGGCGCTCGACGTTTTCGATCAAGTCGAGCGCTTTCGCGATCGCGCCTGGTCCGAGCGTCAACTGGGCGCAATCCGTGAACTTCCCGTGCAGTTCCTCGCGCGTGAAGGGCTTTTCGGGGCCGCCGCGATAGCGATCATCGGACGCCTGCACGAGCGTGCGGCCGTCGGTGAGATCGATCTCGATCACGCTGCGGATCTTGTCGAAGCCCTGCGCCTCGATCTTCTGGTCGAAGACGTTCGTGACGCGGGGCATCATCTGCTGCACGGGCGCGCTCGCCACGAACTCGTCGGTGAACTCGCGCACGCCGGCCTTGCGCCGGATGATCAGGCTCGACATCAGGAACGGGAGCGAGAACTTGCCCTCGAGCTCGTTGGTCGCGATCTTGTAGCGCAGCGGTTCGAGGATGTTCGATCCGGCCCTGACGCGCACGGCCTTGATCTGATCGGGCTTCAAATCGTGCTCGACCACGGCCTTGAGCATCGCATCCATCGTGGGATGGCTGAGCGAGCCGCACGGATAGGGCTTGAACGACGTCCCGGGGGTGACGATCGTGTAGGGCCGGCCGAGCACGGGGATGAGGCGATCGAGATCCACGCCGGTGCCGAAGACCTCGAAGAACCCCCAGCGGCCGTCGAGGCCGTCGTCGCCGCCGGTGAAGCCGCGCGACGCGAGCTCGGCGGCAACGACGCCGTTCTGGGCGGCCCGGGCGGAGTGCAGCGGCTTGGTCATCGATCCGAAGTTCACGCGGATGCCGCTCGACATGCTCGAGGCGATCGTCAGCATGTGGCGGACCGCGGGCGCGGGCATGTTCATCAGCCTGGCGGCGGCGGCCGCGGCGCCGAACGTGCCGATCGTGCCGGTCGAGTGGAAACCGTGGTTGTAATGTTCGGGGTCGATCGCCTCGGCGATCTTGCACTCGACCTCGAACCCGACGAGAAACGCTTCGAGAAACGCCGCGCCCGACGCCTTCCTCCGCTCGGCCACCGCGAGCGCGGCGGCCAGCGCCGGTACGGTTGGATGTGTCAGCAGGCCGAAGGTCCGATCGGGCGTCGTCGAGAGTTGGGTGTCGTCGTAGTCCATCGCGTGGCCGCTCGCGGCGTTGATGAGCGCGGCGTGCGCGGCCGAGGTCATGAAGCCGCCGGCGCCGACGGCGGTGGCCTCCTTCCGATCGCCGACACTCCGCACGTAATCGCGCACGATGGCGCTGCCCTTGACGGTCGAGCCGGCGAGAATGACGCCGACGCCGTCCACGAGGCAGCGCGTGCCCTCTCGCACGACGTCGGCCGGCATGCTGCCGAGAGTGGTCTTCGTGATGAACGACGTCAGCGCGTCGGTCGTGCCCTTGATGGCGGCCTTCGTGACCTTCGACGGTTTGGCCTGACCCGCAGCGGCGCGCGGCGCCAGCAGCGACCAGCGGCGCCCGCTGCGCTCAGATGGAGGAAATGTTTTCGGCTGATGCGCATAGGCGCCCCCTTCTCGAATTTAGTCATTTGGTCATCTGGTCATCTGGTCATTGTTGGTTCAATTCTCGATTGAGCAATGGATCAGAAATGACCAGATGACCAAATGACCAGATGACTAGATTCACCGTCGCAGAAAGGGTTGCACGATCGCAAGAAACCCTTCCGTGTCTTCCTCGCTCGGATAGTGTCCCAGGCCGGACATGATGACGACGCGGCAGTCGGGGAGCGTCTTCTTCAGCCGTTCCTGTGTCTCGGACGGCACGATGCGGCTGCCGCCGCCGATCACGTACAGCGCCGGCGCGCGGATCTTCGAGACGGCATCCCACAACTCGGTCTCGACGAACCCCTTCACGAGATTCGGATCGCGCTTCCAGACGAGGCGTCCGTCCGGCCGCGGCCTGACGCCGAAATGCGCGTACGTGCGAAGGAGCGGCTCGGGCGTCCGCCGGTTCGCGGCCACGAGCTGGGCGACCAGCTCGTCTTCCGTCGCCCACCCGTTGGCTTCCTGTTCGACCCGGCGGGCGAACGCTTCGGCGATGTTCTGCGGGCGCTCGGGTCCGACGTCTTCCACGACGACCCGCTCGACCAGATCCGGATGCAGGCCCGCGAACACCTGCACGACGCGGCCGCCGGTGGAGTTGCCGAGGAGCGTGAGGCGGCGCAGCCGCAGCGTGGCGACGAGCGCGACGAGATCACTGACGTAGTCCTGCACGAGGTAGGCGCCTTCGGGGCTCCACGCGGAGTCGCCGTGCCCTCGCATATCGAGAGCGATGACGTGGTGGTCGCGCGCGAAGGCCGGCGCGATGTGGTCGAAGGTATGCGCGTGCCTGGCGATCCCATGAAGCAGGATCATCGGCGGCTTCGCCGGGTCGCCCCATTCGAGGTAGTGGAGGCGCAAGCCGTTCGCCGTCGCCACCCGATCGGCGCCCGCCGGGGGCTGCGCCGCCGCCAGCGAGGCGATGCCCACGACCGCCACGACGATTGTCAGCCGTCGCACCGCGCCATTATGTATGATTGCGCACCTCAAAGAGGTCCCAGAGGTCCGAGGAGTCCCAGAGGTCCCAGAGGTTCGGACCTCTGGAACCCCCGGAACCTCTGGAACCTCTGGAACCGGGCGAAGGAGATTCCGTGGAGCCGTGGGTTCAGACGTATACGCCGCTTGGGGGTTCGCTGGGCCTGTCGGCGCTTGTGGCCGCCATCCCCATCCTGGTGTTGTTCCTGATGCTGGCGGTGCTGAGAAAGGCCGCCTGGATGGCAGCCGTTTCGGCGCTGGTCTCGGCCCTGCTCGTGGCGCTCGCCGTCTACGGCATGCCGGTGCGGCTGGCCGTGATCGCCACCATCTACGGCGCCGCCTACGGTGTCTTCCCCATCGCCTGGATCGTGTTCACGTCGATCCTGCTGTACCGGCTGGCGGTGGACAGCGGCAAGTTCGAGATCATCAAGGACTCGATCGGCGGGCTCACGAGCGATCGCCGCCTGCAGGCGATGTTCATCGCCTTCTCGTTCGGCGCGTTCATCGAGGGCGCCGCGGGGTTCGGCGCGCCGGTGGCCATCTCGGGCGCGATGCTCGCGGGCCTCGGGTTCGATCCGTTTTTCGCGGCCGGCATCTGCCTGCTGGCGAACACGGCGCCGGTGGCGTTCGGATCCATCGGCATTCCGGTCACCACGCTCGCGAACGTAACCGGACTGCCGGTCATGGCCCTCAGCGGGATGGTCGGACGGCTGTGCGCGATGATCTCCATCCTCATCCCGGGCTATCTCATCGTCGTGATGACGGGATGGAGGCGCGCGATCGAAGTGCTGCCGGCGATCATCGCCTGCGGCGTCTCCTTCGCCGGCATGCAGTTCTATGTGTCGAACTACGTCGGCCCCGAGCTGACCGACATCATGAGCTCGCTCACCTGCATCGTCGTCATGGTGCTGGTCCTGAAGTTCTGGAAGCCCGGGACTATCCTGCGGCTCGAAGGCGACAAACCGGCTTCGCTCGCGATCACGCCGCATTCGGCCGGAGCGCTCATCCTGGCCTGGGTGCCCTACCTGTTCCTCGTCGTGTTCGTGCTGCTGTGGGGCGACGCGGACATCAAGCTCAAGATCAACACCTGGACGCACAGCCTGCTGCCCGGGTGGGTGCCGATGATTCCGAGGCAGCTGAATCGACTCGCGGTGCCGGGTCTGCACAACGCGATCACGCAGATACCGCCGGTCACGAAACAGGCGGCGCTGTACGCCGCGCCGTACGAGATGAACTGGCTCAGCGCGTCGGGAACGGCCTGTTTCCTTGCGGCCGTCGCGACCGCGCTGGTGTTGCGTATCACGCCCAGGCAGTTCCTGAAGACGTACGTGGCGACGTTCAAGCAGCTGAAGCTCGCGATCCTGACCATCGCGTCGATGCTGGGGCTGGCGTACCTGATGAACTACTCGGGCATGACGTCTACACTTGGGCTGTCGTTGGCGACGACCGGCGTCGCGTTCCCGTTCTTCAGCGCCGTGGTCGGATGGCTCGGGCGTGTTCCTCACCGGCAGCGACACGTCGGCCAACGCGCTGTTCGGCAACCTCCAGGTGATCACGGCCAACGCGTTGAACCTCAATCCCGTGCTCACGGCGTCCGTGAACTCCGCGGCCGGCGTGATGGGCAAGATGATTTCCGTGCAGAGCATCGCGGTCGCCGTTGCGGCCACCGGGATGTCGCGCGCCGACGAGAGCCGCCTGTTCCGCTTCACCATCAAGCACAGCATCTTCCTGATGGTGATCATGGCGATCGTCTCGATGTTGTACGCGTACGTCTTTCCGCAGTTCGTGCCAGCCGCTCCGTAAGCAGCCGGCCGTTTTGTAAGGAATCACCGGGAACTCGCCAGACTGCAATCCAAAATCCCGGATTGCATCAAGTTTCAACGTCAATCCCTACATCCACGCGTTGACACTCTGTAACCGCGGCCGGTACGGTTAGAGGGTTGCAAAGTACCCCTCTGCGTAAGAGGGGCCAGGAGGTCCGAAGTGCTCAGAGTGTTGAAGACGATTGGCATCCTCTCGTGCCTCGTCCTGTTACCGACGCTGGCGTTCGCGCAGGCGTCGATCACGGGCGTGGTCAAAGACTCATCCGGCGCCGTGCTGCCGGGTGTGACGGTCGAAACCTCAAGCCCCGTGCTCATCGAGAAGACCCGTTCGGCGGTCACCGATGGCTCCGGGCTGTATCGCATCATTGACCTGCGGCCCGGCACCTACACGGTGACGTTCTCGCTGGCCGGTTTCACGACCGTGAAACGCGAGGGCATCGAGCTGACGGGTTCGTTCATCGCCTCGATCAACGCGGACATGAAGGTCGGCGGCGTCGCCGAAACGATCACGGTCAGCGGAGAGACGCCGATTGTGGACGTGCAGAGCGTCAGACGCCAGACGACGATCAGCAACGAGACGTTGACGACGGTGCCGACAGCGCGGTCGTGGGCGGCCACGGCCGTCCTGATTCCGGGCATCGTCATTCAAGCGGGCACGAGCGCGGATATCCAGGTCACGCCGCAGATGACCGTGTTCGGCGGCGCCGGCGGACGCGCCAACGAAGGCCGCATGCAGGTGGACGGCCTGAACACGGGCGCGGCCCTGAACGGCGGCGGCGTGTCCACGTACGTCGCTGATATCTCGAACGCGGCCGAAGTCGTGACGACGACGTCGGGCGGGCTGGGCGAAGCCGAAGTCGGCGGCCCGACGCTCAGCATTGTGCCGAAGAGCGGCGGCAACACGGTCAAGGGTGCGGTGTACCTGTCCGGAGTCAGCAGTGGAATGGTCGGCAGCAACTACAGCGACGCGTTGAAGAACGCCGGTCTCACAACCCCCGGCAAGCTGCTCCAGCAGTGGGACTACACAGGCGGCGTCGGCGGGCCGATCCTCAAGGACCGCCTCTGGTACTACGGCACGCTGCGCGACGAGGGCCAGCACCGGTCGATTCCCGGCATCTTTCCGAACCTGAACGCCGGGGACCCGACCAAGTTCACGTATGCCCCGGATACGACGAAGCAGGCGCAGGGCGCCGAGAGCTTCCAGATCGCCAGCATCCGGTTGACGTATCAGGCAACGCCCCGCAACAAGTTCAACTACCACCAGGACCTGCAGTGGCCGTGCAACGGCTCGTCGTTCGGCACGAGCGGCGACGCGTGCCGCAACCAGCCGGACGCGGGCGCCGTCGTCGGCCCGATCGGCCTCGGCGGCCTGTCGGCGACCAACTCGCCCGAAACGGGGGGCTACCTGCACACGCTCGTGAAGAACAGCCAGTTCACGTGGTCGTCGCCCGTGACGAACCGGTTGCTCCTCGAGGCCGGCATGGGCTCGTATCGCGCGGCGTGGGGGCCGAACGAAATGCCCGGCAACCCGACACGCGGTCTCGCACGCATCACCGAACTGGCGGCGATTAACGGCGCCAGCGCGGGATTGAACTACCGTTCCGCGAACTGGCCGGAGAACTGGGACAATCCCAACACCTGGCGCGCGGCTGCGTCGTATGTCACCGGTGCCCACACGTTCAAGGTGGGCTACATCGGCGGCTACCTCGTCGAAGACATCCAGAACCACGGCAACGACCTCAACCTGGCCTACAACTTTCTGAACGGCAGGCCGAGCTCGCTGACGCAGACCCTGCGCGTCTACACGCAGAGCGACCGCGTCCGGTACGACGCGCTCTACGGGCAGGATCAGTGGACAATGGGGAAGGTCACGCTCCAGGGCGCCCTGCGCTACGACCACGCCTGGAGCTATTCGCCGGACCAGACCATCGGACCGACGAACTTCCTGGCGTCGCAGCTGTCGTTCCCGAGAACCGACGGCGTCAACTACAAGGATATCTCGCCCCGGGGCGGCGTGGCCTACGACATCTTCGGCAACGGCAAGACGGCCGTGAAGGTGAACGTCGGCCGGTACGAGGACCCGGCGAGCAACCTGAACAACAACTACTCGATCAGCAACCCGATCGCGCGCATCGCCACGACCACCACCCGGACGTGGACCGACGATGGCAGAAACGGCGGGATCGCGAACGACAACGTCCCGCAGTGCAACCTCCAGACGCAGGCCGCCAACGGCGAATGTCTGGCGGGCAACAACCAGACGTTCGGCACGGCCACGCGAATCACGGCGGCGATCGACCCGGCGCTCCTGAATGGCTGGGGTGTGCGTCCGAACGACTGGCAGATCGGCGCCTCGATTCAGCAGGAAATCCTCCCGCGCGTCTCGATCGAGGTCGGCTACTTCCGTCGGTGGCTCCAGAACTTCACCGCCACGGACAACCAGAACCTCGGTACCGCTGATTTCACGGCGTTCTCGATTAACGCGCCGTCGGATTCGCGGCTGCCGGGCGGTGGCGGCTACGCCGTCCCCGGTCTGTACAACATCACGGCCGCGGGCTTCGTGAAGCCGCCGAGCAACAACGTCACCGATGCCAAGAACTTCGGCGATCAGTACCAGAAGTACAACGGGGTGCTGGTCAACTTCTCGGCCCGCAACATGAAGGGCTTGACCCTGCAGGGCGGGGTCAACACCGGGAAGACGATCAACGACTACTGCGCGAACCGCGCGCAGCTGCCGGAGCTGTCGATTGGCATCGCGGGAGCGACCATCAGCCCGTCCAACCCGTGGTGTCACGTCGAGCCGGGCTTCGTCACCAAGGCGAACGCGATCGCGTCCTACATCTTCCCGAAGATCGACGTGCTCATCGCGAGCACGTTCCGGTCGGACCAGGGCGCCCCGCTCCGCGCGACGTGGAACGCGCCGCTCGCGGTGGTGACGGCGGCGCTGGGCCGTCCGGCCGTCGCGGCCGGGACGACCATCCCGATCGACCTGGTCAACCCGGGTGATGTGTGGGGCGACCGCGTCAACGAGCTCGACTTCCGGTTCGGCAAGATCCTGAGGTTCGGCCGCATGCGGACCAACGTCGGCGTGGATGTCTACAACATCCTCAACCAGGCGGCCGTGCTGACCTACAACCAGACGTACAACCCGACCGGACAGTGGCTGGCGCCGCAATCGGTGCTGACGCCCCGGTTCTACAAGATCAGCGCGCAGATTGATTTCTAGGCTGCGACTGACGGGCTGCGACTGAGTTAGGGCTGAAGGCTAAGGGCTGAGGGCTGGAGCAGGGCTGAGACAGCCCTTAGCTCTCAGCCCTCAGCCCTTCTTTGTTATGGTTATGCTTTCCACGGAGGTCTGAAGCTTTATGGGCATGCGTTCTTCTCTCTCACTGGCCGTGGCCCTGGCCTGCCTGGCCGTGCCGGCAGCCGCCCAGACCGCCACTGCGCCGAAAGCGGCCCCGGCTCCAGCGAAGACCGCCAGGCCGTACAGCCCGCCGAAGACGGCGTGGGGCGATCCGGACCTGTCGGGCTCGTACACGAACACGAGCGAAAGCGGGACGCCGTTCGAGCGGCCCGCGGAATTCGACGGCAAGACGCTCGACCAAATCACGCCGGCCGAGCTCGCGAAAGCGATCGACAAGCGCAACAACCAGAAGGTGGAGCGCGCGCCCACGCTCGGCGGCGCCGAGACCGGCGCGGGGCCGATTCACTGGTTCGAAGACTACAACGCGAAGAACACCAGGCCCTGGATGGTGACGGATCCGCCGGACGGCAAGATCCCGCCGACGACGGACGAGGCACGGCAGCGCGCCACGATCGCCGTCGCGAAGCGCCGCGGCGGCGACAGCTACAGCGTCGGGCCGTTCGACGGCCCTGAGGATCTCACGCTGTACGTCCGTTGCATCTCACGCGGCATCCCCGGCTCGATGATGCCGGCCATCTACGGCAACTCCTATCAGATCGTGCAGGGCCAGGGCTACGTCGGCATCCGGTACGAGATGGTGCATGAAACGCGCATCATCCCGCTCGACAACCGCCCGCGGTTGAGCACCAACATCCTGCTCGACATGGGCGACGCCCGCGGCCACTTCGAAGGCGACACGCTCGTCGTCGAAACGACGAACATCAAGGAGCGATCGGCGTTCCGGGGCGCGTCGAGCCACCTGACGCTGACCGAGCGTTTCAAGCCGACGGGCCCGAAAGCCATCGAGTGGTCGGTCACCGCCGAAGATCCGCACACGTGGACGAAGCCGTGGACGTTCGCGCTGACGCTGACGCACGACGAGGCGCAGCCGGTGTTCGAGTACGCGTGCCACGAAGGCAATCACGGCCTCCGCGACATCCTCAGCGGCGCCCGGGCGGACGAAGCGGCGGCGACGCACGTGGCGAAATAGAGGGGCAGGCGAGGCGGGCAGGCCTGGCAAGGCGGGCAGGTAAGAGCGCGCAGTCCCCGGCCGTCTGGCCCGCCCTGCCCGCCTAGGTGTGAGTGCTAAAGACGTTGTTCATTCGCGACACGTCGATCGACACCGCGTCGCCGCCCAGCAGCCCCCCGCCGTACGTGGCGAGGTAGAACCAGGCCGACGGCCCCGCGTTCCTGGGATTGAGCACCTTGAGCGGGCTGGCCGCCAGGACGCGCGTCAGCGCCGTGGCGCGGCGCACGCGCGTGAATTGCAGTGCGCCCGTGCCCGCCCCGCCCGCCCGGCCAGGCCCGCCTGCCCTCAGCTATTTCCTCTCGATCGTGACGGACTCGATGGTGATGGGCTTCACGGGCCGATCGCCGGGCTTGCTCGTGGCCGTCTTGCCGATCTTCGACACCACGTCCATTCCGGTCACGACTTCGCCGAAGACGCTGTGCTTGTTGTCGAGCCAGGACGTTTCGGTCAGCGTGATGAAGAACTGTCCGCCGTTGGTGTTGGGTCCGCTGTTCGCCATCGACAGGATGCCCGGCTTGGAGTGCCGCAGCGTCGGGTGGAACTCGTCCTCGAACTTGTAGCCCGGTCCGCCCGTGCCCTGACCGAGCGGGTCGCCGCCCTGAATCATGAAGGCGTCGATGACGCGATGGAAGATCGTGCCGTTGTAGTAGGGGGACTTGGACTTCTTCCCCGTACGCGGATCCGTCCATTCCTTCGTGCCTTCGGCCAGCCCCGTGAAGTTCGCGACCGTCTTCGGCACCTTCTCCTCGAACAACTGGATCGTGAACCGGCCTTCGCTCGTCGTGAAATGCGCGTACAACATTGATATGCTCTCCGGGTCGTTTCGCCGTGGAAATGAATGGCTCGATCATACCGGTTCTTGCAGCTCGATGTCTTCACCGGCCACGTTTTCGGCGGCAACCAGCTCGCCGTGTTCCCCGATGCCCGAGGCCTGACCACGCAGACGATGCAGGCGGTGGCCAAGGAGATGAATTTCTCGGAGACGACGTTCGTCGTGCCGGCCGAACGGCCGGACACCGACGTTCGCCTGCGCATCTTCACGCCGGAGGCCGAGCTGCCGATGGCCGGCCACCCCACGATCGGCAC
The DNA here is from genome assembly GCA_963821285.1 of uncultured Acidobacteriota bacterium. GTDB lineage: Bacteria > Acidobacteriota > Vicinamibacteria > Vicinamibacterales > CAVVIG01 > CAVQJU01. Next base: position 167,558 of record CAWGDD010000013.1, read on the forward strand.
CACCTTCGCGCTGGCGCTGGACGGCGCGATTCCGCGGGGCGCCGGACGGTTCGTCTTCGGCCTCGGCGTCGGACCGACACCGGTCGCGCTCAGCTGGCGGGAGGCGTCGCTGAGCTTCGCGTGGATGACGCAGCTGCTGCCGGTCTTCCACAATCCGCTGCCGGACCGCGCCCTGGCCGCCGCGGCGCTGGGGTTGGATGAGGCTGAGATCAGCGCCCATCTGCCCGTGCAGGTGGTATCGTGCGGGGTGCCGTACGTGCTCGTGCCGGTGACGACGCGGCAGGCCGTGGACCGAGCCGTGCTGAACCGTCCGGCCTACGACGGCCTGATGAGCCGCGCGTCCGCCGGCATGACCGGCCTGTTCTTCTTTTCGCGCCAGACGGGACCGGACAGCGCGACCGCGTACAGCCGGATGTTCGCGCCGGACCTCGGCGTGTCCGAGGACGCCGCGACGGGCAGTGCGAGCGGGCCGCTGGGCTGCTATCTTGTCAGGCACCAGGTGGTCGGGCCCGAGCAGGCGGGCGCGATGCTGAGCCTGCAGGGCGTGAAGATGGGCCGCCCCAGCCACGTGCACATTTCGATTGGCGTCGAAAACGGCGAGATCCGATCGGTCCAGGTCGGTGGAGAAGCGGTGCTCGCTGGTGAAGGCACGCTGTATATTCCTTAAGGAGATGGTTATGCGCCGTTCGTCTGTGTTCGCAGCCGTGTGGTCCTCTGTTGCCGCGTTGTCCGCGCTCGTCGCGCTGGCGCCGGCGCTCACCGCGGGCCAGGCGGCCCCTGCCGCCAGTCGGGCATCGAAGCTCCTGACCCCGGCGGCGCTCACCGCCAAGGCGCCCGCCCTCTTCAAGGCGAAGTTCGACACCAGCAAGGGCATCTTCGTCGTCGACGTGCACCGCGACTGGGCGCCGCTCGGCGCCGATCGCTTCTACAACATGGTGAGCAACGGGTTCTTCAGCGGCGTCCGGTTCTTCCGCGTGATCCCGAACTTCATGGCGCAGTTCGGCATCAACGGCAATCCGGCCGTGACGGCCGCCTGGAACAAGATCGACCTGAAGGACGACCCGCCGAACAAGCAGAGCAATCAGCGCGCGTTCGTCACCTACGGCACCACGGGGCGTCCCGACAGCCGGGGCACCCAGATTTTCATCAACTACAAGGACAACTCGTTCCTCGACGCCCAGGGATTCATCCCCTTCGGTCAGGTCGTCGAAGGCATGGAGGTCGTGGACATGCTGAACGCGGAGTACGGCAGCGCGCCTCAAAACGCGCAGGGACGCATTTCCGCCGAAGGCAACAAGTTCCTCCTGGCGCAGTTCCCGAAGCTCGACTTCGTCAAGACAGCCACGGTGGTGAAATAGCGAATCTTGTCATCTGGTCATTTGGTCATCTGGTCATTGATTGGGTGATTGAAGGGCAGAAATGACCAGATGACCAGATGACTAGATGACCAAATCTTCCCAGGCCGAGCCGTCCGTCGATCCGGCGTTGACGGCGCTTATCAACGGCGTAAGCCGGGATCCTTTCGCGGTCCTCGGACCACACCCCGAGGCGTCCGGGTCCTGGTGGGTGGTGCGGGCGCTGCACCCGGCGGCCCGGTCGATCGAGGTCCGCGTGGCCCGCACCGGCGAGCTCCGGCCGATGGTCCTGCGACACCCGGCCGGGCTGTTCGAGCTGCGCCTGCAGAGTGAGGAGGCGGCCGACTACCGCCTTCGGATTGCCTATCGCGCCAACGGCGACGCCGACCATCGCGTCGAGATCGACGATCCGTACCGCTACGGCCGGGTCCTCACTGACTACGACCTGCACCTGCTCGGCGAAGGCACGCACCATCGCGCGTTCGAGAAGCTCGGCGCCCACCGCGTCACCGTCGGCACGACCACGGGCGTGCACTTCGCGGTGTGGGCGCCGGCCGCCGACCGCGTGAGCCTCGTCGGCGACTTCAACGGCTGGGACGGCCGCGTCCACACGATGCGGCTGCTCGCGCCGGCGGGGATCTGGGAGATCTTCGTGCCCGACCTGCCGGACGGCGAGCGGTACAAGTTCGAGATCAGGACGAAGTCCGGCGCATTGCTCAAGAAGACCGATCCGTTCGGCGTCGCCTTCGAAGTGCCGCCGCAGACGGCGGCCGTCGTGCGCGACATCTCGGGCTACCAGTGGCAGGATGCGGGGTGGATGGCCGAGCGGCGCGAGCAGGGAGGCCGGCTCGACCGGCCGATGGCGATCTACGAAGTGCACCTCGGATCGTGGGCGCGGGTCCCCGAGGAAGGCAACCGGTTTCTCACGTACGCCGAGCTGGCGCAGCGGCTTGTGCCGTACGTGAAGGAGATGGGCTTCACCCACATCGAGCTGCTGCCGATCATGGAGCACCCGTTTTCGGGATCCTGGGGCTATCAGGTGCTCGGCTTCTTCGCGCCCACCAGCCGCTTCGGCACCCCGGAAGAGTTCAAGCTGTTCGTCGACGCCTGCCACCAGGCCGGCCTCGGCGTGATTCTCGACTGGGTGCCAGGCCACTTTCCGAAGGACGAATACGGGCTCGCGCGTTTCGACGGCACGGCGCTCTTCGAGCACGAGGACCCGCGGCAGGGCGAGCATCAGGACTGGGGCACGCTGATCTTCAACTACGGCCGGCACGAGGTGCGGAACTTCCTGCTGTCGAGCGCGCTGTTCTGGCTCGAGGAGTATCACGCCGACGGCCTGCGCGTGGACGCCGTCGCCTCGATGCTGTACCTCGACTACTCGCGCAACGAGGGCGAGTGGATTCCCAACGAGTTCGGCGGCCACGAAAACCTCGACGCCGTCAGCTTCCTGCAGGAGCTGAACACGCTGACGCACGGCGATCATCCGGGCACGATCACGGCGGCGGAGGAGTCCACGTCGTTTTCGGGGGTGAGCCGGCCGGTGCACCTGGGCGGTCTGGGCTTCACCTACAAGTGGAACCTGGGCTGGATGCACGACATGCTGCACTACGCCCACGAGGACCCGATCCACCGGAAGTGGCACCACAACGACGTCACGTTCTCGATGCTGTACGCGTTCAGCGAGAACTTCATCCTGCCGTTTTCCCACGACGAGGTCGTGCACGGCAAGCGGTCGCTGCTCGACAAGCTGCCGGGTGATGTCTGGCAGAAGCACGCGACGCTGCGAACGCTGCTGGCTTACATGTACGGGCATCCCGGCAAGAAGCTGCTGTTCATGGGCGGCGAGTTCGGCCAGTGGCGCGAGTGGAACCACGACCGCAGCCTCGACTGGCACCTGCTCGACGAGCCGTCGCACGCGGGCCTCAAGCGCTTTGTTCAGGATCTGAATAGGAGCTACCGGGACCAGCCCCCGCTGTACGAATCGGACTTCGTCCCGGAGGGCTTTCGCTGGATCGAACCCAACGACAGCGAGCACAGCGTCATCTCGCTGGTCCGCTGCGGGAACCGTGCGGGCGATTTCGTCGTGATGGTCTTCAACTTCACGCCCGTGCCGCGCGAGGCCTGGCGGATCGGCGTCCCCGAACCGGGCCGTTACGACGAGATCCTCAACAGCGACAGCCAGCTGTACGGCGGGAGCAACGTCGGCAACCTCGGCGGCGTGACCAGCGAGCCCGTCCCCGCGAACGGCTTCGACCACTCGGTGCGGCTGACCGTCCCGCCCCTCGGCGCGCTCTATTTGAAACGCCGCAGCTGAAATCGTCGACCCGACGCGTTTAACGCAGAGCACACGGAGCACACAGAGTGTCCGTCTGAAAGAATCTCGGCGTGCTCTGCGTGCTCTGTGTTGATCGTTCTTGTCTATGTCTTTTCGAACTTCCCGCTCCTTCGCCGTTGCCCTCGTCACGTGCGCGACGTTCACCGATCTCGTCGCGTACTCGATCGCGGTGCCGGTGCTGCCGGACCTGAGCCAGCGGCTCGGCGCGACGCCGACGATGATCGGGTTGCTGTTCGGATCGTTCGGCCTGACGCTGCTGGCCGTGGCGGTGCCGATGGGCGCCGCGTCAGATCGCGTGGGCCGGCGCCTGCCGCTCGTGGCCGGGATGATCGCGCTGGCGCTGGCGAGCGCGCTGTTTGCCTTCGCCCGGTCGTTGCCGTGGCTGTTTGCCGCGCGGCTCGTGCAGGGCGCCGCCGACGGCGTCACCTGGGTCGTCGGCTTCGCCCTCATCGCGGATCTGTACGGGCCCGCCGACCGCGGCCGCGTCATGGGCTACGTGATGTCCGGCACCAGCGTCGCGCTGCTGGTTGGACCGTCCCTCGGCGGCTGGCTGTACGCGATAGGCGGCATCGAGCTGCCGTTCGTGTTCGTGGCCGGGCTCGCGTTCGCCTGCGCGGCCGGGTTTCTCGTGATCCGTACGGCGCCGGCCGCCGCGAATCGGGCGCCGTCAGCGTGGTCCGTCGTGCGGACGCCCGCCGTCGCCGAGTGCGCGGCCTACGTCGTCGTCATGGGCGCGACGCTGGCGATGCTCGAACCGGTGCTGCCGCTGTTCTTCAGCCGGCGGCTGGGGATGTCGCCGCCGCAGATCGGGCTGCTGTTCGGCCTTGCGGCCGGAGTGCTGATCGTCATGCCGATCGCGTACGGCCCGCTGGTCGGCAAGTGGGGCAGCCGGCGCCTGGTCCGGCTCGGCCTCATCTTGATGGCCGCGTGGCTGCCGATGCTGGCCCTGGCTGTAGGCCTGAAGTCCGCGCTGGTGCTGATGCTGGTCGAGTGGATCGTGGCGCCGCTCGCCGTCACGCCGTCGCTGGCGTATATGGCCGAGGTCGCCTCGGCTGACGGCGCCGACGCGTACGGCGTCGGCTACGGCGTCTACAACACCGCGTGGGCGATCGGCCTGCTCATCGGTCCGGCGCTGGGCGGGTTCGCGTTCGATCGCGCGGGCCTGGCCGTCCTGCTTGTCGTGTGGTCGGCCGCCGCGATCGTCGCGACGCTGCTGCTCGGTCGGATACAGGTCAGGGCGCCGACGTAGACAGCGTCTCGATGCGGCGCCACTCGGCCGCGCTGACCGGCATCACCGACAGTCGCGAGATGCGGACGAGCGCGAAGTCCTTGAACGCCGGGTCGGCCTTGATTTCGGCCAGCGTCACGGGCCGCGCCAGCTTCTTCACCGGCGCAACGTCCACTACGGCGGCCTTGCCGGTCTTGTCGTTCGGATCGGCGTACGCGTCGCCCATCGCCCGCGCGATGCCGACGACGGATTTCTCGTCGCCGGTGTGGTAGTAGAAGATGGCGTCGCCCTTCTTCACCGACCGCAGGTGCTTCTGGGCGAGCGGGTTCTTCACGCCGCTCCAGACGGTCTTCTTGTCCTTCATGAGGGCGTCGAAGCTGTAGTCGGCGGGTTCTTCCTTGAACAGCCAGTTCATGCGTCCTCATTGTAATGGCATGGGGCGCGGACTTTTGCCGGGTCAGGGGGAAATCCCGCACGCCTTCCTGACCGAGCGCCTCAAAATTCCCCGAATTCCCTTGGCATCGCGCTTGCCACACAGACGGCATCTGTCCAAGGAGAAACGTATGTCCTTCAGACTCATCCCGGTCGCATTCGTGAGCGCCACCCTGATTTCGGCCTGCACCGCGACCCCCGCACCGCAACCCGAGACGCAGCAGCCGGCCTACCAGCCCGTCGTCACCCTGAACGAGATCATGGTTGGCATCGTCGATCCACACAGCCACGAGATTTGGGACGCCGCCGCCGATCCGAAGAAAGCGCCCGCAACCGACGAAGACTGGCGGAATCTCCGGCACGCCGCGATTACGCTCGCGGCCGCCGGCAACCTGACGACGATGAGCGGGAACGGACCGAAGGATCAGGTCTGGCGCCAGCAGAAGGATTGGAGCCGGTTGTCGCAGGGTGTGTCGAATGCGGGGCTGGCCGCGGCCGAGGCCGTCCGCAACCGGAGCGTGCCCGCCCTGTCGAAGGCCGGCGATCAGCTCCTGCAGGCGTGTCTGGACTGCCATCACGAGTACAAGCTGGACGTGCCCAAGATCTGGGCGGACAAGGAAATCCACAGCGCGCCCTGAGCTCGTGTCGGCTCGTCCGCTCCTCGCGCAGGACCCGAACCTCGTGTAGATTGCAGTCTGGATGTTGCGCGATCGGATCGAACCGGGCGTGACCGCGCTCTTCGTGGGAATCAACCCGGGCATGCGATCCGACGCCATCGGGCACCATTTCGCGGGCTACTCCAACCGGTTCTGGAAGCTGCTCTACGAGTCGCGGCTGGTGCCGGAGCCGATCCGCGCGGAAGACGACGACCGGCTGCCCGAGTGGGGCTTCGGCATCACGAACCTCGTCGCGCGGGCCACGCCGGGAATGGACACGCTGACGCCGGCAGAGTTCGTGGCGGGCGCGCGCATCCTGCGGCGGAAGATCCGGCGTTTCAAGCCGTCGGTCGTCGTCTTGATTGGCGTGACCGTGTTCCGCAGCCTCTTCGGGAGGGCCAGCCGGTTTCCGGTGCGGCTCGGACTGCAGCCGGAGCGCCTCGAAGGCGCGCGCGTGTTCGTGCTCCCGAACCCCAGCGGCCGCAACGCCAACTTCTCGTATGCTGAGATGCTCGCGGCCTTCAAGGGTCTGCGAAGACTGCTGGCTCGCCGAACCTTGAACCTTGAACCCTGAACCTTGAACCCTGAACCGTGAACCGTGAACCCCCCCGTCAATCCGACCAGGAGCTCCGCGCCATCTACGGCCAGAGCTACGTCGATCAGTACGACCCGCATGCCGTGCAGCGGATGCGGCGGATGCTGCCGCTCTTCGACCTGCCTCCGGACGCGGTCGTGGCTGATTTCGGATGCGGCAACGGCGTGCTGCTCGACCTGGTCGCGCCGATGGTTCGCGAGTACGTCGGCGTGGACTTCTCGGAGGAGTTCGTGCGCGCCGCGGAGCGCCGTCGAGACGCCGCCCGCATCCGCAACGGCACGTTCCACTGCGGGGATATCGTAGCGTTCTGCGAGGCGAACCCGCACCGGTTCGATGCCGCGTTCGCGTTCGATTTCTCCGAGCACGTCTACGACGACCAGTTCGTGCGCATCTTCCGGGCGATACACGGATCGCTCAAGCCGGGCGCGCCGCTCTACGTGCACACGCCGAACGCGGAGTATTTCATGGAGCGGCTGAAGGAGCAGGGCATCCTGACGCAGGTCGAGGGGCACGTCGGCGTCCGCGATGCCAGGCGCCACGACGTGCTGTTCCGCGCGTGCGGCTTCACCGACGTCCGCGTCACGTACCTCGCGCACTACCTGTATGTCGCCTCGTTGTTCCACTGGCTCGGCTATTTGCCTGTCGTCGGCCGCCTGTTTCGTGCGCGGCTCTTCCTGACGTGCCATAGTTAGCCCCCACATCTCAACGCGAAAGGGGCAGCTCATGCTGAAAGGCTTCCGTCAGTTTCTTCTCCGCGGCAACGTCATCGACCTGGCCGTCGCGGTCGTCATCGGCGGCGCGTTCGGCGCCGTCGTGACCGCGCTCGTCAAGGACCTGATCACGCCGCTCATCGCGGCGATCGTGGGCAAGCCCGACTTCTCTGCGATTTCGTTCACGATCAACGGCAGCCAGTTTCCCGTTGGCGACTTCATCAACGCGCTCGTGTCGTTCCTGCTGATCGGCGCCGCCGTCTATTTCTTCGTCGTCGTGCCGGTCAATGCGTTCATGGCACGCCTGAACCGCGGCGAGACGCCGCCGGATCCGACGACGAAGAAATGCAAGGAGTGCCTGAGCGACGTGCCGATCGCGGCGCGCCGGTGCGCCGCCTGCACGTCCGTGCTGGCGTAGCGCAATTCGGGCGGATCGGGCCTAGGCGCTGACGTAGCGGAGGCGGAGCAGCGATGCGGCCGGCGTGGCGAGCAACGACGCCCGGCGCTTGCCGGCGGCCGTCAGAGACGGATCGGCTCCGGAAGTCTGTCGTTCCGCGTGGCGAACGAGGATCACAACCATGTTGTCCTCACGCGAGCGGAGCTTAAAGAGCTCGTCTATTCAGTCATCCGAAGAACTACCAAGTCAATAATTGCACCATATTGTCAGTTGATGTATAGTCGCCTGTATCGCGAACCCCACGTCGAACGTTCCACCACAAGCTATTTCGCAGCGAGAGGTCTCTTTCGTGATTCTGAGCACAGACGTTCGTACCAAGATCGTGGATTCTACACGCCCGCTCCGGAGCGGCTTCCGCAGCCGTACGGAGGCGGCGGACATCGATGAGTGGTCGATCGCCCGAACCGAACGGGTGAATGCGCTTGTGTTCGGGCCCGCCGCGCTCACCGACGCCCTGGTCGCCCGCGAGTTCCCGGCCCTACAGCCGCCCGCGGCCGTCTGGTCTGCATCCGAAGGCCTGGATGTGCCGGCGGCGCCGGAGTCCGTTCTCGTGCGGAACGTCCAGGATCTGACCGGCGACCAGCAGGACCGGCTGATGGCGTGGATGGATCGGCACCCGACCATCCAGATCATCTCAACGGCGACCTGCGCGCTGCATCCGTTGGTCGTCGACGGACGATTTCGATCGGATCTCTACTACAGATTGAACATCCTCTATTTCGCGCTGTAGCGGCTGCGCGATCCAACCGGACCGCGGCATTCGCGCCGTCTTCACGTCCTCCATCGCATCTCTCCTGACGGACGTGCCCGCCGTGCTTCGCCCCGCAACAGGACCGTCGCCAGGACCACGATCCACAGCAGGAACACGCTGATGTTGATCCGCTCCCACAATCCCATCCACGGCGTGGGCAGATTGGCCTGGAGGCGGGGAGCCTCCCGGAAGGTCAGCGCACCGAACGCGAGCAGAACCACGATGCTCGAGACGGAGTAGAGCCGGAACCGCTTCCCGAATGCCGCGGCACCGGCAGCGATCGCGAGGAACATGAGGAGAACCGTCACGCTGCCCAGAACGACGTGCATGGTGTCGCTCAGCGTGCCTCCGCCGGCGGCCAGCACGTCACGTTGATGCATCGAGGCAAACGGCCAGAGGAGGCCAAGGGCCCCGTACGCCAACATCAAGGCCCCGACGGCGCGAAGGGGGAGACTTCGCCCCGCCGATTTCCAGATGCCCCATCCGAAGGCGGTGACAAGCACGGTGTAGACCGCGCCCAGCAGCATCCACAGCGATCGCGTCGGAGCGCCGAGCGCCGTCAGCTCGCTGGGAGCTTGGGAAATGCGGCTGTAGCCCTCGAATCGGATCGCGCCAATCATCGCGCCATAGAGCAGCGACGAGACGATGCCGCAGATCAGCAAAGCAGGCGGACGGCGGCCTTCGACGACCGTTGCAATACCGGTGGCGGGCGGCATGAGGAGAGGGGGAGCATTTGTCGTACCTGCGTGTCAGCCGCTGCTCATCACACCCGGCCGGATGCGCGCTGGCGACGCGGGGACTATTTCGCGCCCGCTATGAACTATTCCGCAGTCGCGAACGCACACTCCCGTCTCGTCTCTCGATGAGCAGAAGAACAAGAATTGCAGGGAGCGGTGACGCGATGCAGACGACAAACCTCGAAACCCAAGTCCACGACTTTCTGGCCCAGAAGCGTATCGCGGTTGCGGGTGTATCGCGCGACAACAGCCATCACCCCACCGGCAATCTGATCCTTCGCCGGTTGAAGAAGACCGGGCACGACGTGTTTCCGGTGAATCCGCACATGCAGACCTTCGACGGCGATCGCTGTTATCCGGATCTGCAATCGATCCCGGGCGGGGTCGACGGAGTGGTGATCGTGACGCGACCTGAGACGACGGAGCGGATTGTGCGCGACTGCAGCGCTGCCGGGGTCCGCCGCGTGTGGATGCATCAATCCATCGGGAAGGGTTCGAGTGTTTCGCCGAAGGCGGTCGAGTACTGCCGTCAACACGATATCAGCGCGATCGCCGGCGCCTGCCCGATGATGTACGGCGCTGGCGTCGACTTCGGACACGCGTGCATGCGGTGGATTTTGAGACTCAGTGGCGGACTGCCCACGTAGGCGCATGGAAATGGAAGACGTTCCCACGCCGGGAGGTTGAGCTCAGGCAGGGCTGGTGACAAACGCAAGGACCTGGGGCGCCAGACGCGCATGTACGGCCGACCGGTCCACTCCTTCGCGATCGACGCATAGCGGCACGCCGTTGGCCTGAAGGTCGGACGTGCATCGATTGAGATACACGAAGTGCCCCTCGCCGGAGCGCAGTACCACCAGCGAAGCATTCGGCAGCAGAGCGGCGTAGCGACCGGCGTGCCGAGTGAATGGAAGGAAGTCGTTGTCTTCGGAGCCAATCACCAGGACAGGAACACGCACCTCGGCCAGCGAGGTCGTGCTGTAGCCGGGACCGGCCGCCGGATCCATCACGACCAGGGCGGTGACTCTGACGTCCCGATACGACCGTGTCGCCTCGGCTGGCGCGACGTGAAGCGGTTCGAGTGCTCCGGCGTACTGACAGCCGCGATCCGCCAGCGCCTCCTCCGACCCGCAATACGCTGACAACGCCGCCGGGTCAAATGTCGCCCCACCCAATGCCATGGCTGTCGCACCTCCGGACGAGTGCCCGATGGCGGCGATGCGCGCCCGGTCGATGCGGTCCTCGAAGCCTGCGTTCGTCAGCAACTGCGTCAGTGCGAATGAGCAGTCTCGCGGCCGGACCCACAGCCGGGTGGCCGCGCTGAAATCGACCGTCTCGGCGCCGTACAACGACGACTCGCCATAGTGGGACACGCCCAGAATCACGAGGCCTCTCCGCGCAAGGTATTCGGCGAGCCACGCGTAAGCCGGCGCGGAACCGAATGCGCCAGTTGACAACACGGCAAGCGCAAACGGCGCGCCGGAGGTGGCGATCCCTGCGTCCGCGATCACCATGCCCTGCCCCAGACCATAGGCGATGGGCCGCTCGTCAGCCTTATCCGTCGACGGGTACCACACGTCGGCCCACACCGGTCGGTCGCGATCGGTGTCGTGCCACGTGTACCGCCGATGGCCGGCCTTATAGGTTGGTTGTCTGGCCGAGTCGATGGAGTTCATCAGGCGGTGGGCAAAGAAAGGATGTTACGCGCGTCTGCTGGAACGCTACGCGGAGGGCCGAACCGTCGACTGCGCTTCGGCGGCGTTGCGGACGCGAATGGCCTCGCGGATCCGATCCGCGTCGATGTCACCCACCCCACGAGGCGTGTCGCCGGGTCTGTGAATCCAGAAGCCAATGCCCACGCCATCGACACCGGCCAGGGTCGCTTGTTCGATGTGTCGCGCCGACATGCCGCCTGAGATATAGGTTTCGAGGCCGAGCGCGTGCGCGTGACGAACCCAGCCGGCCAACGCCTCGAAGCCGAGCACGTCCGTCACGGGCCTGGACGGGATACTCGCCGACGCACTGTCCAGCGTCACCCGTTCCCAGCCGGCTGCCTGCGTCAGCTCGGTGGCAAGTCGCGCGATCGCGACCGGCTCCGACACCAGTGGTTGTGACCCGTTGACGGCCGACGCCGACGGGAGATCGTTGAGGATCGCCACGTTCAGGTTGAACTGGGACGACAAGGTCTGCATCGAGTCGCGATCCACCGCTGACCGGATGCGGGCCATGAAGTCGACCGCCTGCGCAGCGGTCAGGCCACTCAGACAGAACTTCACGTCCGCCACGCCGTTGGCAAACGCAGCGCTCGCTGCTGCCGCCGCCAGGTGCCCCGGCGTCACAGGGTCGAGACTATAGCCGTCCGCGACCGTCCAGCCCACCGGCGGCGTGTCGGACCAGACGGGCATCTGGCAGCTTGGGCGTCCAGCGTAGACCGATACCGGCACGTCATCCGCCGCGTGCAGCCTGATGACGCCATTCTGGCGGATGTCGATCATGCGATACGGCGCGATGTCGGGTCTCGCGTCATCGGCCACGCATCGCGATATGACCTCGTGATGCACGATCACTCCATCGAGCAGGTCCGGGTCAGCCAGCGTCACGGTCAGGTGGCCCATGCCCGGATCAGCGAGCGACAACATCGTTCGATGCACGCGCTGGCTTCCGCGCGGGATCGGGGCGAACGTCGCCGGAGGCTGAATACCTGATTGCACGTGGGCGACAGCCTGAGCCACGAGCCGGCGCTCGACGTCCGACAGCGGAATACGCCTCGCTCGCGAGCGCTTGATCGCAAGAGACGCGGCGATCACGTCGTTCTCAGCCTCACGGCGGCGAAGTTCCGGCGAGAGCGCTGTGGCGGTGTCTTCGGCGGACACCTCGTTGAGGTACGCGGCCGCGAGCGGGGTGAGTGGTCCGAGGTGGTTGATTCCAGAAGCCCTGGTTTCGCGTTTCTGAGCGTCGATCGCGACGCGGGCATTGCTCGGGACCGTCCACCAGCCTGGAAGGTCGAGCGCAGCCAGCAACTGAGGGTCGTCCTTCTGCGCCCAGTATTTTGTATGCGGAAACACGCCTCTGGGCTCGAGCCGTTCGTTCCTGATCTCGCCACCAAGACCCAGGATCTCCCCGCCAATGATGTCGCGATCGAAGTGCAGATTGGTCCACCGTGTGCACGCAAACAGCGCGGCATGATGAAGAAAACGCCCACCCGTCGTCGTTTTCAGCAGGTCGCCGCCGTAGCTCCAGTCGCGATCGTCCTCTGCCTGTGGCGGGCAGGTCGGGTATTCTCGCTGCGTCTTACGCTGCTCGAAATCTCTTCCGCTGGACGCCATCAAAAACTGCGTGTGCGCCAGCGGGCTTCCGAGCGTGACGAAATCGGTGATCTTCCATTGGACTCCCATCGCGCGCTGTTTCCGCCACATGGCGGCCTGCCGCCCCCGGTAGTCCTCCGTGGAATCGTCGGCGTCACCGTCCGACGAGACCGGGAAGGTTTGCTTTGGGTGGTGGCGTCGCTGCCACAAGTGCGTGAGCGCATCGTACGCGATGACGCTGCCGAGACTGTGGCCGACAACGATGATTCGGTCGTACCGGCGCCAGCTCGGATCATCGTGCAGCTTTTCGAGCAATTCGATGGCGGCGGCACGGATGGTCTGCCTCACCCCGACGTTCTCTGGTCTCCGGTTCAGGTAGCGCGCGGCATCACCGGCATACTGCAACCCGAAGTACGTGCCAGTCGACCGGCAGAGTGTCCAGACAGTTCCACCGACCGTCCCGAGAGCCGCCCACTGGAGGAAGGTCGGACCCTTTCCGGAAATGAGCGCTGCAAGGAGCACGACGAACATCGCGAGCGCCACACCCCAGCACGACCACCACACCCCTTTGAGGCGTGAAGGCACGTCACGCGGATCTCTGAGCATCAGAGATGAGAACCAGGCCATGACATGGTGCCACGCCGTGCCTTGCATGAGATGCGCCCAGTACCAACTCATAGAAGTCCGTCGAGACCCAGCTTCCCGGCGTCCATCCGTTGCGCCCCCCGGGCACGGCCATTCGGCGGAGCTCCAACGTCGGAGAGAGGTGGTCCGGCTTGCTTTCCGCCTTGCTCTCGAATGCAACATTCGCATCTGTGCCCGGAGCAACAGCCTCGACAAAGCTGCGGAGCGTTTCCATCGGGATCTGTTCCCCGATTCCATGGAGGATGACGACCGCTTGTCGGGGCTTGTCAACGCCGCCGGCAGGTTGAGTCGCCCCATCGGGTTCGGAAGCCATGGCAATCTCCTTTCCCTGAAGCCGCGCGCAGCCGGTCCCCATGCTCAGGCCTTCTCGGATGAGGAAGCAATATACTGAAAGCGTCGTCAGTGATCGCAGCGAATTGAGAGGTCTGCACAGTTTGTGATTGGCGTCCGTAAGTAACTGATTTTAAACGGAGAGATGTCCGAGAGACATCGACGAACATCGCGTGACACTAAAGAGCACGCGAGGATGGCTATGAGCAGCCGCCGCGCGTTTCTTTTCGCACTTGCTGCGACACGGCTTGGAATCGCCGCTGCTGAACCGGCGCGAACGAGGCTCATCCTCCTCGGGACGGGCGGTGGCCCGCGGCCGCGCCAGGCGAGTTCTGCGTCTGCGCAGGTGATCGTGACCGGCAACGTCGCGTATGTGATCGATTGCGGCGACGGCGTTGCTCGCCAGCTCGCCTATGCGGGCGTCCCTTTTACCGCGTTGCGTCATATCTTCATCACGCACCAGCATTCGGATCACACCGCTGACTACGGCAATCTGATCTGGCTCGCATGGTCAGCGGGTTTGAGCACGCGTGTGGACGCCTGGGGCCCGCCACCGCTCGAGAGGATGACAAAGCTGTTCTTCCAGATGAACGCAGCCGACATCAGCACCAGGATCTCAAACGAGCGCAGGGTTGCGATAGAGCCACTGGTTCACGTTCATGAGATTCGCGCCGGGGGCGTTGTCATGTCCGACGAGAACGTCAAGGTCACGGCTGCACTCGTGGATCACCCGCCGGTCGTGCCCGCATTCGGGTTTCGATTCGATGCTCGCGACCGGTCGATCGTGGTCTCAGGTGACACCGCACCGTCGGACAGCGTCGTCAAGCTCGCGCGCGGCGCCGACGTGCTCGTCCACTCGGTGATGTATCCTCCGGCGATCGATCGCCTGGTCGGCCGAGTATCCAATGCCCCGGCATTGAAGGAGAGCATCCTCGCCCACCAGACATCAGCGGAGGACGCGGGGCGGATCGCCGAAGCCGCTGGCGTCCATACACTCGTGCTCTCTCACCTCGTACCCGCTGACGATCCGGAGATCAGCGAGGAGATGTGGGTCGAGGCCGCGAAGTTGCATTTCAGCGGGAAGGTCATCCTGGGCCGAGATTTGCTGGAAGTCTGACCCGCCGTCGAGGGCGGCGACGACCTCGTCGGGGTTCTCTTCCGCGTAGTGAAGAGCCAGGCGGCCGACGGCGAGATCGACGACTTCATGACCGTCCCATGCTCGCGCCCAGGGTGACGACAAGCTCGTCCAGTTGTTCGAACGTTTCGCCCATCCCATCCGTGCTCCCGGAGGCGATGGCACCGTCGAGCGCTTCCTTCGAGGGATAGAGCTCGTGCAGGACCAGCAGCGTCTTGCCACCTTGTTCCTCGAAGGTCACCGTGGTGACCTGCCCGCTGTCGCCACCTTCTTCATTGGTCCAGACCAGGCGCGAGTGCGGTGTCACTTCGAGGTACCTACCGAAGAACTCCATGGGCTTCGGGGCAGCAGGGTGGCTGAACACGAGACGGTACCTGCCCCCGACACGAACATCCATCTCGCAGGAAAGCACGGACAGGCCGAAGGACTTCGGCACCCACCACTGCTTGAACAGCTCGGGGTTGGTCCACGCCTCGAACACGATGCGCGCCGGGCCGTTGATGGTTCGTGTGACGACTAGCTCACGCTCGGACGTCCGTTCCGCCGTCGTGCGGTTCTTCATGGGGGTGGGCTCACTCTCTCTTCTTGCGTCCATCGACCTTCTCCTTCCGTTTCAGTTCCTCGACAACCTTGTCCAACTCGTGGAAGCGTGCGCCCCAGAGCTGGCGGTGCCTCTCGATCCATGCCGCCTCTTCCTCCAGTCGGCGCAGGCCGAGTTTGCAGGTGCGCACGCGCCCGACCTTCTCCGTGGTGACGAGCCCCGCCTGCTCCAGGACGCCGACGTGCTTCTTCATGCCCGTGAGGGTCATGTGGAACTTCTCGGCAAGGTCCGTGATCGACGCGTCTGCCCGCCCGAGCTGCTCCAGAACGCCGCGTCGGGTGGCGTCCGAGAGCGCGGCGAACGAGGCGTCGAAGCCGGTCCGGGTATACTGAACCATATGGTTCAGTATATAACACACGGAATAGCGGCATGCAAGGGGAGGCTGAGCGCGCGCTGCGTTGCCGGCCACCAGAAGGTCCGAAGTCCGGCTCCGCGAAGGCGCGGCCTCTTGAGTGAGATCACCGTCCGCGGCCCAGGCGGGAGTGCTGGACGACAGGCCGGATATCTTCACGGCCCTCCAGGAGCAGACTGGATTCAAGGCCGACGCGCGGCGCGCGTCGGGACACAGACCACGATCATGCGCGTCCGGCGCTTACAAGTTCTCGGCGTCGGCCCCAGAAATAGAGGCTCATTGCGACCGTCGCAACCGTCAGGCCGATGCCGAATTCAGTCGTGATCCATTTCGTCCAGCCGGTGTCGATGGTGCTTCCATCAAGATTCCCTGGATCGTCAGATTGTGGGCGCCGTGGTAGAGCGCGGCGGTCCAGAGACTTCCAGACCGCAGGCGAAGCCAGGCGACGGTTACCGACATGGCCGTCACGGAGATCATGAAACACGTGACGGCGTACCACGCCGGCGTGCCTGCGCTGTAGCCCCCACACATGATCAGCGGCACATGCCAGGTACCCCAGATCAAGCCGCTCGCAACGCCGGTCCATACGAAGCCGCGAACGCGATAGAGCGCCGGCACGAGGAAGCCCCGCCAACCGATTTCCTCGCCGAGAGCAAAGAAGACGTTCTGGACGAGCGCGAAGGGCAACAGCGGAAGGGCTCGTGCTAGAAAGCTTCCATCGAATTGGCCGGCGCCGAGCATCCAAACGGGAACGTAGATCGCCACGCAGTAGATCGATGGAAGCAGGATGGACAAGGCGAGATCGCGCGGTGGTCCTGAACGCCAGCCCAGGTTCGCAATCGGTCGATTGAATAGGAGTTGAGTGACGATCGCGCACACGCCCGGTGTCCACATCAGGAACGGGACAACGGAGTTCAAGGGCGTGCCGCCGAATGATCGGCCCCAGAAAATCGAGCTGACCCGAAGGTCAGCGCCAGAAAGCAGAGCACGCTCTTCCGGTCCTGCGCGTCCATCACGCGAGCGCGAGTGTCAGGCGGATCGCGACGAAATTCGCGAGGCCGTTGAGAGATACGACGAGAAGCATCAGCGCGCCGGCCTTCAGCAGACTCAAGCCCATTGGTTCCGGGTAGACGCGCTTCAGCGCGATCACGAGATACGGTACCAGAAGCGTGTACCCCGCCGTGGCAGCCAGATCCGTAGACAGTCCCAGTCGGTGGGCAGCGCCGGCACCGATGGTGAGCAGGTACATGAACGCAACATCAATGAAGCGCGAACACCAGGTGCGCGCCGTACGGCCAGTGCCGCTTGCGAAAGAGCAGTTGAAGCATGGCGGCAAGCACGATCGCTTCGATACCGACGGCGATTGTATACACTGACCGCACACGCCCGTCGAAACGCGCGTTGAACAGCGGCCGCCGCGGATCGTTGTCCGCGACGCGCGCCGAAGCCAGCCTGCCGACACAATTCGATCGACGATCACGTCGGCATGCGTCGGTAAACCGCTGAATCGAAATTACATCGCAGGGCAGCAGGATTTGAAGGAGGGGTTTTGCGCTACACTGTTTCCGGACCGCTCGCAAATGATTGATTCTAAACGGAGAGATGTCCGAGTGGTTGAAGGAGCACGCTTGGAAATTGCTCTGGCGGTTTGCGATGGCGTGCTACAGATTTCGATTACCGTTGCGAAGCCAACCACTTAACGGCGATCGCGTCACGTCGGTCGATCGCCGTAAACCACAGTAGATCTCGCGGAATCGACAGGGTCACGTCACAGTTACGTCACAGTCGGCTTGCGCGACCCTTTCCTTATCTCAGGGCGTCCACGATTGCACCCGCGACGCCGGTCGCGAGAAGGCCGCCCAGGAGCGCCAAGACCGCCAGCATCACGCCCGCGATCCACTTCGTCGCGGGATGCAAACCCTGGCGCGAGAAGACATCGTAGACGGCGAGGGTGACCAGTGCTAGCGGCACGACGATCGCCGGCGGGACTGGACTCCTGTACGCGAGCTCGAACCGAACAAGTACCGGGCCGTAGATCGAGAAGGACGCGGCAATCATGAGCCGCTTGTGCACATCGGGTCTCCGCCGGAAGCACACTGCCGCGGTAACGAACCCACTGAACAACAGCAGGCTGAGAAGATCGCCGACGACCGCAAGCTGCACGAGAGACGGGTTGAGGCGTGGCACAGCCTGAACGACCACGTAGGCGCTGAGCGGAACGATCAACGCCGCGACGACCACTGCCGCGGCGCCGAGACGTCGATGGAGGTTCGGGCGTCGCGTTGCGACAAGGCAAGCTTGCGCGACGAGCAGGACGTACCACATCGTCAACAAGGCGCCGTGCACGTGCACGTAGCCAGGCAGCGACGACGCCATGAACACGCTGCGAAGAAAGAAGGTCGGCGCAAAGCCGACAAGAAGTCCGGCAAGCAACACGCTCGACACTGCGGGAAAGAACCAGCGCAATCGGTCCCGCCCCGATGTGCTCGCAGCGCTGTACTCGCGTCCAGTGTCGATTCTTTCCAGCGTCACCGGGGTCATCCAGCCTCCCTGTTCAGCAGCGACTCTCGCAGGATACCTTCACTTGCTTCCCATAGAATCGCTCGATTCGACGGCAGGGGCGTTACGGGAACGATTGCACCGTGAACCGCCGGTCAGATCATCCCGGCGATTCGACGTGAAGCCGCAAGGGACGATTCCAGCTTCGGCTGAGACCCTCGTCAGGCGGTCTTCGTCCGAACGACCAGGTCCACGTCACAGTTGAGCACTTGCAGCAGCGCCAGCAGCTGATCGACAGACTTGCGGTAGTTCGTCTGATCCAGCAGACGATACAACTGCGCCGCCGATGTCCCCAGCCGGCGCACGATCTCGCGCTTCGAGAGCGGGCTCGCCGCGATTCGCTTCTGCGCTTCGAGCGTCAACCGGTAGAGCAGAAGATCTCGCATTTGTGCCGGATCCTGGTTGTATTCGAGTACCTGCTCGACGTGCACTGTGCCGGAGCGCCCGGAGTGGAGGACGTAGGTAAACGCTTCGCGGCCCGCCTCCGGGTCCACGGACACCTCGGTGATCGGGTCTTGGATCGTTGGCGTGGGCTCCGCCTTGGAGAACGGAAAAACGAGCTTCTTCGTCGAGGTGCCGACCTCGAACACCTTCTTCCGATTGTTGTGCCTGACAGAGCGGATCTTCACAGCAGGCCCTCAGCTTCCAGCTCGCGGATCAGCTCCAGAATGCGCCGCGTCGCCGCGCCTTTCATCGGTTTCTGGTTGTCCAAATCCCATTTCACGATCAGCGTGCCGTCGCGATACACGTGGACATGCCGCGGCGGGTGATCGCCTTTCCACGTGATGAAGACGTACCCGCCCCGCCGATACTTGCCCACCGAACTAAGATGTTACCACACAGGGTAACTGTTGATGCAGCCACGGAGGGCGCACATGCTCGCCTGGGCCTCCTACGGCTGACAGAATCGCTGCTGTGCGGCCGGTGGCGTCGGGCTCCGAAATGCAGGTCGGTGAAGTGGAGTATGACCATGGTCGCTCGGGCCTGTGTTATCCACGGCTGAGGCGCCCACGGTCGAGAATCGTCTTGGACGAAGGACGGCAACCTCGCGGTGTCGAAGCTCGCCGACAAGGATTCGCCGCGATCGACGCAACACCTCAATCGAAACGACCTCCTCCACAGCACCTGACACCATCCATCACCGCCCAACACGCGCGGGCGATCGATTGAGAAGCGTGTTCGTACCTCGCATACTCGATCGCAACAAGGGCGGTTTGCGCTGGCGTTGTCAAGTTGCGCACCGCTCGCCGCGAGGGGGTGCATTATGGTCGACAGATACGATCCTCGATCCGACGGCAGAAACCGCGGTGATTCCTGGGGCCGAAGCTTCGGGAGCCGCGGCGGTGTCGGCGAACGAGACCGTGACGAGCATTCGCGTGACGTGTTCACGCGGGATCTCGACCTTCCTCGTGGGCGAGATCGCGAGCAAGTGCGTGACCGTGACCACATATACGAGATCGACGGAGTCGAGAGCCGCGCGCTGGCTACGATTGGTGCGTTTCGAGTTATCGCTGAGAGCGACCTTCACGACATCCGCGACGACTCCCAGAGCTCGCGGCGAAGCCTCAAGCACCTTGAGAAGGAAGGGCTGATTCGCACGTCACCGCTCAGCTCAGATGATCGCGCCGTGACGCTGACAGACCGAGGACGTGACCTGCTCGAGGCCAACCGCTACGAGCGCGATGATCGCACCCACGAGCCCCGCCAAGTCTTCCACGCGGGTGTCAGAAAGCCTCGCGAGCTGACGCACGACACCAAGGTCTATCGCGCCTACCAGCGCGCCGACGAGCGATTGCGGGAAGGAGGCGGCCGGGTCTGGCGCGTCGTTCTCGACTACGAGCTCAAGCGCAACTATCAGTGCTTCCTGCACCGGCGCAACCGAGGCAAGAAGGACTGCGACGGCCGGCCGGACCGCGAGCCCGAAGAGATTGCACGCTGGGCGCGGGAACACGCGCTGCCGTACGACGATGGGCACGTCCGGTTCCCGGACGCGCGGGTCGAGTACGAGGACCGAGACGGTCGCTCGCGGCATGAGGACCTCGAAGTGGTGACCGGCCACTACCGCGGCGCCCACGCCGGCGGCGCCGCCAAGTCAGGATTCACCTGCTACCTCTCGATCGGATGCTCGGTCGGCGGTCGCGGCGGCAGCGGACGGCGGACAGCACATCCGCGGATCATCGAGGAGTTACTCCGATGACGCTGCCGCCTGAACCCGACCGCTGGACGATTGAGCTGGCCAACGCTCAGCGCATGGAGGCGATCGCAGCGTTCGGCTTCACCGAACGTCAGGCGCGGTTCCTGTTGAACGCGCTCCTGCATTCCGGCGTTTTCGTCGAGCGCCAGTACTGCAGCTTTGCCGGCATCGTCCATGGCCAGAAGAGCACGGACTTCCTCAAGACGCTCGTCGAGCGGCGATTCGCGACGCCGATCAGCACGGGCAAGCTCCATCGCGGCCGGATGTTTCACGTCCACTACAAGCCGCTCTGGGCTGCCATCGGCGAGCCCGATAACCGCTTCCGGAAGCCCACCGCCCAGGGACCTCGAGCGGGTCATGCGCCTCGACGCGGTGCTCGATGATCGCGAGTTCACCTGGCTCGGCCCCTCGATGGACAAGCGTCGTCACTTCATCCGGCACCTCGGGGATCGTTTGGAACTTCGGGACTACCCACACCTGCTGTTCGGTGATGGCCCAGAGAAGACGGTGCGCTACTTTCCCGACAAGCTGCCGATCGGGATGCAGCCGCACGCAGACACCCACGTCTTCGTTTACCTCGTGACGCGTCCCTCGCCGATGGACTTCCGGCTGTTCCTGCTGCGGCACGTGCCACTGCTCCGCGTGCTGTTCCGATGGACGGTCCGGCTGCTTCTTCCGCGTAAGCTTGTGAAGGCCAGACTGGCCTATCTGCACGCCGCCCGGGAGCAGCTCGCGACACCCTTACACCCTTCGGTAGTGGAGACGTTGGAGTGGCTGTTCCCCGAACGGAAGCGGCTCGCCGAACCGGGTGCGGGGCTTGCTGATACACGCTACCTCAACACCTCCAGCGCTTTCCGCACGTCGCGGTATCGAGCTCTCTACCAACAGTGGTTGGACGAGCCCCGGAACACCCTTTGGATGGCGGGCTCGACCATCGTGGCCGACGCCATTGACCGCGAGCTCGGACGAGTTGAGTGCGTCGAGCTCGCGCGACAGTACCTGCATCTCTCCCCCCGGGTTGGCGGCGAAGCGGCAGGCTCTGGATGGGCTTGAGGCGTTCCGTGCAGAAGAAGTGCTGCGTTCGCTGTCGCACGCCGACGCGGAAACGGTGCAGTAGGACGTCGCGCAACCGAACCCCGTTTTCCCTTGACGGGTAGAACCGATTCGGTCACTATATCCGTAACGGATGTAGTGATGAAACGACCCAAACAAATGGGCGACAGGCTGCCGCTGACGCCCGCTGTCTTCCACATCTTGCTCGCGCTCTCAGACGGTGAGCGGCACGGCTACGCCCTCATGCAGGAGGTGGCGGCGGACACCGGCGGTTCTCTGCAACTCGGTCCCGGCACGCTCTACGGCTGTCTCAAGCGCATGCTGTGTGCCCGACTAGTCGAGGAATCGGACGAACGCCCGGACCCGGAACTTGACGATGAACGCAGGCGGTACTACCGCATCACCACGTTCGGTGCGGGCGTGCTGAGAGCCGAAGCCGACCGCCTTGCGAGCGCCGTGTCGGCAGCGCGAAGCAAACGATTATTTTCTCGGAAGAATCTGGCGCTGGCGGGGACGAGGCTCTGATGCTGTCGTCTTCGCAAGACGGATGGCTGCGGTGGCTCTGTCGCGTCTACGGTCTGATGCTGTGGGCGTACCCGCCCGACTTTCGAGGCGACTACCGCCGCGAGATGCTGGTCGTGTTCCGAACGGGTGCGCGAGATGTGATGCAGCGTGAAGGCAGCGCGGCTCTCCTGCGGTTCATGCGACATGTCAGTTGGGATTGGCTATACACCACGTTACGAGAGAGGACGACTATGACGACCAGCATGCCCGCGCTTCGATGGGGTGCCGCACTTCCGTTGGCGATACTCGCGGCAGTCGCGGTGATGAGGCTTGACGGTTTCCTCCTCGGCTTCAACGTAGTCCCGGACCACGACTTTCAAAGTGTGGGGACGAACGTGGGGTTTTTCTTGATGGCGGCGGCGTTTGTCAGTGTGGGCGTGTCGGTCGTTCCCGGTCGGAAGGACTCGGTTGCCCGCATTGCCCTCGCGGTCGTCGTCGTTCTTGCGACGTGGTTCGTGGTAGTGGGCGCGATAAGGATGGCGATGACGCCGGTCGTTGCGGGAGTCTGTGCGCTCCTTGGCGGTGTGCTCGCCTATCTCCCGTGGCGACTGCATGCGCGTTCGCAGGTGCTTGGGAATTGAGTCCTGCGTGTCGCCGTTTGCACGAGAGCGCACTACTCGGGTTCGACGTTGCTAGCGTCGGCAGCGGACGACGCGGCGACCGTTCAATGAGCCCGTCACTTCACAATCACTTCACAATCCGGTTGGACGCCTCCGAGCAGTTCCGCTAAACTGTTGAATCCACTCAACGGAGAGATGTCCGAGTGGTTGAAGGAGCACGCTTGGAAAGCGTGTGTAGGGGAAACCCTACCGAGGGTTCGAATCCCTCTCTCTCCGCCAATTAACCTGTTCTACCCACACGAGTTCGCTGTTTCACTCGCCCCCGTTGCCGCAATGTTGCCATGACTCGCGGGGATTCGACGAGGCTCCAACAGTCGAATCGCGCTTTCAACGGTCGCCGGACTCAGGTGCATGTACCGCTGCGTCGTCGTCAAATCGGCATGCCCCGCCAGCTCCTGGATGGCCCGCACGGGCGCCCCGCGCATCGCCAAGTGCGAGCAAAACGTGTGGCGGAGCATGTGCGGCCCGTTGTTGGGGAGCCCCGCGCGTTGCGCTGCACGTCGAATGAAGCCTTGGACCAGTCCCTCGGTCAGAGGCGATCCGTCATCCTGATACAGCACCCTTGGCCCGCGAAGGTGTCGATGCTCACGAAGCGCAGCGGCCAGCCGTGCGGTCATCGGCACGTACCGCAGTCGGCCGCCTTTCGGTGATGCGACTTGACCCTTCCACGCGGACCGTTGCACACACAGTTGCCCCTTGGCGAAATCGATGTCGCCCCATTCCAGCGCCACCATCTCACCAGACCGCAGCCCCGCTTCCCCTGCGAGCAGGACGAGAATGTACGCACGAGGGTCGGTTAAGTCTGCCGTGGTGACGATCCGCTCAAAGTCGTCGAAATCGTAGAACTGCGTCGAACCTTTCGAGACCTTTAGGATCTTGATCCTGCACGGCATGCGTTCGACAACGCCCCACTCCACGGCCTGCTTCAGCAGGACACTCAGTACGGTCAGCACGTTGTTGACCGTCTTTGTCGCCTTAGCCCCAAGCCGCGTCTTGAGGCACTGAACATCCTCGTTCGAGATCGCGTCGAGTCGCTTGTGACCGAGCGCCGGGATGAGATGAACCCGCAGGATCACCTCTTTCGCTGCAATCCCGCTCGGCTTCTGCCGATTGGCCCGCGCATGGCCATCGAGGAACCTCGGCGCAAACTCCTTCAACGTAGACACCTCCTTCTTGAGTTGAGTTGGCCCGTGCTGCAACAAGTGCCGCTCCCGGTCCTGGCCCCATCGCTGGGCCGCCGACTTCGAGGCGATGGACAACCGCCGTCGCTCTCGATGTCGCGTCCCGTTTGACAGCCGGGTGTTGATCTCCACCATCCAGCCGCCAGCTCGATACCGTCTGACTGTCACGCTCATCACTGGCTACCTTTCCAGTGACGGCGTTTGAGACTTCTGGCGGAGCCAGTCTAGCAAAACATCGCTCCGGACCAAGACGCGCCGGCCGATGCGCGTGACGCCCGGGAGCAAGCCCCGCTCGACCATCGCGTAGATTCCCTTTCGGGTCGTACGGAGGAGCGTAGCGGTCTCGGCCGTCGTCAGGTACAACGGCAGCCCGTCGCGGCCAGTGGCTACAGTCATTTGCGTTGCCTCAGCCTCCGGACATACGAACGGCCGCTGGGATGCGTGGGCCCGTGCGACGGCGCCAGGATCGCGAACGTCGGCAGTTCGATGAGCGTCTTTTTACTCGTCATCGCGCCATTAGCGCCTCGTGCCCACTGGCGTGCGCGATGTGCTGGCAAAATGCGTGACAGGTGTCGGCTCAGTCGGTGCGCCTTTGGATCGCGCGTGAGCGCGTGCGAATTGCGTTCGTGTGATCGACGGGTTTCGGCGGAGATCGCGACAAAGGGAGGGGGACAAGCAGTCAGAGATGCCGGCGATGCCGTCTCCCTCGGCGACCGTCATCATCCTGAAACGGGGTCAGATTCTGACCCTATTGGACCAGGTCACGAGGGTCAGATCTGGCCTGCCGGTCATGACCTCCGCTCCGTCTGAACACGCCGGTGAGAGCCGCGCGTCGTCGCGGGCTGGCTGGCTGTCGCATCCCTCGCCATCAGCCGGATGTCCATCGATCGCCCTGGAAAGTGCCTCGGTGTGTGGGCGCTGGCGCCACGCGACCGCACTGGATTGGGGGCCTCGTCCCGGCGGCCGAGGCTGCGCTCACGAACCGGCGACGGCGGTGTGGCGAAGGCAAGAGAGCAGGTCCGCCAGCGGAAACGAGGCACGTGCGCATCGCTCGCCGACGTCAATGGCTCGTCAGCCCTGCGCGGAGACTGGGGCAAGGCCGCAGCCCCGCAGCGCGGGGTCGAGCGACGCGAGAGCCTTGCCCCAGGCGAGCACAGGGATAGGCTTGTTGACCGGCGGCGAGGCTCGGAGCGCCCCACTCGTCGGCCGTGCGCGCAAATGCTGCTGCACTTCGTTAGGAGAACCGCTTTGCGGATCTTCTCCGCTGACGCGCCGCAGAGAAACCAGAGCAGGCGCCAAGTCTCGATGACTGAAGAGGTTGACTAGCGGCGTACGCGGTACGCTCTCCAGAAACCGTCGCCCGTAACTGCGTGATCTGTCGATGGTTGACCGCGGGCGCTCGCCAGCGGCCGTCGTAACCCCGCGGGGGGTGGCGTGTCAGATCTACAGCCGCTGCGCAGCAGCGCCTGCCCGGGAGGATCGGCATCGGGTCAGATCTGCGCCGCTGGGGTCAGGCTCAGCGAGTCAGTTCTGCGCCGTTCAGAGCAGCGGCGCCGCTTCGTTGTCGTCTGCCACCGCCGCTTGCGCTCGGGCGAAGCCGGCGACAATGGCCAGGTCGTCCCGGCGCGCAGCCGGGGTCAAGGGCCGAAGCCCGAAGGGGCCGAGCGATGCGAGGCGCCCTTGAGGCCGGTGAGCACCGGGATCGCATCGGGTGTCGCGGGCTGCTTCCGCTGGCCGGCCGCGAAGACACATCCAGCAAGATCGAAGACTAGAATTGATTTGTGCTGGTTCCCAACGCCGATCGGGCCGCGATTGAGCAGGCGAAGCTGCGCGACTACGTACTCTCCATCACTCATCCAATCGGGCGTTTCAAGGCGCGCTTTTTCGCGGCACTCGGCTTCACGGCCGACCGCTGGGTCGAGTTGGCCGAGGCGCTTCGGCTCCAGCACCTCACCCAGGATGCCGAGCCGGCCCCGGCAACGAGTCACGGCCAGAAGTACACAATCCGCGCTATTCTGAATGGACCGAACGGGCAGTCCGCCATCGTGGTCAGCATCTGGTTCATCCCGGCTCGCGGCGACGTACCGCGTTTTGTCACAGCGTATCCAGGAGATGGCCTGTGAGCTTCCATCCTCTCGACGTCGTCGTATTAAACACGGACCTCCCGACGCACGGGCTCAAACGCGGCGATCTTGGTGCGGTCGTCGACGTCTACGGACCTGACGCGATCGACGTCGAGTTCGTCACCGCCTCGGGGCGCACGAAGGCCCTGATCACCTTGAAGCCGAGCGACATCCGCGAGGTCGGGGATGATGATCTGGTGGCCGTTCGTCCAACCGGGGCATCACCAGGCCGCCGCGATGCCTGACACCAACTGGAACCGACGGCGCGCGCACTTTGACGCACCGCGGCTCAGTTGTTGCCGTTAGGCAGCACGAAACGCTGATGCGGCATATGGCAATCACTGTGGGCCTGCTAGTGGCAGTCGGCTGTACTCGAAACACGCAATCGCTGCCCCCAATGCCACCCGCCGACGAGATCCGAGTTGTTGAAAGCGCGAAAGAGCTGGCTCGAATCAGGGACCCTCAGGTGGTGGCAAAGGTGGTCGCACTGGCGAACGGTTATCGGGACGGGTGGGGAGTGCCTTGGTTCGGCCCTCCTGTGGCTACGACATCGGTTGTCTTCTATTCAGATGGCCAGATGATCGGTGACTTGGGCTTGGGGAGTAGCTTTGTAACCCGAACGCACGGTGACTTCTACTCGCGGCACGTCAGTGACGAAGAACTGGCGACGTTGCGAGCAGCGCTGGCATTGCGGCGTGAATAATCGAGCGGGCCGACTTCTTCTCGGTTGTGCGAGGGGACGTCGATAGCACGGCTCGAGCCGTACTGCCTAACACGGCGTATATGGACTCCTCCCAGCGATCAACGAGAACCCTGAATGGTGGCGATGACTGAGATCGGATGCAGTCGTATATCCGGCCGCTTCGTTGGAGCATCGTGGCTCCGGGCCATCATGGTGAGCCGCGCACTGGGGGCCAATCGCTGATCAGCGGCCTCAAGGGCCAGCCGTGTTATCGGCCTTATTCCAGTGCCGGTCCGACCGGTCACGCCATGATCAGGATGTTCTCGCTGAGCACTCCTTGGACAAGTTCGTTATGCGGCGACGGGCACGCACGGGCCGGCGTTGAAGTTCTGTTCACGGCGCCAGACGGCCCAGACGATTCGTGCCAGCTTGTTCGCGACGGCGATCGCCGCTTTGTTGTGGCCGCGCCTGGCGGCGACGGCGACGGCCCAGTGCTGAAGCCGAGTCCCCTGGCCCTTCCCCCGGAGCGTCCGTTGGGCAGTGAGTAAGACAGCACGTGCGCCGTGCGTCAGTAAACAGCGCAGATAGACGTCGCCGCGCTTGCTGATCCGACCGAGGTGCCGGCGGAACCCGCTCGAGCGCTCGCTGGGCGTCAGTCCGAGCCAACTCGCAAAATAGCGGGCGCGACGAAACGCGTGGATGTGCGCGACGGCCCCCAGGAGCGCCGTCGCGGTGATGACGCCAATGCCCGGAATCGTGAGGAGGCGCTGGGCGACGGGATCGGCCGCGGCGACGCGCGCCAGTTGGCGATCGATATCCTTCACGCGTCGTTCCAGCGCACGCACTTCGTCGTAGACAAGCGCCAGCGCCTGGCACAGATGCGCGGGCAGGCCGTTGTCCGCGTCTTCCAAGATGCGCGGCATCTTCGTCAGCAGGGTCCTTGCCCCGAGGGCGATCGGCATCCCGTGTTCGCGGAGCATCCCGCGCAGCGCGTTAATGCGGGCCGTGCGCGTCTGCTGCCACTGCGTGCGCACGCGATGGAGGGCTTGCAACGCCTGTTGCTCGGATGTTTTCACCGGCACGGGCTGAATCCCCGCACAGCGCGCGGCTTCGAGCAGCGCTTCCGTGTCCATCCGGTCGGTCTTATTGCGGCGCACGTAGGGCTTCACGTACTGGACCGGCAACAGCTGCACGTGTTGCCCATGCGCCTGACAGCGGCGACCCCAGTAGTGTGCCGTCCCGCAGGCCTCCATCACGACGGTGATACCGGCCGGCAACGCATCGACAAACGCCTCGAACTGCCGGCGCGTCAGTCGCTTGCGCTCGAGGATTCGGCCGACGCGATTGGCCGTCGCCACTTCAAAGACATCCTTTGCCAAGTCCACCGCGACCGTCGTAGCATCCATTTCGGCCTCCTCTTCGTTCAGCTTGTTGAACCCAAGCCTTCACCACGGCAGATAATGCCGCGAACGAACGGGGAGGAGTCCATACCAATCACTGCGGCCGACGAGCGGCGCGGGCAGGCTGAGGCAAAGCGGAGT
Source organism: uncultured Acidobacteriota bacterium (assembly GCA_963821285.1). Classification (GTDB taxonomy): domain Bacteria; phylum Acidobacteriota; class Vicinamibacteria; order Vicinamibacterales; family CAVVIG01; genus CAVQJU01. Next base: position 195,702 of record CAWGDD010000013.1, read on the forward strand.
GGCGGCGAACGTCGCTCGCGGCTGAGCGGCCGAGCGTTAGACCTCTAAACGAACATGAACAGCCGGTCCCATCAGTGTGTCGCAATTCTCGCTGCATGCCTGGGAGTCGCATGCGGGCTGCTCCCCGAACGAGTTTCTCTGAAGGATCCCAGACTCAAACCGATGCTGGAGGCGATTGCTGTCGTGGATCGAACGAGGCTGGGTTTTACAGCAATTACGGCCGATCCCGATGTTCGGCTCGAGTGGGCTTCAGGCCGAAGCTACGACGCCATGCTTCACATCTACGCGAAGACGAGCCGCACAATTGCATTTAAGCGCACGGTGAACGGATACGAGTGGATTGGCGAGCAAGAGAGCTTTCAAGGACCACGAGAGTACGAAACAGTGGATGGCAAGTTCAACGAGTCAATCACGATCACGTACGACCGCGTACCGATCTCTGGATCTCCCGTCAACACAGTCAGCGTGAGCTATCGAGGAGAAGAACCGGAACTCAGGTCTCCCCGACAGTTGTCGCTCGAAACAGTTCGACCGTGGTTGAAACGGTGGGGCTACGATTGAGTAGGGGCGTCGAACCTACGAGGTCTAACAAGCGTATATGGACTCCTCCCAGCGATCAACGAGAACCCTGAATGGTGGCGATGACTGAGATCGGATGCAGTCGTATATCCGGCCGCTTCGTTGGAGCATCGTGGCTCCGGGCCATCATGGTGAGCCGCGCACTGGGGGCCAATCGCTGATCAGCGGCCTCAAGGGCCAGCCGTGTTATCGGCCTTATTCCAGTGCCGGTCCGACCGGTCACGCCATGATCAGGATGTTCTCGCTGAGCACTCCTTGGACAAGTTCGTTATGCGGCGACGGCCACGCACGGGCCGGCGTTGAAGTTCTGTTCACGGCGCCAGACGGCCCAGACGATTCGTGCCAGCTTGTTCGCGACGGCGATCGCCGCTTTGTTGTGGCCGCGCCTGGCGGCGACGGCGACGGCCCAGTGCTGAAGCCGAGTCCCCTGGCCCTTCCCCCGGAGCGTCCGTTGGGCCGTGAGTAAGACGGCACGTGCGCCGTGCGTCAGTAAACAGCGCAGATAGACGTCGCCGCGCTTGCTGATCCGACCGAGGTGCCGGCGGAACCCGCTCGAGCGCTCGCTGGGCGTCAGTCCGAGCCAACTCGCAAAATACCGGGCGCGACGAAACGCGTGGATGTGCGCGACGGCCGCCCAGGAGCGCCGTCGCGGTGATGACGCCAATGCCCGGAATCGTGAGGAGGCGCTGGGCGACGGGATCGGCCGCGGCGACGCGCGCCAGTTGGCGATCGATATCCTTCGACGCGTCGTTCCAGCGCACGCACTTCGTCGTAGACAAGCGCCAGCGCCTGGCACAGATGCGCGGGCAGGCCGTTGTCCGCGTCTTCCAAGATGCGCGGCATCTTCGTCAGCACGGTCCTTGCCCCGAGGGCGATCGGCATCCCGTGTTCGCGCAGCATCCCGCGCAGCGCGTTAATCCGCGCCGTGCGCGTCTGCTGCCACTGCGTGCGCACGCGATGGAGGGCTTGCAACGCCTGTTGCTCGGGTGTTTTCACCGGCACGGGCTGAATCCCCGCACACCGCGCGGCTTCGAGCAGCGCTTCGGTGTCCATCCGGTCCGTCTTATTGCGGCGCACGTAGGGCTTCACGTACTGGACCGGCAACAGCTGCACGTGATGCCCATGCGCCTGACAGCGGCGACCCCAGTAGTGCGCCGTCCCGCAGGCCTCCATCACGACGGTGATACCGGCCGGCAACGCATCGACAAACGCCTCGAACTGCCGACGCGTCAGTCGCTTGCGCTCGAGGATCCGGCCGACGCGATTCGCCGTCGCCACTTCAAAGACATCCTTTGCCAAGTCCACCGCGACCGTCGTAGCATCCATTTCGGCCTCCTCTTCGTTCAGCTTGTTGAACCCAAGCCTTCACCACGGCAGATGATGCCGCGAACGAACGGGGAGGAGTCCATACCAATCACTGCACCCGACGGCCGCGTGATTCTTCAAAGAATGGCCGCGCGTGAGCGCTGGCGTTACGCCGCTGGCAGCGCTTCGGCTGACCTTGCCCAAGGCGGACGAACGTTGCCACGATGTTGCCACGACGTGGGCCGATTCTTGCGGACGCCCGAGGATGCTAGCCGACGTTCGAATGGTCGGAAGTTGGTGAGTCGCAGAGGCTTGTTGCCAGAAGTCTCACGCCGTCACCATGTTAGAAAATCGCGTTTGTAGAGTTCGAATCCCTCTCTCTCCGCCAGTTTTCTGTCGATTCTGCAACCGTTACTGATCAAGAGGTTTGCGGCCGCTAATCTTCAGAGCGATGGGGAATGTGTCGCGATTGTGTGTCGCAGATGCCGAGTCGTCATCAACGCGACCCAAATCACCGACCTGTGAAGCGTTCCATTATTGCGGTCCTGAGATTAAGGCACGCATTGAGCATCCGGTTCTGAACCGGATGCCTGAATGAGCGCATTTAGTAAACAGATCGGCGTTTGTCAGGACCAACCTTCCAAGGCTCGTGAGCCGTTACGGACACGCCAGAGCGGTTACTTCAAGAAGAGCGAGGAGTTGCGAGAGGCGCGACACGCGCGGCGGTCGTACCGATGGTGCAGACCGCCGACCTGCCCACTGGCCACGGTTCCGGTCGAGCAGTGGTGGTGCGATGGGCCGGAGTTGTGGTGAGTCCTTGGCCAGCGAGAGGTGCGTCCGTCATTGCCCGTCGGTGATCCCGCGGAGGGTGACACTGTAAGTCGGACTACGCGGCTGACGGGGCCAGCTCGCGCACGAGCAGGTCGCGGACGCGCGCCAAAATTGCCTGGGCTGTGAAGGGTTTCTCCAGCAGTTCCAGACCTGGCTCAAGGATGCCGTCCGCCGCGGCCATCCGCTCCGGGTAACCGGACATGAACAGCACCCGCGTCGCGGGCCGATCCGCGGCCACGCGGCGCGCCAGCTCCGGGCCGTCCATCTTCGGCAGGATGACGTCGGTCAACAGCAGATCGATGCGGCTGTTCAGTGTTTCCATCAGCGCCAGCGCGGATTCGGCGTCGGGTGCGTCGAGCACGCGGTAGCCGAAGCGCTCGAGCACGGTCTTGACGAACGCGCGTACGGCGTCCTCGTCCTCGACAAGCAGGATCGTCTCGCTGCCCGCCGCCGACATCACCGCGGGCCGGGCGCCCTCCGCCGGAACCGCCTGGCTGGTTTCGGGGAGGTAGATGTGAAACGCGGTGCCCTGCCCGGGCTCGCTCTCGACGCTGATATGGCCGCCCAGCTGGTGGACGATGCCGTGAACGGCGGCGAGTCCGAGGCCTGTCCCGCGGCCCCGGTCCTTTGTGGTGAAGAAGGGCTCGAAGATCCGATCCTGGGTCTCCCGGTTCATGCCCATGCCGGTGTCCCGTACGCTCAACAGCGCGTACGCTCCGGGCTTTGTGCCGCGGGCGGCGGCAGCCGCGGCGTCGAGATCGGCATCGTGGGTTTCGATCATGAGCGTCCCACCCTCCGGCATCGCATCGCGGGCGTTCACGGCCAGGTTGATGAGGACCTGCTCGAGCTGCGTGGCGTCGGCCTTAACGGGCCGCAGCCGCTCGGCGAGTGCCGTCCGGACCGTGATGCGGTCGCCCGACAGCCGGCGCAGCATGGCGCCCAGGCTCGTGATGACCTTGTTGAGATCGACCGCGCTCAGGGTCAGGACCTGCCGCCGGCTGAAGGCCAGCAGCTGCCGCGTCAGCGCGGACGCCCGCTGCGCGGCGTTCATGATCTCCCGGAGGTCGCGGCCCGTCTGCACGTCCGGCCCGATCTGCTCCGTCAGCAGCTCGCTGTATCCGAGAATGGTGGTGAGCAGGTTGTTGAAGTCGTGCGCGATGCCGCCGGCCAGATGCCCGATCGATTCCATCTTCTGCGCCTGGCGCAGCTGGTCCTGCAGCCGATGCCGCTCTGTTACGTCTTCGACGATCACCTTGACGACCGGCGTGCCCGGCGTGGATTCATCGATGGTCGTGCCGCTCAGCCGGACGCGGATCGGCTCGCCCGAGCGCGGCTGCCACATCATTTCCTTGCCTACAAAGCGCCCGTGTTCCATGACGTGCCTCATCAGCGCGTCCCGCGTCGACGCGTCGACGAACACGTCGCTCAGGCCGGCCTCGAGAAGGTCGCGTGCACTGTCGTACCGCAGCATGGTCACGAGCGCCGGGTTCACGGTCAGCAACGTGCCGTCCGCGGTCGCCCGGCAGATGCCGAATGCGGAGCGTTCAACGAGCGACCGGTGCTGTGCCTCGGACTGCCTAAGCGCGTCGAGGGCCAGCACGCGTTCATGCCGGGTCTGTACGTCGCGCAGTTCACGTTCGACTGCCGGGACGAGGCGCGCCAGATCGGTCCGCTGGATGAAATCGTGCGCGCCGGCCTTGAGCGCCGTCACCGCCGCCTCCTCACCAACCTCGCCGGAGACGATGATGAACGGGAGGTCCTGGCCCATGTCCCTCAGGATCCCGAGGGCTGCCAGGTTGCTGAATCGGGGCAGGTCGAGGTCCGAGATGACGGCGTCCCAACGTCCGCGTCCGAGGGCATCCTGCAGGTCCTCGGCGGTCCGGACGTGCTCGGAGACGACGGTGTAGCCGCCGCCCGCGAGTTCGGCGACGATCGGATCCGCGTCAGCGGGCGAGTCTCCGACGAGGAGGATGTGGAGAGGCGTGGACATCCGGTCACACGCCGTATCGGCTCGATTCGGTCTGCTGATTGGCGGAGCCGCTTTACAGAGCGTCGCACCCCGGCACGTTTCCACGACCACACGACCTGATGGATGTGCGCGCTCTCTCCGATAGCCAGTACGGCGCACTGGTTTTCATGGGAACGCTCCTCCGCGCGCTCATCGTCGATGATTCGCCCGCTGACGCCGCGATGCTAGCGCGCGACCTCGAACTGGCTCAGTACGAGGTCCAGTACGAGCGCGTGCGAACTGCGGAGGAGCTGACCGGCGCACTTGCGCGCGACCGCTGGGACCTCATCCTGTCGGACATCAGCACCCGCGGCCTCACTGCCACGGCGGCGCTGGCGATCCTGCGCGACGGCGGGCAGGACATTCCGTTCATCATCGTCTCGGGCGCGATCGGCGAAGGGGCGGCGGTCGCGGCCCTCAAGGCCGGCGCCCACGATTTCCTGTTCAAGGGCCGGCGTGCCCGGCTCGTGCCCGCGATCGAGCGCGAGCTGCGCGTCGCCGCGCACCGGCGCGAGCAGCGGCAGGCCGAGGAAGCCTTACGCCGATCGGAAGCGCAGCATCGCTCGCTCGTCGAGCATGCCGCCTTCGGAATCTACCGCGCCACAGTGGACGGCCGGTTCCTGAGCGTGAACCCGGCGCTCGTGGCGATGCTCGGGTACGACTCGGCCGACGAGCTGATGCAGGTCAACCTGGCCAGCCTCTACACGCACGACAACGTCGAGGATCCGGGCGGCCAGGACCACGGCGGCTCACGGTTGAACGAAGCGGAAGCCGTCTGGAAAACGAAGTCCGGCTCCACCATCCGGGTCAGGCTGGCGGGACATCTGACCGAGCAGCGGCACACCGGCCGCCCGCAGTTCGAAGCCATCGTCGAGAACGTGACGGAGCAGTACCGATCTGCAGGAGCAGCTCCGCGTGAGCCAGAAGATGGAAGCGCTTGGCCAGCTGGCGGGCGGCGTCGCGCACGATTTCAACAACTTGCTCACCGCAATCCTGGGATACACGGAGATCCTGGCCGATCAGATCGGGCCGGACAAGCCGATCGGCGCGGATCTGCGGCAGATCAAGGCTGCGGCCGACCGGGCGACCGTGCTGACGCGGCAGCTACTGGCGTTCAGCCGCAAGCAAGTGCTCGCCGTCACGCCGACCGACCTGACCCAAGTGGTCCGCTCGCTCGATCCACTGCTTCGCCGCGTGCTCGGTGCCCACATCCGAATCGACCAGGATCTCTCCGATGCGCTGCCGCGCGTGATGGCGGATGCCGCCCAGCTCGAACACCTGCTGATCAACCTGGCCGTGAACGCGCGCGACGCCATGCCGCAGGGTGGCGTCATCGCGATCGCGACGCAGCAGGTCGAGATTGGCGAAGGCCGTACGTTTCCGGACACGCCGCGCCAGGGCCTGAAGGCGGGCTCGTACGCCGCCCTCAGCGTGGCGGACGAAGGCGTTGGCATGAGCCGCGCAGTCCGCGACAAGATCTTCGAGCCGTTCTTCACCACCAAGGAGCGCGGCCGCGGCACCGGCCTCGGACTCGCCGCTGTGTACGGCACGGTGAAGCAGCTGGGCGGCCACATCGAGGTTGACAGCCACCCCGGCAAGGGCAGCCGCTTCACGATCTACCTGCCTGCGACGGCCTTGGGCGCGTTGCCGCTGCGCGAGATGATGCCGGGCGCGCCGGCCGCGGGACGCGAAACGATTCTCCTCGTGGACGATGAGCCGGGCGTGCGAGTGCTGGCAAAAACGGTCCTGGAGCGGGCCGGGTACGGTGTGCTTGACGCGGACAGCGCGGAATCGGCCCTGGCGGTGCTCGAGCATCACGACGGCCCGATTCACCTGCTGTTGACCGACCTTGTGCTGCCGGGCCTGAACGGACACGAGCTGGCGGCCCGCGTGGCGATGCGCCGGCCAAACGTGCGCCGGCTCTTCACCTCCGGCTACGCGGCGCAGCTCGGCCCATTCGAGAGCGTGTTCGGCCCGGGCGTACAGATCCTGGAGAAGCCCTTCACCGGGCGCGCACTGCTCGCGAAAACGCGAGAGGTGCTCGCGCCCGAGGCGACGCCGGGCGCTGCGTAGCTAGCTCGCGAGGCGGGCGGCGTGGCCGAGATAGTCGAACGGCTCCGCCGTGACCTGCGTGTCGATGTGCTGACTCCAGAGCAGCGACACGGCTTCGAGCAGCGCCTTCAGGCCGCACGGCTTCTCGACGAACGCCTCGTTCTCCCACATCATCACTTTCTCTTCGAACAGGCGATCGCTGTAGCCGGTGACGTAGAGCACCTTGAGGTCGGGGTTGGCCTGCCGCAGGCGGCGGGCCAGCTCGCAGCCCGACATCTCCGGCATCATCACGTCGGTGACGACCATGTCGAGCGTGTCGATGCCCGCCGCGACACGCAGCGCGTCCGGCCCACTCGACGCGACCGCCGTGGTGTAGCCGGCGCCCTGCAGGACCCGCTCGACGAACCTCCGGATCCCGTCCTCGTCGTCCACAATCAGCACGGTCCGCGGCGCCCGCGGCGCGCGCTCGATCGGGAACAGCCGTTCCTTGAGTGATGTCGCTCGGCTCTGCGCTCGGCTCGCCATGACAGTTCCCCTTCTCCCGTCCATCAGCCGGAGTGTCCGACCTGCTTGGTCAGGGGAATTCCATGCCGATGCCAGCTTGTTCGCCAGTGGAAGATGTTGCCTCTGAACGACTTGGACGGACACCTCAAGACAGGTTGGTGGGCGCTGTGCCAGGCTCGCTCACTTCGTTGTGCGCGGCTGGCACACGTACCGCACGCTCTAGTGGGTGAGATCGAGCCGGTCGAGCCAGCGGTAGAGCGACCGGCGGCTCATGCCGAGCAGCTTGGCGGCGGCCGACTTGTTGCCGCCGACCTGCCGCAGCACGCGCTCGATGTGCGCGCGTTGGGCGGTCGAGAACGCGTTGGGGTCGGCGTCCGGACCCGCGGCGGGCGGCGACGCCAGAGCCGTCGGAGAGGAGACCGCCGCCGCGTGTGTGGACGCCAGCGCGCTGAGCAGATCGCGTTCGCTGAGGATCTTGTTGTCGGTCAGGATGCAGGCTCGCTCGATGACGTTCTTCAGCTCGCGCACGTTGCCGGGCCACGGCTCCTGATGCAGCACCCGCTCAGCGGCCGGCGTGACGCCGGTGATCGGCCGCTTCAGGCGCTCCGCGCATTCCCTGACGAATCGCGCGGTGAGGTACGGGATGTCGTCGCGGCGCTCGCGCAGCGGCGCGAGGTGAATCTCGATGATGCTGAGCCGGTAGAACAGATCGGATCGGAAGCGCCCGGCCGCCGCCTCGGCGCGCAGATCGCGGTTGGTCGCCGCCACCACCCGCACGTCCACTTTCTTGCTGTCGAGCGACCCGACGCGCTGCACCTCGCCGTACTCCACGGCGCGCAGCAGCTTCGCCTGCAGCGACAGCGGAAGTTCGCCGGCCTCGTCGAGGAACAACGTGCCGCCGTCCGCGTGCTCGAATAGCCCGACCTTGTTATCGGTCGCTCCGGTGAACGCGCCTCGCACGTGGCCGAACAGCTCGCTCTCGAAGAGCGTCTCGACGACGGCGGAGCAGTTGACCGTGATGAACCGGCGGCCCTGCCGAGGTCCGAGCTGGTGCAGCGCCTTCGCGACGAGCTCCTTGCCGGTGCCGGTTTCACCCTCGACGAGCACCGTGCGCGCATGAGGCGCCAGACGGCGGATGGAGTCGAAGAGCTCCTGCATCGCCGGACTGCGCCCGATCATGCCGTGGAACTCGAACTGCCGTGCGATGTCCGCATCGGCTTCGAGCAGCCGCTCGCGCCGGCGGATGCCCTCGCGCACGGTGACCAGCAGCCCCTGCAGCCGCTCGGTGTCGAATGGCTTCGTCAGGTAGTCGAGCGCGCCGGCCTTCACGGCCTCGATGGCGGTGTCGAGCGTGGCGTTGCCCGTCATCAGAATCGCCTGGCAGCGCGGATCCTCTGAGCGGATCGATCGCAGGACGTCGATGCCGCCCACGCCCGGCATCTGCAGATCGATCAGCGCGACATCCGGATGGATGTCCGCGAAGTTCGCGAGCGCCGAGTCGCCGCTGCTGCGGTACACGACGTCGAACCCGAGGTGCGCCGCGAATCGCTCGACAACACCGACGATGGCGGGTTCATCGTCCACGACGAGCAGGCGCAGCAGCTTTTCTGTCATGCCGCTCCTCGGACGACGGCCGACCGTTCACCGTGGTCAGTTGATCAGCGTGACGATGATAGCGCAGCGTGCGCGCGATTCTCCGAGGGAGTTCAACGCGGTTGGCTTCATCGGCCAACATATTGGCTTGTGTGTAGATGTTACATGCCGTTGAGTCGCGGTGATCGTGATGCAGTGTTCCTCCAGAGTTCGAATCCATCTCTCGAAGTGACGTCTGAAGAAGTCGAAGTTCTTCGCAGAGCAGATCGCGTGCGCGCTCAGCGAGGAGCTGATCGCCTTCAGTCGGCGAATGTGTGTTCGACCACTCCGCGCGATCACAGTGAGCGCGTGCTGAACTCGTGCGCGCTTCGCACGCGGGTGTGCACCTGCTGGCACACGCGCACACCGGCGTCGTACCAACGTGTCTGTCTAAGTCGTTTACAGGTAACCACTTCCTCATTACGGATCTGGTGGCATCGGCTTGGCTGTCACATCTGGCGGGCCGTCGCAATCTCGCGCCCGGCGCCTTGGAGGAACATCGAATGGTGCGCAGTTGTCTTGCGGCGTTGCTGAGCATGTGCCTCGTGACGGCTTCCGCATCCGCCGCCGACAACGAGACGTCGGCGGGCGAGGCCGGTGGCGTATCGGTTGTGACGGGCGCGGAGCGGGTCCACGCGCGCGGTTCGATGCTTCCCGTCTTGTATGGGACGCTGGCGGGGCTGCAGGCGTACGACGGCTGGAGCACCGTGAGAGCGACGCAGCGTGGTGCGACGGAAGCCAACCCCGTTCTGGGAGGCATGGCGTCCAACCCGGGCGCGATGTGGGCCGTCAAAGCCGGCGCGACGATGGTGTCCATCTATTGCGCCGAGCGGCTGTGGCGACAACATCACCGAGTGAACGCAGTTGTGGCCATGGTTGCCGTGAACGGAATGATGGCGGCGGTGGCGGCGCACAACGCGTCAGTCATGCGGGGATTGAAGTAACCGCCGCGCAGGTGGCAACAACCCGAAAGGACGACGAGTCTCATGGCTAACCGCACACCCAGTCGAGTCACTTCGCTCGCGGAACACTTCTTTTTCCACAGCGAACGGAGCCCACAGCCGCCGAGGACGGTTCTGGTGGTGGACGACGAGGATGGGATCCGGCGATTTATCAACCGCGTCCTGGAGAACGCCGGCTACGCGACCGTCGTGGCTGCGAACGGACCGGAAGCCGAACGGATCGCCGCGGGCATTCCTTCACTCGATCTGATCGTCACCGACGTGATGATGCCGGAGATGTCCGGCTGTGAGCTCGCACGGCGTCTCCGACTGAAGAACTCCGATCTGAAGGTGCTGTATGTCACGGGCTACAGCGACCGCCTGTTCGAAGAAAAAGTCATGATGTGGGAGAACGAGGCGTTCGTCGAGAAGCCCTGCAGCGTGAAGGCCCTGCTCGAAGCCGTATCGCTGCTCTGGAGTCAGCACATCGAGGCTCAGGTCATTCCTCCGACCTTTGACGGCGGCTACGGCGCGCGTCTGGCCAGTTAGAGCCATCCGTCGTGATGCCCATGCGACGGACGTCTGGCGACCCGCTCGCAGCCAGCGTCCGCGAACACGATCTGGAACTCGGTGGACTGATCCACGCCAATCCGCTGGCGATTCTCGTCGTCGACGCCGCGGACCACGTCCAGATGGTCAACCCAGCGTTCGAGGCGCTGTTTGGGTACGCCGAAAGCGAGATTGTCGGAGAGCCCATCGAAGCCTTGATTGTCCCGCCTGAGCAGGCGCGCGAAGCCGCCGGACTCAGCCGGCGCGGGTTCGACGGCCACACGGCGCGCTCGATCGCCCGGCGGCGCCGCAAGGACGGTTCGCTCGTGGACGTCGAGCTCACCATCGTCCCGCTCACGCGCAAGGGCCTGTCGATTGGCGCCTACGGCATCTATCGCGACATGTCGGAGCAGAAGCATGCCGAGCGTCATCTCCGCGCGCAGTACGCGGTCGTCGAAGCGCTGGCACACTCGTCGACCATCGAAGAGGCTGCACCGTGGGTGCTGCGGGCGGTTGCCGAAGCGGTCGATTGGCAAGTTGGCGCGATGTGGATCGTGGACAAGACAGCGAACCAGCTTCGGTGCGTCGATTTCTGGTGCGACGCCGGCCTGGACGCGCGGACATTTGAGGTCGAAACGCGCCGGAACACTTTTGCGCGCGGCGTGGGTCCCGGGCGCACGTGGGAACTCGTCAGGCCCGCGTGGATCGTCGACGTCACCAAGGAGGCACAATTCTCGCGCCGCGCCAGCGCCGCCGACGCCGGTCTCCGCGCGGCATTCAGCTTTCCGATGCTTCTCGACGGAGAAGTCGTGGGCGTGGTGGAGTTTTTTGCGTCGAGGGTGCTCGACTCGGACGCCGCCATTCTCAAGATGTTCGCGGCGCTGGGGCAACAGCTTGGTGCGTTCATCGGCCGGACGCGCGCACAGGAACAGCTCGAACGTTTCTTCACGATGTCCACCGACCTGCTCTGCATCGCGAACTTCGACGGGCACTTCACGCGCGTGAACAAATCGTGGCAGCGCGTCCTCGGCTACACCGCCACGGAGCTGATGACGACGCCGTTCATGAGTTTCGTCCATTCCGACGATCGTGAGCCAACGATGGCCGCGATGTCACAGCTGGCCCGTGGCGAACCCCTCGTGGGGTTCGAAAATCGCTACCGCTGCCGCGACGGATCGTACCGGTGGCTGACATGGAACACCACGCCACAGCTCGACGAGCAGCTCGTCTACGCCGTCGCGCACGACAGCACCGATCGCAAGCTCGCCGAGCAGGGGCTGCGCGACACGCTGAGAATGCGGAACGACTTTGTCTCCTTCGTCACGCACCAGCTGCGCACGCCGTTGTCCGGCATCAAGTGGATGCTCGAGCTCGCGGCCGACGGGGCAGATGCCGCCGAGGCGGCCTCGTACGTTCAGGACGCGCGCGATTCTGCCGATCGGCTGATCGGCCTCGTGAACGACCTGCTCGATGTCTCGCGGCTCGAAGGTGGGAAGTTGCAGCTGGTTCTCGAACGCGTGCAACTGCGCGACGTGACGCATGCCGTTCTGACCGACGTCGCCACGCTCATTCGCGAAAAGGGCCACACCGTGGACGTCGTCGCGGCGACCGATCTGCCCTGAGGCCCTGCTCGATCGGCAGCTGCTGCGCCAGGTCGTGCTGAACCTTGTCTCGAATGCGATCAAGTACACCACGGCGGGAGGACGTATTGTGATCGAGATCGGTCAGGACGGTCGCGATTTGTGCTGGTCGATCCAGGACAACGGGATAGGTATTCCGAAGGCGTCCCAGCAGAAGTTGTTCGAGAAGTTCTACCGCGCCGGCAACGCCTTGACGATCGACACGGAAGGCACGGGACTGGGGCTCTATCTGGTGCGGCTCATTGTCGAACGATTCGGCGGACGGATCGTCTGCGAATCGGAAGAAGGACGTGGGACCCTGTTTCGGTTCACGTTACCGCTCGAACCCGGAGATCCGACGTGACGAACTACATCCTGCTTGCCGAGGACGACCGATTCCTCCGCCGGGCCTGCGAGACGAAACTCAGGCAATTCGGTTTCGAGGTGCGTGCCGCCGTCGACGGGGAAGAGGCCTTGACGCTCGCGCGTGCACGCGCGCCCGAGTTGTTGCTGCTCGACCTCCTGATGCCCAAGCGCGACGGCCTGTCCGTGCTCGCGGCTCTCAAAGCCGATGAGGCCACGCGCGACATTCCGGTGGTCATCCTTTCCAACTCGTCGAAGGAGCTGGAAATGAAGAAGGCGTCGGACCTCGGCGCCCTTGCGTACTGGATAAAGTCGAACATGTCCCTTCAGGAACTCTGCGGCCGTGTACAGGAAGTGATCGGTAGACCCAGATGAGCGAGACGGCTCGGATCCTACTCGCCGAAGACGACCGGATTCTGAGGAAAGCGGGGGAGGTCACGCTCCGCAGGAACGGCTACTCGGTCATTGTCGCCGTCGATGGCGAGGAAGCTCTGGCGAAAGCCCGGGAGCATAGGCCGGATCTCATCCTCCTCGATGTCATGATGCCGAAACTGACCGGCTTCGAAGTGCTCGACCGTCTCCGGGATGACTCCAATACCCGCAGTATCCCCGTCATCATGCTCAGTAACCTGGGCCAGGAATCCGACATGCACGAAGCGGTCGAGCGTGGCGCGCGGGACGTACGTCGTCAAATCCAGCGTGGGGCCGGAGAAGCTGGCCGAGCGAATCGCAGAGGTGCTCGCAAGCAGGGAGCACAGATGACCGACCTCGCCGTCCAGGACAGCGAGCTTCGCGAGCTGCTCGTCGACGAGCTCGATCTGGTGAGCACCGCGCTCTTCGACGCGGCGTGCCAGGCATCTCGGCGCCTCAAGATTTCCGCGCTGCGAGCCCTCACCGAACGGGCGCGCATCCCCCTCGCGTTCGTGCTGGCGCAACTTGCCCAGAAATGGGGCGTCGGTTTCACCGACCTCAGGGTGACCAACATCGAAGCCAAGGCGCTGCGCTTGATCAAGGAAGACTTCGCCAGGGCGCACGTGCTGGTCGGTTTCGCCGTCGCCGGTGGACGGCTGTCCGTCGCCATGGCTGATCCCCGCGACCGTAAGACGATCGCCGACTTGCAGCGGCTGACCGGCAAGCAGATCGAGCCGCATCTGGCACAAGCGGCCGTCATTCATCGTGCGCACCTCTTGTATCGGGGCGATCTCCGTGAGCTGCTCAACCAGACTGCAGGAGAAGCCGCGCAGCCCGCGACGAAGACCAACGAAGAAGCCTCCGCCGCTGACCTGCTGACACGTATTCTCGAGTACGCGGTCGCGTCTGGCGCGTCCGATATCCACATCGAGCCCTACGAGATGGAAGGGCTCGTTCGATATCGCATCGACGGAACGTTGCAGGAAGTGCTCAGCATCCCGTCAAAACTGCTGCCCTCGCTGACTGCGCGAGTCAAAGTGTTATCGGGCATGCGCATCGACGAGCGCCGAGCTGCGCAGGACGGGCGGTGCGAAGCCGCTGTAGGCGGGTTGCCGGTCGACCTCCGCGTATCCTCCGTGCCGACGTACTGGGGAGAGAAAGTCGTCCTGCGCGTCATCTCGAAGCAGACGGTCGCTCTCGATCTGGAGGACCTCGGACTGACGGCGGCTGAGTATCCCATCTTACTGCGCAATCTTCTTCGTCCGTTCGGCATGATCCTGATTACCGGTCCGACCGGCTCGGGCAAGACGACAAGCCTCTACGCGATGATCACGCGGCTCGGCGCCGAGCGCCAGAACGTTGTGAACATCTCGACGATCGAAGACCCCGTCGAGCACCCGATTCCCCGCGTCAACCAGATCACCGTCAACGCGGCAGCCGGTGTGGACTTCGCCAGCGGTCTCCGCTCGCTGCTCCGTCAGGATCCCGACATCATCATGGTCGGCGAAATTCGCGATCGGGAGACCGCCGACATCGCGGTGCGTTCGGCACTCGTCGGCCGGCTCCTGCTGTCTACGTTACACACCAACGACGCGACCAGTGCCGTGCCTCGGCTCATCGACATGGGAATCGAACCGTTCCTGCTCGCGTCGACGCTCCAACTCGTGGTGGCACAGCGCCTCGTGAGGCGCATCTGCCCGGGGTGTCGCGTCAGCCTGAGCCGCGATGCGCCGGCGTACGAGGCGCTCATGTACGCGCCCGCGTTCACCGCGGCTGTCAGCCGACTGCGGGCACGCCACGTGCTGCCGGAGTCCGGCGATCCGATCTCCAGTATCCGGCTCTTCCACGGTGGCGGCTGCGCGCAGTGCAACGGCACAGGGTACCGAGGCCGCGTTGGATTGTTCGAGCTCTTCGAGATGGACGATCGCTGTCGTCAGATGATCATGCGGCGGGAAGACGCATCGTCGATCCGAGCGGCCGCCGTATCCGCCGGAATGAAGACGATGTTCGAAGACGCGGTCGCGAAGACGCTGCTTGGCGAAACCACGGCCGATGAAATCCTTCGCGGCACGGTATGACGATGCAGGTGCTTGTTGCGGACGACGACCGAATCGCCGCTTCGATCCTGGCTCGAACGCTCACACGGTGGGGATTCGAGGTGACGGTCGTCGACAACGGCGCCGCAGCCTGGAGTCATCTCCAGGCGGCGTTGGTGCCGACACTCGCCGTGCTCGATCGCATGATGCCGGGCCTGGACGGCGCCGAGGTGTGCCGCCGCGTCCGGCAGGAGATGCCGAATACGAACATGTACCTCGTGCTGCTGACGGCGCTTGGGAGCGGAGGAGACGTGGTGACCGGGCTCGAGGCGGGTGCCGACGACTACGTGACCAAGCCGTTCGACGTCGAGGAACTGCGCGCGCGGATCAACGTCGGCGTGCGGGTGGTCACGCTCCAGGAGAAGCTGGCCCACCGCGTGGCGGAGCTTCAGGCGGCCCTCTCCAACGTCAAACAACTGCACGGCTTGCTCCCGATTTGCAGCTACTGCAAGCGCATCCGGGGTGACGATCAGTACTGGCAGCAAGTCGAGTCGTACATCGCCGCTCGCTCAGACGCGCAGTTCAGCCACGGCATTTGCCCGCCCTGCTATGCAAAGCTCGAGGTGGAAATTGACCAGCAGCGGACGAGCCAGCGGCCACGAGGTTCACGATGACCAACGAGATTCGGTCGGTCTTTGATGCCGTTGCGTTCGACCGGCGAACCGGCGGCGATCGGACGCTCGCGCTCGAGGTCCTGAACATGTTCCTCGGAGATTGCCCGCTGCGCGTGGCCGCAATTCGGGCCGCCGTCGAACAAGGCAATGGGCCGCGTATTCGAACAGCGGCTCACATGCTCAAGGGCTCAGCCAGCTACCTGTCGGCTATGTTCGTCGTCGATGCGGCAGCGCGACTGGAGCTGATCGGACGAGAAGAACGCCTGACCGAGGCCGCTGGCGCCCTCGATCAACTGGAGGGCGCCGTCGCGCAGGTCATGCCGGCGCTCCAAAGAGCGACGCTCACGCTGTGAAGCTCGTGCTTGTGCGTCGCATTCGTGCGTCGCAACGATCGCGAATGCCTCTGGAGCCGTGAAAAGATCGATGAAGAAACGAAAGCGGACGAAAACGCCAAGTCCCACTGGATCAGTCGATTGACTGGCGAAGAACCTCATAGCGTTGGAGTTGGCCTCGTTCGCTAAATGAATCCCTCTCTCTCCGCCATACCTCGATTGTTTGTTTGCAATCACTAGCTGCGCCGAGAGTTCTCCGCGTGCAACGCTTCCGGTTTTCGCCTCCATGTTCGTCTTGCTAACTCGCTGAAACTCGCATGTTCAAGCCAGAGGGCGCGCCACCCCAAATACGGTCCACCGAAGCCCAAACCCAGCCCGCCCGAGCCAGACCCACACCGTAGGACTCACGAAGTTTGTTATAAAGGTGGAGGCCCCGCCTCTTCCAGCACGGATCCAGTGACTTGTAGACGCACGTCCGGTTGGCAACCGGAGGCCGCAGGCGGAACAATCCGAAACGCAGGCTTTGCCATCTTGCAATCGACAAGTCGTGCGATCAGGACCGCTATCCTCCTCTAATCACCTCGGCTGTTGCGTGCCAACGCTCGCACACCAGACTGCGGGATGGAAACGCTGATGGTATGTAGGTCGCGTGGCTTCACATAGAATCGAAGCAGTGGCGAACAGGCAAGCGATCCAAGTTCTAAGCGTCCTCAGGATTGGTTCGGCCCACCACGATGCGTCGACCTGGGGTTTCTTAGTGGGGTGCCTGCGCCAACTTCACCGCCGCGGCCGTGAACGCTTGCACGAACGACGCACCGCCGGTCACAAGATTCGCTCGCGTCATGTAATCGAACACGATGTCCGGACGCACGCCCACGTTCTCGATGTAGGGCGAGGGTGGAAACTCCGGGGTCGATATCACCACCCCTCTGTTCATCAAGCCCACAGCAATCGAGCAGAGGCTCTCTGTGAATGTCGTGCAGTCGAACACAATATTGTTGCCTCCCGCACCCATGGTCCGCATGCCCAGAAGGGGCCCGCGGTGGTTGTCCTGCATGATCGCCGCGAGCATGTCGCCGGACGAAGTCGTGAACTCGTCGACCAGGGTCAGCAGCGGCTTCTGGTAGGCGACTGGCGCCGGCGTCAATTCGAAGCTGCCGGTCAAGTTTATCGGCATCGGCGCCGTCCGTCCGCGCTCCTCGTTGTAGGCACTGAGCATTTCCTCGAAATTGCTCCGGAGGTTCGCGATGATCTCAGGCGGCGCGCCGGAACCGAGCGCCGACGTCAGCCGTTGCGCAAAGGAAGTGACCTCCAGCGCAGTCGCTCGGAACTCGAAACCGACGGTCCGAAACGGTGTCGGGATCAGGCGCTGGGCGAACGCCTCGGCGGTCGTCAGATTCCCTCCTGTATTTCTGGTGATATCGACGACCAGGACGTCGGTGTTCGCGTTGAAGAACGCAATCTCCTGATTGAGCTGTTGCAGGGCGACCGATGTACTGGGCGGCGCTTCGTTGGGGATGCGAAGCAGCCCGATCCTCACGCCGTTCGATACATACGTCCCGCTCAAGAAGAAATGTGACGACTGCGTGCCAAGGCGCAGCACGAAGCCCGCCGGAGGGCCGTAGATCGGAGACCTGGCTCCGTACCCGAGAACGCCGTTCGTCGTCTCGGGCACTCCCGAGTACAGCAGCGGCCGGATCGGATCCATATAGGCCGGCAGGGTATCGTCGGTGTTGCGGAAGTCCGCTTTGTGAGGCAGCGCGGGTTTGCCTGCGGCCGCCGGCACCGCGGCGCTGTTGGGGTCGGGGGCCCGGAAGATGAGCCCGTTCCCGCGTCGCGGACTTGGCACCGGCCCTTCGGAATCGAGAGCGACGCCGCTTTTGACCCATGGCATCACGTAATTCTTCAACGCACCCGTACTCGCGAGGCGGATGGCGGCCACCGCCGTGTCGCCGACCTGTGACGCGTGCGGCAGGGTCGACTGGAAGCGCCGAGCGATTAGACCCGCGGCGACCCGGTCGCGGCTGCGCGGGTTGCCACCGCTGCTGGCGACCTTCCTGAAGGACGCGATCAGGGTCTGCACCGAGTCCCCGTCCAGCGAAACCAGTTCGTCTCCTATGCCGAACGGGTACTGCGCCGACGGCAGCAGCGTTCGGTTGATCGAATCGATGAGCACCTTGCCGTCATAGATATCCACCGTGAAGCCGAGCACGGCGCCGAACGGCGACGGAAACGACATGAACGCATGCGTGTCCTGGAGCGACGCCAGGTATTCCAGGAACGCGTCCTGGACGTCCAGGTCGTCGGCCTGATGAACCCGCTGGAACCACGGCGTCAACCGCTCCAAGTCGAAGCCCATGACATCCCGCTTCCATTCGTACGGCGCGTATTCCTTTGCATACATGCTCGCGAGTTGAGTCATGTCGGCGTCGCGCTGGTCGGCGGTCAGCGCCCGCTGCGCGCGCGGGGCGGCCACTCCGAGCGACAACAGCAGGGCAACGAGTACAAAGCGATGCATGAGGGGCTCCATGGCTGTGGCTACCGCGAGCCGGCGGCGGGCTGCGTCAATTTCACCGCCGCTTCGGTGAACGCCTGCACGAACGACGCACCAGCGCTCATGAGGTTTGCGCGCGTCATGTAGTCGACGACGATGTCAGGGCGCACGCCGACGTTTTCGATGTACGGCGATGGCGGGTATTCGGTGCCTGAGATCACAACGCCTCGATTCATCAGCGACGCCGTGATCGTGCAGGTGCTTTCCGTGAACGTGGTGCAGTGGAATTGCGAGACGCTGCCGCCGGCGCCCATCGTCCGCATGCCGAGCAGCGGACCTCGATGATTGTCCTGGAGGATGGCCGCGAACATATCCCCACCCGACGCGGTCATTTCATCGACCAGCAGCAGCAGCGGGTTGGCGTAGGCGTTCGGCGCCGGATCCAGCGTCAGGCTGCCGGTGGTCAGCGAGACCGGCGCGGTGCGGCCGCGGTTGTCGTTATACGCGTCGATGATCTCGGTCATGATCGCGCGGAGGTTCCGAATGACGTCCGCCGGCGCCCCGGCCGCTTGCGCGGATTCGACTGCGTTGACAATCGCCTCGACCCATATCGCGGTCGCCCGGATCTCGAATCCGACGCTGCGGAACGCGCTTGGGAACAGGCGCTGCGCGAACGCTTCGGTGACTCCGACGGACCCGCCGGGATTCCGCATGACGTCGACGACCAGGACGTCGGTGTTCGCGTTGAAGAACGCAATCTCCTGATCCAGCTGTTGCAGCGCGAGCGTCGCATTGGGCGGAGCCATCGACGGAATCCGGATGAACCCGATCCTGACGCCGCCAGACGTATAGATTCCGCTGAAGAAGAAGTGGGACGATTGCGTCCCCAGCCGTACGGTGAACCCGGCCGGCAGACCGAACACAGGCGATCGCGCGCCAAAACCCAGGACGGCGTTTGGCCGCTTCGGGATCGACACGTTCAGCAGCGGTCGCATCGAATCCATATAGGACGGCAGCGTGCTGCCCGCGAGACCGACGTCTCCCATCCGGGGGAGGAGGGGGTCGACACCGCCGACCGCCGCGTCCACCGTCGAGTCCTGGCCGGGAGGCAGAAAGATGCGCCCGTTCCCGCGTCGCGGACTCGGCACCGGTCCCTGAGATACGACCCCGATGCCGCTCTTCACCCACGGAATCTGATAATCGTTCACCGCACCGGTCGCAGCGAGGCGCACCGACGCCACCGCCACGTCCCCGAGATCGACCGCGTGCGGCACGAAGGACTGCGGGCGGTTGCCGATCAGGCTGGCGGCCAATCGATCGGTGCTTCGCGGATTGGCGGCCACGGCGTACTTCCGCAGTGACGCGATCACCGCCTGAACCGGCTGGCCGTCCAGGGCGACGAGCTCGTCACCGATATCGAACGGGTATTGGGCCGCCGGCAGCCGCGCTCTGTTCACCGAGTCAATCAGCACCTTGCCGTCGTAGATGTCGACGGTGAACCCGAACGAGGCGCTGAAATTCGACGGAAACGAGATGCCCGAATGTGCGTCGTCGAGCGAGGCGACGTACTCGACGAGCGCATCCTGGAAGTCGAGATCGTTGGCCTGATGAACCCGTTTGAGCCAGGGCGTCAATCGGTACAGATCGAATCCGATGACGTCTCGTTTCCATTCATAGGGGGCGTACTGCTTCGCGAACATGCTCGCGAGCTGAACGAGATCCGTATCCCGTTGTTTGGTGGCGAGCGCCTCCTGTGCGCCTGGAGCGGCAACACAGATGGCCGAAAGCAGAGCGACAAGGACGAGATGGCGCATAAGGGAGCCTCCCGCTTACGACCGCCGGAGCGCGCGAACATTACGGACGCCCATTGTGGTAAAACGGGCGAACTCTATCACAATCGTTCGCACTCTCATGCGTCGATTTCGCGGATCCAACGTCGGGTCTGGCGCCGACGTGGGAATCGAGATTTGTCTGCCTGGGAGATCACTTACAGACCCAGCCCGGTGTAGATAGGCGTGGGCTGGGCATCAGCGCCCCGGATCGTGCTATCACTTTCGTAATCGTTGATGGCCCAGCCAATCCCCTGGCGTCGAGTGGCGCCGACGACAGTTCCCCCGTGATCGCGCTCACCGCAAGGTCTGCTTCGCCGGCGAGAAGCGTTGACGTGTTCGCCGAACGGAGATAAACCGCCGCGCCGCGCAACTGCCTGGCCGCGCGCAGTCGCTCTCTGTCAGGAATCATTCACACGGCGTTGATGAACCAGTTGCGGAAATCGTGCGGCGAGCGAAACTGTCTCTCCGCCAAAACTGCGTCTTTGGCGTCAACAACTTACGTGACTCGTTAGTTCCAGCTTGCAACGCGGCACGACCGTTCCGCACCAATAAACGTCGGCCATTCTGCGGCCGGTCTCGGTCCGACTGCTAATCACGCGCCGAACGGCCGATACAATGACCGATGCGGAACGACTTGCGCACGGCCGTCCTGGCCGCGCTCATCGGCTACCTCGCCTGTGTCCCTGCCTCGGCGCAGACACCGGCGGCAGGCACGATTCGATGCGCGCAGTGTTCATTGAGCGGCCAGAAACCGGACACGTCCGCTGCCGACCTCTCACGCATTCGGATCATCGAACAGCTCAAGCCGGTGTTCCACGACGGTCTGACGATTCAAGGCGAGATCATCGCACGGGTACTGGCGGTGTCGCCGTTTCTCGTGGAAGTCCTGGATGCGCGCACGCAACTGCTCGATCGGAACAAGAGGCCGGCGCGGGGAGGTCCCGTAGAAGACGACCGTTGCAGCATCACTCGGATCGAGGCCGTCGATCGTGCCTCGCAATCGATTCTCGCCGGCCTCCATTTGAACGACGTGATTACGGGCCGGCTTGTCTGGAACGAGAACGCTCAGCGGCCGGAGGTGTTTCTCGCAGCGGAACCGGTTCTCGCCGATATTCGCCGTGCGACGACGCCGGTGCGGTACCTGCACGCGGCGCCGCTGGCCGGCTGTTCCAATCGCTCGGGACAGCTCCTCGAGTACCGGGGTCCCGCGTACGACTCGGTGACGGTCTACAACGATGGAGCCATCGACTATCGCGACACGCTCCAGCGCCATTTCGACCGGGAAAAACTCTCGAGTCAGGAATTGTCCGATCTGTTGCGGGCGTTCGCTTCCGTCAACTTCGACACACTGCCGGCGGATATCAACGAACCTGGTCGAGGCCCGATGCCGGGGATTACGCTCGTGGCCGCGCGCTACCAGGACGTCTGGCTCGCCGGCAACGAAGCGCGGCTGGCACCGATCATCGTCCGATTGAAAGGTGTCATCACGCGGGCCACCTCGCAGAGCTCATTCCTGCTGAAGGCGGGCCCCCGGCAAACCCTCGCGATCGTACCGTGGCCGTACGGGCGGGTCGTGAACCTGGCGGAGTATGTGGCCGTCAGGGATACGGCGCGCAGACGCCGTCAGTCGGGTGAAACGCCACCCGGCGGACCGCTGGAAGAACGGCTGCCCGACGAGTTTCTCAACCGGCTGCCGGGCACGCCTCAGATGCCGGAGCGCGACCGCGATCCCAACCGGTTTCTCTACTATTCGGAAGGCAACGCCCTCTATCGTGTGATGCACAATCCGCGGTGCACGGGCGAGGACTGGTACTGCAAGTCGTTCTACAGTCTTGACGTCGACAAGATTGAGACCATCGAAACGCGCTTGCGAGCGCAAGCGGCGCGAACCTTCGTGCCCAATCGCCCCGGGAGACCGAACGAAGCGCTGACCACCGTCGATCCTGCGCTTCTTGCGGACCACAACATCTACCTGGGAGGCGGTGCGGACGTCTACATGTGGACCACGGACATGTTGTCGACGCTGGCCGCTTTGCCGCCAGCCGGCGTCACGCTCCCTCCTGATGAGTACGAACGGCACAAGGCGGTGTATCGCGCCATCCTGGACCGCCGCGGGAACGGCATCAGTTTGATCGAGAACGGCGTGGTCTTCGAGCACGTTCGTCTCTGCCAGATGGAAAATGGCGTCGTCGGCGACTGCTCGTGATCGGCCGCGGTCAGGCGGTCAACGACGTGGTCCTGGCCGGGACTAGGTGCCGGCCGGGATCTGGTTCGCGATGTTGTCGAAGACCTGGCTGACCTTCGTGCCCGCGAGCGCCACGGCGCCCACGCAGACGAGCGCGATCAGCCCGATGAGCAGGGCGTACTCGAGCAGGTCCTGTCCTTCGTCTTCCCGGACGAACGCGCGCAGACGGCTGAATAGGGTCATAGCTTTCCTCCAGCGCGTCGCCCGACGCGCGATACCCCACCGGCAGCAACCGACGTGCCGTCGCGGGATATCGTGTTAACACGCCTGGAATCATCAGCTAAGAGGCGATAGTGCGGTCGCCCTTGGTGCGCCATCCGATGGCGGAACCGTAAGCGGCATTACGCGGCTGCCGATCCGCTACCATAGCCGCCGTGAAGCTGAAGGACCTGCCCCGGGCATTCGGCTTCGGGGCTGCGCCCCGGGAGTACGGTCACGAAATCCTGACGTTCCCGCTGCCGGGCATCGGCGACGTGCGGTTCGCGCGCTGGCTGCACCCGGGCGAAACCCCGAAGAGCATCACGCGGGCGAGCGTGGATGCCCTTCGAACATTCCTGCGGGAAGGCGACGTCGCCGTCGACGTGGGCGCTCACACGGGCGATTCGACGCTGCCCATCGCCCTGGCGGTCGGGGCGAGCGGCGCGGTGTTCGCCCTCGAGCCCAACCCGTACGTCTACAAGGTGCTCGAGGTCAACGCCACGCTGAACCCGTCAGCCTCGCGGATCGTGCCGCTGATGTTCGCCGCGATGCCCGCCGACGGCGAGTTCGAATTCGAGTACTCGGATTCGGGCTACTGCAACGGCGGGTTTCACGAAGGTCTGAGCCGCTGGACGCACGGACATTTTTCCACGCTGCGGGTCGCCGGACGAAACCTCGCGACGTATCTGCGCGAGCACGCGGCGGCCGACCTCGCGAGGCTGCGCTACATCAAGATCGACACCGAGGGCTTCGACCGCGCCGTCGTCCGCTCGCTGGCCGAGTTGCTGCGGACGCGGCGTCCGTATCTGAAGGCCGAGATCTACAAGCATCTGCCGGAGGCCGAGCGGACGGGCTTCCACGCGGACCTTCGCGAGCTTGGCTACCGCGTGTTCAAGTGCGGGGAAGTCGAGTATCGCGGCGAGGAGCTGGGGCCGGCGGACATGAGCCGCTGGAAGCACTTCGACGTGTTCGCCGTGCCCGAAGAGCTCGCGTGATCACGGCGCCCGTTTCTGTGACAACGCCTGCGCGCGCGCCAGGTTGTTGCTGGCCTGCGTGTGCTTCGGGTTGATGCGCAGCGCCATCTGGAACTCCTGCACGGCTTCGCCCACCTGACCCTGCTGCGCGAGCGTGACGCCGAGGATGTTGTGCGCGTCCGCGTCGCCGGGGTTGAGCCGCAGCGCCTCGCGCACCTCCGATGACGCCTGCGCGACGTTCCCCTGCTCGAGCAGCCGCGCCGCCCGGACCCTTGCCACGGCGCCCATCCCCTGGTTGGCCGCGATACTCGACGGGTCGGCATCGAGCACCGCCCTGAACTGGCCGGACGCCTCGTCCACCCGTTTCTGCAAGAGCAGCGCATGGCCGAGCATGATGCGTGCGGGTATGCGGTTCGCATTCGACGGATCGGCGCCGATGAACGCGTCCAGCACGCCGATGGATTCGGCAGTCTGGCCCATCAGAAACAGCTCGGCGCCCAGGCCGGCCCTGGCATCGGGGTAGTCGGCGACCGCCTCGCGCAGCTGCGCGACGGCCTCGCTGTGTCGGCCCGCGGTGATGTACTCGGTCGCGAGCGCGAACCGCGCGCGCCCGTGAGGCCGCCGCGCCACCGCGCTCTCCCAGAGGGCGATCGGCGTCGCGTACTCGCTGTTGCGCAGCGCCGTCCGCACCGCCAGCGCCGCAACGACGGCAACGCACACGCCGGCCGCCGCGATCGTCAACGTGCGGGCGCGCGCGGGCCATTTCGCGCGCAGGCGTTCGACCACGGTCCACGCGAGCGTCACAGCCAGCACGGACAAGGCGGCGAGCGGGAGGTACATCCGCCGTTCCGCGCCCACCTCGCTGGCAATCGGCACCACGCTGGACGTCGGCGCCAGCGTCAGGAAGAACATGGCCCCGAGAAATCCGATCGCCGGCCACCGCACGAGCGCGACCGCTGTTCCAGCGAGCAGCGCCAGCACCAGCAGCGCCTGCGGCACGACATCGGCCACGCCGATCGCGCGCGGCAGGCCGTAGTCGATGACGAGCGACCGGGGCCAGACCGCGAGGCCGAGATAGCGCGCGATCATCTCGGCCTGGTTCAGCAGATACGTCCACGGCGACACGCGCGCCGCGCCAACCGTCGAACGGGGCCAGCGCCACATCAGGAGGCCCAGCTCCACCCACGTCGCGGCGAGGGCGCCGTAGAACCACCCGCGCGCGCGCACGGCGTCGCGCCACGAGTCGAAGACGAAGACGCGGTCGTACAGCAGGACGGCCAGCGGCGCGACCGCCATGGACTCCTTCGTCGCCATGCCCGCGACGCACGACACCACGGACGTAACGAGCCAGCCGCCCGACTTCCGCCCGCGAATCGCGGCGTAGAGCGTCAGCAGGAAGAAGAACCCCATCATCGACTCGGTCCGCTGGGTCGCGTACTCCACCGTTTCGCTGAGCAGCGGATGCGCCGCCCAGACGAGCGACGCGGCCAGCGCCAGGCCGTCGCCGTTTCGCCGGTGGCCCAGCCCAGCGAGCGTCAGCCGGACGATGCCGAAGAGCAGCAGGGCGCTGGCGATGAGCACCGCCAGGTTCCACGCGTGGTAGCCCGTCTCGTCGAGGTTGCCCGCGGCGTAGTTGATGGCGAACGAGAGGTTGACGAGGGGGCGCCCGGCGGCCGGCGTCTCGAGGGGCGGTGACATCGACTCCGACAGCGGCAGCACGCTGCGAATCGTCGGGTTCGACACGATGGCCGTGTCGTCGTCCCAGATGAACGGGGCCTTGAGGCCGTTCCAGTAGGCTGCGAGGCCGACGCCGATGACGATCAGGACGATCGCGTAGACAGGGATGCGGGGGGTACGGCCTGGTCGGTGCGCCATCGGGCGAGTCCCGCCAAGCCTAGCACGTACGTAGTGCAGGCCTTCAGGCCTGCCGTGGACGTCAGCGTCCCACGATCCCCGCGACGATGCGCTCCGCGTCGGCTCGTGTGAAGTCGCCGCTGATGACCGCGGACGTCGTGATCTGGGCCCTGAGAACCGGCGCCATCACGACCGCTCCGTCGATCAGGATGGCGAGCGGCTTCCCGATGTGGTTGGCCGTGGCGCGCGAGATCTTCGACGCGCCGGCGTCGTTGAAGGTGATGGCCACGTTGAACGTCGTCGCCGTGCCGCCGGTCATGACCTCCGCGTGGGCGATGTCGCTGTTGGCGAGGATCGCCTCCTCGTGAAGGTAGATCCTGCGGCCTCCAGCCGAAACAGTCACCTCGCGCAGCCCCGCGGCCGGAGCGTCTTCGGCGAGATGCACCTCGAAACGCACGGCAGCCACGACATCCACCGCGATCCGCAACCAGTAGCCGGCCGTCATCCCGATCGCCGCGACTGCCAGCACCGCCATCGCAAGCGCGAACCGGTGCCTCGGGACCGCATGGAGAGGCGGCATCGATGTCTGCTCGAGCACGCGCTGGCGGCTGAGATGACGTTGCATGTCGCTGCGCCGGGGCTCGTAGCCAAGCGGGTCGGCCTCTCGAAGCAGTTCAGCGGTGGTCTTCATCGCGTGCCTCCGATGTGTGACTGGAGGAGGGGTTTCAGCTCGCGCCGGGCCATCGACAGGTGCCAGCT
The DNA here is from genome assembly GCA_963821285.1 of uncultured Acidobacteriota bacterium. Taxonomy (GTDB): domain Bacteria; phylum Acidobacteriota; class Vicinamibacteria; order Vicinamibacterales; family CAVVIG01; genus CAVQJU01. Next base: position 221,894 of record CAWGDD010000013.1, read on the forward strand.
CACCGTCACGGCGCTGACGCCGAGGCAGGACGCGATCGCTGCCCGGCTCATGCCTTCGATCTCGTGCATGACGACGATGGCGCGGCGCCGGGGATGCAGGACGTCGAGCGCGGCCCAGACCGCGCGCTTCGTGATGAGGGCCGACTCCAGGGTGGAGGGGTAGACCGCGGTCTCGGCACGAAGGATCCCGGCGTTCCGTGCTCGAACCGACGCCTTGCGCCACTGGTCGCGGCGGATGTTCACGAGGACTCTGACGAGCCAGGCTTCCTCGCTGGCCGGCCCGGCCGGAATCGATCGCCAGAATCTGGCGGCCTTGAAGAAGGTGTCCTGGACGAGGTCGTGCGCCTCGTCCGCGCCGCGGGTGAGCCGCCTGGCCAGGCGGTAGAGGCGTTCTTCGTGGGCGTCGAACAGGGCCGTCAGTCTGGTCCGGCGGTCGGCATCGTCTACGCTGCTGACAGGGGCGGCGAGGGCGGGCTCCGCGCTCATGCCCTATAGACGTTTCAGGAGCCGGTTATTTTGCGCCGTGCTCTTCGGCGCGCGCCGCGCTGAGGATGTTCCGCAGGCCGTAGTTCCCCTCGTGGCACTCGTACAGCATGATCGGCTCGCCGTCGTTCATCGTCAGGGGCATGGAGAAGGTCCAGGGCCTCGTCCACGTCTTCGGATCCTCGACCGTCACCGACCAGCGCACCTTGTTGGCCGCCGTGCGCGTGAAGCGCTCGGTGAAGCGCAGCGTGTCGGGGTTCGCGTTGCGGAAGACGCTGCGCGACCGGAAGTTCGTGGTTTCGACCACGAGCGTGTCGCCTTCCCAGTGCCCGCGCGGATCGCCCATGTCGAGCTCGATGGACTTCGTGAGGTGCGCACGAGGCTCGGGCCCGACGGGGATGATCCGCGTTTCGTGAATCATCTCGTACTGGATGGCGACGAACCCCGGGCCCTGCACGATGCGCGACGAGTTGCCGTAGATGGTCGGCATGCCGGACGTGGGAAACCCGCGCGTGATGCAGCGATCGTAGAGGCCGCGGTCTTCGTAGGAGTCCGAGCCGCCGGCGTAGACCGCCTGCCGGGCCGAGGCGACGCGCTGCCGGCCTTCCGGCGTCAGCGGCGGAATCTTCCCGTCCTCGGGATCCGTGATCAGCCAGGCCTGCGCGCCGTCTTCGAGGCGGTACGCGTCCTGCCACCAGTTGCTCGGCGCGTCGAACGGCGTTTCGAACCGCTGAATCGTGTTGTCCTGGATCGCTTTCTTCGCGGCCCTGAGCTCGGCGCCTGTGACCTCTGAGAGCTTCCGCCCGGCGAATTCGTCGGGCCGCTCGAGCGGCGTGCCGGCTTCGTACAGGTTGGTGTAGTTGCCCTGCAGATCAGGGTCGCCCCACGAGGTCCGCGGCGTCTTGTAGGACCCTGCTTTCTTTACCTGCCCGGCTTGCCCGCCCCGCCCGACTTGCCCGCGCCTGCCCGGCCTGCCCGGCCTGGACCGGCGGCAGCGAGGCCACGACAAGCGCGCCGGCCAGCACGAGCCACACGAAACGGAGCGACCTCCGAGCCATGACGATTCCCTCCAGGACGACCGGGTTACCTGGTGACATTCTAGTCACTCCGACAGGGGCCGAACAGTCACCCGATCGAGGGAGACGCTGATATCCTTGACCGCCACGGGCAGGGAACCCTGATCAAGTGAGCACGCCTGCGTCTCCCGCAGTTTCGGCGCCGCCGGCCCACTGGCGCTTTGCCACAAAGATCGCCTTTCGATTCTGTTTCCTGTACTTCATCCTTTACGTTGTCTGCAGCCAGATGCTCCGAGGGTTCCTGCATACGTGGAACTGGGGGGCGCCCAACTACGGAGTCAGGCCGCCGGTGAGCACGGCGGTGACGTGGGTCATCAGGCGCGTATTTCACGATGACCGCACGCCCATGATGCTCGGCGGCAGCGGCGACAAGATCTACGACTGGGCGCTGGCGCTCTGCCTGCTCGTGTCGGCTGTCCTGGCCACTCTCGTCTGGTCCGTCTTCGATCGCCGCCGCCCGCATTACGCGCGCCTCCATCGGGCATTCCGGGTGTTTCTGCGCGTCGCGCTCGGTTCGACGCTCATCGGCTATGGCGCCCAGAAGGCCGTGCCGCTGCAGATGCCGTACCCGCAGTTGACGCGGCTCCTCGAGCCGTACGGAAACTTCTCACCCATGGGCGTGCTCTGGTATTCGATCGGGGCGTCGCGGCCCTACGAAATCTTCACCGGCTGCGTCGAGTTGCTGAGCGGGATTCTGCTGTTCATTCCGCGGACGCAACTGCTCGGCGCATCGCTGGCGCTGGCGTCCACGGTCGAGGTGTTCACGCTGAACATGACGTACGACGTGCCGGTGAAGCTGCTCTCGTTTCATCTCGTGCTGATGTCGTGCGCGCTGCTGGTGCCCGATGTGCGGCGGGTGTGCCAGGCCGTCTTCTACCATCGGGCGAAATGGTTCGCGGCTGCCGCCCAGATCGCATTTGGCGCCTATCTCGCCGCGCTGGCGCTGTACGGAGCTGCGCAACAGTGGAAGAGCCCGTTCGGCGGCGGCGCGCCGAAACCGCCGCTTTACGGCATCTGGGTGATCGACAAGATGACGATCGGCGGCATCGAGCGCGCGCCGCTGGTGACCGACTACGACCGCTGGCGGCGCGTGGTGATTCAGAACGCGACCAGCGTGACGTTCTGGCGCATGGACGACACGGCGCTCACGTTTCCAGGGAAAGTCGACCTGGGCACCAGGACGATCACGCTGACGCGGTCCCCGAGCTCGACGATCGTGTTCGCCGTCGAGCAGCCGGCCGCGGACCGGCTCGTTCTGGACGGCGATCTGGACGGCAAGACGCTGCACATGGAGACGACGTACTTCGATCGCGGCAGATTCCTGCTCGTGAATCGGGGCTTTCACTGGATTCAGGAGCTGCCGTTCAATCGGTAATCCGCCGCCGACGTTCCGGTGCCGCCCGTTGACGGGCGCGACCAGCGTCCGAAGTCTGACGGATATAATCCACGCACCCGTTTTGAAACTACAGCCCGGCACCCGCCTCGGCCCGTACGAAGTTCTCTCGGCGCTTGGCGCCGGCGGGATGGGCGAGGTCTATCGCGCACGCGACACTCGCCTCGATCGCATCGTCGCTGTCAAGGTCCTGCCTCCCCGGTTGGCGGCGGAACCCGACCGGCAGCGGCGGTTCGAGGGAGAAGCACGCGCGATCGCGAGCCTGAACCATCCCCACATTTGCCAGATCTACGACATCGGCCCTGGTTATCTCGTGCTCGAGTACGTCGAGGGCACGTCGCCGCGGGGCCCGCTGGCGCCGGAGGAAGCGGTGCGGCTTGGCCTCCAGATCTTGAGCGCCCTGGAGGCCGCGCACGGGAGCCGGATCCTGCATCGCGACCTGAAGCCAGACAATATCCTGGTGACTGCGGACGGCAGCGTCAAGCTGCTCGACTTCGGCCTGGCCAAGCTGATGGCCGACGAAGACGTGACGCGCACGATGGAAGGAACCGTGTTCGGAACGGCGGCGTATATGTCGCCCGAACAGGCTCAAGGCCGAACGGTTGACGAGCGCTCGGACGTGTTCTCCTTCGGCGCGGTGCTCTACGAGCTGTTGGCTGGCCGGCAGGCGTTTCGTGGCGACACGCCGTTTGCGACCGTCGCGGCGGTCGTGAACGATGAACCGCCCGCACTGCAGGCTCCGGCACTGCTCGAACGGATCGTCCTCCGGTGCCTGGCCAAACAGCCGGGCGATCGGTTCCAGAAGACAACGGACGTCAAGGCGGCGCTGTCGCAGATCGCAGTCAGACCGGCCGCTCAGCGGTCCTCCGTCGCCGTGCTGCCCTTCGCCAACATGAGCCGCGACCCGGACGATGAGTATTTCAGCGACGGGCTTGCTGAGGAGATCATCAACCTGCTGGCGCACGTTCCCGGCCTCAAGGTCACCGCGCGCACGTCCTCGTTTGCCTTTCGCGGCAAGGAGCAGGATATTCGCCGGATCGCGGAAGCACTCGGCGTCTCGACGGTTCTCGAGGGCAGCGTCCGCCGCGCCGGAAGCCGCATACGCGTGACGGCGCAGCTCATCAACGCCCAGGACGGCTACCATCTGTGGTCGGAACGATACGACCGGGAACTGATCGATGTCTTCGCCATTCAGGACGACATCGCACAGGCCATCGCTGGCGCGCTGCAGGTGAAGCTCATCTCGAACCCCGCGAGGCACACGCCCAGCTTTCCCGCGTACGAAGCGTTGCTCAAGGCGCGGCATCACGCGAGAACCTACGTCCCCGAGGCTCACGCGCGTGCCAGGGAATACTGCGAGCAGGCGATCGCGCTCGATCCGCAGTATGCCGCGCCACACGCCCTGCTGGGTTTCACATATTTCTTCGAGACGTCCCACACGGGCAGGCCCATGCCGGAGGTCGCGCCCCTCGTTCGGCGCGAAGCCCGCAGGGCCCTGGAACTGGACCCGTTCGAGACGGACCCGCACTTTCTGCTCGGCGCGATCGCCGCTGCCAACGACTACAACTGGCCGGAAGCGGCGAGAGAATTCCAACTGGCCATGGCGAGCCCGTCCGTGCCGGCCGAAGCGCATTGGGCCCATGCGAGCTTCTTGATGCAGCCCTTCGGCCGCTTCGAGGAATCCACGGCGGAGATGCGGCGGGCCGTGGAAAAGGACCCGTTGAGCGTCATCTGGCGTGGTGTACTCGTCGCCAACCTGGTGCTGGCGGGAAAGTATGAGCACGCGCTGCAGGAAGGGTTCAAGGCGCTGGACATCTCCGAGAGCGAAATTCACCCGCATCTGGCCATCAGCGAAGCCTACCTGGCCCTGGGGAGAGTCGACGAAGCGGTCGCCTCTGCGGAGCGAGCGCATCGCAACCTGCCGCGGCAGTCGATGGGCGCCGGGCTGCTCGCGGCCTGCCTGGTCCGCCAGGGCGACAAGGATCGCGCTGCGATGCTGATCCACGAAATGGGCGACTCGCCGACCCCCATCTGGGGCCGCGCCTGGTACCACTTGCTCTGCTCGGAGATCGATGCCGCCGCCTACTGGTACGAGAAGATGATCGACGCACGGGATATGTTTGCTGTGGTGTATGCCAGGTCTCCCTACACGGCGGCACTGCGATCCAGCCCTCATTGGGCACGGCTGGCGCGCATGATGAACCTGCCGGACTCGGCCGCCTGAACCCGTTGTGACGCACCCTCGTATGGTTCAAGTGTGGTGAAGTTCCTTCTCTGGTGCATCCTGTTCGTGCTGTGCTGGCCGCTGGCGTTGCTTGCCCTGATCGTTTACCCGCTCGTGTGGATTCTGCTGATCCCGTTCCGGCTGTTGGGCTTTGCCGTCGAAGGCGTGCTCACACTGGTGTGGGGCATCCTGATGCTTCCGGCGAGACTGTTGCGTGGTCCGCGAGCCCTGTGACCCCGCGTCGCAGGTCGGTCTCATTGCTGTGAAACTGGCAAAACATCTCGCGGTGTTGATGGCGATCGGGTTCGTCGGGTGCCTCGCGCTCGTTGCGCTTGACCCCTTGATGAAGGCGCGCTACGAAGATGTTTCTGGCGATCCGGCGCACGCCGAATGGCCCGTTTGGCAGAATCTCCTACGGCATTGAGATTCCCAGCATCCCCGAACTTGCGTCCTACAAGGTCTTCGCCAGGGGCGAAGGTCTTCTGTCGAAGGAGGCGCTGTGTGCCAAGAATCCTTGAGCAATCGCCGAGCGCGGCGCTCGCGCTAAACTCGCGAACGCTCTCTGGGAAGCGATGACGTCGCCCGCTTCATTGCCTCGGACGAGCCAGATAGCCTATAGTCCAGCCGGACCACGTCTCAACCGGCGCAATTCCGCTCGGCGAGGCGTCATAACCGGAGGGAGGCAGGTATGTAGCAACCACAACAACCCATCGGATTGACAGCACGGGAGCTGATTCCCCAGCAGGTGCTGATTGACAAGCCGTCGAGGCGATGACGCCCGGCGGCTTTTGCATTTCCAGGGGGATCCGCACACACACTCACGCCCTCACGGGCCACTGCAGGAGCCACACACATGAGCGAGACACCCCAGGCAGGTATGGCCGGACAGCGCGTTGTTTACACGGCGCCCGGCATGGACGCCGTGACCGTCCGGCGAGGCGAAACGTATCGCACCGTGGATGGACGCGCGCTCACGATCGACGTCTACTATCCGTCCCAGTCACCTCAGGCCGGCGGATGGCCAGCCGTGATCTTCGTGACCGGGTTTCCAGACGCAGGCGCGCAGCGGATGTTCGGCCGTAAGTTCAAAGAGATGGGTTCCTTCGTCTCTTGGGCACAGCTGGTTGCCGCCTCCGGCATGGCGGCCATCACCTACGACAACGACACGCCCGCCGATGACGTGCACGCGGTTCTGCAACACGTGCGCGATCACGCGGCGGACCTGCAGATCGATACCCGGCGCCTCGGTGTCTGGGCCTGCTCGGGCCATGTGCCGAACGCCCTCTCCGTGCTCATGCAGTCGCCGGTTGCGGTGCGGTGCGCGGTCTTCTGCTACGGCTATCTCCTTGATCTCGACGGTTCGTCCCGCGTAGCGGACGCCGCCCGGCAATTCGGGTTCGTCACGCCCTGTGCGGGCCGACCCGTTGGTGACTTGTCGGCGGCCGTGCCGCTGTTCATCGCGAGGGCCGGCCGCGATCTCATGACGGGGCTCAACGCCGCACTGGATCGCTTCGTGGCTGGGGCGCTCGCGAGCGATTTGCCCGTGACGCTCGTGAACTATCCCGGCGCGGCCCACGCGTTCGATCTCTTCGCGGATGCTGATGCCTCCCGCGACATCATCCGGCACATCCTGAGGTTCATGGAGTCCGGACTCGCTTTGTAACGGGCCTGCGACGGGCGGACACTCCGTCCGTCGCATTTTCAGAGGCGCGCAGACAATGCCGCGCCTATTTGATCGTGGCTGCACGATACCCTCCAATGGGGACCGAGACGCCTGCGAGAGTCCGAAATCCCAAGAAGCCGTCATCGTACATGGCGAGGAATCCGCTGCCCTCGAGCCGGAATGATGCATGGCGATTGAGACGCCGCTCGAAGCCCCCGCCGACTGCCATGATGTTGAGGCAGCTCACTTCTCCCGTGGAATGCGTGGGATACATGACGATGGAGTAATAGCCTCCTAATCCGGCCGTGTTAGAACGGTCGAATCCCCGTCCAATCGGACGGACCCCGCGTCGCGCGCTTGTATTGAAGAGAGTACAGCCCCGATCCGGAATGCGATTTCTATCGGCGGATTGGCTCACTCCTCGATACGGCTGCGCGGGCCGCGCGCCCTGTAACCCACCGATTCCGTCCTTCATGAGCCGCTCGCACGGCTTTTTGCGCGGACAGTGACAAAGGAGGCGTCATCCCGGCGCGGGAACACCATGCAGCCGAACATCACGCGGTCCCTTCTCACGGCCACGATAGTCCTCACGATGAGCCCTGCCGCGTTTGCCCAGACTCTCGTCGTTCACATCGTCCAGCGGCAGGACACGAAGACCGAGTTGACGGCCGTCATCCCCGATCGGGCCGATGCCTCGGCCGACAAGAGCTCGACCGCCGAGAAAAAGCCGGCAGGCAGCGACAACAGCACGGCCACGACCGACAAAGGGACGCCAACCCACTACACCGTCTCGGGCGCGACGCTCACGCTGCAGCTGCCGGACCGCCGCCTGGTGCGAGTCACCTGCGAGAGCAAGTACGCGTTGCGCTTCGACTACATCAACCGCCGCAGTTGCCGGACGCCACCGGCCGACGAGGTCACCGCTGAGTTCAAGGGTGACGAAGCGAAGCTCATCTGGTCGGTCAGCCTGGACAACCGGAAGATGCAATCCGAAACCTACACGATCCTGAATATCGTGCCGGCGCCGCGTCGGTAATGGCCGTCTCAAGGCGCTGGTTCGAGCCGCAGGAGCCCGCCCGCTTCGGTCAGCACGTACAGCAACCCGTCGGGCCCCTGACGCACGTCGCGGATCCGTTGCGGACGGCGGGCGACGTGCAGGACGACCTCTTCCTGGTGTGCCACGCGGCCGTCCCGCAATTCGAGCCGCCGCAGGTGGAGACCGGCGAGCGCGCCGAGAAACACGTTGCCGCGCCACGCCGGGAATCGATCGCCTGAGTAGACAGTCAGGCCGGACGGAGCGATCGACGGCTCCCAGTGGACGACGGGTTGGTCCATGCCATCGCGCGCGGTGTCTGTCGAGATCGTGGTCCGGTCGTAGTTGGTGCCATAGGTGATCGCCGGCCACCCGTAGTTGTGTCCGCGCACGATGATGTTGACCTCATCGCCGCCGCGCGGTCCGTGTTCGTGCTCCCAGAGGGTGCCCGTGGACGGCTCGACGAACAGTCCCTGCGGGTTGCGCACGCCGTAGGCAAAGATCTCGGGCCGGGCATCGGCGCGGCCGACGAACGGATTATCCGGCGGGATCGTCCCGTCGTCGTTCAGCCGCAGGATCTTGCCCTTGTGCGTGCGCAGATCCTGCGACGGCTTCTGCTCGTGCCGGTCGCCGACGCTCATGTAGATCGCGCCGTCCAGGCCAAACGTGATGCGCGAGCCGCTGTTGCCGCCGTACTTGCTCCAGGCGTCGGCGACGAAGAGGTCGCGGACGCCGGAAAGCCTGGCGCCGTCGAATCGCGCGCTCGCGAGCACCGTCGTGTCGCCGCGCTCTCCACGTTGGGAGTACGTGAAGTAGATGGTCCGGTTCTCCGCGAAGCGGGGATGGAGGGCGAGGTCCATCAACCCGTCTTGCTGCCGCGTGTCGACCGGCGGGGCGCCGTCGACGTAACCGGCTGCCAGCAACCCCTGGTGCATCAGCCGCAGCCGCCCGCGGCGTTCCGTGATGAGCATGTCGCCGTTTGGCAGGAACGCGAGTGCCCAGGGCTCGACGAGGGCGTCTGTGATCGTGACGACGCGGACACGCGCCTGTTCGGTGGCAAGGAACGGGACAGGCGGCGCGACAGGACGAAACACCACGAAGGCCGCGAACGCCGCGCCGAGTCCCACCAGGGCCAGAACCGAAGGTATGAGAACGGGCCTCATGACCGTTGCTTGCCGGCATGGCGCCGAATCCAATCGGCCAGCGCTTCTTCTGAGGTGTTGCCGTCCGCCAGGGCCACGAACTCGGCGACGACTTCGGCGTCGGTCGCCTCCAGTTCGTAGCTGTTCATTCCGAGAAACGTCACCATCGCCAGGAATCCGATGCGCTTGTTGCCGTCGTGGTACGGGTGGTTCTTCACCAGGCCAAACGCGTAGGCCGCGGCCAGCATCGGAATGTCCGCGTTGCCCGCGTAGTGCCACTTCTGCGGGGGGCGCGCCAGAGCGGACTCGAGGACGTTCTCGTCACGAATTCCAGGGAGTCCTCCATGCTCGCGAAGTTGGTCGTTGTGAATGGCATCCACGACCACGCGGGTGAGCCAGCGAGGCTCAGGTCGGCGCTTGGCCACGACTCACTTCGCGAGTTCTCGAAGGGCGTTGCGATACCTCTTGGCGGCCTTCGCGGCAATCTTCAGGGCGCGTTCGGCGTCCGGGTCGTAGGGGGTCAAGAGAATTCCGCGCTCGGTTTCCACCGCCAGGACGCGATCGCCGGCCTCCAGGCGAAGCCGGTCGGCCATGTCCTTTGGCAGTGTGGCGCTGACGGATCCACCAGCCTGGCGAAGGGTCACCTCTTTGGTCATAGCCCGAATGGTAGCATATTAGTGCTACTGCGGCCCCAGGCCTACTTGCCGCGCAGGTGGGAGCGGTCTTTCTCGTTCTCAGAGCAGAAGTATTCCATCAGCTCCGTATCGAGCGCGAGGTCCTGGTGCAGCGTCACGGACCAGGGCCGCGTGTACGCTTTCGGATCGTCGACCGTGATCTCCAGATCCATGCGGCCGTAGTTGATCCGGTGAAACTTCTCCGTGATCGTCGCGGCGTCGGTCAACGGGGTGCCGCGCCGATCCGCCCACCACTCCTCTTTGAAGCCCGCCGTCTTCACGACCAGCGTGTCGCCCAGCCATTGCCCTGACGAGTAGCCGTTGAAGGCCGGCAGCGGATCGCGCGGGGCGGGGCGTCCGTCCGTGAAGATTTGGCGGAATTCGTTGTCTTCCTCGTGCAGGATGACCAGCAATCCAGGAACCTGGATGAATTTTCTCGGCAGCGCATTCGTCTGCCGCTGCAGGATGCCCACCGGCTGACACAGGCCCGCCGGGCTCTCGACTCGCAGGTTGTCCTGGCGCGACTGCCAGAGGGCGCGCGCCCACGGCTGAAACGGCAACCCGCCCTTGATGCCCTCGCCGATGTTGACGAACTCCGGAGGGAAATTCAGCGATCCGGTGACGGGTTCGGTGGACGGCGCAACGCCGGGAACTCCGTCCGCACGCGTCTGCCACAAGCCGGAGAGATCCGGCCTGCCGTCACTGGTCCGCGGCGCCGGCGCGGTCAGATTCGGCTTGCCGGCCTTGTCTTTCGGCACGCGGGGCGTCGGATAGTTCACCCATTGCGCTGCGACGGGCGTACACAGCGCCACGACGATGCTCACGATGAGTGCTTTCATGAGAAAACTCGGCAGTATCCTACACCCGTCAGCTAGCGTGGTGCGGAGACCATGACAATCAGGGCGAAATACGCGAGGACCGATACACCTCCGGCCACCATCTTCCACGGCTTCTTGTCATCGATTCTGCGATCGAACAGAGCGGCCAGGCAAGCACTGATGAGAACGAAGTGCCCGATCCCGCCGAGTAACACCATCATCGGGACAATCGGGTGCGGCCCGAGCTCTCGCATCTGGCCCGTCTGCAGGAGAGACCACAACACCGTCACCCCCCTCTGCATGTTATGGGTGACGAAGAGATTGGCGCTGTTCCACACGACGGCGATCGTCAGGCCCGCGCCAATAGCCCACATGCTGTTGCGGCGCGCAAGGATCACGATGGCGACGTAAATGAGCGCCTGGAGAACGTGAAGGAGCCGAAGTTCGGGAAGGACCACCGCCGACACAATCAGGGCGACCGTGAAGAGCGCGGCTGCGATTGGAATCCAAATGCGCGTTGCCGAGATCCAGGTTGCTGAACTAGGGTTCATGGATACCCCGTCTGCAGTCGGCGCTGATCAAGACGTCTGGCGGCCGTGGCTTAATTCAGGCTCGCCACAAAGCTGCCTATCTCGCGCAGCACGTCCGCCTCGTGTGACAAGAAGACGAAATGATTGGCATGGGGCAGTTCGATGACGCGTGCCGTGGGGACCGCGTCTTTCACCGCTTTCTCCTGTCTTGCGACCAACGCGGTCATCGCAGCCGACGAGGCATCGGCGGCAGCTTTGACTGACGCATCAGTGTTCCGGTCAACCCAGGCTCCCAGGCTGTGGGGGTTCGCGAAGATGACGAGCGCCGGCACCGGAATACGGTCGTACTTCGTCTTCGGGTTCATGAACATGGTGCCCAGGGCCGGGGCGCCCGGATGATTCCGCGGCCGGACAGCTTTTCCGGCGGCGTCCGATTCCCATTGCTGCCGCCATTCCGCTTCAGGGATTGTGAACCCGTCCACGCGTTCGAAGTATTTCTGCAGGGCCGCGAAGCTGGCCAGGTCCGCCGGGGCCGGCGGCGGAGGTTGAGGCGGACGAAGCGCCTGCGCCTCCCGGGCGTCCGAGCCCTTGCCGTTGTCGAAGGCGTAAGAGTACGCAGAGTCGAGATAGACCAGGCCTGCAACCCGGCCGGGATACCTGTTCGCCACCGAACTCATTTCCGCCCCGCCAATGGAGTGTCCCGTCAGGACCGGCTTGCTGATCGCGAGCGCGTCGATCACCGCCACGACGTCGTCGCCGAGACGAGCAGCCAGATTGTCCGCGGCTGAATAACCGGACGCACCGAATCCGCGCCGGGTGATCCCGTAAACATGCCAGCGGGCCGCCAGCTTCGGCGCGAAGCCGTCGAATACGTGAGCCGTCGAGCCGCCACCGGCGAGCAGAATCATCGACCTTCCCGGGCCGCCCCAGTCGAGCACTTCCAGCTGAACGTTCCGGTCGACGCTCACGAATCGTGTCCTGTGGGGCGAGGGGTCCTTCCACGGGGCGGGACCTTGCGCAGAAACCCCGGCGACGAGGAATGTGCCCAGAATCGAACCGGCCAGCCGATAGTGCTGAGGCATGCAGGCCACTCCTTCGACCAGATACGTCGATGCGGCCTCCGGTGTTCCCTGAATCCGGGCAGTTGCAGCGCTGCTGATCGCGGTCTACTTGGTGACCGCCGCGGGCTCCAGCGCCGCTGCGCGCTGGCGGCTCTTCAGCCAGGCCTGCACCTGCGCCATGTACGTGTAGAAGACGGGCGTCAGATACAGCGTCACGAGCTGCGAGAAGAGCAGCCCGCCGACGACGACGAGCCCGAGCGGCTGCCGCGCCTCGCCGCCCGCGCCGTAGCCGAGCGCGATCGGCACCGCCCCGAGCAGCGCCGCCATCGTCGTCATCATGATCGGCCGGAAGCGGATCAGGCAGCCCTGGTAGATCGCCTGTTCGGACGTGCTGCCCTGGCGCTCGGCGTCCAGCGCGAAGTCGATCTGCATGATCGCGTTCTTCTCGACGATGCCGATGAGCATGATCATGCCGACGAAGGCGTAGATGTTGAGATCCATCCCGAAGATGACGAGGGTCAGCAGCGCGCCGAAGCCGGCCGACGGCAGGCCCGAGAGGATCGTCAGCGGGTGGATGTAGCTCTCGTAGAGGATCCCGAGCACGATGTACACCACCATGATGGCGATGACGAGCAGCACGGCGAGGTTCGACAGCGAGTTCTGGAACGCCTTGGCGGCGCCCTGGAACTGCCCGCTGACGCCCTCGGGCAGCGTGGCGGCGGCCACCGTGCGCACGCGGGACAGCACGTCGCCGAGCGACGAGCCGGGCGCGAGGCCGAACGAGATCGTGACGGCCGGCAGCTGGCCGTAGTGGTTCACGGTCTGCGGGCCGATCACCTGCGTCGCTTTCGCGAGCGTGTCGAGGGGGACCACGATGCCTGGATTCCCCCCGCCTGGGTTCCCCCCGGCTGCCGTGATCCCTGCGGCTGTCGCGGCCGCCCCAGCCGCCGCGGCCCCGCCCTGCGCGGGTGTCGCCTTGAAGTACAGGAGCGAGAGCGCCGCCGGGTCCGACTGGAACTCCGGCGCGAGCTCGAGCAGCACCTTGTATTCGTTGACCGGCGCGTAGATCGTGGAGACCCATCGCGGGCCGTAGGCGTCGTAGAACGCGTTCTCGATCGCGTTGGCCGTGACGCCAAGCGCGGCGGCCTTGTCGCGGTCGATCTCGACGTTGACCTGCGGGCTCGTCACCTGGAGATCGCTCGTCAGGTCGGACAGCCCGTCGACCTCGCCCAGCGCCTTCAGCAGCGTGCGCGACGCGGCGTAGAGCGCCTCGCGGTCGGGCGACTGCATCGAGAACTGGTACAGGCTCTTGCTGATCTGCCCGCCGATCCGGATCGTCGGCGGGTTCTGCACGAACGAGTGCATGCCGACGACGGCGGCGAGCTGGGGCCGCAGCTTCTCGATGATCGCGTTCGCGAGCTCCTTCCGCTCGCTGCGCGGCTTCAGGTGCACGACGATCTGGCCGAGGTTGGGGCCGCCGAGCGTGTTGGCGGCGCTGCCGCCGATCGTCGAGACGAGCGCTTCGACGTTCTCATCGTCGCGGATGATGCTGGCGACCTCGTGCTGGTACTCCACCAGCTTCTCGTAGGACGTCCCCTGGGCGGCTTCGGTGGTGACCGAGAGCTGGTCCGTGTCCTGGTCCGGGATGAAGCCCTTGGGCACGACGACGAACAGCACGGCCGTCAGGACCAGCAGGACGCCGGAGGCCGCCATGGTGGCGCCGCGATGCCGAAGCACGACCTGGAGCGTCCGATCGTAGCCGTTGAGCAGCGCCGTGAAGTAGCGCTCGGTCGCCGCCGCGATGCGCGATCCGCCGCCCGCCGGCGAGGCCTGGTGATCGCCGTGCCCCGCCGCGGCATCGTCTCCGTGGTGCTTGGGCTTCTTGAGGAAGCGGCTGCAGAGCATCGGCGTCAGCGTGACGGAGACGACGCCCGAGATGAGGATGGCGACGCAGATCGTGACCGAAAACTCGCGGAACAGCCGCCCGAGCACGCCGCCCATGAAGAGCACCGGGATGAAGACGGCCGCCAGCGACAGCGTCATCGACACGATCGTGAACCCGATTTCCCGCGAGCCGACGAGCGACGCCGTCAACGGGTCTTCGCCCATCTCGACGTGCCGGTAGATGTTCTCGAGCATCACGATCGCGTCGTCCACGACGAAGCCGACCGACAGGATGAGCGCCATCATCGACAGGTTGTCGAGGCTGTAGTCGAGCATGTACATCACGGCGAACGTGCCGATGATGGAGAAGGGCAGCGCGAGGCTGGGGATGACGGTCGCCCACACGTTCCGCAGGAACACGAAGATGACCATGATCACCAGCGCCAGCGTCAGCGCCATCGTGATCTGCACGTCGGCGTACGACTCGCGGATGGTGTCCGAGCGGTCGTAGAGCACGTCCATGTGGACGCTCGTGGGCAGCTCGGCGCGGAACTGGGGCAGCAGCGCCTTCACGGCGTCGGCCACGGCGATCGTGTTGGTGCCGGGCTGGCGCTGGATGCCGAGCGTGATCCCGCGCCGCTCGCCCTCGGCCGTGTAGAACCACGAGGCCGTCCGTTGATCCTCGACGCCGTCGACGATCGTGCCGAGCTCGCGCAGCCGCACCGGCGCGCCGTTGCGGTACGAGACGATCATGTCCTTGTACTGCTCGGCGTTCATCAGCTGGCCCGTGGCCTGCAGCGTGAAGGACTTGTGCGGTCCGACCAGCGTGCCGCTCGGCACGTTGCTGTTCCAGGCGCGCAGCTGCGTCTCGACCTCGTTGATGCCGATCTGGCGGGCGGCCAGGGCGTGCGGATCGAGCTGGACGTGGACGGCGTACTTCTGGCTCCCGAGCACCTGCACCTGCGCGACGCCGTTGACCATCGAGATGCGCTGCGCGATGCGGGTCTGCGCGTACTCGTCGAGCGTCCACGGCGGCAGCGTCGTGGACGTGATGACGAGGTACAGAATCGGCTGATCCGCCGGGTTCACCTTGGTGAAGGTCGGCGGCGTCGGCATGCCCTGCGGGAGCAGGCGCGACGCCTGCGTGATGGCCGACTGCACGTCGATCGAGGCGCCGTCGAGGCTCCGGTTCAGGTCGAACTCGAGCGTGACGAGCGTCGAGCCCAGCGAGTTCACCGACGTCATCGACTCGAGGCCGGCGATCATCGAGAACTGGTTCTCGAGCGGCGTCGCGACCGACGCGCCCATCGTCTCGGGGCTCGCGCCCGGCAGCTGCGCCGTCACCAGCAGCGTCGGGAAATCGACGTTGGGCAGGTCGCTGACCGGCAGCGATCGGTACGCGACGAGGCCGAACAGCGCGATCGCCGCCATGAGCAGGCTGGTCGCGATGGGCCGCTTGATGAATCCTTCGGAAATGTTCATACCGTTACCGGGTGAGCCGCTGGAGTCGCTGCGATCTTGCTGGTCCGGAAGATCTGCGCCATGTAGGTGTAGACGACGGGCGTCAGGTAGAGCGTGAGCATCTGGGAGACGATGAGGCCGCCCACCACGGCGAGACCCAGCGGCCGCCGCGCCTCGCCGCCGGCGCCGAAGCCGACCGCGATCGGCAGCGACCCGAGCAGCGCCGCCATCGTCGTCATCATGATGGGACGGAACCGGACGAGGCAGCCTTCGTAGATCGCCTCGGTCGGCTTCATGCCGAGCCTGCGCTCGGCGTCGAGCGCAAAATCGATCTGCATGATGGCGTTCTTCTTCACGATCCCGATCAGCATGACCAGGCCGACGAAGGAATAGATGTTGAGCTCGTTGCCGAACAGCCACAGCGTCACGAGCGCGCCGAGGCCGGCCGACGGCAGGCCGGAGAGAATCGTGACGGGGTGGATGTAGCTCTCGTACAGCGCGCCGAGCACGATGTACACCACGCCGATGGCCACGAAGAGCAGCAGGCTCAGGTTCTGCGTCGCTTCCTGGAAGACCTTGGCGGAGCCTTCGAAGTTGATCGTCACCGTCGCCGGCAGCACCTGGCTCGCCACGTCCCTGATGCGGTCCACCGCCGCGCCGAGCGACACGCCGGGCCGCAACCCGAACGACACCGACACCGACGGCAGCTGGCCGGAGTGGTTGATGCTCTGCGGGCCGACCGTTTCCTTCTGGGACATGACGGCCGAGAGCGGCACCAGCGCGCCGCGGCTGGTCTTGAACGTCAGCTTGTCCAGCGAGTCGGCGTACTGCTGGTATTTCGGATCGAGCTCGATGAGGACCCGGTACTGCGCGGTGTCGCCGTAAATGGTGGACGACCATTTCGGGCCGAACCCCGTGGACAGCACGTTCGTGATCTGCGCGGCGTTGAGCCCCACCGCCGCCGCCTTGTCGCGGTCGATGACGAGGTTGACCCGCGGGCTCCTGACCTCGAGATCGCTCGAGACGTCCTGGATTTCCGCGATGCCCTGCATCGCCGCGCTGAGCCGGCCCGCCTGGGCATAGAGCTCGTCGGTGTCAGGGCTCCGCACGGTCACGTTGTACGAGCTGTTCCCGACGCGTGCGCCAATGTTCAGAGAAGACGGCAGGTTCACGAAGACGTTGTAGTTCGGAAAGCTCAGCAGCTGGCGCCGCAGCTGCTGCGAGATCTGCTGCGCCGACACCGGCCGCGTCGCGCGCGGCGTCAGGTTCACCTGCAGCTGCGCCGTGTTCTGCGATCCGCCGTACCCGCTGCCGCCCCCGCCCGTCCGGACCATGAAGCTGTCGATGTAGGGATTCTTCCGGACGATTTCGGCCACCCGCTGGGCTGCCGTGGACATCTCGTAGAACGAGGTGCCCTGTGCCGCCCGGACGTTGATGTTCATCGAGTCGTTGTCCTGGTCGGGGATGAACCCCTTGGGGACGACGCCGTACATCCGGACGGTCGCCGCCAGGACGACGACGAACACCGCGAGCATCGCCACCCGGTGGCGCAGGACGACGCCGAGGCTCCACCGGTAGCCCTCGAACACGGCGTCGAACGCCCGATCAAGCAGGCCGGCCAGCCCGCGCTTGGCGTGGACGACGCGCAGGAAACGGCTGCACAGCATCGGCGTCAGCGTGATCGACACCAGGCCCGAGACGAGTATGGCCGCGGTGATGGTGACGGCGAACTCCCGGAACAGCCGGCCCAGGATGCCGCTCATGAACAGAATCGGGATGAACACGGCCGCCAGCGACGTGGTCATCGTCAGGATGGTGAAGCCGATTTCCTTCGATCCGTTGAGCGAGGCCGTCAGCCGATCCTCGCCGGCCTCGATGTGGCGCACGATGTTCTCGAGCATCACGATCGCGTCGTCCACGATGAACCCGATCGAGAGGATGAGCGCCATCATCGACAGGTTGTTCAGGCTGAAGCCCAGGACCTGCATCACGGCGAACGTGCCGAGAATCGAGAAGGGCAGCGCCAGCGCCGGGATGAGCGTCGCCGAGCCGTTGTGCAGGAAGAGGAAGATGACGCCGACCACGAGCAGCAGCGTGATCGCCATCGTCCACTGGATGTCCTTGAAGGCCGCCCGGATGGTCTTCGACCGGTCGCCGCGCACGAGCATGTGAATCGACGGCGGCAGCTGCGCGTTGAGCGCCGGGAGCAGCCGGAGGGCCGCGTCGGTGACCTCGATGGTGTTCACGCCGGGCTGCCGCTTGAGCGCCAGGTTGATGGCGCGCTGCCCGCCCTCGCGCGTGTAGAACCACGTGGCGTTCATCGTGTCCTCGATGCTGTCGAGCACGTTGGCCACCTGATCGAGGCGCACGGGCTTGCCCTGGCGGTACGTCACGATGATCGGTCTGAACTGGGCGGCGTTCCTCAGCTGGCCGCCGGCCTTGATGTTGAACGTCTGGTGCGGGCCGAACAACTGGCCGGTCGGCAGGTTGACGTTCCAGTTCTGCAGCGCCTGATCGACCTCGTTGATGCCGATCTGCTGCGCGCGCAGCCGGTCGGGATCGACCTGCACGCGCACGGCGTACTTGGCCTGGCCCCACACCTCCACCTTCGACACGCCGCTCACCATCGACAGGCGCGGAGCGATCATCGTTTCGGCGTAGTCGTCGAGGACCGACATCGGCACCGTCTTCGAGATCAGGGCCAGCTGCAGGATGTCCTGGTCGGCGGGATTCTGCTTGCGGAACGTGGGCGGCGACGGCATGCCCGCGGGCAGCAGCGGCATCGCCTCGGCGATCGCGGTCTGGACGTCCACCGCGGCGCTGTCCATCGACCGCGCCAGGTCGAACTGCAGCGTCACCTGGCTGCTGCCCGTCCCGCTCTGCGAGATCATCGAGTCCACGCCGGCGATGCTGGTGAACTGGCGTTCGAGCGGGCTCGCGACCGACGAGGCCATCGTGCCGGGATCGGCGCCCGGCAGCCCCGCCTGAATCTGAATGGTCGGGAAGTCCACCGTCGGCAGGTCGCTCACCGGCAGCGCGCGATACGCGACGACGCCGAAGAGCGCGATCGCGGCCATGAGGAGGCTGGTGGCGATCGGCCGTCTGATGAAGCCTTCCGAGATGTTCATGCCGTGACTGGCTTTGCTTCGGCCGCGGTCTCCCGAATCGTGCTCGTCTTGAAGAACTGCGCCATGTAGGTGTAGACGACCGGCGTCAGATACAGCGTGAGCATCTGCGAGAAGACGAGGCCGCCGACGACCGCCAGGCCGAGCGGCCGCCTGGCCTCGCCGCCCGCTCCGAAACCCGCCGCGATGGGCAGCGCCCCGAACAGCGCGGCCATCGTCGTCATCATGATCGGCCGGAAGCGGACCAGGCAGCCTTCGTAGATCGCCTCGGCGGGCTTCATCCCCAGCTTGCGCTCGGCGTCGAGCGCGAAGTCGATCTGCATGATCGCGTTCTTCTTCACGATGCCGATCAGCATGACCAGGCCCACGAACGAATAGATGTTCAGCTCGTTGCCGAAGAGCCACAGCGTGATGAGCGCGCCCAGGCCTGCCGCCGGGAGCCCCGACAGAATCGTGATGGGGTGAATGTAGCTCTCGTACAACGCGCCGAGGACGATGTAGACCACGCCGATCGCGACGAAGAGCAGCAGGCCGAGGTTCTTCGTGGACTCCTGAAACACCTTGGCCGAACCCTCGAACGCAATCGTCACGGTCGCCGGCAGGAGATTGTCGGCAACCTGCCGGATGCTGTCGACCGCGGTGCCGAGCGAGATGCCCGGGCGCAACGCGAACGAGACATTCACCGCGGGGAGCTGGCCCGAGTGGTTGATGCTCTGCGGACCGACGGTTTCCTGCTTCGTGACGACGGCCGGCAGGGGCACGAGCGTGCCGCGCGGCGTCTTGAACGTGAGCTTGTCGAGCGAATCGGCGTACTCCTGGTACTTCGGATCGAGCTCGAGCAGCACGCGGTACTGCGTGTTGTCGCCGTAGATGGTGGACGACCACTTCGGGCCGAACCCGGACGAGAGCGCGTTCTGGATCTGCGTGGCGTTGAGCCCGACGGCCGCCGCCTTTTCGCGATCGATGACGAGGTTCACCTTCGGGCTCCTGATCTCGAGGTTGTTCGAGACGTCCTGGATCTCCGGAATCTGCGTCTCCATCGCCGTGCTCAGGCGCTGCGACCAGAGGTACAGCTGGTCCGTGTCGGCGCTCCGCACCGTCACGTTGTAGCTGCTGTTGCCCTGGCCGAAGCCGATCTGCAGCGCCGGCGGGATTCTGACGAACCCCCGATAGTTGGGGAACCGCAGCAGCAGCGGCCGCAGCTGCTGCGCGATCTGCTGCGCCGACACCGGGCGCTGCGCGCGCGGCAGGAGCTGCACCTGGATCTGCGCGTTAGAGCCCCCGCCGCCGCCCCAGTTGCCCCCGCCCAGGTTGACGTTGAAGCTGTCGATGTACGGGTTCTGCTTGATGATCTCCGCGGCCCGCAACGCCCCGCGGGACATGTCCGGGAACGACGTGCCCTGCGCCGCCTGCAGGTTGACGAAGAGGAAGTCCTGGTCCTGGTCGGGAATGAATCCCTTGGGGACGATGCTGTACATGCGCACCGTGCCCGCGAGCACGGCCCCGAAGACGATCACCATGGCGAAGCGGTGACGCAGCACGAGGCCGAGGCTCCACTTGTAGACGCCGAACACCGCGTCGAAGGTGCGGTCGAGCAGGCCCGCCAGCCCCTTCTTGGTGTGCACCACGCGCAGGAACCGGCTGCACAGCATCGGCGTCAGCGTGATCGAAACGAGGCCGGAAATCAGGATCGCCGACGTGATCGTGACGGCGAACTCGCGGAACAGCCGGCCGAGGATGCCGCTCATGAACAGAATCGGGATGAACACCGCGGCGAGCGACGTCGTCATCGTCAGGATCGTGAAGCCGATTTCCTTCGACCCCTTGAGCGACGCCGTGAGCCGGTCTTCGCCGGCCTCGATGTGGCGCACGATGTTCTCGAGCATCACGATGGCGTCGTCCACGACGAAGCCCACCGAGAGGATGAGCGCCATCATCGACAGGTTGTTCAGGCTGAAATTGAGCAGCTTCATCACGGCGAACGTGCCCAGGATGGCAAAGGGCAGCGCCAGCGCCGGAATGAGCGTCGCCGATCCGTTGTGGAGGAACGCGTAGATCACGCCGACCACGAGGACGAGCGTGATGAGCATCGTCCACTGGATGTCCCCGAACGCCTTGCGGATGGTGCGTGACCTGTCCTGCCGGATTTGCAGGTGGGCCGAGGGCGGCAGCTGCGCCTCGAGCGCCGGCAGGATGGCGCGCACCGCGTCGGTGACCTCGATGATGTTGATGCCCGGCTGCCGCTGGACGCCCATGTTGATGGCGCGGCGGCCGCCCTCGCGCGTGTAGAACCACGCGGCCGTGCGCGTGTTCTCGACGCTGTCGAGCACCGTCGCCACCTGCTCGAGCCGGACCGGACGGCCCTGGCGGTAGGCGAGGACGATGGTCTTGAACTGCGCGGCGTTGTTCAGCTGGCCGCCCGCCTTGAGGTTGAACGTCTGGTGCGGCCCGAACAGCTGGCCCGTCGGCAGGTTGACGTTCCAGTTCTGCAGCGCCTGATCGACTTCGTTGATGCCGATCTGCTGCGAGCGAAGCTTCTCGGGATCCACCTGCACGCGCACCGCGTACTTCTGCGCGCCGTTCACCTGCACCTGCGACACGCCGTTGACCATCGAGATGCGCGGCGCGAGGACCGTCTCCGCGTAGTCGTCGAGCACCGCCATCGACAGGCTGCTCGACGTCAGGCTCAACTGCATGATGTCCTGATCGGACGGGTTCTGCTTGCGGAACGTCGGCGGATTCGGCATGCCGGCCGGCAGCAGCGGCATCACGGCCGAGAGCGCGGTCTGGACGTCCACGACGGCGCTGTCCATCGAGCGCCCCAGATCGAACTGCAGGTTGATCTCGCTGTTGCCCGTGCCGCTCTGCGACGTCATCGAGTCGATGCCGGCAATCGTCGTCAGCTGGCGCTCGATCGGGCTCGCCACCGTCGCGGCCATCGACGCGGGATCGCCGCCCGGCAGCCCCGCCTGGACCCGGATCGAGGGCGAATCCACCGTCGGCAGGTCGCTGACGGGCAGCGCGCGATACGCGACGACGCCGAAGAAGGCGATCGCCAGCATCAGCAGGCTGGTGGCGATGGGACGCCTGATGAACAGCTCGGAGATGTTCATCGGCGTCTATTCTCCGCGCCGTCCGCCCTGCCCGCCTTGCCTGCCCTGCCCGGGCCCGCCCGGCGCGCCGCGCCGTCCGCCGCCCTGCCGTCCGTCGCCCGTCTGGATCTTCGTGCCGGCTTCGAGCCTGAGCTGTCCTTCGGTGACCACCGTCTGGCCGGCCTGCAGGCCTCTCTCGATCACGACGTCTTCGCCGATTCGCTGGCCGACGGCCACCGGCTGCTGCGCCACGGTGTTGTCCGGCTTGACGAGGAACACGAACTGGCCGTCCTGCCCGGTCTGCACCGCCTGGCCCGGCAGCACGAGCGCGTTCGGGATGGTCGTGACGCGCAGGCTGACGCGCGCGAACTGGCCCGGCCACAGGCGGCGGTCGCGGTTCTCGAACCGCGCCTTCAGCTTGATCGTGTCCGTGGACGCGTCGATCACGTTGTCGATGAAGTTCAGCTCGCCCTCGACGACGCCCGTCTCGGCGTCGGGCGACGTGGCGGTGACCGGCACCTTCACGCGGCCCATGTTCTGCTTGATCGCCGACAGGCTCGAGGACGGCACCGAGAACGTGACGAAGATCGGCTCGACCTGCGCGATCGTGGTCAGCTCGGTCTGGCTCGCCGTGACGAGGCTGCCGACCTTGATCCCGAAATTGCCGGTGTGGCCGTCGATGGGCGAACGGATGGAGGTGTACGCGAGCTGCAGCTTCGAGTTGTCCACGGCCGCCTGCTGGGCGACGAGCTGCGCCTTGGCGCTCTCGACCGCGGCGCGGTCGGCCTTGACGGTCGCCGCGATCGCGTCGGCGCCGGCGCGCGACTGCTCGGCGATGTCCTTCGATACGATGCCGGCGTCGGCGAGCTTCGCCTGCCGCTGCGCGGTGAGCGCGGAGTACTCGGCGTTCGACCCGTCGCGGATCAGCTGCGCTTCGGCCTGGCTGAGCAGGGCCTGGTCGCGCAGGAGGTTGGCTTCGACCTGCCGCAGCGAGGCCTCGAACGGCCGCTTGTCGATCGTGAACAGCAGCTGGTCTTTCTTGACGAAGTCGCCTTCGTGCACTGCCGCCGAATCGATCGTGCCCGTGATCTGGGACCGGACCGAAATCATGGTGTACGCTTCGACGTTGCCGATGGCCGCGATGTCCACCGGCACGTCGCGCGCGACGACCTTGGCGGTAACGACGGGCACGGCGCCGCCGGCTTCACCCCCACGCCCGCGGCCCCGGCCGCCGCCTCCGCCCCCGCCGGCTCCCGTGTCCGAGCAGGCGGTCACAGCGGCAAGGGCGCCGAGACTGATGATGAGAACGAGCGGACGTTTCGGCACCGGTAAGCTCCAGGCGGAAGTCGGGTCGGGTGTTCAGATATCTACAATGCGCGTATCTACAATACGCGCCGGCCGGGCGTACCATTTACGATGCGGTTACCGGCATTTTCCGCGTGAATCAGGGGCGGTTTCGCCATGACTTCGCAGGTCCGCCCGCTCGAGTCGGAAACCGACGCCACCGGGGCGCTCGAAGGCGGCCACGTGCTTTGCCTGAGCACGCCTGGGTTCGCCCTGCCGGCCGCCGAGCGCCCGCTATTGTCGTCCTCCGTGCTGGCCAGAGGCAAGAACGTCAGCTTCGATCCGGCGACCGGCGCCGTCGGGGGGAGCGCCCTGCAGGGCGAGGCCGCCGGCCGGCTGCGCGGGATGCTGGCGCGGTTCAGCGACGAGGCGTACGCGCTCGTCGGCCGCACGTGCCCGGCCTACCGCGAGCGCCTGCGCCGTGGACGGACGAGTTTTCGCCCAGTCGAAGTGGCCGGCCGCGCCTCGTCATGGCGGCAGGACGACACGCGCCTCCACATCGACAGCTTTCCGGCGTCGCCCGTGCGGGGGCAGCGGATTCTGCGGGTGTTCGCCAACGTGAACCCGGAGGGACGGCCCCGATCCTGGCGGATCGGCGACGACTTCGAAGCCGTCGGCCGGCGTTTCGCGCCGAAGCTCCGGATGCCGGCGCCCGGCGCCGCGCTGCTGCTGCGCGCGCTCGGCATCACCAAGTCGCGCCGCTCGGCCTACGACGCGATGATGCTGCAGCTGCACGATCTGATGAAGGCCGATGCCGCGTACCAGGCCGACTGCCCGCAGACCGCCGTCGATTTCCCGGCGGGATCGATCTGGATGGCGTTCACGGACCAGGTGAGCCACGCCGCCATGGCCGGCCAGTATCAGCTCGAGCAGACCTTCCTGTTGCCCGTGGACGCAATGTCGAGCCCCGAGCGATCGCCCCTCAAGATTCTCGAACGTTTGCTGGCACGGGCTCTCGTTTAGTCATCTGGTCATCTCGTCATCTGGTCATCGTTGTTCAATTGAAACATTTGGCAATTGAGCAGCAATGACCAGATGACCAAATGACCAGATGACCAGATTCGCTATTTCAAGATGGTCGCGGTGACCTCGACGGTGACGCGGCGATCCCCGATGGGATCGGTGCCCTGCGAGATCACGAGCGGTTTGCCGCTCTCCAGGTTCAGCACCAGGCTCTGCCTGATGTCCGTTCCCGTCCGCGCGTCGCCCGGTGCGGAAGTGGCAGTGCCGCCGCCGCCGGTGGTGTATTGAATCGAGCAGGTCAGCCGGATTTTCCCGTTGGGCAGGATCACGGGGAAGGCGTCCAGGTTCAACGGTATCGAGCGCGGCGCGCCGGCAGACTGCGCGGCGCCCTGCTGGCGCACGAAGCCGTTGTAGCCGTCGGCCACCACCGCGACCACAGATTTCTTGATCGGGGCGCCGGCGCCGCCGTCTTCGGTGATGTTCAGCTCGACCTTCACGTTGATCGGCTGCCCCTCGCGCCGCGGCGGTCCCGGCGGCGCGGGCGGGGGAGGTGGCGGGGGCGGAGCGGCCACCGCCGGCGCCGCCGGGGCCTGCGGCGCGCGCGGCGCCGCCTGCGCGAAGGCATGGCTGGCGATCAACACGAACGCCGCCAACAGCATGAATCTGGCTCTCATCATCAACTCCTCTTCTTCTAAAACATCGGTGCGATGTCGATTCGGTCGATCGCAATCGACGCAATCTCGATCGGCATCGCCGTGACCAGCGGCGAGACGTCGATGCGATCGACATCGATGGGCGCGATCACCTCGACGTCCGCAGATGGCACGGCGGCCGCAGTCGGCCGGAGCCAGGGCTGCGGGCGGCGACGCGAGGGCTCGGGGCTGAGAGCTGAGGGCGAACTGAGGGCTGAGGGCTGAGCCTGAGAGAGCCCTGAGCCCTGAGCCGTGAGCCCTGACGCCGTTCCAGTCGTCGCGTCCGGCTGCACCCTGACGTTCACGTCGCGCCTGTCGAGAACAGCGAACGCGGCCAGCAGCAGGACGCTCGCGGCCGGCACGAGCAGCCAGGCGCGCGGCCAGGACCGCGACACGCGCGCGTCCGGATCCTCGAGACGCGCCGACACGCGGCGGGCGAACCCTTCGTCCACACGCGCGCCGGTCATCCCGCGCGCGACGTCGTTTATCGCCTGGTCTATCAGCCGATCGAGGTTATCCGGATCGTCCTGCATCACGATGTCCCTGTTTCCGCAGCGCCGCCTTCACCAGCCGCCGCGCCTCGGACACGCGCCACTTGATCGTGCCCGCCGGCGCGCCGAGCATCGCGGCGATCTCTTCGTAACGGTAGTCGCCGCTCTGCGCGAGGAGCAGCGCGTCGCGCAATTTCCGCGGCAGCGCCGCGATCGCCCGGCTGATGGCGCACCGCAGTTCCTCCGCGCCGGCGAGCTGCTCCGGCGTGGACGCCGCCGACGCGATCTCCCAGGCGTCTCCCGATGAACCGGCGTCCTCCAGGTTGACGATGCGCCGCCACCAGCGTGTGCTCGCCCGGCGGCGGTTGATCGCCTGGTTCCACGTGATCGTGAGGAGCCATGTCTTGAAACTCGACGCTTCCCGGAAGCTCCCGAGCCGTCTGAACGCCCGCAGGAACGCTTCCTGCGCCACGTCGTCCGCATCCGACGCCGACCCGGTGGCCGCCAGCGCCGCGCGGAACACGGCCGCCTGATGCCGGAGGACCAGCTCGCCGAATGCCGCGGCGTCACCCTCGCGGGCTCGGGCGACCAGTTCGTCGTCGGTCACTCAGACAGTAGACACTGCGATCGGACAGGTGGTTGGGGCAGGCTGGGGCGGGCGGGGCGGGCAGGGCAGGCAGGGCGGGCAGGGCGGGCGGGGCGAGCTGAAAAAGTTGAAGTCCGTCTGCTGGAAGAACCTTACGCGAACGGATTTTGAACCTTGACACCAAGGATGACCTGGCCGGGATTGAGATCTTCGCTCAGGACCGTCGAGCATCCGGCCGACGCAGCGGCCGCGAGAATCAGTGAATCCCAGAACGACACCTGATTGAGGATTGAGCAGTCGATCGCGTCCTGGATGAGGGCGACGGAAACCTGCACGGTCTCGAACACCGCGAATGTCTTGAGCACCCCCTTCGCCGCCAGCGGAGGCACGCCGATCTTGCGGGTTGCGGCGACGTAGAACTCCTGCATGACCTGCGTCGAGATCACGCCGTCGGCCGCCTCCGCGAGCCGCGCGATGATCTCCCGGCTCTTGCGCTGCTTGTCGGGCGCACCGACGTCCTGCGCGTAGACGAGGACGTTGGCGTCGAGAAACACCCTAGCGGGCATACAGTTCCTCACGGGTCCAACGCCGGCCGCCCGAGTCACCAGGGTGCACATCCATCAACCGGAACATCTCACGGACGGCGGCCTCCCGGTCAGCCACCACGGTCTTCACCAGGAGTTCCCGAACCAGGGCATTGAGTGTTGTCTGGTGCCGCTGGGCGTACGAACGGCCCGCCTCGAGCGTCTCTTCATCCAGTGCAAGGGTGATGTTCTTCATTTACACAGTTTAGGCCTACACATACACTGTGTCCACTGATTAAGGATGTTCGTCCAGGAGCTTCCCTGACCGGGACGCATCCCTGACGGTCTGATAGACTTAGTCTATGAACTTAGTTTAGTATGGACCGGTGAAGTCTTCGAAGAAGGTCGTCAACATCCACGAGGCCAAGACGCATTTGTCCCGGCTGCTGGAGCGCGTGCAGGCGGGGGAAGAGGTGACGATTGCGAAGGCGGGACGTCCCGTCGCGCGCCTCGTGCCCATCGCCGCCACCGGGAAGCGGCCGCTCGGAATGGATAAGGGCAAGGGATGGATCGCCGACGACTTCAACGCACCGCTGCCGGACGATATCCTCGCTGATTTCGAAGGGCGTGATTGAGGATTCTTCTGGATACGCACGCGTGGCTGTGGATGACGCTGACACCCGAGCGGCTGTCCTCAGACGCGCGCGCGCTGGTCGAAGGACGCGAGCACGAACTGTGTCTCTCGGCCGCGAGCGCGTGGGAAATCGCGATCAAACATGCCCGGGGAAAGCTTGGTCTGCCCGATCCTCCGGTGAAGTACGTGCCCACACGGCTCGAACAGTTCGGAGTCCTGTCGCTTCCAATCGACCAGGCTCACGCCCTGCACGTCTCCACGCTCCCACTCCATCATCGCGACCCGTTCGATCGCATCCTCATCGCGCAGGCCCAGCTCGAACACCTGCCGATTCTGACGTCCGATCCGGTGTTCGCGGCCTACGACGTCAGGACGATTGCCGCGTCCTGACGGCCGGCATCAGCCTGCCAGCTTCGTCACGGCCAGCAATTCCTTCACGCGCTAGCGCAGCTGGAATCTCGCGGTATGAGTCGTCGGATCGCCAGCGGCCGTAAACGACAAGGCATAGGTGCCCGTCGCATATCCCTTCGTTGACAAGTTGAAGATGTAGCCCGCGAGTCCCGCATCGTACCGGAACAGGTTGTCGGGATTGGCATTGCCGGAATCGTCCGGCACGCCGCTGACGGTGGACGACAATCGTGTCACGCTCGTGGCCTGCAGCGCGATGGACGGGCTGGAGACATTTCCTCCAGACGCGTTGCACAGTTGGAGCTTGATCGGCACCGTGCTGCCGGCGTTCTTGACCTTCGACGGGTCGTAGAGCAGACAGACGTCAAACGCCACGTTATACGAACGCGTGACGTCGACGGCGTTATCGACGTTATCGACGGCGTGCACCGTGAACACGTGAGAACCGACCGAGGTGTCCACCGCCGCGCCGCTGGCAACGGGACCGCTGCACTGAGCCATGCCCGACCCGCCGTCAGCACAGGAATAGTCGGATGGAACCACTTCGTTCAACAGGAACGTCGGCGTACCCGCGGCAGGCGTCGTGATCGCCACGTCGGGCGCCTTCTTGTCGATGTTGACGCCGGTGATCGCGGCAATCTCGGCCGTGCAGTGGCCGCCCGCATCGCAAATCGCGGGGTGCGTGCCTGTTGAGGCATTCCCGGTCTCGCTCCCGGGCGCGACAGCCGTCGTGAGGACGAAGCCCGCGTCGGAGGCGTTCTGCAAGCCGAACCCCGTGTCGTACGCGTTGCAGGGAATGGCCTGATCCGTCGCGTGCCAGTCCTCGCCGATCGTTCCGCACTGAACCGTCGGCGCGTCGGCGTCGCCGATTTTCTCCCACATCTTCACGAAGGCTTCAACCGAGTTGAACAACGGCCCGAGTTTGTTTCCGAGGCCGATCGCCTGAACGTCCGCGATGAAGTCGGGATAGAGACCGACGTGCGCCAGGCCTTCGGTGTTGTAATCCCAGGTCCGGTTACCGAACGTATATTGCGGCAGCGGGCTGCCGAAGTAATCGGTGAGCGACGCGTAGTTCACCGGTGGCGCGGGCGTGTAGGGCTCATCGTGATCGCCCGAGCAGGCGCCGGGCCCGAAACGGGGTGCCACCCACTCGGAAAACCCGTTCATGTCGCTGCCGATGCCGACGGCCGGCAACTGCAGGGTCTCTGTCGCGTACAGATACACCTGCGCCCACGTCTGCGATGAGTTGCCGCAATCGAACGGCGCACCGAATTGCGACGACATATCCAGCAGTCGGTCCCTGCCCCCCTGATGCAGCGCGAGCGAGATGAAACCGCCGACGTTGGCGATGCGCCGCGCCATGATGTCCGTCTTGGTGCCTTCGTGCCGCCCGCTCTCTTCCCCGCTGATGGCGGGGCTGGCGACGCCCATGAGGCCGGTGTGGCCGGCGACGATACCCGGATAGTGCCGCGCCTCGGCAATCTCGAGAATCCGATCGAACGCGCGCCTGTCGAGGTGGTCGACCTCGATGAGCATCTTGTGATCGATGAGGGCGTTCACCAGCGCCTCGCCCCCGGGTGTCAGCGGGCGGCTGTTGCAGTTGGCGTCGGTCGGCCCCCCGACGGGTCCGAATTCCGCCAACATCTTCCCAACGACGCTGATAAGAAGCCCGGCAGCCGGGATAGCGAGCGCAAGAGCTCCTGTTCCCGCGATGGAGATCACGAGGCCCAGCACCGGTAGGGCCGCCGTCAGCGGCGCGAGGAGCGGCACCAGCGCCGCGACGGCGGGTCCGAGCAGCACCCCGCCGAGGCCGATCGCGGTCGCAATGGCCGCGATCGCCACCGGCACCGAGAGGATCAAGACTGCTTTCAGCTCCGGCGTGAACACATCCCTGATGCCGTCACGCCATTTGAGCGTCATCGAATCCCCGGCCACCGAGCAGCTGGTCGTGACGTTCCAGAAGTTGGTGCCATTGATGAAAAAATTGTTGAACTCGAAGAGAGATGAGTACAGCGCCGTGCCGCCGAATGCGTTGTCGATCACGTGCACCGGAAACACCGAGCGCACGCCCAGGTCGTAATATCGCTGAACGATCGACGCCGCTTGCGCGGAGCAGTCGACGTCGCTGCGGCAGCCACTGGGCGTATCCACCTCGACGCCGAGCATCACCGCCAGCTTGCCCTGCGCGATGGCCTGGCGCGCCTGCGGCCCGTCGTACACGATTCGATAGAATCCCTGTCCAGGGCCGCCGGCCTTCGCGTCGATGTACTGCTCGAGAGCCTTCGCCCCCTGAATCTGCCTGAAGACGGCGCCGTCGTCATCGCAGCCGTAGATGAAGAGGCCGACGCCGAGACTGCACAGCAGGGCGTTGTTCACCGCCGTCATGGTGATCATCTTCAGGCCGTGCTCGTGCGCCCGCTTCAGCCACTCCCAATACCCCTGCTGCGTCGTCACCGTATTCCACGTCGGCCACTGCATGCCGGGAACGCCGCTGCCGCCCGGGCGATAACCGTTCGTGTCGTGAGTGCCTTCGGAAATCGCCGTGTTGAAGAAGTCCTCGGCGCCGTCCGTGCCGTGAATGGTGACGCGATAGCACTCGGCCGAGGTCGCGCATTGGGGAAAGTGATCGTGCGTGGCAAACGGTGTGTCCCTGACCAGAGTGCCCAGCGGGCCTTTGATCAGGTCGATCTGATCGGCTTCAACGTAGATGTAGTCGCTGTCGGGGAGCGCGCGTGCGCGCGCCGCGTCGTCGGAGGCCGCCGGATCGAGGGTCGGGTCCACCGGGGAGCCCCACACTTCGAATCCGCCGAAGCCGAGGTTGGAGAACTGATGAAAATGCGTATCGATGAAACCCACGATCGGCGTCGGCGGCGGAGGAGCTGGCGGCGGCGGCGTGATGTCGTCCGCGTAGACGATTGTGGGCGCCGTCGCGATGGGAATTGTTCCCGTCGCGACCATCACGGCAGCAACCACGACGGCCAAGTACGGCGTGCCCGGCGACCTGGGGATCCTGCGGATGCTCACCATCGTTTCCTCTCCTCCAGCTCGTCGTGCAGTGTGTAAGTAAGTCGTGAAGACGCCGCCAGGTGGGAGACGTTACGCTTCGGACTTCCAACCGTCAAGCGGAAGTCTACCCAACGCGGGACTTCTTCATCGGTAGTTGTCGATGACGCTGAGGTTTCCGCGATCGAAGTCCCTGGTGTACACGATCCATCGGCCATCCGGGGACCAGGCGCCGCCATGCACGTGCCACTTGCCCCCGCCAAACGTCATCTGCCGAGGGGCCCCTGTCGCGCGAGGCAATTCGTTCGCGCCGGTCGGGCGGACGAGCATCAGCACGTACCGATTCATGCTGAAGTGTCCGTCCGCGCTGTTGTACGCCACCGCCTTCCCGTCCGGGGCGACGCTCAGCTCGGTGGCGTTCGCCTTCAGCAGCACCCGCTCCTCGCCCGTCTCGAGGTTGGTCGCGATGATCTCGATTCGCCCATCCGCGCTGTTGCGCGTATAGATCGCCCGGCGGCTGTCCAGATACCAGTCGAAGCGCAACACGCCTGACACTCGAGTCGCGCGTGCATTGCGGCCATCGGGATCGATGAGCCACAACGTCGAGCCCCGTGCGCCAGGAGCGAGATAGGCAATGGCCCGGCCATCCGACGACCACCTCGGTGCGACTCGCGCATTCACCCACCAATCGCCATCCATGGGGATCGCCTGCTCGGAAAGGCGGTGCGTCGCTCCGCCGTCCACGTCCGCGACCCACAATTGAAACGCTCCGCCGCGATTCGAGAGAAACACCACCTGCTTCCCATCGGGCGACCAGTCCGGCGTTCTGTCCTCCCGTTCGGCCGGTGGATAGGTGAGCTGGCGCTCCGCACCTGTCTCCATGTCGTGGAGCCACAACACCGACCGGCCGCCGCGGCTCGATTGAAACACGATCTGCCGGCCGTCCGGCGAGAAACGCTGCGCGAAATTGTTGCCCCCGCTGAGCGAGATCTGCTCGTGCTCGGCCGCCGGGTTGGCGACCGACATCCTGAAAAAGAACGTCTGATGGCTCCAGCGCGAGAAGGCCACGCGCCCTGTGGACGAGAGAATCGGCGTACTGACGCTGGCCCCGACCGTCAGCTGCCTGGTCGTCCCCGTCCCGAGCCGGACCTCCGAAACGTCTCCGCCCGACACTCCGTCGGGAACGAACAGCAGGGAACGGTCGTCGAGCGACCAGGTCGCGGCAATGCGGCCGGCCGTCTTGCTCGGGACCACCGCACGCGGTTCCCCTCCCGATACGGGAACGAGATACAGAATGGATGGCGAGCCGGTGGATGCGCGATTGAACGCGATCTCCTTGCCGTCGTGCGACCACGCTCCCCGCCAGTCGTTGGCGCCAGGCGGCGGAGACGTCAGGCGCGCTTCCTGGCCGCTCTCGATATCGGCCGTCCACAAGGCCACGCTGTTGGTGGCCTCCAGCCGCGAGAACACGAGACGCCGTCCATCCGGAGACCACGGTTGCGAGCCGAGGGCACCGAGCGACGTGAATCGATCCAGATACTGAAAGTGGGTCTGCGCGATCCTCCGTCGTGTTCCGCCCGTGGGCGGCACCCAATACACGTTCATGCCGGTGCCGTCGTCAGACACGAACGCGATCCGGGAACCATCTGGCGACCAGCGCGGCATGGCTTCGTCGTTGGGGCCGCCCGCGACGAGACGACGTTCTCCACCCCCGAGCGACATGACGGCAATATCCATCGATCCGTTCAGGGTGTAGTCGTAGGCCACCTGCGTCGCGTCGGGAGACCAGCTCCCCGACAGCGAGAGCCCGTCGGTATCCGTCAGCGGAGTGATCGTCAGGGCCGGCGCGCTCGTCCCGGTCGGTGCCGGGCCGGCGAAGCTCCTCGCCCACCACGCGGTCGCCGCGATCGCGAGGGCAACGAGGGCGGCCGCGCCGCCGACCGTCAGCGCACGCCCTCGCGTCGCGCCCCCCACGGACGCTCGTGGCTGGTGGCGCCCTGAGTCGGCATCGCGCCGCATCCGCTTGAGGTCTGCGCGGAGCTCCGAGGCATGCTGATAGCGGAGACCGGCGTCTTTTTCCAGCAGCTTGTTGACGACGCCTTCCAGTTCCGGCGAAACCGCGGGATTGCGCTCCACCAGCGACGGCGGCGCTCGATTGAGAATCTGATCGAACACCGTGGCCGACGTCGCACCCGTGAAAGGCGGCCGGCCCGTCAACGTTTCGTAGATGACGACACCCAGTGAAAACAGGTCGGTCCGCGAATCCAGCGCCTTGCCCAGCGCCTGCTCGGGCGACATGTACGCCACCGTACCCAGGGTGGTTCCAAGGCCGGTCAGCGGCCCGACGCCGTTCGAGACGGTCAGGCCTTCGTCATCCGAGAGGCCATTGGTCTTGGCCACGCCGAAATCGAGGACCTTCGCCTGCCCGCGATCCGTGATGAAGATGTTCGCCGGTTTGATGTCGCGATGAATGATTCCGGCGGCATGAGCGGCGTCCAGCGCATCAGCCAGCTGGGTGGCAAGTTCCAGGGCTTCGTCGCAATCGAGACGCCCCTGCGTCGACAGCCTTGCCTCGAGTGTCTGTCCCTTCATCAGTTCCATCACGATGAAGGGCTGACCTTCGTGCTCGCCGATTTCGTGAATCGCGCAGATGTTGGGATGATTGAGCGCGGCGGCGGCGCGGGCCTCCCTGTCGAATCGCGCAACCTGGACCGGATCTTTACCAAACGCGTCCGGGAGAACCTTGATCGCCACCTCGCGTCCCAGTTTCTGGTCCTTCGCCCGATACACCACGCCCATGCCGCCCTTTCCCAGGGCGGAGAGGACTTCATAGTGTCCAACCGATGTGCCAGGCTGAATCACCCGTAGATGGAACTACGGATGGGACGTGACGTCAATGTGAAAGCCGTGATCCGGAAGCAGCGAGGCGGCCTTAGTCTCGCACTGCCTTAATCAGCGCTTCCATGTGGGCGAGGTACTTCTCGAGCGCGCGCTTGCCGGCAGCGGTGAGACGGTATTCGGTCCGCGGCACGCGCCCCGCGAACGATGTCTCGACGACGATGTACTCCGCGTCCTCGAGCTTTCTGGTGGGCCGCACCTTCACGTTCGCGGGCTTCAGGTCGCGGTGAATGGCGTCAGCCGCTGTGAGGGACGAAGGGCTGGCCCTTCGTCCCCGTGAAACCGCACTACGGCGTCGCTGGCGCGTGGCTGAGGTCGGCGCGGCAGGCCAGGACCAGTGTTTGCCGCCCAAACAGGGCACGCGACCTCCGGCCGTTCAGGTGGTGCGGACAAAAGAGTTTGCGCTTTTGTCAGTGCGGGCCGCGCCGCTAGAATCAGCCGTCGCCCATGGCTCTCCCGGCTGGCGCGCGTCTCGGCCCGTACGAAATCCTGTCGCCGCTCGGTGCGGGCGGCATGGGCGAGGTGTACAAGGCGCGCGACACGCGGCTCGACCGGACCGTCGCGATCAAGGTCCTGCCCGAGGGCTACGATGCCGACCCGCACTTCCGCGAGCGTTTCGACCGCGAAGCCCGCGCCGTTGCCGCCCTGAATCATCCGCACATCTGCACGATCCACGACGTGGGCAAGGAGCAGGGCACCGCCTACCTGGTAATGGAACTGCTCGCGGGCGAGACGCTGGAGACGCGCCTGCAACGCGGCGCGCTCTCGATCGAGGACGCGTTACGGATTGGCGTGGACCTCGCGAGCGGCCTCGAGGCCGCCCATCGCGCGGGCATCGTCCACCGCGACCTCAAGCCCGCCAACATCATGCTAACCAAGGGCGGCGCGAAGCTGCTCGACTTCGGCCTGGCCAAGACCGGCGGGCCTGTTGCCGCGGCCGCCGGGCTGTCGATGCTGCCGACGACGCCGCCGAACCTGACGGCGCAGGGCGCTATCCTCGGGACGTTCCAGTACATGGCGCCGGAGCAGATCGAAGGGCAGGAAGCGGACGCACGCTCGGACATCTTCTCGTTCGGGGCGGTCGTGTACGAAATGCTCACCGGGAAGAGAGCGTTCGAAGGCAAGAGCGCGGCGAGCCTGATGGCGGCGATTCTCGAGCGCGAACCGGCGCCGATGTCGGCCGTCGCGCCGCTCGCGCCGCCTCTGCTCGATCGCGTCGTCACGCGATGCCTGGCGAAGAACCCCGACGAGCGGTGGCAGAGCGCGACGGATCTTCTAGCCGAATTGAAATGGATTGCCGCCGACACCGGCGAGCCGCACCGCGGCGCACGGGTCGGCGCGAAGGCTGCCGGGGCCAGCCGGGCGTGGCTTGTTGCCGGCCTGTTCGCGCTGGCGTTCACCGCCTCGGTTGCCGCGCTCGTGTTCCTGCGCGGCCGTGCGGCACCGGTGGGAACGCCAACGGCTCGCTTCGCCGTGCCGACGCAAATGCCCACGGCGTGGTTCGCGCTGTCGCCGGACGGCCGGTCCCTGGTGTACGTCGACGGCCCTGGGAGCGGCCAGCTGTACGTGCGCGCGATCGACAGCCTCGAGTCGCGGGCGCTCGCCGGCACGGCAGACGCCGTGGCGCCGTTCTGGTCGCCCGACAGCCAGTCCATCGGGTTTTTTGCGGGCCAATCGCTCATGAGGGTGAGCGTGGGCGGCGGCGCTCCGCACACAGTGTGTGCCGCGCCGGGCAGAGGTGTGCCCGGCGCCAGCTGGAGCGACGATGACGTGATGTTGTTCGGCCGGGACGGTTCCTTGTATCAGGTCAGCGTCGGCGGGGGCGCGCCGCAGTTGGTTGCGCGGCCGTCAGCGGCGAGTGCCTACCGTTTCCCCCAGTTCCTGCCCCACAGCCGGCGATTTCTCTACTTCGAGTATTCGACCCGGGACGCCGCGGAGAGTGCCATTTACGCGGCGTCGCTCGACAGTCCGCTGAAAACCAGGGTGGTGAACGCCGACTACCAGGCGCGATTTGTCGATGCGGGTTACCTCCTCCTGATCAGGAACGGCGATCTCGTGGCGCAGCCGGTCGATGCCAGATCGTTCGCGCTGACTGGCGAGCCAATCGTTGTCGCGGGGCAAGTACAGGTCGATCCCAATCTCAACTTTCGAACTGCTGCATTCTCTGTCTCCTCCGCCGGCTCCTTCGTCTACGGCACCGGCTCGCAGCCAAAGACCCGTCTCGTCTGGTTTGACAGACGCGGGAATCAGGGCCGGACGCTCGGCACCCCTGACACCGGCTATGCAGCGGAGCTCTCGCCGGACGGCTCGCAGGTCGCGCTGGAGCTGATGGACCCCGAGGGTCGCGGTCACCTCTGGGTGATGGACGTCGAGCGCGGGACGAAGCGGGCGCTGGCGCGAACGGCCGGGGTCTGGGAGTACGGTCCGCAGTGGTCACCGGACGGCCGCTTCCTCGCGTATTCCGTCACGTCGGTAAGACTGACGGCGAGCCTCCGCCGGCGGCCGGCCGACGGATCCGGCGCCGAGGAGGTGCTCACGCCCGAGAGCCCCTTGTTGAAGTGGGTGTCCCACTGGTCGGTCGACGGTCGTCTCGTCCTGTTCTTCACCTCGGAGGGCCTTTCGATGCTCAGCCTGTCGGAGCGGCGCGTATCGCCTGTTCCGCAGACACGGGCGGGCGAGAGCTCGGAACGATTGTCGCCGGACGGCCAGTGGCTCGCGTACGTCTCGAACGAGTCCGATCGCAATGAGGTGTACGTCCGGCCTCTGGCCGGAGGGCAGAAGATCCTCGTGTCAACAGAGGGCGGAACCTATCCGTATTGGCGCCGCGATGGCCGCGAGCTGTACTACGTCGGTCAGGGCAACTCGATGATGGCCGTGTCCGTGAGCGCCACGGGTCAACTGAAGGTGGGCGCGCCGCAGTTGTTGTTTCGCCTGCCTCAGATTGCGGCGGGACGTTCTCCGTACAGCACAATTGACGGCGAGCGTTTTCTCGTCCGCACGAGCGAAAGTGACGCGGCGTCGTCCCTCACGTGGGTCCTGAACTGGCCGGCGCTGCTGAAGAAGCCGTAGGACAGGCTGCTCGCGTCAGTCGCGTACGGCTTTGATCAGCGCCTCCATGTGGGCGAGGTACTTCTCGAGGGCGCGCTTGCCGGCGGCCGTGAGGCGATACTCCGTGCGCGGCACGCGTCCCGCGAACGATTTGTCGACGGCGATGTACTCGGCATCCTCGAGCTTCCTCGCGTGGACGCTCAAGTTGCCGTCGGTCGTCTCCAGCAGCCGCTTGAGGTCGTTGAACGTCAGCCGCGCGTTGACCGCCAGCGCGCTGACGATGCCCAGACGCAGCCGCTCGTGAATGAGCCGATCGAGACCGCCGACCGTCGACTGTTGACTGTCGACTGCCGACTGCCGACTGGTGACCGCCGACTTGTCCCGCCGAAGCGCGGAGCGCGAAGGCGGACTGCTGACTGCTGACTGCCGACTGCTGACTGGCGACTGCTGACTGCTGACTGCCGACTGCCGACTGATCTACCCGCCATATCTCCTCGCAATCACAAGACCAAAAAAAATATGAAAGCCGCCGAATCCCGCGGCCATGAACGCGTTGCCCCAGGTGGCCGGCGCCACGAAGGCCGCGGCGCTGAGCACCATGAAGGCGATGCCCATGAGCGGCACGATGCGCACCGACAGCGCGCCGCCCGCGACGAGCGCCGTCCCGTAGAGCAGCAGCCAGCAGCCCGGCAGCCGCGGCGTCAGCCCGTTCGCGAAGAACACGGGCGTCAACACCGCGCCGGCCACGAGCGGCGGCACGTACGCGAGCGCGAACCGCTGGAACGAAGTGCCGATGAACGGCGCACCCGACGCGCGCGCCTTCCGCGCGATCGCGGCGAGCCCGATCACGACCGAAAGGGCGGCGGCGGCCAGCCACGCCGCGAGCCACGGCGTGCCGGCCTCCACCGGCCCGGCCACGGCGGCGGCGGCCAGCGCGACGACGCCGATTGCGACGCCGCCCCAGCCCGGCACCGCCGTGAACGGCCCCGCGCGCTCCATCGTCTGGCGGATGAAGCGGAGGTTGTCCATCGCATGCGCGTGCAGCGCGGGGAGCGGCTCCGGCGCGTCGGCCATTAAGCACTTTATAGCATAGAGCCCAGCGGATGTGCGCGGGGCGGAACGAGGCCGCGGGACGTCTCAGGATTCTGGCGTAGAATTGCGGCGCATCCCCCGGAGCGGGCGAAGATCAGGAGCTCGACATGAGACGCGTACTCGCCGGCGCAGCCGTCATCGTCGCGATGTGTTCCGTGTCGATCGGCGCCCAGTGGCCGAAATATCCGGCTCCCGGGGTTCCGCGTGACGCGGACGGGAAGGTTGCGATGGACGCTCCGGCGCCGCGTACGCCGGACGGCAAGCCTGACTTGTCCGGCAACTGGGTCCGGTTCAGGGGCGAAGGGGCGTTCACGCCCCCGGAGCTCGCCGGCCTGACGCGCAACCCGGCGGCTGCCGCGCAGACGCCCGCCGCTCCCGCGCCGCCCGTGGATCCCAACTCGCCGCCGATCGCCGCCTTCTGGGAGATTGGCGCGAACGTGGCCGGCGGACTGCCGCTCACGCCGTGGGCCGCGGAGCTGAAGAAGAAGCGGATGGCCGTGAACGACAAGGACAATCCCGACGCGAACTGCCTGCCCATGGGCCTGACGCAGTTTCACATGCATGGTCAGCCGCGCAAGATCATGCAGGACTCGCGCGCGATCGCGATCATGTACGAGGCGAATTACGGCCTTCGCTACATCTATATCGACGGGCGCAAGCTGCCCGCCCAGGGCAGCGTGAACCCATTCTGGTACGGGTACTCGGTGGGACACTGGGAAGGCGACACGCTCGTCGTCGAGACGAACAACCTGAGGGGCGCCGAAACCGGGCCCTCGGACGGGTGGCTCGACGTGCGCGGGAGCCCGTATTCTGACCAGGCGAAGTTCATCGAGCGCTTCCGGCGGCCGAGATACGGGAAACTCGAAATCGACGTCACGCTTGAGGACGAGAAGGCGTATACGAAACCGTTCACGCTTCGCGTCAATCAGCAGATCTCGCCCGACGACGAGGTGATCGAGTTCATCTGCAACGAGAACAATCAGTTTCGCCAGCGCATCAAGATCGATTGATCGACTGATTTACCGCGGCGGAAGCGACCCCAGGTACGCCGAGAGCGCGATGATGTCGTCTTCCGACAGCTTCGCGACCACCTTCTTCATCAGCGCCGCGTTGGCGCCGGCGCTCGTGCCGTTCTGCATCGTGATGAGCTGGCGCGCGATGTAGACCGGCTGCAGGCCCGCGATGCGCGGCACTTCGCCCAGCCCGGTGAGCGCGTCGCCGTGGCACAGCGCGCACTGAATCGTCTTGCCCGCGGCGCCCGCCTTCGCCAGCGCCGCGCCCGCCGCGATGCTGCCGGGCGGCACGTACGCGACGAACCCCGAATGCGGATCCCGGATCGTCGTCCGCATCGGGTCTTCCGGGACCTGGATGATCCGGCGGCCGATCGGCTCGGTCCCGCCGTCAGGATGGATGCGCCGGTGGCGCGCGTCGGCGCTGATGTACGTCTTCGGCGGCGTCGCGGCCTCGATCACTTTCACGAATGGCGCGGGCGTGAGGGCCGCGAAATACGCCGCCGCCTCGTTCACGTCCTCGTCGGAGACGGCGCGCGCGATCGGGCCCATCCGCCCTTCCTCTTTCCGCGCGCCGCTCTTGAAGTACTTCATCTGCCGGACGATGTATTCGGCCGGCATGCCCGCGATGTCGGCGGACTCGGGGTGCCCCTGGCCCGACATCAGGTGGCACGACCCGCACGCGTTCGGCATCGGGCCTTTCACGCTCCGGGGCGCGGGCGGATGTTCGCCGGGAAACCAGTCGGGAGGGTTCGCGTTGCCGGCGATCGCCGACGCCTCGTATTCCCGGCTGCTGCCGGCGGCGCGGACGGTCGCGGGCACGCGTGGTTCGGGCGGCTGCACCTTGTCCGGGATGTTGTAGGCCCACTCGGGCAGGCCGTTCGGAATCGACGTCGGCGTCGGGTTCTGCGCCCGGACGGCCCCTTTCCCGAGCGACGTCACGAGGAGCACGGCAACGAGGATGCGGAATGCGTGGCGCATGTGCGGATTATGCGCTTTCGTGGCGCCGGGCTCCAGGACAAGCCGTTGGGCCGGCAACGCCAAGTTCGCTCAGACGGTGTCGAAGAGGCAAGGAGTTCTACCCACCAGGAACCCTTAGCCATCCACCGCGCCGCTAGACTCTCCCGCTTCGACGCCCCATGCCGATCGCCACGACCAGCCAGGCCGCGGTCAGACTGGCGAATCCCAGCAGCACCGGGATAAGGGACTCGGCGGCCCCAATCGCCATCACGCGGTACGTCTCGTGTGTCGCCTCGCGGGTCCAAAAGACTTTGAGCACGTTGATGAATCCCAACACCATGCCCGCTGTGGCCGCGAACAGGCCCGCCAGCGATAGTGGCCGCATCAGCGCGAGGTTCCGCTCCGTAGGACGGATCGCGTAGACGACCGCCATGACGAGCGGAACCACACCCAGAATGAGCGTCAGAAGCGCGAACAGACTGGCATTGCGGAGCATACTCATGTGTGACCTCACGGTTGATGGCGAACCTGATATGAGAGAACGCGCCCGGGGGCTTGTTGTGACCCCACGTGTGATCCCAGATGTGATCGATGTCACACGCGTGGCAGTGGCGCGTTAGATCCCCCATGGACCGGGAGACCGAGCTGACGCTGGTGGGGCGGCTTCGCCAGGGGGAGGCGGACGCGTTCGATGAGGTCTATGCGGCCTTCAACAAGCCGCTGTTTACGTTCCTGATCCGTGTGTCGCGGCAGCGCGATGTCGCCGAGGACCTGCACGAGGAGACCTGGCTCCGGTTGGTGAAACACGCCGGTCGGCTGCGAGCCGACACGAGGCTGGGGCCCTGGCTCTTCACGGTCGCACGCAACCTTCACGTCAGCTACCGCCGCTCGCGAGCGCTGGAAGATTCTGCCGCGGCGGGCCTCGCCGGGCTGTGGCCCTTCAGCGCCAGGGAGACCTCTCCCTTCGAGGAGACCGCGGCCAATGAGCTCGAGCGGCGCATCGAACGGGCGCTTGCGAACCTGCCAACGGCTTCGAGAGAAGTGTTGCTCCTCGTGGGCGTCTCCGGACTCGATCAATCGGAGGTGGCCGACATCTGCGGGATCACGCCCGGCGCGCTTCGACAGCGTCTGCATCGAGCACGCGAGTTGCTCGCGGATGCGCTGGAGCGCGACGGCGTCGCCGGCCCGTTCGTTCTGGAAGGAGTGCCGTCATGTCCGAGTCGTTGATCCGGAGGTTGGGCGACCTGCCGGCCGCCGAACCAGATGTCGCTCGCGCCGAACACATCAGGACGCGCTGTCACGCTCACCTTGCGCGCCACAAGCGCCGCAGTCCTGATTCGAGTATGCCGGCCGGCGCGCGGATGGCGCCCGTCTGGCAGTCATCGATCGCGGTGCTCGGGTTCGTCTACCTGATCCAGGTGATTCGCTTCGCGCTCGGCGTGTACGGCCTGACGTGAAGGTGTGGCGCTCATTGCGCCGTCAGATCACGCGCCCGACGTCGGTCCTGGCGAAATCGTCGCCCTTGAAGAGGAGCGCCTCGCCCGATGCCCGGGCCAGCGCGTACGCGAACACGTCACCGAAATTGAGACCGGCGGCATGACGGCCCTTGCCGAAGCGCCGGTAAGCCCTTCTCGCTTCGGCCACATGTTCCGCGTCGACGGGAACCACCACGACCTCGGCTTTCTGGACCAGCGCATCGAGTGCGCGCCCGCCAGGCTCGCCCTTTCGCGCCTCGATGACCAGGGCCGTTTCGAGCAGGGTGGCGGCTGAAACCAGACGAGTGGGATCCTCCTCGACGGCCGCGCGGAACTCCTCGGCCTCTGGTTCGTCGAGCAGCAAGGCGAGCAGCGCGGACGTGTCGAGAACCATCAGCGGGGCAACCCGCGTTCGTCGTAGTCGAGGATTTCTGCAGCCGATCGGTCGTCGAGCGTCGGCAGCTGGGCACAGCGCTGGCCGATCTCGCGGAGTTCGTCGCGCAGCCGCCTGCGCCTGGACCGGCCGCGCAGTCGAGCGAGGCGTTCCCTCAACGCGACCACGACCGCCGCGGTGAGCGTTTCACCTGTGCGGGCGGCGACTTCCCGGGCCAGGCGGTCGGCTTCCGGGTCCTTGAGGCTGAGTGCCATGGATCCTCCTTTCTAGAAATATACCATATGTCTATATCATGGCGCGGTCTCATCGACCGGCACAAGGTCCGAGGGGTCCACGCGCTAATTGTCTGGACAGATGGAGCAGCGCGGGCTTAGGTTGCATGCCTGCGGCCTCAGTGAAGGGCGCTCTCGAAAGGGCATCGTATGCGGTTCGCATCGGCCGGACTCCTGGCGATTGTGGCCGTTACCCAATTGAACACACCTACGCCAATGGCGTATGATTCAGCCGATGCGCTTCGTCGAGACGCCGGTCTTCACAGCGACCATCCAGCGACATCTCGACGACGAACAGTATCGACAGCTCCAGATCGCGCTGATGCTGCGCCCCGAGCAGGGGCCGGTCATCCAAGGGTCTGGCGGCTTGCGCAAAGTCCGGTGGGCGACCACCGGCGGGGGCAAACGCGGAGGGCTCCGGGTCATCTACTACTGGGCACCCGGCGATCAGGCCTTCTACATGGTGTATGCCTATACGAAGTCCGCGCAGGGCGACTTGACGCCGGCGCAGACCCGGCAGCTCAGTCGGGTGGTGCGGGAGGAATTCAAATGAAAGACGCGGCTTTTCAAGAACTACTCACGAGCGTTCGGCAGGCCGGCCAGATTCGGCGCGGCACCCGGCGGCCATCCCGGTCGACCACGTTCCACCCCACGGATGTTCAGGCGGTTCGCGCCAAACTCGGCGCGTCCCAAGCGGAATTCGCGCTGATGATCGGCGTCAGCGTCGCGACGCTTCGAAACTGGGAACAGGGTCGACGCACCCCGGACGGCCCGGCGTTGGCGCTGCTCCGGGTAGCGGCTCGAAATCCGAAGGCCGTCATCGAGGCACTACACACGGAACGAAAACGAGGGGCGGCATAACATCCAAATCGAGCCGACGCGTCAGCGCTCGGTTGGAGTGGCTTGCAATGCGCACAAGCTATCGTCAGGCGATAGGGCGTCAATTGTCGTATCCTGTCGGACTCACCGACATACGCCAAGCTCTCGATGCGGTTCCTCAATCTGCGGAGCTCGAGGTGACGTTTGTGCGCTCGCCTGGCACATCGGATGTGCGGTTTCGAGAGCGAATCGTGCGCCAGGAACCCTCGGCGGTGATTCACGCCCGCTTTACCAAACTCGACAAGGCGCCAAGCCGCGGGGATGATTCGTGGCTTCAAGAGTTGTTGCGAGGCAAGTGGGAACTCTGGGTGTATCCGGTTTCGCGGGAGCAGCGCGCCACTGCACGAAGCGCCCTTGTTGAGTACGGTCTGCCGGTTCTCGCGTCGTGGTTTGGTAGCAAACGGTCGGAATCCTGGTACCACGGACGAAAGGTATTCGAGATCATCTTCGACCCGATCGAACGATGTGTCCATTGCGAGGAGCGTGTCGAAGCGATCTAACGGGCGCGCTGGGGCGGCGATGGTCGGAAGTTGGTGAATCGCAGAGGCTTGTGGCCAAAAGTCTCGCGCCGTGACCACGTTAGAAAGCGGCGCTCAGAGAGTTCGAAGACGCCGCTATTGCGCGCGGAGGAGCAGGACGGGGATCTTGACCAGGTGCCGCACGCGATCGGCGGTGGCGCCGTGGATGACGTCCGAGAGGAAGCGGTGGCCGTGCGTGGACATCGCGATCAGGTCCACCTCCCCGTCGTCGGCCGCGCGGATCAGCTCCTGCGCCGGGTCGCCCATCGCGAGCTGCGTGCTGACCTTGAGGCCCTGCGCGGTGAGATCGGCCTTGAGGCTCTCGAGGTACGCGCGGTCGGCCTTCATCTCCTCGGACTCGCGCAGCTTCAACCGGTCGAAGTTGCGCGCCGCGAAGCCGTCCGCCACGTGCACGAGCAGCAGCTCGGCGCCCGTGAGCTTCGCGAGCGCCGTCACGTGCGTGACGATCGTGCGATCGGCGGGCGAGTGTTCGACGGCGACGAGGATGCGTTTGTACACGGGGCGAGGTTCAGGGTTCAAGGTTCAGGGTTCAAGGTTCAGGGTTCAAGGTTCAACTCGCGAACGTCTGC
This sequence comes from uncultured Acidobacteriota bacterium, assembly GCA_963821285.1. Taxonomy (GTDB): domain Bacteria; phylum Acidobacteriota; class Vicinamibacteria; order Vicinamibacterales; family CAVVIG01; genus CAVQJU01. The sequence continues at coordinate 265,334 of CAWGDD010000013.1, forward strand.
CATAGAAGATACGCGTTGAGGGCGGCGATCACAATCGCGACGGGCCACGCGACGGCCTTCACCCACCACGGGCTCGCGAACGGGCCCATCTTGTGCGCGTCGTTCGTGAACATCACGAGCGGGATGACGGCGAAGGACAGCTGCAGGCTCAGGATCACCTGGCTGAGGATCAGGAGCTGGCCGGTGCCGCGCTCGCCGTACAGCGCGACGACGATGATGGCGGGCACGATGGCGATGAGGCGCGTGATGAGGCGGCGCAGCCAGGGGCGGAGGCGGATGTTGATGAAGCCTTCCATCACGATCTGGCCGGCGAGCGTGCCGGTGAGCGTCGCGTTCTGGCCCGAGCAGAGCAACGCGACGGCAAACAGGATGCTGGCCATCTTCGTGCCGAGGAGCGGGGACAGCAGCTGGTAGGCGTCGTTGATGTCGGCGACGGCCTCGTGGCCGGTCCCGTGGAACGCCGCGGCCGCCATCACCAGGATGGCCGCGTTGATGAAGAGGGCGAACATCAGCGCCACGGACGAGTCGATGGTGGAGAAGCGGATCGCCTCGCGCTTGCTCTCGACGTCGTCGCGGTACTTCCGCGTCTGGACGATCGATGAGTGCAGATAAAGGTTGTGCGGCATCACGGTGGCGCCGAGGATGCCGATGGCGATGTAGAGCTGGTTCGGGTCGGTGACGACGCTGGCGCGGGGGATGAACCCGGCGGCGACGGCGACGAAGTCGGGCTTCGCGAGGTACAGCTCGATGGCGAACGATCCGGCGATGGCGAGGATGAGGCCGACGACGAGGGCTTCGACGTAGCGGAAGCCATGGTTCTGCAAGTAAAGAACGACGAGGACGTCGAGGGCCGTGATGCAGACGCCCCAGATCATGGGGAGGCCGAAGAGGAGGTTGAGGGCGATGGCGGAGCCGATGACCTCGGCGAGGTCGCAGGCGGCGATGGCGAGCTCGCAGATGAGCCAGAGGGCGATGGTGACCGGGCGCGAGTAGTGGTCGCGGCAGGCCTGGGCGAGGTCGCGTCCGCTGGCGATGCCGAGGCGTGCGGCGAGGGCCTGGAGCAGGATCGCGATGAGGTTGCTGACCATGACGACGCTGAGGAGGGTGTAGCCGTAGCGGGCGCCGCCGGCGAGGTCGGTGGCCCAGTTGCCGGGGTCCATGTAGCCGACGGCGACGAGGTAGCCCGGTCCGGCGAAGGCGAAGAGCTTGCGCCAGAAGCCGGCGTCGTGTGGGACGGCGATGGAGCCGTGGACTTCGGGGAGGGAGATGTTGACGGAGGGGAGCCTCCAGCCGCGAGCGGGCGTGGACGGTATTTCCGGGGGCATGACTCAGAGTTTGAAGACTCAAAATCATAGCACGAATCGGGAATGGCTCCGTCAACTAAATGAAGAGGCGTGGGTTAGGGTTACAGGCCCAGCCGCTGGCGCTTGAGATAGAGGCCCTTGCGCGAGATCCCCAGTGCTTTCGCGGCGGCGTCGACGCGGCCGTGATGGTCGCGCAAGGCGGACTTGATCATTTCGCACTCGATACGGTCGAGGACGGGGCGGAGCTTCTCTCCGCGGGGCGCGGTCGCGCGATGCGGGCCGTCCTGGGCGGGCCGCGCGTTAGCGACGTCGACGGACAGGACGCTGGGGGCCAGCACCGCGCCCGGTTCGGCGAGCGCGACCATCCGGCGGATCTCGTTCTGGAGCTGCCGGATGTTGCCGGGCCAGGGGAACAGCAGCAGCTGTTCCATAGTGTCCTGGGCGATCCGCACGTGGCCTTTCCGGTATTCGGTCGCGGCGGCGGCCAGGAAGTGGTGCACGAGCGCGGGGATTTCGTCGCGCCGCTCCCGGAGCGGTGGGATCTGCAGCCGGACGACGTTGAGGCGGTAGAACAGGTCTTCGCGGAACCGCCCGCCCTTCACGGCCGTGTCGAGGTTCGCGTTCGTGGCGGCGATGACGCGGACGTCGACGGTGAACGGCGTGCTCTCACCAAGCGGACAGATTTCGCCCGACTCGAGGAATCGCAGGAGCTTTGGCTGCAGGTCGAGGCTGAGCTCGCCGATTTCGTCGAGGAAGAGTGTCCCGCCGCGGGCGGCTCGAATCACTCCAGGGTTATCGCGGTCGGCACCGGTGAACGCGCCGCGCCGGTGGCCGAAGAGCTGGCTTTCGAGCATCTCGCGCGGGATGGCCGCGCAGTTGAATGGGATGAACGTTTTGGCGGCGCGATCGGAGTAGTTGTGAACGGCGCGGGCGAGGATCTCCTTGCCTGTGCCGCTTTCGCCGGTCAGGAGCACGCTGACGTTGGTTGTGGCGATTCGTTTCGCGTACGTCATCAGCTCGCTCATGCGTCCGCCTACGACTGCCTGTCCGTCTTCGAGGGGCGTGTCGTCGATGGGCCAGAGCGTGAGCCGCTGCTCGCGTTCGGCCCGGCCGCGCTCGATCTCGTAGATGGCCGAGAGAAGGAGCGCGACGGCGTTAACGGTCGCAGTCGACTCGATGTCGCCAGACGGGTCGAGCCACAGTTCCGCCGTCCGGTCTCGGACCGGTCCGACGACAAGGCGACGGGGCCACTCGTCGGCGACATAGGGAACGATGCCAGCAGCATCCGTTGCTGCCAGCAGCTCGGGTTCGCGCGTTGGGTCGACGAGGAGCGCGGCGGCACGGCGGACGCAGCCGGTCTGTCCGAGCAGGTTCACGAGTTCGTGGGACAGGAATTCCGGGCGGCTGGCTTGGACCATGAGCGCAGCGACCGCCTGGATAACTGTGCCGGGAGAGGGGGCGGCTTTCGAGGCGCTCGCCTTAGACGCGACGTTCGTCTCGGCGGCGAGAGAATTCTTGACCGCCACTTCCCAGCATCGGGAGAGCTCGAGCAGTCCCGGAACGTGGTGAACGCTGGAATAGAGCCGTTCCGCGCGCAGACGGTGGGTGTGCGCCGCAGCGTGCTGGCCCGCGGCGGCAAGGCCGCAGGCCAGGATGGTTTCGTACTGGGCGTGAAGATCCGGGGCCTGGGCGACCAGCTCGAAGACGGGTGTGTCCATGAGCGCCTGGGACTCGGCTTCTCGACCTGCCTGTTGCAAAAACTGGGCTTTGGTGAGTAGTCCGCGATGCAACAGGAAGTGATCTTTCGCTTCGTCAGCCAGGTTCAATGTTCGGTCAATTTGAGCGAGTGCCTTCTGGAATTGGCCGTCACGTGCTAGCTGGTGTGCCCGCGTGAAGGCGGCGTGACGATGTGGATAGAGCAAGCGATCGCTCGGAAACTGCATTTCATTTTCGATCCTGTCCAGCAACGCTTGGCAGTCGCGTTGGCGACCTTGCGCCAATCGTATTCGTGCCAACGTGTCGATCATCGCGCTATGGCTCTCGCCCAGGGAAGGTAAGACTGCTATCGCGCGCTCAAGGCACACGACTGCCTCATCAAATTGCCCGAGAGAATAGAAAACGAACCCAAGATTCCCCAAAGCTGTTCTTCTGCAAGCTGCGCCGCCTGACTGGTCTGCGAGTTCGATTGCAAATTGTCCGTGCTTCAGAGCAGAACGGTGATCGGCACTTAACACCGCGATATTCGTCCTGGTAAATTCGAGTTGGGTTTCAATCCAGCTGTTTGGTGCCGACTCGAGGATTTGTTGGCTTCTCTGAACATGCCAAAGAGCGCTTGCAAACAGGCCGCGTTTCGCCTCCATTTGGCCCGTGTAGGAGTGCAAGGCGGCCAAGATACGCGGGTCGCCAAGCTTTGTGGCATCGTTCCTTAGCTCATTCAGAATGGTAGCGACTGCGTCTGGTCCTGATCGGTCACATAATGAAACTAGTAGCAACATGTTGGGCCAACACCGCCGTCGCAGATCGCCTGCGTCCGAGGCCAGTTGAACCGAGCGCTGCAGGTGTTCTATAGCCGATTCCGTGAGTCCTTCCTCCCATTCGATCTTGCCCAACACAAGCTCGCAGGAACTCCGTTCGCTGAAGCCAAGATCCTTTCGCTTCATTAACGTCTGCAGGACGATTCTGGCCTGACCGAATCTGCCGACGCGTTCGAGCAGTTCGGCATGTAGCACGTCGCGCTCATTCCGCGAGAAAGAAGCACCACTCAACTCATTCAACGCCTTGAGCGCCTCGATAAACCGGCCTGCCTCGTTAAGCTGAGTTGCGGTTTCAAGCGCGCTCACTTGTTACGCCCCTTTCGTCAGCCTCATCATCGTGTCACAACGCCGAAGCCGGCATTGTCGTCTATTCAGAGCTGAAGATTGAGGAGGATCTTCTTATGGGTTCGGAGAAAGTGTGCATCTCGTTGTGACTTACGGAGCCCCAAGAGAGCATTCGGAGGACCGAGGTGTACGAGGAATACGCTAGTGGACGCTAGAGGGTTCTCGTCTATTCAATTGGGCTGGGACGCGGGCGGCGACCAATAGGTCGCTAAGAGATCGTCCATCGCGTGGAGCGCTTACCAATCGAACTGATAGCTCGATGGAGACCGCCGCTCCAGAACGTAGCGTCAATTGACGGGAGGTAACACTGTGGCAAATCCTCTGAGCCAGTAGGTCTGCAGCGTGCGAATCCCCAGAACCTAGAAGCGCCACGAACCTACTGCCGCCATACCTAACAACTACGTCAGGAACATGAACCTCGGCGCCAATTGCCTGAGCCACATGTCGGAGTACTTCGTCGCCTGCTGCGCGGCCGTATACCGCATTGATCTCTGTGAGCTTGACTACACTCATGATCAGTAGCGTAAGCTCCGATCCCTCCAGAGCGGCGCCTGTTTCTCTGAGGGTCGCAAAATGAGTCAGTCGGTCAATGCTTGGTAGGCCTGCTAACGCATTCCGTGAAGCCAAAGAGCTGTATTCGACCGCGCGTTTGAAAGCGTCCGCGACTTGATGCGCCACGATTTCTACGATGCGCCGATGATCTTCGTTGAAGCGGTCGCTTCCCGCTGAGTGCAAGGTGAGAACGCCGACGAGGGTACTTCCTGAAAGAAGCGGACAGCTCAAGCAGTTCCTAAGTCGAGGTTGAGCTTTTCGGGCTACTTCTCCGAGGTCAAGGACCGGATCGGAGTTCACTATCGTTTGCCGATTTGCTGCAACCCATCCGGTGAGGCGTTGTCCTATGGAGACGCGCATACCTTTGACAAAGTGCGCCGACTCGCCTGCGGCGAATCTAGCTTCCAAGTCGTCGTTGTCTGAGTCGTGTACGTATAAGACAAGGAGTGAAAAGGGCACCAAACGTCGCAGATGTTTGGCGAGCACGCCACCAATTTCTGGAATGCTGGTTTGAGCTGCTAGCGCCCCCGCTATTTCGAATAGCGTTAACATTTCGTCACCGCTGGCTGTGATGTCATCGAGTCCAGACGTCGGCGGCGAGAGCATGGAGCTGATAAGAGTCGAACTTGTAATCTCGTTCAGCGCGTCCCGAGGTGGGCCGTACGGAAGAGCGTCGGGTGCTATTTGCTTGTGCACGTTAATGAACGTATCTACGATCAGCGGGTCATACATCGACCCGCGTCGTTCTCGCAGTATGGCTAGTGCCTCCTCGGTCGAGAGTCGTGGACGGTATGGCCGATCAGATGTGAGGGCGTCGAAGCAATCGACCACCGACAGAATGCGTGCTCCGATTGGAATGTCTGTTCCCTTCAGTCCGTCAGGGTAGCCAAGTCCACTCCACTGCTCATGGTGATGTCTTACGATTGGTACGACTGGATATGGAAAGTCAATTGCGGACAGAATGTCCGCCCCGACGCTGGCATGAAGCTTCATCTTCTCGAACTCAGCAGGAGTGAGTCTCCCTGGCTTGTTTAGGATGTACTCAGGTACAGCAAGTTTTCCCATGTCGTGAAGAAGAGCAGCTGCTTCGATTGCCCTGATTAGCTGATCGTCGATAACGCCAAGTCGCTTCGCTAGACCGACCGCGTAGGCTTGTACTCGCCGAATGTGGCCGTGCGTGATCTGATCTTTGGCATCGATTGCCATCGCCAGTGTTTCAATGGTTGACAAGTACAGGTCGTTCAGCTGACCCAAGTGCTTGGTGGTGTCGTCGACACGGCCCATGGCAGTTCGAAAAGTCAAATAGGAGATGACGAGTAGCGGGACAATTATCAAGAGCGTGCTGAGGTCGATGCTGTGACTATAGGTGACCAGTAGTGCTGCCACCGAAGCACCGCTGAAGTAGTTCACCGAGACCCAGGTGAACTGTGGCCACCAAATCCGCAGCGGTGGTTGATTCTTATGAAGGGCCACTGCCAAGGCAACGAGCCAAGTGTTCAGCAGAAAATAGAGAGTAGTAAACACTGCCAATGGTAAGAAGAGCACTGGCAAAGGAGTGGCATGTCGCAGATAAGGCGTGATGCCGGAGAACCAATAGAAGACGGTACCAGAAAGCCAAATCGCGACCGCTGGGGCTGCGGCATTGAAAAGTACACGCTGCGGAGCTCGGCTTTGGGGCCGCAGCCAGAAGCTCATTACCAGCGTTTCGAGGACGACGGTCACGGTGCCGGCCGCCGTTCCGAACATCAGGACGGAGGCGAAGACAAACGTCTCCGAGACGGAAACGCGGACCGAAAGTGACGACATTGCAATCGTGAACGAACCCGTCAGCAGCGTGAGGGCAACCAGAATAAACCACTGGGAGCCGACGGGAGCCGTCGACAGTTGATAGATAGAGTGAGTGAAGACCGCCGCACCCGTCAGGATGACAGCGCTAACGAAAGGGGTTGCCATTGAACCCCGCTCAGTGTTTGTTACGACCGCCATAGATAGGCGGTATATGTATCGGACTATTCGTCCCAGATGATTAGCTTAGACACGACTGTTCCTCCTCAGAGTTGCGCAGTCTCGCGCGTTTTTGCCCTGCGTGCGGCACGCCTAGTCGCCCCAGATGACGGTGTCGCTATCACCCCAGATGACGGTGTCGCTATCACCCCAGATGACGGTGTCGCCGTCACCCCAGATGACGGTATCGCCGTCACCCCAGATGACAGTGTCGCCATCGCCCCAGATGACGGTATCGCCGTCACCCCAGATGACAGTGTCGCCATCGCCCCAGATGACGGTGTCGCTGTCACCCCAGATGACAGTGTCGCCATCGCCCCAGATGACGGTGTCGCCGTCACCCCAAGTGAGAGTCGGATGCCCATATGCCCGCTGGAAACTTCGCGACGACTTGACTAGTCTCGCTCGAACGCCGGCGAACGCATTACGCCGCGAGTCTCTAGCCAGCTGTTCGCGCGGCGCAATCATGATCTGGCTCGCCGACGTCTCGGCGCCCGCGATCGTCGTGTCGCTCAAGTCCCCGTCCCGCACGAACTCCGCCGCCGCCAGCACGTTCAAACTCCCCGACCCGGCCTGGATCAGCCCCGACGCCGGCAGGAACGTGCTCGTCAGCTGCAGCGCCGCCTTCGTCGTCAGCGGCCGCAGCCCCGGACGCTCCTCGATCAGCACCGCCGCCGCGCCGCTCACCACCGCCGCCGCCATGCTCGAGCCCGACCCCTGCATGTACGCGTTCGGCCCGCTGCCCGCCACGTGACGCTCCGGGAAATTCGCCGACAGCAGGCTCCCCACCGCCTCCGCCGACGTCACCCGCCGCCCCGGCGCCACCAGATCCGGCTTGATCACCAGGTCGAACCGCGTCGGCCCGCTCGAGCTGAACGGCGCCACCACGTCGTCCGCACGCTCCGCCGTCCCCTTCGTGTCCAGCGCCCCCACCGTGATCGCATACGGCGAGTTGCCCGGCGACACGATGCCCCCCAGAATCCGCCGCCCATCCGTCGTCTGCCCCATGTTGCCCGCCGCCGCGACGACGAGGATGCCGGCGCGCACCGCGCGCTCCACGGCCTCGCACACGGGATCGTCCCGGTACGGCTGCAGCACCGGCGCGCCGAGCGACAAGATTGATGACCCGGATGTTGTAGTCGTCGCGGTGATCGATCGCCCAGTCGATGGCCTCGATGACGTCGCTCGCCGTCCCCGATCCGTCGTTGCCGAGGACGCGCAGGTTCAGGAGATACGCGCCCGGCGCCACGCCCCGGTACATCCGCGTGTCCGCCGTCTTCCCCGCCTGCCCCGCGATGAGCGCCGCCACGTGCGTGCCGTGCCCGAAGCGATCCGCGCCGTCGCCGCCCGTGAAGTCCATCGTCAGCAGCGTCCGGCTCTTGAGCGCCTGATGCTTCGGATCGAACCCCGAGTCGATGACCGCCACCGTGACGCCCCGCCCCGACAGCTTCGGCAGGTCGCCCACGCCGGCCCACACCTGATCGACGCCGATGCCTTCGGCCATCGCGTCGGCCTCGATAAGCCCGCCAGACCCGCCAGGCCCGCCCGGCCCGCCAGACCCGCCGGCCCGCCAGACTTGTACCGGACGTTCCCCGCCAGGTGGTCGACCGCTTCGTCCTGCTGAAGCGCGGCCAGCTGCCCGGCGTTCACCCGCAGCACCGCGCCGCCCCGCCTGAGCGACCGCTTGACGACGACGTTGTACTGCCGCGCCAGGCGCTCGATCGACGCGGCGTCGCCGTCCACGATCACCTCGATGGCCGCCGAATCGGCGGCCAGGTGATCGGCCAGGTCAGCGCTCAACCTCGCCCGGTGCCGCTGCGCCGAGGCCGTCGCCGCCGGTATGACCACCAGGACGAACACCATCGCGACGTGCGCTGCCGTGCGAGAGAACGATGCCATGGGTCGCTCCACGCTGGGGAATGGGTTTCCGCCTAGCTTTCAGGAGTGTGCCGGACGACAGGCGGCACGTGCCTGGTCCCGCGAAATTCGTCTTCCACCGAGTCGATCAGCACGCGCTGCGACCCGCCGATGGTCCGCACCGTCAGCAGGCGGCCTTCACGAATCCGGTTGTAGATGGTCCGGCGGGATACGCCGAGGAGCTCCGCTGCGTGGTCCAGAGAGACGCTGCGGCCGATACGAGGCGCGAGACCTGTTTCAGAAATACGCTCTGCCAAAGCCATTGATCCTCCCGGTTGGCGACGCGCAAGCGCAATGCGTGCGCCAGAAGCCGGCTCTGGACAGGCCATTCGGGACGTCAGGTGCAAGTCGTTGTGGTACAGTAGTTTGTAGAATCGAGCTCGACAGAATCCGAAAAGCTCGGCCGCCAAAGTCGTCGGCCAACTACTTGGCCTGCCGATTTCGGACGTGTAAGCGGTCCCACGAATTGCGCGCAAATTTGCGTGGGATGACCAAGTTGCACGGAAATTCAAGCGGCCAGTTTTTTGGCCTGTGGGCTAGCTTTTGACCAGATATTCCGGCCAACTTCGCGGCCTGTTGACGGCTGGGGCTGTTGCCCTGGCCCTGGCGGCGTGCGCGTGTGGCGGAGCGGACACGACGGCCAGCGTCGCCGGCGGCGCGGCCGGCAGCCCGGCCCGCGGCGGCGACCTCGTCGTGTCGGCCCGCACCGAACCCCGCACCTTCAACCGGCTCACGTCGCGCGAGGCCACGACCGACCTCGTCGCCTCGCTCATGCAGGCGAAGCTCGTCCGCATCAACCGCGTCACCGACGAGGTCGAGCCCTGGCTGGCCGAACGCTGGACGCGCGCCGCCTCCGGCCTCAGCTACACCCTGACGCTCCGCCCGAACGTGACGTTTTCAGACGGCCGCCCGCTGACCGCGGACGATGTGGTGTTTTCGCTCGAGGCGGCGTACGCGGTGCCGCTCGCCGCCGACGCGCTGCAGCCCGGCGGGAAGAAGTTGACGCTGACCGCGGCCGATCCGCTGACGCTCGTCCTGACGTTTCCGGTCCCCTACGCGCCGGGCCTGCGCATCCTCGACAACCTGTGGGTGCTGCCGCGGCACAAGCTCGAGGCGGCGCTCAGGAACGGCACGATCGCCGCGGCGTGGGGCCTGTCCACGCCGCCATCGGACATCGCCGGCCTGGGCCCGTTCGTGCTGAGCGCCTACAGCCCCGGCCAGCGGCTGGTGTTCGCGCGCAACCCGCGCTACTGGCGGAAGGATGACAAGGGCACGCAGCTCCCGTACCTGGATCGCCTGACGATCGACGTCGTCCCCGAGGAAAGCACCGAGCTGCTGCGCCTGACGTCGGGCGCGAGCGACGTGACGGTCAGCGAGGTGCCGTCGGAAGCGTACGCGACGGTCAAGCGCGCGGCCGACGACAAAGACGGCAAGCTCCGCCTGTACGATCTCGGCGTCGGCTACGATGCCGACGCCTTCTGGCTCAACCTCAGGCCCGGCGCGTTCGCGTCCGATCGCCGCGGCGGGATGGCTCCAGCGCGACGAGCTGCGCCGCGCGATCTCGATGGCCGTCGATCGCCAGCTGTTCGCGGACACGGTGTTCCTCGGCGCCGCCCTGCCGGCGTACGGCCCGATCACGCCCGCCAACAAGAAGTGGTTTTCTCCGGACGCGCCGCGGACGCCCCACGATCCCGCCGGCGCGCGGGCGCTGCTGGCGTCGATCGGCCTCACGGATCGCAACGGCGACGGCGTGCTCGAGGACGCCAGCCAGACGCCGGTCCGCTTCACCGTCGTCACGCAGAAAGGCCGGCCAAGGCTGGAGCGCGGCGTGTCCGTCATCCGCGACGAGCTGAAGAAGGTCGGAATCGTCGTGGACATCGTCACGCTCGACGCCACCGCGGTGATCGAGCGGATCTTGTCGGGCAAGGTACGAAGCGCTCTACTACAGCGCGTACATGACCGGCACCGATCCGGCCAGCAGCCCCGACTTCTGGCTCAGCTCCGGCAGCACGCACCTCTGGAACATCGGGCAGAAGACGCCGGCCACGGAGTGGGAAGGGCGGATCGACGAGCTGATGACGCGCCAGATGCAGTCGGCCGACGAAGCAGAGCGAAGTCGGTTATTCAATGACGTCCAGAAGATCTTCGCCGACCACCTGCCGGCGATCTACTTCGCGGCGCCGCGCATGTTCGCCGCCGCGTCCCGGCGCGTGATCAACGTGACGCCGGCCGTGCAGCGCCCGCAGCTGCTGTGGTCCCCGGACACCGTGGCGGTGGCGCGGTAAGGCCGCCATGCTCGCCTACCTCGCGCGGCGTCTCGCGTTCGCGCTCTTCCTGGTGTTTGCGGTCTCGTCGGCGTCGCTCGTCCTGGCGAAGCTCGCGCCCGGCGACTTCGCGGCCGAGTCGCTGGGCCTCGGCGCGTCGCCGGAAGCGATAGCGGAGGCCCGTGCGCGCCTGGGCCTCGACCGATCGCTCGGCGAGCAGTACCGCGCGTGGATCGCCGGCGCGGCGCGCCTGGACTTCGGGCAGTCGCTGCTCTTCGATCGGCCGGTGTCCGATCTCATCCCCGAGCGCGCGGCCAACACGGCGATCCTCGCGATCACCGCGCTCCTCGCGGCGACGTTCATCGGCCTGCCGCTCGGCGTCCTGACGGGCAGCCGCCGCGGCGGGTGGCTGACCGGCGCCATCCGGGCCGCGTCGCTCTTGCTGCTGTCCATGCCGCCGCTGCTGACGTCCCTCTTCCTCGTGTTCGCGGCCGCACGGACGGGCTGGCTGCCCATTGGCGGCATGACGTCTGCTTCCACCGGCGACGGCGGGCTGCTGCGCCACCTGATCGTGCCGGCGGCGGCGCTGGCGCTCCCGCTGGCCGCGATGTTCGAGCGCCTGCAGTCGCAGTCGATGAGCGAGGTGATCGGCCAGCCGTACATGCTGGCGACGCGCGCCCGCGGCGTGCCGGCCGCGCGCGCGATCTGGCGCGACGCGCTGAAGGGCGCGCTGGGCCCGATCGCGGCGGTCTACGGCCTCGTCATCGGCACGCTGCTCAGCGGCTCGTTCGCCGTCGAAGCCATCACGGCCTGGCCGGGCCTCGGCCAGCTGATGCTCGCGGCGCTCCGCGCGCGCGACGTGTATCTCGTGGCGGGCTGCGCCGTCGCCGGCTCGGTCTTCCTGGCCATCGGCACGCTGCTGTCTGACGTTGCGCTCGCGCTCGTCGAGCCGAGGACGCGCGAAACTTAGAACTTAGAACTTAGAAGTTAGAACTGAATGCGTCCATTAGGAATTGCACTGCTCGGGGTGATGTTCGCGGCGGCGCTCGGCGCGCCGGTGCTGGCGCCGTACGCGCCGGACCGGCAGTTTCGCGGCCGGCTCAACACGCCCCCGACGCGGCCGCACCTGCGGGACGATGCGGGCGGGTGGCACGCGCCGTTCGTGTATCCCTGGACGTTGACGAGCCAGCTGGAGCAGCGCTACGAGCAGGATCGCTCGCAGCGCGTGCCGCTGGCCTGGTTCGCGGGGGGCCGCCTGCTCTCGTCGTCGGACGACGCGCGCATGCCGTTCCTGCCGCTCGGCGCCGACGGCTACGGCCGCGACGTGTTCAGCCGCCTTCTGTACGGCGCGCGGATTTCGCTCGGGCTATCGCTCGTCGCGGCGGCGGGCGCGCTCCTGATCGGCGCACTCTTCGGGGGGATCGCCGGCTACGCCGGCGGGTTCGTGGACGACCTGCTCATGCGCGTGTCGGACTTCGTGCTCGTCCTGCCGGCGATGTACGTCGCGCTCGCGCTCCGGTCGATGCTGCGGCTCGTGCTGCCGCCGTTCGAAGTGTTCGTGCTCCTCACCGGCATCTTCGCCGTCGTCGGCGCGCCGTTCATCGCGCGCGGCGTCCGCGCGATCGTGCGCTCGGAGAAGCAGCGCGACTACGGCGTCGCGGTGATGTCGCTCGGCGCCGGCCACGCGCGCATCCTGCTCCGGCACCTCCTGCCCGCCGCCCGCGGCTTCATCGTCGTCGAGATCGTCCTGCTCGTGCCGGCGTTCATCGTCGCGGAGGCGACGCTGTCGTACGTGGGCCTCGGCTTTCCGGATCCGATCGCGAGCTGGGGCACGATGCTGCACGATGCGTCCACCGTGCGCGCGTTCGCGGATTTCCCGTGGCTGCTCAGTCCAGCGGCGGCGATGTTCCTCGTCGTGCTCGGTCTCAACCTCGTCATGCAGCACGCGGGCATCGCGCCGGTCTACAATGGGTCCGATGAATCTGCGCGGCGTCTTCGCGCCCATTCCCACCCCGTTCGATCGTGACGGCCGCATCGATCTCGACAAGCTCGGCGCAGCCTGTGCGCACTGGTCGGCCGGTCCGCTCGCCGGCCTCGTCGTCCTCGGATCGACGGGCGAGGCGGCGCTGCTCGACGAGGCCGAGTCCGATCGGGTCATCGCGTTCGCACGCGACCGCTGGCCGTCCGGCCGGCCGTTCATCGCCGGCACCGGCCGCGAGTCCACGCGCGCGGCCATCGACGCGGCCCGCCGCGCGGCGAGCCTCGGCGCCGACGCGGTGCTCGTCCGCACACCCGGCTTCTACAAATCGCAGATGACGACGGACGCGTTCGTGCGTCACTACACGGCCGTCGCGGATGCGTCGTCGGTTCCCGTCCTGCTGTACAACTTCACCGCCGTGACGGGCGTCAACCTGCTGCCGGCGGCCGTCTCGACGCTGAGCGCGCATCCGAACATCGTCGGCGTGAAGGAATCGAGCGGCGACATCGCGCAGATGACGGATCTCGTCGCGGGCACGCCGGACGGCTTCAACGTCCTCGCCGGATCGGCGACGACGTTCTACGCGTCGCTGTGCGTCGGCGCCACGGGGGGCATCCTCGCGCTCGCGTGCGTGCTGCCCGACGCCTGCGTGCGGCTGTTCCAGCTGACGCGGGACGGACACCACGCCGAAGCCGGCAGGCTGCAGCATCGGCTCGTGCCCGTGGCGAAGCTCGTCGGCAGCCAGTACGGCGTGCCGGGACTGAAGGCGGCGCTCCAGCTCGCCGGCTGCGACGCCGGTGTGCCCCGATCGCCGCTGGCTCCAGTGTCTGAGGCCGTCATGGCCTCGCTTCGAGAAGTGCTCGTGTCGTTTGAGGAGGTCGCGCTCGTATGAAAAGTCTGCTCCCCGAGTCGGATCGCATCCTGCTCGGTCCCGGTCCCTCGCTCACCTCGCCGCGCGTGATGCGCGCGATGGCGGCGCCCACCGTCGGCCACCTCGACCCGCTGATGGTCGCGATGCTGGACGACGTCCGCGCGAAGCTCACGCGCCTGTTCCGCGCGCCGGACAACTCGTTTGCGTTCGCGGTCTCCGGCACCGGCACCTCCGGGATGGAAACCGCCGTCGCGAACACGGTCAAGGCGGGCTCGAAGGTCACCGTCGTGGTCACGGGCTACTTCGGCGACCGGCTCGCGCAGATGGCCGAGCGCTACGGCGCGACCGTGACGCGCGTGAACGGCGAGTGGGGCAGGGCGGCCGATCCGGCGGCGCTCGAGAAGTCGCTCGCGGCTTCGTCCACCGGGCCGGCCGACATCGTGGCCATGGTGCAAGGCGAGACATCCACCGGCGTCCTGAACCCGGTCCGCGAGCTGGCCGCGATCGCCCGCAAGCACGACGCGCTGACGATCGTGGACGCGGTCACGTCGTTCGGCGGCGTGCCGCTCGACGTGGCGGGCTGGGGCATCGACGTCTGCTACAGCTGCACGCAGAAATGCCTGGGCGCGCCGTCCGGGCTGGCGCCGATTGTCTTCGCGCCGCGCGCGCTCGAGCGGCTCGTGAAGTGCCCGAGCTTCTATTTCGATCTGTCGCTGCTGCGCGACTACTGGCTCAACCGGAAGTATCACCACACGATGTCGTCGGCGCTCGTCTGCGCGTTGTACGAGGCCCTGACGATGATCGAGGAGGAGGGGCTCGACGCGCGATGGAGCCGCCACGAGCGGAACCACCGGGCGTTTGTCGAGGGCCTGGCGGCGATGGGCCTCTCGCTCCTGCCGCCCGAACCCGATCGGCTGTGGACTCTCAACACCGTCCGCATTCCGGACGGCGTGGACGACGCGGCCGTGCGGAAGCAGCTGCTCGAGGAGTTCAGCATCGAGATCGGCGCGGGCCTCGGTCCGCTGGCCGGCAAGATCTGGCGCGTCGGCCTCATGGGCACGAGCTCGGCGTCGCGCCTGGTCGTGCTGCTGCTCGGCGCCCTGCAGTCCGCGCTCGCAAAACGTGGGGTCCACGCCTGAGCGTTGCAAGATGACGACGCGCAGGGCTGAAGGCTCAGGGCGAAGGGCTGATGCACGTGGCGGAAGCCCTCAGCGTTCAGCGCTCAGCCCTGGCAAGCGCCTCAAGTACGTGGGCCGCGCGACCGTGGCGGCGGCGGCCGTGGCCTTCGCGGGGTGCGCGTACGCGTACATCTCGCTGCCCGACGTCCGGCCGCTGGCGAAATCGAACCCGTCCGCCACGGCCTTCATGGCCATTCGCGCCGACGAAGCGCGCGTTAAAGGCGAGGTGCCCCGCCGCATCCAGACGTGGGTCCCGTTGAACCACGTGTCCTCCGATCTGCGCCGCGCGGTGCTCATCGCGGAAGACGACGCGTTCTTTCAGCACGAGGGCGTGGACTTCGAGCAGCTGCGGCTGTCGCTGAAGGCCGACTGGGCGCGAGGCCGCTTCGACCGCGGCGCGAGCACGATCACGCAGCAGCTCGCGAAGAACCTGTACCTGTCGCCGTCCAAAAGCCCGCTCCGCAAGTTCCGCGAGCTCGTGATCGCGCGCCGGCTCGAAGCCGAGCTGACGAAGGATCGCATCCTCGAGCTGTACCTGAACGTCATCGAGTGGGGCGACGGCATCTACGGCATCGAGGCGGCGTCACAGGTCTACTACCGCCGCCCGGCCTCGTCGCTCGGGCCGGCGGAGTCGGCGCTGCTCGCCGGGGCCATCATCAACCCGCGGCGGTTGAATCCGGCACACCCGACGCCGCGCCTCCTGCGCCGGCAGAAGCTGATCCTGCAGCGCATGCGCAGCGGCGTGCCGGCAGGAACCCGACCGCCGTCGGAGCCGAAGATCGAGCCGCCCAAGCCGGAAGAAGAATTAGAAGAAGAGAAGCTGGACGACCAGAAAATCGAAGACGAGAAGCCCGAGGATCAGGAACCGACGGATCAGCTCCAGAAGGAGTGATCGATGACGCTCGACCGCGTGCGCACCGTCGCGGCTCTTATTCTCCTGGCCTGCCTCGCCCTGCCGACCTACACGTGCGAGGGCAGCGGGTACGTTGGGCCTCGTGGAGAGATCGTGAGCCAGGTTCCGGACGGGGCCGATAGCGCGGCGTATCAACGGCCGAGGGAGCCGCACTATGCCGTCGAGTGGATGTCCAGAGCGCCGGGCGTCCTGGTCCTGCTGGCGTTTACCTGGCAGGGGTCGTGCCCCGCGCGCCACACCATGAGCAACACGCTGGCCCGAGCCGTCCTGATCGGCCTCTAGAACTTGAAGACCACGGCCGCCGCGGCGCGACCGTAGTCGAGCTTCTGTCCGCCGAGGCCCAGCGACGGCAGGTTCGGCAAGTTGAGAAAATCGAGAACCTGGAACGAGTGGTAGTAGCGGACGTCGCCGCGCACGCCGATGTGCTCGCCGAAGAACACCATCAGGCCGCCACCGAGATCCCATCCGAATTGATTCTGGTCGTTGCTGGTGGCCACGCTTTCGACCGTCGTCCTGATCAACCCGACTCCCGCAAGGCCGTACGGCTGGACGGGCCCGATTTTCGGCGCGAGCATGAAGTTGCCCATGAACGTCAGCACGTTCGAGGTGCTACCCGACTGTCTCGCCGAAGAAATTCTTGGTGTACCCGAGCTCGGCCTCGAAGCCGACGATGCTTCCGAGGGCGCCGAAGGAGACGCCGTAGTCCGTGCGTTTGTCCTGGCAGTTCGTGATCTCCGGGCACCCCGCGTCGCCGCCGAAGTTATATCCATAGAACGGGCTGATGAATCCCTGCGCATGCGCCGATCGAGCGCCGGCGGCGAACAGGAAGACTGCAGCGAAGAGTGCGATCAATGAGCGTCGTCGGGTCGTCGTGGCGTCGGACATATATTCACCTTACTCCCCAATAGCATGGGCGCTCAAGGAAGACAATCGTGGTCAGGGCCGGTCAGTCGACGCGGCGCCCGGTGATGAGGCGCTTCGCCCAGTAGTCGGCGCTCAGCCGTTCCACCCGCACGACGCCCTTCGAGCTCGGCGCGTGGATGAACTGGTCGTCGCCGATGACGATGCCGACGTGCGAGGGGCCGCGGGAGGTGGTCCGGAAGAACACCAGATCCCCGGAGCTCAGGTCGCGCGGCTTCACTTTCTTCCCGCTGTCGAACTGATCCTCGACCGCGCGCGGCAGCGCGATCCCGTTCTGCGCGAACACATACTGCGTGAAGCCGCTGCAGTCGAACCCGGCCGGGTCCGACCCGCCGTTCCGGTAGGGAATGCCGCGCAGCGTCAGCGCCGTGCCGACGATGGTTTCCGGCCGGTCGCGAAGCGCGGGAGCCGCTGATCCGGCGGGTGAGGGAAACGGACGAGGCACGTTCCCGGTCGACGCGCAGGCGCCTGTGAGCGTTGCCAGGGCTGTCAGCACGGCCAACGCACACACGGCTCCGCGGCGCCGGCTGGGGAAGCGCGACATCGTCCTATCAGTATCGGCTGAAGCGGGCGCCGACCGCAGTGCCGCTAACCGATACTTTCCAAGGCGTTTACAGCGCACCAAGCCTTGACACTCAATCAGACCGTTTGGCACAATTCCTCAAGTCGCCATGGAACAGACGCTGCTCCTGAACGCGTCGTACGAGCCGCTCAAGATCGTCAACTGGCAGAAGGCCATCACCCTTTGGTGCCAGGGCAAGGTCGAGATCATCTCAGTGTACGACCGCGAGGTCCGCGCTGTTTCGTTCAGCTTCAAGCTCCCGTCGGTCATCCGCCTGCTGCGCTACATCCGGATCAAGCGCCGCTTCGACTACGTGCCGTTCTCGCGCGCCAACATCTACGCGCGCGACGACCACGCGTGCCAGTACTGCGGCGACGGGTTCCCCACGAGCGAGTTGACGTTCGACCATGTCGTGCCGGTCGCCCAGGGCGGCCGCAAGGACTGGGAGAACATCGTGACCTGCTGCGTGACGTGCAACCGTCGGAAGGGCGGACGCACGCCCGGCGAGGCCGGCATGCACCTGCGACGGATGCCGAAGCGTCCCGATTCCGCGCCGGCCGTGCGCATCACCATAGGACTGCGCAACGCCCCCGAGAGTTGGCGCGACTACCTCTACTGGAACGTCGAGCTCGACGACACGTAGACCGTCATGCGGTAAGCTGACGCATGTCCGCCCGCGCGACTGCCGTTCGCCCCGCCTGGGCGATCGAGGGCGGTCGGATCACCATCGAAGGCACCGGCTTCCCGGTCGATCGACCCCAGCTCCCCGGCGTGCTCATCGGCGGCGCGCGTGCGCGCCCCGTGTACGCGTCAGCGACGGCCGTCAGCGTCCTGGTGCCCTCGGGGCTCGAGGGCGGCCAGGCCGCCATCAGCCTCGACGACGGCGATGCGGGCGGACTGTCGGTCGGCATCGCCGGCGCGTTCGCGACGGGCCTGCACCAGGTGGACAACCCCATCTTCGACCGCCAGGGCAATCTATACGTCACCTACAGCGGCACCCGCGGGCAGGAAGTGCCCGTGTCCATCTTCAAAGTGCGGCCCAACGGCACGCGCGAAACGTTCTCCTCGGGCATCGTCAACGCCACGTCGATGGCCATCGATCCGGAGGGCCGGCTGTACGTCTCCAGCCGCTTCGAGGGCACCGTGTACCGCGTCCGCGAGGACGGCACGTTCGAACCGTTTGCCACCGACCTCGGCGTCGCGTGCGGACTGGCCTTCGCGCCGGACGGGACGCTGTTCGTGGGCGATCGCTCCGGCACGATCTTCCGGGTCGACCGGCACGGGGAGGCCTCGCCGTTCGTGTCGATTCCGCCGAGCGTGGCGGCGTTTCACCTCGCCATGGGACCCGACGGCGGGATTTACGTGACCGCGCCGACGCTCTCGGCGTACGACTCGGTGTACCGGGTCGCGCCCGACGGCACCATCAGCACGGTTGACGATTCGTTCGGCCGCCCGCAGGGCATCGCGTTCGACACGGCCGGGGCCATGCTCGTCGTCGAGGCGCTGGCGGGCATCAGCGGGCTGTATCGGCTGCGGCCTCCGCGGCCGCCCGAGCTGCTCGTGTCGGGGCCTGGCCTGGTGGGCGTCGCCGTCGATCCGTCCGGCGGGCTCGTCGTCTGCTCGAACGAGACCGCGTACCGCGCCACGGCGTTGCGCGCATAGAATCCCTCCCGTATGTCCCAGCTGTTTCAGCGAAAACCGATCGCCGCGCTCATGCCCGAGTCCATGGGTGAAGACGATGACGTGGGCGGGCTGAAGCGGACGCTCGGGGCCGGCGATCTCGTGATGCTCGCGATCGGCGCCGTGATCGGCGCCGGCATCTTCGGCGCGATCGGCACGGCGGCGGCGGGCCAGGTGGGGCCGGCCGGCGAGGTCATCCGGATGGGCGCGGGGCCGGCGCTGGTGTTTTCGTTCCTCCTGCTGGGCGCCGCGTGCGCGCTGGCGGCGCTCTGCTACGCGGAGCTGGCGTCGATGATTCCGCACGCCGGCAGCGCGTACGCCTACTCGTACGCCACGCTTGGCGAGCTCGTCGCCTGGATCATCGGCTGGGATCTGATCCTGGAGTACGCCGTTGGCAACGTGGCGGTCGCCATCTCGTGGGGCGACTACTTCAACACGCTGGTGCGCGGATTCGGCGTGCAGATGCCGGTGTGGCTGACGACCGGCTACCGCACGGCGCTGCTCAGCGCCGACCCGCAGGTCCACGGGCTGCTCGAGACGGCGCCGCGCGTGGCGGGGATCCCGATCCTCGTGCACCTGCCGGCCTTCGCCATCGTGATGGTGATCACCTGGCTGCTGCTGCGGGGCGCGCGCGAGAGCGTCACGGCCAACAACATCATGGTCGTCATCAAGCTCATGGCGCTGGCGCTCTTCATCGTCGTGGGCGCCACGCACCTGCACGCCGCCAACTTCACGCCGTTCGCCCCCAACGGCTTCACCGGCATCCACCAGGGCGCGGCGATCGTGTTCTTCGCGTACATCGGGTTCGATGCGATCTCGACGGCCGCGGAGGAGACGAAGAACCCGCAGCGCAACCTGCCGATTGGCATCCTCGGCGGCCTGGCCATCTGTACCTTCATTTACATCGTGGTCGGCGCCGTGCTGACCGGCATGGTGCCCTACAAGGAGCTCGGCGTCGCGGATCCGCTGGCGCGCGCGCTCGAGCTCGCGGGCTTCAAGACCGTCGGCTGGATCGTCGCGCTGGGCGCGGCCGTGTCGATGTCGGCGGTGCTGCTGGTGTTCCAGTACGGCCAGCCGCGCATCTTCTTCGCCATGGCGCGCGACGGCCTGCTGCCGCAGTGGGCGGCCCGCATTCATCCGCGGACGCGCATCCCATGGGCGACGACGCTGTTCACGGGGCTGTTCGTGGCGGCGTGGTCGCTCGTCGGCGACGCCGCCGAGACGTACGACCTCACGAACATCGGCACGCTGTTCGCGTTCATGCTGGTCAGCATCGGCGTCCTGGTGCTGCGCTACAAGGAGCCGGAGCGTCCGCGGCCGTTCAAGGTGCCCTTTGTGTGGGGCGTCTCGCTGCTGTCGGCCGCCGCCTGCATCTTCATCATGTTCGGCCTGCCGGGCACGGCGTGGCGCCGGTTCGGCGTCTGGCTCGTCGTCGGGCTGGTGCTGTACTTCGCGTACGGCTATAACCACAGCCGGTTGCGACAACGTGCCTGAAGTGAGGTCCATATGGCGAAGATCCCACGCGTTCCCGCGCTCCTCCTGATCCTCAGCGCTCCTTCGCTGGTCGTCGGCCGTCCCGTCCAATCAGGCAGGCCAACGGCGTCTGAGGTCGTGAGGGACTGCAACGATATGAGAGGCTGTGTCCCAGCCTCGACGAGCCTCGTGGTGGTGTATGTCTACGATGTTGCGGGCGTGCCTGTGGCTGACATGACAGTGACGGTGGTACAGGCAGGCCTCGGCGCATCGGAATCGGCTGTCAGCGCTCGGAGCGACCGAGATGGCATGGCCGCGGTCAGCATAAGACCAGGTCAGTCGTACAACATTCGAATTACTGGCCGCCCCGGATGGATTCCCCTGACAACTGAGACTCGGCAGACCGTCACGGGTGGCACTCGCATGTTTCACGTGGTGATGAGAGTCCCACCAATACTGAATTGACGGATGCGCTGATTCACACGGACCCGCTACCATCAGACGCTCCACGTGACACCCGCAATGGAGGCTGGGACCGCGGATCATGTCTGGTCGATTGACGAAATAGTCGGACTTCTCCAATGAATCGTCAGCCGATTAACTGGGTGGCTCTTTTGGCCACAATCGCCGTCTGGGTCGCGCTATTCGGGTGGACCTTGCGGACTGCGACGAGCACGCCGAAGGGCCTCGTTCTGAAGTCGCTGGGTGTGTGCCTGCTCATTGCCTTTGGCGGCATGATGCTGTGGAACGCCTACATTACTTATCGGCGGCCAAACTGACCCACTACCGGATTGGCCGGAGCCTGAAGACGCGCTCATCTGGAGGTAGATTATGCAGACGTACACGATCAAGAGGCATCTTCTCATCGTCTTCGTGTTCGCCGCCGCACTTGTGGCACTCTGGATGCTTGGCGTTATCCGGGAAGCACCGCCGCTGATTTCAAAATGACCCACTACCCAAGTGTGTAATACGCTACGGGCTCTTCGCACAATCGCGCTATACTTTTCTGATCCCTAGCCCCCAGCCTCTAGCCCCTAGGGACATTCCTCCTATGGCCCACGACTGGATTTCGGTCCGCGGCGCCCGCGTCCACAACCTCAAGAACGTGGACGTCGACATCCCGCGCCACAAGCTCGTCGTCATCACGGGCCTGTCCGGCTCGGGCAAGTCGTCGCTCGCCTTCGACACCATCTACGCGGAGGGACAGCGGCGGTACGTCGAGTCGCTCTCCGCGTATGCGCGGCAGTTTCTCGAGCAGATGGAGAAGCCGGACGTCGACCTGATCGACGGCCTGTCCCCGGCCATCTCCATCGAGCAGAAGACGACCGGCTCGAACCCGCGCTCGACGGTGGGCACGGTCACCGAAATCTACGACTACCTCCGGCTGCTGTTCGCCAACATCGGCGTGCCCCATTGCCCGAACTGCGACAAGGAGATCACGTCGCAGTCGCTCGAGCGCATCTCCGACATGGTGATGCTCTACCCGCAGGACGCGCGGATCAACGTCCTCGCGCCGGTGGTGCGCGGCCGCAAGGGCGAATTCAAGAAGGAGCTGGCGGCGCTGCGCGCGCGCGGCTTCACCAAGGCGCGGATCGACGGCCAGTTCCGATCGCTCGACGAGGACATCAAGCTCGACCGCCGGCGCAACCACGCGATCGACGTGCTCGTCGATCGCGTCATCGTGCGCGGCGGCGTGGAGCGGCGGCTGATCGAGTCGATCGACGTCGCCCTCAACCTCGCCGACGACATCGTCGTCATCAATTCGCTCGATGCCGGCGACCGGCTGTTCTCGCGGCGTCTGGCGTGCGTGGACTGCGGGCTCAGCATGCCCGAGATGACGCCGCGGGCGTTCTCGTTCAACTCGCCGCACGGCGCGTGCCCGGGCTGCCAGGGCCTCGGCGCCCGTGTCGACTTCGATCCGCACCGCGTCGTGCCGGACGACACGAAGTCGCTCGCGGAGGGCGCCATCGCCCCGTGGGCGCGCGGCGACCGCAAGCTCGTGCGCGAAGCGCTCCAGTCGCTCAGCCGCACGCACGGCATCGACCTGAACATCCCCTTCGCGAAGCTGCCGCGCAAGGCGCGCGAGGCGCTGCTCTCGGGCGTCGGCACCACGGGCAAGAACGGGTTCGAGGGGCTGCTGCCGAACCTGCGCCGACGGTTCGAGGAAGGGAGCTGGGCGGAGCAGGAAGAGCTCGAGCCGTACCGGTCGATGCGGCCGTGCCCGGTCTGCCATGGTGAGCGCCTCAAGCGCGAGATGCTCGCCGTCAGGGTCAAGGGCCGGACCATCTCCGACTACGTCGGCCTGCCGATCGGCGAGGCGCTGCGGGCGTTCGAAACGCTGCAGCTCACGGATCGGGAAACGCTCATCGCGGAGCGGATCCTCCGCGAGATTCAGGAGCGGCTGCGGTTCCTGAACGACGTCGGCGTCGGCTACCTCACGCTCGGCCGCGGCGCCGCGACGCTGTCGGGCGGGGAAGGCCAGCGCATCCGGCTCGCGACGCAGATCGGCGCGAACCTCACCGGCGTGCTGTACGTGCTCGACGAGCCGTCGATCGGACTCCACCAGCGCGACAACCGGAAGCTGCTCAACACGCTGGCCCGCCTGCGGGATCTCGGCAACACCGTCATCGTCGTCGAACACGACGAGGAGACGATCCGGACCGCCGACTACGTGATCGACCTGGGCCCGGGCGCCGGCGAGCACGGCGGCCACGTGATCTTCCAGGGCACGCCCGCCGAGCTGATGGAAGGAGGCACGTCTTCTTCCACGGGAGCCTACCTGACCGGCGCGCGGTCGATCGCCGTGCCCAGGTTCCGCCGTCCGGCGCTCAAGGGCGAGATTGTGGTCAGAGGCGCGCGCGAGAACAACCTGAAGAACATCGACGTGCGCATCCCGCTCGGCCTGTTCGTGACCGTCACCGGCGTCAGCGGCTCCGGCAAGTCCACGCTCGTCAACGACATCCTGTACAAGTCGCTCGCGAAGACGCTTTACCGGGCCGTCGACGATCCCGGCGCGCACGACCGGATCGACGGCATCGAGCTCATCGACAAGGTGATCGAGATCGATCAGTCGCCCATCGGGCGCACGCCCCGTTCGAACCCGGCGACCTACACCGGGCTGTTCACGTTCATCCGCGATCTGTTCGCGATGATGCCCGACGCGCGCGCGCGCGGGTTCCGGCCGGGCCGCTTCTCGTTCAACGTGAAGGGCGGCCGGTGCGAGGCCTGCCAGGGCGATGGCGTCATCGCCATCGAGATGCACTTCCTGCCCGATGTCTACGTGACGTGCGAACAGTGCAAGGGCCGCCGCTACAACCGCGAAACGCTCGAGATCCGGTACCGCGGCAAGTCAATCGCAGACGTCCTCGAGCTGACCGTCGATCAGGCGGCGCCGTTTCTCGAGAACTTCCCGGCGATCGCCAACAAGCTGCGGACGCTGCAGGACGTCGGCCTCGGCTACATCGAGCTCGGGCAGTCGGCGACGACGCTGAGCGGCGGCGAGGCACAGCGCGTGAAGCTCGCCAAGGAGCTGTCCAAGCGCGGCACGGGCCGCACGCTGTACATCCTGGACGAGCCGACGACGGGCCTGCATTTCGACGACACGCGGAAGCTCCTGGACGTGCTCAACAAGCTCGTCGACCAGGGCAACACGATCGTGGTCATCGAGCACAACCTGGACGTCATCAAGTGCGCGGACCATGTCATCGATCTGGGGCCGGAAGGCGGCGTCGGCGGCGGGCGCATCATCGCGGCCGGCACGCCCGAGGAGGTGGCCCTGCACGAGCAGTCGGCGACCGGCCGGTTCCTCGCGGATATGCAGGCCCAGAGCGGCCGGCCGATACGATCGGAGGCTGTCTGAGCTGGGCCATTGTGGTAACATCGCCACACCTCAGCCGACTTCAACTGTGGTCCAAGAACCACAAATGGCGTAGCCGGCCGCCTATGGAATACCGGAACGACCAGTGCTAAATGTCTGTCGGACAACGGGTTCCATGATATTTGTCAGGTTTGTAATTATCGGGCATCCTCTTTGCTGATTTACGGTTCGCTCGTCCCCAATCGGCCGAGAGGCTAATGGACGTACAGCGTACACTTCGTCGCCCCATCTCCTGTGTCGGAATCGGTCTTCACTCCGGCAACAAGGTCACGCTTTCGCTGAAACCGGCGGCCGTCGACCACGGCATCCGTTTTCGCCGGATCGATCTCGGCGATTTCGAAGTGCCGGCCACGGTGCACAACCTGGCGGGCATTCAGCTCGCGACCGGGCTGGCCCGGGATCAGGTGTCCGTCGAAACGGTCGAGCACCTGCTGGCGGCGCTCGTCAGCATGGGCGTCGACAACGTGCTGGTCGAGCTCAACTCGCCGGAAGTACCGATCATGGACGGCAGCGCGGCGCCGTTCATCTACCTGGTTCAGGAAGCGGGCGTGAAGCGGCAGCAGGCGCGCCGCAAGTTCCTGAAGATCATCCGGCCGATCGCGCTGTCGCGCGGCGACAAGCGGATCGCGCTCTACCCGTCGGATCACTTCAAGGTCACCTACAGCATCAGCTACGACCACCCGCTGCTGCGGCACCAGTCGCGCACCCTGCGGATCACCGAAGAGTCGTTCATCGAGGAGATCGCGCCCGCGCGGACGTTCACGTTCCTGAAAGACGTCGAGATGCTGCGTCAGAACGGCCTGGCGCTGGGCGGCTCGCTCGAGAACGCGATCGTGCTGGGTGAAACGGGCGTGCTGAACAACCCGCTGCGGTTCGACGACGAGTTCGTGCGCCACAAGATTCTGGACGCGGTGGGCGATCTCGCGCTGGTCGGCCACCCGGTCATCGGGCACCTGGTGGCGCACCGCGCCGGCCACGCGCTCCACACCGAGTTCGCGGCCAGGATTCTCGAAGAAACGGACGCCTGGCGGTTGGTCGAGGCACCGGCCGACGGCGCGCCGGCCTCCGCGGGTGTTGCCGTCCCCGCGCGGGGCGTCAAGGGCGCGGCCGCTATCTGACGACCAGCGTTTTCGTCGTCGTTTCCGATCCGCAGCGCTCGAACCAGTCGATTCCCTCGCTCACCAGATCGAACTTCAGCTGATACCGTCCCGGCTGCTCGAGGGCCGGGAGCGTGATGCGGATGTCTGCCCTGGCGCCGGGTTCGAGCGCTTCGGGGAGCCACGCCCGCGCGAAATCGCGATTGAGCATCGCGCCCGATGCGTCGCAGAGCTGGGCGCCCAGGCGCACCAGGCGGCGTCCGTAACTGGCCTGCGCCGGAAACGCGCGCGTCGAGAGGTTGCGGATACGCGTGCGCACGTCGATGGGCTGTCCCGCGCGCGCCCAGAGCGGCAGGTCCGGCAGGCCAATCAGGGCGGGCAAGTCGGGCAAGTCGGGCAGGCCGGGCGGCATCGTCCGTACGTCGATCTCGGCGCGGGGCGTGGCGCCGGGAATGGCGTTGCCGAGGTTGTTGTCGTCCCAGATCTCGTGGCGGATCGCGTCGAGGGCCGGCGCGCCCGGCACGAACCGGCGCGAGTAGGCGTTCTCGGGATGATCGGTCAGCTCCCAGCACAGCCGATCGACGCCGATGTCGCGCGCGAGCTCACGCGCGCGATCCATTTCGGCCTCCGAGTCGTTCCACGTGAAGAGGATGTAGCGCCAGTTGATGAACGGCACGTCGCGGCCCGCGCGGCGCTTCTCGTCGGCCATCGCGCGCAGGTTGGCGATGGCGAGATCGAAGCGGCCCCGCTGGCGGTACTTCACGTAGCTGTCCGCCGTTGCGCCGTCGATGGAGAACGTCACCTCGTCGATGCCGGAGTGCGCGAGCCGGCGCGCCTGCGCCTCGGTGAACGCCAGCCCGTTGGTGCTGGTGTAGAGATACACCTGGGGGAAGTGCGTCTTGATGTACTCGCACATCTCGATCGCGCGTTTATGGAGAAAGGCTTCGCCGTAGTTGAAGAAGTCGATGCGCACGAGCGACGGCCCGGCTTCGTCCACGACACGGCGGAAGAGGTCGAAGTCCAGCATGCCGGCCTGCCGCGTCCGGGTGATGCCGGTTTCCGGGGCGCAGCACGCGTCGGTGCACGAGATGTTGCAGGCCGCGGTGCACTCGATGTACAGCCGCGAGGGAAGCGCGCCCGCGTCGACCGGCCGGACCGTGGGCGTGTCGTCCTTCTTGAGCGGCAGCTTGAGCGGGCAGTCGCCGCAGAACTTCGAGCCGCCGCCGTTCAGGTCCTCGCGCAGCGACCGCACGACCGGACCGGTCCACACGTCGTGCACGGACGCCGCGCGGGCATCGCCCAGGACGCGATGGCCGTAGGGGTCGGCGCACCCGCACACCAGGCGGCCGTCGCAGAGCAGGACCATCGTGCTCCACGGCCACGTGCACTGGAACCGGGTGGACAGGAAATTGAGCGACACGCTACTTCGTGAGCCTCTTCATGTACGCCTCGAGCTTGTCGTTCTCGTACTTCACCGTGTTGAGGAACAGGCTCTCCGCCAGGTAGGTGCTCCGTTCGCCCTCGTTCATCTGCCCGATCAGATGCTGGATTTCCCGCACCATGTCTTCGAACGTCCGCTCCAGCTCCCGCCTGGCCGTCACCTCCTGATACAGGGCCTCCATGACCGCGAGGAGGTCGCCGTCGAGCGTGATGGGCACGCCGGTGGTCGTTTTGATCATCCGCATGTTAGACCCCGAAGCTTCTGACGGCGCTCGGCGCGTCGGCATGAATCTCGATGAAGTTCTGCGCGCCCGTCATGGTCAGCATGGTTTCCACGCGCTTCTGGACGCCGGAGAGCTTCAGCTGCCCGCCGGCGCCGTGCACCTGCCGGTAGAGGTCCATCAGGCAGCCGATCGTCGCGCTGTCCACGTAGGTGACCGGCGCCAGGTCGATGACGATGTGGCGCGTCCCGCCGGCGACGAGCGTGGTCACGGCCGAGGAGAAGTCCGAAGGATCGGATACATCAGCCTCGGCTCGCCCACGCGCACGACGGCGACGGCGCCGGTCTGTTCGGTTGTCAGGTTCATCAGTGCACTCCACTTATGCCGCTGGGGCTGAAATGCTCGCCGCGCAGCTTCCGAATCTGCCGCGCCAGCTCGCTGCGTCCGCGGTTGATGCGAGACTTCACGGTGCCTTCGGGCAGCCGCAGCTCGCGCGCGATCTCGTGGTACGACAGCTCCTGGAGGTCGCGCATCAGCACGGCCGTCCGCAGCGTTTTCGGCAGCGACGCGAGCGCCTCGCGCAGCAGCTCGACGCGGTCGCGCTGTTCGAGCGCGGCGATCTGGCTCTGGCCGGGCGCCGCGGCCGAGAGCTCCGACGTGTCGACTTCGCGGTCGATCGTCTCGCGCTCCTTCCGCACGCTCCGGTAATGGTCGATGCAGAGGTTGCGGCTGACGCTGATCAGCCAGGTCTGGAAATTCGCGCGCCGGTCGAACGTGTCGAGCGACTTGAAGATCTTGAGAAAGATGTCCTGCGTGAGATCCTCGGCCTCGTCGTGCTTGCCGACGAACTTGTACGCGACGTTGAACACCTTGCGCCGGTACTGCCGGACGATCGCCTCCCAGGCGAGCTGATCCCCGGCCAGGCAGCGGCGGATGAGCGCGTCGATTCGTCGGTGTCGAGGGGGTGCTCGGCAGACATGCGGCGCTGAGTGGGTTAGTATAGCCTGACACACCGCTGTGGTCGGCTTCTCCCCAACCTCTCAAGAGCTCGTCTGTGACGGCGTTTCGCTGGCGGCCATCGCCGCCGCCGAGGGCACGCCGGTCTACGTCTACAGCGCCGCGCTCCTCGCGCAGCGCTACCGCGACATCGCCGCGGGCGTTCGGCGACTATCCCCACCGCGTCCACTACGCGCTCAAGGCCAACTCCACGCTCGCGCTCGCGCGGCTGCTTCGCGAGCTGGGCGCCGGGGCCGACGCGAATTCGATCTGGGAGATCGAGCTGGCCCGCAAGGCCGGCTTCACGCCGGCCGACATCGTCTTCACCGGCGTCGGCAAGTCGGACGCCGAGCTCGAATGCGCGGTGCCGTTCGGTCTGAAGGCGATCAACGTCGAATCGGCCGGCGAGCTCGATCGCGTGGAGGCGCTGGCGCGCAAGGCGGGGCTGGTCGCGCGCGTCGCGATTCGCGTCAACCCCGATATCGATGCGAAGAGCCATCCCCACATTTCCACGGGCCTGAAGATCAACAAGTTCGGCGTGCCGGTCGACCAACCGGGCGCCTGCTCGCGGGCCTGGCCGGGCGGCCCGCGCTCAAACTGGTCGCCGTGCACATGCACGTCGGATCGCAGATCACGTCGCTCGACCCCGTGCGGAGCCGCGGCGGCGCGGCTCGCGGGCTTCGCCCGCCAGGCACAGGAGGCCGGGCTGACGGTCGACTACCTCGACGCGGGCGGCGGCCTCGGCATCTCCTACGACGGCGGACCGGTCCCATCGGCCGACCGGTAGCGGCGGCCCTCGTCGACGAGATCCGGACGACGCGCCTGCCGATCGTGGTGGAACGGGCCGGTCGATCGTCGGGCCGGCCGGCGTGCTGCTCGCGCAGGTGGTGGACGTGAAGGGCCGGACGGCGTCCAGCGATTTCGCCATCATCGACGCCGGGATGACCGAGCTGCTGCGGCCCGCGCTCTACGACGGCTTCCACCAGATCGAATCCACCGGCCGCGCGCGGGCGCCCTGCGCCAGTACCAGATCGCCGGGCCGGTCTGCGAGAGCACCGACATCGTGGGCCGCGACCGCACGCTGCCGCCGCTCGTCGCGGGCGATCTGGTCGCCATTCGCGACACCGGCGCCTACGGGTCGGCCATGGCCAGCAACTACAACCGCCGCTCGTTCCCCGCGGAAGTGCTGGTGGACAACGGCGCCTGGCGCGTCATCCGGAAGCGCCAGACGATCACGGAAGAGCTGGCTCAGGAAACTTAGAACTTAGAACTTAGAACGTAGAAGTCAGAACTTCTGACTTAACTTTTCAACTTTCCACTTTGAACTTTCAACTTTCTTCCGGCCGTCTCATCGCCTTCGAGGGATTGGACCAGAGCGGCAAGCAGACGCAGGCCGAGCGGCTGCGCGATCGGCGAAGGCAGGATGGCCGCAAGGCGCGGCTGGTGT
>CAWGDD010000014.1:0-253768 GCA_963821285.1 uncultured Acidobacteriota bacterium
AGTTCGGAACGTGACCTTTCAATACCCGGTGCTCAGGGACCGGTGCTTTACCGGCGTCTGGTTCACGCGCATCCTGCGGATCATGGCCACTCCGTTGGCGGCACCGGTTCGGCGCAAATCCACGCTCGCCGGGCGATCCGCGCTTCGACAACGACGCCAACGGTGGGCAGGTGCTGCTGGATGCGCCGACGACCTGTGAATACCAACCGAGGCGGATCTGCGCCTGCATCGTACCGGTCCCCACAAAGCGGCTTCATGCGGAAATGGTGTACTTCACCAAATAATCGCGACCGGAGTGAGCAGGAGGTCTGATGGACCAGGCTGACCAGTGCCACCGTGGCGCAGGCTCTGACTTCGTCGACGCGATGCCGAATCGGTCTGCGTCGCCGATCTCGCGGAGGGCGGCATCAAACGCGCCGGTGACAACAGCGCCGCCATCGCGCGGCTATCGCCGCGTGCCCTGACGGTTTCATGAACAGCTTTTCCGGACTCCACTTCACCACGCTACGAAGCTGTGGGCTCGGCGCTGGCGGGCGATGCCCACGCCACCGTGTTCATCGTCGCGCAGGCCATCAGCACGGTCATCACGGCCGACCGGATCGTCGTCCTCGAGAACGGGAACGCGCGGCCGGCATCGGCACCCACGCCGCCTTGATGAAGACCAGCGCAACCCCATCGGCGAGATCGCGGGTGAGTCGCACAGGTCTCGGCCGACGAGGTCGCATCAGCGCTCGAACACGATCCCAGGGACCGTCGCCGTCGCCGGCGGCGGCGCTCCCCGCAACGCCCCCCCCCATGTTCGGCTGGCCGATGGAGAGGGCTGGGCATGTTCCCACGCAGAAAGCGAAGACTCTCAAGGGCACGCTCGTAGACGGCTGTCGCGCTCAGCCGCACCGGCGGGCGCTTGCCGGCGGCGGTTGCCGCGGGCGCGGTCGGCACCGTATTCAGCGTGCTCGGGCCGAAGATTCTTGGTCTCGCCGACGACGACGATCTCCAGGGGCTTCACCCAAGGCTGTGGGCGTCCCGGGCGGCGATTCGGTTGCCGGTGTCGGCGCATCCTGGCCGGCCTGATTGTACGTCGTTGAAATGTGTTCCAGTACCGAGTGCATGTCACGGCCATGCTGCTCAGCGGACCGTCTACACGCTGCGCCAGAGGAGGTCGAGGCGAAGTTCGATTGCCGGCCCAAAGTCCTTGACTTGGCGCATGTGCGGCGAGCTGATGAAGCTGCGCCGTCAACGACCTCGATAGCATCAGCGACCCGCAGCAGCAGCCTTATGCGAGCTGGCCGACGTCGGCTGCGACGCCGTCGGCGTTATCGCGATGATGCTTGAGCATCAGGCCGATCTTCACCGTCGGCATCGTGGTCACGTTGCCCCTGAGCATGGCCATCGCGGCCGTCATCGCCAAGCGCTCGTGACTGTTCTTCATGCAGCAGCAGGCGGCGCTGGGAGCCCAGACGCACGCGGCCGAAGATGATGGTGGCCACACCATCGTCGCCGCCTTCGGCGACCAGCAGCGGGCTGATCGTCGCCTCCAGCACGCTCAACGCCAGAAGGGGTTACCAAGGTGCTGGCGGTGCAAGTCCGTCAGCGAGATGATCACGCCCACGATGATGTTCGTCTACTTCGGGTTCGTCGCCGTGGCGGTGATCTGCGGTTGCTGGTCACGCGGGGCTATCCCATCGGCCACGCGCAGGCTCTATCCAGTACGCCGACCAGTTCTCCATGCCCATCATGCAGCTGAGCGGCATCGCGAACATGATCCAGTTGATGGTCGTCGCCGCCGACAGCGGGTGTTCGAGCTGCTCGACGAAACCGAAGGAGATAACCGAAGGCCCAGCACGCGGCCACCGGTGATAACCGAAACCGCGAGGCGCGGTGCAGTTCGACGCGTGCGATTCAGGTACAAGGACGACGTCCCGCTGATCGAGGATCTGTCGCTCAGGGCGGAAGCCCGGCCAGACGATCACTATCGTTGGTCAGACCGGCGCGGCAAGACGACGCTGGCGATGTTCCGCCGGACGGCGGTTTACGCCAGACCGGCCTACGGCGGCAGCATTCGCGTCGATGGCGCGCGCATCTGCCACTCAGGGCGCAGCGCACTCGGCGTATGTTCGGCATGGTGCTGCAGGACACGTGGCTCTCTGGAGTGCGATCCGCGAGAACATCGCCTTCGGACGCGATGGGGCGAAGCGACGCGGACGTCGTGGCAGGTGCGCAAGAGGCGCAGGCGGATCACTTCATCGGTATGCTGCCGGAACGACGACATGCCGATCCAAACCAGCAGGTGAGCAACCGTCCGCAGGGGCAGAAGCAGCTGCTGACGATTTCCGCCCGTGCTTTCTGGTGCAACCTGGTGATCCTGATCCTCACGAGGCGACGAGCAGCGTGGACAACGGCCACCCTGAGTGCCTGATCGAGGCCGCCATGCACCGGCTGATGCGAGGGCGGACGACCTTTGTGATGGCGCACCGACTCTCCACCATCCGCACCGCCGATGTGATCCGGATGAGGGAGCCGCCGGATCGTCGAGCGCGGCACGCATCACGAGCTGCTCGCGGCGAAGGCCCGTTACGCCGCGCTTCATGACAGTCAGTTTCGCGGGGGCGGTGTTCCGCATCCGCACCCCGTAGCGCGCGCCATTCGAAGATTCAGAATCAGAGTGCGTGCCGCAGGCCTATAATCTCCGCATGATGCGGCGCCTGCTCGTGTTCGCCGGCGTGGCGGCTGCCCTCTGGGCGGCTGTTTCCGTCATCCCCGTCGTGGCCCAGCCTCCTCGTCCGCCGATTCCACCCGACATCGCCGGCGAGTGGACCTGACGAACCACGAGGAAGACACGACGGCGCAGCCTCCGCTCGGCGACTATCTCGGCATTCCGTTCAACGCCGCCGGGCCGCATGCGGGCGGACACGACGGCGGAATCGATCTGGGGAACGCCGGAATATCAGTGCCGGCCGCATTCGGCGCCGCACCAGTGGCGCGGTCTCGGCGGCGCGCGCATCCTGAAGGAACAGGACCCGCTGACGCGCGACGTGCAAGGCGTACCACGTCCAGTTCATGCGATCGCTCGACTGGCCGATCTTCATGGACGGCCGTCCGCATCCGCCGGCGTGGGCGCCGCACACGCTGGACCGGCTTCTCGACCGGACAGTGGATCGGCAACACGCTGAAGGTCACGACGACGCATCTGAAGGACGGCTACCTCAAGCGCGGTGGTCCGCAGACGAGCGACCTGTACACGATGACGGACTACATCACCCGGCACGACGACATCCTGACGATCGTCACCGTGGTCGACGATCCGATCTATCATGGACGAGCCGTACGTCGAGTCCACGACGTACACGATCGACCTGACGTCGAACGTCGCGATGGAGACCTGCAACGGCGTCGTCGTTCGCCGAGAACGGCGGAACCGATCGTCACCATGTGCCGCACTTCCTTCCGGGCCAGAACACGGCGCTGACCGAGTGGCTGAAGAACGGACGACTGGATTCCCGTCGAGCCGACGCGCGGCGGCGTGAAGACGATCTATCCGGAATACCGATCGACGCTTGACGGCACGCTGACCGCCGCGGCGCTGAAGGTGCCCGTCGTCGCAGTCGGCGATCGTCGCCGGACAAGAGCATCGCCGACCAGAGCCCGAAGGACGGCCAGGTCCACGTGCTGCCGGTGCAGGGCAACATCTACATGCTCGTCGCCGACGGCACCAACATCACCGCGTCGATCGGCGCCGACGGCGTGCTGCTCGTGAACACCGGCTCGGCGTCGATGTCCGACAAGGTGCTGGCGGCCGTCAACCAGCTCGCCAACAGCGCGGTGACGCCCGCCGGACGCCGAACACCTGCTTCGGCGCAAACTGCCCGGGACTCGTGGGGCTGGTCCAGCCCCTACATCAACACGGTCATCAGCTCGCCGGCGCCCGCCGAAGCCCATTCGCTACATCGTCAACACGAGCGCGGCCGCCGATCACGTCGGCGGCAACGAGAAGATCGCCGACGTCGGGCTTCTTCCCGCGCGGCGGCGGCTTCGGCGCGGCCGTGACCAGCATCGGGCGCGACGGCGTCGATCGTCGCGCACGAAAACGTGCTGAACCGGATGAGCGCGCCCGCCGGCCAGCAGCCGGCGACGCCGGCGGCGGCCGCGGCCCACCGACACGTACTTCGACGAGTTCCACAAGCTGCCCGAGTACTTCAACGGCGAAGCCGTGATCCTGTATCACGCGCCCGCGGCCAACACCGACGGCGACAGCCTCGTGTTCTTCCGCCACTCGGAAGTCATCAGCGCCGGCAACATCTGTCTCGACCGTCAGCTATCCGATGATCGACGTGGCGAAGGGCGGCAGCCTCCAGGGCGTGATCAACGGCCTCAATCACATCCTCGATCTGGCCGTCGCCGGAGTACCGCGGCGCAGGGCGGCACGTGGATCATCCCGGGCCACGGACGGCTGTCGGACACGGCCGACGTCGCGTCGTATCGCAACATGCTCGACGATCATTCGCGATCGCGTGCAGGATCTGATCGACAAGGGCATGACGCTCGACGCAGGTGAAGGCCGCCAAGCCGACGATGGACTTCGACGGCCGGTACGGATCGGACGACCGGATCCGTGGACCACGGCGATGTTCGTCGAGGCGGTCTACAAGAGCCTTCAGGAGAAGAAGTAATGCGCAAACTGCTTCTGGCCTCGGCGGTCGTGCTGCGCGTCATCGGCCACCGCTGTCGCCCACCATTCGTACGCGGCCACCTACGACGTGACCAAGGAGATCAAGCTCGAAGGGAAGCTGGTGCAGTTCGTCTACCGCAACCCGCATTCCTTCGTGCACGTGGTGGCGCCCGACGACAAGGGCGCGCTGCAGCGCTGGGCGGTCGAGTGGAGCGGCACGACGCAGCTCGGCAGCCAGGGCGTGAATCGCGAGACGCTGAAGGTCGGCGACGAGGTCGTCATCTTCGGCGCGTCCGTCCCGCGTCCCCGGCGAGTACCGCGCCCTCATGCTCAGCCTGAAGCGCACGAGCGACGGCTTCACCTGGGGCAGTCCGGGACAGGCAGTCGATTGAACGTGGATCGGATGTAGTGCAGGCCTTCAGGCCTGCCAGACACGGCGGGGCTGAAGCCCCGCACTACTCCTCTAAGAACAACACACGATGCGATTGCTTGCGATTGTTACGGCCGCTGTGTTCGTCCTGGCATCATCAGCCTCGGCTCAAGGCCAACGTGGAGCGGCCGGACGCGGACGCGGCGTGCCAGCTTCGGCGCGCGAGGGCGCGGCCATCGACCTGACGGGCTACTGGGTATCGGTCATCAGCGAGGACTGGAAGTTCCGCATGGTCACGCCCAAGAAGGGCGTGTACGACTCGCTGACGCTGAACGCCGAAGGGCGGCGAGTGGCGGATACCTGGGATCCCGCGAAAGACGAAGCCGCCGGCGAGCAGTGCCGGGCGTACGGCGCCGCCAACATCATGCGGGTGCCGGGACGGCTGCACATCACCTGGCAGGACGACAACACGCTGCGCATCGACACCGACTCGGGCACGCAGACCCGCCTGCTGCGATTCGGCGACGGCCGCTCCCGCAGACGACGCCCCGACCTGGCAAGGGCAATCGGCCGCCCGGTGGGAATACGCGGCCGGGGCGCGCGGAGGACCTCGCTCCGGGAACCTGAAAGCCACGACCACGAACCTGCGTCCGGGCTACGTGCGC
Organism: uncultured Acidobacteriota bacterium; assembly: GCA_963821285.1. Lineage (GTDB taxonomy): Bacteria > Acidobacteriota > Vicinamibacteria > Vicinamibacterales > CAVVIG01 > CAVQJU01. Next base: position 5,702 of record CAWGDD010000014.1, read on the forward strand.
AAGAACGGCGCCCCTTACAGCGCCAGAACCGTCATCACGGAATATTTCGACCTCAACGCGACGCCCAACGGCGACACCTGGTTCACTGTGACGACGAAGGTCGAGGATCCGGTGTACTTCGCGAGGCCGTACCTGACGACCACCGATTTCAAGAAACTGCCCGATGCCACAGGGTGGAAGCCCGTGCCCTGTTCGGCGCGATGACGCTGGAGACTCGATCATGAAAACTGCCGTCTCGTTCGCCCTGCTTCTCGCCGCGCTCGGGCTGTCGGTCGTGACGGTCTCCACCACGTCGTCTCCCGGCGTGAAGCCGGAAGACGTCGGGTTGTCGTCGGAGCGGCTGCAGCGCATCAGCCAGATGATCGCCCGCCGGATCGCCTCCGGAGAAATCGCCGGCGCCGTCACGATCGTGGCGCGCAAGGGCAAGGTCGCGTTCGAGTCGTCGCAGGGCGTCATGGATCTGGACTCGAAGCAGCCGATGACGCCGGCCAGCATCTTCCGCATCGCGTCGATGACCAAGCCCATCGTCGGCGTCGCGATCATGATGATGGTCGAGGAAGGCAAGCTGCACCTGAACGACCCCGTGTCGCGCTACATCCCGGAGTTCCGCGGCATGAAGGTCGGCGTCGCGCAGCCGCCGCAGCCCGGCCCCGGTGGCGGACGCGGGGGCGCCGAGCAGGCGCTGCAGTTCTACACCGTGCCGGGCGCAGCGCGAAATCACCATCAAGGACCTGCTCACGCACGTATCCGGGCTCGGCAGCGGGCCGATGGGCAACAGCGGCATCGAGAAGGTGGCGCGCAAGGACGGCGAGAAGCTGTCGGATTACATCCCGCGCCTCGGTGGCACGGCGCTCGAGTTCCAGCCCGGCTCGCGCTGGACGTACAGCCCCGGCGCCGGCTTCGAAACGCTCGGCCGCATCGTCGAGATCACGTCAGGCCTGCCGCTCGATCAGTTCTTCCGCACGAGGATTTTCGATCCGCTCGGGATGAAGGACATCACGTTCTGGCCGTCCGACGCGCAGTGGAAGCGCGTGGCGACCGTGTACGCGCGGACGCCGAATGGCCTGACGAAGACCGTGCAGGCCAACGACACGCTGGGCCGGAACGTCTACTTCCGCGGATCGGGCGGCCTCTTCAGCACGGCCGCGGACTACATCCCGCTGGGCATGATGCTGGCCAACGGCGGCGAGCTGAACGGCAAGCGGCTCCTGAGCCGGAAGACCGTGGAGATGATGAGCGCCGCCCATGTGCCGGACACGCTGCCGGGCCGGCCCGCCGGCGAGGGCTACGGCCTGAGCGTGCGCGTCGTCACCAACCACGCCGCGCGCGGCACGATGCTCTCCGACGGCACCTACGGGTGGACGGGCGCGCAGGGCACGCACTTCTTCGTCGATCCCAAGGAGCAGCTGGTCGGCGTGCTGATGGTGCAGACGTCGATTCAGGAAGTGCAGCGCGAATTCGAAGATCTGGTGGCGCAGGCGGTCAACGATTAAGTAACGGGAACGTTCAACGTGCCTGGAGGCCACGGTTTCCAAGGTGCACCGGAGCACCTTGTGTGATCGCACCCGAGCACGTTGCGTGATCCCATCAAAGCGCCAGCCTCGAACCTGTCGCGAGCTCCGTGGGCGCCTCTCCCCTGCGGAACAGACGCGCGCCGGTCGATCCGTTGAGCACGACGGTCGAGTCCTCGACGAGCAGCCACGCCCCCTCGCGCAACCCGACGACCGGCTGCGCGATTTTCCTCGTGGAACTCGGCAATCCGCTGTTCGCGGGTCTCACCCATATGGGTCGATCCCGGAATCGGATCCTGATAGTGCGGGTTGATATTGAACGGCACGAGGTTCAGCGCCGCGAAGGACGGCGGCTGGACGATGGGCATGTCGTTCGTCGTGCGAATCGACGGACAGGCGACGTTCGATCCGGCACTCGTGCCGACGTAGGGCATGCCGGCCCGCACGCGCCGCCGAATCGGTTCGATGAGCTCGTGGCGCCACAGCGCGTCCAGGAGACGGAACGTGTTGCCTCCGCCGATGAACAGCGCCTCGGCACGATCGACGGCCATGACCGGACCGCCGGCCAGATCGTGCGCTGAGTCGAGGCCGTAGCCCATCGACTCGAATCGCGCGCGCGCCTTGGCGGCGTAACCGTCGCGATCGAAGAGCGCGTAGGGCACGAAGAGCACGCGGTTCACCGAAGGCCCGAGGAACGAGGCGATGGCATCGGCGCAGTGGTCGAGGTACCCGCTGCCATGAAGCGTTGAATTGCTGATCAGCAGCAGCCGCAAGGCGACAACGACGCTATCGAGCCCGGGGCACCGGGATCTCGCCGACCGTCTGGCGTTTCCTGAACTTCCACTTGCCGTCTTCCTTGACGTACTCGTCGCGGTAGGTCGCGAGCAGCAGGAAGTCGGCCTTGCTGTTGTCGGGCGTGGCCATGACGTAGCCGCCCTTGCTGATGCCGGTGCCGCGGTCGCCCTGGATGTCGATCGACTCGTTGAAGTACAGGTGGTAGTTCTTGCCCTTCGAGTCCGGGTAATTCGTCCCAATCGCCTTTTCCAGGAACGCCCCAATCGCGGCCGGGCCTTTCGCCGATCCGTACTCGGCATCCCGCGCCCACAGCAGCGAGAATGCCTGGAAGTCGCGGGCGTCGAGCGTCCGGCCGTATTCGGCGTACAGGGTGCGAACGGCCTCGCGCGCCTCGAGCGCCTGGACGCGTGCGGCGAGCCCTTCGTCACGGTTCCCCTGCGCCCGAAGAGCGCTCTGAGCCATCGCGCCCAACACGACGACAGACAACGCGGCAGCCATGGATGCGGCAACGAACGAAACGCGTCTCATCATTGTCCCGAGCCTCCAGCCCTTAACCTCTAACCTCTAACCTCTATCCCTGGCAAACATCGCCAAGAACGCCCGCGCCCCCGCAGTATTTCGCGTCCTGCAGCTGAATCAGCAGGCCGTCAGGGTCGGTGAAATAGAGTTCGGGCGTGCCTTCCTTCGCTCCGCCGCGGTTTTCCATCCGCATGCTGATGTAGTGCACGAGCGGACCCGCGGGCCCCTGGGCACTCCCGCGCGGCTTGATGCCGTAGCTTTCGAGCGTCTTGATAACGGCGTCAGGGTTGAAGCCGTCCATGTTCATGCAGAGATGGTTGATGCTGCCGGCCGGGGCTTGTGTGTTCGCGCGTCCCCGGCCCGCACCGCCGGCGAACATCAGGAACTGGACGCCGCCGACGCCGAGCACCGGCGCCGTGGGCCCCTGATAGGCCTGAACGCGCAGGCCCAGCAGATCCTGGTAGAAGCCGTTCGCGCGCGCGCCGTCCGAGCCGAAGATCGTGCAGTGGCTCCAGCCGCGAAGCGCGATCAGGCCCTTCTTCGGAGAGGGTTCCGCCAGGGCGCACACGTTGCCGAGCGCGCCGCCTCCGCCGCAGTACCGCGGATCCTGCAGCTGCATCACGACGCCGTCGGGATCGCTGAAGTACAGCTCCGGCGTGCCTTCGCGCGTGCCGCCCGCATCCGCGCCGCGCAGGCGCACGCGCATCTTCATCGGCCCGCCGCCCAGCCCGCCGCCGCCGGCGTTCCCCGCCTCGTCTGTCCGCGTGATGCCGCGCTGGCCGAGGGCTGCGGTGATTCGAGCCACGTCGAAATCGTCCACGCCCAGACAGATGTGGTTGATGCCCGGCGCGTTCGTCCCCGCGGAGCTCACGCCGAGGAATTGCGGGCCCGCGCCGATCTGCAGGTTCGTCGTCATGCCCTGCCGGCTGATCACGGGCATGCCGAACAGGCCCTGGTAGAAGTCCACGGAACGCTTCACGTCCGAAACCGACAGCGTGACGTGGTTGATCCCGCGAACACGAATCGGCGCAGCCGTCTGGGCAAGCACCCGCGAGGCCAGCGGCGCGATCGCCAGCGCGGGGATCGATTGCAGCAGCCGGCGTCGCGTCAGCACCCTACGGTGTCGCATCAAAGCACCTTGCCTGATCGCGCTCCAGCACTTTACGTGATCCCATCAAAGCACATCGATCAATCAATTCCCGCTGAGGCCACCCCACGGTGAATTCATGTGATAGACCGCGGCGGGGCCGATCATCTCGACGCGGCGAATCTTGCCGCCTTCGATGAGAAATGCCTCGGTCACGAGAATGCTGCCGGGACGATTGAACCCGCGATATGAATACGCGCGGCCGTCGGACAGCGTGCCCGAGTTGACCGTGCCCTGATCGAACACGCAATGCGCCCACACGACGCCGCGTTCGGCGTCGACGAGCGGATAGCGGCGGTTGTGGATCGCCTGCACGACGAAGTAGTAGCCCATCTTGAACTGACCCATGCAGTCCATGCCGAACGGTCCCTCGGTGTTCGGGACGTTCGTCGTCGGCGACCCGTTCTCGATGCGGTGGCAGTCCGGCGTGAACGGATAGGTGCCCGTGCCGTTGACGCCGCGGCCGTCGTTCTTCTGAAGGCCGGAAAAGTACGCGTCGGCGATGGAAATCATCTCCTGGCGCGACAGGCGTTGCGCGGGCGGGATCGTCCGATACCAGATGTCTTCGGCCCTGGTCTGCGCGTCCACCGCCGCGATGTTGTTGGGGCCGCCGCCGCCCGGCTTGAAGAACACCGCTTCGGCTTCCGTGATGCGTCCGAGCTCGATCCGCAGGCGAAGCGACATCAGGAGCGGCGCACCGGCCTCCATCATCGTGCCCATCATCGCGACCTGACCCGCGTCGGGGTCCGCGAAGATGTGTTTGTACTTGCCGACGCCTTCTGCGGTTTTCCAGAACCCGTCGCCCGCTTTCACGACTTGCGCGTTTTCCGTGTACTTGATGTCCTCGGAGAGCGGCGCGGCCCTGGGATCGTGCTTCACCACGGCCGCGAGGTACTGGTCGATCACGCCCTCGAGACACGCGCGATTGCAGTTGAGCGGGATGGGACCAATGGATGCCCGCACCCTCATCGGGAAGAACCCGATCGCGACGGCGCCGAGTGCCGTGGCAACGACGAGAACTGAGCGCAATCGCATCGTATTCCCCTTTTCCACCTACTGACTTCTCAACTTCCTTTTCAACTCTTCAACTTTCCACTTTGAACTTATCTCCGGTCCGGCAGCGCAAACACGTACAACGCGTTGCCCGTGGCGGGAGGATGCAGGTCGGGCGCAATGGTCGCCGGCACCAGGCGCGGGCTGCCGCCGCCGTTGCCGCTCGTGACGGCGACGTACTGCTTGCCGTCGATGCTGAACGTGACCGGGAAACCCTGCACCGACGTGCCCAGCCGCGTTTCCCAGAGAATCTTGCCCGTCTTGACGTCGAACGCCCGGAACTTACGATCGAGATCGCCGGCGAACGCCACGCCTCCGGCCGTCGAGATCGTGGCCGTCATGAACGGCGCGCGCTGCTGGTACGACCACATTTCCTTCATCGTGCGGACGTCGTAGGCGGCCAGCTTCCCGATGTTGCCCTCGGACCCCGGCATCTCGTAGAAGCGCCGGCCCGCGCCGCCGCCGCTGCCGCCGCCTTCCTTCTGTTCCACCTTCTGCGCGTTCATCTCGAGGCAGCTCTGGCTGAGCGGGATGATGAGCTGGTTCGTGCCCTGGTGATAGCTGGATGCCGGCCAGTTGTGGCCGCCCTCGGTGCTCGGGCATCCCTGCACCCAGACGCCGAATTTCTGTTCGAGGATCTCGGCTCGGTACGTCGGCCGGCCCGTCTTGGGATCGAACGATTCCCACACGTTCTGGAACACGGTTTCCTTGTGCCCGAGGTACTTGCCCGTCTTCCGATCGAGCTTCCAGAGGACGCCGTCCTTGCCCACCGTGAACAGCAGGTTCTGGTTGTTGTCGTCGACGAGCAGGCGTTCGAAGACGATGTCGAGGTCGAGCGATTCGGCCGGCGCGTGCTGGTAGAACCAGGCGAGCTTGCCGGTGTCGACATCGAGGGCCAGCGTCGAGCTCGTGTACAGCGCGTCGTCCTTGATGGTCATGCCGCGGCTGATCGGCATCCAGGGTTTGGCCTGTGCCGTCCCCCAGAACGTGAGGTTCAGCACCGGGTCGTAGCTCCCCGTGATCCACGACTCGCCCCCGGCGCGGAACAGGTCCGGCAACGTGCCCCAGCTTTCGCTGCCGGGATCGTTCTTCGACGCCACGGTGTTGAACCGCCAGAGCTGTTTGCCCGTGGCCGCGTCGTAGGCGCTGATGAAGCATTTCTCTTCGCGGTACGTCTGGCAGCCGCCCAGCCCCTGGATCACCTTACCCTTGGCGACCAGCGGACCGGAGCTCGTGCCGTAGTTGCCCTTGGAGCGATCGCCGATGGTCGTGTCCCAGACGGTCTTGCCCGTCCGCGCGTCGAACGCCATCAGATGCGCGTCGCTCGTCGCCACGAAGAGCTTGTCTTCGTACAGGCTGATGCCGCGCATCGCGGCGCCGTTGGCGTTACTGCCGTACCGGTTCTCCCAGATCAGCTCGCCCGTCTTCCCGTCGATGGCCTGCAGCACGTTGCCCGGGTTGTTGAGGAAGATCACGCCGTTGTGGACGAGCGGCGCCGGTTGATTGGCGCCGCCTTCGTTCATGGCCCAGATCCACTGCAGGCGCAAATCCTTCACGTTGTCGGCCGTGATCTGATTGAGCGGGCTGTAGTCCGACGCGTGGTAATCGCGCCGGATCATCAGCCAGTCGGCCGGATCCGGATTGCGCAGCATCGCCTCGGTGACGGGGACAAAGTTTTTCACCTCGCCGTCGACCGTGATGCCAGCGGGCGGACCCGCGGCGCCGCGCCCGCGCCCGCCGGCGGCTTGCCCAGCGGCCGGCGCCGCGCCACGTCCAGGCGGCGGCGCCGCGGCGACGGCCGGGGCCTGGCCCCGCGGCACCGCGTTGATCGCGACATCCACCTGCGGGGTGAGCGCGGTGTTGCCGGCCAGCGCGCCGTTCGACTGCAGGACGAACGCCGCGATGTTGAGGTACTCCTCCTGGCTCAGCCCGCCCGGCCGCGTCGGCGGCATCGTCAGCTGCATGAACGACAGGAACTCGCGCGTCGTCCGCCGGCCCCAGGCGTCCATGAACTCGGAGCCCGCCAGCTGCGCGGCATCGCCGCTGCCTTTGAGATCCGCGAGGTGACAGCTCGCGCAGTTCGCCTGGTAGGCCGTGCGTCCCGCGGCGGCCTGCGCCGCCGTGAACGGACCGCCGGGCGCCTGCTGCCCGGAGAGCATCACGAGCCCGATCGTCCCGACGGCTGTGACGGCCAGACCGAATCGGAATCGAAATCCGCGCATAGCGTGTCTCCTACCCTTTGCCCTCTCGCCCTCTGCCCTCTGCCCTCTGCCCTACTTCAAAATCCATCCCCACAGGTTCCCGTCAGGCGCCTTCTCGCTCGCGACCTCCAGATACAGGCGGCCTTCGCGAAGGCCTTTCGCTTGTTCCGGCGTGAGCGTCACCGAACCGGTCACCGTGCCGCGCACCGCCTTCGACACGACCAGCTCCGCGACGGAGACGCCGCGAACGCCTCGCGCGACGCCGCTGTGCAACGTCGCGGTGGTGGCGGGCGACTTGAGGCCTTCGAACGTGCCCGAGATCGATAAGCTGGCGCCCACAAGCGTGGCCGTGGCAGAGCCCGATCCGGCCACGGTCCCCCGCATCCCGCCGTCCATCGGGACAGTGGTCAGGCGCACTTTGAAGCGTTCAGGGTTTTGAGCCGCACCGGACGGGGCGAACCAGAGAACTGCGGCGGCCGTCAGCGCAGCCACACACATCGTCAGCCTTGTCTTCATTGAGGGCACCTGCGCATGAGGCCCGCATTCTAACGGAGAACGGTCGGTGAAGTTAGAACTAAGAAGTTAGAACTAAGAAGTTAGAACTAAGAAGTTAGAACTAAGAAGTTAGAACTGAGAAGTTAGAACTGAGAACTGGGAAACGTCTAACTTCTAAGTTCTAACTTCCGGCGAAGCCGGTTACCAGGCGACCATCGCGTCTTCGAATAGTCGCGCGAGGTCCTCGGGACCAGCCGGGCGCGGCGACAGTTTGGTGACGCGGTGCTGTGGCAGCGTGCCCTCGACCAGCGCCGGGATGTCGGACGACGAGTAGCCGATGGCCTTGAGGCCGTTGGGCGTCTTCAGCTGCTGCATGAACCACGTGATGCGCTCGGACAGGATCCGGCCGGCATCGTCAGCCTTGCAGCGCGACACGTCCACGCCCAGCGCCTCGGCGGCCTGCAGATGCCGCTCGGGGTTGGCGGACGCGGTGAAGCGGAAGACGGCCGGCGCGTTGAGGATGACCGAGAAGCCGTGCGGCACCAGCGGATGATCGGCAGAGTACCCGGGCGCGACGTAACCGCGGACGTTCCCCGACACCGGGTACGACATGCCGTGCGGCAGGTGAACACCCGCGTTGCCGAAACCCACGCCCGCGTACGACGCGGCGAGGATCATCTTGCCGCGCGCTTCGTCGTCGGACGGATCGTTCACCGCCCGGATCAGGTACTTCGTGACCATCCGCAGCGATTCGAGCGACCAGATATCGCTGATCGGATTGGAACCCTGATATGCCGGCCGCAGCAGCGGCCGCGCGGGCAGCGGCCGTCCGGTGTACGGCAGCGCGGTGAACGATTCGACCGCGTGGCTGAGTATATCGAGGCCAGACGAAGCGGCGACGGGCGCCGGCATCGTGCGGGTGTTCTCCGGGTCGAGCAATCCGAGGGTGGGCTTCAACCGGCGACTCGCGATGCCGGTCTTGGCGTGCATTTTTTTGAAATCGAATATCGTGACGCCGGTCGTCTCGCTCCCGGTGCCGGCCGTCGTCGGAATCGCGATGAGCGGCTTGAGTAGACCGGGGACGGGCAGGCCCTTGCCGATCGGCGGGTTCACGTAGTCCAGAAACTCGGCCGGGGGATACGTGACGTACAGGTTGACGGCTTTCGCGGTATCGATGGTTGAGCCGCCGCCGAGCGCCACGATCGCATCGTAGCTGCCCTGCCTGGCGAACGCGATCGCGTCGAGAAACGACTCGTCGGTCGGCTCCACGCGGACGCGGTCGTAGACGGCGAACGTCACGCCGCTGCCTTCGAGCGACTCGCGAACCACCTGCCCCGGCCGCAGCGCGTTCACCACCGGATCGGTGACGACCAGGACGCGTTTGACGCCGAGGTCCGCCAGCTCGGGGCCCACTTCACGGGTCACCCCGACGCCGTAGCGGACGCTCGACGTCGCCATCTCGAACGCAATCTCTTGACTCATCCCCCCGGCCCTTCCTGCCCGACCTGCCCGCCCGCCTTCGCGCCTTGCGCTTCGGCGCGGCAAGCCCGCCCCGTTTACTTCTTGAGCTCCGCGTACAGCTGGCCGATGAACCGGTCGCCTGTCGTGCCCGGCTGCTGCACCTTCGTGTCGAAGTCGGCCGTCAGCTTGGCGGCCACGACCTGTTCCTGCGTCTTGCCGTCGCGCACGAGCGGGGCCACTTTGTCGCGCAGCGCGATCACCATGTCGCGATGCGCGGTGACGGCGTTCCTGTCCACGGTCGGACCGTGGCCGGGGATGATCTTCGTGTTCGGCCCCGCATTCTGGATCACCGCGTTCAGCGCGTTGATGAGGCCGGGCAGCGAACCACCGTTGTTACGATCGATGTTCGGGTAGCCAACCGAGCGGTAGAAGTCACCGGTCATGAGGACATCTGCGTTCGTGAACTTCACGAACGTATCGCCGTCGGTGTGCGCGACGGGGGCCGGAATCAGCTTGACCTCTTCGCCATCCATCCGAATCGTGACGGGTGCGTCGTAGGTGATCACCGGAAGTCCGGGGGCCGGCATCGGCACACCGGGCGCCCCGTTGGCGCCGGGGTTCGGCTTCTCGAGGCGCATGCGCAGGTTCTCGCGCGCGAGGATCGTGACGCCGATCTTGCCGAGGTTCTCGTTGCCGCCCGTATGGTCTCCGTGCACGTGCGTGTTGACGAGGTACCGGATCCGGCCGTCGGAGATCTGCCGGATCGCGGCGACGATCTTGTCGGTGAGCGGCGCGAACTGTGCGTCGACCATGAACACGCCGTCGGGGCCGGTCAGCACGCCGATCATGCCGCCCTGCCCCTCGAGGGTGTAGAAGTTCGAGCTGACCTTCGTCGTCTTGATCTCGACCTTGCTGAAGTCCTGCTGTCCCTGCGCCAGGGCCGGAACGGACGCGGCCGTCAGCAGCAGAGCGGCGAGCAACGCGGGGCTCAGAAAGTCCGTCCGGGTGGTGGATCTAGTCATGGTTGTACTCCTCGACATGGCGTCGAAATTGGCCGGGAAAGTCTGTCACACCCGTCCCACCCTGTCCACTTGGGTTAAGCTTCCTGTCCGATGCCCAACTGGGAGCGTTTCGGACACACCTGGGATCAACTCGGCCGCCAGAACGCACTCGGCGCCATCCTGACCGTCGACGGCAAGGTCGCCGACTGGAACATCGGCGAGTTCCTCGCCACCGGGAAGATCGATGTCGGCCGTTTCATGCCCGATCTCGAGCGCCTGTCGCCGGACACGCCGCGCACGCGCCTTCTGGACTTCGGCTGCGGCGTCGGCCGCGTGACGCGCGTCTTCTCGCAATACTTCGACGAGGTCGTCGGCGTGGACGTGGCGCCGTCGATGATCGAGTGGGCGCAGTCCCTGCACGCCGACTGCCGCCACTGCCGGTTCGTGCTCAACCGCGCGCCGAACCTGCGCGTGTTCGACTCGAACTCGTTCAGCGTCGTGTATAGCCGGATCGTCCTTCAGCACATCCGCCCGGCCGTCGTCGAAGGCTACATCGGCGAGCTCATCCGCGTGCTCCAGCCAGGCGGCGTGCTGATGTTCCAGCTGCCTGAGGTGATGTCGGTCGATTCGCGCCGGCTCTTCGAAGAGGCGCCCGTCGTCGGCCACCCGCTGAAACGCAGCCTGCCGAAGCCCCTCGTCCACGCGTGGCGCAAGCTGAAATACGCGTTCCTCACGACCTCGTCCGGGCCGCAGATCGAGATGTTCGGCATCAACCGCCCCGAGGTCGAAGGCCTCATCCGCGCCGCCGGCGCCCGCCTGCTCGAAGCGAAACCGGACAACAGCCACGGGCTCGAAGGCAGCGGGTACGAGTACTGGATCACGAAGTAGGCAAAGTGCTTGGCGGTCACGGTTTCCAAGGTGCTCGATGGTCACGGCCGCAGGGTGCTGGAACGGGACGGTCGCAACGTGCTGCGGAGCGCCAGCACTTCACGGTGCTCGTCGCACGAAGCACTCTGCAGGCATTAATTTCCCAGCACGTTGAAGCGCTTTTCACGCCCAGCACGTTGAACGGTTCTTCTCGGCGAGCACCTTGCACCTCCGACTGAAATGAAGAAGGTTCTGATTGCCAATCGCGGCGAGATTGCGGTTCGGGTCATCCGCGCCTGCCGCGAGATGGGGTTGTCGCCCGTCGCCGTGTATTCCGAGTGCGATCGGACCGCTCCGCACGTCCGCTACGCAGACGAGGCCTATCCGATCGGGCCAAGCGCGCCGCTCGACAGCTACCTGCGCATCGATCGCATCGTCGACGCGGCCAGACGCGCGGGCGCCGACGCCATTCATCCCGGCTACGGCTTCCTCTCCGAGAACGAGGCGTTCGCGCGGGCGGTGCGCGATGCCGGCCTGACGTTCATCGGCCCCGCGCCCGATGTCATCGCGCTCCTGGGCAGCAAGACCGCGGCGCGCGCCGCGGCGCAGCGCGCGGGCGTGGCGGTGGTGCCGGGCGCGGCCGCGGGCGCCATCGCCGCCGGTGCCACCGACGATGACGTGCGGAGGCTGGCAGAGGCGACCGGCTATCCCCTGCTGGTGAAGGCCGTGTCGGGCGGCGGCGGCAAGGGCATGCGGACGGTGAACGGCCCCGCGGATCTGGCCGGCGCCGTGCGGGCCGCCCGGTCGGAAGCGGGCACGGCGTTTGGCGATGCGGCTGTGTACTTCGAGCGCCGGCTGGTGCGGCCCCGCCACGTCGAAGTCCAGGTGCTCGGCGACCAGCACGGCACCGTCCTGCCGTTCGTCGAGCGCGAGTGTTCGATCCAGCGGCGGCACCAGAAGGTCGTCGAGGAAACACCGTCGCCGGCCGTCTCGCCGGCCCTGCGGCACGCCCTCACCGCGGCCGCGGCGGCCGTGACGAGGAGCGTTGGCTACAGCAGCGCCGGGACGGTCGAGTTCCTGCTGGACGAGGACGGCTCGTTCTACTTCCTCGAGGTGAACACGCGCCTGCAGGTCGAGCACGCCATCACCGAGATGGTGACGGGCCTCGATCTCGTGCACTGGCAGATCCGGATCGCGCGGGGCGAGCGGCTGGGCGGGCAGGTCGACGCCGACCGCTTGCTGGCGCCGCACGGCCACTCGATCGAGTGCCGGATCTACGCGGAAGACCCGGACAACCAGTTCCTCCCCTCCCCCGGGCGCATTCTCGATCTGCGCGAGCCCTCGGGGCCCGGCGTGCGCAACGACAGCGGCATCGAGACGGGTGCCGACGTGCCGATGTTCTACGATCCGATGCTCGCGAAGCTCGTCGTGTGGGGCGAGGATCGTGCCGCAGCCATCGGGCGGCTGCGCCGCGCGCTCGGCGAGTACCACATCGCCGGCATCAGGACGACCCTCCCGTTCTTCCGGTGGCTGCTCGACCAGCCGGACTTCACCGCGGGCCGCTTCCACACGACCTACCTGGACGACGTGCTGCAGGCGCGGAACGGCCGGCCGTTCGTCGACGCGCCGCCAGACGTGGAGGAGATTGCCGCGATCGCGGCGGCCATCCATTCCATTCTGGCGCCGCCGTCACCGGGCGATCGATCCGGCGCCGCGCAACGGTGGAAGGCTCAAGCCCGCGCCGACGGGCTGCGCGAGTGACGAGGGTGCGATGGTGCAACGTGCTCTGGTGCGAACGCAATAACGTGCTTCGAGTGCGATTGCGTAACGTGCTGGGGGTGCGATCCCGCAATGTGCTCTGCTGCCATCGCCTAACGTGCTTGGAGTGCGATTACGTAGTGTGCTCCGACGCGATCACATGAGGTGCTCGGGGTGCACGTTGCACCTGCGGCCGCCCAGCACCTTATACCCGTGGCCGCATCAGCACCTTGCACCCGTGGCCGCGTGAGCACTTTGCGACCGTGGCCGCCCCGGTATAATCTCCTCGTGAACAAAGTCCTTCCGACCGCCGAAGCCGCCGTCGCCCTCGTGCCTGACGGCGCCAGCGTGATGATGGGCGGCTTTGGCGTGTGCGGCATTCCGGAAAATCTGATTCGCGCCTTGCACGCGCGCGGCACGAAGGGCCTCACCGTCATCAGCAACAACGCCGGCGTGGACGACTTCGGCGCCGGCATCCTGCTGCGGGCGCGGCAGGTGAAGAAGATGATCTCGACCTACGTGGGCGAGAACAAGGAATTCGAGCGCCAGTTCCTGAGCGGCGAGCTCGAGGTCGAACTGGTGCCGCAGGGCACGTTCTCCGAACGGATGCGCGCCGCCGGCGCGGGCATCGCCGGCTTCTTCACGCCGACGGCCTACGGCACCATCGTGGCCGAGGGCAAGGAGACCCGAATCATCGACGGCAAGGGCTACGTGCTCGAGCCGCCGCTCCGGGCGGACTTCGCGTTCGTCAAGGCCTGGAAGGGCGACCGCCTCGGCAACCTGATCTACCGGCGCACCGCGAGAAATTTCAACCCCGTGATGGCCACGGCCGCGCGGGTGACGATCGCCGAGGTCGAAGAGCTCGTCGAGCCCGGAGCCATCGACCCCGATCACGTCGTGACGCCCGGCATCTTCGTGAAGCACGTCCTGCGGGGCGATCGGTACGAGAAGCGCATCGAGAAGCGCACCGTGCGCGGGGCCGCGTCGTGAGCGCCGGCGACAACATGCGTGAGCGGATCGCGAAGCGCATCGCGCGCGAGCTGAAAGACGGCGACTACGTCAACCTGGGCATCGGGCTCCCGACGCTGGTGGCCAACTACGTGCCGGCCGGCGTGGACATCACGCTGCACTCGGAGAACGGGATGCTCGGCGTCGGCCCGTATCCCCTCGAGGCCGACGTCGACCCGGATCTCATCAATGCGGGCAAGGAGACCGTCTCGGAGCTCGCGGGCTGCGCGTATTTCAACAGCGCCGATTCGTTCGCGATGGTGCGCGGGGGACACATCGATCTGACGGTGCTCGGCGCGCTGCAGGTCGACCAGCGGGGCGACCTCGCCAACTGGATGATCCCGGGCAAGATGGTCAAGGGGATGGGCGGCGCCATGGATCTGGTCGCCGGCGCCAGGCACGTCATCGTCGCGATGGAGCACAACACGCACGACGGCGGCCACAAGATCCTCACGCGGTGCACGCTGCCGCTCACCGGCGTGCAGTGCGTGAACCTCATCGTCACCGAGAAGGCGGTGATCGCCGTCACGCCGCAGGGTCTGGTCCTGCGCGAAATCGCATCGGACACGACAGTGGAGGCGGTGAAGGCCGCCACCGGCGCGCCGCTGCTCATCCCATCGCCGCCGGCCACCTTCGGCTGATCGCGTGGATCTCGCCGCTTATTTCGCCCGCATCGGCTACGACGGTACCGTCGAGCCGACGCTGCCGACGCTGAACGGCATCGTGCGGGCGCACGTCCAGTCGATTCCGTTCGAGAATCTCGACGTCCTGGCCGGCCGCCCGATCGAACTGGCGCCGGCGGCGCTCGAGCGAAAGCTCGTGCAGAGTCGCCGCGGCGGCTACTGCTTCGAGCAGAACGGCCTGCTGCTGCTCGTCCTCCAGGCGATCGGGTTCGACGTCACGCCGCTGAGCGCGCGCGTGCGGTATGGCCGCCCGGGCGGCGTGATCCCGCCGCGCACCCACCTGTTTCTCCGCGTGGAGATCGACGGCGTGCCGTGGCTGGCCGACGTCGGCGTGGGTGGCCTGTCGATGACGTCCGCGATACGCCTCGACGAACAGAGCGAACAGACGACACCCCATGAGCCGCGGCGCATCGCGCGCGAAGGCGCGCTCTGGCTGCATCAGGTGCGTTTCGGCACCGACTGGCACGACGTGTACGAGTTCACGCTCGAGGAGATGCCGCACATCGACCGCGAGTTGGCGAACTGGTACACGAGCGCCCATCCGCAATCCGACTTCAGAAACCGCCTCGTCGTTGCGCTCGCGTTGCCAGGCGGCCGGCGCAAGACGCTGCTCAACCGCGAGTTCACGGAGCGGCGTCGCGATGGCACTGCGGAGGGCCGGCTGATCGAGACGCCCGAGGAACTGCGGCTGGTCCTGGCGGAAGACTTCGGCCTGGACGTCGATCCCCACAGCCCGCTGACGTGCGCCGGCCTCGATTGGCAAGCCTGACCCGTTCTGGTGTAGTGCAGGCCTTTAGGCCTGCCGGCGCTTCGCGCTGTGGCAGAATCCCCCTGAGGTGCCCATGCAGATGGCGCGTCGCGGAATCCTGGTGGCGCTGCTCGCGTCCGCCCCGCTGGCGGCCACGTCCCTTCAACAGACCTCACCACCGGGCAGATTCACCGTCGAGCAGGTCCTGGGCTTCCCGTCGCCCGAGAACCTCGTCGCCTCGCCCGTCGGCTCGACGATCGCGTGGACGTTCAACGAACGCGGAGTCCGCAACGTCTACGCCGCGGACGGCCCCGTCGTTCGAGCCGCGACGCCTCACCTCTTACAGTGAGGACGACGGGCAGGAGCTGACGCAGTTGTCGTTCACCCGCAACGGCTCGACGCTCGTCTACGTGCGCGGCGGCGATCACGGATCGAACCGCCAGGCGGAGGCACCGCCCAATCCGGCCGGGAACCCGGTCCAGCCGAAGATTCAGATCTGGTCGGTGCCGGTCGCGGGCGGCGCGCCGCGGCTGGTCGGCGACGGCGACGAACCGGCGCCCACGCCCGATAGCGCGCGGGTCGCGTTCGTCAGGAACAAGCAGATCTGGATCGCGCCGATCGACGGGTCGAAGCCCGCGCAGCAGGCGTTCTACGCGCGCGGGACGAGCGAGTCGCCGGCGTGGTCGCCCGACGGACGGACGCTGGCGTTCGTGTCGAACCGGAACGACCACAGCTTCATCGGGCTGTTCACCGAGGGACAACCCGTCCGGTTCATCGCGCCCTCGACGTTCCGCGATTCGCTGCCGGCCTGGTCGCCCGACGGACGCCGCCTGGCATTCCTGCGGCAGCCCGGCGCGGGCGGCGCGCCGCGGGCACCGCTGGCGAAGCTCGAAACCCCGCCGTGGTCCATTCAGATCGCGGACGTCCACGCCGGCGACATGCCGCTCGTCACGGCGGTCACGAGCGGCCGCGCGCCCGTGGATCCCATCCTGCGAAACCCGGGCGGCATCGGCTTGCAGTGGGCCGCCGACGACGCGCTCGTCTACATGTCGTACCGGGACGGCTTCCCGCATCTCTACGCCATTCAGCATCCCGGGCGCACCGACAGGACCGGGCAGCCGACGCTGCTCACGCCCGGGTCGTTCATGGTCGAGCAGGTCGCGCTGACACCCGACCGGCGTTTCGCCATTTACAACGCGAACACGGGCGGCGATGGCAGCGACGTCGACCGCCGTCATCTTTACAAGGTGCCGGTGAACGCGGCCGCCCCGACGCCGCTCACGACCGGACTCGGCGTCGAGTGGAGTCCGGTCGTCACGGCGGATGGGCAGACGGTGGCGTTTCTCGGATCCGATGCGCAAAGGCCGCCGGCGCCGGCTGTCGTTCCGCTCGCCGGCGGAACACCTCGCGCCATCGCCGCCAGTCTCCTGCCTGCGGATTTCCCCGACGGCACGGCTCGTGACGCCGACGCTCGTGACCTTCCGCGCCAGCGACGGGGTCGAGGCGCACGGACAGCTGTTCGAGCCGGCAGGCACTGTCGGTAACAGCGGCCGGCGGCCGGCTGTCGTCTACATCCACGGCGGCGGTCCGCGGCAGATGCTGCTTGGCTGGCACTACCGGTGGGAGTACGCCAACGACTACGGCGCCAACCAGTATCTTGTCAGTCGCGGCTTCGTGGTCCTGTCTGTGGATTACCGGCTGAGCGTCGGCTACGGCGAGGCGTTCCAGTTCGCCGAGAACACGGGGGCACGCGGGGCGGCGGAATACAGAGACGTGCTCGCGGCCGGACGCTATCTCCAGACGCGCGCGAACGTGGACCCCGCGCGCATCGGCGTGTGGGGCGCGTCCCTCGGCGGCTACCTGACGGCGCTCGCGCTCGGCCGTAACTCCGATGTCTTCGCCGCGGGCGTGGACATCCACGGCGTCCACGATCGGCTGCCAGCCGTGAACGCCATGCAGCAGGCGCGGGCCATTGCCGGCGACAACATCAACGAAGCGGATCTGCGGCAGGCGCTGAAGGTGGCGTTCGACTCGTCACCGGTGGCCGCGGTGCCGACGTGGAAGTCGCCGGTGCTGCTCATTCACGGAGACGACGATCGCACGGTGGATTTTCACCAGACCGTGGATCTCGAGCGGCGGCTCCTCGCCAAGGGCGTCGCGGTCGAGACGCTCGTCCTGCCGGACGACGTCCACGATTCGCTGCTCTGGCGCAACTGGACCACCGCGGTCAGCGCGATGGCGCGATTCTTCGACCGGACTCTTCAGAAGTAGTGCCGACCTTCAGGTCTGCCGTGACAGGCAGGCCTAAAGGCCTGCACTACTTCTGACCTGCACTACCTCTGCTTGCCCAAGTATGTCTCGAACTGCTGGTTCTCGAGGCAGATGAACTCGATCAGCTCGCCGTCGAGCACCACCCGCTGGTTGACGCGGACGGTCCACGGCTTCGTGTACGCCTTCGGGTCGTCGATGGTGACGTCGATTTCGACGGTGCCGTAGTTCGGCCGCCTGAACCGCTCGGTGACCTTCGCCGCGTCGGTCATGGGGTTGCCCCAGATGTCGAGCCATCCGCCGTCCTTGAAACCGCTCGACTCGACGACCAGCGTGTCGCCCTCCCACCGGCCGATCGAGTAGCCGTACCACCAGGGTTGCGCGTCCGGACCGGGGAGCTTTCTGCCGTCCATGAAGATCTGCCGCAGGCCGTAGTTGGCCTCGTACATGATCAGGATGAGTCCCGGCGTCTGCACGATTTTCCTGGGCTGGCCGTGGTTGTGGAACTGCATCAGCCCCATCGGCAGGCAGTGCGCGTCCGGGTTGTCCTTCTGGTTCTCGGCCCTTCGCGCCTTCACGAGATCCGCCGCCCATGGCTGCAGCGGCAGGCCTTCCTTCATGTTCGCACCGACGTCTCTGAACGTCGTGACAGGCGGTCCGGCGGAAAACGCCGGGGGCGTCCCGCGCACGGTGCCGCCGCCCGCCGGCCCCAGCTGTCCGTCGCCGCGAATCCACAGGCCGGAGAAGTCAGGCTTGCCGTCGGCCGTTCGAGGCGTGGGCCCGGTCAGGTCCGGCTTGCCGTCGGCTGTCTTCGGGACGGCTGGCGTCGGGTACATGGGCCATTGAGCCGAAACGCACGGCGCCGATACGGCAACAACGACCGCGCCAATCAGAAGGACGAGGCTGGTTCGGAAAAGCCGTTTCATGGTCACCCTCTCAGCGCGCTTCAGCAACGTGCTGTGGAGTAAAACGGACATTCTAAGGTGCTGGGAGCCAAAAAGCGCTCCAACGTGCTTGGCGGCCACGGTTTCCAACGTGCTGAGCGAGCACGTTGCGGTCTCTTCGCAGCCCAGCACCCTGCAGGCTCTTGCCTCCCGGGCACGTTACAGGCTTCAGACAGACCAGCACCTTGGAGAATTCCGCCGAGCACTTTGCTCGTTTCATCTCTGCCAGCCCCTTGTATGAAGACACCTAGAGCAGCAGCGTCTCGACCTTGTGCGCGTGGACCATCGTCTCACAGGGCGACCACGCGAAGACGGTGAAGTGGCCGTCCTGGGACGCCACCATCGCCACGGCGTCCTGCTGATCGTGCACGAACTGCGCGGCGGACAGGTGGCGCGTGCCGCCGAGCTCCGACGGATGGAGTGTCGTCGACACGGCGCCTTCGATGGGCTCGGTCACCGTGACGGATTCGATGCGGGCGCAGCCCTCCCGACGCGAGATCTTCGCACCGAACGCCAGCAGCTCGTACTGGTCCGTCATGATCGTCGCGCCGTCGACCGCCGTCAGGCCGGCAATCGTTTCGATGGCGGAGGCCAGCGCGTCCTGCCACAGGCGCGGATCGTCTGAGGCGTCCCGCATCAGGTCGGCCAGCTCGTCGAACCTGGGCGCGATGCCGTACGAAATCGGCTGGACGATCGACTCGCGCCAGGTGTCGCTGCCGGCCGGCACGACCAGCAGCGCGCCGCCGCGCCCGTGCGCGCGCATCGACACCGCGAGCTGCACCAGCACGTTTACCGACTGCGCCCACGAGGCCGGCTCCTCGAACCCCAGGAGCGACGTCAGCAGCGGCGGACAGTCGGGCAGGTTCGACGTTCGCTCGTCCACGATCTTCAACCGATCGCCCTCGAGCACGGCCACGTTGACGAACTTGCCCGAGATGTCGCCGCGATGGTGCTTGATCACCAGAAGCCCGGGCGAGGCCACCTCGAGCACGAAGCAGTACGGGGGAATCGTCCGCGTCGTGCCCCACACCGCGAGCTGGCCGTCCCGCGGCCAGACGCCGAGGTGAATGCCGGCGCGCTCGACAGCGGGCGCCACGCGAGAGAGCGACGCAGGACCGAGCGCCAGCGGCCGCTCGAACATCAACGGCCGGACGGCCTGCTCGGGCGGCAGGAACGCGAGCGAAATCTTCGGCGCGTAGCCTTCCTCGCGCCGGAGGCTTGCCCAGAACGCCGTGTCGATGATCGCCTCGAGGCTGTTCACGTCCGGCGCAAACGCCACCGGTCCGGCGGCCGTTCCACGCGCCCCCTCGATGTGTCGTGCGAAGTGCTCGGCCACTCGCGGCGCTGCCGCGAGGGCGCCCCGGTACGTCGCGCCGTCC
Source organism: uncultured Acidobacteriota bacterium (assembly GCA_963821285.1). Classification (GTDB taxonomy): domain Bacteria; phylum Acidobacteriota; class Vicinamibacteria; order Vicinamibacterales; family CAVVIG01; genus CAVQJU01. Next base: position 25,540 of record CAWGDD010000014.1, read on the forward strand.
ATGCAATCTATTGTAGCGTCCGCTACACTGGGGCGAATGGGTGACGCTTTCGAGCTGCTCGAGACGATCCGCTGGACGCCCGACCGCGGCTTCTTCCTGCTCGATCGGCATCTGACCCGCCTCGAGGGTTCGGCTCGTCACTTCGGCTATTCGTACAACGCGGCCGATCTTCGCTCGGCGCTCGCTCGCGCGGTTGCGGCGTCCGCCGACGCGCTGCGCGTGCGCCTGCTCCTGTCGCACGACGGCACCGTTCGCGTCGAGTGGGCTGTGCTCGACCAGACGCCCACACCCGCACGGGTCGCCTTCGCGCAGGCGCCGATCGACCCCGGCAACATCTTCCTGTATCACAAGACGACGAACCGGCAGGTCTACGACGCCGCGAAGCGTCCGGAGGCCGACGATGTGATCCTGTGGAACGCCGAACGTCAGGTCACGGAGACGACGATCGCGAACATCGTCGCGGAAATCGGGGGACGGAAGCTGACGCCGCCGGTCGACTGCGGCCTGCTCCCCGGCACCTTCAGGGCGCACCTGCTGGACGAGCGCGCCATCGAAGAGGCCGTCATCACGATTGATCAGCTCCAGGACGCGACGGCCCTGTGGCTCGTCAACTCGGTCCGCGAGTGGTGGCCCGCAGAGCTCGGGCCTCAGACGGCTGCCGCGATCGCGAGCACGCCGATCAACGCCAGCGCCACGACGGCCACGGCCGAAAAACGCAGCCAGCGCTGATACGGGACGCCGGCCGCCAGCAGAATCGCCATCAGCGCGCCGTTGGTCGGCGTGACGAGCTCCGCGAGGCCCGCGCCTGTCTGGTACGCGAGCACGGCCGCCTCGCGCGAAAAGCCCAGGAGATCGGACACCGGCACGAACAGCGGCATCGTGAGCACGGCCTGGCCGCTCACGCTCGGCACGGCCACGTGCAGCAGCGCCTGGAACGGAATCATCAGCAGCGCGGCGGCAACGGACGGCGCGCGCGCGAGGGGCGCCGCCATGCCGTTGAGAATCGTATCGACCACACGGCCGTCCTCGAGCACGAGCGAGATGCTGCGCGCGACGCCCACCATGAACGCCGCCGGCAGCACGCTCTGCATGCCTTCGTAGTAGACGGCGATGGTGCCGCCGAGCCCCAGACCGCCGACCAGGCCTGCGATCAGTCCGGCCACGAGAAACCCGCCGGCCAGTTCGTTCAGACCCCAGTCGAGCCGCAGCGCCCCGTAGACGTACGCGGCCATCGGCATGAGGACGATGGCCAGAATCAACTGGTGCCGCGCATCGAACCGTGGCGCCTGTCCTGGCGCCGCTCCGCCGGCCGGCGCCGAGGACGCGGTGGATCGCGTCTTTATCGCGTGACGCAGCGTCACGCCGATCCATAGCGCCAGGCCGGCGGCGAACATCGCCAGCCGCAGCCCTCCGCGGCCGAGCGGCGGCAGCTGCGCGAGCTTGAGCGCGATGCCCGCCTGAAACGGATTCGTCGGGCCAAACGCGCTGCCCACCATCGCCGCGCCGGCGCTCATGGCGACGACCGAGACGGCATCCACGCCGATCCCGGCCCCGAGCGCCATCAGCGCGGGCACGAGCGGGATGATCTCTTCCTGCATGTTCTCGAGCGCGCCCATCGCGCCGAAAAACAGCGACACCAGCGGAATCACCCAGAGCCCGCGGCCCGCGAAGCGGCGCACCAGCGCGGCCACGACCGCCGGCAGCGTGCCCAACCGGTCCACCACGACCCACGCGCCGCCGACCAGAAGCACGAGGCCGATCACGTCGGCGGCGGCGATGAAGCCCCGGGGAATCGAAACGGCGGCGGCAAACGGGCCAACCGGTGACGCCGCGGTCGAGTGATAGGTGCCGGGCACGACCACGCGCCGCCCGGTCGCGACATCGTCGCGGCGATCGAACTGGCCGGCCGGAAGGATGAAGGTGAGGACGGCGGCCACGGCGACCGCACCGCCCAGCAGGACGACGGGATGCGGCAGACGCAGTCGGGTCGGAGCGGGCGCCACGGCGCCCGCCATGGTACTACCGCGCCGCTATTTGGGCGTGAGCGCGATCTGGATGAACTTGCGGTACTTCACCGGCCTCCCGTCGAGCAGCGCCGGCTTGTAGCGCCAGGTGGCGGCGGCGGCGAGCACCTGGCGATCGTACTGCGGGTTCATCTGAGCGCGGATGGCGGCCGACAGGACGCCGCCGTTCTCGTCGATCACGACCTCGACGATCCCGAGCAACGGCCTGAAGATGGTGCCGGAAAACGGCGGCAGCTCCTGACGGATCGCGGCGGGCGCCAGCACGTTGGCGTCCGACGACGCGAAGATGCGCGGAGGTTCCGGCGCGGGCGGCGGCGCGGGCGCGGCGGCCACGACGGCCGGGACCGGCGACGGCGGCGGCGCCGGAGCAGGCGGCGGCGCCATGGCCTGCGCGCTGAGGTCGCGGAACCCGAGCGCGAGCATTCGCAAGTCCGTGAGCGGCGGCTTGCCGGCCGCCGGCGCCAGGTCGGGGTCCGCAAACAGGTCCAGCAGCTGGCCAAAGCCTTCCGCGGCGACGCGGTAGTCCTTGCGATCGAACGACGCCTTGGCCTGCACGTATTTCTGCTGCGCCAGGTCCGGGAGCAGGCGACGCCGCACGTCGCTGAAGGCCGCCCGCACGCGCGGCGACACGTCGTTATTGGACGGGTAGTAGGACGGATCGGCCGAGACGACGGCTTCGATGGCCTGCGCCGCCTCGTTCGACTTGCCGAGCGCCAGCAGGCAGAACGCGCGATATTGATCGACCGTGCGGGTGTCGTCGACCTTCGCGACGCCACCCGCCCGCAGGCGGTCGAGCGCCGCGAGGGCATCCTCGTAGGCGGCGGCCGCGTAGAGGTCGCGGGCGGCCGTCAGCGCGTCCTCGGCGAACAGCACCTCCGGCCACACGACGATCGCGGCCAGCAGGAGCGTGCCGACGCAGGCGCGACGTGCATTGAAGATCATTTCTTCCTCATGTCAACGCTCAACCGCGCGGGCGTCGTGAGCGTCACGGTAACGGTCTGGGTCTTCTCGCCCAGCTCGGGGTTGCGGAACACGATCTCGTGGTTGCCGATCGTCGCCGGCTGGTTGCCGATGGGGGTCTCGCCGATGCGGTTGCCGTCGATCCAGACTTCGGCCCAGGGAATCGCGTTGATGGCCACCGAGCCCATCGGCAGCTTGACCGCCACCGCCGCGATTTTGCCCGGCGTCACCTGCACGCTTCGCGTCGTGCGGTAACCGAGCGTGTCGTTCACGAGCTCGATCTGATGTGTGCCGGAGGCGACCATGATGCGGTCGGTCTGGCTGCTGCCGAGCAGGCGGCCGCCCTCGAACAGCTGCACGTCCACGGGCGACGCCACGGAGATCCAGCCCGACTGCGGCGAGGCCTCGCGCGCCACGATGGGGACGTTCAACGACGCCGTGACGCCGGCCTCGATGGTCACCGACTGCGTCACCGTTCCGGCGTCGCTCGTCAGCACGACGGCGTGCTCGCCCGGATCGAGGTTCCCGATCGTGATCGGCGAGGTGCCGCGCGGAAGGGCGTCGATCGTCACCTGGGCGCCCGGCGGGTCGGTCCGCACCTGGAGACGGCCCATCGAAGAACTGTTGCTCGCGAGCTCGATGTACTGCTGCAGCTGAGCGCCGGCGGCCACGGCCACCGAGATGGTTCGCGGTTCGCCAACGCCGCGCAGCTCGACCGTGTGCGTCCCGGCCGCCAACGTCAGCGTCGTCGGCGTCACGCCCTTGGATTCACGATCCACGACGACCTGCGCGCCGGTCGGATTCGAGGTCACCGTCAGCGTGCCGGTGTCGCCGCCGCCCGTGCCCACGAGCGCGTACCGGCGCGCGGCGATCATCCCGCCGCCGGTGAGCGCGACGAGCACGACGGCAGCGGCAATGACGCTCGACCGCTTCGAGCCGCCGAGACGCGACTTTGGCTGCGGCATATCGGGCTCCTCATGGGCTTCCGCCGGGAAATCGAAGCCGGTCGAAAAATCTGTGCGAGGGGTCAGATCGAAACGCGACGTGTCGACCTTCGCTTCGACTGCCGGCGACGGCTCAATCGCCGCGGCTTCAAACCGCGCCGGCGCCTCGACCTCGTCTCTCCTGAGCGTGAACTCCGGCGGCGGGGCGAACTCCGGCCGCGTCACGAACTCCGGGCGCGGGGTGAATTCCGGGCGCGGCGGGAGGTCGACGCGAGGCGTTGCCTCGACGCGCGGCGAGGGTTCAGCCCGCGGCACGGCGGCCAGACGGGGCGGCGCCTCGACGCGTGGTGCAGACTCGACACGAGGCGACTCGACGCGAGGAGACTCGACGCGCAGCGACGGTTCGGCGCGCGGAGCCGGTGGTACGGGCCGCGGGACCGCCGCGATCGTCGGCGCCGGCCGGTCGTGACGGACAGGCACGGGCGGCGGCGCGATCGATCCGGCCTTCTCCTGATAGCGCGCGAGGAATCGTTCCAGGCTCGCGGGGTCGGCGGAGTAGGCGATGGACGTCAGCATGCGCTCGAACTCGGCGCTGGCCTGCGCGACGGACGTGAACGCGCTGCGGAGGTCGGTCTGCAGCGCGCACGACAGCCAGGCCCTCAGGCCGGCCGGCAGCGGCTGAAGGTCGCCGGCCGCCGAAATGGCCCAGGCGGATCCGACCAGCTCCGGCACCTTCGCCGGGTACTCCTCGTCGGTCAGGCCGCGGCCGAGAATCAGCGAGAGCGCGACGAGGCCGACCTGCATGACGTCGACGCGGTGATCGAAATGCGGGAGCCCCGCCGAACGCGGCACGGCGACGCGGAGATCCTTCCAGTAGCGCTCGCGCGAGTAGCGGAGCTGCTCGAGCGCTCCACCCATCGCGTGGTCGACGACAATCGCCTGACCGCCGGGTGTAATAACGAGACGCTCCGGCGCGAACGCGCCGTGGGCGATTTCGTTGTCGTGGTCGTGCAGCGCGGCGATGGCCGGGAGGTACTGCCGGATCACGCACAGCGCGGCGCTGACGTCGAGCGACAGCTGGTGCTGCTCGGCTGTCGCCAGGAGGTCCGCCAGGCGGGCGCCGATCGCCGATTCCGTAATGACCGCGAGCGTCGCGCCGTTGTTCACGCGGTCCACGCTGTGGATGTGGTTGACCGACGGGTGCTGAAAGCTGGCCAGCCGCTTCACGCGGTCGCGCAGCCCGGCCTCGAGGGCGGTGCCGGACAGTTCGCGGCTGACGTACCAGAGGTCGACCGATTCCATGCCGGTCGGATCGGCGACGCGGCGTCGTTCACCCAGGCCGTCGCGGAACACGATGGTTGGCGACAGTGCGAGCGACGGGGCCAAGGCTTGGTCCATGTAGATACTCCAGAAGCGTACGGAAACGTTTGCGCGAACCGTGCCGCATCCTGTAATCGCCACGCGACCATGCCAAGTGCCCGCAACTGCCTTCAGGCGCGCACGTTAGTCGCGGTTGAGGTGCATGGCAGGTGGCGGGTGACCATCGAGTCAGGTGGCGCCGGTTACAAAACTGTGGGGCCGCGGAAGATTCTGCAAATCCACCGCGGTTTGCCATACTTTGCGCATGTCCCAGTCCTACGGCGCCTCCATCCGTCTCGAACCCGCCCGGCGTGCCGCGGCCGCGGCCCTGGCCGAAGCCCGGCGCAACACCTGGACCATGGCGGTGGCCATCGTCGACATCTCGGGCGAGCTGGTCTACTTCGAGAAGATGGACGACACGCAGAACGGCAGCGTGAAGGTGGCGGTGGCGAAGGCGCGATCGGCGGCGCTCTTCAAGCGGCCGACGAAAGCGTTCCAGGACACGCTGACGGCGACGCCCGACGGCTTGAGAATCCTCGGGCTCGACGCCGCCGTGCCCGTGGAGGGCGGCGTGCCGCTTGTGATCGATGGGATGATCGTGGGCGCGATCGGCGTGTCGGGCGGCACCAGCCAGCAGGACGGCGTGTGCGCGAAGGCGGCGGTCGAGAGCCTGTAGCGCGCTACGGCAGCACGCGCGCGCCCGTCACGAAGCGCTGGTAGCTCGTGTACTCCTGCCTGATGCGCAGGCGCGGCGCGCCCGAGCCGCGGATGACGGACATCATCTCCATCGACTCCGGCAGCATCACCACTTCCTCGGGATCGGTGAACACCACCGTCTTGTAGCGGATCGTCGAATCGGCGCGGTCGAGCGTGAGCCAGGGGTTCGCGCCCATCCGCTGTTGCGACTTCGGGACCTCGATATCGTACGGGCCCGTCACCTTTTCGTCGATGCGCAGCACGTTGCCGCTGGCGACGTCGATCCAGAGACGCCCTGTCGTCCGCGTCGGCAGGTTGATCGACACACACGATTCGTTCCACTTGATTTCAGGCGGCGGCGACCCGGCCGGGGCGTAGTCGATCAGCACGGCCGCCCGATCGCCGGTGCGGCCGGTGCCCTTGTAGGTAAAGTTGTACTCGCGCTGGTAGTGCGGCAGCAGGAACGACAGCGGATCGAGGGCGACGGGCTTGGGATCGAGGCAGCCCGGTTCCTCCTTCGGTTTCGGAGGACGGCCGTCAATCGAGATGAGCTGCCGCGTGACGTTGGCCTCGGGCACCGAACCGTCGGTGGCGGGCTCCCAGGACACCCGCAGCTCGTATACCAGCTTGCGCACGTGACTGGCGTTGGTGAAGTTGGAGTCCATCGGCTGCAGCCGCACGGTCTCGAGACAGAGGATGCTCTGGGCGCGCGCGTAGTAGGCCTCGACGCGCTCGCCGATGCGGGCGAGCAGGCCGGCCAGGTCGATGGGCTCCGGGTCTTTCGCGGCGGCGGCCGACACGGCGATCGTGAGCGCGGCCAGAAGCGCGGCCGTGGCGATGCGAGGTCGAGGGGCGCCGGGCACCGGCATCACGCGCATCAGCCTAACCCAAACACGCCGCGCGGCCGCAAGATGCGTCGAAATTTGTTAGACTGATGGTTTGGTGACCAGTCAGCGGGCCGGTCATGCCGGCCACGGCACTGACCAAATGACTAGATGACCAAATTCATGATCCCCCTATGGTGGGTATAGCTCAGCGGTAGAGCGCCGGACTGTGGCTCCGGAAGTCGCGGGTTCGAACCCCGTTACCCACCCCAACCTACTGTCACCCTCCCCACCTCATAGACTGTCCCGCGGTCTACTGTCCTCGTGAGGCGCACTCCTGCATTACGCGGCTTAGCCTATGCGCTGGTCTTGGGCTAGGATGCGAACGTCGGCCGGAGTATTCGCAGGGAAGCCTTCAGCACGGAGACAAGAAATGAGCACCATCTCTCCTTCAGCCAGGCGCGTGACACTGGCGGCTCTATCGGTGCTGCTTGCCGTCCCACTTGCGGCCCAGCGCGTCGATCGAGTGGAAGGACGGAACGTTTCGATCGCGGGGACCAACTACAACGGTCGAAGTGCGATTCAAGTCATCGCGGCGCCGGAGGCTCAAAACGCTGCTTCGTATGCCGTCGTCAAGGACGTGTCGTTTCGGGACGGCACCATCGAAGTGGACTTGGCTGGCCGACCGGCCGCCGGTACGGGCAATGGCGCGCGCGGGTTCATTGGCATCGCCTTCCGGCTGCAGGCTGACGGGGCCTACGAGTACATCTATCTCAGACCCACCAACGGCCGGGCCGACGATCAGGTCAGGCGAAATCACTCCACTCAATACAGTTCACACCCAGACTTTGACTTTGCCCGCTCGCGGCAGGAGTCTCCTGAAAAGTACGAGTCGTACGTGGATTTGGAACCAGGGGTCTGGACCAGGTACAAGATTGAAGTGGCGGGCCGCACGGCGCGGCTCTACGTGCACGGCGCGCAGCAACCCTGCCTCATCGTCAACGATCTGAAGCGCGAGCCGCAACGCGGCGGTGTAGCACTCTGGGTCGGGCCTGGCACCGAGGGCTACTTTTCCAATCTGACGATCACAGCCAGGTAATCGATACGATGGCACACCCTTCTCACGTAACGATCCACATGGTGGCGAGCCTCGACGGCTTCATCGCTCGAAGAGACGGGCGCGTCGACTGGCTCGAAACCTCAGACGAATTCGCCGGCGGGGACACCATGGACCCGGGATTCGTCGAGGCGTTCCTCAAGACGATCGACTGCTACGTCATGGGATCGCGAACCTATGAGACCGCGCTTCGTTTTGAAGCGCAAGGGTTGGGGTGGGCGTACGGCGACACACCCACCTTCGTCCTCACGAGTCGCGAACTGCCACGGACCCGGGATACCGTCGAGTTCCACTCAGGCGATCTCGCGCAGTTCGTGAACGGGCACCTGAGGCCCACGTTTCGTACCATCTGGTTTGTTGGAGGCGGTGTGGTCTCCACCGAATGCCTTCGTCTCGGGCTGGCCGACGAAATTCGCTATTCGGTCGTGCCGATTGTGATTGGTGACGGGATCCCATTCTTCGCGAAGCTCGACAGAGACATCGCCCTCCACCTGGCGGAGGTCAAAGCCTACAAAAGCGGCATGACGGAGCTTCGTTACGAGGTGCGAGGACATCGCGGCGGGTCGCGGAACGCCACCTAGCGCCAGTGACCCGTACTCGTTGATCACGATCAACGCAGAGCACGCGGAGCACGCCGAACCGCTCACCGCAGGGCCATGCGGAAGTTCGCGCGCTCGTAGGCGGCCGGGTCGGGAATCCGCTCGAAGCTCATGTTGCCCCGCATGTCGCTGAGCGCGTTCCACTCGTGCTCCTGCATCCACGCCTCGAGATCGCGGCGGACCGTCGTCAGGTGAGACGGGCCGTGGCGAAGGAGCGCCGACACCATCTGCGTGGCATGGGCGCCCGCCATGGTCGCCTTGACCACGTCGACGGCGGTGTGGATGCCTCCCGTGATCGCGAGCGACGCCTTCACGCGCCCGGCCAGTGCTGCGGTGCCGCGAAGCCGGAGCGGCAGCTCCGACGAGTCGGACAGCGGCAGCGTGCGAATCACCTCGAGTTCTTTGATATCGAGATCGATGCGATGGAATCGCGTGAAGAGCACGAGGCCGTTCGCGCCGGCCTCATCGAGCTGGCGCGCGAAGTGAGCAAACGCGGTGAGGAGCGGCGCGAGCTTGACGGCCACCGGGATCCGGATGCTCCGTTTGACTTCCCGCACGATGTCGATCGACTGGCGTTCGACGTCGGCCGCGCTGGTCGTCATGTCGCTGGCCGCGTGATAGAGGTGAAGTTCGAGACCGTCAGCGCCGGCGTCCTCGAGAAGCCGGGCGAACGAGATCCATCCGCCCGGGGTCACGCCGTTGAGAGACGCAATCACCGGGATGTGGACCGCTGCCTTGACGCGTCTCAGGTGCTCGAGATACTCGTCGGGACCAAGCGAAGATGTCGGCGAGGGCGCGAAGCTGTTGGCCTCGGCGAACGAGTCGGCGTGGCTCTCCTCGTCGATGAAGGCGTCCATCTGCTCGCCGGTGATTTCCTCCTCGTACAATGATCGCAACACCAGCATGGCGGCGCCGGCATCCTCGAGCGCCTTCACCGTGTCCAGATCGTCACCGAGCGGGCCCGCGCCGACGATGAGGGGATGAGGCAGGGGCATCCCGAGGTACGTGGTCCTCAGATCCATCATTCCTCCTTCTTCGAGTCGGGACGCGCCGGCGGCGGCTCGGCCGTGTCGATCACCGGGACGGTGATGCCCGCCAGTTGCTGGTACACCGCGTAGCGGCGATCGGCCGCTGCCTGAGACTCCCGGACGAACTTCTTGTACTGGGCCGGGTCGGCTCGTTCGACCATCCGGAAGCGCGACTCGTTGCGCATGTAGTCGCCGACACGCGCCTTGGGCGGACCGTAATCGAGATGCAGCGGTGGCTCGCCTTTGGCCCCGCGCCGAGGATCGAAGCGGTACAGCGGCCAGACGCCGGAGTCGACGGCCAGCTTCTGCTGCTTGGCGCCATCAGCCATGTCGTAGCCGTGGGCGATGCAGTGGCTATACGCGATGATCAGCGACGGTCCGGGATAAGACTCCGCCTCGAGAAATGCCTGAGCGGTCTGGGCCATCTTGGCGCCAAAAGCCACCTTCGCGACGTACACGTGACCGTACATGTTCGCCAGCAGGCCGAGATCCTTCTTCCCGACAGCTTTTCCGGCGGCGGCGAACTTCGCCGCCGCGCCGAGCGGCGTCGCTTTCGACGCCTGGCCACCCGTGTTCGAGTACACCTCGGTATCCAGGACGAGCACGTTGATGTCCCGCCGGTTCGCCAGCACGTGATCGAGCCCGCCGTAGCCGATGTCGTAGGCCCACCCGTCGCCGCCGACGAGCCACACGCTCTTCTTGACCAGGTAGTCCGCCAGCGTTTCGAGCCGGCGGGCCTCGTCGGTCGGCACCGCGGCGAGCTGCCGCCGGAGGGCCTCGACGCGCTGACGCTGTTCCGCAAGCCCGGCCTCGGAGGACTGATCTGCGTCGAGTATCGCCGTGGCGAGGCCCTCGCCGACCTGCGAGGCGAGCCGCCGGAGCAGGCCGCGCGCGCCGGCCACGTGCGCGTCGAGCGCCAGCCGGAAACCGAACCCGAACTCGGCGTTGTCCTCGAACAGCGAGTTCGCCCACGCTGGCCCGCGGCCGTCCCGATTGGTCGTATACGGCGTGGTCGGCAGGTTGCCGCCGTAGATCGAGGAGCAGCCGGTCGCGTTGGCGACGAGCAGCCGGTCGCCGAACAGCTGCGTGAGCATCTTGATGTACGGCGTTTCGCCGCAGCCGGCGCAGGCGCCGGAATATTCGAACAGCGGCTCCAGGAACTGCGAGCTCTTGTGATCGATCTTCGTCATCTCCGTCCGGCTGACCTCGGGGAGATTGAGGAAGAAGTCGTAGTTGACCCGTTCTTCGTCACGCAGGGGAGCCTGCGGGTGCATGTCGATGGCCTTGTGCTTCGGGTTCGTACGGTCCTTGGCCGGACAGACGTTGACGCACAGATTGCAGCCCGTGCAGTCCTCAGCCGCCACCTGGATCGTGTAGCGCTGGCCTTTGTACTCGTTGCCCCTGTACGGCGTCGACTTGAACGGCTGCGGCGCGCCCGCCAGCGCGCTCTCGTCGTACACCTTCGCGCGAATCGCCGCGTGCGGGCAGACGAGCGCGCACTGGTTGCACTGTACGCAGATCTTCGAGTCCCAGACGGGAATCTCGAGGGCGATGTTCCGCTTCTCCCATTTCGCGGTCGAGACGGGCCAGGTCCCGTCCACCGGAAACGCACTGACGGGGAGGAGATCGCCTTTCCCGGCCAGCATCACGGCCGTCACCTTCTGCACGAAGTCTGGCGCGAGCTCGGACACGAGCGGCGGGCGCCGGCGCCTGGCGCTCACGGCGGCCGGCACGCGCACCTCGTGCAGGTGAGCCAGCGCCTGATCGACGACCTCGCAGTTGCGCCGCACGACCTCCGGGCCGCGCTTGCCGTACGTCTTCTCGATGCTCTTCTTGATGTGCGCGATCGCTTCATCGCGGGGAAGCAGGCCGGCGATCGAGAAGAAGCACGTCTGCATGATCGTGTTGATCCGCGTCCCCATGCCTGCCCGCTTCGCCAACTCGTACGCGTCGATCGCGAAGAAGCGGATCTTCCTGTCGATGATCTGCTCCTGCATCTCGCTCGGCAGCTGATCCCAGACCTGGTCCGCGCTGAAAGGCGCGTTCAGGAGAAACGCGGCGCCGGGAGCCGCGTGCTCGAGCACGTCGATCTTGTCGATAAACTCGAACTGGTGGCAGGCGACGAAGCCGGCACGATCGACGAGATAGGCCGATCGGATCGGATGCTTGCTGGAGCGCAAGTGGGAGATCGTAATCGCCCCGGACTTCTTCGAGTCGTACACGAAGTATCCCTGCGCGTACAGGTCGGTTTCCTGGCCGATGATCTTGATCGAGTTCTTGTTGGCGCCGACGGTCCCATCGGCGCCCAGGCCATAGAACAGCGATGCGGATACGTCCTCGGACTCGGTCCGGAACGACGGATCCCAGGGGATCGAAGTGTGCGTCACATCGTCGACGATGCCGACCGTGAAATGGCGCTTGGGGTTCTCCTTGCCGAGCTCGTCGAACACCGCCTTCACCATCGCCGGCGTGAATTCCTTCGACGACAGACCGTAGCGGCCGGCGATCACGCGTGGCTGGGCCCTGAACGGCGAGAACCCCTCGGCGTGCGACTCGGCGAGCGCGGTCACGACATCCAGGTAGAGCGGATCGCCGAGGGCGCCTGGCTCCTTGGTGCGATCCAGCACCGCCAGGCTGCGGACGGTCTTCGGCAGCGCCGACAGGAACGCGGTGCGCGCGAACGGGCGATAGAGCCGGACCTTCAGGACGCCGACTTTCTGGCCAAGCGCGACGAGGCGCTCCACCGCTTCGTGCGTCGTTTCCGCCCCCGAACCCATCAGGACGATGACGCGCTCGGCGGCGGGATCGCCGACGTACTCGAACAGGCCGTAGCGCCGGCCGGTCAGGCGGGCAAACGACTGCATCAGGCGGTCGACGACGCCGGGACACGCGTCGTAGAAGCCGTTGGCGGCCTCCCGGGCTTGAAAGAAGACGTCCGGATTCTGTGCCGTTCCCCGGAGTACCGGGCGATCGGGGGTGAGCGCGCGCCGGCGATGCGCGTGAATCGAAGGCTCGTCGATCAGGCTGCGCAGGTCGTCGTCGGTCAGCTCTTCGATCTTCGCGACCTCATGAGACGTGCGGAAGCCGTCGAAGAAGTGCATGAAGGGGATGCGCGTCTCGAGCGTGGCGGCGTGCGCGATGGCGGCCATGTCGTGCGCCTCCTGCACGGAGTTCGAACACAGGAGCGCGAATCCCGTCTGACGGCAGGCCATCACGTCCGAGTGATCCCCGAAGATCGACAACGCATGCGTGGCGAGCGTGCGGGCTGTCACGTGCATCGTGAAAGGCGTCAGCTCCCCGGCGATCTTGTACATGTTGGGGATCATCAGCAGGAGGCCCTGGGACGCCGTGAACGTGGTGGACAAGGCCCCTGCCTGGAGCGCGCCGTGGATAGCCCCCGCCGCTCCCCCTTCCGACTGCATTTCCGCCACCTCTGGGATCGCGCCCCAGAGGTTGGGTTTCTGGCGGCTCGCCCACTCATCGCACCATTCGGCCATCGGACTGCTGGGCGTGATCGGGTAGATGGCAATCGCCTCGCTGGCTCGATATGCGACCGACGCCGCCGCCTCGTTTGCGTCTATCGTGACCCGCCGCCTGCTCACCATAGGTCGTCCCTCAGCCTTTCGTTTCGTCCTGCCGGCGCGCCGGGCTCAGGACCTGCGTGAACAGCCGCTGGATGTCGGTCGCCGACCGCTGTTTCAGCAGCGCCAGCCGCAGCAGCACACGGGCCTTCTGCGGATTGTGTTCCATCGCCGCCACGAAACCCAGCTTGTCGTCGTCGAGCTCGACGTTTCGTCCGATGACGCCCGTCGTCACGCGCGAGGAACGCACGCAGGCGATGCCGTTCTTTGCGTGCTTCGCCAGCGTCTTGACAGCCGCCTCCGTCAGATTGCCGTTGCCGACGCCCGCGATGACGACGCCTTTGGCGCCCGCCGCGACGGCCGCATCGATGAGCGCGCCGTCCATGTTCTCGTAGGCCATGACGATGTCGACCCGCGGGAGCTGCGTGACGCCTGCGAGGGAGAACTCGGAGTCGGCCGTGTGCTTGCCGACCGGGCCGCGGTAGAACTCGACGGTGCCGTAGGCGACGGTCCCGATGAGGCCGGACAGCGGCGAGAGGAACGTCTGCACGGCGGTCGTGCTTGTCTTGGTCAGCGACGCCGCTCCGTGAATCCAGTCGTTGGCGACGACGAGCACGCCGCGCCCGGCCGCGTCCTTGTTGGCCGCCACGGCGACGGCGTTGTAGAAGTTCAGGGGGCCGTCGGCCGAGAGCGCGGTCGAAGGACGCATCGCCGCCGTCAGGACCACCGGCTTGCGCGATTTGACGACCAGGTTGAGGAAGTAGGCCGTCTCCTCGATCGTGTCGGTGCCGTGCGTGATCACCACGCCGGCCACGTCATTCTGGGCGGTCAGTTCGTTGATGCGGCTGGCCAGCTTCAGCCAGACCGCGTCGTTCATGTCCTGCGAACCGATGTTCGAGATCTGCTCGCCTCGGAGCGTCGCCAGCTTCTTGGCCTGGGGCACCGCGGCGAGCAGCTGCTGCACGCCGACCTGACCCGACGTGTACGCGGCCTGCACGTCGCTCCCCGCCGCGCCGGCAATCGTTCCGCCGGTCGCGAGCACGACAACCGTCGGCAACGCCTTCGCCGGAGCGGCCGTTTGAGCGGATGCGACGCCGGACGCGGTCACCGTGAACGCCAACGCAACGATCCCCAGGACCGAGAACGGACGGTATCGTGACTGCTTCTGCATGGTCAGCCTCCCAATTCAATGATTGTGGAACGTCTCGGTCATCGCAGCACCAGCCGGAACCATGGCGTACCGATGATCAGGTAGATCAGCATGCTGCACGCGGTCGTCAGGGCGCCGAGGCGGTAGAGATCCCGTTGAGACAGATATCCGCTTCCGGCAAACAGGAGGTTCGCGCTCGAGCCCTGCGGCGTGATCGCCGAGAAGTAGTTGGTCGCGCACAGCAGGTGAAACGCGAGAGGCGCAGCCGGGACGCCGAGCTTGACGCCAACATCGAGGAAGACCCCGAACAGCGCGAGCAGGTGTGCCGTCTGGCTCACGAAGACGTAGTGCAGCAGCACGTACGCGCCGACCAGCGCCAGTCCGGCGACGACCGGCGAAAATCCACCCATGGCGTCGGCGAGACGTTGTCCGAGGAACCCCATGAAGCCGAGCTCGTTGAGCTGGCCGCTCAACGTGAAGAGCACCGCGAACCAGATGAACGTCGCCAGGACGTCGCCCTCGTGCCTGATGTCTTCGAGTGTCAGCACCCCGGATGCCAGAAGACCGCCGAGGCCGAGAAACGCGACGGCCGTCGAATCGAGCTTGAGCGTCGCCGCCGACGCCCAGAGCGCCACCATCCCGACAAAGGCCAGCAGCACGATCTTCTCGTCACGGCGAAGCGGTCCAAGCGCGGTGAGCGCGGCGCGGGCTGCCGCGGGCGCCTGCGGCGTGGAGGTGAGCTCCGGCCGCATGACCCGGTACAGGAGCAGCGGCATCAGCACCATGCCCGCGAGCGTCGGAACGGACGCGGCGAGCAGCCACGAGCCGAATCCGATCTCGACCCCGAACGTCCTGGCGATCTCGGTCCCCAGTGGATTGGCGGCCATCGCCGTCAGCCACAGGGCGGAGGAGAGGCTCAGGCTCACGATACCGGAGAACATCAGGAAGGCGCCAAGGCGCCGGCGGCTGTCGTCGCCCGGTTTCGCACCGGCCGCTTCGGCCAGCGAGAACGCCAATGGGAAGATGACGCCGGAGCGGGCCGTGTTGCTCGGAAACGCCGGAGCGATAATGCCGTCCACCAGAAAGATGCTGTAGGACAACCCGAGCGTGGATCGGCCGAAGCGGCTGACGAGCAGGTGGCCGATTCGCGCGCCGAGCCCGCATTTCACGACGGAGCGCGCCACCAGAAACGCCAGCACGATGAGAAGAATCGTGCCGTTGGCGAACCCGGCGTAGGCCTTCGCCGGCGACAGGAGCCCCGACAGGACCGAGGACGCGACAGCAATGACCGAGGCCGTCAGAATCGGAAGAGCGTTCGCCACCACGGAGCCGATGGCCCCGGCGAAGATGACGAAGAGCCGCCACGCCTGAACCGTCAGCCCCTCCGGCGGCGGTACGAGCCACATCCCGACGATCGCCAGCGCAATCACCGCCGGCACGGTGACGGCGCGTGTTCCGCCGGCGGACGCCGTCATGGCGCGCCTTTCCGGATCCGTCCCCGCAGGTCGATCGCGCGTCCCTGAACGGTGTCGTCGTCATCCCGCGCAACGTACTGCCAGGTCAGCTCGTACTCGCCGACCACGCCGTCGTAGCGTCCCGTGCCGCCGGTGATCGTTCCGCGGATCCGTCGGCCGGCGGCGAGCGGCTCGCCTCTCAGCTCGCTGAACACCCGATCCCCGCGCGCGTCCGTCCACACCGCCCGGCCGACGCTGAGGGTCCGGCCATCGTCGAAGGCGATCGCTTCGGCCAGGATCCCGCCACCGAGTTCGGTTCCCTTCGCGAGCACGATCGCTCCGGACAGGTGCACGATGCCGGCGGCGCGGCCGTCTTCGACGGGAATCGTCTGACGCTGGCCGCGCGCCGACCAGCTGCCGGTGAAGGTGCGCCAGGCGTTCGACCGCCGGCGCCTCCTGGCCGGCCGGCGCCAGCGTGAGCACCGCCAGGAGACCGGCGGCGGCGCGGGTCATGCGGGACGGCCCTGCCCCGTCATCTTCATCGGATCGAGGACGTCGGCGATCTGCTGTTCGGTCAGAATCTTCCGTTCGCGGACGATCTCCAGAATGCCGCGGCCGGTCTTCGCCGCTTCCGCGGCCAGCTCGGTCGATCGGTCGTAGCCGATGACGGGGTTGAGGGCGGTGACCGTTCCGATGCTGAACTCCACGTAGTGGCGTAAGACTTCGGGATTTGCGGTGATGCCCTCGATGCAGTGCACACGCAGCGTCCGCGCCGCGTTGATGAACATCGTCTGCGCTTCGTACAGGCAGGCCGCGATGACCGGTTCGAAGACGTTCAGCTGCAGCTGGCCGGCTTCGGCCGCCATCGAGACCGTCAGGTCGCTGCCGATCACGCGGAAGCAGACCATGTTCACGACCTCCGGGATGACGGGGTTCACTTTCCCCGGCATGATGGACGAGCCCGGCTGCTTCGGCGGCAGGTTGATTTCGCGCAGTCCGCATCGCGGGCCGGACGACAGCAGCCGCAAGTCGTTGCAGACCTTCGAGAGCTTGATGGCCAGGCTCTTCATGCAGGAGGAGTACAGCACGAACGCCTGTGTATCCTGCGTCGCTTCGATCAGGTCCGAGGCGAGATACACGGGCAACCCGGAGATCGCCGCGAGATGCGCCGTGCACTTCTCCGCGTATCCCTGGGGCGCGTTGAGACCCGTTCCTATCGCTGTCGCGCCCATGTTGGTTTCGCACATCACGCGCTGCATGGCCTCGAGCGCGCGGACCTCGCCCGCCAGGGTTTCACCAAAGGCTTTGAATTCCTGGCCGAGCGTCATCGGCACCGCGTCCTGGAGCTGCGTGCGTCCCATTTTCAGAATCTTGTCGAACTCCTGGCCCTTCGCCCGGAACGCCGCGATCAGCTCGTTGACCGCCTGGACCACGCGTTTGTTGCCGAGCGCCAGTCCGATGTGCAGCGATGTCGGGTACGCGTCGTTGGTGGACTGCGACCCGTTCACGTGATCGTGCGGGTCGCAGTAGCGGTATTCGCCCTTCTTGTGACCCATCAGCTCGAGCGCCCGGTTGGCAATCACCTCGTTGGCGTTCATGTTGGTCGACGTGCCCGCGCCGCCCTGGAACATGTCGAGGCGGAACTGGTCGTGGAGCTTCCCGTCGATCAGTTCCTGGCACGCCCCTTCGATGCCCTTGAGAATCTCCTTGCTGAACTGGCCGCACTCGACGTTCGCACGCGCCGCCGCCATCTTCACCATGGCGAAGGCGGCAATCAGGTCGGGATAGAGTCGAAGCTCCACGCCCGAGATGTGGAAGTTCTCGAGGCCGCGCGCTGTCTGAACGCCGTAATAGGCGTCGGCAGGCACCGCTTTGTCGCCAAGAAGATCGCGTTCAAGACGAGTGGGCTGACCGGACATGGCTGAGCTCCTGTTGAAGGCGTGCCGTCGGTGGGCTGGTCTGCATCGAGAGAATCCCGCGCCTTGGTGCGGAAAAGTCCGCAGAGGTCGAGGACGACTCGACCTCTGCGGTCAGATGCAGCAAGGGCGGTACCACGTTCAGGCTGGAGGATCCGCGTTCAAGCACAGCAGGCCTCCTCCGAGATGTCGGAGTGGCCTCCGGCGTGGCGGAGGGCGATCTTCCTAGCGGCTTCGCTGGCGCGTCACTTCTGCCGGGTGGGGTACTTCGTGAACAGCTCGGCCACGGCGCCGTTGATGATCGATTCGGTCTTCGCCGGATCCAGGTCGACGGGTTTGTCCGTGCGTAGCTGCACCAGGCGGCGGCGGGTTGCCGGGTCGAGCATCGCGACGAGCAACGAGCCGACCGCATACTCAGGCCGTTGCCCGGACGCGTCCGGTTTCGCCTTCAGATTCACGTCGGTGCGCCTGAGCGAGTAGTACGTCACCAGCACGTCGCCCTTCCCCGACGCGGCTTTGCTCATGCCAAGCCCGCTCAGCTCCCGGTCGACGGCGGCCATGATCTGCGCATCGATGGCCTTGTCGGCCGAGGGTCCGCCCTTCGTCCACGCATAGGTCTTGAACTTCGCCGCGTCCACGTTCTTCGCCACCGTCACCGTGACGCCATATGTCGGCATTTGCGCAGCGGGGACCGCAGCCGCTGCCGCACACAAGAGAGCCCCGACGATCAACCGTTTCATGCCGCTCCTCCTCAACTTTGTCTCGTCTACTTGCCGTCGGCCGCGCGCGAACCCATAAGGATGTTCCGCATCGCGTAGTTGCCCTCGTGGCACGCGTACTCGAACAGCCCCGCGCGCTGCGGACGCATGTCGAGCGCCGCGGTCCAGGGCTTCTGCCACGTGCGCGGATCGTCCACCGTCACCTCGTACCGCACCGTGTCCTTGTCGACGCGGCGGAACCGCTCGACGAGGTGCAGTCCGTCGCTCGACCCTCGGTACGGCGTCCGGCCCGTGAAGTTGGTCACGTCCACCACAAGCGTGTCGCCGTCCCAGTGACCGCGCGAGTCGCCCAGGAACTGGCGCATGGACGGCGGGAGGTGCCCGATCGAACCGATGGGAATGACCCGCGTGTCATGAATCATCTCATACGTGATGGCCACGTAGCCGGGGCCCTGGATGATGCGCGTGTTCGCGTTGTAGACCGTCGGAAACGTGACGGCGGGCAGGCCCCGCGTGATGCATCGAACCCACAGCGACATCTCCTCGGGGCCGTCGTAGGGGCCGTTGCCCTGACCGCCGCGCAGCGCCGCGGCCAGACGCAGCTGCGCGTCGGGCGTCATCGGCGGAACGCGGCCGTCCGGCGGATCGACGACGAGCGACGTGCGGCGCGACGTCTCGCGGCGCTCGAGCCAGTGAGGCGGCGGCGACGTGGCCGAGCCGACCGCGCCCGCGTTGGTGATATCGGCGCCCTCGACCGAGAACTCGGCATTGTCGGTGGCCAGCTGCGTCTCGGTCTGCTTCAGGCGCTGCGCGAACTCCGTGTCGGTGAGCAACTGGCGGTCGCCGTACTGTGCGTTCCGTTCGAACGGCACGGTGAGCTCGGCTTCGGTCGTCCAGGTGCCCTGCAGATCGGGATCACCCCAGGGGGTGCGCGGGGCCTTCCAGTCGGCGGCGGCCAGCGGTGCCAGCGCGCACGCCGCCACGAGCCCGGCAATCGACGCGACGTGTCTCGTCTTCATGACCGCCCTCCGCTGCGCTTTATCGCGCCCCAATCGTACGCCATCTGCCCGCCGTTCTTGACGACTTCCGAGCGCGTCGGCCGCTCGCGCTTCGGCATCTTCGGCGCGGAACCTCGCGTGCTATCGTTTTCCTCGTGAAGCCCGACCTCGGACTGTGGCGCCGTGCCCTCGCCGATCGAGCGGACCTGCTCGCCACCCTGGCTGAAGGCGCGCTGGGCGCGCAGGTGATACAGCTGTCCAACCTCGTGGGTCACGCGCTCATCGCGGGTCGCAAGGTGATCTTGTTCGGTAACGGCGGGAGCGCCGCGTTGGCGCAACACGCGGCCGCCGAACTGGTGGGGCGGTTCGAGAAGAAACGGAAGGCCCTCTCCGCGGTGGCGTTGACGACCGACCTGTCCGTCCTCACAGCCCTTGCCAACGACTACGGCTACGAACACGTATTCGAACGGCAGATCGAGGCTCTGGCGGAGAGGGGCGACGTGGCGATCGCACTCAGCACGAGCGGCCGGTCGCCAAACGTCCTTCTCGGTCTGCGCGCGGCGACACGCCGCGGTGCGCGAACGGCCGCCCTCCTGGGACAAGACGGCGGTCCGGCCCGTCAACTCGCGGGCCTTTCGCTGGTCGTGCCGGCGTCGCGCGTATCCCTGATCCAGGAGGTGCACGAACTGATCGTGCACGTGCTGTGCGAGGGACTCGACCTGCGCCTTGCGCGGCCGCGGACACGCCGGCAACGCCGGCGGCGCCATTCCTGATGCCCATGGTCCCTTCGAAACAGATCCCGGTCGCGCCCGGACCGATTCTCGTGGTCGGCGACATCATCTGCGACCATTACGTCTGGGGCGACGTCGAGCGGATGTCGCCCGAGGCGCCGGTTCAGGTGCTGCGGTGGGAGCGTGAAGCCGACCGTCCTGGTGGCGCGGCCAACGTGGCCATGAACCTGGCGGCGCTCGGTTGCCGCGTGCGTCTGGCGGGCGTGATTGGCACCGACGCCGCCGGCCACTACCTGCTTCGAGCTGCCCGTGCGGCCGGCGTGGACACGCGCGGCGTCATCGAATCGGCCGACCGGCCGACGACCACGAAGACCCGAGTCGTCGCACGCGGCCAGCACCTCTTGCGCATCGATCGTGAGACACGCCTCCCAGTGGACGCGAAGACTGAACGACGTCTGATCGCCGCGATTGACAGAGTGAGCTCGAAGGTGTGCGGTGTCGTCTGCTCCGACTACGACAAGGGAGTGCTGACCGCACGGATCCTCGCGGCGTGTTTCGACGCGCCGCGAACGCGTCGTGGGCGCCGCGCCTTCTTTCTCGTCGACCCGAAGGGTCGCGACTTCGGCAAGTACCGCGGCGCGGATCTACTGGTGCCGAACGAGAAGGAACTCCTGGACGCGACCGCCTCGGTCGCTCCCGCCGCCAGGGGCGAAGACGATCTGGAGCGCCGTGCTCGGTCAGTGATGCGAGCGCTTGCACTCAACGCCCTGCTGGTCACGCGTGGCGCCGATGGCATGGACCTGTTCGAAGCGGGGCCGGGTTCCCGCGCGCCGACTCGTCGTACGCACATCCCCGTTCTGCAGCGGCATGAGGTCTTCGACGTGACGGGCGCGGGAGACACCGTTGCCGCCGTCATGGGTCTGGCCGCGTCAGCGGGTCTGCCGCTGATCGACGCCGCTCGCCTGGCGACCGCCGCCGCCGGGATCGTCGTCGGACGGGTCGGCACGACGGTGGTCGAGTCTGAAACGCTCGCACGCGTCATGGAAGGCGAAGTGTCGCAAGCCAGATCCAAGGTGCTCTCGCGATCGGCTCTCGCCGCACGCGTCGCAGAAGCGCACGCACATGGCCGCCGGGTGGTGTTCACCAATGGCTGCTTCGACCTGCTGCACGTCGGGCACCTTCACCTGCTGCAGCGCGCGCGTGCGCTCGGCGACGTGCTGGTCGTGGCGATCAACGACGATGCGTCGGTGAAGGGGCTGAAGGGTTCGGGACGTCCGGTGATTCCAGGCGCCCAGCGAGCGGAAATGCTGGCGGCTCTGGGATTCGTGGACTACGTCACGCTGTTCTCGGAGCCGACGCCACTGCGCCTGATTCAGACGCTGGGTCCGGATATCCTCGTCAAAGGCAGCGATTACACGATCGACCAGGTCGTGGGCCGCGACTTCGTCGAAGGCCACGGCGGCTGCGTCGTGCTGATCCCGCTGCTGAAGGGCCTGTCGACGTCCAGGTTGGTGGACACGATCCACCAGCGGCGGGGCCGTACCGCTAGGTAGCCGCACCCGCGCATCCCGCGCTGACCCGGACGGCAGCCTCGTCGAACCAGCACGCGCCGGTCGTCACCTGGCCGAGCACGGCATACGAGCAACCGTCTTCAGCGGCGATCGGCAGGCGGACACGGACACGCCCGCGGCTGCGGATCGAGACGGCGATGCTGGCGCAGCAGATGACCGTCTCGGGCAGCAGCGCCTGATGGCGATGGAGGCGGAGCTCAATCGACGCCTCGCCGGTGCCGGCTGGCCAGGCCTCCAGTTCCACCGTCACGGTGCGCGCCGCGCTCCCCAGCCAGACGTAGCCGGTGTGGAACAGCGTGCGGTCTCCGTCCTGCACGGCCAGCCGGGAAACGCCGCGCGTCGGGCGCCGGTCGCCCAGCAGTCCGAAGGGATCGAGACTCAGCGGAGCGTTTTCGACGAAGGCCTTCCAGCGGCGCACGCCGGCGTCGATGAACCGGCGAGAGTCCTCGAGACCCGCCATGGGCAAAACTCCTCCGGAAACGCCCGGCGCCGTCTTCGTCAGCACCAGGCACATCGACGTGAATGGCAGACCACCAGTGAGCAGCTGCACGTGCGGCGCGGAGTCCACGAGCCTCTGCGTTATCGCATCCCCGGGATCAGCGCACAGATCGCCCAGCTTTTCAGGCACCGGGCGGTTAAACGCGTGCGGCGACACCGTGCAGTCGACCCCGCCGGACGCCACGAATGATGCGGCCTTCACCAGTTCATGGAGGAAGCCCGACGAAAAGTAGTAGTTGTGCGGGGCGGGGATGACCTCGTCTCCGTAATGGAACTCCGTGGTCAACACGTAAACCCCGTCGTCCTTCAGCACGCGCCGGACTTCCTGCAGGTGCCCCAGGAAGTCGTCGTATCTCCCGATGTGCTCGATCGCACACGAGGAGTAACAGAAGTCGAAGGCCGCGTCCCCGAACTCGAGCGCGCGCATGTCCATGCGCAGGGCGGTCAAGCGAGACGGATCGACGGCGAAGGGTGCCTGGCTCTTGAGCAGGCGATCCGGATCGTCGGTCCGCGCGTCGTCCCAGGCGCTGCTGGTGTCGTAGAGGTCGGTCACCGTCAAGTGACCCGCGCGGCGAGCGACGGCGAACAACAGGCGTTCCGTTCCGCCGCCCATCGAGAGCCCGCGCGACTTCCCGTTCAGGAATCCGTACGCCTGCAGACTCCGGAAGATCTGCGCGAACTCCCACTGCTTCCGATGAAAGCGCGGCTCCTCGTCGAGTTCGTCGCGGATGATCCGGCCGAACTCCTGGTCGAACCAGTCCGCCGCCTCACACAGCTTGCTGAGCGGCCTCACGGCAGGACATCCGCTTCGATCCGGCCGTCACTGCTCGCGCGGGCCGCGAGACCTCTCGAATCGAGACGTGCGACGCACTCGATGACCGCCAGGTGTGCGCGCGCGGAGGCCTCCCACGTGAGCGCGCTCGCACGCGCGCGGCCGCGCTCGACGAGTTCGCCGGCCAGGTGGGGATTGGTCAGCACACGGAGCAGCCCGTCGGCGATTTGTTCCGGTTGCGTCGGATCCACATACACGGCGGCATTGCCGCAGACCTCCGGCAGCGCTCCCGCGCGCGCAGCCACGACCGGGCATCCTCGCGCCATGGCCTCCAGCGGAGCAAATCCGAAGCCTTCGTACAGCGAGGGACACACGAGCACCGACGCCCCGTCGAGCAGAGCGATCTTCTCCGTTTCGCTGACCGGTCCCAGGATGGTGACGCGTCCGAGCCCGTCGTCCGAGCCGGCCGCGTTCAGATCCACCTCCGTGCCTTCGCCGGCCATGATGAGGCGCACGTCCATCCGCCGTTCGATCATGTGGAAGGCCGCGCGCAGGGCCGCCAGATTCTTCGTGGGGTCCGACCGGCCAATCCAGAGCACGTAGCGGTCGCGATGCCTGTCAGGCCTCGCGCACGACGACGCCGGCACCGGACAGCCGTGAGGGATGACGTGCACGTGGGCGCCGTCGAGGTTGAAGTGGCGGCAGACATCGTCCCTGGTCGTCTGAGACGGCGTGATCACGGCGGAGGCGCGACGCAAGGCTCGTCCGAGGTAGTGCCGGTAGAAGTGGTATTGGCGGGGATGCGTGTCCCGGAAGAGCAACGGGATCGTATCGTGAACCGTGACGATGCCGCGGCCGCCGGCGATCGGCGCCTCGAGCTGACTGAGCGCGAAGACGAGCGCGCTCGAGTGCCGCCGGCTGAGGTGGTTGGCGAACAGCGATCGGCGCAGGTTCCCGCGGGTGCCGCGGGACGGAGACATGCCCGCGCCGACCCATCGGAGCGACACGTCGGCAGGAATCTTGTCGTCGGGAAAGAAACAACGGGCGTCTTCGTTGAGGACGACCGTGATCGGACGCTCGACCCCGGTGCTCCACAGCGCCTTCACCAGGTTGACGCCGTAGGCAGCGATGCCGTCCGCACGCTGACCGATGGCCGTGGCGTTCACGATGAGCGGTGGATCCAGCATGTCAGCCCTCGAACACACCGCGCCGGTCGCGATACGCGCCGGCGACGGCGGCCGGCTCGCCGTCCATGACGAGACGACCCTGATCCAGCCATATCAACCGGTCGCATTGGGCCTGCAGGAAGTCCAGGTCGTGCGAGACGAACACCGACGTGACGCCGCCGGCCACGAGCGACCGGATGCGCGCAAGGCACTTCTCCATGAAGAACTCGTCCCCCACCCCGAAGACTTCGTCGATGAGCAGCACGCCGGGTTCGACGTCGAATGCCAGCGCGAACGCGAGGCGCGCATACATGCCGGACGAATAGTGCTTGACCGGTTCGTCGATGAATCCGTCAATCTCCGCAAACCGGACGATGTGGTCGAGGCGAGCTTGGATGCGGGCAGCGGTCAGCCCGAGCAGCGTGCCGGCAAGGAGGCAGTTCTCGGCGCCGGACAGATCCGGCTGGAACCCGACTCCGAGCGCCAGCAGGGGGACGACTCGCCGATTAAGATCGACCACCACCCGGCCATGCTGCGGCACGATGACCCGCGCGAGCACGCGCAGCAGCGTCGACTTACCCGCGCCGTTCCGGCCGATGACGCCGAGTCGCTCACCTGCCATGATCAACAACGACACGTGGGAGAGCGCCGCGTGCGCCACCCGCGGTTGTCCGCGCAGCCACGACGTGAGGGAGTACTTCAGGCTCCGGGCTTCGACCGCGTGCCTGCGGAAGCTGACGCTCACGTCCCTGAGGTCGAAGACGCTGTCGTTCACAGTGGCCTGCCTCACAGGTAGAAGTAGAGACGCGGGCGCGCCCAGTACACCGATGCGATGCCGAGCGACATGGATGCGACAGCAGCGGCAGACGACACGGCCCAGTCCATCGGTCCGGGCCACCGGCCCGCGTAGATCGGCTTCTGAAACAGCGCCGCGAGATACGTGAGCGGATGCCAGGCCAGCAGCCGTGCCTGCGCAGAACCCGCCGCGAACAGGTCGGGATTGAACAGGATCGGCGCGGTGAAAAACGCCAGCATCAACGCGATCTGGACAATCGGCCGGACATCACGAAAGAACGTGAAAAGGGTGGCGCAGCACAGGCCCACGCCGAGCGCGGTCACGGCCCACAGCAGCGACGCAAACGGCAGGGCGATGACGTGCACCGTCCAGCGTTCCTTGATGAACACGAGAATCAGCGCGACGGCGGCAAAGGAGAACCCGAACTCGATCGACGCGACGATCCAGCGGGCGACCGGGAGCGCCAGCGGCGACGCGGGCAACTGCTTCAGGAGCCAGTCGCCCTGCACGATGGCATCGGTGCACGTGGAGACAACCTTCTCGAAGTACCTCCAGGGCACCAGCGCACTGAACAGGAACACGGCGTAGTCGCCGAGCGGCATCCGGTTCACGTACGAGAACACCACGCTCAGCACGCCCAGATATAGGAGCGGCTCGAGCAGGTTCCAGAGCACGCCGAGCGCGGTGTAGCGGTACTTCAGCCGCAGCTGGCTCCTGGCGTACATCCACGTGAAACGCATCGATGCCCGATCCATCACGGACGCCCCTGTCGCCCTCAGCCCGCCGCACTCAGGCGGCGCGGCGCAGTGGCCGCCGATTCCTGCACGGCGCGGACAACATCGGCTGGCGCAATCTCGCCGAGGCAGGGGCTGGGGCGCAGTCCCGTGAGGCCGCACGGAATGACTTCGTTACGCCAGCAGGGAACACAGGGAAGCGTTCGCCGCGCATCCAGAATCCGTGCGCGCGGGTAGTCCTGTCCGCGAACGCGGCCGTCGGTGGGTCCGAACAAACCGACACACGGCAGATCCAGGGCTCCGGCGAGATGAAAGAACGCCGAGTCCGGCGTCACCAGGACGTGGCAGCCGCTGGCAAGCGCGAAGGACCGTCGCAGGTTCAGCCCCTGGGCCTGAATCACGCGAGGCTTCTCGGCGTCTGCCGGAAGCAGGCGGCCGAAGACCAGCACCGACGCGTGCTGTGCCAGCGCCTCGACGATGTGCCGCATGTGCGGGACGTCGCGGTAGGACTCGTCGGTGCCCGGCTGGACGCCGACAACCCACGCGTGCCGGAGCCCGTGATCGGCAAAGTACTGGTCGCGCCATTTCAGCTCCGCGGCCGACACCGTGTACCGCGGCCGCCGGTCCATGATCTTCAGACGCCAGCCCGTGATACCAAGGCCCCGGGCGAACAGCTTGATGCGGTTGTCCCTGACCGCCGGCGCCGTCCGGCTTTCGACGCGTGCGGCCGGACAGTCGGTCAGGTTGAACCACTCCTCATACGCGCCGGGATCGAAGTCGCCGTCGATGTCCATCAACTCCACATCGTCGTTACCCTCGAAGAGCGGGAAGAAGCGGCGCGGGATAGCCAGCACCGGGCGACGGGCACGCATGGCTCTCAGCGCGCGAAGACCAGGCGTCATCATCAGGAAGTCGCCAATGCCACCCATGGCGCGTGTGACCAGCGTGGCTTCGATCGTCCGCGGAGCCCGCGCAGATCCGGCGCTGACGTCGGACCGGAGTCCGTACTGCCCCACGTACGCTCCGGCCGTCGCACACGTCTCGAAGAGGCGCGTGGCCGGCCTCCAGCCGACGCGCTGTGCTGCGCCCAGGGACGCCCAGTGCGTCAGCCAGAGTAGCTTGTCCACCGTCGACAGGTCGCCGCTTGCGAGCACACCAAGGATGCCGCGGTTCGCCCGCTGCAGGAGACGCACGACCGCCCGACGCTCGTCGCCGTCCGTGTGGAACGTGCGGAGGCGCTCGACGAGCAGACGCTTGAAGAGCCTCGCGCGGCGCGTCTCGAGTGACACGGTGCCGAGCGTGTCGAGCAGCGCCGGGACGGCATTGCGATCGGCGATTCGGTCGAGGCGCCGATACGTCTCGAGCAGCTTCGCGTGTGCCTCTTCGAGGTTCCCGAGGAGCATCTGCGTGCGCGCGATGCGGAGTTGAATCCAGGGCCAGATCTCCGGGAACGCACTGACGCCCAGCGCGACCGCGAGTTGGCAGACGTCGTTCGCGTCATTGAGGCGCGAGACGCGGAGCAGTTCATCCGACCAGTCGAGCAGCGTGCGGAACAGCTCGCGCGGAAAGGCGCCTCGGCTGCGGCACTCGGTGACGAACAGCTGGATGACCGTTTCGAGGAACGCGCGCTCCCCGTCCAACTCGACGGTGGCGCCGGCCGGCAGCGTGTGCATGCGCGCGAGACCGCCCAGCACCACCTGGTGAAGAACCTCGGGGTCGGCGTTGCGAGTGCGCTCGGCCGGTGTCATCGCCTCGAAGAGGGCGCGAACGTGCTCGGCGTGGCCGTGAAAGGCGAGAACGCGGAGATGTTCCCCGGTCGGGTGCAACACGCGCCACAGCTCTGGAGCCGAACGGTTCTGACGGGCGGGACCGCCGATGGGCGCTGGTTCGTTCAAGGTGGCTCCGGACTACTGACGATCTGAGTCTCAGGCCAGCGCCACGCGTCAGCACAACGTAATCGTCTTACGACAATCGAATGCACCTGAGCGCCGTCGCGAAGCCAGATCGTTTCGCTGTCTGCCGGGAGCAAGCTTCGTGCCCGGAGTTGGTTGCGGGTTTCCGTCACCGCCGCCGCACTCTTCTTGAGCAGCGCTTCGAACACGGACCCGGGTTTTCGTCCTCGCCGTTGACGGACGCCCCCGGCTGTCCCATGATCGTGGCCGCGACGTCGAAGACGTCGCCATGAACACGAAAACGATTACAGCTGAGCGACAACGATGAGCACAGCTCCGAGATGAACCGGCGATCGTTCCTCAGTCTCGCCGGCGCCCTCGCCTTCACGTCCAGGGCGCAACGCACGGCGGGCCAGGCCCTGGGCTCCGTCGTCGAGACGACGGTGGGAAGAGTGCGCGGGTTCGACGCTGGCGGCGTGCACATCTTCAAAGGCATTCGCTACGGGGCATCAACGGAAGGCGCCGCCCGATTCCTGCCGCCGTCGAAGCCGAAGCCCTGGACCGGCGTGCGCACGGCGGTCAAGTACGGCCCTCGCGCCCCGCAACCGCTCCGCCGGATGGTGCCTGAGATCGGCGACGCGCTGGTCGGCCCCGGACCAACGAGCGAAGACTGCCTGCTCCTGAATGTCTGGACGCCGGCGATCGCGCGAAACGGCCGCCGGCCGGTCATGGTGTGGCTCCACGGCGGAGGCTTCCGCACCGGCTCCGGCAACTCGGTCTTCTACGACGGACAGGAACTCGCGCGCAAGCACGGCGCGGTCGTCGTGACGGTGACGCACCGGCTCAACGCGCTCGGATTTCTCTACCTCGCCGAAACGGGCGGCGAGAAGTACCGCCAGTCCAGCAACGTGGGGATGCAGGACGTCGTGATGGCGCTCGAGTGGGTGCGTGACAACATCGACGCCTTCGGCGGCAATCCAGGAAACGTGACCATCTTCGGGCAGTCAGGAGGCGGAGGCAAGACGGCGATCCTGACCGGCATGCCCGCCGCGAAGGGACTGTTTCATCGCGCCATCATTCAGAGCACGCTGTGGGATACGGCGATCACGGCGCTCGAGCCGCACGAGGCCGCTGCGGCAACGGAGCTGCTGCTCGCGCGCCTGGGCGTGAAGCCCACCGAACTCGACAAGCTGCAACAAACGCCGCCCGAGACGCTGATGCAGGCGCTGACCGGTGCGGCAGGGGGCGACATCTCCCTGCGTTACGTCCCCGTGAAGGATGGCCGGACCCTGACGGTTCATCCGTTTCAGCCGTCGGCGTCCCCGCTGGCGGCGACCGTCCCCATCCTCTGCGGCTCGAACGAAACCGAGAGCGTGCCCTACCAGAATCCGGAGGATCCATTCTGGACGTCGGAGGTCAGGGACGACGCGGAGCTGCGGGATCGGATCAAGCGGGCGGTCCGCGTCGATGACGCCGAGGCCGGCCGGCTGATCGCGCTATACAGAAGCAACCGGCCGACGGCCACTCGCGACGACCTCGCGTTGATCATGGCGTCGGACAACAGCCCGCTGCGTCTGTCGTCGTACGCCATCGCCGAGCGCAAGAGCGCCCAGGGCCAGGCGCCCGCTTACATGTACTACTTCAAGTGGCGCTCACCGGTGATCAACGGCAGGCTCCGCTCGATGCATTGCATGGAGCTCCCGTTCGTGTTCGATCACGTGGACCGCACGGCGTTCATGACCGGAACGGGAAGGGATCGTCAGTCGTTGGCCGATCGGATGTCGGAGGCCTGGGTGTCATTCGCGCGAACCGGGAACCCGAACCACGCCGGGCTGCCGGCCTGGCCGGCGTTCGACGCGGCAAAGAGGGCCACGATGGTGTTCGACACCGAGTGTCGAACCGTCGACGACCCGTACGGGCAGGAGCGCCGTGCGATGGAAGCGGCGCGGGTATCAGCCGGTCGCGCCAGCGCCGAAAACCCTGCGCGCCAGTAGATAGAGCAGCCACCCGGCCGGACCGAACAGGAACGTCAGCAGCAGGCACGGCATGAGCGCGAGATGCGGCACGCCGCGCTCGCGTGCGTCGCGCGCCTCCCAGCTCCCGACGAACAGATCGAACGCCAGGTAGTGGATCCACCCGCCAAGCAGCAGCCACGGGTTCGCGAAGAGCGTCGCGACCGCCGGCAGCGACGAGAACCCGCCCGGGCTTCCGATGATGTGTGTCCCGATGACGACAACGTAGATGATCGCGAGCAGGCCGGGAATCGCCCACGCTGCCGCGATGTTGGCGACCCAGCGTTGCCGCGGCAGCACGATCAGAAGGATCCACCCGACCAGCGCGATCGGGTTCACGATCGAAAACAGGCCTTCTGGTGTCATGGTCCTACCCCAGCACCGCGGCACTTGTCCGCATCGGTGCGGCGCCACCTCGGGCGATCCATGCAGCGGCCGCCGTGCCGAACGCCCACACGATGAGCGCCGCAATATGACCCGGCGAGGGCGCCACCGCGGCTTCCCCCTGAAGGGCCTGCGCCAGCAGCAACGCGAAGAGCGCAAGATAGCTCGCGCCGGCCACCCAGACCAGCCGCACCCGCCGCGCGTCCACGGCGGAGCGCCGGACGACGAACAGCGCCATCAGCGGCAGCACTTGCATCGCGTGCAGGCCGAGAAAATGCGGCACGCGCAGATCGCCGTGCTGCACGCTCCACCCGGTGCCGGGAAGTCCGGACCCGCCGTCCGGCGCGCCGACGGTATGCGCGCCGGCGACGGTCAGGCGATGGCCCGCGCGCGCGTCGGCGAGCTGCGCGGTCGTCGGACGCGTCATCAGGCCGCCGGTGGACGCCCCCATGATCGAGATGACCATCCCCAGCCGGAGCGCCCAGCCCAGAGCGCGATCCGCAAACGGCTGCCGCCAGAGCGCCACGGCCACGACGACAGACGACGCGGTCTGCACGAGGATGCCGAGACCCATCGCCGCGAACAGCACGGCGTCGAACGGCGTGCCGACGTTGAAGTGGCTCGTCGTCCCGCGCCAGGCCTGCAGGGCGATCACGGCCACCTCGAGGACCAGCACGACGGCCGTCGTCCAGGCGACGCGGCGGCGCAGGCGCGGCCAGTCCGGCAGGTAGCCGAAGATCCACGTCAACGTGAACATGTAGATCGCCGTGGACGCGGCGAACTTGGCGGGCTTGAGCCACGCGGGCGACCCGGTGACGACGCGGGGATCGAACCGGAGGCCGGCCAGGGCGGCGGCGAGCGCGGCGAGCATCAGCAGGCCGGCGGCCGTGAGCGGCGCGTTCAGGGTCCAGAGCCGACGTAATGTTGTCATAGTCAACATAGACTATCCTCACATGTTGACGATGTCAACATGTGACCGGTAGAATAGGGGGACGTGCCCCGAACCCGAGTCCGAACGCGCGCCCGCCGGACGTACCACCACGGCGATCTCCGCGCGGCCCTGGTGCGCGAGGCGGCGCGCACCATCCGGACCGCGGGCGTCGAGGCCCTGACCCTGCGCGACGTGGGGCGCCGTCTTGGCGTGTCGCGGACCGCCCTCTACCGGCACTTCGCCGACAAGGCGGCGCTCCTCGCCGCGGTGGCGCGCGAAGGGTTTCAGGCGTTCTCGCGCGAGTTGCGCGGAGCCTGGGACGAGGCGGGCGGCGGCCTGGAGGGATTCCGGGCGATGGGCATGGGGTACGTCCGGTTCGCCAGGACGAACCCGGCCCACTACCGGATGATGTTCGGCCAGTACCCGGGCGCTCTGCGAAAGCGACGCCGCTCTCGCCTCCGACGCGTCCGCGTCGTTCGGGGTGCTGCTCGACGCGCTCGCGACGCTCGAACGCGACGGCGCCATCCCCGCTGCCGGCGATCGCAGCGCACTGGGACACTTCATCTGGGCGAGCATGCACGGCGTCGCCATGCTGTCCATCGACGGCCAGCTCGGGCCCGATCCCGCGGCCACCGACGCGCTGACCGCGTTCACGGTCGACCGCCTCAGTACGCTGGTCCTTAGGACTTAGGCCTTGGGTCTTGGTCCGTCCTTCGTCCATGGTCCATTGTCCCGTGGTCTGGACGGAGGACTCCCGGGACTACGGACGGACAAAGGCCCAAGAACCAAGGCCCAAGGGCCGCGGGCGCTTATTTCTTCTCTTCCGCCCGCCCGCCGGCCAGGATGTTCGGCGTCGCGTAGTTGCCCTCCTGGCACGCGTACTCGAACATGTAGTACTTCGAGTCGCGCGTGAGCGGCATCTCGACGGTCCAGGGCTTCGTGTAGACGTTCTTGTCGTCGACGGTGACGCGGTACAGGATCGTGTTCGCGTCCACCGGCGTGAAGCGCTCCACGACGTGCAAGGCTTCGCTCTGCGGGATCCCGCGGATGCGTCCCGTGGCGGCGCTGGTCGCGATCGATCCCTTGTCGTTGTAGTTGGTCGTGTCCACGACGAGCGTCGTGCCCTCCCAGTGCCCGCGCGCGTCGCCGTCCCATGTGCGGATGTTCGCGGACAGGTGAGGGCGGCCGTCGAGCGGGATGACACGCGTCGCGTGGATCATCTCGTACACGATCACGACGTAGCCGGGTATCTGGATGAACTGGTAGCCGTTGTTGTAGCCCGCCGGAAACATCCCGGCCGGAATGCCGCGCGTGATGCAGCGCTCCCACGGTGTCTGGTGCACCCAGTTGTCCGCGACGTGGTCGAGGTCGTACGCGCGCTTGTCTTCCGCCCACTTCATCACCGGCACCTTGCCGTCCGGCGGATCGACGACCATCGCCGGCCGCGCCGCCCGCATCGGGCTGTCGTGATCGGTCCAGTGTGACGGCGGGTTGATGCCGGTCCCTTGCGGCACGGCCACCGGCGCGTTCGGCGCCGTGCCGGCGGTCTCGAACGGCGTGCTGTCGAAATTGACCCACATCCCGTGCAGGTCAGGCTGGCCATCTGGTGTGCGGGGCACGGCCCAGGGCTTGGCGGCCTGGGCAAACGCCGGCGCCGGCGCAAGCGCGATGGACGCGGCAAGCGTGACAGCCAGCACGGCGGGGATGCTCAGCAATCCTCGGCACATCGGACACCTCCCGGAGTAGCGCGACTGTTCGGGGGCCGTTATACTCTTGCGGCCCCATACATTCTTGATCAAGCGGGTCTGATACCCGACCGTCATTTTGCGAGAGGCGACGAAGGAACATGAGCCACCAGAGCCTGGACGACTTGCTGCGAACCGCCGGCAACCCCGTGACGATGCTGCGCAATTCGCAGATCGGCGCGTACGTCTACCCCGTGGTACCCGCTGAATACACCAACTGGCGCGACGAGCAGCGCGCCTGGCGCGAGACCTGCGTGCTCTTCGACCAGTCGCACCACATGGTCGAGCAGTACGTCGAAGGTCCCGATGCCCTCAAGCTGATCTCGCACCTGGCGACCAACAGCTTCGCGAAGTTCCCCGTCAACCGCGCCAAGCAGTTCGCGCCCTGCAGCTACGACGGCCACATCATCGGCGACGGCATCCTCTTCCACCTCGAAGAGAACAAGCTGAGCTATGTCGGCCGGGCGCCGTCCGCCAACTGGATCGAGTTCCACGCCAAGACGGGCGGCTACAACGTGACGACCCGCAAGGACGATCGGTCGCCGTCACGCCCGGGCGGCAAGCCCGTCGTGCGCAACTTCTACCGCTATCAGATTCAGGGTCCCAACGCGAAGCAGGTGATCGAGAAGCTGAACGGCGGCCCGGTGCCCGACATCAAGTTCTTCAACATGGACGTCATCACGATCGCCGGGCGGAAAGTGCGCGCCCTGCGGCACGGCATGGCGGGCGCCCCCGGCCTCGAAGTGTGGGGCCCCTACGCGGAAGGCGAGGAGATCCGCGCGGCGATCGTCGAAGCGGGCCGCGACTTCGGCCTGAAGCAGGTGGGCAACCGCGCCTACGCGACCAACACGCTCGAATCAGGATGGATCCCGTCGCCCCTGCCGGCCGTCTACACGGGCGAGAAGATGAAGCCGTACCGCCAGTGGCTGCCGGCCTCGAGCTACGAAGGCACGGGGTCCCTCGGCGGCAGCTTCGCGTCGAACAAGATCGAAGACTATTACATGACGCCGTACGAGCTCGGCTACGGCCCGTTCGTCAAGTTCGATCACGACTTCATCGGCCGCGAAGCGCTCGAGAAGATCGCGAACACGCCGCAGCGGCGCAAGGTGACCTTCGCCTGGAACGCGGACGATGTCGCGAAAGCGTTCCGGTCGATCTTCGAGCCGGGCGGCGAGCACTACAAGTACATCGATCTCCCGCTCTCGAACTACGCGTCGGCGTCGTACGACAAGGTGATGAACGCGGGCAAGATGGTCGGCGTCTCCATGTTCAGCGGCTACAGCTACAACGAACGGTCCATGCTCTCCCTGGGAGTCGTGGATCCGGACATCGAAATCGGCAACGAGGTCACGCTCGTGTGGGGCGAAGAGGGCGGCGGTACGCAGAAGACGACAGTCGAGCGCCACAAGCCGCTCGAAATCCGCGCGATCGTCAGCCCTGTGCCCTACTCCGAAGTGGCCCGGAAATCCTACGCGGTGGGCTGGCGCACCGGCCAGCGGTGAGGCATCGGTAGCGCGGCCCCTTCCCGGCCCCGCGTGGCGGCCCTGAAGGGGCCGCCCTACACGTCAGGAGTATCCCGCGTGAAGTCCGCGGCCCTGTCACTGCTCATCGTCTGCGGCACGATGCTCGCGGCGGCTGTGCCCGCGCGCGCCGACGAGACGATCGCCGAGGACATCCCGGTCGCCGGAGGCCTGGCCACGCTCGCCGGGATCGCGGAGGCGACACCGGCTCCCGACCGCGCGCGTTTCGTCGCCGAGCTGGCGCGCGTCATCTACTCGTCGCCCTCCACCGGACCGTATTCAAACGAGCCCGTCAGGCGCCGGATCGACGCGTTGTTCGCCGACGCGCGTCAGCGAAACGCCGGCGCGCGCGCCGAGGACACGGTGCCGGTCCCGCTGTCCGCGGCCCTCTGGGGCCAGGCCGTCTTCCATCGCGCGGTTGATCGCCGCGATCTGGTCGGCGCGATCCTGACGGATCGATCGGCGGCGCTCCTCTGCTACGGCCTCGCGGGGATGGACGACGAGACGCTGGCGTTCTTCGCGGCGCACCCGTCCCTGCTCGGCCGGCTCGCCGAGCGCGCGCCGGCCGCCGTCGCCGCATTCGGCGAGAGCCTGCACATCCGCAACAATCGCGTCGTGGCGCCGGGCGGCGAGGCGGCGGCGGCGCTGTGGGAAGGCGTCGCCGGCGAGAAGCTCACCCGGCCGGAACGGTTCGTTCAGATCCTGTTCGAGAGCGACCGCGGACGTCTCGCGTACCTTCACGACGTGCTGTCGCACCTCGACGAGCGGACGCTGGCGTTCGCGCTCGAATCGTCGATCCGCGATCCCGACGAGCGCCTGAACCGGTTCAGGCGACTGGCCGGCCTCGCACGGCGCGGCTTCGTCGAGTGGGACGTCACGACGGCGCCGTTTGTCCGGCCGCCCCACGCGCTCGGCGCGTTCTTCGCGCGCCTGCGTGTCGACGACAGCGGCGCCTTCGCCGGGCTGGCGTCGCCCGCGTTCTGGCAGCGCACGTTCGACGGCAGCGGTTCGGGCGCGCCGCCGGCACCGTCGAGCGGCACGGCCAACCCCGGCGCCGCGTGGCTCGCGGAGTTCCTGCTGGCTCATCCCATGCGCGAACGGGAACGCCGCGTCGACGCGTTCACGTTTGCACAACGAGTGTTCTCTCCGGGCGGGCCGGGCGAGGCGGGCGTGGAGACCGACGACATGGTCACGGCCGTCCGGAGCTTCGCCGCGTACCCCATGCTGATGCTCACGCTCGAGCGCATGGGCATCCGCACGCCGTCGATTTACGCCGCCGCCGCGCAGCAGGCCGAGCGGGTGACCGACCTCGATCAGTCGCGAGGCTCCATCGCGCTTGCGCAGTTCCAGGGCGCGCTCGCGCTGCTCTCGCGCCTCACCCGCGTCCGCACGATCGACGCCGCGACGGCCGCACGTCTCGCCCGCGATCTCTTCGCCTCGAGGCTGACCGACGGCCGGTACAACGGCGCCATCACGGCGTGGATGGACGAGCGGGTTCGGCCCGCCGCGATGCCGGCGTCGATCGGCGGCTCAGTAGATGAAGCCATCCTCTCCGCCCTGTCGGGCCCGCGAGCGACCGGTACTCCCAGAACGATCGAATGGGAGGGACAGCCGTACCACGTGGACATCGGCGGCGCCGAGTTGCAGCGCCTGCTGCGCGTGCGCGAGAAACAGCAGGCCACGCGCGTCGAACTGGTGCTGGGGCTCGCGGGACTCGCCCGCCGTCTCGCGGAGACGCCCGCCGCGATGGACACCGTGCACGACGCGGCCGCGGAGTTGACCAGGATCGCCGCCGAACTCGCGCCCGCCGCGCGCACAGCGGCCGATCGGGAACGCGTCGTGACGATCCGCGAAGCCGTGCAGACGCTCGAAGGCATCAAGCGGCCGGGCGACCTGTCCGACGCCCGCAAGGTGTCCGCACCGCTGACCGCCGCCGCGGACGTGCTGTTCGGCGAGGCGCTGCTGTCGCTCGCCTACGCGTGCGATCTGGGCGACCCGGAGGGCACGATCCTTATCGCCGGCGATCCATCCGTCCGCCACGACTTCGGCTACGGCCTGCCGAACCGCGAGGCGCGGCTCAAGGCGATGTGGAGCGTGGCGATCACCGAAACGCGAAACGGGCCATCGCATCTGGTCGGGTCCGTGCTCGCGCTCGACCTGGCGATGGCCCCGCTCGCGCTCCGGCGGATCAACACGGACCGCATCCCCGAGGCGCCGATGCTGAACCTGGTGCAGCGCGACACCTTCGCCGCCACGGTCGCCGTCATGGATCCGCGCGCGCTGACCGACGAAGCGCGCGACGACATCGCCGCCTTCATCGATCGCGGGCGGCGGCGCCTGGAGGGGCTCGATCCCGCGCAGGCCGCGGCGCTCGCGCACGAGCTCCGCATGGACGGCTGGCGCGCGCGCGCGCTCGGCTGGACGGTCAGCCGCGAGCCCGAACGCGTCGCCGCGCTGTTCACGATGACCGAACTGCTCGTGCTCGGCGGCGGCTCGCCCGCCGCCTTTCAGTCGTGGGGCACGTACGCGCTCCGGACGCGGGGCTGCCTGTGCACCGAGCTGGCCGCGCCCGGCTGGTGGCAGTCGTGGTGGGGCTTGTCGCAGGTCGGCCTGCCGGCGGGGCTCGTTTCGGATTTGCCGCTTCGTGTCGCGGTCGTGCTGCATAATCTGCACTTGCCGGGCGTGCTCGCCAGATCGGTGCTGGCCGCCGCCATGCAGGATTTCGTGGACAGCGTGAACCCGACCGACGGCAACGACTGGCTGACGCTGGCGCGCGCGGCGCAGGCCATCCCGGCCGAGCGCTTCGAGGACTACGTCGCCGCAGCCGCAGCCGACGCGGCCCGCTGCTGCCCGACACGTCCGAAAGGTGAGCGTGCGCAGGTCCGCCATGTCAGGCAGGCCCGAAGGTCTGCACTACGCCGTCGGCTTACTGACGTTGGCGGCGTCCTGCGCCGCCGGGCTGCTGCATGCGCAGATGCCGGCGGGCGGCGCGCCGACGCTCGAGATCGTCTCCCCCACCGCCGACGCCTACCTCAGCGGCTCGACGCTGCTTCGCGCGAGCCTGACGCCGCCGGGCGCGGCCAGCCGCGTCCTCTTCTACGTGGACGGACGCCAGGTCTGCCAGTCGGCCGCCGAGCCGTTCGAATGCTCCTGGGAAGCCGGCAGCACCGTCATCGCGCGGCAGATCCGGGTGGTCGCAGAGCTGACGGGCGGCGGACGCGTGGTGCGGACGGTGCGCACCAAGGCGCTCGGATACGCGGAAAAAGTCGACGTGGATGTCGTCCAGGTCATCGCCACCGTGACCGATAGCACCGGCCACTTCGTGACGGGGCTGCCCCGGTCCGCCTTCAAGATCGAGGAGGACGGCAAGCCGCAGAAGATCTCGCACTTCGGCTCCGAGGACGTGCCGCTCGAGCTCGTCGTGGCCGTCGACGTGAGCGGCAGCATGGCGCCGGCGATGCCGCGCCTGAAGACCGCGGTCAAGGCATTCCTCGGCGCGGTGCCCAGCCGCGATCAGGTCACGCTCATCGGCTTCAACGACAGCATCTTCGCGCTGACGCGACGGACCATCGACCCGGCCGAACGCATCAAGGCCGTCGATCGGCTCGCGCCGTGGGGTGCGACGGCGCTGTACGACGTCATCCTGCGGGGCGTGGACATGCTCGGCAAGCAGCCCGGACGCCGCGCGATCGTGGTCTTCAGCGACGGCGAGGATCAGGGCAGCCACGCGTCGATCACGGACGTCGAGCGGCGGCTGCAGGCGAGCGACGTCACCCTGTACATGATCGGACAGGGCCGCGGCGTGGAAGTCGCGTCGCTCAGGACCGTCATGCAGCGGCTGGTGGAGCCGACGGGCGGCCGGGCGCTGTTCACCGACAGCATCGATCAACTGCACGCCGCGTTCACGGATCTGCTCGAAGAGCTCTCGAACCAGTACCTGCTGGGCTACGAGTCGACGAACACCCGCCGGGACGACACGTTCCGGAAGATCACCGTGCAGGTGGACGGTCAACCTCACGTGCGGGCCCGACAGGGTTACCGCGCAACGGCCCCCAAATGATCAACCGATCAGGCGCGACGCTTGCGGCACTCCTCATCGTGATCACCGCCGTCACACCCGGCGCGCAGCAAGCCGCGCAGCCGCAGCAGACGGCGCCGCCAGCCCGTATTCCGGTCGGGTGTCGAGACGCTCCCGCTCGACGTCACCGTCGTCAACGGGCGAGGCGAGCCGATCCGCGATCTCATCGCCTCGGACTTCACCGTACGGCTGGACGGCCGGCCCCGCCGCGTGCTGAGCGCGCAGTGGGTCCCCTCCGCCGGGGGCGCGACGAACGCCACCGCACCGCCAGTGCTGCCCGACGGCTACGTCTCGAACGAACAGTCGACGGGCGGCCGGCTCATCGTGCTCGTGATCGACCAGCCGAATATTCCGTTCGGCGAGATGCGGACGATGCGCGATGACTGTCGAGGCATTCATCGATCGCCTGTCCCCGGCTGACCGCGTCGCGGTCGTCGGGTTCGGCACCGGCGCCAAGTCGACCACGTTCGTGTCCGACCACGATCAACTGAAACGTGCCCTCGCGCTCCTCCCGGGCCAGCAGCAGCAGACCGGCGTCGGCGGCGGCACGCACGATCTCGGCATCGCCGCCGCGCTCGCCATCGATCGGGGCGACGACATCACGCTCAGCCAGGTCGTCATGCGCGACTGTCAGGGCACTCAACGCGCCATCCAGCTGTGCCGGCAGGAAATACAGGCCGAGGCCCAGCAGGTCGCCGCCGAGGCACGACTCGCTTCGGATCTGACGCTCCGGAGCCTGCGCGACGTGCTCACCAATCTGAAGGCCGTCGATGCGCCCAAGACGCTGCTGCTGGTCTCGCAGGGCTTTCTCGCGGACAACCAGCGCGACGATGTCACGCGCATCACCGAGATCAGCGGGCTCGCGGCCGCTGCGCGCACGAGCATCTACGCGTTCCGGCTGGAGAGCAACCCCGCCGACGTGACGCGGGCGCGCGGCTCGATCAACCCGTCGCTCCTCGCCGAGGATCGGCGCGAACGCCGGAACGGCCTCGAGGCGTTGACCTCGTCGGCGCGCGGCACCCTGTTCGACGTGGCCGGCACCGGCGCGAGCGTGTTCGAGCGGGTGACCAACGAGCTG
This sequence comes from uncultured Acidobacteriota bacterium, assembly GCA_963821285.1. GTDB lineage: Bacteria > Acidobacteriota > Vicinamibacteria > Vicinamibacterales > CAVVIG01 > CAVQJU01. The sequence continues at coordinate 64,817 of CAWGDD010000014.1, forward strand.
TCGGGGTACTACCTGCTCGGCGTCGAACCTGACGCGCGCGATCGGGACGGCAAGCCCCACCCGATTCGCGTGGACGTCGGCCGGAACGGGCTGACGGTCCGCGCGCACCGGACGATGATGTCCGGCGGCGCGGCCGGTACGGCTGCCGCGTCACGAACGCCGCGCGAGATCGTCACAGCGGCCCTCAGTTCGCCGCTGCCCGCCGCAAGCCTGCCGCTCCGGGCTATCGCCTTCACGTTCCGCGGCCTCGAAGCCGGCAAGGTGCGGCTGCTCGTGCACGCGGACATCGGGTCGGCGTACACGACGCCCCAGCGACTGGCGATCGGCTACTACGTCGTCGACAGAGACGGAAAGAATCTCGACGGCCAGGTGTCCGAGGTCCGGCTGGCGCCCCTGGTCCCGGGCGTGCCGTCTCCGGTGGCGTTCTCGGGCGGCGCGAGCGTGGATCCCGGCGACTACACCGTGAAGATCGCCGTCGCCGACGGCGATCGGATCGGCAGCCTCGACCTCCCGGTCCACGCGTCGCTCCTCGATCTGGGCAAGGTGCAGCTGACCGAGCTCATCGCGGGCGGCCCCGTGCCGCCCGTCAACCTCCTGCGCCCCAGCGTCGGAACGGTCGTCAGCTTCGGGACGGTTCACGGGTACCTCGAAGCGTACGGGCCGGACTCCGCCATGCTCGGCGTGCGGTTCGACGTGGCGGCCGAGGAACGAGGTCCAGCCATTCTGAGCGCCGACGTCCAGGGACAGATCGTCGGCGACGAGCGCGTCGTCTTCAGCCAGACCGTCGCTCGTACATTCGCTGCCGCCCGGATCGTATCGCCTTCGCGCGATCATCACCCAGGGCAACACGCTGCTGACAACGCTCGGGCGCGCGTTCGAGATCGGCGGCGGCACGGCCGTCCGGACCTCGAGCACCGGCGGCAGCACCGGCACCACGGGCGGCACGGCGCCCACCACACCGCTCTACCTTCCGGTCGAGCAGGCGGACCTGGCACGGCCGTTCAATCGGGACGATGCCCTGAAGGCGGCCACGCTGCAGCCGTTCGAAGCGCGCGTGCCGCCGGCTGCGAAGGCGGCGTTCGCCGAGGGCGTCGCACATCTGCAGAAGCGCGACTACAAGGAAGCCGAGGCGAGCTTCAAACGCGCGATTCAGCCCGACGCTGACAGCTCCGCCTCGCTCGCGTACCTCGGCGTGACGTACGCCGCAGCGGGCCGCGATCAGCAGGCGGCCAGCGTCTTGCGGACATCGATGGCGGGCGCCGACGACGTGGCGCAGGTGTACGTGTGGCTGGGCGATTCCCTCCTGCGCATCAAGGCGCTCGGTGAAGCACGTCCCGTGATCGAAGAGGCGGCCGAACGATGGCCCATGGATGCACGGTTCACCCGCCCGCTCGCGATGCTGTATGCGACGTTCGGCAAGGGCCTGGACGCCGTGCGCCTGCTCGACCAGACGCTGCGCGGCAGCGACGCCGATCAGCCGTCGCTGTTCAAGTGTGTCGAGTGGATCTTCAACACTCATCGCGCGGGGTTCGTCGTTCACGACCCCGCCGAGGATCGGCGGCTGGCACACGCGTACGCGGACCAGTACCTGAAAGCGGGCGGGTCGAACGAGCCGCTGATCAGGCAGTGGCTGAACTACCTGGACAAGGAAACGCCGTGACCGGCAGGCCTGAAGGCCTGCACTACTCCCTATCGGCCGGGCGGGATCTGCCAGCGCGTCAGCGCGCGGGTCAGCGGCTCGCGGAACATCCAGCCGGCGCCGGCCGCGCCCGCGCACATCAACACGAGCAGCACGATCACGATCGCGAAACGGCCGCGCCAGGACGGCGCGGGCGCCGGGTCGGCGATCAGGCCGAGGTCGCGCGCGGCGCGATCGACCAGGACCTCGTCGATCGAACGCGCTGACGCGCGCTGACCCATGGTGAGCGCGCGGTCGCAGAGCCGATTGACAGTACGCGGCGTGCCATGGGACAGCGCATGAACGCGGGCGAGCGCCGTCTCGTCGAAGAGGCGGTCGGTGGTGCCGGCGACGGCGAACCGATGCGTCACGTAGTCGGCCATGTCGCCTCCGGCCAGCGGACCGAGCTCGGCACGCAGCCCGATCAGGCCGTCCCATTTCCGGAGGCCGTCGCGCTGCAGCGTCTCGCACAGGGGCGGCTCGCCGACAAGGAGCACCTGCAGCCGTTTGTGCTCGAGCGCCATGTCCGCGAGCAGCTGCAGCTCCGCGAGCACGCCCGGCGCCATGGCATGCGCATCGTCGATGACGATCAGGGCGACGGCCTGGAGCACGGCGAGCGACGCGAGGAAGTCACGCAGCGTGGACGCCAGATCGTCGCGCGACGCCTCGCGAAGGCGGCCGCTCGCGGTGTCGGCGCGTGAGATGACGCCGAAGTCCACGAGCACCGTCTGGAGCAAATCGCGCGCGGCGGCGGCCGGTTCGCCGACAACGGAGACGAGCGTGCGCCGGCCGAGCCGGGCGACGAGCGCGCGGCAGAGCGTGGTCTTGCCGGCGCCCGCGTCCCCGATGAGCAGCATCGTGCCGTCGCAGACGTTCGAGCGCGGCCGTCAGATCGCGCAGCACCTGATCGTGGGAATCCCAGCGGAAATGGAAGCGAGGATCAGGCGTCAGGTCGAACGGGTTGCCGGACAGGCCATAAAACCGCTCGTACAGCGCGGGCACAGGGGGCGAGTGGGCCGGAGGCGCTGTCGTGGCGGCGGCCGCAACTGGCGGTGCCGTTCGCCGTCTGTGCTTCGACACCCGCCGGCTGAGCCGGCGGGAACAGATCGATCAGCTTGCGCGGGCCGGCGGGCGGCGACGGCGGACCGCTGACCGCTGAGGCCCGCGGCGGCTCCCCGCGCGGCGGTGGCGCGTCGAAGGCCGCCAGCGCGGCTGACGCTGCGGCCACGGCGGCCGATGCTTCGGGCGACAGGTGAGGCGAATCGGCTGGACGAGGTCGACGGACCGTCGGGCGCGGGGGTTTTGCTGGCCGGTCGTTCACGTTTTTTCGGGGCTATTCTGGCACTACGTAGCAAGCTCTGCCACTGATTCCATTCGGCCTGTTCCGCTTCGACACAACTGCTCCAAATCGGCGCACAATCAGCCTATCTTGTTGCATTTCAAAGCACTATCCTGACAAAAATTGGCTATAATGGTCTTTATTGTCATATAAACGAACATATAAGAATCCTATTCAGAATCTCCGTGCAGACCTCAAGTCTTTTGAATGCAACGATTACGGAGATTAGCCACGCTTGGCGCTAGAGTTGCTCAAGGATTGGGCACGGATCCGCCGTGACTTCCCCCCAGGTCACCCCGGATTCGTGGGGATGCGATGACGATCGATTCAACAGATTCCACACCGCATTGGCGCACGCACCTGCCGACGCTCACCGCGCGGCAGGTGACCTTGCGCGAAGCGACGGCCTCCGACCTGCGGCCGCTGGTGGATCTGTTGTCGATCGGCGACGCATCACGGTTCGGCATCGACGAACCGGTATCCGAGGTCGGCGTGCAGCAGCTGGTCGAGCGCAGTGTGCGCGAGCGTGCCGCCGGCACCGGATTCATTTATGTCGTGACGATCGGCGCCACGCGCGGGGTCATCGGACTCGCGCAGGTGCGGCAACTCGATCTCGGGTTCGAGAGCGCGGAATGGGAATGCACGCTGGCGCCGTCGTGGCGCGGCACGGGCGTGTTCCTGGAGCTCGCGCGGCTGATCGGATCGTTTGCATTCGGCACCGTGGGCACGCACCGCCTCGAGGCGCGCGTGCCGCTGCAGAACGGACGCGCCAACGGTGCGCTCCGCAAGCTGGGCGCGGTGCAGGAAGGGATCCTGCGCCAGTCGGTCCGGCGCGGCGATGAGTACGTCGACCAGGTGCTGTGGTCCATTCTCAAGGAAGACTGGGGCGAGCACTGGGTATCGACGGCGCCGAGGGTGCACTGATCATGAGCGCCCTGCCCCTGCGCGGCCGCGTGTATGTCGCCCTCGTCACGATCGCCGGAGCGGTGGTGATGGCGTTCGGCGTGCTGCAGGCTGACTTCCTCAATCAACCCGGGCTGTTCGCCGCGCTGATCGCGGTCGCGTCGGCGACGGCGGCGCTCGACCTCACGCTGCCGTTCACGGCCAGCGGCTCGGCGATGTCGGTCGCGTACGCGGTGGACTTCGCGGCGCTGCTGCTCCTCGGGCCGCATCAGGCGATGCTCGTGGCCGCGTCCAGCGCGCTGGCGGCGGCCCGCCTGAACAAGAAGAAGGTGCCCCAGCCGCTGCGCGGCACGCTGTTCGGCATGGCGGTCATGGTGCTCACCGTCCAGGGCGCCGGCCTCGCGCTCGGCTGGCTCACCGAACCCGGGACTGCCGCCACGCTCGCGACGATCGGCCGTCCGCTGCTCGCGACCGCCACGGTGTATTCGCTGGTCAACACGGGCCTCATCGCGACGGCGCTGGCGCTGTCGTCCAACGCGTCGATCGTCACCACGTGGAAGTCCGGCGTCATCAACTGCGCGCCCGGGTCGTTCGTCGGCGCCTGCACCGCCGCCCTGGTATCCGCGCTCGTGACGAAGACCGGTTACTGGATCATGCCGCTCGGCTTCGCGCCGATCTTCCTGACCTACCGGACCTACAAGGTCTACCGCGGCCGGATCGAAGACGAACAGCGGCACGTGCAGCAGACCTCGGATCTGCATCTGGCGACGATCGAAGCCCTGGCGCGCGCGATCGACGCCAAGGACCAGAACACGCAGACGCACATCCGCCGGGTGCAGACGTACGCCGCCCGCATGGCCAAGGCCGTGGGGCTGTCGACCTCGGAGATCCAGTGCGTCAAGACCGCGGCCCTGCTGCACGATATCGGCAAGCTGGCCGTGCCCGAGCACATCCTGTCCAAGCCGGGCCCGCTGACGCAGGAAGAGTTCCAGAAGATCCGCATTCATCCCGAAGTCGGCGCCGAGATCATCGCGGCCGTCCCGTTCCCGTACCCGGTGGCGCCGATCATCCTCAGCCACCACGAGCGCTGGGACGGCAAGGGCTACCCGCAGGGGCTGAAAGGCGAGCAGATTCCGATCGGCGCCCGCATCCTGACGATCGTGGACTACTACGACGCGATCACGACCGAACGGCCGTATCACAAGGCCCTGCCGCAGGACAGCGCGGTCGCCCTCCTGCGCCACGAATCGGGGCTGGCGCTCGACCCGACGCTTGTCCGCGTCTTCGTCGAGCTGCTCCCCACGCTGGTCGCCGAAGACGATGCCCAGTCGGAAGCGCTGGAGGCGATGCACGCGCAGGCGCTCGAGGGCCAGCCGGCCCCGGCCGAAGGCTTCGCCCTGGCCGCGCCCAACAGCGCGTTCGAGAACATCAATCTCGCGCACCGCGAAATCTACGCGCTGTACGAGATCGCGCAGTCGATGGGCACCAGCCTCGGCGTCGCCGATACGATGGCGCTCATCTCGTCCAAGCTGATCAACATCATCCCGTGGTCGGGCAGCGCGCTGTTCGTGATGCACGGCACCGATTCGCTGAAGTGCCGCTTCGCCTCCGGCGTCGACGCCTCGCAGCTCCTCAACGCCACGCTCAAGATCGGCGAGGGCCTCTCGGGCTGGGTTGCGAAGAACCGCCGGACGCTGGTCAACGCCGACCCGCGCGTGACGTTCGAGCTGGTCGGCCTGCCCGAGCCCCGGCTGAAATCCGCGCTCGTCTGCCCGCTCTACGTCAACGATACGACGTTCATCGGCTGCCTGGCGCTCTATCATCTCGAGGCCAACCGGTACACGGACGATCACCGGCGCCTGCTCGAGCGCATCGCGGAACAGGCCGGACCCGTCATCCACAACTCGATCGTGTTCGAGCAGACGCAGGAAGACTCGCTGACCGACCCGCTGACGGGCCTTCCGAACCGCCGCTCGATGTTCGTCCACCTGTCGCGCGAGCTGTCGCGCGCCGACCGCCTCAAGCGGCAGATGGCGCTCATCGTGATGGACCTCGACGGGTTCAAGACCATCAACGACACGTACGGCCACCACGTCGGCGACCGCGCGCTGCGCGAGATGTCGCTCGCGCTCCAGGGCACGCTGCGCCCCTACGACCTCTGCGTGCGCTACGCCGGCGACGAGTTCATCGTCGTGCTGACGGATTGCTCGCGGGAGGCGGCCGAGCTCAAGCGCCTCGAGCTGCAGGAGCGAATCGGTCAGATCGAAATCGAAGTCCGGACGGGCAAGCGGCTGCGCCTGGCGGCGAGCGCCGGCGCCGCGGTCTTCCCGCACGATGGATCGAGCTACGAGACGCTGCTCGCCGAAGCCGACCACCGCATGTACCGCGACAAGGCCATCCGGCGCGGTCAGATGCCGTCACGCGGCGCCGTCGGGCCCGAATTCGCGGCGGCCGACGCGCCCGCCAGCTCACCCGATCCGCTCGCGCTGGCCTCTGCCGCAAGCTAGAACGACGATCACGTACGAAGCCACGGAGGCACAGAGATCACGGAGGTCTCTTTCCAAAGAAGAATCCTCTGTGACCTCTGTGTCTCTGTGGCTACGTAGTCCCGATACGTAGTGGGTCTAAGATGTTGGCGTGACCCAAGATGAGAGGACTGATCTTGTCGCGAGGCGGCAGGAGTACATCAGAAGGCAGATTGCCCTCGACAAGGGCGTCGACGTGCAGTTCCGCGGACAGCCGCCCGAGGGCACGGGGCCGGCGAACCGTCACGGCATGCCGCAGCTGCCGGTCGGCCAGCACGAGGTGAAGAACTGGCCCGTGCTGGATCTCGGAGTCCATCCCGCGATCGCACTCGACGCGTGGCGGCTCGACGTGGGCGGCCACGTCGAGCGTCCGTTCACGCTCACCTGGCAGGAGTTCCTCGCGCTGCCGCAGGTGGACGACGTCAGCGACTTCCACTGTGTGACGACGTGGAGCCGGTACCACAACCGCTGGCGGGGCGTGCGGTTCTCCACGATCGCCGAGCTGGCCGTCCCGCGGCCGGATGCGGTGCACGTGCTGTGCACAGGGTACGATGTGGAACCGCTCTCATCGGTCCCGTACACAACGAACCTCCCCCTCTCCCGCGCGGTCGAAGACGACGTCCTGCTGGTGCACAGCTGGGAAGGCGCACCCCTGCCGCGCGAGCACGGCGGGCCGTGCCGGATGATCACCCCCAAGCTGTACGCCTGGAAGGGCACGAAGTGGATTCGCCGAATCGAGTTCCTCGCGGCAGACCAGCGAGGCTTCTGGGAGGTGCGGGGCTACTCGAACAGCGCCGAACCCTGGTTCAACGATCGATATTCGACGGACCAGGACCTCTAAGACCTCTCGGACCTCTTCGGCCGTGGCCGCTCTTACAGCCGGCAACATTGATTACACGTCCCGACTGCGCGAATATGGATCGGGGAGGAATATGCGATGGCGAAAGCAGCGGCCCGGCCCAAGGCGGAACCCAAGGCCCCGCGCCCGGCTCGAGCTCGTGCACCGAAGAACGGGACCAACGGGGGCCTGCACGTCCAGCCGGAGGCGAACGAAGACGACATCCGCGTGCGCGCGTACCACCTGTACCTCGAACGCGGAGCCGCCGACGGCGCCGATTTCGACGACTGGGTGACCGCCGAAAAGGAGCTGAAGGTCGCGCATAATTAGCGGGTGCCCGCGCCCGCGATCGCGCGTCCGATGCTCGCGTCACTGGTGGACGCGCCGCTTCAGGGTCCAGGCCTCGTCTACGAGCCGAAATACGACGGCATCCGCGCCGTCGCCGAGATTGCGCCGCGCGGCGCCGCGGTCAAGCTGTGGTCGCGGCTCGGTAACGATAAATCGTCACAGTTCCCGGCCATCGTCACGGCCCTGCAGCAATGGGCCCGCCGGCGGAGCTCGCCCCTCGTGCTCGACGGTGAGATCGTCGCGCTCGATCCGGAGGGCCGCCCGGCAGGCTTTCAGCACCTGCAGCGCGGTGCGTCCGACTGTGCCTACATCTGCTTCGACATCCTGCGCGACGGCGCCGCCGACTTCCGCGGCCGCCCGCTGACCGAGCGCCGAAAGGTGCTCGAACGCGCCTTCTCTTCCAGGTCCTCCGGGACGAAAACATCGTCCACGGTGCGGATCAGCGAGATCGCCTACGGCGACGGCCGCGCGATGCACACGCGCGCGCTCGCGGAAGGCTGGGAAGGCCTGATCGTCAAGAACGCGGCATCGGTCTACCACTCCGGCAAGCGCACGCCCGACTGGCGCAAGCTCAAGATTCTCTCGGAGCAGGAGTTCGTCATCGCGGGCTGGACCGAACCGAAGCAGACGCGGATGCACCTCGGCGCGCTGGTGTTGGGCGTCCACAAGGGCGGGGACCTCTTATATGCCGGCCGGGTCGGGACCGGTTTCAACGACCGCGAACTGGCGAAGCTGATTGCGCTGCTGAAGCCGCTCGAAACGGCCGCGAGCCCCCTGAGCAACGCGCCGCGCACGAACGAGAAGACGCACTGGGTGAAACCTTCGCTCGTCGCGCAGGTCAAGTTCACCGAGTGGACCGCGGACGGCAGCCTCCGGCACCCCGTGTATCTGGGGCTGCGTGACGACAAGAAAGCGTGGGACGTAAGACGAGAGGTTCAAGGTTCAACGTTCAAGGTTCAGGGTTCCGGGTTCCAGAGTCTCAGGTTCCGGGTTCTCCGCGAACCCTGGAACCCTGGAACCTGGAACCTTGAACCTCATGATCGATCAACTGCGCGTTCTCGAAGACGCTCGCAAGGATGGCTTCCTGAGCCTGCCGGGCGGCGCGTCGCTCAAGGTCACGAACCTCCATAAACTCTTCTGGCCGAAGTTGAAGCTGACGAAAGGCGACCTGTTCCGGTACTACGTCCAGGCGGCGCCGTTTCTTCTGCCGGCCGTCGCCGACCGTCCGCTGGTGATGAAACGGTTTCCGAATGGCATCAGCGGCGAACCCTTCTATCAGCACCGCGCCACGGCGCCACCCCCCGGCGTGCGCGTCGAAGATGTCCGCGAAGCGGACGGATCGGCGCGCCCGCAGATCGTCGGCGGCGATCTGACGACGCTCCTTTACATGGTGCAGCTGGCGGCGATCTCACAGGATCCGTGGTTCTCGCGGGTCGGCTCGCCCGACACGGCCGACTACGTCGCGCTCGATCTCGATCCGATGCCGGACGTGCCGTTCACGCGGGTGCTCGACGTGGCCCGGTGGATTCACGACGAGCTCGCGGCGCTCGGCGCCGAGGGATTTCCCAAGACCTCCGGGGCCGACGGCGCGCACATCTACATCCCGCTGCCGCCGGCCACGCCGTACGAAACCGGCCTCCTCTTCTGCCAGATCGTCGCCACGGTGATCTCGCAGAAGCACCCGAAACAGGCGACGGTCGAGCGCTCTGTCAAGCTGCGCGGCCGGCGCGTGTACGTCGATTTCCTGCAGAACATTCCCGGCAAGACGCTGGCGACGGCCTACAGCGCGCGCGCCAGCGAGTACGCGGGCGTCTCGACCCCGCTTACCTGGCGCGAAGTCGACGAAGGCGTGACGCGCGAGTCGTTCACGATCGAGACGATGCCCGCGCGCCTGCGCAAAGCCGGCGACCTGTGGAAAGCGTTCCGTTCCTCGAAGGGCGTGGATCTGCAGCGCGCCACCCGCTACGGGAAAACACGATGATCTCGATTCGCCGCGCCGGCGAAGGCGACCTCGCCGATATCCTGCGGATCTACAACCAGGCCATCGAGAGGACGACGGCTGTCTTCGAGTACCGGCCCCACACCCTCGACATGCGGCGCGACTGGCTCAGGGCGAAACACGCGGCGTCCCTGCCAGTGCTGGCCGCCGTCGAGTCCGGCGCCGTGGTCGGGTTCGCCAGCTACGGTCCGTTCCGCGCGTGGCCGGCCTACAAGTACTCGGTCGAGCTCTCGGTCTACGTGGACGAACGGGCGCGTGGACAGGGCATCGGCACCGCCCTCGTGCAGGCCATCCTCGACCACGCGCGTTCCCAGGAGCTGCACGTCGTGATGGCCGGGATTACCTCGGACAACATCGTCAGCCTCCGGCTGCACGAGAAGCTGGGGTTCGTCGAGGTCGCACACATCCGCGAGGTCGGTTACAAGTTCGGCCGGTGGCTCGACCTGAAGCTGCTGCAGATCGTGCTGGACGGCCCGCCACAGCCCGTCGATTCGTAAGTCGTGGCTATGTTCGCCGGAAGCAGCGCGTATGAGCGGTTCATGGGGCGCTGGAGCCGCCGTCTGGCGCCGCTCCTGGTGACGTTTGCGGGCGTTGCCGACCGGGATTCCGTGCTCGACGCCGGATGCGGCACCGGCGCGCTGTCGTTCGCGATCGCCGGCATGGTGCCGTCAGCGGCCGTGACCGGCGTGGATCCCTCCGCGGCATTTGTGCACGACGCGCAGGCACACGCGCCCGTCGATCGCGTGCGGTTTCTCGTGGGCGATGTCCGGGCGCTCCGGTTTCCGGACGCCAGCTTCGCCAGGACCCTCTCGCTCGTCGTGATGAACTTCATCCCGGATCCCGCGAGCGCTCTGAAGGAGATGACCCGCGTCACCCGCCCAGGCGGCATCGTCGCCGCCGCGGTGTGGGACTACGGCGAGGGCATGGAGATGCTGCGGGTCTTCTGGGACGAAGCCGTCGCGCTCGATTCTACGAGCGCTCCGCGCGACGAACGCACTATGCCGCTGTGCCAGCGAGGCGAACTGGGGACACTCTGGCGCGCCGGCGGACTCGAGCGGGTCGAGGAACAGCCAATCGCGATCGACATGCCCTTCGTGTCGTTCGACGACTACTGGCTGCCGTTTCTGGGCGGACAGGGACCGGCGGGCGCGCACGCGGCAGCGCTCCCGGCCACTGCGCGCAGCGCGCTCGAGGCCAGGCTTCGCAAGCGGCTGATTGGCGATCGCCAAGACGGACCGTTCACGCTGCGAGCCCGCGCATGGGCGGTCAAGGGCGCGGTCGCCGGATGAGCGTTACCCTTTCGGAATCGCGCCGCCAGGCGTCAGCTTGTCCACCGCCTGCGGAAGAATCTGCGCCAGCTTCTGCGTCAAATCCTGCACCGACATGCCAGACTTCTCCGACAGCTGCTGCAACAGGTCCGGGCCGAGCGCTCTGTGCAAATCGTCGGGGGAAATCGGCTGATTGGGTCCAGTCCCGACCCACGACTTGACCGTCGGGCCCAGGCCGTTCCGTTCGAATTCGCTGACGACGCCCTGCAGGCCGCCGTGTTTTTCGAGAATGCCGTTCACGACCGACACCATGCCGGCGCCGACGATGCCGCCGAGCAAGCCATCGAACAGTCCCATGTAACGTTCCCCCTGGCGCAATTGATGTCTGGTCGGCCTACGCCTTGACCAGCGTGAGGTCCACCGTCGTGTTGGCGCTGACCGTCAGCATCTTCCCTTTCGGTTTGTACGACAGCGCCGCCTCGAGGATGATTTTCTCCGGCTTCACGCCAGGTATCTTGTAGCGTCCATTCGCGTTGGTGACGGCACTCTTGCCGAAGTTCGTGCCCGTGCCCGCGACGATCTTCACGAGCGCATTCGGCACTGGCGTTCCCAGCGATGAGTCTGTGATCTTGCCCCGGATCGTGAACGTCGCTGGCATGTGATGGCTCCTTAGCGTGGTTTGGATCCCGACGAGACCTCTGCCTGTCCAGGGGCCAGCATATGGATGCGCGACTTGAAAAGCCAGCCCTTCGCGGTCTTCACGTAGACATCCTCGTAGTGGCCCTGATGCTCAACCTTATGCGGGTCGCCGTCGAGGCCGATGGCGACGAGATCAATCCGCCCGGTCGCGCCCTCCGGTGACGGCACGATCACGTGGTTGATGTACATGTGCTTGATGCCCTTCCAGGGGACCTCGTCGCAGCTTTTCATGTTGCCGCGCGCCGCTTCCGCCAGCTTGTCGCGGCCCTGGAATTTCGCGAGCAGCCGGCCGTTGCGCGACGGCCCGAACCACCCGTCCTCCGTGTACAGGGCGGCGTAGTCGTAGCCGTTGTTCGTGCACTCATCGATCGCAACGGCGTAGCGCGCGTTCAGCTGCTGGATGTCGATGTAGTCCTGGGTCGTGAGCGCGGAAGCCCTGGCGCCGCTCTTCTGGCCGGCGTGCAGCACAGCGATCGAGAACACGAGGGCCAGCGCAGCTGCGGTCACGGTGTGTTTCGGCACGGCACGCTCCTTTGACGGGATAATAGTGCGTCAGCACAGGCGTCACAACGTTCCTGAATGCGCCAGCGAGGACGAACCATGACCGACATCAGCCGGAGACATTTCATCGAATCGGCGGGGCTCGCCGCGGCAATGCCCGCGCTGGCCGCCGCCTCCCCCGCCGCCGAACCGGTGCAGGCCGGCGCGAGCGCTCCGCGAACGACGACGCGCGCCCGGGATCTGACCGACGCCGAGCTGGAGGCGATGTTCCGCCGCTGCTCCAACACAGGCCGCTGGGGACCCGATGACGAGCTGGGCACGCTGAACTACATCACGCCCCGGAAACGCATCGCTGCCGCGGCGCTGGTGAAGACCGGCGAGGTCGTATCCGTCGCTCGAGACCTCTCGACGAAGCAGAGCAAAACCAACGCGCAGCCAATGACGCACATCATGATGTTCGGCGCGGCGAACAGCCCGAGCTGCGGCGACTACTTCACGATTGCACCGCACGGGATGGTGGTCACGCACTTGGACGCGCTGTGCCATTTTTCGTTCGAAGACCAGTACTACAACGGCCGCAAGCGTTCCGCCACGCTGACGGCGAGCGGCGCCAGGTGGGGTTCGATCTACGCCCAGCGCCAGGGGATCTTCACGCGCGGTGTGCTCCTGGACGTCGCCGCCGCGCGAGGCGTCAACTGGTACCAGCCCAACGAGTACGTCACCGTCGCTGATTTCGAGGCGGCCGAGAAGCGTCAGAACGTGCGCGTCGGCTCGGGCGATGCGGTGTTCGTCCGGACCGGCATGGAGCGCATGGAGGCCGAGCTCGGCGAGCAGGACACCTACCCCCGCGCAGGACTTCACGCCGAATGCGCCGAGTGGATGCACAACCGGCAGGCGTCCGTGTACGGCGGCGACTGCATCGAGAAGCTGCCCTATCCGAGCGAGCGGTTCACGTCGGCCATCCACATGATCGTCCTGGCGTCGATGGGCCTGCCGATCCTGGACTGGCCCGCGCTCACGGAGCTGGCGAAGACGTGCGAGCGGTTGAACCGATGGGAGTACCTGCTGACCACGGCACCCTGGCGGCTGCAGGGCGCCACGTCGTCGCCCATCAACCCGCTCTGCGTGTTCTAGCGAGAGCAGGCCTGACAACCCTGCACTACGGCACCGGGCGTTCTTTCTGCGCAAGCAGCCGCACCGCACGGTTCAGGTTCACGCCGAAGTCGTTCTTCGCCTCGACATCTTCGTAACGCAGCACCCGCAACCGGGAGAACAACCTGGGCAGTTCGTTGGTGTCGAACACGACGGCACCGCCCACGGGGTTGGCCTTCGTCACGTCGCGATGAAAGCCCTCGACGACCACGAGGCCCCCGGGCTTGAGACTGCGAACGACGCGATCGACAAATTCGCGGGCGCCCACGTAGCTCAGCACGATGAGATCCCACCGGTCCTGACCGAAATCGAAGCTCGCATCGTCTGTCACGAAGGTACTGAGCTTCACGCCGGCCTTCGCGGCCGTGGCATTCGCCTGTGCGACGGCTTTGTCGGCCGGGTCGAATCCGGTCACCGCCCATCCTTGTTGCGCCAGGTAGACGGCGTTTCGTCCCTGGCCCATGCCGACGTCCAGCGCGGCGCCTGGCGTTCGGCCCCTGATGACGTCAACCAGAAACGCGTTGGGATTGGTGTTGAAGAGCGGCTTGTCCGCGGTGAGGATCCGGTTCCAACGGTCCACTTCCAGCCGTTGCCCTTCGACCTTGATGATTCGGATCAGCCTCGCCCGTTCGTTCTGTGCCACACCCAGTCGCTGCAGGTACGTGTCGTAGTAGATCTCCCACTTGTCCTGCACATCGGGTGGCTGCACGCCTGCCCAGGACCGGAATCGCTCGTAGACCTGCGTATCCGGGGGCATCGCGGCCAGCTGGCGTTCCTGTTCGGCGGGCAGTGGAGGCGGTACGACGGGGGCCTGTGCAGCCGCGCCGGCTGACAGCGCAAGTAGTACGGTGGCGATCGTCGCGAGTTTCATGCGACCTCCAGGACTGGTCGGGTGCGCGAGGCCGTTGAGGCGCGCCACGGGGTACACTGAGAGTCATGCAGCTCCGCGTTGCCAGCGGCGAAGCGCCCCATCGGCGCCGACTGTAGCCGAATCCATCTCGTGAAGCCAACGGAGCTCCTCGGCCAGACACGGACGCCGGAAGGCGAAGAGATGACACTCACCCGCCACGGGGCGGAGTACGTCATCTTCGCTGGCGGCCAGACCCTGATGTCGAGCCGGATGCACGGTTCGGAGGAAGCACTGGCGATGTTCGGGTGCGCTCGCGCGCGCACCCTCGAGACCCCCTGCTGCCTGGTCGGCGGACTCGGTATGGGATTCACGTTGCGCGCGGCCCTCGATCTGCTGCCGCCCGGCGCCACGCTCATCGTCGCCGAGTTGGTACCCGCGCTGGTGGACTGGAATCGCGGTCCGCTCGGTCCGCTCGCCAGACACCCGCTCCGCGACAAGCGCGCGGTGATCGAGATTGGCGATGTGCGGGCCATTCTGCGGGCGCGACCCAACCAGTTCGACGCCGTGCTGCTCGACGTGGACAACGGCCCGTCCGCATTCACCGCGTCGAACAACGCCGACCTGTACGGCGATCGCGGGCTCGCCGCCGCTCGAGCTGCGCTCAGGCCCGGCGGCGTGTTTGCCGTCTGGTCGTCGCGTGAGGATCGACGATTCGAGCAGCGCCTCCGCTACGCAGGCTTCGACGTGACGGTGGAACGCGTGCGAGGCCGCCTCAAGAAGGGCGGCCCCAGACACACTATCTTCGTCGGCACTGCATCCACCCGCGCCATTTCACTAACCGGCATGCCTCCGTTAGGATGTGAGGCATGACTGTGTCGCGCCTCCGCGTCGTCGCATGTGTGATCGCCGGCGTGCTTGCCGCCGGGGTGGTGGCATCGGCCCAGGCGCCACGCGCCGGGCGCGAAACATCTGCCGCGTCGGTTGCCGCCTATCCCCTGGACCGGCTGATGCCGGTGGACCCGGAGGTCACGGCCGGCGCGCTGCCGAACGGCCTCCGCTACTACGTTCGCGCGAACGGGAAGCCCGCCCGCCGGGCCGAGCTGCGCCTCGTGGTCAAGGCCGGGTCGGTGCTCGAGGACGACGACCAGCAGGGGCTGGCGCATTTCGTCGAGCACATGGAGTTCGAAGGCACGCAGCACTTTCCGAAGCAGAGCCTCATCGATTTCCTGTCCTCGCTCGGGCTGAGCATCGGCCCCGACGCCAACGCCGCGACGAGCTACGACGACACGCAGTACACGCTCCGGGTGCCGACGGACGCGCCCGGCGTGCTCGATCGCGCGCTGCTCGTCCTGGAGGACTGGGCGCAGGGCGCGACGTTCGATCAGAGCGGCATCGATCGTGAACGCGGCATCGTCCTGTCGGAATGGCGGATGCGCCTCGGCGCGCAGGAGCGGACGCAGGACGCGATCCGCCGCGCGCAGCTCGAGGGCTCGCGCTACGCGGAACGTCCGGTCATCGGCAACCCGGACATCATCGGGCAGGCCACGCGCGAGGCGCTGGTGCGGTTCTACCGCGATTGGTACCGGCCCGATCTGATGGCCGTCATCGTCGTCGGCGATGTCGATCGCAACGCGACCGTCGCGATGATCAAGGAACATTTCTCGAAACTCTCCGGGCCTTCGTCCGTGCGGCCCCGGCCGGCATTCGACGTACCGGAGCGTCCCGGCACGCGCTACGCAGTCGTGACCGACAGGGAAACCACCTCGACGGCGGTCGCGCTCACGGACCTGCGGCCGGCGCGCAATCAAGGCACGGTCCGGGGCTATCGGGAGCTGACCCGCGATCAGCTGTTCGCGGACATGCTCAGCGCCAGGCTCGACGAACTGAGCCAGGGCGCCGCTCCGCCCTTTCTCAGGGCGGCCGCCTACCGCGCGCTGTTTCCCACGCCCACGACGAGAGACGAGGCCGCGCTCCAGGCGCTCGTGGCGAACGACGGTGTGGCCCGCGGCCTCGACGCCCTCGTGACGGAGCTGCAGCGGGTCGCCTGGTTCGGCTTCACGACGACCGAACTGGCCCGCGCGAAGCAGGCGATGATGCGCGGATACGAGCGCGCGGTGACGGAAAGCCCGGACCGCGAGTCCGAAAGCCGCGCCGACGAGTACACACGGAACTTTCTGCGCGGAGAGGCCCTGCCGACGATCTGGCAGGAGCTGGCATTCCACCGGCGATTCGTCCCGGGGATCACGCTCGCGGAGATCAACGCGCTCACCGGCGACTGGTTTCCCGACAAGAACCGGCTCGTGATCGTGTCCGGGCCGGACGCGGCCGGCGTCGCCCTGCCCAACGAGGCGGAGCTCACGGCGGTCGTGCGCGGCGCCGCGGCGAAAAGGCCCGAGGCCTATATCGATACCGCGCCGCGTCGCGCACTCATGGACGCGCCGCCTCAGCGCGGCACGATTGCACGCTCAACGGTGCGCCCTGCCGGAGTGACGGAGTGGACGCTGTCGAACGGCGCCACCGTCGTGCTCAAGCCGACGACGCTGAAGGAAGACCAGATCCTGTTCCGGATTGCGGCGCCAGGCGGAACATCGCTGGCGAGCGACGCCGACTTCATGTCCGCCCGGGTCGCGGCTTCCGTCGTGCCCGCCGGCGGGGTCGGGGACTTCAGCGCCGTGGCACTCGACAAGGTCCTCGCCGGCAAGGCGGTCATCGTGACCCCGTTCATCGGCGAAGTCGAGCAGGGCATGAGAGGCGGCTGCACGCCGCAGGATCTCGAAACCATGTTCCAGCTCCTGCACCTGCGGTTCACGCGGCCGCGCGCCGATTCCGCCGCGTTCGCGGCGATGGCCTCGCAGGCCCGGGCGCTGCTCGCGAACCAGGGCGCCAGCCCGGACGTCGTGTTCGATCAGGCCATCGAGGCGACGCTCAGCCGCAATAGCCCCAGGCGGCAACCAGAAACGCCGGCGACCGTCGATCAGTGGAACCTCGCCACGGCGATGGCGTTCTACAAGGCGCGCTTCGCGGACGCGAGCAATTTCACGTTCGTCTTCACGGGCAGCTTCACGCCGGACGCGATCAAACCGCTCGTCGAGACCTACATCGCCAGCCTTCCGTCGACGCGCGCCCATGAGACGTGGCGGGACCTCGGTATTGCGGCGCCAGCCGGGATGGTGGACGAGACCATCCGCAAGGGCATCGCGCCGAAGAGCAGCGTGGCGATCGTCCTGTCCGGGCCGTTCGAGTACGACGATGCGCACCGGCTCGCGCTGCGAACCGTCACGCTCCTGCTGCAGTCGCGGCTGTTCGACACGATTCGGCAGGAGCTCGGGGGCACGTACAGCATCACCGCCACGACCGACACCGCGAAGTTCCCCCGTCCGGAATTCCGCTTGCGGATCGACTGGACGTGCGACCCGGCCAGAACGGCTGCTCTTGCGCAGCGGGTGCTGCAGGAAATCGCGTTCGTTCGAACGGCGCCGCTCTCGTCGAACCAGATGGGCCTGATCCGCGAGAACCTCCTGCGTGACTTCGAGAAGGACAGCCAGAACAACGGCTACTTCCTCAACCAGATCGCGCGCCGCTACGCGGACGGCGACGTGGCGAACCTGGAGGCGTTGGACAAGATGCCTGCTCAGATCGCCGCGTTGACGAGCGCCGCCGTTCAGCAGGCGGCGCAGACATACCTCGATACCGCCCGCTACGTGAAGGTCACGCTCATGCCCGAAGGCAGGGAATAATAGGAGCCGCCATGCCTGTTTCGTTCACCGTCAACGGCACGCGCCGTGACGTCGATGCGCCCGCGGATACCCCTCTCCTCTATGTACTGCGGAACGACCTGGAGATCGGCAGCCCGCAGTTCGGCTGCGGCCTGTCGCAGTGCGGCGCGTGTTCGGTGCTCGTCGACGGCAAGGAAGCGCGCGCCTGCGTGGTGCCGCTCCGAAGCGTCGCCGACAAGCAGGTGACGACGATTGAAGGACTGTCAGCGCGGTGGGCGAGCCAGAAGGGCTTGTCCGCCGGCGACACCGGCACGACGCTGCACCCCGTGCAGCAGGCGTGGATCGCCGAACAGGTTCCCATGTGCGGGTTCTGCCAGAGCGGCATGATGATCAAGGCCACCGAACTGCTGGAGGCGACGCCCTCCCCTTCGGTAGACCAGATCAAGACTGCGTTCACGACCGGGCCGTCGCCGCACCTGTGCCGCTGCGGCACCTACTCGGCGATCGTCGAGGCCGTGCAGCATGCGGCCACGCTGATGGCGAAGGGGAAGTAGTCCATGAGCACCCAAATCAACGTGCTCGGCGCCACCCTGACCCGGCGGCGGTTCGTCAAGGCGGGCGGCGCCCTCGTCGTGGGCTTCGGCCTCGTCGGACGGGAACTGTTCGAAGGCACGGCGAACGCCGCCACGGCGAAGAACTCGCTCGATGCGTCGCTCTCGACGTCGTGGTTCGAAATCCGCGCCGACAACACGATCGTGATGCGCACGGGCAAAGTGGACTTCGGCCAGTCCACCGCCCACACCGCCTACAAGCAGCTCGTCGCTGAAGAGCTGAACGTGCCGTTCGAGGCCATCACGTCCGTGGTCATGGGCGACACCGACCGCACACCGGACGGTGGATTTTCCGCCGGCTACCTCGAGTACGGCGGCCAGAACCTCCGCAAGGCGGCCGCCTACACCTATCAGGCGATCCTCGACCTGGCCGCGACGACGCTGCGCGTCGACAAGAGCCAGCTCACCGTGAAAGACGGCGTCATCACCGGCGGCGGCCGGCGCCTGACGTACGGCGAGCTCGTCCGCGGGCAGGAACTGAAGCTCACGATTCCCGTCGAAGGCAACCTGACGACGATGTTCGGGCTGACCGTGGCCGGCAACCCGCCGATGAAGCCGACGAGTCAATACACCATCATCGGCAAGTCGTTCGCGAACGCGGTGACTCCCGGCAAGGTGACGGGCAAGGAGCAGTGGGTCACCAACGTCCGCCTGCCCAACATGCTGCACGGCCGCGTCGTGCACCCGAAGACGCTCGGCTCCACGCTGATTTCCGCGGGCACGCTCGACAAGAGCGCAGTTCCCCACTGCGAAGGTGGTCGTGAAGGGCAACCTGGTCGGCGTGGTCGCGTCCACGGAATGGGAAGCGGTCAAGGCCGCGCAGAGTCTCGCGACCAGCACGAAGTGGACCGACTGGAAGGGCCTGCCCGGCCACACGCAGGTCCACAAATGGATGCGCGACAAGGCGGACTGGAAGGCGACGCCCGTCGCCAAGGGCGACAAGAACAAGGGCGCGACGGCTCCGGCTCTCGGCTCGGCCGCCAGGACGCTGACCGCGAGCTACGAGCTGCCCTTACATGAAGCACGCGCCGATCGGCCCGACGATCGCCGTGGGCGACGTGCGGCCGGACGGCATCGTGTTCGTGCACACGCACAACCAGAACCCGCAGGCGCTGCGCGGGCAGATTGCGATGATGCTCGGCACGCCGGTCGACAACGTGGTGGTCCGCATCTATGCCGGCCCGGGGCACTACGGCCGGTCGAACGGCGGCAACGCCGGCGCGGAAGACGAAGCCGTGATCCTCTCGCAGGCTGTGGGCCGGCCCGTGCGCGTGCAGTGGATGCGGCCCGAAGACCTGCAATGGTCCACGCAGTCGCCGGCCGCGTTCTCGGACGTCCGCATCGGACTCGATGCGCAAGGAACCATCACGGCGTACGACGCCAGCCACTACATGCCGGCCGGACAGGACGATCGGCTCGTGGGTGCGATCGTCGCCGGGCTGCCCACGCCGCCGGCGCCCAAGGTGAGCACGGAACCGATCGGCTCGACGTTCAATTCCATCCAGGATCCGTGGCTGTACGGCCGAATCGCCAACGTCGCGGAAGCGGGGCTCGGCACGTTCCAGGTCGGCCAGCTCGAGTCTCCGCTCGGCGTCGGCCTCCGCGACCACAGCATGCGCACGCCTGGCCAGCTGCAGCAGAACTTTCCGCGCGAGCTCGCGATGAGCGAGGCGGCGGCGCTCGCCGGCATCGGATCCCATCGAGTTCCGCCTGAAACATACCGACGACGCACCGCCTCATCGGCGTGTTGAAGGCGGTGCGCGAGGCATCCGGCTGGCAGACGCGTCCGTCTCCGAGCCCGAAGGCTGCTGCCGCGGGCTCAACGCCGGTGAAAGGACAAGGCGTGTCCGTGATGTTGCGCTCGGGCACGTACTGGGCGTGCGTCTGCCACGTCACCGTCGTGCCGGGCACGGGCAAGGTGACGGTGGACAAGTACACGATCGCCGTGGATCCCGGGATCGTCGTCAACCCGCAGCAGCTGAAGCGGCAGATCGAAGGCGGCGCGCTGATGGGCCTGAGCCACGCGCTCTACGAAGAGATGACGTTCGACGAGAGCGCCGTCACGAGCCGCGACTGGCGCAGCTATCCCGTGCTGACGATGGCCGACATCCCCGAGATCAAGGTCGTGATCCTGCCGCCACCCGGAAGTCGGGTCGTACGGCGGAGGCTCGGAGGCCGCCAACGCGCTCGCGATTTCGGCGATCGCCGCGGCGTTCCACGATGCCACCGGGAAGGTCGCCCGCCGGCTGCCCCTGAAGCCGGCCTACGTGCAGTCCGTGCTGAAGGCGTAGGCGAAAGCCCCTGAGGCCGGCGAAAAAATCTTCCTGTTCAGTTGTCGTGTGCCTGATGGCTTGCTAGGATTCGCGCGACGGTCACGAGGGTCGAAGTCTTGAGCAGCTCGGCTGTTCAAGGCCGGCAGGTCCTCGAGAAGCCAGGAGGATCGCGGTGGCGTCAGATATCTTCGCGAAGATCGGCGATATCAAGGGTGAGTCGTTCGACGACAAGCACAAAGACGAAGTCGAAGTGCTGTCGTGGTCCTGGGGTGTGTCGCAGAGCGGGTCCATCAACCAGGGCGGCGGAGGAGGCGCGGGCAAAGCGACCTTCAACGACTTCAACTTTACCCATCACGTCGACAAGGCGTCGCCGCTTCTCTTGAAAGCGTGCGCGACCGGCGAACACATCAAGGACGGGACCATCACGGTGCGGAAGGCCGGCAAGGGCCAGCAGGAATTCCTCATCATCAAGATGAGCGACATCATCGTCACCGGCGTCAGCCCGAGCGGCGCCGGCGACGGGAGCGCGACCGCCGAGCACGTCGCGCTTCAATTCGCGAAGGTCGACCTGGAATACAGGCCGCAGAAAGCCGACGGATCGCTGGACGCCGGCGTCCATTTCAAATACGACATCAAGGGCAACAAGGAAGGGTAGCTACGACAACGGACCGCGCCGTCAGCCTGGACGAGGCGATCGCGATCGCGATCGGGCTGCAGCAGAGCGACCAGTGGGTGGCGGCGGGCGAGATATACGGCAGAATCCTCGAGGCCGTACCTGAGTACCCCGACGCGGTGCACTATTCGGGTGTGCTTGCCCACCAGGAGGGGCGCAGCGAAGAGGCCGTCACGCTGATCAGGCGCAGCCTCGAGTTGGAGCCCGATCGGGCCGACTGGCACAGCAACCTGGGGATCGTCCTGCGGGATCGACTCGAACTGGACGAGGCGATCGCGGCGTGCCGGCGGGCGATTGCGCTCGACCCGGATCACGCCAACGCGCACAACAACCTCGGCGTCCTCCTGAGGGCGCAAGGCCAACGTGGTCGAAGCGGAAGCGGCGTATCGTGCCGCGATTCGCGTGAGCCCCGAGCATTCGGACGCCTACACCAACCTCGGCATCCTGTTGACCGGCCAGAAGCGGACGCGCGAAGCGGCCGTTTGCTTCTTCAAGGTCATCACGTTCAGGCCGAAACATCCGGAAGCTCGCCGGCTTCTCGCGCTGGCGCATTGTGCCCTCGGTGAAGTGGACGAAGCCGTCGCCATCTTCGAGGAATGGCTCAAGGAGGAACCGGACCATCCCATCGCGCGGCACATGATCGCGGCATGCTCCGGCCGCGACGTTCCGGCGCGGGCGTCGGACGCGTTCATCGAAATGACGTTCGACAGCTTCGCCGGCAGCTTCGATGCCAAGCTCGCCAAGCTGCTGTACCGAGCCCCCGACCTGGTTGCGGCAATGCTGGCTGAATCGGTGGCCGGGAAATCGAAATGCCTCGACGTGCTCGATGCGGGGTGCGGCACCGGCTTGTGCGGACCCCTCGTGGTCTCGTTTGCGCGCCGGCTCGTGGGCGTCGATCTGTCCGAACGAATGCTGGCTCGAGCCCGGGCCAGGAATATCTACGACGAGCTCGTCAAACGGGAACTCACCGCCTATCTGCGCGAGTCTCCCGCGGCATTCGATGTGATCGTGTCGGCGGACACCCTGGTGTACTTCGGACCGCTCGAGGAGGTGGTTGCGGCCTCGGCGGACGCGCTGCGTCTGGGCGGACGGCTCGTCTTCACCGTCGAGGAGTTGAGCGGCGCCTTCTCCGATGCGGGATATGCGATCCGCTCACACGGGCGCTACGGTCATACGCGCCAGTACCTCGAGCGCGTCCTCTCCGGCGCGAACCTGCGGCCGGAGATCGTGCCGGCGGAACTGCGGCTCGAAGCAGGCGAGCCGGTCCAGGGGCTGGTCGTTCGGGCTGAGAAACCTGCGTTGTGCCTCAGCCACGGTCACGCTAGACTCCAGCAATTGACCCACAGATAGTTTCCTTCACGCTCGCAGCCGCGGTGCTGACCGTGGCCCCCGGTCAGGACACGCTGCTGGTCGTGCGAAATGTCCTCCGCGGCGGCCGACGCGACGGGGTGGTCACGACATTTGGCATTTGCAGCGGCCTCTTCATGCACGCGACCCTCTCGGCCCTGGGCGTGTCGATTGTGTTGATGCATTCGGCGACGGCCTTTCACGTCGTCAAGACCGCCCCTGGTGTGGTTGGGGGCGCGCTCGCTCGTGAGTGCTGTGCGAAGCGGACACAATCCCGCATACCCGGAACACCGGCTCGCGACGAACGGTGCCTCGCTCCGCCGCTGTTTTGTCGAAGGCCTGCTCAGCAATGTGCTGAATCCAAAGACGGCGGCGTTCTACCTCGCCTTCCTGCCGCAATTCATCCGCCCGACAGACCCGGTGCTTCAAAAGTCGCTCCTGCTGGCGGGCATCCACTACACCGAGGCCATCGTGTGGCTCGCGGTCGTGTCCATGGCAGTGGACCCGATGCGCCGGGTCTTCCTGTCGTCCTCAGTTCGGCGCTGCCTGGACGGCATCTGTGGAACGCTGTTCGTCGGCTTCGGGGTACGCCTGGCGTTCGAGCGCCGGTAGCTGCGGAAAAGTACAATAGGTTCATCGTGGAGAGACCGAGCATGCGCAAATCAATCGTGCCGTCGGCATTCGCCGCGTTCGCCGTCGCCTCAGCCTTCACCTGGTCCGCGACGGCCGGGGCCCAATGGTTGAAATACCCCACCGCGGGCGTTCCGAAGACCGCCGACGGGAAGCCCAATCTGGCGGCTCGAACGCCGCGGACCCCGGACGGCAAACCGGACTTCTCGGGCATCTGGCTCACGGACAACACGCTCTGCTTCGAGCCTCAGAACCCCGAGTCGCTGACCTGCGGTTCCGAGCTGCCGATGGGCAAAGAGGGGATCAACATGGGCGCCAGCCTGCCGGGCGGATTGCCCTACCAGCCATGGCTGGCGGCGCTCGTGAAGAAACGGACGGCCGAGAACGCCAAGGACGATCCGCACGTGTTCTGCCTGCCGGACACGTTCGTACGCGCCTACAGCCTGCCCCACCTGCTCAAGTTCGTGCAGGTCGCCTGGCCTCCTGGTGATGCTGAACGAGATGAACGCGGGCTATCGGCAGGTCTTCACTGATGGCCGGCCGCTGCCCGCCGACATGGTCCCGTCGTGGCAGGGCTATTCCACGGCCAAATGGGAAGGCGATACGCTCGTCGTGAACTCGGCGGGATTCCGCGACGACATCTGGATCGACTGGAACGGAAGCGTGATTGGTTCGGCGGCCAAGGTGCAGGAGCGAATCCGGCGGCCCGACTACGGTCACCTCGAGATCGGGGTGACGGTGGACGACCCGAAGGCGTACACCAAACCGTGGACGGTCACGCTGCGCCAGCGGCTCGCCCTCAACACCGAGCTGGTGGACGAGATCTGCCTGGAGAACGAGAAGTCGTCGCAGCGCATGAAGTGAGTGGCTGGAGCGAAGGCGTATCTCGACAACGCGATCGGCCGGTATTCGCCTGAGGTCGCGGCGACGGCGCAAGCGGGCCTGAAGAAGCTGCGCGCGCGGTTTCCTGGCGCGCGGCAGCTGGTCTACGATCGCCGGCAGTCGCTGCCTATTGGCTTCGCTCCGGCGGAGCGGGGCTCGCCGGTGTTCTCGCTGGTGCTCTACCCGCGATGGGTCCGGTTCTTCTTCCTCGAAGGTGTGGCGATTGACGACCCCGAGGGCCGTCTCGAAGGCACCGGCAGCCAGGTCCGCTCGATTCGCCTGGACGCGCACGCAACCGTCCTCGACGATCCGTACATCCGAAGGCTGATGGCGCAGGCGTTGACCGTGGCGGGCGCAAACCTGACGACCGGCCGCGGCCAGATCGTGCTGAAGTCGACCGTCTCCACGTAGCCGGCGTCTACTCCCCCGCAACCGGCTTCGCCTGCACGACGGCCGCGATGAGCGCGGACCAGCGCGGCTTCGGCGCGCCGTGCAGAATCTGTCGCGCCCGGATAAGGGCGTCTGGCGTTCCGCCGGAGGGGTCCGCCGAGCCGGTGGACAGGTAGACGAGCAGCCGTTCGGTGATCGTCGTGCGGAACGCGTCGGGACGCTGCAGCAGCACCTGGCGGAGTTCGACGACGCCGTTGGTCGACGTGCCGTCCACGAACGCGCCCGACGCGTCGACCGGGCCCAGCCTGGTCGTTGGTGCGCCAGCGGCCTATCGGATCGAAGTTCTCCAGCGCATAGCCGAGCGGGAAGAAGTTGCGGTGGCAGTTGACGCAGGGGTTGGCGGGCAGCGCGCGCGTCTGGGGAGTGATCGGCAGCTCGGGCTTCACGGGCTGGGCGCCGGGAAACGGCTTCGGCGGGGGCACGCCCAGGAAGTGCATGCGAACCCATTTCGCCCGCGTCGCGGGCGTCGTGTAGGCGGCGTCGACGCCGTGCTGATGTCTCGACGTCACCATCAGGATGCTCCCGTGGCCGAGGAGTCCGGCTCGCTCCGGCGTGGACAACGGAACGCGGCGGAACTGCGGGCCGGTGACGTCGGGGATGCCGTAGTGCCTGGCGAGTTGCTCGTTGAGGAACGTGTAGTCCGCGCTCCAGAGTTCGACCGGGTCGCGGTCGTCACGCAGTTGACTGAGCAGGAACAGCTCGGTTTCCCTGGCGAGGGAATCGCGCAACGAGACGTCGTAGTCGGGGAAGTACTTCTGTGTCCGGATCGGACTTACCGAGCTTGTCGAGCTCCAGCCACGGGAAGAAGAAGCGCGAGACGAACGCCTCGGCGCGATCGTCGGCGAGCATGCGGCGGACTTCGCGCTCGAGCACGGCGGGATCGCCCAGGCGGTCGCGCTGCGCCTCTTGAAGCAGCGCGGCATCGGGCGCGCTGTTCCAGAGCAGGGTGGCGAGGCGCGCGGCGATCTCCTGGCTGCTCGCGGCTGCGGCCGGTCTCGCGTGTGCACCCAGCGCCTGTTCGATGGAGGCCATGACCGCGTCGTACGTCGCGCGATCGGGCCGGGGCGCGCCGACGGGCGGCATGGTGCCCGCCAGAAGCTGGCGGTAGGCTCGCGACCACACGTCCGGGCTCGCGGCGATTCGCGCGGTGTCGAACTGGTCGAGCAGGACGCCGGACGGCGATCGCATGCGGCCGTTGTGGCAACCGGAGCAGGACGCGTCGATCATGTTCGACACGTTCGCTCCGCCCTGGGCCGAGATCGGCGAGCCGGACCACGCCAGCGTTCCCACGACCAGGAAGCCAACCGCTAACCGGTTCGACCGTGGCATCGGGCTACTTCGTCCCTTTGAGCTTCGCTTCCAGGTTGGAATACCGCAGGTAGTTCGCGTCCCTGCTCCACACGGCCTGCTCTGCTTGTAACCCCTTCACAACAGTTGATTTGGCATGTTCAACCGCGAGGATGAGCGTGTGGATTTCTCTGGCAGTCAGCTCGATTTTCATTGTTCATGCTAGCACACGATCTCGGGACATTTGTGTCGGTGGCAGACTGTGCGCCTACATTGCTGAATCGGCTTCCGCTAACGAGAGCTCGTTCCCATTCTGGCGGCCATCATGCGTTCGTACGCCCTCTCGAGCAGATCATCGGCTGCCCTGCCGGGGCCGCCAATCACCCTCGCCGGCGCCGCCGGTTCCTTGCGAAGGAACGTGATCTCGGATACGTCAAGGCGGGTCCTCGTCGACACGATTTCCGCCAGAGGATGCAGCACCCGTTGCCACCCGAAATTGTGCGAGAGCCCGCACGCGACGAAGCGCCGATATCCGTGCACGGCCGCTGCATCGAGCAGTTTGCGGGCGAGGGCCGTGCCGATGCCCTGGCGCTGCCAGGCGTCGGCGACGACCAGGCCCAGCTCCGCCTGATCGTCATCGATAGCGGCCAGGTGGCCGAGCGCGACGACGTCACCGCCGTGAACGTTGTCCAGTTGGGCGACCACAGCGAGGCGCCGCGGATCGCTCACGTCGGCCAGCAGGCGTACAAGGGAGTCCGGCAGCACGGGCAGCGGCTGGAAGAATCGGAGATAGCGTGCCCGCGGACTCAGCCGCGCGCAGAACTCGCGCACCGCCCCCTCCTCGCCGCGGTGCAACGGCCGGATGCTGAGAGAGCAGCCGTTGCGCAGATCAATCCGGTCTTCCTCGAGAATGTCGGCATTCATGGTCGTGGACTCTTCACTTTCATGAGGCGTGACGCAGCCTGATCACTTCGTCGGGGGACAACCCGAAATCGCGACGGTCCGGCGCAACGAGGGCGGTCACTGGTTGAAGGGCGCGCATCAATCCGGCCGCTGAATGAATGCGCGAGCGCAAGAGGAAGTGCCCGATTTCGTGTGCGAGCGCACGGCCCAGCACCCGCCCCAGAATGAGGTCGCGAAAGGCGGAGAGAGAAGAGCTATGGTCCGCGCCGAATCGCGTCGTGGCGACGAGCGCGGCGACTGCGTCCGGGTACATGACGATTTCCGAATCCGGCACACCATCACGGAAGCGGATCAAGCCCAGGGTCCCAGACACCATTCGTTCGTCGAGGCCGGAGGCGATCTTGACCGTGAGCGTGGCGGCGCCTTCGCGGCCGCGGCCGGCCGCTCTCAGCAGGGCGACGTCCACTCCGTACGTCGCCCAGATGCGGGTGACTTCCTTCATCGCCGTCCCTTCGAGCCTGGGAGACAGGCGCGGTCCCGTGAAAACAACGTCGACGACTTCGATGGCCATTCGTGGCGGCTCGGCGCCCGAGCCGCCAGGTGCGTCACCAGCGGGAGCCGCGCGAAGAGTCGAGGGGATGACAAGCAACACGCAGAGCCAGCGTCGAATCGCGAACGGCACAATCACTCCTGTCGTCGTGTCTCGGCCTGCGCCGGGATTCACACACTCAGACAGGACGAAAGCGCTCAAACACTTCAGCCAGGCTGTGGATCGGCGCTCGAGGGCCGGGAATGCAACGGCGACGAGGGGGATTCAATAGGACGGCGAGCTTGAAAATCTTTCGCGCGGTCAGTCCCGCGGTTGGTCCTGATGTTGCAACAGCAAGCACGGCGCGCCAGGACGCGGATCATGACGTCTTCGGTTTCTTGCAGCATTTCTTGGGCGGAGCGAATCACAAAGAGAGAACAGTGTGCACGTGCTCACACAGGATGCCTTTCGACAAGAACCATCATTTACGAAATTCGCATTCAGTCGGCTGCTCGAATGGCTTGACGACGGAGAGGACTCTCGCGGTGAAACCTACCTCGAGATGCACCGGCGGCTCGTAACTTACTTCGATCGGCGGGGCCGGCCGTCACCGAACGAGCTGGCGGACGAAACGCTCAACCGTATAGGCAAGACCCTGGAGCGGGATGGCGTCATCGAGACCACGCCGCCCGCCCGCTACTGCTATGTGGTCGCCCGCTTCGTCCTGCTCGAGGATATCCGGCACGAGCGCCGGCACGTCCCCCTCGAGTTCGAGCCTCGCGCGGGCGCCACGGGCAGGCCCGCAGAGGCGCGCACCGAACCGGGCGAACTCTTTGCCGCCCGGGAGCAACGCCTCGATTGCCTCGAGTGCTGTCTGCAGAAGCTGACTCCCGAGCAGCGGGATTTGATCGTCGAGTACTACCGCGACGGCCGGGGCCAGCGGGTCGAGCAACGCCGGGACATGGCGAAGCGGCTAGGCATCACGATGAACGCGCTCGGCATCCGGGCCTGCCGCATCCGCGGCACGCTCGAAGCGTGTGTCGCGGCCTGCAAAGAGAAGCGATGAAGGATTTGGCGGCTGTTGATCCTATAAGGACGAGCTCGGATCGTCAGGGCCAGACATGACCGTGTCACACGAATCAGTTCACGACGGCCAGCTCGTTCGCTACCTGCTGGGACTCCTGTCCGATGGCGAGGCGGAGCGCGTCGACCGGCTGAGCGTCTCGAGCGACGAGGTCGCGTGGCGATTACGGCTCGCTGAGGATGATCTCGTGGACGCCTACGTGCGCGGCACGCTCGACGCGGAGGCGATCGAGCGATTCGAATCGTTCTACCTCTCGTCCGAGCGCCGGCGCCAGAAGGTGAAGTTCGCCCGCACCTTCGTCGCCGCGGTCGATCGGAGAGGCGGCTCCCAGGAGAGTCCTTCGCTGCGCCGCGTGACGGTTTCGCGCTCGAGGACGGTCTGGCAGCTGGCGGCCGCCGCGGTGTTGCTGCTTGCCGGTTTTGGGCTGAGCGAGTACCGGCGCCTGCGCACCGACCTGACCGTCGCGCAAAGCGTGAGCGTCGCACTATCCAATCGAGCGCGCGAGCTCGAACGGCAGCTCAACGACGAGCGCCTAACCGGCGCCGGGACCGCCCGTGAGCTGGAAAGCATCCGCGCCAGGGGTTCCGCGCAAGGATCATCAGCGCCGCTCCCTGCCATTGCGCTCGTTCTCCTGCCCCAAACGCGCTCCGCGGGTCCGATCGCGACGATCGCGGTGCCGGACGGGGCCAGTCTGGTCGCGCTGGAGCTGCGGCTCGAGTCGAACGACTTCGCACGGTATCAAGCCGCGTTGAAGGATCCCGGGACCAATCGCATCGTCTGGCGCCGCGACAGCATCACGACACGAGCCGGCGGCCCCATGCCGACCGTCGCTTTCAGCATTCCCGCCAGCGTGCTGAGGTCTCAGCACTACTCCCTCGAGCTCAATGGGACGAACGCCGGCGGACAAGCGGAAGTGGCCGGCAGTTACGTCTTCGAAGTGGTGCGGCGATAGCGCGATCACACTTCCTCGTCGTCGCTCTCTGTGCGGTCGTGCTCCTCGGAGGTCGTACCGGCCGGCTCAGGGGATTTGCCCCGCCCTCGGTCCAGGCCGCCGAGCCTGGGTCGCCCGACATGACCGTGCTCGAGCCAGGGACGACGGTCGAGCGCGAACTGGGCCGCCGCGAAGAGCATCTCTATCAGATCGCGCTCACGAAGGACGAGTGTGTGAGCGTGGTCGTCGAGCAGCGGGGCATCGACGTCGTCGCGCAGGTGCGCCGTCCGGACGGGAGCGCGATCGCCGACTTTCAATCGGAGATCAGGCGCGACGGCGCGGAGCGAGTCGATATCGTCGCCGACGCCGCCGGCACGTACGTCCTCGCAATCAGGCCCGGGCCAGGTCTCGCGTCCGCCTCGTATGCCATCCGGATCACGGGCCGCCGCGCGGCGACCGACGCCGACCGCTCGATGCAGGAAGCTCGATCGCTGCTCACGGCCGGGATCGGACTGAAAACCGTGGCGAGGCAGAGCGAGGCGCGGACCTCGCTCGAACGTGCCCTGACCATCGTCGAAGCGATCCGTGGACCCGATGATGCACTGCTCGGCATGGTGGTGTTCGAGCTGGCGGGAAACGCTCTCGATGCCCGAGACGACGCCAGGGCGGAGTCGCTGTATCAGCGCGCGATTGCGATTCTTGAAAAGGCGTGGGGATCCGAACATCCCTACCCCGCGATGGCGCGATCTCGATTGGCCCTGTTGCAGCAACGCGCAGGTCAAGGTCCGAAAGCAGAGGCCTTGCTCCGGCCGGCAACCGACACAATCGAGAGAACGCTCGGACCGAACCACCCCTGGTTCGTGCTCTGCCTGACGACGCAGGCGAACCTGCGAGCGGATGCCGGCGAACTGGGAACGGCCGAAGCCATCGAGCGTCGCGCGCTGGCCATCCTGGAAGCGATCGGTGAGACCAGCGGCGCGCTGTATGCGGGCCTGTTGGTCAACCTGGGCGACGTCTATCGTCAACGGGAGGACTACGGGCGGGCGCAGGCGTTCTTCGAGCGCGCGCTGGCCATCACCGAGCGGCTGGAAGGATCCGAGAGCTACCACGTGAGCATCGATTTCCAGAACCTCGGCATCGTCGCCCGTGAGCGAAAGGACTACGCGAAGGCCCTCGAGTACGACACCCGCGCTCTGTCGATCCGGGAACGCATCGTGGGTGCGAATCACCCTGACATCGCGCCGCTCCTGAACAATCTGGCCAACGTCCAGCGCTCGACGGGCCAGGACGCCGCGGCGCTGGCGACGTACTTCCGCGCCCTGTCGATCTGGGAGACAACGCGTGGTCCGTATTTTCCCGGCACCCTGAACGTCGTGGGCAATATCGCCAGAGCCTACGCGGCCATCGGCGACATCGCCAACGCCATCGCCTTTCAGCGCCGGACGGATGCGATTCTCGAAACGCAGCTGGCGCTCAACGTGGCGGTCGGCTCCGAACGGCAGAAGCTGGCGTTCGTCAAGGGCGTGTCGCACCGCAGCGATCGGACGATTTCCCTGAGCCTCAACGAGGCGGCCGGCGTTCCGGAGGCCACCGCGCTCGCCGCCCTCGTCCTGCTGCAGCGAAAAGGGCGCGTGCTGGACGCGATGACCGATACCTTCGCCGCCGTGCGGCAGGGAGTCGCGGATCCGCAGACCAGCGCGTGCTGGACCGGCTGCGCACGACGACCACGGAACTCGCGCGGCTGGCATTGAGCGGCGGCGACGGCGGGCACCCGGAGGAGCGCCAGAACGCCATCAAAGAGCTCGAGGCGCAAAAGGACCGGCTCGAATCGGAGCTGAGCGCACGCAGCGCCGAATTCCGTGTGCAGGCGCAAGGCGGTCACGCTCGAGGCGGTCCAGGCGGCCATGCCCGAGGAATCCGCGCTCGTTGAGTTCGCCGTCTTTCGCCCGTTCGATCCGAAGGCGGAGCGAAACGCCGACGCGTACGGGCCGCCGCATTACGCCGCGTACGTCGTCCGCAAACACGGACCGCCCGTCGGCCGGGACCTCGGCCCTTCCAAGGCGATCGACGAGATGATCGACGCGCTGCGACAGGCGCTGCGCGATCCAGCGCGCGCCGACGTGAAGGAGCACGCGCGTGCCCTGGACGAGCGGGTCATGCGCCCCCTGCGCGATTCGTTCGGCGATGCCACGCGGCTGCTCATCTCCCCGGACGGCGATCTCAATCTCGTGCCGTTCGAAGCCCTTGTCGGAGAAGACGGCCGTTACCTGATCGAGCGCTACGCGACGAGCTACCTGACCAGCGGCCGCGATCTCCTGCGTCTGCAGGCGGCCTCGACAACCCGGAGCGCGCGCGGTCGTGGTCGTGGCCGATCCGTTGTTCGGCGAACCTGGGACGACGACCGCCGCCAGAAGGTCGTCGATGTACTTCGCGCCGCTGGCCGGCACGGCGGCGGAGGCCCGCGCGATCAACGCGCTCTTTCCGGAAGCCGTCCTGCTCACCGGACGGAACGCGACAAAGGATGCGGTCAGCGCGTCTGGAATCGCCGCGCATTCTGCACATCGCCTCGCACGGATTCTTCCTGCGCGCAGCCGGCGGAAAATCCCCTGCTACGATCGGGCCTGGCATTGGCGGGCGCGAACGTCAGGCACGGACTGCACGACGACGGCATTCTGACGGCGCTCGAAGCCTCGGCCCTGAACCTGCGGGGAACGAAGCTGGTCACGCTCTCCGCCTGCGACAGCGGCGTCGGCGAGGTTCGAAACAGCGAGGGCGTGTACGGGCTCCGGCGTGCGTTCGTGCTGGCCGGCAGCGAGAGCCTGGTCATGACCCTCTGGCCGGTGAGCGACTCAAGCAGCCGCGAAACGATGGCGGCGTACTACGCCGGGCTCCGCGCCGGCCTCGGACGCGGCGACGCGCTGCGCCAGGCCAAGCTCGAGATGCTGAGGCGGACCGACCGGCGCCATCCGTTCTACTGGGCCAGCTTCATCCAGTCCGGCGAGTGGGCCAGCCTGGACGGCAGGCGCTGATCGGCTGCCCGAAATGCTTTGACTGCTTCCGCCCTATGAAGCAGCGAAGCAGGATCGTTCCAGGAGTCAGCCATGACACCCACATCCACACTGCAGGAAATCGCCCAACACATCGGCATCAAACCCGGCCACGGCACCGCCGGCCGCCAACCGAGTCGCGGCGTCTCTCGACGCGCGATCCGGATACGACGATCCAGGAATGTTCGGAAGAATGTTCCCCGACCTCGAACCGCTCGCGGTCGACGACAGTCCGCTGCAGGAGCTCGCGGCCGCGATGACGGACCCCGACCCGGGCAGCGCCGCCGGCAACAACGTCGCGGTCCCCGCGGGCTTCACGTATCTCGGTCAGTTCGTCGATCACGACATCACGCTGGATCTGACCGCGATCGGCGAGAAGGAGGCCGATCCGACGGCGGTCGAGAACTTCCGCACGCCGGCGCTCGACCTCGATTCGGTCTACGGACTAGGCCCGGACGGCAGCCGCCACCTGTACGCGCGCAATCCAGGCGATGCTGACGGTAAGAATCCCGGTCCGAAGTTCCTCGTCGGCAGGAATATCAACGTCGCTGCCGGCGGAGTGACCGGCGACCACCGCAACGATTTGCCGCGAAGTCCCGAAGGCTTCGCCCTGGTCGGCGATCATCGCAACGACGAGAATCTTGTCGTCGCGCAGACCCACGTGGCGTTCCTGAAATTCCACAACAAGGTCTGCGACCAGCTGGCCGCTTCGGGCACGTCCGCGGATGCCATCTTCACGGAGGCGCGGCAGATCGTGACGTGGCACTACCAGTGGATGGTCCTGCACGACTTCGTCGAGCGGATCACCGAAAAAGGCATCGTCGCGAGAATCCTCGAACACGGCCGCCGGTTCTACCGTTTCAGGAGGACGCCCTTCATGCCGGTCGAATTCTCGGCCGCGGCGTATCGCCTCGGACACAGCATGGTGCGCGAGGTGTACAGCCACAATCGCATCTTCACGGCCGGCGGCGTGGCGCCAGCGACGCTGCAGCTGTTGTTCCGGTTCACGGGGCTGTCGGGCGGCATCGTCGGCGACCTGGCGCCCAATCCGCCGACCGGGCCGACGCCGATCTCAGTGCTGCCGAGCAACTGGATCATCGACTGGCGCCGCTTCCACGAGGTCGCGTCGCCGAATCCAGCCGATGTGCCGCTCAATTCGTCGCGCAGGATCGATCCGTTCGTCGTGCCGACGCTGCACACGCTGCCGGGCGGCGGCGGGAGCCTGCCGTTCCGCAATCTGAAGCGGGGCGTGATGCTGGGGCTGCCGTCAGGGCAGGCCGTCGCCAGGGCGATGAAGATTCACAATCCGCTGACGCCGGACGAGATCGCCACGGGCCTGATGGCGCCGTTGCCACGAAGCATGGCCTGCACCTGCGCACGCCGCTTTGGTACTACATCCTCAAGGAGGCGGAGCAGCGCGGCGACGGCGAGCGGCTCGGTCCGGTCGGCGCGACAATCGTCGTCGGAGGTGTTCGTCGGCCTCGTGCACGGCGACCATCTGTCGTACCTGTGGCGCAGGGGCAAGCACTGGAAGCCCGAGCTGCCGTCCAAGACGCCGGGCGATTTCACCATGGCTGATTTGCTGCGCTTCGTCGGCGACATCAGTCCGATCGACGGCATCACGACCGTCTAGCAGTCCGGGGCCACGCGGCCTGTCACGCGTGGCCCTCGCTGATCGTCTGCCGGGCAGGAGAATCGTGCATTGTGGCACTACGCGGAAACAGGTAACGGGGCGCCCGCTGGTCCTTCTGCACGGCATCGGCATGTCGCACGGGGCCTGGGCTGCGATTACGCCCTATCTGAGCTCGACACGGCGTGTCATCGCGTTCGATACGGCCGGATTCGGATTGACGCCGCCGCTGCCGGACGGGGCGCGTCCGAGCCTTTCCAATCTGGTCGACGGTCTCTGCGGGTCAATCCGCGAGATGGGCATCCGCGTTCCCGTTGACTTCGCGGGAAATTCGCTCGGCGGCTGGATGGCTCTCGAGGCGGCCACACGCGGGATCGCACGGACCGTCGTCGCCATTTCCCCAGCCGGTTTGTGGCGGAGACGCCCGCCGCCTCACGTGCAGTACGTGCTGAAGGGGACTGCGGTTCGTGGCAAGACACTTCACGGAAACGTTGAAGGCGGCCGTCGAGACGCCATGGGTCCGGGAATGCGCGTTCGCGGTGCCCCTGTCAGTCGGAAGCCGGCGTATGCCCGCGCGCGATGCGCGCCGGGCGGCCGACGATCTCGCGATGTGTCCGGCATTCGACGAGACATTCGAACACACGCGGTCACCGTTCCCCGGAGGCGACATCACTGTTCCGGTCACCGTGGCGTTCGGCGATCGCGACTCAGATCCTCCCCAGGTGGTCACGCCGCCGCATGGCCCTGCCGCCGCACACCCGGTGGACCGAGCCGCGCAGGCTGGGGCCACGTCCCGATGTGGGCCGATCCAGCCGGCGTTTCGCGGCTCGATTCTGGAGGGCACGTCGTGCGCTTGCGACCGGTAACGGACGTCTCGAAAGCAGCGGCGGCCCCAATCGGCGGAATGTCGCCAATGAAGCAACGCGGCGACTACGGTTACGATGCGCCCTACGCGTTGGTGACGTTTGCGGCGATCGGAACGGTCAGCGCGGTTGCCGCAATCGTCGCGTCGTTGAGCCACCGCGGCCGCGGGCGATGCTGGCGCTCTTGTTGCTCGGTGTCTACTTCTCGCAAACGCGCTCAGCTTCTTCTACACGACCAGGCGGGGCAAGTTCCGGGTGTGGGACGACATCCTTGACGATCTGCGCCTCGACGGCAACGAACGGGTGCTCGACATGGGGTGCGGACGCGGCGCGTGTGGTCGCCGTCGCGAAAGCGCGTGAGGACCGGTCGAGTGACCGGAATCGACCTGTGGAGCACGCACGACCAGTCGGGAAATTCACGGGCCGTCACGATGCGGAACGCGGCATCGAAGGTGTGGAAGATCGCATCGACGTCGAAACCGGCGACATGCGCGCGCTGCCGTTTCCTGACGCGTCCTTCCGCCTCGTGGTGTCCAGCCTTGCGATCCATAACATCAGCTCGAATGCTGACCGGGCGCGGGCCGTGACCGAAGCCTGGCGAGTGCTGGAGCCAGGCGGAGGCCTGGTGATCGCGGACATTCGTGCCACTGCGCTCTACGCCGAGACCCTGAGAACGCTCGGCGCGAACCAAGTCACACGCCGAGGCCTCGGGTGGCGTTTTTGGTACGGAAACCCGATCGCCGGCACCGCTCTGGTGAGCGCCAGGAAGCCTTGATGGACGTGCCGGCAACTACCGAGAGGCGATCGGAGCGCCGCGTGATCACTTCTGGCCGGCAGCCTCGCGGAGCAGCGCCGCGGTGCTCTCGCGCACGACGCCGACGCCGCCGCCACCACCGCCGCGGCGGCCGCGGCCGCCGGCTCCCATCGCGATGTCCAGCGGCGTGAGACCGGCGTCGTTCTTGACGAGCTTCGCGCCCCGGTCCAGCAGCAGCTTGACGACGGCGTCGCCGCGCGACACCGAGCCGTGCAGCGCCGTGTTGCCCGCCTTGTTCGTCGTGTTGATCGGCACGCCGCGATCGAGCAGCAGCGTGACCGCCTCGACGGCGCCCGCCTCGGTCGGGACGCGGATGCGCGGGCCGTCGCCCCGTGGCGGCCCGAGGCCCTGGCCGGCGGCAATCATCAGCACGGTCGTGCCGTCGGGCAGCGTCGCGTTCGGGTCGGCGCCCGCCTCGAGCAGCAGACGCATGACGGCGACATCGTTGGTCCGCGCCGCGCGCATCAGCGGCGTGGCGCCCGCGCCGAAGTTCAGGGTGGCGCCGGGATCGAGGGAAATCTTGGGAGGCGCCAGCTTCAGCCTGGCGTCCGGATTGGCGCCGTGCTTGAGCAGCACCTGCACCAGACCGGCGCCGTCGAGTCTGTCGCGCCAGATCGGCGCGGGACGGCTCTGCACCCACTGCAACGTGTTCCACTCGACCGCCGCGTAGAGCGCCGCCATGCCGGTGTGATCGGCGATGTTCGGGTCCGCGCCGTGCTCCACCAGCATCGCCGCGAGATCGAAATGCGCGTTGATGATCGCGTAGACCAGCGCCGTCGTGCCGATGCGCTTGTCGATGCCCTGCCGGATCTCGTCGGTGAGCGCCACGTCGGTGGTCTGCGGCAGCGCGACGAGGTTCACGTCGGCTTTCAGGTCGACGAGCGCCCTCGCCGCGTCGATGGCGCCCTCGCGCGCCGCGTACATGAGCGCGCTCCAGCCGCCGCGGGCAAACGGCATGTTCGGCCCGCCGCTCTGCGGGAACTCCAGCTCGGGCGCTTCGACGACGTTCGAGCGCGCGTTGATCCCGGCGCCGAGCGCCGCCAGCGTGCGAACCATGTCGGCGTGGTTCTCGGCGGCCGCCCACATCAGCGCGGTCTCACCGAACCAGCTCTCGCGCGCGTTGACGTCGGCGCCCCGCGACGCCAGCAGCTTCACCGTGTCGATGCTGCCGGCCCGGGCCGCGGTCATCAGCGCGGTCTCACCCTCGGGGTTGGCCGTGTCGGGTTCTGCTCCGGCGTCGAGCAGCATGCGGACGATCTCGACGCTGCCGTTGGTCGCCGCCAGCCCCATCGGGGTCACGTCGTATCGATTGACGGCGGTG
Source organism: uncultured Acidobacteriota bacterium (assembly GCA_963821285.1). Taxonomy (GTDB): domain Bacteria; phylum Acidobacteriota; class Vicinamibacteria; order Vicinamibacterales; family CAVVIG01; genus CAVQJU01. The sequence goes on from CAWGDD010000014.1 coordinate 101,908, forward strand.
GCCTTCGCGCCCTGCTTCAGCAGGAAGGCCACCGTCTCGCGGTCGCCCGCACGCACGGCCCAGTGGAGCGCCGTGGTGCCGTCCGGCCCGGAGGCGTTGACGTCCGCCTTGCGCGCGACGAGCCGGCGAACCTCGGCACGATCGCCCGCCTTGACGGCATCGATGAGCGGCGTGGTGCTGTCCGCCGCCCGCACCGCCACGAGCGCCGCTCCCGCGAGCAGCAGCACGGCCACCAGGCGCGTCATGTTCACAGCGCGAATCGCCCCGTGCTGACGCCGAACTGATCGACCTCCGCGCCGAACTTCTGCGCCAGATCGAGCATCGCGTTGGCGAGCTGCGTCCCCTTCGGCGCGACGAGGTGGCGATCGCCGGTCATCCGGCCGCCGGCCTTGCCGGCGAGGAGCAGCGGCACGTCGAGGGCCGAGTGCGAGTTGCTGTCGCTCATGCCGCTCCCGTACAGAATCAACGAATGATCGAGCAGCGAGCCGTCGCCGTCCGGCGTCTTCGCCAGGCGATCGAGGAATCGCCCGAACAGCTCGATCTGCCACGTGTTGATCTTGACCAGCGCGGCGAGCTTCTCGGGTTCGTTGCCGTGGTGCGAGGTGTGGTGCCACGGCTCGTTGACGCCGAGATTCGGGAACACCAGCTGGCTGGCCTCGCGGTTCATCATGAACGTGAAGACGCGCGAGAGGTCGGCCTCGTACGCCACCGCCATCAGCTCGAACAGGACGCCGACGTGCTCTTCGAACGACGCCGGTATCCCGACCGGTGCATCCGGCACGGTCAGCTCTCCGGCCGCCTGCTTCTCGGCGCGCTGAATGCGCTGTTCGACCTCGCGCACGTGGTCGAGATATTCGCTCAACCGCGTGCGATCGCGCGACCCGAGCCCGCGCTCGAGCGACGCCACGTCCTGGCGCACCGAGTCGAGAATGCTCTCGTCGGCTTTCATGCGGGCCATGCGATCGGCCGCGGTGCCCGGACGTCCGAACATCCGCTCGAAGACGACGCGCGGATTGATTTCCATCGGCAGCGGCGTCGTCGGCCCTTTCCACGCGATCGTGCTCATGTAGGCGCAGCTGTAGCCCACGTCGCACGCGCCGATGTAGCCGGCCTGGTCCTCGGTGGCAATCTCGAGGGAGGGGAACACCGTGTCCTTGCCGATCAGGCCGGCGGCGAGCTGGTCGAGCGAGATGCCGGCGTAGAAATCCTCGGCCTCGGTTCGCTTGGGCGCCGATCCGGTGAGCCACGTCGAGGTGCTGACGGCGTGCGTGCCACCTGGCGGCCGATCCAGGTTCGACACGATGACGAGGCTGTCGCGGAACCTCTCAATCGGCTTCAGGATGGGCGTGAACTCGAATCCGGATCCCGTGGTCGCGGGCGTCCAGTAACCTGGCCGCTCGCCCATCGGCACGAACACGGCGCCGAACCGCAGCGCGGGCTGCGCGGCGGTCTTCGCCAGGGCCGTGGCCGCGGGAACCATCGCGTCGAGGAACGGGAGGGTCAGCGTGGCCCCCATCCCCTTGAGGACCGCCCGGCGCGACAACGACCGTCTGGTGATGAACATGTACGCTCCCTGTCCCTGATTTTAGCCGATCCGTCAGCGTCCCCCGGGCCCCCCGGGCCGCGCGGCGGCCACCACAGGCGCGTCCGCCGCCGTCCGCATCTGGAACGGCACGCTGCGGACGATCCCCAGAATCAGGGACGAAAACCGGTAGTGCTCGGCGCGCGCGTCCCGAACCGTCGCGCGCACCACCGGCATGTCGGAGGCGGTCAGGCCGCGGCCGACGGCATAGGTCAGCAGCTTCTCGGTCATCGTGCGCACGAACATCTCCGGCTCGCGCACGAGGGCCTTCCGCAGCGCCACGACGCCGTCCACCCTGGTGCCGTCGGCCAGCTGCCCCGACGCGTCGATCGAATCGCCGAGGGTCCCGCCGTCCTTCACGCGCCACGCCCCGACCGCGTCGAAGTTCTCGAGCGCGAACCCGATGGGATCCATGACGCGGTGGCACGCCGCGCAGGTCGGGCTGGCGCGATGCTGTTCGAGCGCCTCCCGTCCGGATCGCGGCTTGTCGGGCTTCTGCTCGTCGCTCAGCGCCGGCACGTTGTCGGGCGGCGGCGCCGGCGACACGCCGATGATGTTCTCGAGCACCCACTTGCCGCGCAGCACCGGCGACGTGCGGTGCGCGTGCGACGTGGCCAGCAGGATGGCGCCCTTGCCCAGCAGGCCGCGCCGTGCATCGTCGGTCAGCGTGATGCGGCGGAACTGGCTGCCGTAAATCCCGGGGATGTCGTAGTGCCGCGCGAGCCGCTCGTTGACGAAGCTGTAGTCGGCGGTCATCAGGTCGAGGACATTGCGGTCCTCGTGGACGACGCTGTCGAAGAACAGCTCGACCTCGCTGATCATCGCGCGGCGCAGGTCGTCGTCGAAGTCTGGGAACTGGAACGAATTGGGCTGCTTGTTGCGGAGGTTGCGAAGGTGCAGCCACTGGCCGGCGAAATTCTCGACGAGCGCATGCGCCTTCGGGTCCGCGAGCATGCGCCGGACCTGCTGATCCAGGACCGCCGGCTTCCTCAGCTCGCCCTTGCTCGCGACGTTGAGCAGGTCGTCGTCCGGAATGCTGCTCCAGAGGAAGAACGACAGCCGGGACGCCAGCGCGAGATCCGACAGGCGGTACGCGGCGCCGGGAGCGACGCCAGCCGGATCGGGCTCGACGCGCAGCAGGAACTTCGGGCTCGCGAGGATACGGCGCAGCGCCATGTCGATGCCGCCGTCGAACGTGCCGGCCTCCTTGCGCCCCCGCGTGAAGAAATCGAGCAGCACCTGCAGGTCGGCGTCGCTCGTGTCGCCGCGGTAGGCGCGCCGCGCAAGCGGCGCGAGAATCTTCCGCGCACACCCGTCTTCGCTCGCTTCGATCGCGGGCGAGCTACGACGAGGCCTCGCCGAAGCCTTGGCGGAGGCGGGCGCCGTTTCGTCGGCGATGGTCGCCGGGCGGCCGTTCGACGAGCTCACGGCCGTCCCGAGCGAGGTCGAGGGGCGGCAGGTGAAGATCGCGCGGCGGCTGGGCGTCTCGCCGGAACCCGTCGGATTGAACGGGCCGGTCATGATGAACTGATCGATGTGCGGATACCCGGAGAAGTCGATCGTGTCCGCCGAGCTCCGGATGTAGGACTGCAGGCGGCGCGTGTTGTAGCCGTGCGTCTTCTCGATGAAGGCGACGGTAATCTTTCGCGGGCCGGCCTTGAGCGGCACGCGGACGGAGAAGCGATTGTCGATCTCGTCGCCCGTGATGGTCGGGTTGGCGCTCGACGCGCGGACGTCTCGATCGCCGCCGAACGAAGCCAGGTGCACCCGCTGGCCGTCGACGCTGATCTCGAGCTGATGCGGGAACTCGAGCCCGCGCATCGTCCCGAGGTTGGTGCGGAACAGCCTGACCTGGAAGGCGTACTCGCCGTCGAGCGGGATGTTGCGCGTGATCTCGAACCCGCCCACCGTTCCGAGCGGCAGCCCTTCGACGTGCCGCGACTGCGACGCGTCCTGGCGCACGCGATAGACCTCGCCCATCGGCGGCGTCTTCGGGTCCCCGATCGCCAGCGCGCTGATGCGGCCGGCCGCGGAGAGATAGCTCTCGAGCAGCACCGGAGACAGGCCCAGCACGTCGGCGATGTTGTCGAAGCCGGCGCTGGAGTCGTCGACCGGCAGCAGTGGAGCCGGGTCGATCTCGAGGGCCAGCAGGTCGCGGATGGCGTTGGCGTACTCGGCGCGGTTCAGACGATGGACGAGCGGGCGCCCCGGTTGCGGCGAGGCCAGGGCCGCGCGGTCCAGCTGCGACGTGAGCGAGATGAGCAGCGCCTGCTTGTCCACGTCCGGCGGGGCTGGCATCCCGGGCGGAGGCATCATGCCGGCGCGCACCTTGCGCACGACTTTCTCCCACACGTCGCCGTGGGCGCCCACGTCGGACAGATCGACCTTCTCGAGGACCAGCCCGCCGCTCTTTGCGCGCGCGCTGTGACAGGTCACGCAGTAACGGTCCAGCACGGCGCGCTGCGCGGGGCCCGGGACGTTGTCCCCCCTGGCCGGATTCTGGCCGGCGGCCTCAGGGACACTGAGCGCTGACACGGTCAGCCACAGTGCGGCCGCCACCCTCAGGGAACTGCGTCTGTTCATCGTCACTGTACTGTCCGCCCTAAGTTTACGCCGCCTTTAGCCTGAACGGTTTACCTATGTCTGCGCATCGTTTCCGAGAACCCGGGCGCCTGGAAGCTGTACGTGGCCAGGATGAGCTGCGAACAGCCCCGCGCGATCCTCGGAAGATGCCCCGCGATCTCGAATGTTGGCCATATCATGAGGCGTGACGCAGTGGGCCGCTCGCCGTGGCGTCGCCGTGCTTGCCGGACTCGCCGCCAGCTGGCTGCTCACGGGCTGCGCGGGCAGCCCCTCACCTGCCGCTCCTTCGAACCCACCCACAACTGCGCTGAACCTGACCGGCACGTGGACCGGGAGCGGATCTGACGGGTTGGGGCCGGAGACATTCTCGTGGGTCCTGGCGCAATCCGGCGACGCGCTGTCGGGGTCGGTGAGCATGCGTCCCCTCAGCCTCACCGACGGATCCTGCGCGTCGTGTCACAAGGTGAAAGACGGAAGCATCTCCGGGTCGGTCTCGGGAACGGCAGTCACGTTGAGGATGGCGTTCGCTCTCGGTGGCAGCCAGCCTACGCCGACGTGCCTGGTGATCATCGACGTCTCCGCGTCAAACGCGACGAGCACCAGCCTCTCGTCGTCTTACAACGGGAGCGATTCGTGTGAGCCGGCTGTCGCGCTCGGCAGCATCACGATGGCGCGACAGTGACCTGCCTGTTGTGAACGCAGGGACCCTAACCTCACCAGGAGAACCTGAAGATGGTGCCCGTCGACCGGCGCGGGTCGGGCGGTTGAGCGTTGACCTCCTTGTAGCTGTCCGGCACGCTCGCCCAGTCACTGTAGATGTTGCCGCCGATATAGAAACCCGGCCTGGCGGGCGCGGACTTCGACGGCTCCGGGGTCGAGAACAGCGTGTAGATGCGCTGCGGCTCGGACGGCCCCGGCTTGTCGTTGAGCGGTACGTACTCGGGAACACCGTCGCCGTTGATGTCGGCGCGGATCCAGTCCACGTGCAGGAGCCGGTGGTACGTGCGATCGGCAATCATGCCGGTCAGTTGCTCGTTGAAACGGTTGATGATCGATTCCGCATCCGGGCGGCTCCGCCGCAGCGCGAGGAACAGATCCCGCGTGATCAGTGCGGTCGAGCCAATTTCCAGCCTCGTGCCCGATTCCCTCGGGTAGTTCCGGATGATGTACTGCACCACGAGCTCGTCCATCAGCGTGTAGTCGACGCTGGCATTGAGCAGTCGCGACAGACTGTCTTCCTCACTGCGCGAGCGGACGAAGGTCGGCCCGCCGCTGCTGTCGACCACGTCACCGTAGGAATAGCCTTCGACAATCGCCACCCGTTTCCCCTTGAGATCGGCCAGCACCCTGGCCGATACATCGCCGCCCCGACGCGCGATCAGCACGAGCCGGTTTTCGAGATAGGGCTTGGAGAACAGCAGGACGCGTTCACGCTCGGGATCTTTCCACGCCGCGGCGCTGCCATCGAACTGGCCGGTCAGCAGCGACGGCGTGAACTGGCCGGCGCCGACGATCGTCGTTTTCGAGCTGACACCAATCCGGCCGAAGGCCGCTTCGACAAGGTCGAGCGCAAAACGAGGCTGTCCGGGCGCGTTCGTGAACGGGGACCACGCGGTGGAGATCAGAACGAGCGGTCTGGCCTGCGCGGAAAGCGAAACCACGATCGAGGCGACGGCCACGGACAGCACGGCCGCAGCCGTCCGGCCGCGGCTGCCGCGCGCGGGCTCAAGAGAGGGATCAGGAGGAAGCACTGACGGGGCGAACTCGTATCGCCGAAAGGTTCTTGTCAGGCTGAAAGGCGACGGTGGCGCCTTCTTTCAGGTCGTGGAACCACACCTCGCGCACGTCGCCGCGTCGAAACATGTAGTTCTTGGTGTCCTCGCCGAGGAGCATTCCCACTCCCCGGTCCCGGTGCAGTTGTGTGATGGTGCCGGTCATACGTCCGACTCTACTCCTACTCAGAGGCGAAGAACAGACCGCTTCAGAACCGCACAACTGGCCCGACGCTGAGTTCGAACTGTTGTGCCGCTGGTCCAGTCAGGACCACGAGACAGCCGCCCAGTCCGACCGTTCCACACGCCCATGCGCCAACTTCGGGAGCAATCAGGATCGGCAGCCATTTCGCCTCGGCGCGTATCGCGAACCTGGAGCCCAGAAACTGTTTCACTCCGGCGCCGAGGCCGAACGAGAAGCGCGTGAAGGCATCGTGCGCTGCGGCAAGGTGCGTGGCGCCGACGCTGCCCGTCAGAAACGATCGGAGACCTTTGACTTCGGGTACGACCCACTCCCGCGTGAAGTCCGCGTGAAACTGGTTCAACGAGACGTCTCGGAGCGACGTGCCCAGAAGTCCGAGCGGCGCACCGAACCGCAGCGTCGACGTCGACCGCGTCCATCGGAACTCGATCAGAGACAGATCATCGAAACGGACACCGGCAGACAGACCATAGCTCGAGGCGTCCTGCCAGGTGGCCTGCGTCTGCGGCGGCTGCTCCGCCCGCACGTCGAAGGTCCCTCCAAACCTGATGCCGACGAACGGCGTCACCTCGAACGAATCGATCTGGACATACTGCGCACGCGCGGGCGTCGCGAGCGCCAGCAACGCCAGTAACGCGTGAAGCGTCAGGCGGACAGTCGGCCCTTTCGACCGCGGGCCATGGATGAATCCGAACGGCACATTGGTAGGTTACACCGTCCGACAGCCGGTGCGTGCCACGCCAGCGAACCGCTCCACACTCACCCGCGTTCTCGACGCAGAGATCGTGCAATCATGGGCACACGATGTCATTGCCCCGCGCCTACCGAGCCGGCGAATCCCTCGAGGATCTCTGCCGCGCGTGCAAAGTCGATCGTCTGCACACCGTGGTCGTGGTCGACGCCGAAGGCGCGCCCATTCGCGTCGTGTGCGGGTATTGCCACAGCGAGCACAACTATCGCGGCGGCTCAGGAAGCGCGGCGTCGCGACCACCGGCATCGTCCGCCGCGGCCTCCGACGCCCGGCGTGCGTCCTCGAACCGGGCGCCATTTCCCATCGTCAGCGATCGCGAGAGGACATCAACGATGCCTGAAAGCCAGACGCCGGCGGACCTCGAAGTACTGCTGCGGCGGATCATCCGCGAGGAAACCGGCATCACGCCGGTCGTGCCAGCCGACAAGTGGCGCGGCGGCACTCTCGTGCTGCGCCCGGGCACCGAAGGCCTGCAGGAGAAGACGTGGCCCATCGAGACGTTCTTCCACAAGGTCGTCATGCTGCGGAACCGTCTTCGAACGCTCGAGCAGCAGGTCAACGCCTCGGACCTGCCGGACACGGCAAAGGTCAGGCTCCAGAGCTACGTCAGCGGCTGTTACGGCTCGCTGACCAGCTTCAACGTCCTCTTCGCGGACGAGGACGACCAGTTCAAGGGCAGCGGCGGCGACTAGCTCGCGGTTACCTCGGAGGGTTGATGAAGAAGTGGGTGCTCATCGCGCTGCTGCTCACCTGCGTCGGGGCCGCCAGCGCCCAGGTGGCTCTGCCGCCGCCTTTCCCTCGCGCCAACGCCACGAAGTTGCTCGACACGGATCGCATCACCGTCTGGGACATCGTCTGGCCGAAAGGACAGCCGACGGCGTTGCATCGGCATGTGTACGACCAGGTCGGCACGTACTACGCCAGGGGAGGTCGCGTGATTACCACGCCGGATGGTGCGGCGCGCGCAATCATCACCGAGGTTGGCAGCCTCTCGACGACCAGAAAGGGCACGACGCACGTCGAGGAAGGGAACACCGATCCTCCGCTGCGTGCGGTGTTCATCGAATTGAAACGGGAAACTGCGTCGGGCCTGCCCGATGCCGACGTGGGCGGCCCGGCGCCATTCCCACGCGATGGCGGAACGCAGATCCTCGACGACGATCGGGTGACGGCGTGGGACTACCAGTGGGCGTCAGGCTCTCAGGGACTCCGGTATCGTCCGGCACGTGAGACCGTGATCGTCTGGCTCGGCGCAGGAACAGTGCGTATGGCGCAGCGCAGCAATGCCGCGACAGAGAGCGACGTCAAGGCCGGCACGATGCACTACCTGCCCGCCGGCGCGGACCAGACGGTCGAAGTTGTCAGCGGATCGCCGCGCGCGATCCTCTTTCAGCTGAAGTAGATGTCCCCTCGAAACCGTTATCCCGGTCTCGTTTTTGAACAGCCCGGACGGCCATCGGGCGTCATGGTTCCCTGCCAGTCATGACCTCAAGTATTGGCCACGCAAGGATTTCGACAGAAATGGGTTTCACCGAAAGCCGTGGCGCCGTTCTTGAGCGTTCTTCGGATCTTGATGCCTACGGCTTTCACGGTTCTTCCACGCATCCGGGTCGTCCGGCTCGCCGTCGCCACGACGCTGGGGCTGGTGTGTGCCACGGCGGCAGTGGCGCAGGAAGGGCCTCCGGTTCCACTCGTTGAACGCGCGCGCGGCGCGGTGCAGATCGTCCTCGGACGGGTGGCGTCGGTCAGCCCGGAGTGGCGCGTCAACGATTTCGGGGATCGCCTCATCATGTCCGTCGTCCGCGTGGCGGTCGATGAGACGCTCAAGGGCAACTCGCAGGCCACCGTCGACATCGAGGTCGAAGGCGGGACCATTGGAAGCGTGACGCTCCACGTCTCGGATCAGCAATCGTTCGCGCCGGGAGATCGAGCGGTCTTCTACCTTGCACGCAGCCGGCGCGGCGCAATGGTGCCCCACCTGCGCGGACAGGGAACGCTGAAGCTCGACCGGACCAGCCGCGTGCCCAACAGCAGCCTCACCCTTGATGAGATCCGTCGCACGGTCGCGGCGGCGCGAGCGCAGCCATGATTCTGAAGCGGACCCGGCTGTCTGTCTGTTTCTGTCTGCTCGCGGCCACACTCGCGATTGTGGTCGCCGGCACGCGTGAGACGAGTGGGTACGCGTTGAGCGGCCCCACCTGGGCGCCTGGCCCTGTTCTGTACCGTGTCAACACGACCAATCTGGACTTGCCCGATGCGGTTATTCCGCCCGCTCTCGCCGTGGGCGCGGACGCATGGACCACACAGACCACCGCATCGTTCCGTTTTCAATACGCCGGAACCAGCACGGTGACCACGAATACGAACGATGGCGTGAACGTCGTGATGTTTCGCAACGCATCGAGCGGCTCCGCCATTGCCACAACCTACTGGTGGTCGAGCGGCTCCCGCATCATCGACGCCGATATCGTTTTCTGGGACGGTGGCTTCCAGTTTTTCACGGGATCGACGGGATGTGCCGGCGGCTTCTACATCGAGGACATCGCGGCGCACGAATTCGGCCACGCCCTCGGCCTTGGCCATTCGGCCGTGACGGGCGCCACGATGTATCCGTCCGTGTCTTCGTGCGCGACGGGAAATCGCACGCTCGACCCGGATGACATCGCGGGCGTGACAGCCCTCTATCCGCCCGCGTCGATCCCCGTTCCAATGGCGCCGACAGGCCTGCGCATCGTTCCCTGACAAGCCGTCTACACCGATCAGACCGCTGCGATCGACACGCGTGCTTCAGGGCGTTTCGATCCCGTAGGCGGTGATGCGCCAGGCCTCGGGATCTTTCCGCCACAGGATCCGCAGCACGGGCGCCTCTCCGCCCACCGTCTTGAAGCGGACGGTCATGCCGAATACGTTGCCGTACTCGGGCTGTGGATCGCCGGTAAACGTGCCGCCGCGGGCGCGGTAGGAGCAGTCGGCCGCTTCCGCCAGAGCGGTGGGCAGGCTGCCGAGCGCGAACGTCCGTGAGTAGCGATGCTCCATCACGCGAATCGACGGATGAACCGGCTGGACGCCTTCGACGAAATCGTCCACGCTGCGCCGTTCGCCGATCTGCTCGCCCGCGCGTTCGAAGCCGGCGCGAATCTTCCGCCCGGCGTCCTCGAGTGAGGCGGCCGCCGGCTGATCGGGGCCGCGGACCAGGTCGTAGCACGCGTACGCCTTCGGCGACACGTACCGGAAGGCGGCGTCGTAGTCCTTGCGAAGCAGCCAGCTCTCGAGGAAGCCGCGCGCCGCGTTGACCAGGGTCTCGTCGGCTTTGATCTTCACGGTTGTGACCGCAGGCGCCGCGTCACGCTGCGCCTGGTCGTCGCCGGCCGGTTCCGCCTTCCACGAGACGATCTTCCAGTAGTTGTCCTCGCGGGCCCACAACAGGGCGATGGAGTGGTCCCTGCCGGTCGGCGTGTTGACGTTGAAGGTCGCGCCGAAATAGGTGCCGTAGCGGCGGCGGGATTTCTTCGGATCGTCCAGCCGCAGCCGGCTCTCGCAGTTGAAGGTCGCTGCCACATCGTCGGGTACTGCGTAGATCACGTACTGCGCGTGGTGCGGCTGGTCGACGAGGCGCAGCGAGGGGAGCGTCAGCCGGACACCGACGGTCAGGCCCTCGAGCGACGCGTGGGGGCCGATCGCGTCGTACGCCGCCTTCAGGTTCCTGCTCAGGACGAACGGCGCCGTGCCGCGATCGACGCTGAACGGATCGTCGCTGTCCTGCGCCAGGCAGGCATAGGAGCGCGGCGAGACGTAGCCCAGGGCCTCGGGCACGTTGCCCTCGATGAGCCAGGCCTTCAGGAAGTCTTCCATCATGACTTCCATCTTCTGGTCGCCAATGCGCGGCGTCCTCGGAAGGATCTGGGAGCGCTGGTCGGGCGCGCTGTCGGGCGACGCGCTCAAGCCGACGCCGAAGAAGTTGCGCCACCAGTTCTGGAAGCCGTTCCAGCGGCCCGTGTGGCGGTCGTAGTTGTTGCCGGCCCGAACGTCGGAATTCGACGCCGTCAGATGCCCGTTGAAGAGCGCCGCCGGAAAGCTCGACGAGCGGTAGTCCACGTCGATGTCGGCACGTCGGCCGTCGAGCGCGATCGAGATCTGGATTGACGGCGCGCCGCCCTGCTCCCGGTAGTTAATCGGGTAGCCGTGGTGGTAGATCGTGTTGTCGCCCTCGCGCTTGAACTCCCGAGAACGGTTGAGCCGGTCGAGGGTACCCTCTTTGAGGACCGCGTACATCCGGAATTGGTGGTCGCCCGATGCGTTGTCGATCTGCCCGTGGATCGATTCCATGTGCTCGATGAGGTCGAGCGCGTCACCCAGGCGTTGCCCTGAGGCATCGGTCAGGGTCGTTCGCTGCAGCGCGTACGTGATGGCGTCGAAGGTGGTCTTCGACGAGAGGACGACGTGCTCGTCGTAGAATGGTCCCGGCGCCGGCTTCGTGTTGGTGGCCGCGGCGTAGCGCACCACGAAGTCGTCCACGAGCTGCCGGCGGCGTGCGTCGAGCGCCGAATAGGACCCGCCAAACTGTGCTGGCGCCGGCTGAGTTCCCGTGTCCTGCTGCGCGGATGTGATTTCGTGCGGTGCGGCCGTCAGCGTCAGAGCCAGCGCGCACACAGCGCAAAACCTTCGGCCGATCCACACCTTCATCCGCTTCCTCCCCGTTTCCAGACCGCGGCGACCGGGCGGGCCTCCGAAGTTCTGGAAGCCCGCCCCGCGTCAAAGACGTCAGGCCAATCGCCTAGACCAGGCGCCGCCTGAGGGTCAGAGCGAATCCGATCGCGAGCGACACGACGCTCGTGAGGCCAACGAGCGGCCACGAGCTGGCGGTCTTCGGCAGCGTTCGGGCGGCCGACGCCGACTGCGTGGCTGAACCACTGGAGCCCGCTGGTGCCGTGGAACTCGTGGGCGCCGTGGTCCGCGACGATGCCGTGGAGCCCCCGGATGAGGTTGCCGAGGTAGCCGAGCGGGCCGGTGCCTGTGCCGGCGCCGCTCCTCCCGAAGCAGCCTTCGCCGTCGCGAGGGTTGCGTTGACCTCCCGTTCCGTCATGACTTTCGGCGGCAGCGAGGTAATGATCACCGCGCTCAGCCGATCGCCTTCACGGATCTCCGACAGCTGCACGGGTTGACCGTCCCGAACGATCTTCACGCCGCGCTTGTCCACGTCTCCCTGCGTGAAGCTTTTGACTCCCTCGGGGGTTCGCACGATGATGCCCGCACCAGAACGCACCACGACCTGGCCGTTCTTCACCTCGGTGACCGTCACGGGCGTGACCGTCGTTCGCGTCGTGATGGTGGCCGTGCCCTTCATGCCCACCTTCAGCTGGTGCACGGACAGCTGTTGTCCGTTGACGGTGAAGCGGAAGTCATCGGGGACCGTCAGCTCCTTCGTCCCTTCCGGCAGCCTGACGTCCAGTTGATTGCCGTCCACCGCGAGCACTTCGAAGCTCTTCGTTTCCGACGAGGTCGTCGTCTGCGCCAGCGACCCGACGGCGGTCAACCACACCACCGCCGCGGCCAGGGCCACTCCGGTCATTGAACGTGACATACACTTCTCCATTTCTGTCTGCTCGAGCATTTACGGACGCCGAACCTGTCGCCCGCGAGCACCGCACGGACAATGAACCGCCGGGGCGCGGAGCCGACGTAGTAGAAGGGATAACAGGTGACCAGCGTCAGCGCGCGCGTGGACGTCGGGTCCAGCACCGAGACGTCTTCCGGATCCACCACCCACGTCCGCTCGACGCGATATGAGTCCTTCCCCTGGATCGTGTCGAGCTCAATCACATCGCCCGGGACGATGTCCTTCAGTCCCCGGAAGAAGCCATCCCGGTGTCCGGCGATGCCGGAGTTTCCTTCCGTTCCCGGGTTCGCCGTGCCCTCGATGTGACCGACGGCGCGATCGAGTGTGCCGTCGTCGGTGCCGGGCAACACCGGCGCCTCGAGACGAATCTTCGGGATTCGGAGCACCGCGAGCGGAACGGGAGCCGGGTCGCTCAGCGCCTTCTGCCAGGCGCTGACGCGATGGGGGGACCAGAGGGACTGATCCGGCGTACCGGCCGGCAGCGCGATCGACCTGAGCGTCGCGAAGCGTTCCAGACTCTGCCGCGTCGACGTGACAGACCGGATGTGGAACACACCCCATCCGGCAAGGCCAACGAGGCCGACGATCAGGCAGGTTCTCTCGACGAGCAGCAGCCGGCGACGTGCTTCCATGCGTTTGCTGAGCCGACGCGCACCAGCGACTCGGTCAGAACTTCAGGCCGAAGGAGTTCGACCAGCCGTAGTCGTTTCTCGACAACCCCGGCGGCGGCTGGCTGTCGAAATTCTCGAAGATCCCAACCCGGAAGTACCAATCGCCGGGCAGATTGAAGTCGAGGTCGAATTTGTAGTTGATCCGGTACCGGTCCTCGATCGTCAGGCTGGGGTAGTACGTGAACCGTGTGACCAGGTCAGCGAACTTCAGTTTCTCCGTCATGAATTCCGTGCCAATGTACGCCTCGGCCGAGTCCTTCGTCGGGATCGACGGGGTCCGTGTATCTTTCATTGGTCCAGGCGAGCCCACCCCCCAGCGCCAGATGCTGCGAGGCCGAGCGAAACAGGTATCGCCCGCCGCCGCCGCCAATCGTGGTGCGGAGATCGAGCCCCTGTTCGTCGCTGTTCATGAAGTCCTGGGTGGTGTTGGCGTACCAGCGGTCGCCGAGGAGATACCGGAAGTCGTTCCCGAAGTCCCAGCGCTGCGTCTCGGGCGCGTTCGACTGCGAGCTCTTGAACGCGTTGGCGAGCGCCGTATCCACGATCTGCTTGTCCCGATACAGCAGGGTACCTCCGAGCGTGAGCTGCTTGGCCGAGTTCGCCTGCGTCATGCTGTAGCCGAAATCGAAACCCGCATCGAACCGGGACCAGAACGATCGCTCAAAGGGCACCATCGCGGCCAGGTCTGCCAAGAGCAGGCTGTCGTTCCCGACGAGCACGGTCGCTTTTTTCGCCGGATCGACCTTCAACGTGCCGGACAGCCGTTTACCATCGAACGTCTCGACCAGGAACTGCCGGTCGCTCTCGATAGACGCGATCTGATCCCACTCGATCTTGAAATCGGAGTCCGAATAGCTGGTTTCGATCGTCAGCACGTCCTTTTCGACCTTCTTGATCTCACCGACAATCCGCTCGCCGCTGAGCGTCGTGACCACGTCCGTCGCTGCCGTGGCCCTGGCGGCTGTGACAAGGATCAGAAGCACCCACAGAGACGTAACGCATCGCACCTTCGACGGCATGGTTCCCGGTGACTAGGGCTCGGTCTTTCTGATGTTGTTTCCCTGGATCCCGAGCCCGCCCATCAACCCCTTCTGGCTGAAGATGAAGGCATAGATGTCGTCGTTCATCGTCGTAGTCGTCGACGATTTGGCCTTCCCCTCGTCCATCACGACGACGGTCGGGCCGACGCCGACCTCGAACCCCTTCGCCACGTCCAGTTGCTCCAGGGCCTTGGCGTTCATGAAGAACATAGCGTAGCCATAGGTCTGCCCTCCCGCCTGGAGGCCGAACGACGCGCCTGACGTGCTGTAGTACCCGACCGTCTTGCCGCCCTTGAACAGTGTGCCGTCGCCATGCTGTCCGCCGATGCCCAGGCCCGCCTTGGTGACCTTGGGGAACACGAGAATCGCCTGAGCTTTCGCGCCCAGCGCCTTGGCCGCGGGTACCTTCGCATAGAGCGATGCCAGGGCCGCCTGGGAATCCTTGCTGAGCTCGGCGGCCTTGTCCGCTGCCGGGGCGGAGCGCGTTCCGACAGCAAGCAACCCGATCATGATGGCGCCCATCAACGTTGTCCGTGACATGTTCGGGCTCCTTGCCGTCGTGATGCCGCTACTTGGGGGCCTTACCCGTGATGTACCCCTGCGTCGAGATTTCCGTGTGCGGCTCTTCAACGATCTTCGTGGCCGAGACCTTCATCCCCTTCCTCAAGTCGCCGACCGCTGCGGGCTTGCCCTCGACCATGAACTTGAAGGCCGGAGGGACGGTGTACTCGTGGTTTTCGCCGTTTTCGTGAGTCAGAATCACGTAGTTGCCCGAGACATACCAGACGGTCCCGTTGAGCACGGACGTCGTACGCACGGTGACCGATTGAGTGGTTGTGAAAATCGTCGCCGTGAGCATGGTTCCCGGCTTGAGATCGCCAATCAGCTTCGGCTGTCCATCGATGATGAACTGTTGCCCCGGCTTGAGGCTGAAGTAGCGGTAGCGGCCGCTCTGCTGCATCCTGACCAGGAGCTGGTTGCCCTCGGTCAGCGCCACTTCTCCGGTGAGCGTCGATGTCACCACCTTCGCCGGGCCCGCAGGCTCCTTGGTCTTGGTCGTGGTGGTTTGTGCGTGAAGTCCCGCCGCCATGACGACGACGGACAGGCACGCGCTGACGACAAATCGTGAGGTCATCGGTCTCTCCTTCGCGATACAGCTGTTCAGTGTGCTCAGACGAGCGCCATGCCGTGCCGGATCCATCTACTCACCTTCATTCAACGGACAGGATCAGGGCTTCGGTCCAGGTGATGTCGAGCCTGTCGCCCACCTTGACCTTCTCCAGCGCCTTCTTGTCCTCCACGCGGCTGCTGTACTTCCAGCCGTTGGGACCGGTGAACGTGATCGACGGCACCGCCTGATCGATCGCCGCGATGGTCGCCGTAATCGTGCGTTGACGCGAGGTGGTGCCCGCCAGCTTGCCCTCGGCCCTGACGGTCCCTCCCGACGCGCTGTTGACGTCCTTCTCGCCCGGCGCCTTCACGCGCAGCACGAGGTTCTCGTAGTACTTGGCCGTGATCTTGTCCCCGACCTTCAACGCGTCGAACCGCCGGATGGTCTCCGGAAAGTAGAACACGTCGTACGTCCCGTCCGGCTTCTTCACGGTGACTGCCCGCGCCGCTTTGTCGATGGCCTCGACGCTGGCGGTGACCGTTTTCGTTTCGCCGGTGAGGGTCTTGGTTTGCGCCGCGGCCGGGACCGCCGCCAGGGCCAGCATCCCGGTGACTGCGAACATACTGAGCGTCTTCATGGCATCACCTCTCTTATCTGTGCGTTTGTGTTTGCGATCGCCGCCGTCCACCGCGTCCTCCGCCGTCGGCTGCGATATTGGACCGGTGTGCGACAGTCTTCAAGCGGTCCTTTGCTCTTCGAACCACAGCCATACGGCTGCGCTTGAGAGATGAGCAGGCTTCGTGCCGTCGTGAACGCGCGTCGGCGCCGGCGCTCGTTCTGCGGCAATTTCGGGGGAAACAGGCCGGTTCTTCAACGTACTCTACGGAAATCCTCGACTCGTTCTGGTCCTGAATGGCCCGGACGCCGGGGATTTTCTACCTCCGCTTGCGCAGAATCTCGGAGGTGTCGGACCCGGACTCCGGAATATCGGAGATCTTCCGTATCGTCTGAACCCTCGGACGACCCCGCCGAAGCGCTGACAGACCTCAGAAACCCGCGAGGTCTATGTTCCCCGGTTCAGAAACAGCTTGAACACGAAATACAACACCACCAGGGCCATGACGGCCAGCACGACATTGACAATCGTCAGCAATGGAGCACTCTCCCCCCATCCCCTCGCGTGTTGACGGATTCCGGCCCGCCGCCGTATGTCGGCGGCGGCTCGACTACGCGATGCGGCGCCCGTTGATCACGCCGACCAGGAACAGCACAATCGCCATAACCAGCAGGACGTGGATGAACGCGCCGATCGTGTAGCCGCTCACCAGACCGAGCAACCACAAGACCAACATCACCACGGCGACGGTGTACAACATGACCCGCTCCTTTCAGGGACTGCGTCCCAAATAGACGGATGCAATCGATCGGCCGTTTCCGCCCCATTCCCCCCGGACGCGGTGTGCGTCTTTTCTCGCCGCGATGATGCAGGGCTTCCATTTAGGGACGGCGGGGTATTTCCCGGAGCCCCGAATTAGTTCGCCTTTGGTCGACCTCTGAAACACGATAGGCTTCGCCGCACCAACAACAGACCAGGTGGTACGAGACTTGCCGATTCTTCATCAGGATGCACCGGATTGGTGCCCACGAGTCGCCGACATTCCGACGGAGGTGTTCTATGCGCTTGGTCGACAATGCGTTCACGGCTGGCCTCGTCGGCGTGGTTCTCCTTGCCGGTCCGGTGCTTGGCGTATCGGCCGCAGCCGCACAACAGGCGGCCACGCCGGCCGCCGCGAAAGTCGACGACAGTACTCTCAAGTCGCGGATCTCGGCAAACCTGAAGAAGGATGCGACGATTGCGGCTCGCGAAATCGACGTGGAGGTGCACGAGGGTCTCGTCACGCTGAAGGGCGTCGTAGGAACTGCCGGGGAGAAGGCACGGGCCGCACAGCTCGCAACCGTTCGGGGCGTGACCGAGGTGCGCAATGCCCTCGTGGTCGACGCCGCGGCCGCGAAAGCCACGGCCGACAAGGCGATCGATGCGACGAAGCGGGCCGGTGAAAAGACCGCGACTGCGACCAAAGACGCGGCCAGGACAACCGGCGAACAGGCGAAGGAGATCGTCGGAACAGCCGAGAAGAAGACGAAGGAGGCCGTCTCGGCCACTGGCGAGGCGATTACCGACAGCTGGATTACGACGAAAGTGAAGGCCAAGTTCTTCGACGAGACTCTGCTCAAAGGCAGCGACATCACCGTAGAAACCACTGATCACGTGGTCACGTTGAAGGGCACCGTGGCATCGAGCGCGGCCGGGGCGCGAGCGGCGGCGATCGCCGAAGGCACCGAGGGCGTGACGCGTGTGGTCAATCGGCTCACCGTAAAGGGAACGTCATAGACCGTAAAGGAGCCTGTATGAATCGCGATGAACTCGAAGGCAAGATTCAAACGGTCAAGGGTCAGGTGAAGCAGGCGGCCGGCGATCTCACGAACAATCCTGGTTTGCACGACGAAGGTGTCGCGGACGAAATCGCCGGAAAGACGCAGGACGCCGTCGGCCGCGTCAGGCGCAAGGTCGGCGAAGCGATCGCGGACGTCGGCAAGGCCATTAAGAAGTAGCCTGGAGGTGATGCGATGACTGCGATCAAAATGGCAGCGATCGCGCTGATCGTGGCGGGTATTCTGGGGCTCGTCTACGGCGGGTTCAGCTACACGAAGGAAACCCATTCGGCCAAGATCGGTTCGCTCGAGCTTTCGGTGAAGGACAACGAGACGGTCAACGTCCCGATCTGGGTGGGCGTGGGAGCGATCGTGATTGGCGGCATCCTGTTCCTGGTGCCCGGGACGAGGACGACTTAGCCCGCGGTCGTTCGATGATCGGGTAGCCTTGTCAGGTGGAGGCCCCGCCGATGCGCGCCGCACACGCTGCGTTTCTGCTGTTCGTGGTGACTGCGGGCTGCGCCACCGGCAAGACGCCGGCTTCGCCCCCGACTGTCGCGACCCAACCAGGCACGCCGAAGCCTGCCGCCAAGCCGGCGACGCCGAAACCCCAGCCTGCCACTCCACCCGCGCCACGCACAGGAACCCCGGGCTCGCAGGCCGCAAACAAGGTTCCACCGCCCGTTGCGCAGGCGCCAGCCGCGGCCCCGGCGCTGGACTTGAAGACCCTGGTGGCGCAGCTCAAGGAAACCAAGGCGATCGGCTTCTTCACCAAGATCACGCTCAAGAACCAGATCGACGATTTGCTGGATCAGTTCCGCGAGCACTACCAGGGAAAGGCGAAGCTCACGATGAAGGAGCTTCGCCGGGCGTACGACCTGTTGCTGATGAAGGTGCTCTCGCTGCTGCAGGACGAGGACCAGCCGCTCGCATCCGCCATCGTATCCTCGCGCGAGGCGATCTGGGGCCTGCTCGCCGATCCGAAGAAGTTCGCCACCATCCAGGACTGACACGGGAGCAACCATGAACAGACTCACAGTGGCATTGGCCCAATCGCTGGTCGTGGCCGCATTCTTTGCCGTGCCGTCGTTTGCCGGCGATGACGAGGCGCTCAAGAGAGATCTGACGGCGGTGATCGCGCTCCACGGTTTACCCTGCGGCCAGGTCGTCGCCGTCAAGGTGCAAGCCGAGAACGACTACGCCGCGTCGTGCAAGGACGGCAACAAGTATCGCGTCCACCTGAATGCTGAGGGCCGAGTGGTGGTCGAGAAGCAGAAGTAGGTGGAGGCCATCGGGGATTCACCGCCCCGCCCGGGCCATCCCCCTGGCGAAAAGGGAGCCCTCGACTCCGCTCAGTTGCTGGCGAACGCCCGAGTCGATGCCTCAACCCTGTTGCAGGAGTTGGCATCGCGCACGGAAGGCCTGAGCCAGGCAGAAGCCGACGCGCGCCTGAAGCAGATCGGGCCGAACCAGATCGCACGTGAAAAGCGCCGGTCTCTGCTCAGGCGCCTGCTGGACAACGTCAAGAATCCACTCATCATCCTGCTCGTCAGACTGGCCATGTGGTGCTGCGTTTCTTCCAGGAGCTCCGGGCCGACAACGCGGCCGAACAGCTCAAGGCCATGGTCAGCAACAAGGCGACCGTGGTACGCGGCGGGGCGGAGTCGGAGACTCCGCTCGGACTGCTGGTTCCAGGCGACATCATCCGCCTGGCCGCCGGTGACATGGTGCCGGCCGACGCGCGAGTGCCCGTTGCCAAGGATCTGTTCCTGAACCAGGCGGCGCTCACCGGCGAAGCGCTGCCCGTCGAACGCAAAGCCGATGATGCGCGGGTACAGTCGTCTTGTCTGGTCCACGGATTGCAGAGTCCTTTGGCAGCGAACTCGGGGCGTTCTCTGAAGGTGGTGCGTGATGTTGCTCCTGATCATCGTCTGATCCTGCTCTTTGGCGGCGGTGGCGGCTACTACTACGGTCGCGGCGCCGGGTGGCGTGGGCCACACTACGGCGGCGGACTGCTCACGCTTGTGCTGATCATCGTGTTGATTGTCTGGCTCACGGGCGGCATGGGCGGCGGCATGATGCTCCGTTAGCGTTGTAGACCTCACTGGCAATCGTTTTGCTCCTGTACCCCGGCGGAGGTGGCGTTGTGACCAAGCTCATGCTGAGAACTGCCGGTTTAGCTATCGCCCTTCTCATCGCGCATCCGGTCGGACTCGTACATGCGCAGTACAACGCCTCGACGGATTCTCGACAGCACGGGTATGAACACGGCTATCGCGACGGCGCCGATCGAGGGCGCCAGGATCGCGAACGAGGCCTCGGCCGCAATTTCCGGGACAACGACTACCTCGCAGGCGCGCGCGACTACGATCCCGCGTTTGGCAACCGTTCGACCTACATGAGCGGGTATCAACAGGGGTACAAGGCCGGCTACGATGACGGCTACAACTACTACGACCGGCCAGGCCAGTACGGTCAGCTCTATGGGCGGCCTGGCGACAGCTCCTCGCGCGGAGGCGGCGTCAGTTCGTCGCGCGGGCGCGAAGCCCCACCCGCAACGCGCCAGAGCGCCGGCAGATCCGCCGACGCGGCGTTCGACGCCGGCTACCGCGAAGGCATCGCGGCCGGCCAGCAAGATCAACGGCAGAATGCGCGATCGGATTTCCGGCGCTCCCAGACCTACCGGAACGGGGATACCGGCAACGGTTCGAGCTCCGGCGACAGAAACGCGTACCGGCAGGATTTCCAGGACGGCTTCGAGCGGGGATATCAGGATGGCTACGGGCGGTCGCGATACTCGTCAGACGGCGGCGGCTACTTTCCCAATCGGGGCACGACTGGTGCCGCCGACACGAGGGACGGCGAAGGCACGCCAAGCCGAACGTACGTCGTTCCCGCGACACGGCAGTGGACGCCGACCAGCATCAGCGTGCACCAGGGTGACAGGATTCGCATCGAAACGACCGGCGAGATTCGCTGGACGCCGAACGCCACCGAGCGCGCGCGATCCGCAGGATCCCTGGACCTGAAGAAGACACCCGGCGCGCCCTTGCCAAATGCGTTCGCGGGCGCCCTCATCGGACGCATCGACAGCGGCCGGCCGTTTGGCATCGGCGATCAGACGTCACTCGTCGCTCCGGCGAGCGGCTTGTTATACCTGGGCATCAACGACGACAACGTTGGCGACAACAGCGGGCAGTTCCAGGTCGTCATTTCGTGGTGAGACGCAATCACGAATCGGCGGGGCCCCCATTTGGAAGCGGTCGTGCCGCGCCGATTGTGGCGACCGCCGGGTCCGCGACCGGCAGGGGCGGCCCCTCCAGGAGGCCGCAGAGGTAGTTCCGACTCTCGGTCAACAGAGTGGCGACGTGATTGGCGCCCGCGTCCAGCAGCGTCTGCGAGCTTTCGTCCGCCAACGCCGGCGGTCCCCACCGTCCCACGGTGATTCGCAGTTCGGGGAGTGCCGAGCGGAGTCTTCGCACCAGGTACCGTGTTTTCGACGGCGAGCTGGGTGGCAGATCGGCGAAGCACACGACAGAACACTTGCGCGCTCTCACCAACGACACCAACTCCACCGTTTGCATGCGCGCACCGGTGATCTCCATCGTAATCGGCAAATCGTCCAGCAGGTGCGCGAGCATCGCGAGCGCCACTTCATCGGCGGCCCCATTGACCGCGTAGCCCAGGACACGCAGCGGCGGGCGCTCGCCGACGAGCGAGGAATCGATGGCGGCGGTGGGCTCCGTCTCCGCGTGGCGGCGGATGATCTCGGCCGCGTCCGAGGTCAACTCCCGAGTCGCCTCGATCACCGCCGCTTCTTCTTCCGAGGAGAGCCGGTGCTCTAAGCGGTCACGCTCGGCATAACCGAGTGCCGGCAGCAGGAGCGCGTCATACACCGATACCGGAAGCCCGGTCTTGATGTGGCTGTCGATCAGTTCGGCCGCTTCGCTCTGATCGCGAGCCACCAGGCGCTGATAGTAGGCGTATTCCGGTGCGAGCGCCGGCGTGTCGTCCATCAGCAGACCGACGAACTCGAGGCCGGGCACGTGCTTGCCGATCACGACGAGACACACCGTCAGCGGCGATGCCATCAGCAATCCGAGCGGGCCCCACAGCCACGTCCAGAACGCGACGGACACGAGCAGCACCACCTGCGACACGCCGACGGCTCCGGCATAGAGCACCGTTTCGAGCACGAGATTCGTGAACAGCTCGAGAACGACGAACAAGGCGAGGACGATCAATGGACCCGTCCACCCCTGCAGAGCCGCGAGGCTGACGAGGATCGGCGCGCCGGCCCCGAGCACGGGACCGACGTACGGGATGAACCGAAACGCCGCGCCCAGGGTCGCCCAGACCAAGGGGTAAGGAACGTGGAGGAAGTACAGTCCGACGAACACCGCGATGCCGTACAGCAGGCTCACCAGGGACTGCATCAACAGCTGCCGGCTGACGCGACTTCCAGCCTCGTCGAATGCCTTCGTGGTCGTGGCGAGTTGCCCCTGCCCGATCAGCCCGAGCAAGCGATCCCGCAGATCGCGGCGTTCGAGCAGCATGAAAACGACCATCACCGCAATGAGCCCGGCTGTGCTCAGCGGCCCGACGACGGGCCCCAGCCACTCGAAGCCCAGGAACCCCGTCACCTGGTTAGTGGCCACCACGAGGGGCCGCAACACGGTTCCTTTCGGTTGCGCCGGCGTGTCCAGGTCAGCCCTGATGCCCTCCAACGTTTCCTGCAGCTTCTCGACCGCGCTTCCCCTGCCGGCCAAGCGCACGTCGGCGATCTTCGTTCGAATGTTGTCCCGATAGGTGGGGAGGTCTTCGGCCAGATGGCTCATCTGCCAGGTGAGACCCCAGGCGGCGAGACCGAGGGCCGCGAACACCAGCGTGACGACCAACAGCACGGCGGCGACCCGACCGACCCATCGTTGAAGCCAGGTGACGGGCGGCGCCAGGACGAACGTGAGCAGGACAGCGAGCGCGAACGGCACAAGGACAGCCTGTGCCCAGTACAAAACAGCGACGACGAGCACGCCGCCGGCGAACGTCACCCAGGGTTTCACGGACTTCAAGGTGTCGTCCAGGGTCTCAGCTCCGTTCAGACCGACTTTTCAGTAGGCACACGCTTGGCCCGGCGCGTCGCGCCCGATTGCCTCCCGAGCCCGGAGTCGGCGCCGAGCGCGATCGTCACCTCGTGCACTCCGCCATCGTCCTTCAGCGGGATCGCACGCGCATCGACCGGGACGCCGTCGAGCTCCGCCGAGCCGATTCCGCAACAGCGGTGCTCCGGATTCGACACCGTGAAGCGATATCGCGTGCGACCGATTCTCCACTCGAGTGTGTAGTGCGGCCACGCCGTGGGGATGCAGGGGCTCACGCTGATGGTCGAGCCGCTCCGCCGGAGTCCGAGGAGCGCTTGAATCGCGGCCTGGTACATCCATCCCGCGGACCCGGTGTACCACGTCCAGCCGCTGCGGCCGACGTGCATCGGGTGTGCGTAAACGTCGGCGGCCACCACATACGGCTCCGCACGGTATCGCTCGGTGTCTTCCGTGGTACGCATGTGGTTGATCGGATTGAGCATGTGGAACAGCTCCATCGCTTCGTCGCCGAGGCCGAGCCGGGCCAATGCGATCACCGTCCAGAGCGCCGCGTGCGTGTACTGGCCGCCGTTCTCGCGAACGCCGGGCACGTAGCCTTTGATATAGCCGGGATCGAGTGCCATGCGATCGAATGGCGGGGTGAGCAGCAGCACGATCTGGGCGTCGCGGCGCACCAGATGCGACCGGACGGCGTCCATGGCGCGCGCGGCGCGGCCGGGCTGTGCTGTCTGCGAGAGCACCGCCCACGACTGAGTCAGCGAATCGAGCTTGCACTCCTCGTTCTGGACGGACCCGAGGGGCGTTCCGTCGTCGAAGTACGCCCGGCGATACCAGTTCCCGTCCCATGCCAGTTCGAGCATACCGGTCAGCCAGTGCGCCTCGTCCCGGTAGGACTGCGCGAGATCGCTCCGCCCGCGGCGCTCGCAGATCGGGGCGAATTCGTTCAGCACGGTCACGAGAAACCACCCGAGCCACACGCTTTCGCCGCGGCCGGCGTGCCCGACGCGATTCATCCCGTCGTTCCAGTCTCCCGAGCCGATGAGCGGGAGTCCGTGCGCGCCGTATCGCATCGCGTGACCAATGGCGCGCACCGAGTGCTCGAAGAGCGTGGCGGCTTCCGAGGACGCGCGTGGCAGTGTGTACGCTTCCGCCTGATCGGGCTCGAGGGCCGGCGCCTCGAGAAACGGAACGATTTCGTCCAACACTGATTCGTCGCCGCTTTGCGACACGTAGCTCGCGGCGACGTAGGGCAGCCAGAGCAGATCGTCGGAGCATCGCGTTCGGGTTCCACGTCCGCTCGGCGGATGCCACCAGTGTTGTACGTCCCCCTCGACAAACTGCCGCGACGCCGCGCGAAGGAGGTGCTCGCGACACAAGTCCGGCCGCGCGTACATGAGCGCAAGCACGTCCTGCAGCTGATCGCGAAAACCAAAAGCCCCGCCGGGCTGGTACGGGCCGCTGCGCGCCCAGATACGACAGCTCAGCGTCTGATAGAGCAGCCAGCGATTGACGATGAGATCGAAGGAATCGTCCGGCGTGCTGATCTGGATGGCACCGAGGATCTCATCCCACGCGGACTCGACCGCCGCCAGCGTTGTTTCCGCCTGCGCGACGGAGGAATAGCGCGCCGCCAGCCGCATCGCGTCGGCCCTGTCGCGCCCCTGGCCGAGGGCGAAGGCCACACTTTGGGTTTCGCCGGGCTCCAGCTCGAGGACGATCTGCAGCGCCCCGCACGGGTCGAGCCCGGCGCCCGTGCGCCCGGCGAGCCGCTCGCGGAATAGTGCAGCCGGCGCGCTCAGCGTGCGGTTGCGTCCGATGAACTCCGCGCGATCGCCGGTGTGAGATCGCGGGGGCACCGTGGTTCGCCAGAATGCGACGCTGTCGCGGGATTCCGCGTTGTACGCGTTACGCGCCAGCAAGACGCCAGCCTCGTCGTCCATCTCCGTGACCACGAAGCGCCGCTCGCCGGTACGCGGCGGCCCCAGGCACCACTCGACATATCCGAATACGCTGAGGCGCCGCCTCACGTCCCCGGTGTTGGTCAGCGTCAGGACCGCCAGCTTCACATGGTCCTCGGGCGCTACGAAAACCGCGAGTGTCTGCTCGATGCCCGCCACAGCGTGCTCATAGCGTGTGACCCCGGCGGCGTGACGGACGATCCACCGTCCACCGTCTGCGCGCCGAGGCAGCGGTCCCGGTGTGGCGCCCCACACGGCGCCGGTGTCGTCGTCCCGCAGATAAAGGGCCTCACCCGTCGGATCGGTCAATGGGTCGTTGGCGAACGGCGTCAGCCGGTTCTCGCGGCTGTTGCCAGACCATGTGAACGCGGACCCGGAACTGCTCACGATCGTGCCGAACGTGGGGTTCGCCATGACGTTCGACCACGGCAGCGGCGTTTCGCGTTCGCCGTCGAGCACAACGACGTACTCCCGGCCGTCGCGCGTGAAGCCGCCGAGCCCGTTCGCCATGATCAGCGGCGGTACCGTCGCCGGTGCCGCCGCGGGCTCCGGCGCCTCGAGGGCTGCCGAACGCGGCACGTCGTGGCCGGCGAACAGCCACGGTGCCGGGCGCTCCAGTTGCGACACGAGGTCCCCGAGTTCGCCGAGCAGCACGACCCGCGCCACGGCGGAGAGAAGACGGCGGTCCGTCTCGGGCATCCCATCGCTGCGCAACAGAAAAATGCCCCCCGGCTTTCCGAGCCGCCCTGCCCAGGGCGGCTGTTGCACGAGCAGGGACAGAACGTTCTGCATCTCGTCGACATAGTCCGCGGGATGCTCGTTCAGGAGGACGACGTCAGCCCGCAGGCCTTTGACGCGCCAGTACTCCTGTGCGTTGAGCAGGTGTCGTGCGAGCGGCAGCGACTCCGCGTTGGCGACGCGGAGGAGCACGATCGGCAGGTCCCCGGATATGCCGTAACCCCACAGGTTCTGCTGACCCAGCGTATTGCCGGCCAGGTCGACCGGGCTGATGCGCGATGCGTCTGTTCCAAAGACACGCGACGCGAGACGATCGAAGAGCATCGCGTGCTCGTCATTGAGTCCCAGCTGCTGCAGGGTGATGTGCACATGGGTGAACGCCATCGAGAACGCGCGCGCAGCGGCGCTCCCGTCACGATACTTGCGGGCCAACGCCAACGCGGCGGCTCGATCCGATGCCACACCGGTGGCAAACGTCACGCGGACCTGCGTCGCCCGGAGCGAGCCGGATGCGCTCCCGCAGGGCGGCGATCGGATCGAGCACGGCGCCCGTTGTACCCGACAACGCACGGCCATCGAGGGCGATCGGGTTGGCCGGCGAGCGCCCGCGGCCGACGAAGCGCGCACGGTCGGTCTCCCACTCGACAGCGCCGCCGAGGCGAGGTCCATCGACGCCGAGCACGTGGAAGCCGACGATGGGGGATTCGTCAGGTGCGCGCTGGCGGCGGCTGAACAGGAGGCCGGCGCTCTGCGAATCGAATTCCGTCTCGACGAACAGCTTGCCGAACGCCGGGTGCGCGAAGTCGTCCTCGGGACGGGCGAGCACGATCTCCGCGTAGCTGGTCACCTCGACTTCACGGGTCTGCTCGCCGCGATTGATGATCGTCAGGCGCCGCACCTCCACGTCATCCTCGGACGACACGGTGACCTCGAGCTGAGTCTCGACGTCGGCATCGCGGCGGCGGAACGTGATCTTGTCGAGATCGAAGGTCGCCTCGAACCGGTCCGGCTCCTGACAGCCAGGCTGGTAGGTGGCGGACCAGACACGATTCGACCAGGGATCGCGCAGGTAGACGTAATGGGCGCCGGTGTCAGACGTGGGGTCGTCGCGCCGGCGAGTGACCGCGATGTCGCCCCACATGCTGAAGCCGCCGCCGGCGTTCGTGACCGCCGCGGTGTAGCGCCCGTTCGAGAGGAAGTGCGTGTGCGCGCTCGTGGAGTGCGGCGTTCGGAAGCGTCTCGCCGCGAACACGGGAAGCGACGGCGGCGCCGTCGTGCTCTCGGCCGGGCGGGGCTCCGACAGGATCGCCTCGCGAGGCACGCGCTCCTGGAGCAGCAGCTCCGTCGCCTGGACACGGGGATCGGCGTGAAAGCGCAAGACGAATGCATCGCCGCAGATGACGTTGGCGAGCGCGACAAGCGACATGCCCTGGTGGTGAGCGAAGTAGGCCTGGACCACGGCCGGTCGTGCGATCGCCTGCGGCGGGGTGTCGACGTCGCGGCCTCGAGGGTTGTAGTCGAGGGCCTCGTAGAAGCCGAACCGGCCTTCCCCGCCCAGAGCCGCGAGTCGCTTGAAGTTCTCGGCCGCGAACGTCGGTGTGACCAGGCTCGCCAGGGCCGTGGCATACGGAGCAATGACGAGCTCGGCGGACAGCCCGCGCTTGAGTCCAAGTCCGGGCACTCCGAAGGCCCGGTACTGGTAGTTGCCGGCGCGATCGGTGAACGCGTACGCCGATTCCGAGATCCCCCAGGGCACGTCGCGCTGGCGGCCGTACTCGATCTGGCGCCGGACGCTCGCGCGGCAGCTCTGATCGAGGAGCGTCCCGGGGAAGTTCCGCATCAGGAGCAGCGGCATCAAGTACTCGAACATCGTGCCGCCCCAGGACATCAACGTCGCGCGGCCGTCCAGGTTCGTCACCAGGCGTCCCAGGTGAAACCAGTGGTGCTGGGGGACGTCACCCTTCGCAATCGCGATGAAGCTCGCCAGCCGCGCCTCCGACGCCAGCAAGTCGTAGAAGGCGCTATCGAGGCGTCCAGGGCCCTCCGCGTCGGCGAGGCGGTACCCGATGGCAAAGATGCGCCGCCGCCGGTCGTACAGGAAGTCGAAACGCATCGCGTCGGCGAGTGCGGACACACGACTGGCGAGCGCCCGCAGCGAGTCCGCGGACACCGGCTCCCCCACCGCCGACCCTTCGACCCCCTCGAGCACGGCGCGGCACCAGTAGATGATCTCGTTCCCGGGATCGGACGGCTCCGCGTGTTCGAACTCGGCCGCCGCGCCGGCCAGCTGCGCGCCGATCGCCTGCATCGCCGCGATGGCGTCTTCAGGCGCATCGACGCGCGCGGCCGTGACGATGGCGCGAGCCAGCCGATTGATCTCGGTGACGGTCTGCCGGGGTCCCAATCGGGCGTCGCTCGACGAGGATGCCGCCGCGAGCAGGTCTGCCGCGTCGGCCAGGCCGGCGAGCCGCTGCGCGGGCGTCTGAGGCTTCTCTTCGAGCTGGATCAGCCCCTGACCGAGCGCGATCAGCGCGCCGGCCAGGTTGCCGCTGTCGACGGTCGAGACGTACCGCGGGTGCAGCGGCGCGAGGCTCGCCGTGTCGTACCAGTTCAGAAAGTGTCCCTGATATCGCTCGAGACTCTCCAGGGTTGTCACGGTGGCGTTCAGACGCCGGAGCAGCACGCCGGTCGAGAGATAGCCGAGGTCATGTGCGGCCAGCGTCGACAGCAGGCTCATGCCGATATTGGTCGGCGACGTGCGGCGCGCCAGCTTCGGAGCGTCGCCGGCCTCCTGGTAGTTGTCGGGCGCCAGCCATGCATCCGCTTCAGTGACGAACGTTTCAAAGTAGCGCCACGTCTTGCGCGCCGTTCGCCGCAGCACGGTTCGGTCGCGATCACTGAGCGGCCGGACGCGTGCGCCCACCGGCACGCTGAGCCGGTAGGCCATGACCGGCGCGATCGCCCATAAGAGGAGAAACGGCGCCGCTGCGGGAAGTGCAGCCGGTTCCCGCGCCGCGAGGGTGAGCGTCGACGGCAGCCGCGATAATCGGGCTGGCCGCCATCTCGACCACGAACCGGCGCAGCCCCTGCCCGACCACTCCCGCCGCTTTCGCCGCCGTCGTTGCCGCTGTTTCCCATTCCAGCATCTTGCGCTTCGTGACGACGAGGCGCACGAGGGTCACGACGATCGCGTGCGCCGTGTCGAAGGCGTGGAAGGCGAGGAAGGTCACGGTGAGACCGATCTGCGCCAGCGCAGTCGCAATGTCCCTGCGCAGGTTGCCGAAGAAGACGGGGATCGACTGTGCTCGGCCGGGGCCGACGAGGAGGCGCGCGAGCACCGGCAGGAGCTGCGACGCGGCCACGCCCATGACCGTCAGGGTCCAGAACCAGCGGGGGCCGGGCAGCACCGTCCACCCGGCGATCAGCAGCGCCAGCAGCGTCGGCGCGACGAGGCTGCGACGCAGGTTGTCGAGGATCTTCCAGCGGCCGATGACCGGCAGGGTGTTCCGCTGCAGGCCGTGCCGCGACGGCACAAACGGGAACAGCCACAGGAGGATCTGCCAGTCGCCGCGAATCCAGCGATGCTGCCGTCGTGCGTGGGAGAGCACGCTCGACGGATATTCGTCGACCAACTCCACGTCCGACACCAGCGCGACCCGCGCGTGGAGGCCCTCGAACAGGTCGTGGGAGAGGAGCGCGTTTTCGGGGACCGAGCCCTCGAGCGCCGCGGTGAACGCATCGACGTCGTACAGACCCTTGCCGGTGAAGATGCCTTCGTTGAAGAGGTCCTGGTAGGTGTCGGAGACCGCCGTCGAGTACGGGTCGACGCCGGTGTGTCCCGCGTAGAGCCGCGCGAACAGCGACCCGGCGGCGCTCATGAATGTGACGCTGATGCGCGGCTGCAGGATGCCGTACCCTTCGGTGACACGGCCGACCCGCGAGTCGAACGCGGCGCGGTTGAGCGGGTGCGTGATGATCCCGATCAGCTCGCGCGCCACACCTCGTGGCAGCCGCGTATCGCTGTCGAGCGTGATGCAGTACTTGACCTGCGGCAGCACCGTCAGATCGCCGACCGACACGGCAAAGCTGGTGTCGGTGGCGCCGCGCAGCAGACGGTTGAACTCCTCGATCTTCCCGCGCTTGCGCTCCCATCCCATCCAGAGCCCTTCGCGCTCGTTCCACTGGCGCAGCCGGTGAAACAGGAAGAACCGGTCCGCGCGGCCGTCCCCGTACCTGGCGTTGAGAGCCGCGATGCCCGCGCGGGCCGCCTCGAGAATGTCCGCGTCGTGCGGCTGCGTTTCGGTCGGCGCGTCGAGGAAGTCGCTGAGGATGGCGAAGTGAATATGCGGGTCGATGTTGCCGATCGCCTGCACTTCGAGATGGGAGATGAGATCGCCGACGCGATCCACGCTGTCCAGCAGCGTCGGCATGATCACCATCGTCCTGGCCGACGGAGGCACGGCTTCAAGTTCGAGCCGCGGAAGCCGGCGGGGCGGAATCAGGGAGCTGATCATCCGCTGCAGAAGCTGGATGACCAGCTCGCTGGCGGGTACGGTCGTCAGAGCCGCAACGAGGACCAGCGGCGTGCCGCGCCAGCCGTGCCACCAGGCGTAGATGACGGCGCTCGCGACGACCAGGGCGGTGCCCGCCGTGATGGCGCCGAGGTACCCGGGGGTCGCCCACGCGAAGAAGAGCCTCCGCACGCGCTCCTGGAGAGTGGGTTGCCACGCGATGCTGCGCTCGAACTGCCGCCGCCCTGCGCCAATCAGGTGGTAGCCGACGTGTGCGTCGCGCGCGTCCGGAGTCCGCACGTGAATCTGCCGCGCGCGCTCGACGCTCTTCAGCGCGAGCAGCAGCTGACCTTCGCCGGTCGGCACCGCGAGCTCCTCGATGGCGTGGCGATATCGGTCACGGCTGCGGAAGTCCATCCGGCCGTAGACGCCTGCCGGATCGCGCTGGAGCACCTGCTCGACCAGGCTCACGCTTTCGAAGAACTCGCTCCAATCGAATGTCGAAATCAGGCGGAGGCTGCCAATCAGGTTCGCCATGCCGGCCTGTTCGGCCGCCTGATGCTGTCCTTCCGCTCGAATCGCGTCCTCGACCGTCTGGCCGCGCGTCGCCAGCGCCTCTTCCAGCTGACTGTGCAGGCCCGATGCGATGGCGCCCAGCGCACGCGAGCGTTGAAGCAGGCGCGTGACAAACGCATGATGGACGTGCGCCGGCCACCGGTCGAGAGCGACGGGCGCAGCTTCGACGGCTGCAGCGAGCGAATCCGCCGCGAGTCGGTGTGCGCGGCTGGCCACGAGCTCGTCGGACTCTCATGCGCAGGTGGTCGAGGAGCGCGAGCTTCAGCGCGCTCGGCCAGGCCCAGAGCTCGCCCATCGTGAGCGGCGTCACCGACTGGAAGGCGCTGATGAAGCGCTGAAGCCGCTGCGCTTCGAGCCGGCCTCCGCTGGATCCGATCAGCTCGAGCGCGAGCGCGTACGTGCGCGGGAGGCCGGCAAACTCGTCGGCGGCGATGCGGGGAAGCCGCTTGAAGAACGACGGCGGGAGGTCGTGATGGATGTCGCGCGCGGCGGCCGAGATGATGTGGAAGTTGTCGAGCAGCCATTCGGCCGCAGGCGACATGCCTTCGTGCCGCGCGTCCTTCGCAAGCTCCGTGTAGACGTCGCGCAGCGCCCGCATATGTTCGTCGACCTGCCGCAGGTGGGCGCGGCCGCCGCCGCCCGGGCGCGGCGCAATCGAGAACAGCGCCGCCAGACGCCTGGCGTGCTCTTCGAGCAGCTCGATACTCAACAGTTCTTCGCCGCGCGCCAATGAGCGGGGTCGGGTGAATGCAGGATGCCGCATGAGTTAGTTCACGTGCGTCACGGGCCGAGGCGGACCTTCCCGCTGAAGGTTCTCGGGGGCACGGCCACAGCGGGGTCCCCTTCCAGTGGTTCGTCCGCGGGGTCGATTTGCCACTCGTGCGAACAGTTCCTGCAAGAATAGTCCAGCGGGGCTCGAATATCGTGATGGATCATGTCGCCGTTCGACCAGCACACAGGACACCTGACGATATGCAAGATTCTGGCGGTCATGGAACCCTCCTTTCTTCATCGGGGTTCAAGAGCGAAAAGAACGCACGTTGCGTACCACATCACTCACGCGGGACCTTGCCGAAAACACGGCAACGGAACGGTTCACAAAGACCGGTGATGCTGCATGGCGGAACTGAAGAGCAGCGAATCTACAGGGTGCCAGGAAAAGCGGACGAGGTCTGGGCAAGCTATCGCGCGAATCGGCCGACGTGCAGGACCCGGGCCAGAGCAAACGCCAGTCCGCCTCCCATGATGGTCAGGAGGGCGCCAGTCTTCATCTGAAGCAGAAGGGGCCCCACCGACATCGCGGCCGCCGAAAAGAACAGGGCAAAGACGAGCCCGATGGAGGCCGCGCATCCGACGACCGCGAGCTCTCGCCAGCCCACTCGTTGCGGGAGGTGCAGCCCCGCGGCGATTCCCACGCCTGTCGCCGCGATGATGCCGGCCGGCCGGCCGAGCGCCGCAACCGCGATGGCCCACATGCCGGTTTCGAGGC
This sequence comes from uncultured Acidobacteriota bacterium, assembly GCA_963821285.1. GTDB lineage: Bacteria > Acidobacteriota > Vicinamibacteria > Vicinamibacterales > CAVVIG01 > CAVQJU01. The sequence goes on from CAWGDD010000014.1 coordinate 134,044, forward strand.
CATGGATCGGGACGCCGGCGTTCACCACACCAAAGAGCAGCAGCACGCCTTGCACCGGCAGCTGCCACCATCGTTCGAAGCGTGTCACGGTGTCGTGGGCCTGCGGCGGCGCATCGACAAACAGACCGGCATCGTGGCGTGCGTGCGGAAAGAATGGAATGATCGGCACGAGGGCGAGCGCCGGATGCACGCCACCCAGGAAGAGCGCCCACCAGGACAACACGCCAGGACCGAGCAGGTAGAGCCAGAAATTCCTGACGCCGCCCCATCGGAGGGCGGCCGCCGAGCCGACGGCGACAGCCATGAGACCAAGACCGATCGCAGGATGCAGATCGCCGACGGGCTGAACGACGGCCAGGCAGACGAGCCCGAGTACATCGGCCGCAATCGCCAGCAGGAGAAGAAACGCGACGGCTGGATGACGGCCGAAGATCAACCGCGCGATGATGTAGCTTCCGGGAATGTCCACCGCGCACGCCACGGCCCAGGTGCTCAGCAGCATCGGTTCTTCCGCCCATCGAAGAAACAGGAGGTAGCACGCGATCGCCACGCCGCAGCCGCCGATGGCGGCGACAACGGGCAGCGCGGCCCGTCGCCATGGGTGGAGCGCGCCGCCCGGCACCGTCGCCTCGACGACTTCCTTGGTGATCAGCGCGAAGAAGAAGACGATCCCGATATCGTTCACCGGGAAGGCGAACGCGTGCGCGAATCGATAGTAGCTGTCCGGACGTGTGTTGGCCCAGACGAGCGCGACGAGGCAACCGGCGGGCAGGGCCAGCAGGTAGTTCAGGACGAACGTCGAAAAGGTGTGGCGGCGAGTCATGGACGTCGAATCGTTCCCGAATCGACCGTCAGACCCGTACGGGAGATGGTTTGAAATGACAGCTGGTCGCCGTCGATTTCCACCAGCATGAAGCTCTGATCCTGATCGAAGGCCTTGGCCGTCGTGGCCGATCGGTTGGTGTCGCCTTTTCGCAGGCTCCCCCCGGCGCCCTCCACGAAGTAGGAGATCCCTTTTTGCGGCGTGAGCCGTTCGTAGATGTGGTCGTGACCGGAAAAGACGACGTTGACGCCATAGGTGACAAACAGCGGCTCGAGCACCACGCGAATGTTCACGGAGGGGCCGTGCGTCCCGCCATTGGAATACAACGGATGATGGAAGTAGCAGATCTTCCAGTCGTCCTTCGAGTTCTTCAAGGCGTCCGTCAGCCAGGCGAGCTGCTTCGGATCGATCTGGTCACTGTCGAGCGCGAAGAACCGGACGTTCTTGGTCACGACCGAGTAGTAGCGCTCGCCGCCCATGTTGAACGGGGGATAGAAACGGTTGTTCGGGCTGTCGTGGTTACCAAGCGAGGCGTAGAACTTGACGCCCGCATCGAGCAGCGCTTTGTACGGCTGCGAAAATTTCCTGACGAGATCCTGCGGCGTCTGGCTTCCGTAGATGTTGTCGCCGAGCATCAGGACCCGGTCGAACGCGAACGTCGCGTGAAACCGGGCCATCTGCTCTGCGACTTGATACTGTTCCGGATCCCCGGTCCCGGAATCTCCGATGACGGCGAACTTGACCGACGTGGACGCGGCCGGAAGTGTGAGCTCCTGGGCCGCGGCGATCGACCACGCACAGGTGGCGACGAACAGCGCGACCAGGTACCGACGGTTCACGCCTTGGCTTCTTTGGCGTCCTTGACGTCCAAGGCGTCTTGCGCGTCATGGACCGCTTCTTTCACGGCTGCCTTGACGGCCTGCTTGACCGCTTTCTTCATCGTGTCTTTGGAGTCCTTGTCGTGCAGCACGTCTTCGCCGGCCTTGGCGACGGCGATTCTCACGGCCTTCTTCACGCTGACGGCGAGCGGGTCGAGTTCTTTTGCGATGATCTGCACGGCCTTCGCGGCGTCCTTGGCTGAAACGGCCACCGGCTCACCGGCGGATGCTTTCGTCCCGGCCGATGCCGCCTCGGCTTTCTTCGTGCTCTTGGCGACCCAGTCGGCTTCAAAGGTCTCAACGAGCTTCTTCACGATCTTCGCGTCCTGAATCATCAGGCCCAGCTCGCGCCGTGAATTCAGTTCCGCGGTGCGAAGGCTCTGGCTGCCGACGAAGGCATGGCGCCGGTCGCGGATGATCGTCCGCGTGTGCAGCCGCGTGCCGGAGAGTTTCTGCACCTCGAACCCGTTGTGCCCGGAGACGGAGCCGATGACCTTGATCTCGACGCCCGCCTTCACGCGCGCCTCCAGCGTGCGGAGCATCTCCTTGTCCGAGATCTTGGGGTCGTAGATCAGCAGCTGCGTTTTCGCCCGCTTGAGGAACCTGTCGAGTTCCTTCCTGGCGTTCGCGGGGCTGACGACGAACGTGTCGGTCTTCGGCGCGTACTTCGTCCGGGTGCAGTCGGCACGAAACAGCTTCGCGGCTTCCCGCACCCAGGGAACGTGAGTGGTCACGATGGCGAAGCCGCGGCTGTGGTCGATATCGAGATGCGTGAAGTTGAACGACAGCATGTACAGGACGCGGCGATCGATCACGATGAACTTGTCGTGATAGCGGGTCAGGTCGTCAGAGGTCCGTGCGACCGTGATGCCGGCGGCGAGGCAGCGCAGCTCCAGCTTGCGGAGGCGTTGTTCGCCGCCCCGATTGTTGAAGGCGATGAGCGCCGTCACCTTGACGCCGCGCGCCGCCGCCGCTTTCAGCGCCGTCTCGACGTCGGTGCGGTCGAAGCGGAAGACGGCAATCTCCACCCGCTTCTTCGCGCTCTTGATGGCCGCGAGCAGGGGCGCGACGCCGTCGGTGGGCTCGATGATCAGCTTCACGTGGGAATCTCCTCGGCGACCGGCTCGGCAGCAGTAATCTTGGCGCCTTCCGGCATCTGGATGCGCTGCATCTCCGCATACACGCCGTTGTGCGCCAGCAGCTCCTCGTGGGTGCCATGCTCGGCCAACCCCGCATCGTTGATCACGAAGATGACGTCCGCACGGCGAATCGTGCCGAGATGATGCGCGATGACGACCGACGTCCGGCCCTTCATGAGGGTGTCCAGGGCGCCGATGACGGCCTGTTCGGACGCGGCGTCCAGGCCCGAGGTCGGCTCGTCGAGGATCAGAATCGGCGTGTCGCGGATGATCGCCCGGGCAATGGCAATGCGCTGGCGCTGGCCGCCTGAGAGCGACACGCCGCGCTCGCCGACCATGGTGTCGTACCCGTCGGGCATTTCCATGATGAACGCATCCGCGTCCGCCAGTTCGGCGGCGTGCTTGATTTCAGCGGGCGAGGCGCTGGGCTTGCCGTACGCGATGTTCTCCCAGATCGTGGCACGAAAGAGCAGCGTGTCCTGGAGGACGAAACTGATCTGATCGCGAACGGATTTCAGCCGGTATTTTCGAATGTCGGTCCCGTCGATGGCGACAGACCCGGAGATCGGATCGTAGAAGCGCGGAATCAGGCTGACGAGCGTCGTCTTTCCCGTGCCGGACGGGCCGACGATCGCGGCAACCTGACCGGCTTCGATTGTGAAGCTGACATCCTTGAGCGTGTCCTTGCCGGTTCCGTAGTTGAAGGTCACGTCATTGAACGCGATCTCCCCTTTGAACTTCGGCGCCGGGCGCGCCCCCGGCGCGTCGCGCACCCGGCTTTCGATGTCCAGCACTTCCCGAATGCGCTCGTAGCCGACCATGGCCTTCGAGACCGTGTCGGTCATCTTCGAGAGGTCGCGCATCGGCTTGTACATGTTGCCCAGATACATCAGGAAGACGATCAGCACTCCGGCGCTGAGCTGCCCGGCCATCGCCAGCCGTGTCCCGTACCACAGGACAAGACACGTGCCGACCGCCACGATCACTTCCACGAGCGGCGCCAGCTTGGCCTTGATGCTTCGGGCTTCGAGCCCCGCTTCCACGTTGGCCAGACTCTCGGCGTCGAATCGCGTCTGTTCGTAATCCTCTCGCGCGAAGGCCTTGACCACGCGGATCGACGTCAGCACTTCTTCCACGATGGAGAGCAGCAGACCCTCCTGCTTGCGCACGGCGCGCGAGGCGCTCTTGATACGCCGCGTGTAGGAGTACACGACCAGGAAGAGGACCGGCGCGACCGAGAGCGCGATGAGCGTGAAGCGCCAGTTGAGATACAACATGACCCCGATCATGCCGACTAACGTCGTCACATCGACGAGGATCCCGAGCAGCGCGGAGTTGATGAAGTCCTGCACGGCGCCGATGTCGCTCGTGACGCGCGTGATGAGGTCGCCCGTCCGCCGTTCGTCGTGCTCGGCCAGCGACAGCCGCTGGATGTGGTGATACAGCGTCCGGCGCAGGTCGTGCGCAACCCACTGGCTCACGCTCGTCGTCAGGTACTTTTCGAAATAGGAGCTGACGGCGCCGACAATCGCAATGCCCGCCACGGCGGCGACGGCGAAGGTCAGCATGGCATTGGCGTTGTGACCGAACAGCGCGGTGGCGAGGCCGCCAAGTGCGCCCGGAAGCTTCTTCGACTGTAGGATGTTGTCGACGACGATTTTGAGCGGCCACGGCTGGAGGATGTCCGTGAGCGTTTCGCCGAGCACGGCCACCAGTGCGAGCGTCAGGGCCTTCCAGTGAGGCCGAAGCAGTTGGAGAATCCTCAGCGGGTGCGCGGAGGTGGGCGCCGCCGAGGGTTCGGTTTTGTCTGGCATGGCGCCCTGTCAAGGGACGCCCGGAGCGTACCACGTAAGAGGTTTAGCGAACGGACGAGGTTAGCGCGGCGTCGCTGCGGGAATAATCCCCAAGAGTGACGACAATCCGTCCTGGTGGTGGCTCATCTATTGCAGAGACAGAAGTCGATTGGAGCGGCGTTATGACCGCACGTGCCATCGCCATCGTCGTCCTCGCAGCCGGGGGGTTCGCCGGGGTCGCGGGCGCACAAGCCCCGGCCGCCGAGACCAAGAAGAAGGAGCTGACGACGAAGGAGGCCCGGTTCACCTTCATCCAGAAGGCGCAGGTCTGGGCGCGGACCAACGTGTCTGCAATGGATCTCCGCGCGGGGCCGCAGGGGCCCGGCGCGTTTCGACCAGGCGAGGCGGTGACGTGCGCCTACGTCGAGAAGAAGCTGTCGGGCACCACACAGAAATTCGAATGCGCCATCGGCGATGATGTCGTGAAGGTGCGGTACGGGGCCAAGAACGGCGAGGTCCATGGCGCGGTACTGGCGAGCCGGCTCCTGTGGGCACTCGGCTTCGGCGCCGACGCCGTGTATCCGGTGCGGGTCACGTGTCGAGGGTGTCCGCCTGATCCCTGGAAGGCGGACGCGCGGGTCGCCGGTGAACACGTGTTCGATCCGGCCGTCATCGAGCGCAAGCCGAACGGCCACGAGATGAACAGCGAAAATGGCGGTGGCTGGGCGTGGCCGGAACTGGACCGGGTCGACGAACAGCAGGGCGGCGCACCCAGAGCACAACGGGATGCGTTGAAGCTGCTCGCCGTTTTCATGCAGCACACCGACAACAAAGGGGAGCAGCAGCGTCTGCTGTGCCTGGACGGCCGGACAGGTCAGAACGAGTGCGACAAGCCCTTCATGATGCTGCACGACGTGGGCCTGACGTTCGGACAGGCGAACCACTTCAACCGGGCGAGTGTCGGCAGCGTCAACTTCGATCAGTGGTCTCGGGCGCCGATGTGGAAAGGCGACGGGGCAGCGTGCGTCGGTCACATGAGCAAGTCAAGCACGGGCACGCTCGGCGATCCGAAGATCAGCGAAGCGGGGCGGCGGTTCCTCGCCGATCTGTTGCTTCAGCTGACCGACCGGCAACTGCGCGATCTCTTCGAAGTGGCGCGCGTCGATCTTCGCAGCCGCAGGCCGGACAGCGATGAAGCGCCGGCCAGCATCGACGAATGGGTTGCGGCCTTCAAACACAAGCGCGACGCGATCGTCACCAGGCATTGTCCATCGTAGCGGCGGTCACAGCGCCCCTCCCGAAGCGCATGCCTCGATCCACGCGATCTCATCGGCGGTCAACGACGCCTGATGCTCCGCCAGATACCGCCGCACCAATTCCGCCGCGGCATCATTCGGATGGAGATGGTTCAGCCCGTGGGGGCTCCAACGAGCCGCATAGTCAAGCGGGCAGGAGTCTACGAATCACTTCGAGCCGATTTGGCGCCCGGTCTTCGTCCGGGCGAGCCGATCGCTGAACACCGACAGCGTCACTCCACCCGTCTGGCTGCCCAGACGTGCGCCAAGTCGAACCAGTTTGTGTCATGGCTGAAGGCAGGTTCAGCGACTGCAAACAGCGGGACTCATCAATTGAGCCGTCGGAACGGCCGAACGCTCTCGTGGGACATCTAACTGAAGGGACATGAAATCCGCCGCCTTGGCGCTGTGCCTGGCCCTCATCGCTCCGGCCGTGGCGGCTGGCCAGTCGGCGGTTCCTCTGCGCGAGGTGCGCTTTTCCGGCCCCTCGGCGGGGGACGAGTTGTGCGCGTGCCTCCTCGACCTGCGGCGGAGCGCCGAGGCGCAAGGCCGCCTCGATTTCACTGCCGAAGTGGAGTCCGCTGGTACGGGCGGGCCGCTGGACCTGACCGCGCGCATCTGGCTGGGATCCGCTCATGCGGTCGGGCGCATCAACTTCACCGGCCACTCCGGGATCAACGACTCTACGCTCCGCCGCGCCATGACGATCTACGAGCGCGACCTGCTCGACGTCGGACGGCTGCGGCGCAGTCTCGCGCGAATCAACGACATCGGCGTCTTCGAGCCGCTCACGCTAGCGGACATCACCATAGCGCGTCGGGACGATGGCGTCACGGCGGATCTGACGATTCCACTGCGTGAACGGAAGCGGCGGGGGTGGTCGGTATCGGGTCCGATATTCCCAGGCATCGGCACGTTGCGGGCCACACTCTCGTCGCGCCTTCCACCATGGGGACGCGGCGTCTTTGAAGCGACGACGTATTTCGTCTCGCTCAACGTGGCCGGATTCGCGACGCCGTTCCTGGCGCTCGGGCGGCCAGTGATTCCAGGACAGGAGCTGCTCTCGGGCTTCGCGGTCTCACCGGCACTGTCACCGCGGGCGATGCTAATGCACTACGGACGCACGCACCTCGCGCACGCGTATTGGCACCATGCTCGATGGCGAGTGGATCGATCCGCTGGCGGTGCCAGTCACGTCGGCCGGGCCGCTGGAGGCCGAGCCGCTCGTCTGCGTCCCGCCCAAACCACGCCTCTGGTGGCTGCGCCGCGGCGCAGCAGCAGTCAGCAACGTAGCGCTTGTGGCGCTGATCCCCTGAACCGCTAGAGCAGCTCGTCGTCGCGCCAGGAATTATTCCGCAGGAGGCCCTACGGCGGACAACCTTCGCGTGGCTTGCCACCCATAGCTCACGTTAGTGTTTGGCAAGCGTGAGCGAAGGTTGGTGAGCCGGGTGGGAATCGAACCCACAACCCGCAGTGGCTCATCTCAACGTTTGTGTCGATTACCGCGGCGAGATCCGCGCTGAGGACGCGGACGATCAATCCACGTTGCTGTTGACGTCGAGACTGACGCGCTATTTGGTCCGGCGGCGAATTCGTTTGGTTTCAGTGGCCGTGTCGGTCGCCCACAGGCGAACGGTCAGATCGACGGTGCCAACACGGACCGGGTCGCCGTCGGTCAGAGCTACTTCCCCATCGACAGGAGCGCGCCGGACGAACGTGCCGTTGGTGCTTCCCAGGTCCTCGAGCATCACGCGCCGGTTGCCGCTGTTGACGCGAATGATCGCGTGGCGGCGCGAGACGCCGGGCACGTCCAGCCAGACGTCGCTGCGCGGATCCCGTCCGATGATGTTATCGCCCTCTGAGAGCCGGTAAGTCTTGCGGTTCCACACAACCCAGCAGAGCAGGGCTTGGAACGGGGCGTGCGATGGCTGGACGTCCACGGCCGTACCACAGAACGCATATCCAACGCCGTGGACCGTTCGGACGAACTTCGGCTTCTGCGCGCTGTCGCCGATCGCGCGCCGAATTTCGCCGATGAGGATGTTCAGATTCGCATCCACCACATACGTGTTCGGCCAGATTCGTGCCTGCAGGTCGGCCTTTTCCACCACCTTCGGCCGGCTCTCGATCAAGCCGCACAGCAGGTCGAACGCCTTCGGCGACAAGTGGACGTCGCCTCCGGCGCTCAGCAACTGGCGTGTCTCGGAATCGATGGTGAACTGGGCGAATCGAGCTCTCACAGTGCTCCTCGCCGGACGGCCCTGCGGAATCCTTGGACTTTCCTTAAGACTCTGAAGCCGCGTGCTGGGCGATGATCCGTCCGGACAGCACGGCCGCTCGACACCGGCCCGTGCAAACATCCGTCAACGGATCTTACCCGGAGCGGTTCAGATTGTGGGTATTCTCGGTGCGGCGCCTCCGCGGCGACACGCGCGCGACATCATCGATGCGGTCGTCGCGAACATGCGGCAGAATCTCGAGCGTCTCAAGTACTCGACGCTCGCGCCCAGCCGCTACACCGTCTATCTTCATCCGACCGAGTTCGCGCGGCTGGAAACGATCATCCCGGTTCTGCAGGAACAGACAATCCGCGCGCTCGACGAAGAACTCCGGCGTCTGAACGCGGCGGGGTCGTCGGCGCGTTGGATGCGCGTGGAACGAGCGCCGGAGATTCGCAATGCGGCGGCCGACTGGCACATCGCCTTCATGGCGGATCCCGATGAGGACCTGAAAGAGGGGGATTTGCTCGTCGACTCCGAGCTGCTGATGCCGGCGAGACCGGATCTCGGGCTCGGCGAACAGACTCGCCAAATCGCGACCCTGCAATCGGGGCAGCGCGCGACGACGACCGTACACACCGTCAACTGCCCGGCGTCTCCCTCGACGCCGAGGCTTCTGGGCCATATCGAGTACGACGACGAGTCTGGTCATCATATCTACGACGTGACCAAGGACTGCTTCACCATCGGGCGCGGTGGCGTCGCGTATCCGGTGGACATCCGCATCGCCTCGTCTGCCGACGTGTCTCGCGAGCACGCGCGCATCCGCCGGGATTCGGCGAGCGATCGGTTTTACCTGATTGATCTGAGCACGCTCGGAACGACGTTGAACGGTCGACACGTACCAAAGGGTTTCGACGAGGTCGACGGGACGAAACGAGAGAACGGATCGGAGACGCCGCTGCCCGACGTCGCGAATATAGGACTCGCCGACACGGTCTTCCTCGATTTCCGAAAGCGATGATCGCGTTCCTCCTGTGGGCTCGTTTCTTCTTTCTCCTCGCGTGCGGCGCTCTCGTATCGCTGTATCTGTGGATTGGTTATCGGTCGCACAGGGCGGAATGAGCCACTCGATGCAGACAGCAACCGCGCTTCGAGCGGCGGCGGACACCAACGCCGGCCTGCAGCGCGACGTCAATGAAGATCGCATCCACCTCGACCTGGCGCGAGGGCTGTTCCTGGTCATCGATGGCGTCGGCGGCCACCCGGCCGGTGGAAGAGCCGCCGATATCGCGCTGGCGACGGTGCGGTCGCGGTTCGAACGCGAGACGGAACCGCTTGTCGATCGCGTGCGCGAAGCGATCGCGATCGCGAACAACGAGATCCATCGCGCCGCAGGCTTGCGGCCGGAGTGGAACGGGATGGCGTGCGTCCTGACCGTCGTCGTTGTCGACGATCTGCGCGCCGTGGTGGGCCATGTCGGCGACACGCGCCTGTACAAGCTTCGGGACGAACGCATCGACAAGATCACGCGCGATCACTCGCCGATCGGCGAGCGTGAAGATTCCAACGAGCTCTCCGAACTCGAGGCGATGCACCACCCGCGGCGCAATGAGGTGTATCGCGACGTCGGGTCCGACCCGCACGAGCCCGACGATCCGGACTTTATCGACGCGTACGAGATTGCGTTCGAACCGGATGCGGCGTTGCTTCTCTGCAGCGATGGATTGACAGACCTCGTCCATTCGTCCTCTTTGCACGACATCGTCAAGCGCTTTGCAGGCCGGCCCGACCAGGTCGTGAAGGAGCTGATCGACGCAGCGAATGCGGCCGGCGGCAAGGACAATATCAGCGTCGTGTACGTCGAAGGGGAGCGGTTCGCACCGGCCGACGATTGGGAGGCGCGTGTGGTGGGCGAGATCACGCGGCGCGGCGAGACCCATCGTCCGGTTGTCGAAAACGGCCGGCAGGAAGGAACTCCGCGCGGCCGGCGAACGAACGCGTCGCGCGCAGCGTGGCTCGTGGCGATCGCGTTGGCGGCCGCCTCGATCTCGACGGCGGCCGTTCGTCTGTGGCCGCTCGGCCCCATGTTTCACCGGCCATCGAACGCGGCGGTTGCGGTTGCAGCCGCGACCATCGCTGTTCGTCCGACGGAATCGATTGCCGCGGTGTTGCAGCGGGCGGGAGCGGGTTCGGTCGTGCTCGTCGAGCCGGGCGAGTACCGCGAGACGCTGAGGCTGAAGGACGGCGTTCGGATCGTCAGTCGTATCCCGCGGGCAGCGACGATTCGGCTGTCCGGCACCGCGTCGGAAGGCGACGCCGCCGTCGTTGCCGCCGGAGTGGTCGGCGCGGAACTTGCCGGCTTCCGGATCATCGGCGACGCGGCGACGCCGCTCGGCACAGGTGTCCTCATTAGAGCTTCGCAGACCTCGCTAGTGGACATCGAGGTCACCGGCGCAGCGAACGCCGCGATCGTCGTCGATGGCATGTCAGTTGCTGCGATCCTGGCGAGCGACATTCACGACAATCCAGGTACAGCATTGACCATCCGCGCGGCGGCAGCCCGGCTGGCTCACAATGTCTTCATGCGAAACGGCACCTCCGAGCACGTCCGTCGATCGTTCATCATCGACGAAGGCGCCAATCCGCTCGTCACCGGAAACGTCTTCCAGGACGTGAGCCGCGAAACCTTCGGCGATTTGAGCGACGACGCGCGCGCCGTGTTGAGCCGCGACAACTGGTTCGCCGACGCTCCGGATGTTCGCTCGACGTCGTCGACGACAAAGCCGGTCAGGCCGGGACGATGGTGACGACGGTCTTTGAGCGCGTTCGCGTCGGACCGTACGAGATCGCCCACGAGATCGGACGCGGCGGCATGGCTGTCGTGTTCTTCGCAACCGATAGCCGAGACGGCCGCCCTGTCGCGCTCAAGCTGGTTTCGACCGGACCGGATCCTGACACGCAGGAGGTCCTCGAGGCCGAGCGGTGGGGCGCGAAGCTTCAAGAGCAGTTCTGCCAGATCAGCCAGAACGTTCCGTTCGTGTACGAACACGGCATTGAAGGCGGCTACTTCTACATCGCGATGGAGTATCTCGACGGACGCAATCTTTCCGAGATTCTCGCGGCCGGTGCGCTGGCGCCGAACCGCGCCGTCAGTATCGCGATTCAGCTCTGTCGTTTCCTCGAAGCGGCACACGGCTTCGAGTCGACGATAGACGGACGCAACCTTCGTTCGCTGCTGCACGGCGACTTGAAGCCGCGCAACATTCGAGTCCGGTGGGCTGACAAGGTCAAGATCCTCGATTTCGGAATCGCCAAAGCACTCTCGCTGAGCCGGAAAGTCACGCGCAGCGATTTCGGCAGCATCACGTACGTGTCGCCGGAGCGGCTCGAGTCCGGCGAAATCGACACCTACTCTGACTTCTGGGCGCTCGGCGTGCTGCTGTACGAGATGCTCGCCGGCCTCCAGCCGTTTCGCGCGCCGGACACGCGCCGGCTGGAGCTGCGGATCAGGTCGCTGCAGCCTCCCGAACCGCTCGGCCCGTCATGTCCACCGGCATTACGGGCAGTCGTCGCCAAGCTGCTCGCGGGACGTCCGGCCGATCGATACGGCGATGCTCGCGCCATTCGAGAAGATCTCGAATGCGTCAGGTCCGGTCGCGTGACTCAGGCCGAACGCGAGGGATGGCCGGCCGACGGCCTGCGGCACGACGAGCCTGCGACGGAGCGCACACGGCCGTCGGCGCAGGTGGATGAAGACGCCACGCGAAGAACGATGCGAGTCGAGTCGGAGTCGCCGGCCATGCTGCTGTCGCCGGCGAACATCATCTTTCGACCTTCCGGGCCGCACGCCACGAAGACGCAGCATCGTGGGGGCGGGCGCTACGTCCGGGCCTTGCTGCTCCTGCTCGCGTGCTTCGTGCTCGGATACGAGCTGATGATCGCGTCTCGCGCGGAGCGGCTGAAGGCCGAAGTGCCGACGATCGAGCTCGAGGGGATCGGCGGCCTCTGGGAGAGCTATCAGGCGCTCAGCTCCCACAGTCTGAGGATCACCACGGCCCGGCTGGAGCATGCGTTGACGGACCAGACGGTGACGCTCGCCGATCGCACCATCGGAAATTACCGAACGCCCGCTCCGACCGTTCGAGAGACGCAGTGGAAGATGGCGCGCCAGGCGCTCGCGCAGGTCCTGGCGGTCAACCCGAACGACAGTCGCATCAGAGGCGCGCTCCGCTACTGCGACGGCCACCTGCATCGGATCAACGGCGAGGCGCGGAAAGCGCACAAGCAAAACGCGGACGCGCAGCACGAATTCACGGAAGCGGTGTCCGCATTCCGCGAGGCCGCCGAGCTCCGCCCCGCCTGGCCCGATCCGTTTCTCGGGTTGATGCGGACATTCATCTACGGCCTCGAGGACCTTGACCGCGGCGCGGACGCGTTGAAGCAGGCGCAGCGTCTCGGGTACACGGCGGGAGCCCGCGAGACTGTACAGCTGGCCGATGGCTATCGTTCGCGCGCGATGACGTTCGCGCGCACGGCGCGGACGCTGAGCGGCCTGGCGGCCGAACAGGAGTACCTCAGGCGATCAGCGGACGCGTATCGGCAAGCGATCGATCTCTATTCGAACCTCCTCGGCTACGCGGACGCCCCACGGAGCTTGCGGGCCGCGCAGATCGGCCTTGAAGAAGCCGAACAGCGAAGAGGCGAATTGTCCGGCCCGGTTCGACCGGGAACGCCACGGCCATTCCGACTGGCTTCGCCGCAGGCGGCCCAGCGATGACCGTCACCTACACGGTCGCCGCCGAAAGACACGCGCGACAAAAGCAGCACTGGACCGATCGGATCGGCCTTTCTGTGCTCTCGATTGCCGCGACCTCCTGCGTCGCGATGCTGGCGATTGCGCTGGCGTATGCGGGACGCACGAACGTCTACGAGACTCCCGGCCACGCTGCGGCGGCCGCGCCCATCAACTTGAACACCGTCGCCGACGCGAGACGGCTCGAAGCAGTGATGGCGACAGTGTTTTCGGATGCGAACGATCGACAACTGGCTGCGCAGCGGCTGTTCCAGTTTCTCGGCGACGAACGACAGCAGAAGCGCCCGCTGCCGAACGTCGGCGCCATCGCGCCGCTCTTCAGCCCGGCGGATTTCGCGAAGATGAAGCCGCTCTTCACCGTCCGCACGACCGACGAGTTCAGGCGGCAGGTCGTGCTGTTCGGGTGCATCTACATTCTGGTGTTTCAGGCGGCGATGTTCGCCTGGCGGTTGCGCGGCATCCGGACCGATCCGCTCCTTGTCGCGGTCGCGCATCTGCTTACGGCGATCGGGTTTGCCGTCCTCCTCAGCCGCGCCGATCCGTTGCGCGACAGCCTGACGTTCGTGCGGTTCGCCGAAGGAACGGTTGCAGGCGTCGCCGTGATGACGGCCGTGTCGCTCGTCGACTTCGGCGCCGCTGGATTCATGACGCTGAGCTATCTGCCGCTCATCGTTGCGTTGTCGCTGTCGGTGCTTCTGATCCTCTTTGGTTCGGGTCCCGGCACCAGCGGCGCGAAGGTCAATCTGGGCCCGGTGCAGCCGATCGAGGCGATCCGTCTGCTGCTTGCGCTGTTCCTCGCAGGGCTCTTTGCGCGCCGGTGGGAATTGCTCCGGGACATCCGCAGCCCGATGTTCCGCGGTTCGCGATGGACGCGATGGATCAACGTGCCGCGCGCCGAGTACGTGATTCCGGTCCTGGCTGGTGTCGGTCTCGCGCTCGTCTTCTTCTACATTCAAAAGGATCTTGGTCCGGCCCTGTTTCTCTGCTGCGTCTTTCTCGCGACCTATGCCGTCGCGCGCGGGCGAGTCGGGATGGCGATCGCCGGCCTCGCGCTCCTGATGCTCGGATTCTATGTCGGCTATCGCCTGAATATCTCGCAAACGCTCGCGGAGCGCGTTCGCATGTGGCAATCGCCATGGGACAACACCGTTCCGGGCGGCGATCAGGTGACGCATGCGATCTGGGCTCTTGCGACCGGAGGATCGTTTGGAACCGGGCTCGGTTTCGGCGACACGCGCTATCTGCCGGCCGGCCACACGGATCTGGTCCTCGCGGCGATCGGCGAAGAGCTCGGCGCTGCAGGCCTGTTTCTGGTGGCTGTGCTGTACGCGTTCCTCGCGTGGCGCGGCTTCCGCATCGCACGGCTCGCGCGAAACGACTACGGTTTCTTCCTCGGCATCGCGCTCACGCTGTTTTTGATCGTGCCGGTGCTGATCATGGCGTCCGGCATCCTTGGCGTGACGCCGCTCACGGGCGTCGTGACGCCATTTCTGAGCTACGGCGGGTCGGCGATGGTCGCGAACTTCTGTGCGCTGGGCATGCTGACCGCGATACGCGCCGATCGTCACCCCTCGGGCGATCTCGAGCCGTTCCGCGTTCCGGTCATGTGGCTCGGGTCGTCGCTCGCGTCCATTGCGCTGGTTCTTCTTGCCGTGGCGGTCAACGTCCAGATGGTGCACGCGGACGACTACATCATCCGCGCGCATCTCGGCGTTCAGGCCGACGGAGGACAGCGTTTCGAATACAACCCGCGCGTGCTCGATATCGTCCGGCTGATACCGCGCGGGACGATCTACGATCGCGGCGGCGTGCCGCTGGCCACCGACGATCCGGGCGTGATTGCGGACGCACGGCAGACGTACGCGGCGCTTGGCGTGTCGGTCGACGACACGTGTCCGATCCTCGGCGAACGATGCTATCCGCTCGGCGGCGCGGCCTTCCATCTCCTCGGCGACGCGCGCACGCGGGTGAATTGGACCGCGCCCAACTCGTCGTACATCGAGCGCGATGCCGAACGCGAGCTGCGCGGCTTCGACGATCACGCCGAGGTCGTTCATACGACGGATTCCGCCGGCCGATCCATGTCGACGATCAGGCGCGACTACCGCGACCTCCTCCCTGCGCTACGGCATCGCTACGATGCAGCCAGCGCGGCGTGGGCGCGATTTCAACAGCCGCACGACGTGCACTTGACGGTCGATGCGAACCTGCAGCTTCGCGTGGCCGGGATCGTCGCGGCCTACGCGCAGAAGAGCGCAGGTAAGGCTGCGGCTGTGGTGCTCGATCCCGATAGCGGCGAACTGCTGGCGAGCGTCAGCTATCCGTGGCCCGACGCGTCGACCTCGAAAGCACCCGCCTCCGGGCCTTCGGCGCTTTGGCGCGGCGAGCTCGCGGTCGTCCGATCGGAGAGCGCGAACGACGCGCTCCTGGATCGCGCGCGCTACGGGTTGTACCCCCCGGGATCGACGTTCAAGCTCGTGACGGCATCGGCGGCGCTGCGTCAGCACGTCGATCCGCGCAGAACGACGTTCACGTGCGCGCGGCTGCCGGACGGAAGAGTGGGCGCGAAAATTGACGGGTGGAACCGCCCGGTTCGCGACGACGTGATGGATGCGAATCCGCACGGAACGATCGATGTCCACGGCGGCTTCGTGCATTCGTGCAACGCGTTCTTCGCGCAACTCGCCGTCAAGCTCGGCTCGCGGGCGTTGCTCGACACCGCCAATCGACTGGGGATTTCGTTGACGCCGGCAGCCGACGTGGCGGCGCGTGTGCGCCAGACGCTTCCGCAGATCGGTTACGGCCAGGGCGATGTCGTCGTGACGCCCCTGAGGCTGGCGCGCGTGTCGGCCGCCATCGCGTCGAACGGCGTGCTGCGCGACACGCGCTGCGAGCAGGATGAAGCCGCCGGCGCAGCGACCGATCGGTTTCTGAACGGCGACGACGCACGCGTGCTCGCGGGCTACATGCGCGACGTGGTCCTGAGCGGTACCGGCCGCGTGCTGCGGAACCATCCCGGCCGCATCGCCGGGAAGACCGGAACGGCGCAGTTGGACGGCCGGCCGTCTCACGGGTGGTTCGTCGGCTTCGCGCCGTTTGGTCCAGCCGCCAGACGAATCGCATTCGCCGTCGTCATCGAGAACGCCGGCTACGGAGGCCGCAGCGCGGCGCCGGCCGCCGGAGAAATCGTCGACGCGGCATCGCGTGCCGGCCTGCTGAAATGAGCTGACATGGACGTTCTTGGCAGAGCTCGGCGGCTCGAATCGACAATCGCGGCAAAGCTCGACGCAGCGGCGAAGGGCATCGGCCGATCTCGCACGCGCGAGCCGCTCGAAATCGTGCTCGCGATTCTGGAGGCCGTGGATCAGCGGATCGAGCCGACCGGCCGCGGGGCGCGCGTGTTTCCGTTCAATCGAATCGAGCTGTCGGTTGTGGCGCCATCGCGCGAGGCGCGCGGACGTCTCGAAGCCGTCTTCGCAGCGGACACGCCCCTTGGGACGAGAATCCTCAACCGGGTGCAGTCTGCCGGATGCTCGCCGGCCGACGTCGTCGTCGAGATCCAGTATTTCGACCACGCCGAGCCGAACTGGAGCGCGCCGGAATTCGATCTGCAGTTCGCACGCGTCGCGGAGCCTGAGGTCGACGGCGGGGAACTCGAGCCGCAACCAGGCCAGATCGACATCAGGGTGCTGGTTGGCGTCATGGAACGATGGGCGTATTCATTTACGGCCCCGCGCATCGACGTCGGCAGGGGCGCGGAGGTCCGAGATCATCGCAACCGGCTCATTCGCACGAACCACGTCGTGTTCACCGAGGGAGCGGGCGACGTCAACCAGACCGTCTCACGAAAACATGCCCACATCGCATACGAGCCGCTCACCGGTCACTTCCGACTGCACGATGACGGTAGCGAACACGGAACCGAGATCGTGCGCGGGGGCAGAACCATTCCGGTCCTCCGAGGTACGCGCGGCGTTCGACTTCAATCTGACGATGACGTTGTACTCGGTGAGGCTCGCGTGCGGATCAGGTTGTCGAAAGCGTGAGGCGGAACAGGGCGCACGCCGTTCCGGCAAGGCGCGAGCAATTCAACTTCATTGCTCGAACCCCCAGAGCGATGAGCAGTCGTCAGTCGGCCGCCGCGTTGAAGGACTGGCTGCTGGGAACGCAGGCTGCCCCGGCCTGCGAAGCTGGTGCCTTCATCCGAGACCGACTGGCGACTGCTCATCGCTCTCTTTTGTGGGTGTGCCGAATGGAAATCAACCACGTTGGCGAGGCCGAAGGCCGGAGCTACGTGGCTGAAGCGGCCCGGGCTCAACCACGGCGAGCGAAGCGAGACGTGGAAATGGAGTCCGCCTTCGCCAAGGCTACGGCGTACAACCTTCGCGTGGCTCGCCAACCGTAGCTCACGTTAGTGTTTGGCAAGCGTGAGCGAAGGTTGGTGAGCCGGGTGGGAATCGAACCCACAACCCGCAGATTAAGAGTCTGCTGCTCTGCCAATTGAGCTACCGGCCCTGAGGGCGTGCGATCAGGCAGGACGAA
The DNA here is from genome assembly GCA_963821285.1 of uncultured Acidobacteriota bacterium. Lineage (GTDB taxonomy): Bacteria > Acidobacteriota > Vicinamibacteria > Vicinamibacterales > CAVVIG01 > CAVQJU01. Next base: position 151,549 of record CAWGDD010000014.1, read on the forward strand.
ACGACGATTTTACCACCGGCGGCCACATGAGAGCGAACTTGCCTGCCAAGCCGAAGCTCACCCGACGCGATCCAAGGCGTGAGCGAAGGCTGGTGCGCCCGGCAGGATTCGAACCTGCGGCCTACGGCTCCGGAGGCCGTCGCTCTATCCAGCTGAGCTACGGGCGCGACTGACTGCTGACTGTCGACTGCTGACTGCCGACTGAAACTTTGGTGCGCCCGGAGGGAGTCGAACCCCCGGCCTACAGGTTCGAAGCCTGTCGCTCTATCCAGCTGAGCTACGGGCGCGCAACCGTCCGAGTGTATCCGACCCCAGACCACCACGCAACCGCGCACATCGGGCCTCGAGAGCGTGTAGCCTCTCCCCAATCACCCGGCACGAGGACACGGACGGATGGCCCCATCACTCGAGAACCTGTACGTGCGGAGCCGCCAGCAGTGGCGCACCTGGCTCCAGAAGCACCACCCGTCCAGCCCCGGGATCTGGTTCGTGTTCTACAAGACGCACGCGGCGATGACGTCGATCCCCTACGAAGACGCGGTCCGCGAGGCGCTCTGCTTCGGGTGGATCGACAGCCTCGTCAAACGCCTGGACGACGACCGCTTCGTGCTGAAATTCACGCCGCGGAAGCCCACGAGCAAGTGGTCCGACACGAACCGCAAACGCTGGGCAGAACTGAAGGCCGCTGGCGCCCTCGCACCGGCCGGGCTCGCCGCCGCACCGACCGCCAACCGCTACGCGCCGAAGCCGACGATTCCGGCGCTGCCGGCCTACATCGCCAGGAGACTGAAGGCCAACCGGAAGGCCTGGGCCTTCTTTCAAACGCTGTCCCCGACGAACCGGCGGTACTACGTCGTCTGGGTCCATACGGCGAAGCGTGCAGACACGCGGGCGAAACGCCTGCGCGAGTCTGTCGCGCTGCTGGCCGCCGGCCGGAAGCTCGGCCTCAAGTAAGCGACGGAACCAAGCCGGCGCGTTCAGCCCTCGACGAAGTGTTTGAGGTCGAGGAGATCGTCGCTCAGCACGCGCTCGACCTTGCCCTCGATCGCCCATCCGAGCGGCGCGAGTAAGCCCGGAGGCACGCCGCCGGCATCGAGCTCGAACTCCACCGACACCTTCGTCCCCGAACCCTCGGGCTGGAACCAGAACGTCGTGTCGATGCGGACGCCGGCCTTGTGATGCGTGATCGTATACATCCGGTTGAGCTCGAACGCGGTGATTTCCATCTCCGCGCTATCGCTCCGCCCGAGAACGTCGCGCGTCTCCCGCCATCGGGCTCCCAGGTGCACCACGCCGGGCGTCAGCATCTCGACCTTCTTGATGCCGCCCACGTGGTCCGGCCCGTGCTCGATGTCGGTGAAAACGCGGAAAACCTGCTCGACCGGCGCCGCGACATGGTTCGAGACGGTAACGGTTGCCATCGAAGCCTCCTCTGGAAAGACAGCATCAATGGTAGGTCTGGCAACGCATGTGCCACGGGAAAACGCGTGTATTTGGGCGCGATCCAGCCGAACGGGCGCCGTTCAGCCGCCAGGCGCCATGGATTTTTCAGGTCAGCCGCGGGATTATTCCGATCGGGCTCAGCCGCACCCGGGGTGCCGGCAGCCGCAGCGCAGCTCCGTGACGTCCCGCATTTCCTTGCAGTGCTCGCTGCAGTACTTGCCGTAGTCGCCACCCTTGCTCACCGTGCACGAGCACGCCGGATGCGCACATTTCGCGGTATCGGCCATGGCAACCTCCCCTGGGGACGCGCTACTTCTGAGCCAGGTGCGCGCGGTCCTTTTCGTTCTCCGTGCAGATGTACTCGAGGATGTCCGTGTCGGGGACGAGCGTTTGCGTGTAGCGAATCGAGAACGGCCTGGTGTACGTGCGCGGGTCGTCGATCGTGACGTCGACTTCCAGGTGCCCGAAGTCGCGGCGGCGGATGCGCTCGGTGATCCGCGTGGCTTCGCTGCGCGCGTGGCCGATGCCGTCGAGCCAGCTGCGGTCGCTGTACCCGCTGCTCTGCACCACGAACACATCGCCGTCCCAGCTGCCGACCGAGTAACCGAGCCACGCCGGCTGTGGATCGACGGGCAGCGTTCGCCCGTCCGTGTAGATTAACCGCGGCGGGTTGATGCCCTCGTAGAGGATCGTCAGCAGACCAGGCGTCTGGATGAATCGGCGCGGCAGCGGCAGCAGGTCGCCCATCGGGATGCCCGCCGGGAAACACCGGGCCGTCGGGGCCTGATCGGCGGTCGTGGTCGCCATGTGACGTCCGAACGCCTGCGCCGCTTCGGGCCGGAACGGCGTGTCCTCGGGCTTGAAGTCGGCGAAGATGTTGAGGAAGTACTTGGTGAACATGCGCGGATCGTCGCCCGGCACCGCAAACGGCTGCATGCCCGGGAACAACCGATCCATCTCCGCGAGGGGCGTCGGATCCGTGGACCAGATCCCTGACAGATCGGGCTTGGCGTTCGCGCCGCGCGGCGTCGGAGCCGACAGATTCGGCTTGCCGTCTTTCGTCCGCGGGATGCCGGCAGCCGTGTGGTTCAGCCACTGCGCCTGAACCGACGCGGCGCAGACGCAAAGCAAGGCGGCGACGATCATTCGACGAAGCATGTCTCCTCTTTTTCTCATGGCACGCGGGCGGCTCGCTCCTCGATCACACCGTTCCTGCGGATCAGATGCGTCGCCTTCCCCTGTGCGTCCCGGACGAACTCGATCGCGAACTGGCTGACGCTCGAAAGGAAGATCGTCTCCGAGCCGGCGACGAAGAGACGATCGAGCGGGCTCGCGCTGTCGTCGATCTGCAGCTGTTCGCCGGCCACCTTCACGACCGCCTGCCGGCCGGACGAGAACTGATACGTGCCCGCGAACGCCCCGAGCGCCTCTGGCGTCAGCGTCAGGCCGCTGGTCAGGTGCGCGCCGCTCCGCTCGTTTTCGCAGACGTCTTCGAGGAGCTCGGTGTCCGGCGCGAGCGGCTTCTCCATGTGCAGCGTGAACGGCTTCGCGAACGCTTTCGGATCCTCGAAGGTGACGTCGAGCTCGAGGTGCCCGAAATCGCGGCGCCGGAAGCGTTCGGTGAGCCGGAGCGTCTCGGTCTGCGGGTGCCCCCCGACGTCGAGCCACCCCCGGTCGTTGAACCCGGCTGTCGTCACCACGAGCGTGTCACCTTCCCAGCGGCCGACGGAGTAGCCCAGCCAGGTCGGGTTCATCTCTTTCGGCAGGCTCCGGCCATCGGTGAAGATCGTCCGGTGCGGGCTGTTCGGCGACTCGTAGAGCACGACGACGAGGCCCGGCGTCTGGACGATGCGGGACAGGCCGCGGAAGTTGAGGAAAGGCACGCTCACGGGCATGCAGTTCGCGAGGGGGCTGTCCTTCCGGAAGTCCTGCACCCGTTTCAGGCGCACCGCTTCGGCCCAGGGTTGGACCTCGCCGGGCTTCAGGTGCTTCGTGACGTCGTAGTCGTAGCCGTATTCGCCCGCCCGCCCCGCGCGCCAGATGCCCGACAAGTCGGGCTTGCCGTCAGGTGTCCGAGGGGCCGGAGCGGTAAGGTTGGGCTTGCCATCGGCCAGGCGGGGGATACCGGGGGTCGGAAAGTCGATCCACTGGGCGGCCGCCGGCGCCGGCCGAATGACCATCAATGCCGCAGCGGCGAGGAACAGGCATCGCGCTCTCATCTTCACTTCTCCTGTCTTGCCCCCAGCCCCCAGCCCCTAGCCCCCAGACTCCAGCCTCGTTCTCTCTCTAAAGCTCCCCGACTGTCGCTCCGATAACGCTCGCATGCAAGAGTTTTCCGACACGACTGACGTTCCCACGGTCATCGTCGTCGAACGCCGGCATATCCCCGATCGGCGGGGTTTCTGGCGCGGAGGACGCCGCAATACCGACTGGATGAGGCGTCCGATCGGCGCCTGGCGGCACCTGGAACAGAGCCTGTCGCCGTGGCGCCAGTGGTTTGCGCGAACCGCAGGCCCCAGGGAGACCCGACAGTGATCCTGCGGCAGATGATTGGGCTCGGCGCGCTGACAATCAGCGCGGTCGTGCCGCTGTGCACCGCACGCGCCATCCTCGGCGTGATCGTCGCCCTGCTCTCGCCCAAAGAACCGCGAATCTAGCGAGACCTCTTACTTTTTCTTGACGAATTTCTGCAGGGTTCCGTTGACGCTGTCGGCAACGTACAAGTCCCCCTTGGGGCTGACGGTGATGAAGTGCGCCTCGCCGAATTCGCCGAGGCCCCTGCCCGGCTTCCCCGTCGCGGCGAGCACGGTGCCGTTCAGATCGAGCCGCAGCACCTGGCCGGCGAAGCCGTTGACCATGTAGATGTACTGGCGGCCGATGTCCAGCGCGCATGGAAGGCCGGCGTACTTGAGTTCCCGGACGAACGCGCCGTCGGCGTCGAAGATCTGAATCCGTTGGTTTTCGCGATCGGTCACCCAGAGCAGACCCTTCGAGTCGATCGCGATGCCGTGCGCGACGTCGAACTTGCCCGGCTCCTTGCCTTTCCCTCCCCACGACTTGATGAAGCGGCCGGTGCGATCGAACTTGAGCACGCGCGCGTCGCCGGACGCGCCGGGCGTGTGCCCCTGCACGACGAAGATCGCGCCGTCGCGGCCGAAGGCTACGTCGTTCGGCTGATTCAGCTTCCGTGAGCCGGCCGCCTCGTCCCACGCCCCGGCCTCGCCCTTGACGCCCAGCGTCAGCAGCACCTGCCCCTGCTGGTTCAGCTCCACGACGATGTGGGCGCCGACGTCGGAGACCCAGATGTTGCCATCGCGATCGAACCGGAGGCCGTGTGTGCGGCTGAAGAGTCCTTCACCGAACGCGCGGATGAACGCGCCGGTGGCGTCGAACTCGAACAACGGCTGCGGACCGCGGGTGAGAACCCACATGTGCCCCTTCGCGTCGAACGCGACGGAGGCTGGCGGGCCCATGGTGGTGCCGGCGGGTAACGGCAGGGGATCCGCGACCGCGACGTAGTCGAGCTCGGGGGCCGTCTGCGGGACGAGCAGCGCGGGATCGGACGGCCGCTGCGCCGCGGCCAGGCCGCAGGCCAACAGCACGAGGACGGCAACCACGGCGGCCCGACGCGACATATTCTCTCTCTTACTTCTTACTTCTTACTTCTCAGTTCTCACTTCTCCGCCGGCTCTTTCCCGTCTTCAGGCGCCCCTGTTCCCGCCGAGCCGAGAAACAGCCGCTTTCCATCCGGAAGGATGAGGTCGCGGCCATTCGCCCGGTTGGTGCCGTCTTTGGCCCGGTATCCTTCGACCGTGAGCTCCGTGCCGGCCTTGAGCGAGTTCTTCGTGAAGCCTCGTCGCAGCAGGGTGTTCGGCGTGCCCCCTTCGATCATCCAGGTGGTGACGCTGCCATCAGGGTTCTTGACCTCGAGATGGATCCACGAGTGAGGGTTCACCCAATCCATCTGCGTGACGGTTCCCTTCAACGTCACGGGGGCCTTGGCGTCGAACTCCGCGGCAAAGGAATGGTGCGCCGCCACCTGCACTGTGGCCACCAGAGAAAGGCCTATGCCCACAGCGGCAAGCGAGAGCCGTGGTCGCATCATTACTTCCTCCGGGCGGCTTCGGCCGCCTTCGCGGCTTTCGCATCTTCATCGCGCGCCACTTCGAGGATATCTCTGAGGCCCATGTTCGCCTCGTGGCACGCGTACTCGAAGATCGGCCCCTCGCTCGGCCGCATCGTCAACGCCGCGGTCCACGGCCTCGCCCACGTGCCGGGATCCTCCACCGTGATTTCGACGCCGACGGTCTTGTCGTCGAGGCGCGTGTAGCGCTCGGTGATGTGCATGGCCGGGCCCGACCCCCGGTAGCTCGTCTTACTCGAAAAGTTCGTCGTGTCGACGACGAGCGTGTCGCCGTCCCAGTGGCCGCGCGAGCTGCCCTCCCACTGGCGGATGCCGGGCGAGAGCGCCGGCCGGCCGTCGAGCGGCACGATGCGCGTCGCGTGCACCATCTCGTGGACGAGCGCGACGTAGCCGGGCGCCTGGTAGATCGCGATGTTGTTGTTGTAGAGCGTCGGCAGATTCGAGGTCGGTAGGCCCTGCGTGATGCAGCGCTCGAGCGAGCTGCGATCCTCGGGGCCGTCCGCCTTGCCGCCCTCGCGCCCGCCGGTGCCGCCACGTCCGCCCGTCGCAAGCCGGTACTGGCCTTCCGGCGTCAGCGGCGGCAGGCGCCCATCAGGCGGGTCGATGATGAGCGACGTGCGCTTGTCGTCGAGCACGCGCCGGCCCGGATCCGTCCAGTACGGCGCGTGAATGGTGTTTGCGGGCGTGGACTCGTCCGGCGGCTCATCGAGGCGCTTCGCGGCACGCGCCTCGAGCGTGGCAGCCTCGGCGTCGGTCAGGAACTGCCGGTCGCCCATGTTCTGCGGCCGCTCGAGCGGCGTGATGGTCCGGTAGTCCCAGGTGCCCTGCAGATCCGGGTCACCCCACGGCGTGCGTTTCGACGCCGGCCGCTTGCTCGACGCCGCCGTCGTCTTCTTCGCGGCCACCGGGGCCTTCGCGGCTGCGTCGGCCGGCGCCTGCGCGTTGAGTGCGACGGCCGCCGAACAGAAGGACACCGTCGCGGCCAACCCGACTAGCGACCTGAGCATATGAGTCTCCCTGCTACGACAGACTGTACGACAAGACGGGTCTCGCGGCGCAAGAACCTGAAAGCCAGGCGGGCGGCGGGCGTCCAGACATCGTTGTCAGGTCAAAACCCTCGCTCCGACAAAAAAGTCGTGGCCACTTCCGGAAATCCCAGCAAAACCATCATGTTGCGCGGCGCTGCTCTTGCTTCAAATCGGGTTACCCCGATCCTTCAGGAGACACTGACCGTGGCCATCGAAGGCACGCCGTCCGACCTCGTCGACACGCTTCGGCCGCCCCTGGCGGGCGCCGCCGTCCCGCCTCCAATACGGCGCCTCATGCCGGTTCCCGCGCGCCTGCCGATCCCGGCGAGCGACTGGCAGACTCTCGTCGCCACCCGCGCCAACGCCGTCGTCGTGGGACAGGAAGACGCCGCGCTGCGCGTGTGGACCGCCGTCTGGCCGTCGCTGCAGAAGCCCATCCACTGGGTTGAAGCCGACCACCTGCTGTTGCCGCGCCACCCGGCCGGCACGCTCATCCTGCAGGGCGCCGACCTGCTCACGGCGTCGGCCCAGCAGCAGCTCCTCGCGTGGCTCGAGGGCGACGCGCGCTCAACGCGTGTGCTGACAACGACACAGCGTCCGCTGTTTCCGCTCGTCGAAAGCGGCGCGTTTCTGGCGGCGCTGTACTACCGCCTCAACGTGCTGCTGCTTCTGCTGTAGCGCTGAATCTGGTCATTTGGTCATCTAGTCGTCTGGTCATTTCTGCTCAACTTGGGACATTGAGCAATGGCCCAACAATGACCAGATGACTAAGTGACCAGATGACTAGATATGTGGGAAGCGCTAGCGGGGTCAGCCTACGCGCGATATCACGACCCCGACGGCGGCAATCGATACCAGCCACAACGCGATAAACGTCAGACGCCCCCGCAGCGACATGTGACCCTCCCGCTCAATCAGACGCCGGGAGGGTCGCCGCGGCCGGATCCGTCGTAGTGCAGGCCTTCAGGCCTGCCGTTCCTGACCCTACCCGAACTGGAACCCCGACACCGCCTTGCCCATCAACCGGTCGTGATACGTCCGGCGGGCCGGGCTGTCGCCGGCCGCACCCGCCGCCACCAGCAGCGGCAGCAGGTGCTCCGGGGTCGGATGGCAGGGCCGTGCGCCCGGGGCATCACGCCACTGCTGGAGCTTCGCAGCCCGGGCGGTCTCGTCGCGTTCCGCGAGCGTGCGGTCCAGCCACGCATCGAACGCCTCCGCCGCCTGGTTGATCTCGGGGCGATCGACGAAGAACTCGCGCAGGTTGTGATAGCTCATGCCGCTCCCGACGATCAGGACGTCCTCGTCCCTGAGGGGCGCGAGCGCACGGCCCAGGGCGAGGTGCGTGGCGGCGTCGCGATTCCTGTTGAGCGACAGCTGCACGATCGGCACGTCCGCGGCCGGGTACATCACCTTGAACGGCACGAAGACGCCGTGGTCGAGGCCGCGATGCGGCTCCTCGTCAGACGCGATGCCGTCCGTCGAGAGCAGGCCGCGCACGCGTGCGGCCAGGGCAGGCGAGCCGGCGACGGGGTACGTCAGGCGGTATGTGTGTTCGGGAAAGCCCGAGTAGTCGAACAGGAGCGGCGGACGCAGCGCCGTGTTCACGGTGGGCTGCTCGGTTTCCCAGTGGCCCGAGATCACCAGAATCGCGGCGGGCCGGCGGCCGAGCGACGCGTCGATGCCGCGGAGGTACGCGGCCATGCGGTCCCACAGGTCAGCGGGCAGGCCCGGCAGCGGATCCATGAAGAAGCACGGACCGCCGCCGTGGGGAATGAACAGCGTCGGGAGGCGCCCGCTACTTGACGCCACCCTTGCCGGCCGCGATCAACGCCCTGAGCGTCGCCTGATACTCGGGGTAGGTCGTTTCCGCGCCGCCGTTGGCCGCGTCGAGCGGGATGCCGTGGGTTTTCGCGAACTCGCCCAGAAACGGGCTCTTCCCCGGCAGGTAGCTCGGGACGGCGCTGTGCGCACGATCGACGATCTCGTCGACGTATTCGCATGGCCAGAGCCAGTTGGCGACGCCGCGCTCGTTCAGCACGAACTCTTCGCTGCGCCACAGCGGCTCGGTGAGGTACACCGGATCGGTCCACTGCTCGAGATGCGTCATGATGTTGCCGTGACGGATGAAGTGCTCGATCATCGTGGACTTCTCGCTGTTGGGCACGCCGTTGCGCCGGATCCACTCCTGCTTGAGATGGGTGGTGTAGACGGTGAGGATGTCGCCGTCCCACTTGCCGGTTGAGAAGCCCTGCCACGTGTGCGGCGCGTATTCGGGCGGATGCGGCCGGCCGTCCATCCAGATCGTCCGGTTCTGCTCGTAGGTGCTGATGTAGATCCTGATCGCCGTCAGCTGCTGGGTCTGCTGATCTTTCTCCTCCCAGATGCGCACCTGCAGCGGCCCGTGCATGATGTAGGGCGCGTTGTGGACCTTGCACTGGTGCTCGCGCAGCGTCAGGCGCGACGCGTCCCAGCTGTCGGCTGCCAGGCGGGCGCCCGCGTTGAGCGGCAGGCCGGTGTAATCGCCGAGGTCGGGACCGGGACCGCGATCGGGCTGGTCCTCGTGCATCCGCGGGCCCCAGTCGCCGCTGAGACTGACCTGCGCGAACCCCGGACGCGCCGCCAACGTCAAAGCCACCATCAGAGCGCCGACGATTCTCGCGTTCGTCACGCGCCCATCATAGCTCAGCGGGGCCCGGCCGTAGCCGCGTGGTAACATCCGCCCTCCTCAACAGGAATCTGGTAAACGCATGAGTGCAGCCGTCCTCCTCAGCGGCGTCACCAAGACATTCGGCGCCACCAGGGCCGTCGACCACCTCGATCTCGTCGTGCCGCGCGGCGCGGTGTACGGGTTCATCGGCCCGAACGGCGCGGGCAAGACCACCACCATCCGGATGATGATGTCGATCATCTTCCCGGACGCGGGCGCGTTATCGGTGCTCGGCCACACGTCCGCGCTCGACGCCAAGGACCGGATCGGCTACCTGCCCGAAGAGCGGGGTGTCTACCGGAAGATGCGCGTCGGCGCGTTCCTCACCTACCTGGGCCGGCTCAAGGGCATCAGCGAAGGCGATCTGCCGGGCCGCATCCGGCGCGGCCTCGAACGCGTGGGGCTCGGCGACTGCGAGCGGAAGCGCTGCGAGGAGCTCTCGAAGGGCATGCAGCAGAAGGTGCAGTTTCTGGCCGCCATCATGCACGAGCCGGATCTGCTGATCCTGGACGAACCGTTCAGCGGACTGGATCCGGTCAGCGCCCTGACGCTCCGCACGCTCGTCCACGAGGAGCACCAGCGCGGCGCGACGATTCTCTTCTCCACGCACGTGATGCCGCACGCCGAGGAGCTGTGCGATCACGTGGTGATGATGCACCGCGGCAGGAAAGTGCTGGACGACCCGCTGTCCACGATCCGGCGCCAGTACGATCCGCGCGCGATCCGGTTCGAGCCGCTCGAACGCGACGCGGACCTCTCGCCGCTCGCGGCGCTCCCCGAAGTCGAGCGCATCTCGCCGGCGGACGGCGGCTGCGTGATCCTGCTCGTGAACGGCACGAACCCGGCGGCCGCCATCCCGCGCATTGCCAGCGCCGTCCCGGCCGGACGGATCGAGATCGCCCGGCCGCGCCTCGAGGACATCTTCATCCGCATCGTCACGGGCGGATCCGACGCGGCGGACACCGAGGTCCTGCGCGCGCAGCTGCATGCCGACGCCGAACCGAAGGTCGTGCCCGCATGAAGAAGATCCTCCTGGTGGCCATTCGGGAATTCACGGCCACGGTCTTCACGCGGGCGTTCATCCTCGGCCTGGTGCTGACGCCGGCGATCGGCGCCCTCGGCGCGACGATGTTTCCACGGCTGATGATGCGCAGCGTGCAGGTGCAGGGCCAGATCGCCGTCATCGACCCGTCAGGCGCGGTTGGCCAGGAACTGGCGGACGCGCTCAGCGCCGATCGAATCACCGCGCGGCGCACCGATCAGGCGCGGCAGGCGCTGGTCCAGGCACCGGAGAGCGTGCGCCAGGTCGCGGGCAACGACGCCGGACGGACCGCGAGGTTCGCGCTCGGCGCCGTCCCGCAGCTCACTGTCGTGGAGCGCCCGCCCGACACCGACCCCCAGCAGGAAAAGGCGTGGCTGACCGACGATCAGGCCACGCCGCGCCGCCTGGCACTCGTGGTCATCCATCCGAATGCGGCCGTTCCGTCGGGGGGCACGTACGGGAACTACGACCTCTACGTACCGCCGAACCTCGACGACCGCGTGGAAAATGAGATCTACCAGGGGCTGCGCGAGGCGATCATCAACGCGCGGGTGAAAGCGCAGTCTCTCGATCGCGCGACCATCGACGGGCTCGTCCGCGTCGGCCGCGTCGCGTCGATTACCGTCACGAAGAACAACGAGCGTCAGACCGTGGCCGGGTTCAACATGCTCCTCCCGGGAGCGTTCGCCATCCTCCTCTTCATCGGCGTGATGACGGGCGGACAGTCCCTGCTCACCTCGACCGTCGAGGAGAAATCGAGCCGGGTCATCGAGATCCTGCTGTCGGCTATCTCGCCGATGGAGCTGCTCGCCGGAAAGCTCCTCGGACAGATGGCCGTCAGCCTGCTCGCGCTGGCCTTCTACGTCGCCCTGGGCATGGCGCTGCTGGTGTCGTTCGCGATGTTCGGCCTGTTCAACCCGTGGCTGCTCGTGTACCTGGTGATCTTCTTCCTGATCGCCTACTTCGTCGTCGGGGCGATGATGCTGACGGTCGGCAGCGTGGTCAACGACATGCGCGAGGCGCAGTCGATGATGATGCCGATCATGCTGCTCATCATGACGCCGTGGCTGTTCTGGCTGCCCATCTCGCGCGAGCCGAATTCGACGTTCAGCACGATCATCAGCTTCGTCCCGCCGGTCAACACGTTCACCATGCTCCTGCGGATGGCGTCGAACACGCCTCCGCCCTGGTGGCAGGTGTGGGTGTCGATTGCGATCGGCGTCGCCTCGGTCGTCGCGGTGCTGTGGTGCGCAGCCAAGGTGTTCCGGATCGGTCTGCTGATGTACGGCAGGCCGCCCGACTTCGCCACGATGATCCGCTGGATTCGCGCCGCGTGATTGCCGCTGATCAGAAGTAGTGCGGACCTTCAGGTCCGCAACCTGGCAGGCCTGAAGGCCTGCACTACTTCGTCGTTCCTGTCGCTGGCGCGGGTTCGATTCTGATGAGGGCGCCGTCGTTTTCGGCCGTCAACACGTAGAGCAGGCCGTCCGGCCCCTGGCGCACGTCGCGGATGCGCTGACGCAAATCCCAGAACAACGACTCGCGGTGCAGTTCTTCCCACTTGTCGTTGAAGTCGATCCGCTCGAGGTGGCCGGAGCGCGGCACCTCGCCCTGGCGCATGCCGCCGGCGAAGACGTGGCCCTTCCACTGCGGGAAGCGGTCGCCGGTGTAGAACGTCAGGCCGGAGGTGGCAATCGCCGGCACCCAGAACACCAGCGGATCTTCCATCCCCTCCTGCCACGCGTGATTGTTCACGCGCGGACCGAGATAGAAGCGGCCGTAGCTGACGACGGGCCAGCCGTAGTTCTTGCCCGGCAGCAGCACGTTGATCTCGTCGCCGCCGTTGGGGCCATTCTCGGATTCGCAGAATCATCCCGCTGTCGGGATGGACAGTCAGGCCGAGCATGTTGCGATGGCCGAGCGTGAAGATCTCCGGCCGGGAGTTGCTGCGGCCGACGAACGGATTGTCGGGCGGCACCGTTCCGTCGTCCTTGAGGCGCAGCACCTTGCCGGCGAGGCTCATGCGGTCCTGCGGCGGCGCACCGGCGGGATCGGGGTTGCCGACGGGCGTGTCGCCGTAGCCGACCGTCATGTAGATGTTGCCGTCCTTGCCGAATGCGATTCTCGACGCGTTGCCCGATGGAATCGCCGAGAAGAGATCCTTCGCCTCGACGAGCGCGGCGCCGTCCCAGCGCGCGCGCGCGAGCGTGATGACGCCAGCCGGCGGAGCCGGCCCGCGCCCACCCGCGGGTCCGGCGACCAGGCCGCCGGGGCCGGGCACCTGCGGCTTGTGATAGGTGAAGTACACCAGCTTGTTCTCGGCGAACTGCGGATGGAGCGCGATGTCCATCAGGCCAGCCAGGCCGGCGGCCTGCACTTGCGGCAGGCCGGCGACGGGCGTCGGATCGAGCACGCCGTTGCGGACGATCCGCAGCCGACCGGGGCGCTCCGTGACCAGGATGCCGCCGTCGGGCAGAAACGCCATGCTCCAGGGTTGGTTGAGACCTTTGGTCACGACGAGACGAATCTGGTGCTGGATCGCCGTGTCCATCACGATCGGTCCGTCAGGCAGCGGCGGCGAGGGCCAGTTGATCGGCGGCGGCGCCGTCGGCGCGCGTCCCGCGCCCCGGCCTCCCGGTGCGGCCGGCGGCGCCTGACCGCGTCCTCCGCCCGTGGGTTGCTGCGCGTGGCCGACGGTCACGACGACACATGCCAGCGCCGCGATCGCGCCGAGCCATGAAATTCGCATCTGCTCTGCCTCGCCTTTCTGACTGCTCAGTTCCAACTTCTCACTTCTAACTTCTAACTTCTTAGTTCTCACTTCTCCTACATCGCCTGTCGCACCATCGTCCGGAGCCGGTCGAGGTTGCCTTCGCGGACGGGACAGGTCATGTCGGTGGCCACGCACTGCGCGAGCGTCATCCCGCAGCCGCACGTGCATCGTGCCTCGTTTGCGGCTTTGAGCGCGGTCCGCTTCGCGGTGGGCGTGAGGTCCGAGAAGTTGACGACGGACAGGTCGCGCTCGCCGTACGCGATGCCGTCCATCTGGGACACACCGTAGCCGATGAGCCCGATGACGACGAGCAGGACGCCCCACTTGATCGCCTTGACCTGGACGTTCCCGGCCTTGCGGCGCCGGCGCTCGGCGTGCTTCGCGGATTTCTTCACGTCACACGAGCTTGGTGCGCGAGATCGGCAGCTCGCGCACGCGTTTGCCGGTGGCGGCGTAGATCGCGTTGCCGAGCGCCGCCATCACCGGCGGCACGCCCGGCTCGCCGACGCCCGTCGGCAGGTTGCCGCTCTCGACGAAGTGCACGTTGACCTGCACCGGCGCCGTGTTCATGCGCGCGACCTGAAAGCCGTCGAAGTTGTTCTGCTGGATCCGGCCGTTGGCGGCCGTGATCTCGCCGAGCATCGCCAGGCCGGCGCCCATCACCGCCGCGCCTTCGAACTGCGAGCGGACGCGGTCGGGGTTGATGAACACGCCGGCGTCGGCCACCTGATCGATACGCGGGATGCGAACCCGGCCCTGCGCGTCGACTTCGACTTCGACGACCGAGGCGACGTACGTGTTGAAGCTGCGGTGCGCAGCGATGCCGATGCCCCAGCCGTTGCCGGGCTTGCGCTTGCCCCAGTTGGACTTCTCGCCCGCCACTTCGAGCACGCGGCGGAGCCGCCGGCTGTCGACGGGGTACTTGTCGATGGGGGCCCCGTAGTTGGAGTAGTTCACGCCCTGCGCCTTGAGATCGATGACCTTGCCAGGGCCGATCATGTCGAGCAGGAACTCGAGCGTGTCGCGTCCCGCGGCGTGCGCCATCTCGTCGGCGAAGCTGTGGGCCGCGAACGCGTGGTAGTTGTTCGCGACCGCACGGAACCAGCCGATGCGGACGTGCACCGGCGCACCGGCATTTTCCGCGCGGATGTTCGGGACATCGTAGACCGTGTCCGTCAATCCCATGTCGAGCTCGAAGCCGAGCGGCTCCGGCGCGCCGAACGTCGAACCGATGGGCGGGAACACCGACCGCTGCAGCCACGCCGTCGGCTTGCCGCGGCCGTCGACCGTCGCCTTGTGATAGACGGCTGCCGTCGTGTGGTAGAAGTCGAAATGAATATCGTCTTCGCGCGTCCAGATGACCTTGACGGGCTTGCCGAGCTTCTTCGACAGGACGGCCGCCTCGGCCGCGAAGTCGGGCTTCGACTTCCTGCCGAAGCCGCCGCCGAGCAGCGTCACGTGGCAGACGACGTTCTTCTTGTCGATGCCGACGGCCGCCGCAACGGTTTCCTGCACGGCCTGCGGGATTCTGCGTCGGCGTCCACACCTCGACCTTGCCGTTCCTGAAGTCGGCGACCGCCGCTGGCGGCTCCATCGCGGCGTGCGCCGCCATCGGCGTGTAGTAGGTCGCTTCGAGGACCTTGCCGCCTTTGGCGAACTCCGCGTCCACGTTGCCCAGGTTGCGCGCCACCTTGGCCGTCTGATGCACGCGCGCGATCATCTCCTGCTTGAACGCCTCGGAGTTGAAGCTGGCGTGCGCGCCGTCGTTCCAGTCGATCTTCAGCTTCTTGCGGCCCTGCAGCGCCGCCCACGTGTTGCTGGCGATCACCGCCACGCCGCCGAGCGGCTGGAACTGCACGGGCGGCTTGACCGTGTCGAGCGCCACGGTCTGCTGGACGCCCTTGACCGTCAGCGCCTCCTTGTCGTCGAGGCTCTTGATCGTCCCGCCGAGCACGGGCGGGTGCTCGATCGACGCGTAGACCATGCCTTCACGGTAGATGTCGAGGCCGAACGGCGCCTTGCCGGTCGTGATGTCCGTGAGGTCGTAGATCTGCCGTTCCTTGCCGACGAATTTCCACGCCGTCTTCGCCTTGAAGGTCAGCGTCTCCTTGGCCGGCACCGGCAGCTTCGCCGCCGCGGGCACCAGTGCTCCGTAGCCGATCTTCTTCCCGCTCTTCGCGTGAACGATCTCGTGGTTCACGGCCGTGCACTCCGACGCCGGCACGCTCCACTGCGCGGCCGCGGCGGTGATCAGCATCGACTTCGCCGAGGCGCCCGCCACGCGGAACGCGTCGTAGAAGTCGCGAATCGAGCGCGATCCGTCCGTGTTCTGGTCGCCGTACCGGGTGTCGCCCACGCCCTGCTCGATGCGGACGCGGCTCCAGGTCGCGTCGAGCTCGTCGGCCGCGACCAGCGGGAGCGACGTCCGGATGCCCGTGCCCATCTCCGATCGGTGCGTGACGATGAAGACGGTGCCGTCGGGCTCGATGCCGAGGTAGACGCTCGGGTGCAGCGCCGCGGCATCCGCCTTCGTGCGGAAGATGGCTTCCTGCGCGAAGAGCTCGTCGGGCACGATGCGCGAGGCGACGACGAAGGCGCCCGTGGACAGGACGCCGCCGAGAAACCGGCGCCGGCTCAGGGAGAGGTTTTCGATGATCATGCCCGCTCCTTCGCCGCCGTGTGAATGGCAGCCCGGATGCGCTGATACGTGCCACACCGGCAGATGTTGCCGCTCATGGCGCGGTCGATGTCGGCGTCGCTGGGGCTGGGTGTCGCCTTGAGCAGCGCCACGGCCGACATGATCTGGCCCGACTGGCAGTAGCCGCATTGCGGCACGTTGTGCGCGATCCACGCCTTCTGCACCGCGTGCAGGGCGCCGTTCGCGGCCAGCGCGTCGATCGTCACGACCGACTTGCCCTCGAGGGTGCTCATCTTCGTCTGGCACGCGCGCGCCGCCTGTCCGTTGACGTGGACCGTGCAGGCGCCGCAGAGCCCGGCGCCGCAGCCGAACCGCGTCCCGGTCAGGCGCAGAGTCGTCGCGCACATACCAGAGGAGCGGCATGTCCGGATCGCCGTCATACGCCCGCATCTTGCCGTTGACTATCAGGTTGACCATCGGAAGGACCTCGCTGGAGGCGCATTATCACACAAGAAGAAAGTTCAAAGTGAAAAGGGGAGAAGTGGAGAAGTTGAATAAGGAAAGGGGGGCCCGGAACGGGTTCAGGCCCGCCGTTTGTAATACACTGCGTCGCTGGACTCGAAGCTTATGAAGAGACACGTCCATATCCTGATGATTCTGGCGGCCGGGTTCGGCGTACTCGCCTGGGCCGGGGCGTTCACGCCGCAGGCCGCCGGCCAGGCGCCGGCCCCGCCGCCGGCGTTCGTGCCCGGCACCGAGAGCGGGTTCGCGACGTTCCAGACACAGTGCGCGAGCTGTCACGGCAACCCGAACGTCGACCGCGCGCCGACGCCGACGGCCCTGCGCGAGATGACGCCGGAAAAGATCTACGCGGCGATGGCGACGGGCGTGATGCAGCAGCAGTCGTCCGCCCTGAACGACGGCCAGAAGAAAGCGCTCGCCGAGTTCATGGCGGGCCGGCCGATGGGCAGCGCCGCATCCGGGGCCGCCGAGAACATGGGCTTCCAGTGCCGCACGAACCCGCCGCTCGCCGATCCCGCGGCCGGGCCGGCGTGGAACGGCTGGAGCCCGGATCTCGCGAACACACGATTTCAACCGGCGCAGGTCGCGCGCCTGACGGCCGCGCAGGTGCCGCGCCTGAAGCTCAAATGGGCGTTCGGCTTCCCCTCGGGCGTCTCGGCCAACGCGCAGCCGACCATCGCATCGGGCCGCGTGTTCGTCGGCAGCGACAACGGCTTCGTGTACTCGATCGACGCGAAGTCGGGCTGCGTCTACTGGTCGTTCGAGACCGGGTCGATCATCAGGAACTCGATTACGGTCGGCGCCGTCACCGGAACGGGCAGCGCGAAGTACGCGGCGTTTGTCGGCGACGGCCACGCCAACGTCTACGCGATCAACGCGCAGGACGGAAAACTGCTCTGGAAGACGAAGGTCGACTCGCACTTCGTCGCGCGCATCACGGCCGGCATCCGCTATTACGACGGCAAGGTCATCGTCCCGGTCTCGTCGTCTGAAGAGTTCAGCAGCGGCAACCCCGGCTACCCGTGCTGCACCTCCCGCGGCAGCGTCGTCGCCCTCGAGGCCGGCACCGGCAAACAGATCTGGAAGGCCTGGGTCGTCCCCGACGAGCCGAAGCCCTACAAGACGATGGCGAACGGGGTGACGCTGTATGCGCCCGCGGGCGGCGCGGTGTGGAACTCGCCGACGATCGATCCCGTGAAGCGCGCGGTGTACTTCGGCACCGGCGACGCGACGACCGCGCCGCCGGCGAAGACGACGGACGCGATCATGGCCGTCGATCTCGACACCGGCAAGCTGCTGTGGTCGTTTCAGGCGACCGAGAACGACGTGTTCATGGGCGGCTGCAACGGCGCCAACGTCAGCGAGGCGTGCCCGAAGCCGATGGGCCCCGACATGGACATCGGCAACTCGCCGATCCTCAAGACGCTCGCGAACGGCAAGCGTGTGCTGATTGCGGGAACGAAGTCGGCCGACATCTTCGCGCTCGATCCCGACGACAACGGGAAACTGCTGTACAGGATTCACCCGCTCGGCCTGCCGCTCAACGGCAACGGCCGCGGGCGCGCGTCCATCGTGTGGGGCGGCGCAGCCGACAACCAGCACGTCTACTACGGCATCGGCGGCGGCGGGCTCGCGGCGGTGCAGCCCGCGACGGGCGAACGCGCGTGGCTGTTCACGCCTCCCCCGCCCGCCGGCGGCGGCCGCGGCGTGCAACTCGGCGCGGCGGCGACGGTGATTCCCGGCGTCGTGTTCCAGGGCGCCTCGGACGGCACGCTGTACGCGATCGGGGCGGCGGACGGCGCGAAGATCTGGGAGTATCCGACGGCCAAAGAGTTCGAAACGATCAACCGCGTTCAGCCGGCGCACGGCGGCGCGATCTCGACGTCGGGCGCCGTCGTCGTCGACGGGATGGTCTACGTCGGGTCGGGCTACGCCGTGGGCTCGGGCGCAAGCGGCGGGAACGTGCTCCTGGCGTTCGGAGTGGAATAGAGGTCTACTGCGGTGGCGGTCCGCCGCCCCGGCCCGTCACAGGCGGCGGGGCTACGTACTTGTCCTTCAGTTTCTTGCGGTACTCCGGATACATCGTCTCGGGTCCGCCGACGACGGCCTCGAGCGGGATGTTGTAGTGCTCGGTCATCTCGTTCATCGCCGGATGCTTGCCCGGCCGGTAGTGCGGCACGAACGCCGGATTCTCGTGCAGGCGCGGCAGCTCCTCGATCGGCTCGCAGGCAGTCAACGGGAAGTTGTTCGGGTTCGTCGTCAGGCGGTAGACCTCGGTCAGCACGTACGGCTCCGCCAGATAGACAGGGTCCTCTAGAATGCCGGTGGCAGTGAGTAAGTCGCCGTGCCGGTTGAGGCGCATGGTGAACGTCGCACGATCGCTGCTGAAGCCACGGTGCCGCTTGATGTCGCCGAGCTTGGCGTGCGTGGTGACGAGGGTCAGCGTGTCGCCTTCCCACTGGCCCGTGGTGAATCCGCCGTGCGAGTGCGGCGCCAACGGGGACGGATGCGGCCGCCCGTCCATCCAGATCATCGTCTCGTCGCGATCGCCCCACCCCAGGATCTTCCAGGCGAGCAGCTTCTGCGTCACCGGGTCCGGCACCATGACGAATTGCAGCGGAAACGGACCCACGATCGCGTAGATCGGCGGGTACATCTGGCACTGGCGCTCGGTCGCCGAAAGGGACGCGATGTCGTAGCTCAGCGCCTTCGCACGGCCGTCAGGGCTGAGAGGCATGCCGAGCAGATCGACGGGTTCCCGTGCGGCGCCGTTGTCGTGCTGCCCCACACGCTGCCAGGTACCGGTGAAATCGACCTGGGCGGACGCGGGAGCCGCCGCGAACAGCAACACGATCAGGACAGCCAATCGACAAGAGCGCGACATCATTTTCTTCACCATCTGGACGAACAGGGCGTCGGATCCCATTTGCTGCCGTTCGCTTCCTTCTTGAACACCGGCGCGGTCAGTCTCACGTTGGACAGATACTGCGGATCCTCGAGCTGCGTCGTAATGGTGAGCCACTGCTCGCCGTTCGGCCGTTTGTAGAGATCCCAGTGTTCGGTCAGCACGGCGTTCTCGCTGTAGGGAACGCCGTTCTTCCGCAGGTACCCAGCACGCAGATTCTTCGTGACGAC
Source organism: uncultured Acidobacteriota bacterium (assembly GCA_963821285.1). Lineage (GTDB taxonomy): Bacteria > Acidobacteriota > Vicinamibacteria > Vicinamibacterales > CAVVIG01 > CAVQJU01. The sequence continues at coordinate 170,981 of CAWGDD010000014.1, forward strand.
TTGCAGCGATCCGCCGGTCGGGCGAATCGGCGGTGCGTCGGCCACGCGATCGGCGGGACGCAGCTGCAGTGGCACGTCCGGACGCGGCGTCAGCCACCGCGCCTGCGAGACGCCCTGCCACGAGCGCGGCTCGTTCGGCGGCGTCGGCGCCTGCCCTGAGCCTGTCGCCCCTCGACCCTGCTCGGGGCGACCCTGAGGCTCTCGAAGGGTCGAAGGGCCGAAGCGCAGGAGCCGCGTCTGCGTGCCCGCGTCGGCGTCGACCTTGAGCGTCGTGTCGTCCTGCCACGTGATGTGAATCCGCCCCGGGACGCTCATCAGCGCAGGGGCGCCGTACGACCTGCACTGCTCGCCGACCGCTTCGTCCTTCGCCGGATCCCACGTGTCGGCAACTTTTCTGCCCTCGGCGTTCAGCTGAACCCCCTGATAGTCGCCTTTCGCCGGCGTCACCATCCGCCAGCGCCAGTCCGCCGTGACGATCGACACCCAGTAGCCAGTGAGGTCGATCGGCGCGCCCGCTCTCGGCGGGGGCGGCGGCGGCTGATTTCCCCGCTGGGCCTCGACCGGTGCGCCCAGTAGAATGCCCGTTGCCAGCACGGGCGCGATCAGCAGAAGCACGCGCGGCTTTGTCCCCTTCTTCACTTCTTTCCTTTCTTCGCGGACAGCTCGTTGTAGATCACCTCGACAAACATGTCCGTCGTCCACGGACCGCTGTCCGCTCCGTACTGGCTCCTGTATCCGAGCGTGGGATTAGCCGCCTTGACCTGGGCGAGCGTCTTTCCTTCGTCGATCAGATCCTGCACTCTGTCACGGACGATGGTGACCGCGTCGCGGTACTCCAGCAGGTCGAGCTTGTCGTACACGTTGCCGTGCCCGGGCACCAGAAACGTGCGGTCCGCCTTCCACTGCAGCGGCAGATTGAAAATCGTCATGTCCATCAGCCGGTTCAGTGCATCAAGCTCGCCTTGGACGGTGCCGCCACGCTTGGTGTCGATGACCGGCCAGCGGGTCGTGTCGATGATGTCTCCTGTCGCAATCACATCGCCACGGCGGAAGAACACAATCGTGTCGCCGTCGGTGTGCGCGGCGGGCTGGTGAATGACCTGAATGCCTTCGCCGTTGAGATACATCGAGTACTGATGGTAAGCGAACGTCTTGGTCGGCCAGAGCCCGGATGCCACGGGAGATTGCCGGCCGGTCGGAGCCGACATGCGCCCCAGCACGTTTTCATGCGCCAGCACGCTGGCCCTTCCGAAGTTCGAGACCACATCGTCGCCCAAACCGGCGCCGGCAACGACCGCGCCCGGGAGAATGCTGAGCCCGGCCCTGGCGAGCTTCTCGTTCCCACCAGTGTGATCGGCGTCCATGCTGGTGTTGATGATGTAGCGAATCGGGAGATCCGTCAGGCGGCGGATGGCGGCCAGCACCTGGTCCGCTCTCTCGGTCGATCCCGAATCCACGAGGATGACGCCCTCCGGGCCGAGCTGCACGACGACGTTGCCGCCCGCGCCGCCGATGACATAGAAGTTGGGCCGCAACTGAACGACGTCAAGGACGCCGTTCTGCGCCTGCACGGCGACCCCCACCCAAAACAGCAAAGCAATCGCGACAAGCCAGGCAAGGAGCTTCACATCATTCCTCGTTCCACGTCGACCGAATTGTGCCGCTTCAGACAGGGCCAGCGCAATAGCGCGAGCGGGATTCGAATGATTGGCACACGAAGGGGCCTCTAATGGCCGGGTGATGATGACCAGGAACGAGGTCTCCACGACTACTTGAAGTCGATCATGACCTTGAGCGCGCCGTCGCGGCGGTCGCGGTAGGTCTCGAACGCGCGCTGGACGTCAGGGAACGCGTAGCGGTGGGTGATCAGACGCGACATGTCGATGCGGTCCTGGCGGATCGAACGCCACGCGAGCTGCACGAACGGCCTCAAGTCCGAGGGCGTGCTCAGCTTGATCGTCAGCCGCTTCCGGAACGCGGCCTCCCACGCGACGTCGTTCACACGCGCGGGCGGCACGCCGAAGTACAGCAGCTGGCCGCTGTCGCGGCACAGCTCGATGCAGAGGTTCAGCGCCTGCTCCTGGTGACCGACAGCCTCGACGACCAGATCCGTCATCGCGCCACCCGTCATCTCGCGCACGGCTTCGACGGGATCGACGCGGCGCGCGGAAATCGAATCCGTCGCGCCGAACAGACAGCTGCGCGCGACGCGCTCATCCCGCACGTCGATACCGATGATGCGCCCCGCTCCGAGCCGGGCGAGACACTGGTTGAACAGCAGGCCGATCGGCCCCTGGCCGACGACGGCGACGGTCTGGCCGATGACGCCGGGCACGCTGCTCAGCGCGGAGAGAACGGTCGCCATCGGCTGCGCAAGGACGGCCTCGTCGTTGGAGAGCTCCGCATCCACGCGCACGAGCCGGTCGTCGCCGATCGTCAGGTGCTCATAGAGTCCGCGCAGGCCGATCGGCATGGCGAGCACGCGTTCGCCCCTGGCGAAATCAGCGCTGGCGCTCTCGATGATCGTTCCGACGATTTCGTGCAGGGACAGGCCCAGGGGAAGCGGGTATCGATCGTGAGCTTCGCTGAAGTAAGGGATGTCCGAGCCGCACAGGCACGCGGTCTCGAGCGCCACGACGACTTCACCGTCCGCGGGTGAACGGCCTGCGCCAACGTCCACCAGCTCGATTCGCCCCCGCGCCGTGATTTGGCCGGCTCTCATCGGCTAAGAGCGTAGTGCAAATCACGGCAGGCCTGAAGGCCTGCACTACAGCTGCATCAGCGGGGAACCGCCGTGCGGTCGCCGCCCGACGAACCAGAGAAACCGCCTCCGGACGAACCCGACGAAGACGATCCGGACGACGAGCCACCGCCGGAGCTGCTACTGGCGCTTGATCCACCCGAATCGCCGGACACGTAGCCCTTGCCGTTCACGACCTGGCCGTGCCCCTGGGACGGTGGTGGCACGATCGGGCCGACGATGATCCCGCCGCCGCCACCTGCCTCGTACCACCCGCCGCCGCCGTAGTAGTCGTAACCGAAGCCATACCGGGCTCCGTAGAACCCATACGGCGAACAGCCGTCCCACCCGTAGAGGGACAGCCCGTAGTAATACGGATTGCAGGCGTCGAAAATGAAGCCGCCCACCAGGAACGGAGACGCTTCCAGGAACACGTTCCCGCCGCCTCCTCCCCCACCGATCGCCAACTCGCCCATCATCGTCGGCGACGGCTTGATGGCAAACACCTCGGGATACGACAGCGCGACCAGCATGTCGAGCACGCGATCGTCCACGCCGGCATTCGCGAGCGCCGTCAGACGCTTGCCGTTCATCGTGAACTTCTGCCGGTTTTCGGCCAGCCACGCTTCGATGACGGCGCCGCTGACATGCTTCGACGCGTCGATGATCTCCGCGTCGCCAATGGGCAGCAGGACCTTCAGCGCGGCGGGCTCGCGCGGATCGCGGGCGACGGCCGACGCGACCTCCGTCGGGAGCGTCGGCAGGGGCGGGGCCGGACGATGACGCAGGACGCGCACGCCGACCTTGTCTTTCACGCCGACGCCGACGATGTCCAGCCAGTCGCCGTTGGCCGCCGACGCCATCAGGCCCGTCGTCGCCCGCTTGACGCCGCCCGTGCACGTGTACTCGGACTGGAGATAGACGCGCCGCATGTCGGCCGACCACCGTGCGCTGTCCCACCCGGTGCAGCCTTCACGCTCGCCCGGACGGTGCTCGCCGTTCGGATCGATGCGCTCGCGCGACACGATCTTGCTGCCGGTGATGGTCACGACGTCGACGGCCGACGTGTTTGCCACCGGAACCACACACACCTGCTGCGGCTCGGCCTCCAGATCGACGAACCGCGGAGGCGTGGCGGACCAGCAGCCGAGCCACGGCTGCCACCGGTTGGCGTCGTCTCCACGCGGCAGCTGCGCTGCCGCGGGCTGAGTGGCGGGCGGCTGCGCCGCCGCGGACTGAGGCGCCCCCGCAACCGGCGTCGCGGTCATCATGCATGCGGCGGCCAGCCCGGCGGCGAACCACGCGTGTCGCAGGAATCTGGTGTTGCTCATGGTCAGTACCTGATCACGAAACCGGCGGTCAACGCGAACCCGGACAGATCGATCGGCTGGAAACGCGCGAAGTCGGTGCTGAGCTGCTTGTGCGCCCACTCGTAGCGGCCTTCGACCGTGACCGCGAAGCGCGGGTTGAGTGACACGTCGGTGCCGACGAACGCATGCACGGTCGGCGTCCACCCGTCTGACTCGAAGTAATCGGGAAACACCTTGGACGTCGCGAAGTCGATGAAATCGCCCTGCTGGCGGAAGGTGTAATACATCGCCCCACCCCCGCCGCCGACGTACGGCGCGTAGCGCGCGGGAACCCAGGCGAAGTGCCCGAGCGATCGGCCCGTGTTCGACAGATAGGCCTTCAGGCTCGCTGTCAGCGGCAGCCGCCGGAACTCGGTCGTCTGCTCGATCGGATTGCGGTTGTTGTCCACGAAGTCGCGAAACTCCGAAGGCGTCGTGGACTGCGAGATGGCGAAGCCGAACCGCATGCTCATCCGCGCGGTGAGCGCGACGTCGACGTCGGTGGCGAACGTCGCCGAGCTGAAGTCGCCGGGGTTGATCGTCAGCTGGCTGGTGGTGAAGGAGAAGAGGTCGCTGCCGGTGGCGGCGTGATTGAAGCCGCCCCGAATCGACACCTCGCCCTGCGGGGCGCGAAACAGGAACCCGTCCCCGCTGCCCTGGGCCTGAACCCGCCCGGGTACCGAGAGGAGAAACACGACGGAGAGGCCCAGAACGACGACACGAACCGGGCGCATAAGAACCGCCTCCGATCGCGCTGGCAGCTCCATTGTAGTCGAGAGCCCCCTGCCGCAGGAGGCCTATGGCCTCGGGAACACCGGCGGCGCTTCAGGGATGGCCGCCCCATCGTGCCGGGGCTCCGATGCGCCGAAATGCACGCCGGTGCCGTCGCTCATCACGGCCTGGCCGTAGCCCACCGTGCTGCCGGTCCTCGGCTGGATGACGTTGACGTCGTGTCCGAGCTCCTGCAGACGGGCTCTCGTGGCCTGCGGCACCAGCGATTCCACGTACACATCGCAGCCGGAGAAGGACAGCTTGGTGAAGCGGCCCGCCTCGAGCGCCTGCTGGATGTCGAGGCCGTAGTCGGCGATGTCCGCCACGAACTGGGCGTGCGCCTGTGCCTGGTTGAACCCGCCCATGATGCCGAACCCGATCCGGACGTCGCCCTTTTCCATGAAGCCGGGGATGATCGTGTGCAGCGGGCGCTTGCGCGGCGCGAGCACGTTGGGGTGGTCGGCCTGGAGCGTGAACAGCGCGCCCCGGTTGTGCAGCATGAAGCCCGTGCCCGGCGCCACCACGCCGCTCCCGAAGCTCGAATACAGGCTCTGAATGAGCGAGACGATGTTGCCGTCCTTGTCGATGGCGGTCAGATAGATGGTGTCGCCGCCGCCCGTGTTCGTCAGGCCGTCGAGCGCCGACGGTTTCACATCACACGCGGCGTGCGCCGGATCGATGAGCTTCGCCCGCTCCTTCGCGCGATCTTTATTCAGCAGGGCGGCCACAGGCGGAGCACCGAAGCGCGGGTCGGCGACGTAGCGCAGCATGTCGGCATACGCGAGCTTCTTCGCTTCGATCATCGTGTGCATGGCGCGCGGGCTGTGCAGCCCGTACTGCCCCAGCGGGTACTGCTCCATCAGGTTGAGCATCATCAGCGCCGCGATGCCCGCGGTGTTCGGCGGCAGCTCCCACACCGTCCAGCCCCGGTACGTCGTCGAAATCGGATCGACCCACTCGGGCCTGAACTGCCGCAGATCCTCGGCGGTCATGGTGCCGCCGAGCTGACGCGAGACGGCGAGAATGGCGTCGGCGGGTTTTCCGTCGTAGAAACCGGCCGCGCCTTTTTCCGCCACGAGACGGAGCGTCGCGGCCAGCTCGGGATTCCGGAACATCTCGCCCGCCCTCGGCGCGCGGCCGCCGGGGAGGTACAGCCTGGCCGCGTGCTCGTCGGAGGCGAGCTTCGCGGCGGACCCGGCCCATCCCTGGGCGATGATGTCGGTCACCGGAAAGCCGTTGGCCGCGTAGAACATCGCCGGGGCCAGCAGGTCGGACATCGGCAGCGCGCCGAACCGCGTGCGCAGCGCGTCCCATCCGGCGACGGCTCCGGGCACGGTCACCGAGTAGATGCCGGTGCTCGGCATCGACGACAGGCCCTTCGATCGCAGCAGCGCCGGCGTCAGCCCCGTCGGCGCCCAGCCGCCGGCGTTCAGGCCGAAGAGCTTCTTCGTGCTCGCCTGGTAGACGATGGCGAACAGGTCGCCGCCGATGCCGTTCATCTCGGGCTCGACGAGGCCCATCACGGCGTTGGCGGCAATCGCGGCGTCGATGGCGTTGCCGCCGCGCTCGAGGATCTGCACGCCGGCGCGCGCGGCCAGCGGCTGGCTGGCCGCCACGATGCCGTAGCGCGTCGCGATCTTCGATCGTCCGGGAGCGACCGTCGGGGACGGTGCGGGACGGCTCTGGGCCCACACACCGGCCGTCAGAATCCCGGCAAACAGGGCGGCAATCGCGGCACGATTCTTCATGGTGTGTCCCTCCCGACCTGCCGGAAACGCGCCCGATTGTAACGCGGGCGTGTCGTGTTAGCCTCTAGTGCGATTGCGAGGGCGGGCGGGGCGGGCAAGGTCAGGCAGGTCAGGCAGGTCAGGCAGGTCAGGCAGGTCAGGCAGGTCAGGCGGGGCGGGCAGGGCGGGCGGGGCGGGCGGGTCAATACAGGAGAGGGCGAATGCGTAAGGGCTTGTTCACGGTTGCGATGGTCGCCACGTTCGCGGCAGCGGTGACGACGACGGCGGGGGCGCAGGCACCCGCGAAGCCGGCAGGGACCGCGTCGGCGAAGCCGTACGTGCCGCCGAAGACGCCGTGGGGCGACCCCGACCTCCAGGGCAACTACACGAACAAGTACGAGCAGGGCACGCCGTTCGAACGTCCGGCCGAACTCGACGGCAAGACGCTCGCCGACATCTCGCCCAAAGAGCTCGCCGAGATCATTCAGCGGCGGCAGCAGCGTGCGATCGAGAACGCGCCCTTCCTCTCAGGCGACCCGACCGGCACCATCGCCGGCCCCATGGAATTCCGCGACATCTACGAAGTGGCCAAGGCGAGCCGCCCCTGGTTCGTCACGGATCCCCTTGACGGAAAGATTCCGCCGCTGACCCCGGAAGCGCGCCAGCGCATCGCCGCGCGCCGGCCGACCGGCAGCAGCTTCAGCAACGGCGTGTACGACAGCTACGAGAGCCTGAGCCTGTACGATCGCTGCATCACGCGCGGCTACCCGAACTCGATGCTGCCGGCGATCTACGGCGACTCCTATCAGATCGTCCAGGGCCAGGGATTCGTCGCCATCCGCATCGAGATGATCCACGAGACGCGCATCATCCCGCTCGGCAACCAGCCGCACGCGAGCAAGGGCATCGAGCTGGACATGGGCGACCCCCGCGGCCACTTCGAAGGCAACACGCTCGTCGTCGAAACGACGAACTTCCGCGACCGCACGATCTACCGCAACGGCAACCCCGCCACGTTCAAGCTCGTCGAGCGCTTCACGCCGACGTCGAAGACGTCGCTCGAGTGGACGGTGACGGTGGACGATCCGTCGACGTGGACGAAGCCGTGGAGCTTCTCGATGCCGCTGACGGTGAACGACGAGGAGCCGCTGTACGAGTACGCGTGCCACGAAGGCAACTACGCGATCAAGAACATCCTGAGCGGATCGCGTCTGGCCGACGCCGCCGACAAAACGAGGAACTAACGACCAAAAGAAACACGTACTGAACCACAAAGCTCACCAAGATCACGAAGGCGGGAAATCGGGTCTTTTGTGATCTTCGTGTTCTTTGTGGTTCATGATTAACCCGGAACGTTCCTACACCGGCCGCGCGACCTTGCGGTCCAGCCAGTCGCGCAGGACGCCGAACACCTCGTGGTTGTTCTTCTCCATCAGCATCAGGTTGCCGTTGCCCACGATTCCGTAGTCACGGAGGCGCAGGAGATCGACTGAGCAGCCAACCTGCTTGAGGAACGCCACGTTCGCGACCGGCGATCCGCCGGCGCCGAACTCGCTCGTGATCCACGCCATCGGAATCTGCTGGAGGTTCTTCCACTTCCGAGCGGGCTCGGCCTGGAGCTTGTACGGAGACGCGATCGGCCGCGGCGAATCGGGCGGCGGCGTTCGATCCACGAGCGAGAACTGCTTGAGGTCCGTCACCGGCGGATCGTAAGTCATCGGACTGGCCGTCACCCCCCATCGAAGCTGACGCTCGAACGGGTTGCCGTTGATCTCCATGCACAGGATGCCCTTCACGAGCTGCGGCCGCCGGTCGGCGACGCCCCACCCGAAGAACCCGCCGAACGCGTGGCCGTGGATGATGCACGGGCCCAGGCGATCCACGAGCTCGACGCCCCCGGCCCATACGAGATCGCTGTGAAACGCCTCGTCGGCGGTGTTGCCGGATTCGCACGCCATGAACTGCCCGATGAACGGATCGTTCATGCCGCCGGGGCCCGGCCACTGCCCCGTCTTGAACACGTTCGTGGCATCGACCAGCGCCTCGAGCGGCGGCACGTTCGGCAGATGGCTCGGGCCGAGCGCATCGGGGTGATACGGCGAGCGGCCGTAGCTGGGCCGATCCAGCCAGTAGACGCTGTAGCCGGCCTGCACGAAGTAGTGCACCCAGCCGGGACGGCGGCCGAGGCCCATCATGTGCGTGCCCTGCGCGCCGCCGCCGTGCACCATGATCACCGGATACGGATAGCGCTTCTCCGCCGGGATCATGTACTGGACCCACATCTGTCCCTGCGCGATGGTCCCGTATGGCATCGTCTTGCGCCCGACGCCGACCCAGAAGCCGCCCTGATCGGCCAGCTTCAGCGCGGTTGACTCGCTATTGCGGCCGGGATCGACGCCGCTCCTCACGATGGCGGGACCGCCGCTGGTGACGGGCGCGTCGATCGCCTTCTGCATCCACTCGAGGATCGACTGCAAGGCCTCGCGGCTGTTCTTCTCCATCATCACCATCGGCCCGTTGCCGCGAACGCCGCGATCGGCGAGGCGGATGTGCTCGATGCTCGCGCCAGGGCCGCCGGCGCCGCGAAGGGCGGAGACAATGCCTGGGTCAGTGGCACCGGCCGGGGAGGCTTCCGCCGTGACGATCGCAATCGGGATCGCCGCGAGCTTCGCGGTCTGCGCTGGCGTGAGGCCCTGCAGCGACTGTGCCTCCTGTTCGACGGCCACGATCCCCTTCACCAGCGCCGGGCGTTCCTGCGCCGTGACCCAGGCAAACACAGACCCGTCGCCGTGCGTGACGAGGATCGCCGGACCGATCTCGTCGAGCAGCATGGCGCCGCGCGACCGCCACACGTTCTGCGTGATCGGGTTATTGGCCATCGGCTGTCCGAGGGACGCGACCACCTGGGCGATCGCCGGGTCTTGCGCGTTGCCGGCGCCGGGCCACTGCGTGTGATTCGGGCCAAGCGAGCCAATCCGTCTCGCCACGCCTTCGAAGGTCGGCGCCTGCGCATCGTTCAGCCCGTGAATGAACGGATGATGTGGATTCCGCCCCTGCCCCGGACGGTCGATGACGTAGACCTTGTAGCCCTGCTCCAGAAACAGGGACGCCCACCCCCGGCGGCCGTCGGGCGTGCTGATCCAGTCGGTGCCCTGCCCGTAGCCGCCGTGGATGAGCACGACGGCGAAGGGATGCCGCACGGTGGCGGGAATCCAGTGCTCCACGTACATCTGCGAGCCGTTGATGACCGTTCCGCGGGCCAGTGTCGCCTGTTCGACGCCGTACCAGAAGTAGCTCCAGTCGGCGATATCGAGCGGCGGGCCTGGGCTGCCGGGCGCCGCCGCCCGCGCCTGGCCTTCCAGAGCGGCCAGGACAGGTGCTCCAGCGGCTCCGGCCGCGAACGCCCCTCCCACGAGCGACCCAAACTCACGCCGTGTGTATGACATGTCGGGAATCTTACCTCCCTCTTTCGAGGTAGGCGCTTTCGCACTTCCGTCTGAATTCTGGCCTACCGCCACATCTTAAAGGGTGTAAACTCGCACGGTTTAGAGCGGCGGTGGACGCAAGACACAGGCGTAGAACAAGGGGGAGGAGTCATGAAGCGGACTTTCGGTGCCATCGCGGTTCTGGCGGTAGGGCTGTTCGCAGCCGTGTCCGCAAACCAGGACTTGTTGACCCTGCAGAAAGACGACAACCAGTGGGCCATCCCGGCGAAGAACTACTCGGCGACCCGGTACAGCACACTCAAGCAGATCACGGCGCTCAACGTGAGCAAGCTCCGCCAGGTCTGGTCCTTCTCGACCGGCGCGCTGCGCGGGCATGAAGGGCAGCCGCTCGTGGTCGGCACGACGATGTACGTGCACAGCGCGTACCCCAACCACATCTACGCGATCGACATGACCAAAGAGGGCTGGCCGATCAAGTGGAAGTACACGCCGGTCCAGAACGATCGCGCCGTCGCGGTCGCCTGCTGCGACCTCGTGCACAAGGGCGTGAACTACGCGCAGGGCCGCATCTACATGACCACGCTCGACGGTCAGGTGATCGCGCTCGACGCCAACACGGGCAAGGAAGTCTGGAAGGTCCGCAACGCCGATCCGACCCGCGGCGAAACGCAGACCATGGCCGGCCTCATCATCAAGGACAAGTACATCGTCGGCGTGTCGGGCGGCGAGTTCGGCATCCGCGGCTGGGTGGCGGCCTACGCCCTCGCCGACGGCAAGCAGCTGTGGAAGGCCTACAGCATGGGCCCGGACTCGGACGTGAAGCTGGCGCCCGACTTCAACGAGGCCAATCCTCACTACGGGCGGTTCGATCAGGGCACCAAGACGTGGCCGGGCGAGCGGTGGAAGAACGGCGGCGGCAGCACGTGGGGCTGGTACGCGTACGACCCCGACCTGAACCTGCTGTACTACTCCACGGGCAACCCCGGGACCTGGAATCCCTCCGTACGCCAGGGCGACGACAAGTGGTCGATGACCATCTTCGCCAGGAATCCTGATACGGGCATGGCGAAGTGGGGCTATCAGATGACGCCGTGGGACGCGTGGGACTACGACGGCATCAACGAGCACCTGCTGCTCGACCTGACCATCGCCGGCAAGCCGACCAAGACGCTGGCGCACTTCGATCGCAACGGGTTCGCCTATCTGCTCGACCGCACCAACGGCACGCTGATCTCGGCCGAGAAGTTCGCCCCGAACACCAACTGGGCGGACCACATCGATCTGAAGACCGGACGTCCCGTCGAGAACCCGGCCAAGCGAACCAAGCAGGGGGTCGAGATCAAGGACATCTGCCCGGCCGCGATGGGCGGCAAGAATCAGCAGCCGGCGTCGTTCTCGCCGAGCACCCAGCTGATCTACGCGGGCATCAACAACCTCTGCATGAACTACGAAGGCGTTGAAGTGCAGTACATCGCCGGTGCGCCGTACGTCGGCGCGAACGTGCGGATCTTCGCGGGCCCCGGCGGGAACCAGGGCGAGTTCATCGCGTGGAATCCCGTGACCGCCAAGCGGGTGTGGGGGATCAAGGAGCCGTTCCCGGTCTGGACCGGCGCGCTGACCACCGCCGGCGACGTGGCCTTCTACGGCACGATGGACGGATGGTTCAAGGCGGTGAACGCCAAGACGGGCATGCCGCTGTGGAAGTCGAAGCTGCCGTCGGGCTCGATTGCCAACCCCATCACGTTCCTCGGACCCGACCGCAAGCAGTACATCGCCATCTACTCGGGCATCGGCGGCTGGTTCGGCCTGCCGATCGCGGGGAACCTCTCGCGTGAGGATCCGCTGGCCGCGCTCGGCGCCGTCGGCGCCGCATACGGATCGGGCCTCGACAAGGTCACGTCCGTCGGCGGCACGCTGCACGTGTACGCGTTAGAGTAAAAGGATGTCACATTCCGTCAGGGTGTGGGCCGCGGCGTTCGCCGTGGCCTACGCCGCATCGCTCACCACGGTCTTCACGCAGTCGCCGCCGCAAACCGCGGCGGCGACATCGCTCCGCATCTGCGGCGATCCCGACAACCTGCCGTACTCGAACGACCGGCTGCAGGGCTTCGAGAACCGAATCGCGTCCGTCATCGCCGGCGATCTCGGCCTGGAGCCGCGCTACACCTGGTGGCCGCACCAGCGCGGCCTTGTCAAGAACACGCTCGAGGCGGGCACCTGCGACGTCATCTTCGGCGTGCCCCACGACCTCGAGTCGATTCTGCGCGACGAAGCCGTACTACAGCTCGTCCTACGTCATCGCGCAGCGCAAGGGCAGCGGCCACGCGTTCACGTCGCTCGATGCGCCGGAGCTCAAGGCGCTGCGCATCGGCGTCTACGCCAACACGCCGGTCGAGGAAAGCCTCGGGCGGCGCGGCCTGGTCGACCACCTGACGGCGTACTCGCTGTTCTTCGATCCCACCGGCGATCGCGATCGGCCGGCCAAGCTGCTCGACGACCTGGTCGCCGGCACGGTCGACGTGGCGCTTCCCTGGGGTCCGCTGGCCGGGTACTACGCGAAGAAGCTGAACGCGCCGATCGAAATGTCGGCGCTGCCCAGCGAAGAGGGCGTCCCGCTCTCGTTCAGCATCAGCATGGGCGTGAAGAAGGGCAACCGCGATTTGAAGGTCCGGCTGGAAGCGGCGATCGATCACCGCCAGACCGAGATTCGATCGGTCCTCGAGGAATTCGGCGTCCCGCTCGCCGGCGCGCCCAGACAGGCCGAGGGCGGCGCGCGCGGCGCAGCCCGACCGAGTTCAAGAAGCTGAACCCGTTCAGCGACAACGCGGACGGAATCGCGGCCGGCAAGAAACTCTACATCCAGGTCGGCTGCCAGGGCTGCCACGGCGGCGGTGGCGGCGGCGGCATGGCGACATCGCTGATCGACGACAGCTGGAAGTTCGGCAGCGACGACGACACGCTGTTCAAGCTGATCAAGGGCCAGATCCCCGAGCAGACGATGCCGACGGTCTACAACACGCTTCCCGACGAGCAGGTGTGGCAGATTCTGGCGTTCATCCGCACGCTCTACATCGGCGACCCCGCGAAGAAGAACTGGTAACACCGGAGGGACACCTTGCCAAAGCGTCGCGACTTCCTCAAGTCCAGCGCGGCGGGGCTCGCGACGGCCATCATGTCATCCGGTGATTCGGCTGCCGCCGCCCAGGCCCCGGGCACCCTCAGAACCGGGGGCAACAACCGCATCCTGCTCAAGGGCGGCACGGTCCTCACGCTCGACCGCGCGCTCGGCGATTTCGAAACCGCCGACGTGTTGATCGAAGGCGCGAAGATCGCAGCCGTCGGACGCAACCTCAAGGCCGAGGCGCAGACGATCGACGCGTCGAACATGATCGTCATGCCCGGGTTCGTCGACACGCACCATCATCAGTACGAGACGATCCTGCGGAGCATTCTCCCTGACGGCCTCCTCAACGGCCCGAAAAGCTACGTCTCGGATATCCAGGGGATCTACACGCCGGTGTACCGTCCTGACGACGCGCGCATCTCTGAGCTCGTCGCGTCGCTCTCCCAGATCAACGCGGGCGTCACCACCGGCGTGGACACCTCGCAGGTGTCGCACACGCCCGAACATACCGACGCGTGCATCGACGGCCTGCGGGAGGCGGGACGCCGCACGCTGTTCGCGTACTCGGCCGGCGTCGGACCTGGCGTGAAATACCCGCAGGACATCCGCCGGCTGCGAACGCAGTACTTCGCGTCGGCGGATCAGCTGCTGACGCTGGCCATGGGCGGAGGCCTCGATATGAGCACCTGGGCGCTCGCCAGGGAGGTCGGCGCCCCGATCGTCAACCACGTCGTCGGGAACGCCGCCGGCCTCGAGGCGATGGGCAAGGCCGGCCTCATGAAGGCCGACAACGAGTACATCCACTGCACCCAGCTCAGCGAGACCGCCTGGAAATTCATCGCCGATACCGGCGGGCACGTGTCGATCGCCACGGCCATCGAGATGCAGATGCGGCACGGGATGCCGCCGATCCAGCAGGCGCTCGATCACGGCATCACGCCGAGCCTGAGCGTGGACGTCGAGACGAACATGGCCGCCGACATGTTCACCGTGATGCGCGCCACCTTCACGCTGCAGCGGGCGCTGCTCAACGAGCGCGTGCTGGCCGGCGAACAGAAGCTCCCCGCTCTCCTCACGAGCCGCCAGGTCCTCGAGATGGGGACGATTCAGGGCGCGCGGGACGCCCACGTCGACGGCAAGGTCGGCACGCTGACGCCCGGCAAGGACGCCGATATCATCATGCTGCGGACGGACACGATCAACGTGATGCCGCTGAACAACGCGGCCGGCGCCGTCGTCACGCTGATGGACACGAGCAACGTCGACACCGTCTTCATCGCCGGGAAGCTGATGAAGCGCGGAGGGAGCCTGGTCGGCGTGGATCTGGCCAAAATCCGCCGGACGGTCGAGGCGTCGCGCGAAGCGGTCCTCTCCCGTGCCGGCGTCAAGGGCAATCGGCTCGGCGTGTAGGGCGGCCCTTTCAGGGCCGCCTTTCCGCGGGCCTGAAAGGCCCGCGCTACATCAGTGCGTTGAGCGCGTGTTCTTGCTGGCGCTCACGTTCTTGCTCAGCCAGTTGTAGAGGACGTCGGCGATCTCCAGGTTCTTCTTGTCCAGCATCATCATGTGCGTCACGCCGAGGATGCCCATGTCGTCCAGCTTGACGTACTCCGCCTTCGCCGTGCCCTGCTTGTCCGCACGCCGCGCGTTGATCGCGTTCACGGTGTCAGCACACACCATGCTGGTCGCCGTGTAGTCGCCTTTCACCGCGAGGTACGGGATGTTGTCGAAGTCGGCGGCCGAGAGCCCGCTGTTCGGCAGCGAGCACGAACCCTCGAGCGTCACGAGACCCTTGAGCAACCCGAGATGGCCGCGCTCTTTCAGGATGCGCGCCATGTGGTGTCCCATGATCCCCGACTGCGAGTGCGTGACGACGATCGCGCCGCCGAGACGCTCGACGAGCGACGCCAGGTTCTGCGGCGTCCAGGTGTTGGCCGGAGCGATCTCTTTCGGATCGCACGTATCGCAGATCGACCCTGGCAGCGTCACCTCGGCGTTCGGCACCAGCTGCTTGTAGTACTCGAGCGCGAAGCTTTCCGGCGCGCCCGACGGCGTGGGTCCGATGGCGCCGGCGCGCGAGACGATCGAGGAATCCAGCGAGTCGATCGGAAACAGAGGCGCGACGTGCGCGTACGCGTCGGGATGCGGGTTGGGATCGGCGGGATCGCCATGCGGGATCAGCTTGCCGGTCAGGATCGTCGAGTTCGCGGGGACGAGGTGTCCGAACCAGTTGGTCCACGCGCCGTCGTCCGTGATCCGGCCGAAGCCGGGGATGAGGTCCGCGCCTTTCGGGTCGCCGGCGACCAGCTTCGCTTCGCCTTCATGAATGACGGACTCGTCGAACCCCGAGCGGCCGCGGCCCGCCTGGTCGACGACGTAGCTGGGCACGCCCTTGCGCACGAAGTACGGGTACCAACCCTCGCGGCCGTCGGGCGTGGACTCCAGGCACGCAGCCGTGTGGCTCGAGCCGTGCACCATGATCACGGGCCAGCCGCCGTACTTCTTCGCGGGGACCTGGAACTGCACGTACATCTGGCCGATCGTGATCTGGTGCGGCGCGAGCGGCTGGTTCGGCGGAGTCGGCGCCGCCTGGTACGTGACCTTCTGGACGCCGCCGATGAAGAAGCTGCCCTGATCCTCGATGGTCAGCGGCGCGGTGAGAAACTTCTTCGGCTTCTGCGCCGACTGGCCCGAAACGCCGATCGCCATCGCGACAAACATGATCGCCGAAGCAAGCACTCTCATCGGACCTCCGTACTGGCAGGCCTGAAGGCCTGCACTACTACTTCTTACACACGAAGTTCGCGGGATCGCCGGTGCTGCCGGATCCCTTGTACTGGCTGACCTGCGGGTACGCGCACACCAGCCGTTGACGGTCGGGTTTCCCGTTGCCCGACTCCGAGACGACGATCTGATCGGGCGCCTTGCCCGAGGTCTTCCACTGCTTCAGCGCGCCGACGACGTCGAAGCTGACAGTCGGGGCGGTTGGGTAGCTTTCCCCGATGCAGTGATCCATGCCGGGCACCATGAACAGGCGGACGCCGTCGCGGGCGGCCCTGGCCCCGACCTTCTTCACCACACTCTCGTAGTAATCCACGTTGCTGCCCGGCCCGAGCGTGTGATCGTTCCACCCGCCGATGATCATCAGCCTGCCCCCGCGCGCGATGAACTTGCTGACGTCGGGGTTGTTGGCGTTGATGACGAGATGCTCGGGCGCATCGGCCTTGTCCACGTCGGTGTCGAAGTTGACCGGGCGCGTCTTGTAGTCCCAGTTCTCGTCGAACACCAGCTGGCGATAGAAGCCCGGCGCAAACGGATACGGCGTGGGGCCGGCCATCGCTTCCCACCCCAGCTCGCCGCCCGGCGGCATCGAGCCGTAGATCTTCGCGCCGGTCTTTGCGTGCACGGGCGCCGTGTAAATGGTGCGCACCGCCTCCACTTGCGGCGCCGTCAGACAGCCGGGCGCGTCGCCGCTCTTGCAGAGCAGCGTGCCGGGGTCGAACTTGCAGCGCTCCGGATCTTCGATGACCCCATCCTTGACGCCGTCCTTGAGGTCGCACGCGTCGAGCGCGCCCTGGTGAATCACGGCGTACTTGGCCGGCGGGACATAGCTCGCCTCGCTCTTGTGCGTCGCCTGGTAGACCCACATGTGCGCGACGCCGTGGTGCGTCGAGTAATAGACGATGCCCTGCGCCGCGGCGGCGTCGAGATCCTGGGGCCAGCTCTGCGCCTCCATCAGCGCATCGCGGCTGCCGCCGCCCCCGCATTCGTTCATCACGCTGAACTTCGGACCGCTGCCGTAGTACGCCGCGACGATCGCCTTCGATTGCTCCACCATGAGGTGATACGGCACGTCGTTCATGTCGGACAGCTTCCACGGGCCGCCGCCGTCATGTCCCCGGTTCGTGTTGGCCGTGGCGGCTCCCCTCTTGAGGATCTGGCTCATGCCGGCGTAACCGATCGTTCCGCCGGCGAATCCGCTCGCAGCCGGCTGAAAATCGCCGGTCCACTGTTCGGAGGGCATCCAGACTTCGATCTTCACGTCGGTGTCGCCTGCGCGCTTGACCGATCCCGTCACCCGGCAGAACGCGGGCAGATCCTTGAACGCGGACGCCGCGCCTTCGCCGCCGCGCCTGGGCGCCGGCGTCGTGAAGGCGCCGGCAGCGACGAGTTGAGCCGAGGCAATCGTCGCGTTCGGCAGCGACAACAACGCGAGGCTCTCGCACGAGGCTGCCGCGACGGCCGGCGCGTGGCTCGAGTACCAGATCGCGACGGCAACTGCCGCGCCGACGAGCGCGAGATTTCTTACATGCCTGCCCATCTCGTCCTCCAGTCAGCCCGGCCCGCCCAGCCCGCCCCGCCCGACCCGCCCGGCCTGCCCGACCCGCCCGGCCTGCCCGACCTGCCCGACCTAGTGAGTCATCCCGTAAACGATGTAGTTGACGCCAAGCTTGTAGGCTTCGTTGGTGTCGTCCACCGGCCGCAGCCCCCGGCCGGACCATTCCCAGAACTGGGACACGTCGGTGTTGTAGTTGATGATCATCAGCAGGCGCTTGCTCGGGTCGTTGTCCTCGTACACGCCGCGGAACACCGGCCGGCCCGCATTGTAGGCCTGGGGGATGATGTCGAGGCGGTTGATCTCGAAGAAGGAGTGAAAGATAGGGTCGGACGGCGACATCTCGAAGAACCGGACGTCGGGCAGGACGCGCTTGATGTTCTGCTCGAACGTGTCCCAGCCGCCTCCGCCCATGCCGGCGAAGCCACCGCCGCCGAACCCGGCGACCTTGAAGTCGTCGACGATGAGGAAGCCGCCCTTCTGCAGGTACGCGCGGAGCCCTTCGGCTTCCGAATCGGACATGTCCCACCAGCCGACTTCGATGATGTAGGCGACCGGATACTTGAACAGCTCGGGGTCGTCCAGGCGCAGGCTGTTGATTTCCTCGGTGCGCGGCCCGAGGTCGCTGATCTCGTTCAAGATCCGCATCAGGTTCTGTTCGGCCAGCGGATAGCCATGCGACCACGCGGGCAGGCCCTGGTACCAGTAGCCGCCGGGCGCAGTCGTGTAGTTCACGCGGACGAACGTGAACTGGCCGTTGTACGGCGTGTTGCTGATCTCCAGCTCGCGCTGCCGGAAGCGGCGGTACCCGCGCTGCGCGGCCGCCGTGGCGGCCAGGCCTGCGAGGACGGCCATCACCAGGAGGGCTATCCGAACGCGGCGGATCCGAAGCACGGCCAGCATGGCGAAACGGAAGGATAGCACCCCCGAGCAGGCGACCCGGCGTAGAATACCGTCGTGCCTGAACGTCCCGTACGCTTGGTACCCGACCGGCGGCGTCAGCCGCGCGGCGGCCGCCGTCCGGGCGACCGCAGCGGCTTCACGCCGATGATCGTCGTCATCGACGGGGACGCACGGCGCCGCGAAATCTCCGAGACGATTCTCGCCAAGCTGCGCTTTGCGGTCGCGCCGTTCGCGTCCGCCGAGCAGGCGATTGCGGCGATGCGGGGCCTGCTCCCCGAAGCCGTCGTCGCGCACGAAGACGCCGCGGCGGCGATCCGGGCGCATCTGGCGAGCGACCGCTCGGGCCGGACCATCCCGTTGCTGCCCGTCACCCCCGACCTGGCCAGCCCGGAAGCCCTGGTCGCCGCCCTCCGCCGCCTTCTCAGCGACTGATCCCACTCGCGAACAATTCGCGATTCGATATCGTATATCGATAAATAGTTATTGTTATTCGAATAACCTTTATCGTATAACGAGTCCTGGAGGTCGGCATGAAGGCTCTCGGGCGCGTCCTGACGTTTCTCGCGTTTTCCATCAGCGTGAGCCGATACTTCGTGGCCATCGGCCTGTTCGTGACGACTTGTCTTGTGGTCATCTCCCCGTTCGTCACGCTTCCGGGGATGCGGCTGACCATTCCCGTTTCGTTCAGCGTGGACCCCGCGGTTGTTCGCGTGACGTCTTCTTCTTCCGTGCCCTCCGCCGAGCCGGTGACCGGCCAGAACGTTGGTGTCGGGTCTGACGAGTTTGGATTCGAAGTCGGGCGGGAAAAGACCAGGGCGAAGGATCCCCAGATCCACGTCCGCGGGTCGATCCGATTCCCGACGCAGAGCCGGGGCCTCGTTCTCGGCGCGGCGCTCCTCGCATCGGCCGTGCTCTGGCTCGTGCTCTGGGTGCTCGGACAGCTTCGCGCCGTGTTCCGGACGCTGCGCGAGGGCCGGCCGTTCGTGGCCGCCAACGCGACACGGATCCGGCGGGTCGCGTTCGCGGTGATTTTCGGAGAGGCCGGGCGGGCGGCGATCGTGTTTCTCACGAACTACTACGCCTCGACGCATTTCGTGGCGGAGGGCCTCCACTTCGACGCGCTGCCCGATTTCCGCATCATGGCGGTCCTCTACGGTCTGATCATCCTCGTCATCGCCGAGGTCTTCCGGGCCGGCGCCCGACTCGACGAAGATCAATCGCTGACGGTCTGAGGCTCCCTGATGCCCATTCGTATCAAGCTCGATCAGCTGCTCCTCGACCGCCGCCTGACGTCGACGGAACTGGCCGACCGCATCGGCATCACGCTCGCGAACCTGTCGGTGCTCAAGACGAACAAGGCGCGCGCGATTCGTTTTTCCACGCTCGAGGCCCTGTGCCGCGAGCTGCAGTGTCAGCCAGGCGAGCTGCTCGAGTGGACCACCGAAAGAGAATCATGAACCACAACCGCCCTTTGTGGGCTTCGTGAACTTTGTGGTTCCTGGATCGTGAACGCGGCGGGTTCTACGCGCCGAGTTGTTCGACGAGCTGGCGCAGGAACAACCCCGTGTCGGTCACGATGCCGACGGTCTGCGAGGATCCGCGGTCGCCGAGCTTGGTGACCACGGCGGGGTTGATGTCGATGCAGACGACGCGGACGGCGGAAGGCAGCATGTTGCCGACACCGATGCCGTGCAGCATGCTTGCCAGCATCAGGACGAGCGACACGCCTTTGAGACACTCGGCATACCGGTCCTGCGCGGCGATCAGGTCCATGATCGTCTCGGGCAGCGGTCCGTCGTCCCTGATGCTGCCGGCGAGCACGTACTCGATGCCGCTTCGCTGGCATTCGTAGAGAATCCCCGATTTGACAATGCCCTGATCGACGGCCTGGCTGAGGCCGCCGGCGCGGCGCACCGCGTTGATGGCGCGCATGTGGTGATGATGTCCGCCTTCGACCGAGCGTCCGGTTTCGAGGTACACGCCGAGCGACGTGCCGAACATCGCGAGCTCGATGTCGTGGACGGCCAGGGCGTTGCCGGACAGCAGGACCTGCACGTAGCCGGCCCGAATCAGGCTGGCCAGATACGGCGCGCCGCCGGTATGGACGACGACGGGTCCGGCCACGATCGCGATCTTCCCGCCCTCGGCACGGACGCCCTGCATCATCTCGGCCACGCGCGCGACGGCCGCCTCGACGCGCCGCTCCGACGACACCTCGTTGCTCATGAACGCGAAGCCGTGGCGGTCGCGATCCTGGAACGTCGGGATGACGCGGATGCCTTCCACGCCGCACACGACCGCGTCGCCCTTCCGGAGGTCGCGCAGCTTGCGGCACATGGCGCTCGCGCCGTCGATCACGATGGCCGCGTCCATGCGCTGGTCCGCGACGGGCAGCCACTGGCCCGACCGGCGCACGTGCGTTTCGTGGTTGGTCGTCGAGTAGAAGTCCACCGGCGCGCAGCCGTCCTGATCGGCGGGGCGCGTCATCACGTCCTGACGGCTCTTGATGAGACAACCCAGCGGGACGAGGTTCTCGACGACCTTGCGCAGGTCCTCGTCGCTCGACGCGGTCACACGCATCGACAGGACCGACGGCTCGGCGTTGGTGCGGCCGATCGAGAACTTCAACACCTCGAAGCTGGCGTTGTGCCGGATGACGGTGTCGAAAATCCCGTTGAGGATGCCGGAGTCGATCAGATGTCCCGACGCTTCGACCACTTCAGATGCCACGCGCGCTCCCTGCCGACATTTTACTGTGGCCGATGTACTGGACCGTGACGAGCGTCAGATCGTCGTTCTGCGTGGCCTCGCCCGTGAACGCCTTCACGTCGGCCAGCAGGGCGGCCAGCAGATCCTGCGGCGCCTTGCCGCGGTGGCGTTCGATGGATTCCAGCAGGCGCGCGTCGCTGTATTCGTCGCCGGCCACGTCGAACGCCTCCGTGACGCCGTCGCTGAACGCGACGATGAAATCGCCCGGACGGAGCGTGACCGTTTCCTCCTCGAAGGTCGCGTGCTCGAACAGGCCGAGCACGAGGCCGCCGGTCTCGAGCCGGCGGGGGCCTTCCGCGGAGACGAGGACCGGGGCGTTATGGCCGGCGTTCGTGTACGTGAACGATCCGTCCGGAGCCAGGATGCCGTAGAACGCCGTCAGGAACTTGTTCTCGATGGCGCGCCGGAACAACCCGCGGTTGAGCCTCCACACGACCGCCGCCGGGCTGGCCTGATACGTGGACTCGGAGCTGAACATGCCCAGCACGGCCGCCGCGAGCAGCGCTGCCGGCGATCCCTTGCCCGCGACGTCACCCACGATGAACCCGAACTGTCCGGCGCCGAGATCGACGTAGTCGAAGAAGTCGCCGCCAACGGCCAGGCACGGTGCCGAGGACCCGAACGCCGTGCAGAACGGCGTGTCCACGCGCCCGGCCGGCAGCAGCGCGCGCTGAATCTCGGCCGCGACCTTGAGCTCCTGCTCGTACTTCGCCTTGTCGAGCGCCTGCCGGTAGAGCCGCGCGTTCTCGATCGCGAGGGCGGCTTCGGCCGACAGCGTTTCGAGCGCCGACCGCGACGCGGCGGATCCAATCGCCGCCCGCTCGCGGCTGTCGAGGTACAGCACGCCGATGGTCTCGTCCTCGGGCTTGTCGTCGGCCCGCTCGACGTAGCGGACGAGCCGCAGCGGCATGCACAGCACATGGCGGATGCCGAGCGCCACCGTCACGTTGTGAAGCGGCGCGAGGTTCTCGTCCAGCAGATCCTCGACCACGAGGTACCGGCTCGTGGCGAAGACCTGCTCGGGAATCTTGCGGCTGGTGGCGAACGTGCGGCCTGACAGCGTGACCTTGCCGCGTGCGCGGGCCAGCGTGAACTCGAGTGCGCCCTCGCGCGTCGCCAGCATGATGAAGCCGCGCTCCGCGCCGGTCACGTCGATGGCCGCATCGAGGACGAGCGCGAGCACTTCGTCCAGCACGCGGCCGGACCCGAGCGCGCGCAGCCCTTCGAGGAGCGCGGCCATCTGACGCAGCTCCACGGCGGCCGACGCCGCGCTCTTCTCCGCCGACGGCGCGTCCTCCCCGAGCGCGAAGACGATCTGCACGTCGGTCGAGTTGCCGAGACGGATGCGATCCCCGTGCGCCAGCCGCCGCCGTTCGATGCGCTCGTCGTTGACGAAGGTCCCGAAGCGCGACTGCCGGTCGTACAGCACGCGCTCGCCCTGCTCGATCAGGATCTCGGCATGCACGCGTGAGATGTCGCCGCCGGACAGGCGCAGGTCCGTCTCGCTTCGGCGGCCGATCGTGAACGACGGCTTGTCGAGCGGCAGGATCCGCCGCCCGAGCGCGTCGATGACGATGAGCCGAGGTTCGCCGGTGGGCAGCATAGGAAACGGCTCGCGCGCTGTGGCGTTCGGGTGAGGCGGCATTATAAGCTGTCGGGCAGGACGGCAGGTCGGGCAGGGCGGGCAGGGCGGGCAGGGCGGGCAGGGCGGGCAGGTCAGGCGGGTCGGGCAGGTCAGACTGGTGGGACGACATCGGGGATCTTGCGCGTCGAGCGAATCAGACCGATGAGAGGAGCGCCAACCCCTCCGATGTCGCGCTCGAGCTTTTCCGATATCTCGTCCGTGATGTAGCCCAAGCGGTGCGCAACGTGCACGCAATAACCCACCTCCGAAAGAGACGCTTCGGCGATGTTGAAGAAAGGCAAACGAGCCTTACGATGACGTCGTGCGGATCCTTCGACGATGTTCGCGGCGACGGAGTACGCCGCTCGCCTCAGCTGGCTGCCGAGCTCAAATCGTTCCGCGGGCGGAAAGCTAGTCCTCGCCAGTAGATGGAGCTTGATAAACAGATCGTCGGCGCGCTGCCAGACGACGAGCGAGTGATGCTGAAGCTTGGCCACGGCAGATCGCGACTACAACGATCGTGCCGCCGTTCCGCACGTCTCGCCCGGCCTGCCAGACCCGCCAGGCCCGCCAGACCTGCCCGCCCCGCCAGCCCCTGATCCATGCCTCGCTTCAAGCTCACGATCGAGTATGCCGGCACGAGATACAGCGGCTGGCAGATTCAGAAGAACGCGCGCACGGTGCAAGGCGAGATTGATCAGGCGGTCCGGACGGTCACGTCGCGCAAGGACTTCGAGCTGTACGGATCGGGGAGAACCGACGCCGGTGTCCACGCGCTGGCGCAGGTGGCGCATCTCGACGTCGCGACCAGCCTTCCTCCCGACACCCTCGTCGAGCGACTGAACGGCGAGCTGCCGGCCGACATCAACATCATCCGAGCGACAGTCGTTCCGCACCGATTCCATGCACGACACGATGCCGTGGCGCGCCGCTACCTCTATCAGATCGCGCGCCGGCGGACGGCCTTCGGCAAGCCGTATGTCTGGTGGGTGAAGGAGCCGCTCGCTGTCGAGCGGATGCAGCAGGCGGCCCGCGCGTTCGTCGGGTTCAAGGACTTCGAGGCCTTCGCCGAATCAGATGCGCACGGCGACCCTGAGCGATCGACCGAAGTGCGGGTCGATCGGATCGACATCGTCGAGATCGACGACCTGATTCTCATCGCCGTCGAAGGGAGCCACTTCCTCTGGAAGATGGTGCGTCGCATGGTCGGCGTTCTTGTCGAGATCGGTCGCGGCCGGCTCGAACTCGACGCAGCGGCCCGACTGATGAACGGCTCATCGGAGACGCCCGCGAGGCTGACCGCGCCCGCATCGGGTTTGTTCCTCGAACGCGTGTATTACAAGGACGAGCCGCGGCGCGCGGTAATCGAACCAGCGACTCCCCTCGCGCGATTCTGACCCGCCTGCCCTGCCCGCCCTACCTGCCCGCTGTGGCCCGCTGACCAAGTTCCGTTCCGAGCGCGAGTCGCACGACACGGGCGTAGCTGGCGGCGCCGTCCTCCACACGATTCGCCTTGAGATACCGATCGTAGACGCGCCACCCGGCGGCCGACACGGTCGGGTTGACGTTGCGCGTGAGACGGTCGGCCAGCGCGCGCAGATCCTTCCGCGGCCCGGGTTCCAGACGCGCGTCGATATTTGCGCGCGCGGAACGCGGAAGGCTGCCAACGAGCTCCGCGTACAACGACAGCCACCCGCTGTACTGGACCGGAGCCGAACCGCGCAGGCACGCGAGCCAGCCCACGAAATTCGCTTCGCCTTCGTCCGCAAACCCGGCGAGGTGGCTCCATTCATGGGCGATGACGAAAGGCCGTTCGAATGGCAGGAGATCGCTCGCGACGAGCGTCTCGAGAAAGAACGGATCGGTCATCCCCGCCACGGCGGCGGATCGGAAATACCAGTCGAGCAGCGTGCGCCTGGGCCGGCCCGGGACTGCCGGCGTCGTGACGCCGGCGTCGCGCGCGGCGCCGGCAAACGCGTCCGCGAGCGACGCGTCCACATCGGCCCACCCGGCCGCGTGCGCGGCGTCGTACAACGTGTTGATGCGCGACACGGCGGCATCGGCGAGCGACCGCGCGGCGTCCGGCGTGACGGCCGCGGCATCGAACGGCAATTTGTCTTCGAGCGGAAGCCGCCGGTAGTTGAATCCCCAGAGCGCGAGGAACGCGAGGTACAGCGCGGCGGGCGGCAGCAGCAGGCCAACGGCCAGCCGCTGCACGCGCCGCGGCGCGGCCGGACGGAACAGACGCCGCAGCGCGACGGCCAACGCAACCAGCCACACCACGCCCAGCCCGATCAGCACGTCAATCAGCGCGAACGGCGCGCGATTCGAGAACGTGGTGAGGATGCCTTGCACAACCGGGTACACGCCCGTCGAATACGCGCGCTCCACGGTCGCGGGGGGAATCGGCACAGCAGCTGCGAGACCGGCGGCGCCCAGCAGCCCGATGGTCGCGAATGTCGAGAATCTCATCGCCGGATGCAGAGTTGCACACGCATATGTGTCTGGCCTCGGCTGTCTTTCTCGGGCCATCCCGATTCATGACTATAACATTAACTATTTAAACGACTTATAAGGACATTCTCGACCAGGCCCAACCACGTTCAATCCGGAGATCAACTTGCTTGTTGCAGGGGAGGCCGGCGTGCTACCATCATCGAGATGTCTATAAACGGATTCTATGTCATATAAAGTCATTTGGGCGGACCGCGTAGACTTGTAGCAGGGCC
The DNA here is from genome assembly GCA_963821285.1 of uncultured Acidobacteriota bacterium. Taxonomy (GTDB): domain Bacteria; phylum Acidobacteriota; class Vicinamibacteria; order Vicinamibacterales; family CAVVIG01; genus CAVQJU01. The sequence goes on from CAWGDD010000014.1 coordinate 196,496, forward strand.
CCAGGCCAATGTTCAGTTCCCGGGAACATCGACCGATACGGCTATCGAGGATCACCATGAGCGGTAAGGTGCGTCTGGTCGTCGCCGTTTTCGTCGCCGTGGCCGTTGGTGCCGGAAGCGTCCCGATCGCCGCTCAGCAACAGGCTGCCGGGGCCACGCCGCAGGGAGCCCGGGCCGGCCTGTTTGCCTCGATCCAGGGAACGGCTGTGAGCTGGACGAACTCGCCTATGGCGAACACGCCGATCCGCCTGCGCAACGCACGGCTGGGACGCGTCATCGACAGCGTCAAGACGGACCGGTTCGGCGCCTTCGAGTTTCGCAGCCTCGAGCCTGGCAGTTACGTGGCCGAGATGATGAATCCGACGAACGACGCCGTGCTCGCCGCGACACCGATCGTCAACGTGAACTCCGGCCAGTCGGTGTCGGTGCTCCTTAAGCTTTCGCAACGGACGGCGTCGACCGCAGCCGTGTTCGGTAGTTCCGCTGCCACCGCCCTGTTGGTTACGTCCGCGGCCGCCGCCGCCGCTGTGCTGGCGACGAGCGTCGCCGGCGACCCTGCAACCGACCGGGCGCTTCCGGGACAACGATAAGAGGCCGGCGTTGAACTCGACGGATCCGCGACCACACGTGCCAACAGCGGGCGCCCGCCCGGGCGGCGCCCCGCCCACGCAGGCTTTCACGCCGGACACCGACGTCCACCTGCTCGACCGCATCGCGGTGCTTTACCGCTACCGGCGGATCGCGATCGCCGTCTTCGTGCTGACGACCGCCGCGATGATGATCCAGGGGTATTCGAGCATCCAGTACTTCCAGGCGCAGGGGCGTCTCCTGATCGAGAACGAACGCGACGACGGCGATCCCGGGTATCGGGGCCCCCGAAGAGTTCTACGAGGATCCCGAGCCGTACTACCAGACGCAGTACAAGATTCTCAAGGGCCGCGACCTCACGAAGCGCGTGGTCGCCAAGCTGGAGCTCGTGCAGGTGCCGGAGTTCAACGGCACGCTGACGCCGCCGGCAACGCCCGTGTCCCTGGCAAAAGATCTCAGGCGGCGCTTCCTCGCGCTGCTGTGGCGGCAGGAGGTCGCGGCGCCCGAGGCGCCGAAGGCCGACGCGCCGCCCGACGAATCGGTGCTGGTGAGCGCGTTCATCGGGCGCGTGACCGTCGATCCGGTGCGCGGCAGCCGGCTGGTGGACGTGTCCTTTGACTCCGTCGATCCGAAGTTCGCGGCCAAGGCCGCCAACACGCTGATCGAGGAGTACGTCGACCAGAACCTGCAGGTCAAGCTCCAGACCAGCGAGAACATGCTCGACTGGCTCGAACGGGAGCTGGCCAGTCAGCAGACCAAAGTCGAGGAGAGCGAGCGCGCACTCGCCAATTATCGCGACAAGCAGAACGCCCTGTCGCTCGACGACAAGCAGAACATCGTGCTGTCGCGGCTGAACCAGCTGAACGACGCGGTCACCAAGGCGAAGATGGCGCGCGTGCAGAAGGAGACGCAGTACAGCCAGGTCAAGTCGCTCATGCCGGCCGTCGGCGTCGACGCGGTGCCCGTGGACTCGATCCCGCTCGTCGCGCAGAACGCGCAGATTCAGAACCTCAAGGGCAAGCTGGTCGAGCTCCAGCACCAGAAGGTGCAGCTGTCGGAGCGGTACGGCGAGAAGCATCCGGCGCTGCAGAACGTCAACGCGCAGGTGCAGGACACGCAGCGGCAGCTCAACCTCGAGGTGACCAAGGCGCTGCAGAACGTCAAGAACGAGTACGACACGGCCGTGCTCGAGGAACGCACGCTGTCGCAGAACCTCGAAGCGGCCAAGGCCGACGTCCAGGATCTCAGCCGCAAGAGCGTCGGCTACAACGTCATGGAGCGCGAGGCCAAGAGCAACCGGCAGGTGTACGAATCGCTGCTGCAGCGCGAGAAGGAGCTCCGCGTCTCGAGCAACAGCCGCGCCAACAACGTCCGCCTCGTCGATCGCGCCGAGGTGCCGAAAGTGCCGCTGGCGCCCACCGGCCGCCGCACGTGGTTCATGTCGTTCGCCATCGGCCTGTTCGCCGCGATTGGCGTGGCCTTCGGCCTGGACTACATGAACGACACCATCAAGACGCCGGAGGACGTGACGCGGCGCCTCAAGCTGCCGTTCCTCGGCCTGGTGCCGTCGGTCCGCGGCGACAAGCACCCGGTGCTCGCCTCGTCGCACGTGCCGCACGACTTCGGCGAAGCGTTCCGGTCGCTGCGCACGTCGCTGATGTCGCGCTATCGCGGCCGACGGCACGAAGACGCTGCTCGTCACGAGCGCCCAGCCGCTCGAGGGCAAGACGACGACGGCGTGCAACATCGCGATGGCGCTGGCGTACGGCGGCGCGCGCGTGCTGCTCATCGACGCCGACATGCGGCGGCCGGGACTGCACCGGCCGCTCCGGTTGACCAACGAGCGCGGCCTCTCGCAGGTGCTGATCGGCCAGGCGCGGGTGCGCGACGTCATTCAGCGCACGGTCGACCCGAACCTGCTCGCGATCACGGCGGGCCGCACGCCGCCCAATCCGTCCGAGCTCCTCGCGTCCGAACGCATGAAGACGCTGCTCAGCAACCTGTCGCACGGTCCGTTCGACTGGATCGTGATCGACACGCCGCCGGTGCTCGCCGTGACCGACGCCGTCGATCCTCGCACCGCTGGTGTCTGGCGTGACCTTCGTGGTCGGCGCGGAGATGACCCGCCGCCGCCTCGCCGAACGCGCGCTCGACACGATCATGTCGTCGCATCCCCGGTTCGCCGCCGTCGTGCTCAACAAGGTCGACTTCGCGCGAAACAAGTACTACTATTCGCGCTACTACGGCCACCAGTACAAGAACTACTACGCCGAAGCCGCGGTCTGACCGTCAGGGTTCCGGCGCAATCGCCCTCCTGCTCGGCGTCACGCTGTTCGCGTTCGCCGGCGGATACGACTGGATGGCGTACGCGCTGGCGGCGGCCGCCGCCGTGCTCGCCATCGCCGTCCGACCCGCCGTGGCGCCTCCCGGAGGCCGCTGGCTCGATGCCGCGCTCCTCCTCTACGTCGTGGTCGTCGCCGCGTCGCTTGTCCCGCTGCCCCCGGATCTCCGCTTCGCGCTCTCCCCGTCCACGCGGATCATCGACCTGACGCTCCGGCTCGGCGACAGCGCGTCTTCCTCCGTGGCCTCCCGTCCGCTCTCGATCGATCCGGCGGCCGGCCGGGTGTCGCTGGCGCTCGCGACGGCCATGCTGCTGCTGTTCCTGAGCGCCCGCACGGTCTTCGCGCGCGGAGGCGTGCGCCTGTGCGTCCGCGCGATTGCGGGGCTGGGCCTGGTGCTGGCCGCCATCGGGATGGCGCAGCACCTGACCGCGCCGCGGCTGCTCTACTGGACGTTCCCGACGCGATCGGCGACGCCGTTCGGGCCGTACATGAACCACAGCGATTTCGCGACGTGGCTCGTGATGGCGCTGCCGCTCACGGCCGGATACCTGATCGCCCGACTGCACTCGCAGCGGACGCACGGCGGCCTGCCGGCCGCCATGGCCGAGGCATTCGACAACACCGCGATGTGGCTCACGACCGCCATCGGCCTCATGGCCGCGGGCCTCGTCGTCGGGCTGTCTCGTTCGGGTTTGATCGCGGCGGGGGCGGGCCTCGGTGCGCTCTGGGTGCTGTCGGCCGCGCGGATGCGGCGGCGGGGGCGCGCGTGGCTGCTGGCCGGCTTCGGCGCGATCGCGCTGCTCGCGGCCGCTTACGCCAACACGAACGCGATTTCGGCCAGGGTCAGCGAGACGATCCGGCTGGGACTCGGCGGACGCAGCGCCATCTGGCGTGAAACGCTGCCGATGATCTCGGACTTCTGGCTCACCGGTGTCGGCCCCGGCGCGTACGAGCGCGGGATGATTGTCTATCAGCAGTCGCCGCGCGTCGTGTACTTCAACCACGCGCACAACGAGTATCTTCAGATCGCCGCCGAAGGCGGCCTCCTGCTCGTGCTGCCGGCGCTCGTCATGGCGGTTGCGGGCGCGTGGCGCATTCGCCGGAGCCTCGGGGCCGACCGCACGCCGATCTACTGGGTGCGGGCGGGTGCGGTCGGCGGCCTCGTGGCGGTCGCGGTGCAGAGCCTGTGGGAAACCGGCCTTCGCGTGCCGGCCAACGGCTTGCTGTTTGCGGTCGTCGCCGCAATCGCTCTGCACGAGTCGCAGGATGGCAGAATGGCAGGATCTCAGGATTAATCGAATCCTGCCGTCCGGCAATCCTGCCGTCCTGCAATTTTTGGATTCATCACCGCTCGAACCACTTCGGCGCGCCGCGGACGATGCGGTGGACGTAGGCGAGTGGAAGGAAGACAGTGGGACACCTCGCGTACTTGACCCGCATGTAGGTCAGCGGCGGGCAGAGATGCTCGCGGAGAAGGGCGAGCTTCCGGCGCCAGCTCGTCAACGCCGCCAGGTCGGCGCGCGCGACGTCCACGGTTCTCAGCCCCTCACCAAGAAACGAGGCGGCCGGCTCGTCGCGCGCCGCGCCAAGCGTCTGCCGAACGGCCTCCGGAATCGCCGTTCCGAAACACTCGTGCGCCAGCGCCAGGCCGCGCGCGCAGATGCCCTGAATGCGCGACAGCGCGGCCGCCGCGAGGAACTGCTCCCATCCGGCCTCTGACAGCGCCGACGCGACGAGGTGAATGTCCCACAACCACAGCAGGTTCACGCGATCCCGATGATGGGCCACGCGGTGAACGCAAGCCAGCAGCAGCATATCCGACGGCGCCAGCGTCCGCGCGCAGGGCCCCAGCGGGGCCACGCGCACCGACCGCGCCCACACTTCATCGAACGCCAGGACGTCCGCAAACACCTGCGGGTTGACCACACGCCAGTGCAGATCGACGTGCACCACGCCGGCAGGGGACGTCTTCGAATAGTGCCGCTGTGCGGTCCACAACTCAGCGTCCGCCTCCGGCGCGCGAGCGAAGCCGAGCGCGGACAGCACGGCGGCGGCAGGGCCAAGGTCGGCCTGCCTCACGAACAGATCGATGTCGTTCCTGGGGCGCAGGTGGGGCTGCGGGTAGTGCGTGTAGGCGAGCGCCGTACCCTTCAGCAGGAGCAGATCGAGGCCGGCGGTACCGGCAGACTCGAACAGGCGCGACACGTCCCTGGCTGCGGCCAGCTCGTGTGCGGCCGCCAGCTTGACGATCGTATCCAGCGACTCGCGGGAGAAAGGTTCAGGACCTGAGGGGGCGTGGAGAACCAGGTCGGCAAGGAGGACGTCCACGCGGTGGCGCCTCGCGATCGACAGCACGGCATCGGGGCCGGGGCTCGGAACCGCGCCGACACGCCCGCTCGCGAGCGTCCGGCCGATCCAGGCGTCGATCGTTTCCACGGATTGTAGAATATCGGAGACTCGGCCACGACGCAGGCACTCCGCATAGAGCACCTTCGCACACCACAACACCGATCCGCACCCGAGCAGCGCGATCAGCAACGTCGCGTCAATCACGGTGAACGATCGGGGCACCGTGAATCGGCCGTCATCCGTGATCCCGTAGAACACGACGTTCAGCGTGAACCACGCGCTGATCGCACACAGGACCGGGGTGAACCGCCGTCGTCCGGCGGCGGCGATGACCAGGAGCGGCACCGCCAGGAAGGCATGATTTTCGTGGGCCCGCGTCGCGAGCAGCGCGTACGAACAGACCGACAAGGCGGCCACGGCCGCCACCAGTGGCAAGTCAGCGGCCTTCCGGCCGATCCACATGCTCCAACCGATGCCGGCGGTCGCCAGCACGGTGCCCACCGCGCGCAGGTGAGGCAGGCCGTGGGCGGCCGCACGATCGAAGGAAACGGACACGACCGGCGCGGTCAGCGCCGTCCAGACACTCGTGCCGCGCAGCGACGCGTACCCGACGGTCATCGCGTGGCCCGCCAGCCACCAGAGGTTGTACGCGCTCATCGAGAGGCTCTGGTCGTCCCCCATCGTCTTCAGCATGAAGATCATGTTCGGCCAGACGCCCGCGCCGACCACCGGTGCGACGAGGATCGCGGACACCGCGATCCCGCCGGCGGCGGCCGCGGCCAGACGCTTCAGCCGGGCGGCACCATCGCCCGCGCCTGCGTTCCATACGGCCAGCAGCACCGCGGGCAGAACGATCGCGCCTTGCGGCTTCGTCAGCGCCGCGCCCGCGGCGAGCGCGCCGGCGGCGACGGGCCAGCCGGCAGCCGCCGCGACAATCGCGCTCAAGGCCGGCAAGGCGGGCAGCGTGTCCAGATAGCCGCCGACACTCGCGCAGACGATGGCGGCCGGGTTCAGCCAATAGACCAGAACGGCCCATCGCGCGCGATCCTCGCCGGCCGTTCGACGAAGCGACGCGAACAACACGCCGATGATGCCGGCTTCGAAGAGCACCGGCAGCAGCTTCATCGCGATGGTCAGCGCGACCGTGTCGGGAAACCGCCCGCCGGTAGCGAGCGAGTACACCCAGCCTGTGGCGCCGAGCTCGTAGAGCGCGAGCGGCGGGTAGTTGACGGGCGCGAATTTGTCGTGGAACGTGAAATCCACGTAGGAGGGTGGCGATCCGGTGCCGTAGAGCTTCGTGACGCCGTCGGTCACGAAATGGTAGCTCCACACTTTCCAGGGGTCGACGTCGCCGGCACCCGGGAGCGGCAACGCTCCCAGCCGGACGAGCATGCCGGCAACCAGGGCGATCGCAAACATCGAACGACGTCGCGTCACGCGCGCGCCTCGGCACGGAGCACGGCGCCATGCCAGACGAGGAGCCCGCAGTTGAACACAGCCAGCAACAGCGTCGTATCGAGCAGCGTCAGCGAGCGGGACAGCACCCAGCGGCCCTCCTGGTCGCTAAAGATGCAGAACAGCATGCTGAGCGCCAGAAAGACGCTGACGCCGGCAAGAATCGGCACGAAGCGTCTGCGCGTCGCCGCGGCGATGACCAGCAGCGGCATCGCCGCGAACAGATGGTTCTCGTGGACCTGGGCTCCGAGCACCGCGTACGCATGCACCGAGAACGCACCAACCGCCGCAACCAGTGACAGGTCGCTCGCCCTGCGGCCAATCGAGACGCCCCACCCGATGCCGGCCAGCGCCAGCATCGTGCCGGCGACGCGCAGAAACGGCAGGCCGTGCGCGGCCGCCCTCACGAACGGGATGCGCGTCACGGGCCCGACGAACACCGCCCATGCATCGAGGCCACGCTGCCACGCATAGGCCACCCACAGGAAGTGCCCGGTCATCCACCAGAAGTTGTAGCCCTCCATCGACAGGTAGGTCTCGTGGGTCTGCGAGACCACGCCGTGCACCATGTTCCACCAGGCGCCGGCGGCCACGAAAGGCGCGGCGACTGCGGCCGATACGAAAACCGCACCCAGACCCGACACCGTCACGCGCCACCGCCGCCCGGCCGGTTGTCCGGAATTCCAGATCGCTATCGCCACCGCCGGGACGATGAAGAGGCCCTGTGGCTTGGTCAGGACGGACGCCGCAATGAGGCCCCCGGCCAACGCCGGCCAGCCAGCCACCGCGGCCATCAGAGCACCAACTGCCGGGAGCACGAACAGGGCATCGAGGTAGCCGCCGAAGCTCGCGTTGACGATCGCCGCCGGGTTCAGCCAGTACGCGATGACCGCCCAGCGGGCAGGCGCCTCGCCGGCCGCGCGCCGCAGCACCACGAACAGAAGCGCACAGAGCGCCGCCTCGAACACCACGGGAACGGCCTTGATCGTCGCCGTGAGCGCAGTGGTGTCGGGGAACGCCCCGCCGTTGGCGTGCTGGTAGGCCGAGCCCGCGATCCCCAACTCGTACAGGGACAGCGGCGGGTAGTCAGCGATGGCTTCGAAGTCTCCGAAGTGCAGCAGATAGTATTGCGAGGGCGCCGCCGCCGATGCGCCGACGCCGTACAACAGGCTCGCGCCGGTCCCGACGACGTTGTACGCCCAGGTCTTCCAGACCCGCACGTCGCCGGTTCCGGGAAACGAGAGCGCCGCCACCCGGATCAGCAGCCCGGCAATCACGGCCGCGAGTGCGAATCGGCCGCGGCGCAATCAGGTCTCCTCCGTGGCGGCCAGATCCGCGGCAATCGCCCGCCGCACGACGACCAGGGAATCCAGCCGCGGCGGCACGCGCAGGCGCGCGACCGGCACGCGCTGCACGATCGCCGAGAGCGCGGCCACCTCACGGCGGGCGGCCGCGCGATCGCGCGGGTCGAGACGAAACGTGGTCTTCAGCAGCTCGATGTACGCCTCGCGGCTGGACAGGGCGTCGATGCGCGCGGCGCCCGCGCGCCGATCGATCACGTAGATCTTCCGCACGAGAACGGGCAAGCGGCGAAACGTGACGGCCCGTACCCGAGCGCCGAGTCGCAGCTTCGAGGTGTACTGCGCCACCGGTCGCAGTCCGGGCGTTGAGCCGAACAGCCGGTCCGCGGTGCTCTTCCACAGCCGGAGCGACGGGTAGCTCGGCACGGCGCGGGGCTCACGACGCCGCCACTCCATCATCAGGCAATCGTCGGTCACGACCGCATGCCCGTCGGCCGCAAACCCCGCCGCCAGCGTGGACTTTCCCCGGCTCGCCGGACCGGCGAACGCGATGGCCATGCCGTTGACGACCACCGCCGACGCGTGAAAGCCGATCAGCGAGTGCTCGAACGCCACCGCCGGCAGCACCTGATCGAGCAGCAGGTGCCGGATCGTCTCGGGTCTGGTCGCCGCCGGCGCATGCCAGCGAATCGAACGGCCCTGATCGGCGACCACGAACTCGGCGAAGCGGCGGAATCGCAGAATATGCTCGCCATCACCGCTCGCCACCGACGCCCACGGCGTGCCGTCCGGAAACCGCCAGGTATGGCGTTCGACCCGCGCGCCCTGGCGCGGCCGGGACGACGCGCGACGCACCACGATGTCGGCGCCGCGCCGGCCGGAGGCTCTGGTCAACTCGGGAAGCGGCAGGTCACTGTCCACGACCAGCGACGCCCAGCGGTAGCGTCGGCGGTCAGACACAGTAGCGGGTCACGACCTCGGCCACGAACACGTGCGCGGCCGCTTCGGAGTCGAACAAATCGCGGTGCCGTTCGTACACCTCGCGCTCGATCGCGTCCAGCGGCCGGCCGTCGCACAACTCGAGCACGGTCCGGCGCGCCACGCCGCGATCGGTGAGACGGGGCGTAAACGTGGGACGGGTTCGCTCGAGATCCTCACGGGGAATCAGCATGCCGGCGAGCGTCGAGTGCGAAAACCGTCTGCCTCCCGCCTCGACCGTCCACTTCACGAGCAGATCGGAAGGCCGGATCCGCATGGACACGTGCACGGCGTCACCGGCGCGCAGCGGCACGGGCTGGTCGATGGGAAACACGACGTTGCGCCGATCGATCCGGTTCACGTCGCCCGGCGCGTTGGTCATGGCGATGCCGCCGGCCAGGTCGGCAGCAAACCAGCCGCCGATGCCGTCGAGCATGCCGTCGCGCGACGAGGTGAGGGACGCGCGGCAGTCGAACGGCGTGTCGGTGACCGTCTGCAGTTCGATCGTGGCGCCAGGGACGCCGGGGCCGAGCAACTGATCGGGCTCGATGCGGAAACGGTGGCCGCTGTTCACCGCGATCTCGCGCGCGGGCCCGAAGCTGAAACCCACGGGGCCGCCGGCCCAGAACGCCAGGCCGTCCCGCAGAGCCGGCGTCTCGACCGGTGCGAGATACATCGTGACGCGCTCGGGAATGATGCGGCCGCCCGGCTTGAGCAGACGTGTCCTGACGTCGGCGACGGTCTGCACGAGGCCGGCTTCGAAGCCGAACTGTCCGATTTGATCGCTGATGAGAACGTCGGCGCGTTCAGGCAGGCGGGCGTGGGAGGAATGGGCGAAGACGAACTGCATGCGATCCTCGAACCCGTTGGCGCGCGCCAGATCGCGGGCCAGTCCGATGATGCCGCCGGACTCGATGCAGTAGACGCGGGAGGCGCCGGCGCGGCAGGCGAGCAGCCCCAGAATGCCGGTACCTGAGGCTAAATCGATGACCACGTCCCCCGGCCCCACCACCGCGGCGATGGCCCGCTCGAGGGCGTCGACTCGCGGGCGGTCACCGATGAACTGGCGGTGCGCGTCCAGTTCGAGCGACACGTCAGGCTAGAGGCAGGTCTTCAGCTGGCTGAAGCCTTCTACAACCGAGCCGCCACCGCTTTGGGTCAGCTTCGCCACGCTGCCGTACTCCGTGATAACGGGGGGCGCGTACGTCTTCTTCGGGAGACGAGCCGCCGTGCGGTCGTTCGAGTCCTCGTCTTGGAGTTTCCGTTCCACTGCAGACCTCCGTTGAGAGCTCACCCGATGGCGCGGGCGTCTCGGCCGAACAGCCTGCGCCAGACGCAATCGCCAGCCAGAAACGTCCACAATCGATACGCCAGTACTTTATAGCGATTCTGCCCATTGTCGAACAGCCGAACCATTTCTCGATACATGCCGTCCACGGCCGCTCTTTCGAGCATGCCGGCGTCGACGAGCTCCAGGCTCTCGAGCGGACCCGCCCGGTGCGCACGCTCGACCTGCGCGAAAACGGCCGCGCCGGGATCCCGCTTTGGCTGGCTGATACGGACGTCGTCCGGCACGATGCCGGCCATCGCGGCTCGCAGCACTCGCTTGGTGTGTCGCCCCGCCCAGCGCTGCTCCTCCGGGACCGCCGCCGCGAACTCCGCGATGCGGCGGTCCAGCAGGGGCGCTGAAAGCTCGCAGCCGAGGAGGCTGATCTGGCGCGCGCTTTCTTCCCAGGCGTAGATTCCGTGCGGATGCATCGCGGCACGATAGGCAGCGCCGGCGGCGAGCGTCGGAAAACGCGTGTCGATAGGCACCGGCGCCACTCGATCGGCCAGCGACACGGAGGCTGCGAACGCCCGGTCGAAGCCGGGCGGTGTGCGGTCCACCGCCGGACGCGTCCGTCTGACCGCCCACTTGACGGGGTCGGGCGTCAGTGCCCATAAACACGACGTCGCCAGGACGCCGACGCCATGAAAAGCATCCGGGTTGTGTCCGTCGTGCCACAACTGCCGGAGGCCAGCGAGGATCCGGCCATCCCTGATCATGTCGGCCGTGTGCAGGTAGGCGCCCGAAAACCACTCGTCGCCGCCGATACCCGACAACACAACGCGGCAGCCGTCGTGCGCCATGGAGGCGGTCAACACACCTTCGCCGATGCCGAAGGCGCCCGGCACGGTGTCCTCGAGCCGGGTCACGCGCTCGAGATCGTCCTGGGGAGTCCCAGGTTGGAGCGCGACGGACAGAAACGGCACCGCGAAATGCTTCGCCGTGCGCCGGGCGCCGGGTTCCTCGTCGGCATCTGGGTAGTCCGGAAACCCAAGGTTGTAGGTCCGCACTTCGACGGGGCTTCCGCGCGGATTCGCCCGGCAGGCCACGCCGGCGACCGAGGCAGAGTCGATCCCGCTGCTGAGCAGAACGGCGGCGCGATCGAGGCCGCGGAGCCTGGCCGTCACGGCGCGCTCGACAAGCTCGCGCAAGTGCTCGGCGTACTGAGCTTCGTCCGCATAGCGAAGCTCGCGCCCCGGATCGATATCCCAATGTGGGGCCACCACGATTCCGGCCGGCACGGCCGACGTCGCCGTCACCGCGTGGGCGGCCGGCACGCGCTGGATGCCTCGAAAGATCGTGTCCGCGCGATGGGACACGATGCCGGTCAGGCGTTCGGCGAAGAATCCCAGGTTCGGCGCGGCATCGATGCCAGACACGCGCAGCAGCTGCCGTGGTTCGGTCGCAAATGCCACGCAGCCATCGATGACCGCGTATGAGATCGCCCGTACGCCGCGCGGATCCCGTGCAAGCGTCAATCGATGTTCACGTTCGTCCCAGAGTGCGAGTGCGAAATCGCCGAGCAGCCGCGGGAGCATGTCGCTCCCCCACCGGCGATAGGCGGCCAGCACGATCGCCGCGTCCGACACGGAATCGTCGTCGCGCAGATCGAGATCGGGCGCGAGGTCCGGCCGGTTGTCGATCCGGCCGTCGAACACGAGCGCGACGCGGGCCAGGCGATCGAACAGCGGCTGCACGTCGACCGGTTGGGCCGGCCCGGTCCGCTGCCAGCGATACGCCAGCGTCACGGCGCCTTCGGCGCACACCTCCCGCCGGTCGCGGCCCCGATGCTCGACGCAATCGATCATGCGCCCAACCGTCACGGCGTCAGCCGGACCGCCGTCGAACCGCACGATCCCGGCCAGTGCGCTCATGAAGCGGCGGTCAGCCGAGAAAGAGGAGGCCCTTGCTGTTCAGGTGCTCGACGAATGTCAGGAGGTCGCGTTGCAGGCGGTCAGGCGGGGCTTCGTACTCGTCGATCAGCGTATCGAGGACAGTCCGGAGCGGCTTGCGCTCCTCGATCAGCCGCCAGATGCGCGTGCCGACGGCGTCCAGGCCGAAGTAGATGCCGGTATCGAGGTTCAGCACCACGGCCTCGCCGTCGAGCTCTCGGAAAATCACCTCGTCGGGGATCCTGAACGCGGCATCGAGGGTCGGGGACGTCATGCGGTCCGCCCGGCGTGATGGAGCGCGGCATAGGGCCGGGCGGAGTGGCCGAGGATCACGGTGCCCCGGTACTCCAGCCACGCATGCGCGTCGAGACCGCCGGCATCCGCTGAAGCCACGCCGTACTGCAGCGTCGTCTCGCACCCGGCGAGCCGCAGCAGGACGGCCGCCGTCAGTGCTTCGGTCAGGCACGTGCGGCCCCACGGCGCGACCGCTGCCGCCTGGCGAACCGCCCAGACCACGCGTTCCATGGAGGCGTCGTCGATGCCGCACGCGCCTCGATCCACGCTGCCGGCCTCCAGCCACCGGCTCAGCCTGCGGATGCCGGCAACGCGCAGAAGCGATGAGATACACGCGTGCACGCCGAAAGCGCGTACGAGCAGCCGGCGATCGGCCGACGGGCGCCGGAAGAACTTGCGGGCGAGCAGAATCATCCGAGGATCGAACGGAACAGGATTTTTCGCGCCGGAGGATGCCGGAGCAGCGCGCGAATCAGGTGACGATGGTGGTTGAACTGCGCTGTCCTCCGGACGATCGGCATGATGCCGTCGGTCCGGGCGAGCTCGAAGAAGCTGTCAATCTCGCGGTCGCTCAGCCGCGTGACCAGATCGCGCAGCGAGCGCTGCTCGGCAAACTCTTCGCCGAGCTGGTCGCGCCAGGCGCGCTCGTACGACGCCAGCGCCTCCGCATCGAGACAATCACTCTCGAGGGCGGCGGCCGCGATGCTGGACGCCAGTTTCGCGCTGAGGATGCTGTAGTGAATCCCGCCGCCGGTCGTCGGTTTCACGAGCCCGGCCGCATCGCCGACGATGAGCGTCCGGTCGGCGTACGTGCGGTCGATGGCGCCGAGCGGCAGGAGCTTCTGCCGGGGCGGCTCAGGGGAGTCCTCGATGCCCCACGGCCCGGCCACCCGGGCCAGCATGCGCGCGTAGCCGCCGAGGGGATCGCGGGCGGTCATCACGCCCACGCGGACGTAGGTGCCTGACTCCCGGACAATCGGCACCGCCCACGCGAACCCGCCGGGCGCGATGTCGTGGCCGAAATGCAGTTCAACGTCGCCGGGGCGCCGGGCCACGAGCTCGCGCTGGGCCGTGTGCAGGTAGCTTCGCGGCAGCCCCAGGCCGAAGCGGCGCTGGAACGTGTAGTTCGCGCCGCAGGCCATGATGAGCAGCCGGGCGGTGATCCAGTCCTCGCCGACGAGCGCCCGCACGGACGCGGGCCCGGTCTCGACGACCGAGACCCGGGTGCCGACCCGCACTTGGGCGCCCGCCGCCGCCGCCCGTCTCGCCAACGCCTGATCGAACGCGACACGATCGATCACCGCAGCCATCGGCGTCGACGTCGAGTACGGGATCCTCAACCCCGACGGCGACACGAACTGCGCGGTCGTCAGCGTGTTGAGCGTCGCGTCGTGCGGCAGGCCGAGGGCCTCGAAGCTCTCGCTCGCGAGGATGCCCGTGCAATGAACAGGAGCGCCCACGCGCGCATGCTCTTCGCAGACGAGCGTCGAAATTCCGCGGCTTGCCAGGCACTCGGCCGCGTACAGGCCGGCCGGTCCGCCGCCGACGACGAGGACGTCGATGTCCAACGCGGACATTATAAGGTCTGGCTTACGATTCGCGCCGCCGCCCGCTCAGACCTTGCGGCCCCGCACCTCCCAGGAACCCCGGCCCGTAATCCAGAATGACAGCACGATGAGTTTCAGGTCGAGGCAGAAGCTCGCGCGCTTCAGGTACAGGCGATCGAGCCGGAACTTGCTCGTGCGCGAGATATCGCGCGGCGCGTAGACCTGCGTGAGACCCGTGAGCCCGGGCCGGACCGAGTGGCGTTCCTGATAGCCCGGGATTTCCGAGAGCGGCGTCAGCTGACCGTCGCCTCTGACCTCGAGCTCACCGGGCCTGAGCGGCCGCGGGCCGACGAAGCTCATGTCGCCGACGAGGATGTTCACGAGCTGGGGCAGTTCGTCCATGGCCGTCGCGCGCAGGGCACGCCCGACGCGCGTGACGCGCGGATCGTGTTCGGTGGCCTGCACGGGCCCGGTCAGCGCCTCGGCGTCGGGGCGCATGGATCGGAACTTCAGCGCCTGGAATACCCGGCCGTTCAAACCGACGCGGGCCTGGGGGAAGAACACCGGACCGCCGTCCTCGAGCTTGATCGCAAGCGGAATCACGCACCAGAAGGGCACGGATACCAGCAGCCCCACGCCGGCAAGCGACGCGTCGAACAGGCGCTTGATCATGCCGGCACCGTGCCGCGCCCGAGGCTGGCGAAGAGGTCGTAGTACGACTGGACGGCGACGCGGCGGTCGTAACGCCACGCCGCGCGGCGGGCGTTCTCACCCATCACACGCGCCCCGGCGGGGTCGTCACAGAGGGTCGCGATGGACGCCGCCAGTGCCTCGGGCTCTCCCGGCGGGGCGATGATGCCGCACTGATGCTCGCGTGCGATGACGGCGGCCTCGCAGCTCGGGTCGACCGCGGCGACGAACGGACGCCCCGAGGCCAGGATGCCGTAGACCTTGCTCGGCACGATGTAGCCCTCAAGCCCCGGCTTCAGCGATACGAGAAAGGCATCGGCCGTGGCGAACGACTCGTCGAGCTGCTCCTTGGGCTGGTACGGGAAGAACCGGACGTTCGTGAGCCCGCGCCGGACCGCCATCTCCTGCAGCGGCTGGCGCCGCGCGCCGTCGCCGACGATGGCCACGACGAGCTGTTCCCTGGACGTCAGCCGCGCCGCGGCTTCGAGGAGCAGATCGAGGTTCTGCGACAGGCCGACGTTCCCGGAGTGCATCAGGACGAAGCGGTCGGTCAGGCCGTGCGCGCGCGCGAACGCGTTGTCCTTCGGCTTCGGCGTGATGGCTTCGCAGTCGGCCCAGTTGTGGATCACGCGGACGCGCGAAGGGTCGGCGCCCTTCTCTTCGACCAGGCGCCGTTTCATGCGGTCGCCCAGGGCCACGACGGCATCGGCTTCGCGGAGCAGGTACCGGTTGATGCGATCGAGCGTGCGGTTCACGGTCGCGTTGTGAAAGTCGTCGAGCAGGACGGCCACTTCGGGGAACACGTCCTCGCACAGGAAGACGAAGCGGGCCCCGGCGCGGCGCGCGGCACGCAGCGCGGCGAGGCCGAGAATCGGCGGGTCGGTCAACGACACCACGACGTCCTGCGGACCGAGCCGCCAGCTGGCGGCATACGCCGACGCGAAATACGTCAGGTAATTGCTGGCGCGGCCGGCGAACCGGTGACGCGGGAACGCGGTGCCGTTGGCGCGGAGAATCCGCACGCCCCGCTGCTCTTCGTGGCTGACAGGGCTGACCGGGCCGATCGGCCAGCGGCCGCCCTTCCGGCCGTCGCGCCCATGGAGCGCGCGGCCGGCCACCACCGACACCTCGCACCCGTGCCGCGCCACGAGATCTTCGGCGAGCTCGGTCAACAACTGGCCGGTGGCTGCCTGATCCGGCCAGTACGATCGGTTGAAGAAGCAGATCTTCACACCGGACGCTCGACGACGTGGCGTCCCATGACCAGCACATCCATGTGCGTCCGCAGGAAGCAATCGAGCGCCTCCTGCGGGCGCAGCACGATCGGTTCGTTTTCGTTGAACGACGTGTTCAGCAGCATCGGCACGCCGCTCAGGCGTTCGAAGGCTTTGATCAGGTTCCAATAGCGGGGGTTCGACTCGCGGCTGACGGTCTGCAGGCGGCCCGAGCCGTCCACGTGCGTGACGGCCGGCACGACCGCGCGTTTGTCCGGCCTGATGGGATAGACCTGGAGCATGAACGGGTCGGGCACCGCTCCGACAAAAAAGTCGTCGAGGGCTTCGACGGCCACCGACGGCGCGAACGGGCGGAACCGCTCGCGGAACTTGATGCGGGTGTTGATGATGTCGCGCATGTCGGCACGCCGCGGGTCCGCAACGATGCTGCGGTTGCCCAGCGCGCGGGCGCCCCATTCCATCCGTCCCTGGAACCAGCCCACCACCCGGCCCGCGGCAATCTGCGACGCGGTCCAGTCGTCCAGCGCGGCCTCATCGTCCCAGCACCGCTCGCGGCAGCCGGCCGCGCGAATCGCGCCGGCCTGCGCGGACACGGCCGCGGCAATCGCGGAGTCGTCGAACGATGGTCCCCAGTAACCATGCTCCATCACGAACGTGCGCGGACGACTGGACGACGCGTGCCACGCGTCGAACGCCGCGCCGAGCGCGGTTCCGTTGTCGCCTGACGCCGGCTGGATGTAGACGTCGCGGAAGGGAGTGCGCTCGCGGATCTTGCCGTTGGCGACGCTGTTCATCGCGCAGCCGCCCGCGAGGCACAGCCGCGGGTTCTTCGTGGCCTCGTAGACCTGCCGGAGCACGTGCACCTGCGCGCGCTCGAAGGCCGTCTGCAGCGACGCGGCGATGGCCTCGTGTTTGGGTTGGATCGGCTCGTCCCGCCGGCGCGCCGGGCCGAGCAATTGCTCGAGCTTCGGGCTGAACACGCGGCCGATGGTGGGTTCGCCCTCGGCCCACGTCATCGTGACGCCGTCGGACCAGTGACTGAAGTACGAGAGGTCGAGCTCGAACATCCCGCCTTCCCGAAGGTTGACCAGCGACTCGATCTCCCTGACGTAGCGCGGCTCGCCGTAGGGCGCAAGGCCCATCACCTTGAACTCGTCGCCGTAGTTGGGAAAACCGAGGTACTGCGTGACGGCGAGATACAGGAGGCCGAGCGAATGCGGGAAGAACACGCGGCGATCGACGTGGACGGCCGACCCTTCCAGCCGTCCCCACGAGGTGCTGACGAAGTCGCCGAACCCGTCGATCGCGCACACCGCGGCATCGTCGAACGGGCTGACGAGCGCGGCGCTGGCAAGGTGGGCGGGGTGATGCTCGACGTAGCGCATGCGCGGGCGGACGTCGTATTCGTCGAGTCCGACGGAGGCCGCAATGGTACCGGACAGCCGCCCGATGCTGGCGACGTTGCGCAGCCGATCGCCGATCGTCCGCTTCGGACGGTGCTCCAGAAGAAACAGCGCCTTTCGCCACAGGTGCGCGCGGGGGTTTCGAGACACGGCGAAGACGTCGACGTCGCGGCCTTCGAGCCCTCCCATGCGGAGACACTCGGCGATTGCCTGGTCGGGAAAGCCGGCGACGTGCTTGATGCGGCGGAAGCGCTCTTCCTCGACGGCCGCCACAAGCCGGCCGTCGCGTACGAGCACCGCGGAGACGTCACCGTGGTAGGCGTTCAGGCCGAGAATGTTCATGGTGCGTTAACGTGCGGGCTGGCGGCGCTCGAGAACCCGCGCGAATCGCGCTTGAAAGCAGGCATCGGTGAAGGTCGACAGAAAGCGTTCCCGCCCGGCAGCGCCGAAGCGACGGCACGCCTCCGAATCGTCGAACAGCGTGAACAGGGCCGCCGCCAGATCGTCCGGCGCGCCCGGTTCCACGATCAGGCCCGTCACGCGGTGGCGGATGATCTCGGCGGCCGCGCCGTTTGCGCCCACGCATGCCTTCCCGGCGCGCATCGCCTCGAGGAACACGAGGCCGAAACCCTCGTCGCGGCTGGGCATGACAAGGAAGCGGCACTGCTCGTACAGGGCGGCCAGTTCGTCGTCTCCCACGCGGCCGACAAACGTCACGGCGTGCGACAGGCCGAGCGACGCTGCACGCAGCTCGAGTCGCTGACGATCGGTGCCGTCGCCCGCCACGATGAGCCGCGCGCCCGGCTTGCGCGCGAGCAACGCGGGCCAGACATCGAGCAGCTCGTCGTGCCCTTTGTAGCGCTCGTCGGCGGACATCCGCGCCACGATCAGCGCGGGCGGGCCGGGCAGGTCGGGCGGGCCGGGCAGGTCGGGCGGGCCGGGCAGGCCGGGCCGGCCAGGCGGGACGGGCAGGTCGGGCACGCCCGGGTAACACACCGCCACGTCTGTCGCCGCGAACGCCGGGTTGGCGCTCTTGAATCTCGTGACCGTGTGCTGCGAAATCGCGACGAGCCCAGCGCGATCGAGGGCCCACGCTTCCGGCTTCCGCAGCGGCACCCATGCTTCGACACCGCACAGCACCGCGGTCACGCGGGCGCCCCGCCAGGCCTGCAGCACGGCGGCAGGCGCCAGGTGCAGATGGCTGCAGACGATGTCGGTCGCGGGCGAACACCGGAGCGACACGGCCGCCGCAGCGGCGAGGAACGCCCCGCGCCCCCCGCCGGCGCCGTGCATCTCGACATCGTCCGCGCCGGCAGGAAGCCCGTCGGGGTCGTGGAGGCTGATCACCGCGGCCGGCCTGGGCAGCGCCCGGACGATCTCGCGCGACAACGACGACACACCGTCCTGCCCGAGCACATTGGGCGTCAGCAGCACGGACCGGAGCACGCCCGCGCTCACGCCGTGAGACTCCTCGGCCGATCGAGCACGCGTTGATAGGCGTCTCGCATGGATCGCCCGATCGGTTCCCACCCGAACGTCTCCCGGGCCCAGGCCTTGCCGCGCGCGCCCATCGCGCTGCCGTCCGCCGGACGCTCGAGAATCTCCAGGATGCCCCTGGCGATCGCGGCCGGTTCATGAGCCACCGAGTATCCGAGCTCGAGCGCAGCCACCTGCGACCACGGCGTTCGATCCGTCACGACGACCGGAAGCCCGGCCGTGAGCGCTTCGGCGACGCTCATGCCGAAGCTTTCGGAGTCCGAGCACTGCACGAGGGTGCGACTCGCGGCGAAGAGCGCGCCGATGGTTTCCGCGTCAACGGCGCCGAGCCAGCGCGTTGCGCCGGCAACGGGCACAAACAGCGGTTCGACCCGCGCGCGGTAGCCATCCTCGTCCGGCCCGGCGATGACGAGTCGCGCGCGGGGCCGCGCGCGGTGCACGATCGCGAAGGCGGCAGCCAGCAGGTCGAGCCGCTTGATCGGATGCAGCCGCCCGAGGCACAGCACCACCTCGTCCGCGGCGTCGATCTGCGCGCGCTCCCGCAGCCGCTCCAGCGCATGAAGCGACACCGCGACGGGCGTCACGCCGTTGGCGATCGTCACCACGGGCGGACCGTACTTCGCGATCTGCTGCTGCTCGACGCGCGAGGTGGCGTGGAGAAACGCCGCGCCGCTGAGGTGCGCGCGCTCGCTGGCCCAGTACGCAGCGGCCTTCAGGACACGATGCCGCCGCATCGCCGCCGGCTGCAGCATGCCGCGCGGCGAGACGACGTACGGCCGGCCGCCGTCGCGCGCGCAGGAGACGGCCGCCGAGCCGGTCATATTCCAGAGGCCGTGCACGTGAACCAGGTCGGCCGCGGGCAGCGCGCGCCCGAGGGCGGCGGCCAGTCCGGACGCGCGCCAGTACCGCTGCGGCCACGCGAGCGGAAAGTAGCGGACGCGGACGCCCTCATATTCAGTCCCCTCGGGGGCCGCTGCCAGCGGCTCGGCCCCGTTCGCCGTTGTCGTGAACACCTCGATCTCGACGCCAGCCTCCATGAGCGCCCTGCAGAGGCCGAGGATGCTGCGCGGGGGCCCACCGTACCGGAAGGCCGGGGCAAAGTAGGGGGTGACGTGGAGGACGCGCACAGTCGGCAGTCAGCAGTCAGCAGTCGGCAGTCAGCAGTCAGCAGTCGGCAGTCAGAGTCGGCAGTCGGCAGTCGGCAGTCGGCAGTCAGCAGTCGCGAGGCGTTCCAGCACGGTCAGGCTGTCAACGGCATCAACGACAGCAAACCGCGGATCGTGCAGGACAACGTCGCTGGTGAACCGTACGCTGTCCAACGCGTCGCGGTCGGGCATCGGACGGCTGTCGTGCAGCGCGACGACGCCGGAGGGGACCAGATGCGGTGTCCAGTCCTGCCAGTCGCGTTCGAGGCCGGTCCAGCTGTGGTCGCCGTCGATGAACAGAAAATCAATGGGCGTCGTCCAGTGACGCGCCGCATCGTGGCTCCACTCGCGCAGCAGCACGGCCTGCCCGCGCGGGTGGCGCGCCAGCTCGTGCTTTGCGAAGAGCCGCTCGAAGCTCACCCGGAGCCTGCCCGGCGGATGTCGATCGATGCCGGTGACGACGCCATCGGAGGCCATCACACTGCGGAGCAGCGCCGTCGTCGCGCCGTGCATGACGCCGATCTCGACCAGGCTTCTGCGGCCCGCTGCGTGACGCCTCAGGCACGCGCGCTCGGCGGGGGTCGTCTGCGTGTCGGCGTCGATCAGACCCAGCCGATACCGGGCATACAGGAAGGCCGCGCCATTCCAGATGCTCACTTCGAGTGCGGCTGAAAGCGAAGCGGCGGCGCGTCAGCGACTTCATCCTCGGCGTCCGCCAGCTGCTCGACGTACACGTTCTTGAATTTCTCGAACCAGAGGCGATCCAGGACGAAGCTGAGGCTGCCGACGTAAATCATGAGCGTGCCACCCAGCCCGATCGTCTTCGTCCACGAGCGCTCGAACAGATACAACGTGAGCCAGCAGATGACCGTCGTGACCGACACGGCGATGTCGCGGTGCCGGAAGTACTTGAACATGCCGGCATAGCAGACGCCCATGAACGTCGCCCAGATGAACACCGGCAGGAACATCATGGGGACGCCGAAGTCGATGTACGACTCGGCCGCGTAGCCGAAGGCGATGTCCGTGTCCTCGTTGGCGCCGGCGACCCACACGCCCGAGAAGCGCCGGACGAGCTCGCTGTCGGAACCAACCTCCGGCTTGTCGGGGAAGAACACGCGCGGCATGAACGTGAATTCCAGCGTATCGAGCATCAGCCTGCCGTTGGTGTGCGGCACGACGTCGGGCACGCGCGCCACGGCCAGCGCCGGATAGTAGATGGCCCAGAGGCGGTCGATGAAGACGTCCACGTTGCTGCGGAACTGGCTTTGGTCCTGGGCCGCCCACTGTTTCGCCGCCGCCGTGATGCTGTCGAACCGCGCGCCGCGGTTCTGCGCGAAGGCTTCATCAGCGAGGTATCGCTCCCGGTAATTGACGCGGATGCTGATCCAGGTGATGCCCAGCGCAGCCATGCCCACGCAGAGGACGCCCAGGCTCGCCCAGTGACGCACGTTGCGCCGGTCGAACCGTTCGAGGAACACGAGCACGGCCATGATGAGCGGCTCGCGGAACCCGGCGTGGAACCCGGTGAAACCAAGGCCGATCTCGAACAACAGGACCAGGGCCATCACGGTCCAGCGGTCGTCCGCGACCAGGCGTCGCAACACGAGGTAGAGCAGCCCGAGCCGGAGAAACGAGACGGCGATGATCGCCTGCGTAATCGTCGGGAAGCTCCACGCAAACTCGTGAACAAAGCCGGCAAGAGCCGTCGCCCCGATATACGTCATGACAAGGCTCTTGAACGTCAGGGCGTAAGCTGGCCTCACGCCCTCGAGGGGCCGCAAGCGGCCAACCAGGAACTGTCCGAACAGGAGTCCGGCGAGGATCGCGATGAGGCAGCCGAGGCCGATGAGCACCATCGGCTGGTAATCGCTGCCGAGCGTCGCCTGCAGCGGGCGGCCCGTGATGGCCACGTAGTACAACCCGACGCACACCGCCACCCATTGCAGGGTGTAGGCGAGCGCGAGCACGGGCGGGCCTTCCTCGAGCCGGCAGGAGCGCCCAGCCGAGCGCGAGCACGAACGCGCTGAGGCCCAGGAGCCAGTCGCCGGAAACGATCCACACGACGAGCCCGGCGAGAACCACCAGTCTCTTCATCGCGCCACCCGCTCCGCTGAACGGCGTCTAGTCATGGCTGACCTTCTCGGCAATGACGATTTGCATCATGAACAGTCGCGGCCGCATCCGGAGCCAGGACATCGCGTTGACCCCAGCGTAGATCGACAACAGATTGCACAGCAGCCGGAACACGGGCACGCGCGCAAACACCAGCGGGCGCCAGAAATAGACCTCGGGGGCCGCTGCCGGCACCACTTGATCGTGCGAGACGATGCGCCACAGACCGCGGTCGAAGATGCGCGCGAACTCGCTCGGAAACCACTCGCGGACGTGGTTGACGTCCTGCGGGTCCTCAGTCAGCCGGACAGGCGTCGTGACGACGGCACGGCCGCCGGGCTTGAGCACCCGCGCCACCTCGCTCAGCAGCGCGTCGGGATCCGAGGCGTGTTCGATGACCTCGGTGCAGATCACGCGATCGAAGTGGCCGTCGGGAATCGACGCGAGCGACGCGTGGATCGTCGCGTCCACGCCGTTGGCCGGAAGCGCCGCGCCGGCCAGCTCAACGGCCAACGCGTTCGGATCGAAACCGTGCAGATGGTAGCGCCTGCGGCCGGCTCCCCGGTGCAGCACGCCGAGCAACGCGCCGTCGCCGCACCCGTAGTCGAGCACCCGGTCGCCGTCGCGCAGCGCGGCCCCGTCGATGACCCGGCGATAGCGTTCGGCGGTGAACGCGTTGTGGGCGATGAGGCCTCGACCGATTTCACGCCAATGATAGGCGCCCGACTCCGCGTACTTCGCGAACCTGGCGTCGGCGAATTCGCTTGTGCCCACGCCGGTCAGCTCGCCTTCTCGAACATCGCCCACCAGCGGCGCTCGAATTCGCCCGGCGTGCAGTCGTTACCCGGCTCCGCGGACACGGCCAGGCTGCGGGCGCTGGCCGCGGCGCGCTCGGCCGGATGCGCGAGGAAATGCCGCAAGCCGTCGAGCAGGCCTGCGAGATCGGACGACGCGCACACGTAGCCCGTCGCCCGGTGGCTGACCAGTTCGGTCAGGCCGCCCCGCGCGAACGTCACCACGGGCAGTCCGACGCTGCGCGCTTCGAGCGCGACGTTGCCAAAGGTCTCCTCCTGAAGGATGGGCGCGGCCAGCACGTAGCTGGCTTTCATGATGTCCAGAATATTCTCCCGCGCCCCGACCAGGTGCACGCGATCCGAGGCGCCGGCGGACGCGATGCGCTCGCGAAGGCGCGCCACGTACTCGACCAGTTCTGGCGGCCACGACGGCACCATGCCGACCACCAGCGTCTGCACATCCAGGCCCTCTGCCAGGAGGGCCAGCGTCGCCTCGACGGTGAGATGCGTGCCCTTGAACGGCGCGATCTGACCGACGGTCAGGATCGTCGGACGCGCCGTGGCCAGCCGCACGACCTCCTCGTCCGTGTGGGGCGACACGGCCCGCCGGCTGATCGCGTTCCGAATGAGCGTGATCTTGCCTTCGGGCACGCCCGTCTCCTGGAGCCGGTCGTAGCTGAACCGCGAGTTCGGCACGAACCGCGTCACGAACGGCGGCAGAACGCGGCGCCACAGCACGTCATGGATCCGTCCCCGCTCCGGCGCGTTGGCGATGCGGAACACCACGTCGACGCCGAGCAGCTTCAGCGCGGCCAGGACGGGCGCGTTGCGCAGGACAGCTGCGTACTCGGGCACGAGCACGTGCGTCGGTCCGACGCGGACGGCGACACGCGCCAGGCCGGCGCTGGTCCGCACGATATCCCACAGCATCTGGAGCACGTGCAGCAGGCTCCTCGGCCGGCCGGCGAACGAATACCAGTAGAACCCGGTGGACCAGGTGGCACCAATACGCTCGGCCAGCTCGACGATCCGGTGATTTTCCCAGCTGTTGACGATGCAATGGACCGAGCCGCCGCGTTTGCGCACGACGCCCAGCACCTCGAACGTCATCCGCTCCAGCCCCGACACGATGACCATGCCGCCGCAGCAGGCGACGACGCGGGGCGCCACGGCGTCGCGTCGCACCAGCGACTGGCAGGCCGCCACGAGCCCGGTGGTGGCGGCTTCGAAGCTGTGGCGGGCGATGCGTGCGCGGCAGGCGGCGCCCATGGACGCGCGCCCACCGCGATCGCGCACGCGCCGAAGCGCCCCGCTCAGGTCGTTGACATCGCCGGTCCTGGCGATTTCGCCGGTTTCGCCGGGCACGATGAGGTCAGGCGCGCAGCCGACGCGGTCCGCCACCACGGCCGGAAGGCCCGTCGCCATGGCTTCGTTGACGACCAGCCCCCACGATTCGAGATCGCTCGGCAGGACGAGGCAGTCCGCGCCCGCGTAGACGCGTCCCATCAGGCTCTGGTTCACGAACCCGAGCCAGGTGATGCGGACGCCCAGCCGCTCGGCTTCGGCTCGCATCCCGTCTTCGAGATCGCCCCACCCCGCGACGGCCAGCACGGCGTTCGGGCCGAGCGACGCCACGGCGCGCACGGCATCGAGCGGCCGCTTGCGCGCTTCGATCTTCCCGGCAAACAGCACGATGAAATCGTCCGGCCCGCCGCCGCATGCGGCCCGCGCCTTCGTGCGGCCGGCTCCGGAGAGGAACGGCTCGGCGCCCGCGGCGAACCCGTCGTTGTCGACCGCGTGCGGCGATGCGTAAATGCGCGTTGGCGCCACGCCGTGGCCCTCGAGGTACGCGCGCGAGAAACGCCCTACCGACAGGTAGCCGGAGTAGAGCGACAGGAACGCACGCGTCCGGATGTGCCAGGCCACGCGCCGCCAGCCGGCGGGCCCCGTCCCGTTGTGCGTGTCGCCTCGATAGAGGACCGGCACGCCGCGGCGGCGCGCCGACAGCAGCGCCCGCACGCACGTCACGGAATGCCAGCCAGGCACCAGCACGATGTCAGGGCGGGTGTCCGAGACCGCCTTGCCGATTTCAGGTACGTCGAGGCCGCGAAACCGGCCCGTCGCGAAGTCGTCGCCGTCTCCGCCCTCGCGAACCAGCTGCCACGCGTAGCCATCGAGCAGCGGCGTGTCCCACTCGAACGGCAGGTCGAAACCCGCGCCCTGCTGCTCGGGACGCGGGCGAGCCGCGTAGACCACAGTCAGCTCGAGCTCCGGGCAGTTGGCGGCGATGTACCGGAACCACGGTGCGTTGTACTGCACCGGGTGCGTCTGGACGATCGTGAGCCGTATGGGTGTTACGCCCATCGGTTGTCACCCATCAACGGGCTGCCACGGCGCACGAAGACCACATCGCCCAGGCGCAGGCGGCCGTCCCTGGGTCGAGACGCCAGCGCCGCGACGTCATAGAAGGCAAATCCACGTTCGCCGAGAATCGTCATCAGTTTTGCGAAAGTGGCGTGTCCGTTCCGCTCAATCTCGAAGACCTGCATCTCGGTCACCAGCACCTCGACACGGCGGAGCAGCGTCTCGGCCCCTTCAAGGGCGTCGACCTCGTGCCCTTCGAGATCGAGTTTGAGCAGCACGCGGTCCGAGTCGCCAACGCGATCAGCAAAGAGCCGATCCAGCGTGGTCGCCGGCAACCAGGCCGCGTTCTCCTCAGGTTCCGCGTCGCCCAGGACGTGCGCGCCGCTCGACCCGGCAGTCGCGTGGACCATCCGCACCAGAGCGTGGCCGGGCCGGGTGACGGCCGTCATGTGAATCTCGACCGACCCAATCGAGGCAGCGAACGCCCGAAGCTCGGCCTGGCAGGCCGACTGAGGCTCAATGAGGTGCAGGGGCACGCCTGGAAACGCATCGGCTGCCTTCCGTGCCCACTGCGCCATGTTCGCGCCGCCATCGATAATGATCGACGGTTGGAAGCCCGCGCGCCCGATCATTCGCAGGAAATCGCGCATCCCATCGAAGCGGTTGACGGGCTGAAGACGCGTCACTCGCAAACCGAAGACGGCGAAGGCTGCTTGCGCTGATCTCGCGAGGAAGCTCATGCCAGGCACGCGTCAAACACCTTCGCCAGCGTTCCGGCCAGGGCACACGCCGAGAACGGCTCGAGAACGCTCTCGTCCACCGCCGCGGGGTCGTGGCAGGGCTGCGCGATCAAGGCCGACAACTCGGCGGCGATCGTGTTCATGCGGGCCTGCGGCATCTCGTCGCCGTATGTCACCAGCCGCACGGCGGGCGCCCGGCCGATCCGACGCAACAGATCGGACGCGTTGCTCGCCTCGTGCATCACGGCAAAGACCGGCCGCCGCGCGACGAGCGCCGGAAACACCTTGCTCGGCGTGTAATGGCGCTCGCGGCTGCCCATGAGCAGCACAGCGGTCGAATCACGCAGAACGCGCAGGGCTTCGAAGTAGTCGAGGCGCGGCGCGTGTTCGGTCACGATGCCGGTGAGGCCGTATTCAGCCGCCACCGGCAGGACGCGCGGTGGCGAATCGGACGTCCGCTGGTTGCTCGTGCCGAAGAAGTGCAGCCTGAGACGGTTTGCCGAAGAGTCGCTGGCCCGTAACGCCGCGACCGCCCCGAGCACGGCGCGCAGCGTGTCGAAGCCCGTCGGCAACAGCGTGCCGACGTACGACAGGTGAATCAGCCCGTCATCGGGAAAGGTCCGCGGGCCGCCGCCGGCGAACTCGAGATCGCGGCGATCCCAGCCAATCGGCAGCTCGGCACAGCGGCGCGGCTGCGCGGCGGGCGTCCGCTCGAGCGCCTGCTCGTAAGTGGCGCGGGACACGGCCGTCACCGCGTCCGCGGCGGTCAACGCGTACGGCTCCAGGCGCGTCGCCACGAAACGGCTGACGCGGCTCTTGAGATCGGGACGCCCGCCGGCGAGCGGGCCCGCGGTCCTGCCCCACTCGCCGACCCACGGGTCCTGGTAGTCGAGCACGAACGCAAACGCGAAACGCCGCTTGAGCAGCGGGCCGAGCATCGCCGGATAGGACGGGTAGATCGTGATGAACACGGCGTCGAACCGTTCGGCGGCCAGCAGCGCCGATGCGCCCCGCCACAACCCGCGGAAAGCGCGGACACCGAGGTCGCCCACGCCGACTGCACGGCTCGCGCCCGCCGGCCACGCCCGCGTCCGCACCACCCTGACCTCCGGCGGCACGCTGGCCAGCAGGTCCGGATCCAGACGCCCTTCGTAGTCGCGCGGATCGACGGTCAGCACGGTCGGCTGCCACCCGTGCGCCGGCAGATGCGGCGCCAGCAGCCGCACGCGGTGCGTCGCGGCCGTGCTGTCCGGCGGAAAGTGCGGGCTGACCATGAGCACGCGCCGCATCACGCCACCGCCCGCGCCGCCCGGGTCGCGCCCGCGCGCTGGAGCAGCTCGCGGTAGAGGGACTCGTACGCGCCGGCCATCACCGAGCCCCCGAATCGTGCCTCGCAGTCGGCCCGCACCGCGCGGCGATCGATTCGTCCAAGCGCGCCGATCGCAGCGATGGCGTCGGTCACCGATCCGCACGCAAAGCCGTTGATGCCCTCGCGAACGACCTCGGGCACGCTGCCGCGCGCGAACGCGACCACGGGCGTCCCGCAGGCGCACGCCTCGGCCATCACGATGCCGAAGGGCTCCTCCCAGCCAATCGGCATGAGCAGCGCGGCCGCGTCGCCAAGCAGCCGGTTCTTCTGCTCGTCGTCCACGGGCCCGACATAGCGGACGCGGTCGTCGTCGAGGTGCGGAGCGATCTGCTCGTCGAAGTAGCGGGAATCGGAACCGTCCGTGACGCGGTTGCCGGCGATCACGAGCCGGCGGCCGGCGCCGCGGGCGATCGCAATCGCGTCGTGTGCGCCTTTGATCGGATCGAGCCGTCCAAGAAACACGAGGGGCGCGTCGCCCGGTACGGCGGCGCGCAGCGTGTACGTGGCCATGTCCACGCCGTTGAACACCGTTCGCCAGTCGCCGCCGATCGCGGGATCAGGCGAGCGATGCCGGTACACGCTGGAGGAACACCCGGTGAACATCAACGACGGTCCTGCCAGCCGGACCGCGCGGGTGACACTCGCCCACGGGACGCCGTCGCGCTGATAGGTCTGCAGCTTCGGCAGGTGACGCCGCGGCAGAATCGGCAGCAGGGCCGCCAGCCGGCCGAAGCTGTGCACGACGTCCACCTCCCGGCGCTCGCGCCAGAGGGCGCTTCCCACCTGCACGAGCTCCTTCGCGCGGATGCGGTACCCGGCGTGCGGCGGCTCGCCGTACGGCACCAGACGGGCCGGCGTGCGGCTGTCGGGGTGCGCGACCAGCGTCACGTCGTGGCCGCGCCTGACCAGCTCGCGCACGAGGACGTCGATCGCCCGTTCGATGCCGCCGTAGTGCAGCGGCGGCACGGGAATGTACGGGTCGGCGGTGAGGAGGACGCGCATCAGAGCGACCTGGCCGCGACCGGTCCGGCAATCGCCGAACCTCGTTCGAGCGACGGCGCCTCGATGTACCGCCACGAGAGCTCAGCGATGACCGTGGACACGGCCAGCACGATCACCGCACGGAGCACCGTGGGAGCGAGCGACAAGGGCGACGAGACGTCCGCGATCCGATCGAAGCTCCAGAAGACGAAGAGATGCACGAGATACAGGCAGTAGCTGATCCGGCCGAACGAGGCGAGAACGGACGGGCCTGAGGCGGCGCCGCTGCCGCGGCTCACCGCAACCGCCACCATCCCGGCGAAGAACAGATCGGCGCAGGCCAGCTGCACAGACGTCCCGACGACCGTGCGCTGCGACAGCGTGCCGGTCAATGCGCACAGGCCGGCCGCGCCCGCGGAGACCATGAGGGCCCCACCGCCGATGGCGGCGAGACGCGCGCGAGGGAAGCGGACGTCGCGGGCGACGATCGCGACGAGCCCGCCCCACGCGAAGCCGTCCAGCCGCAGCCACGTCGCGATTGAGAGACCTTCGGGCAGGAGCCCCGACGAAAACGTCGCCCAGCGGAGAAGCGGCTCGGTCACACCCACCGCCACGAAGAACCACGCGAGCCGGCGCACGCTGAGCACGCGAACCAGGAACGGCCAGACGAGATACACCTGTTCCTCGACGCCCAGCGACCAGAGGACCGCCAGCGGCCCGGCGGCCCACCACCCGGCGATCAGCGCGATGTTGGGGAGAAAGACCGCGCTGGCCGCGAGAAACATGAGTGACGCCTCGCCGGCCCACCACAGGAGCGACCCGACGGCCACCAGAGTGGCGTAGTAGAGCGGCAGGATTCTGAGGGCGCGCCTCGTGTAGAACCACGTGTAGTACTCGCGCGCCGCCAGGTACCGCCGATCGAGCAGACGCCCGGTGATCAGGAATCCGGACAGCACGAAGAAGAGATCCACGCCGAGCCAGCCTGGCCTCGTGAGCTGCAGGACTGCGCGGGAAAGCCAACCGTCGAGCTGCATCCCGCTCCAGAAGAACGCGTGGTACAGGAACACCGACAGGATCGCCACGCCGCGCAACGAGTCGAGCACGGGAATCCGTTCGCCGACGCGCATCGGCAATGCGGAACCGGGCGTGGATGCAGCCAGGGTCATCACGATGGGCGAGGCAAAGCCGCGCGCACGGTTTCCACGAGCGCGCCGCGGTCTTCCGGGTGTTCCCAGTGCCACCGGCGGACCGCGGCCGACCGCGCGGCCTGCCGTGCCTGCACACGCAGGCGGGCATCACGCCCGAGGCACGACAGCCGTTCGGCCAGGCCGGCGACATCGCCGGGCTCGTAGACGATTGCGGCCGCTCCGAGATCCTGACCGAGGCGCGCCTGTGCCGGCGTGGCGCTGAGGAGCACCGGCACACCGGCGGCGAGGTACGTGAAGATTTTGTTGCCGAGGCACAGCCGCCGGTTCAACACCGTCGGCTCCTCGCCGGAGAGCCCCAGGTCGTAGCCGCGCGCCAGGCGCACCATCGCGTCCGGACCGCCCGGCTCGTGCAGCGTGATCGCGAGCGAGGGCGCCGCGGCATGCGCAAAACGCATCAGGTGGTCCAGGTACGGCTGCTTGACGCCCGCCCGCAGGTGCAACTCGCCGGTCAGACGCGCGTAACCCGCCGCGCGGATGAAGTCCTCGAGCCCCCGGCCGGCCCCGAGCGTCTGGCTGAACCAGTAGAACTTCAATGGCTCGCCCTCCAGCGACCCGACCGGCTCGGGCAGGTCCAGCGAGAACGTATTGTGGATGGTTCGCGGGCGCAGCCCGTACTTGTCGACGTACGCGTCGGCGATCATCGGGCTGCTGGCCGTGAGAAACGCCGCGCCCGGCAGCACGAGGCGCTCGATGCGTTCAGCGATCACATTCAGTTCGCCAACCTGTGCGCTCCGCTCCCCCGTGTGGAAGTCCTCGAGATCGAGGCCGTAGGACACGCCGAGGCGATGGGCGGCCTGGGCGACCGCAGCGAGCGCGCCGGTCGTACCGCCGTAGACGAGATCCGCCGGCTCCGCCGCTACGGCATCAACCAGCTCGTCGTGCGCCCGGCTATACGCACGCACGAACAGCGCCGCGGGCACGCGGGAGGATCCGATCCGGCGGGTCAGCGCATGCGCGATTCGCCGGCGCGCGCCGGTCACAACCTGCCGCCGGCGCGCCGTCGCCTTGCCGTAATCGACGACATCCCAGCGCCACGAACGCGTGGCCCGCAGTGCCCGATCCGCCTCGACCGCCCACGGTGTGTGCGAGGCGCTGACGACGCGGACGGCGAAGCCGGCGTCGTGCAGCGCGTCGGCGGCTTTCAGCATCCGCGGGCACGTGGCCATGTGGCCGGCGGTGACGACGCAGATACGCGGGCTCGATGTGTTCAACGGGGCCATGTATGGGCCAGCCGGTGCGCCAGCTCGGCGCCGCTCACCTCGTCCACGATCAGGAACCGCGATCGCTCGAGCGCCGGCTCGCCGGGCCTCGCGAACGAGGGGCGCATCGTGAAAGCCGCGTCGATGCCGAGCTCGGCGAGCAGCTCGACCGTCGTCTCGTTGTAGTCCACGCCGGGACGGCCGTTCGGGTAGGCGAACGCCCGCACGGGCCTGCCGGTCCAGCGCCGGATCGCCTCGCAGTTGCCGTCGATCTCCTCGCGCTGGCGCTCGCGCGAGGCCCGAGCGAGGATCGGATGCCGGCTGCTGTGTCCGCCGATCTCGAAACGGCCCGATCGGCTCAACGCGATGGCTTCGTCAACCGTCATCGGCGCGCGGGGATCGTCATCGTCCACGGGTGCGGAGGCCGCGCACGCCGCCGACCAGCTGTCGTAGTCGCACGTCTTCCAGCGCTCGACGGCGGCTTCCCCGTCGCGGCCCGCCACCGCGTCGAACCACATCAGGCGGCGGCGAGCGATCGGGTCGCTGCAGACGAACACGACCGCCGGCAGGTTGTACGCTGCCAGGATCGGTGCGCCGATGCGTGCCACGCTGCGGTACCCATCGTCGAACGTGATGAGGACCGGGCGCGGCGGCAGCGGCGCCCGGCCGGCTGCGGCCTCGCGCCAGTCGTCAAGCGTGATCGGGTCGCAGCATTCGCGGACGACCCGGCAGTGGGCGTCGAACGTCGTGGCGCGGACGTGCAGGTTCTCGAACGCCATCGAGCCCGTAGGCAGGTCGTCGGCGCGAAGACCGTGGTATCCGAGGACGGCGACGCCCGGTAGTATCGTGCGCGCCAGCGTCCGCCGGTACTGGCCCATCGTCAGCATGCCCTGCTTGACGGCGGCGGAGAGAACGTCCTTAGCCGGCATAGAGACCGAGGTAGTCGTGCGCAACCTCTCGCATGGTGCGCGGCCGCGGGAGACGCTCGCGCCAGCGATCGATGGTCTCGCCTGGATGGGTCGCGACCTCGATCAGCGCCGCAGCGAGCCGGTCCACGTCGCCCGGAGGCACGAGCCTCGCGTTGAAGCCATCCTCGAGCAACTCGGCGACGCCGCCGACCGATGCGGCGATGACGGGCACGCCGGCCGCCATCGCTTCGAGACCGGCTGTCGGACCGCCCTCGAGGCACCGCGACGGACAACACAGGACGTCGTAGCTGCCGATCACATCCGGAATCGACGACGGCGATACGGCTTCGGCAAGCATCACCCGCGCATCGCCCGAGAGGCGGGCCGCGATGGCGGCTTTCGTCTCGCGATCGGCCTGTGTCTGGGCAGGCCCGCGAAACTCCACGCGCATCGGGACATCACGCGGCACGCGAAGAATGGCGTCGGCCAAGTCGAGCACGCCCTTGATCGGATCGAGACGGCCGACGTAGCCAATCCGAACCTGCGGCCGCGGCCCGTCGTGGGGCCGCCGCACAATCGATTCGCTGACGCCGAGACGGTTCACGGCCACTTTCGCCGGAGGGGCGCCGTTGGCGATCACAATGTCCGCGGCGTGCTGCGTGAGAACCACGAACCGGTCGACGGCCTCGAGCATCGCGCGCTGCCGGAGGCTGTTGCGTTCGATGAGATCGGTCATCGCCATCGCGGTTCCGGCCGGCCCCGGCAGCCTCCGTGCGAAGGCGGCAAGCCAGGCCGGCACGGCCGCCAGAGCGCGCGCGGCGCCGGGACCCGCGCCCCGATGTTCCAGCTCGCACTCGGCGCATCGTCGAGCGTCCACCAGGCCGTCGCACATCGTCCGCCCCTGCCACATCAGCGTGCCCCGCTGACACAGGAAGCCCAGGCTGCTCGAATGCGTGGTCGCGATGACGCGGCTCCCCGCCCGTTTGGCCGCGAGGATTTCCTGCAGCCCCAGCCCGGTCACGAATGTGTGCACGTGCACGACGTCGGCTCGCACCTCGCGCAGCCAGTCATGGAGATGTTCCGCGCCGCGCACCACAACATCGCCCTGAGCCTCCTCGCGGGTGGCGAATTCCGGCACGGGGTACCGGAACACGACGCAGCCGTCCAGCTCGTACGTCCTGGCCGTCCGGACGCCGGGTTCGGGCGCGGCGACCAGCACGTCGTGGCCGCAGCCACGCAGCTGACGCGCGAGCTCGGCGACGTAGATCTCCGTTCCGCCGATGCTGTCGGGGTAATACCAGCCGACGGCCTGCACGATCTTCATGTCGTCCGCACTAAGACACCGCGGGCTTGCGGCAGCGAATAGTGATCAGCACCGGATAGCGCGGGTCGTACGCGTCGAGCTCCACCGGCTTCAGTTCCTCGTGGGCCAGGCCGTACATGGCGGCAGCGGCCGACAGACAGTTCCCATGGCCCTGCACCGCGATCTCGCACAGCGGCCATTCCGCATCCAGGACAACACGCCACGCTTCGGGCGTCAGGCGCCAGTAGTCGCCGCCCTCGGGAATCAGCGGAAGGAGCATCGCCGCCGACGCGAGCAACGTTCCGCCGGGCTTGACGACGCGCAGCATCGTCCGCAGCGCGGCGCGCAGGTCGAGCAGGTGCTGCAGCGTGTTCGGCGCGAGGAAGCAGTCGTAGTGGTCGCTCGGGATGGACGAGCTGTCAGCCAGGTCGCAGATGTACGTCGTCTGAAACCGGGGGTTGATGTCCACGGTGTGTGACTCGGCGACGCCCTCTCCGAAGCGCCTGGTGTACGACGGCACCTGTACTTCCAGCACGCGGCCCGTGATGAGCGCACGGTTGGCGTCGAGGAATTTGTCCAGGTAGTACCGATCGACCGGCGTGCCGCGATCGAAGCCGAAGTACGTCGAAAACGGTTCGACGCGGCGCAGGTTGCCCCAGCGCGGCAGCGGCAGACCCCGCATCATGCACCGGGCGAGCACGGTCAGATGCGGTCCGAGCATGGATTTGAGCCGCGCCCGCCCGGTCTGATTGGCCGTCACGCGGGCCCCGCCGAGCCGCCGCGGGGCCGGGCCCACGAGGGGATGTGGAAATCTCCGTCGGCATCGAGCGGTGAGCCCGCCAACGCATCGCGGCGGGGCGAGCGCAAGTACTGCAGCCAGTCGAGAGGGCCCATGTTCGAATACCGCAGCCGGTTCCAGGCAAAGGCGAAGCGTCCACGCCGGAGGTCCTCGAACGTACGCCTGGCCGCGTGGTAGGCGCGGTTGCGTTTGGCCTGCTCGCGTTCTTCCGGCGTCAGCGGGCAATCGGGTTCCTGCAGGGCGCGCCAGATCAGCCCGGGCACGCGCGCGTATTGCCGCTGGCCCTTCGCGCTCTGGAACTCCTGCGCGGGGTGCAGGCGGTACCAGAAGAGATCGGCCGGCATCAGCAGCACGCTGGCGGTCTTGCAGGCTCGCATCCAGAACAGGTGGTCGGACGCAACGCCTTCGTCCGGGAAGCCACCCAGATCGCGAAACAGGTCCGTCCGGATCATTGCGCCTGCGGGCCCGCAGAAGAACAACCCTTCGCCGAAGAACTCGCGCTGGTACGCCATCCGCGGCGTCAGCAGCATCGGGCACGGGCCGCCGGACCACCGCGACCCGCTCGACAGCCCGAACCCGGCGCGGGGCTCCGCCTGCAGCATCGACACCATCACCGCGAGACAGTGCGGGTACATCAGATCATCTGAATCGTGGTACTTGAGCAGCGACCCGCGCGCCAGTTCCGCGGCGCGGTTGCGATTGGGGTAGTCCCCGAGATTATGTTCGTTGACGACAACGCGCACCCGTGAGTCAAGGCGCTCGTAGTCGCGCGCGATCGCCACCGTGCGGTCCACAGAGCCATCGTCGACGATGAGCAGCTCGAAATCCGTGAAGGTCTGGCCGAGAACGCTCTCGATTGCCGCCGCGACAAACCTCTCACGGTTATAGGACGTCATGAGCACGCTGACGAGCGGCGCGGTCATTGTTTGGCCCGACGGGACGAACGCACCATGCGGACAAACGCGTTCGGAATCCAGGGGCGATCGAGGCGGCTGCCGTATTGCAGCGTCGCATTCGCGGCGAGCGGCCTGTAGAGCTCAGCGTACCGCGCGTAGAGCGCCTGGTAGTCCGCCGCGCGGCTTCGCACGTCGAAACGCGTTTCGACGGTTCGGCGCGCCGCGGCGCTCATACGTTCGAGCAGCGGCCGGTCGCCAGCGAGACGCGCGATCGCTCCGGCGAAGCCGGCGACGTCGCCAACTGCCGGCATCAGCCCGTCGACATCCGCTGTCACCACATCGGGCACGCCGCTGTCGATGCGGCTGACGACCGGTACGATTCCGCAGCCCATCGCCTCGAGCAATCCGACCGGGAGCCCTTCGAAGCGAGTGGGCAGGACGAAGACGTCGTGGTCGGCCAGGCGGTCGATCGTCTCGGCGTTGGTGAGCGCGCCAACATGGCGGACCCACTCGGACTCCGGCCAGGTCGCGCGAAGCCGGGCGCCCTCCGGACCGTCGCCGATGATCGTCCACGTGGCGTCGACGGATCGATCGCGCAGCCCTGCCGCGATGGACGGCAGATCCAGGACGCCCTTGTCGCGATCCAGGCGACCGGCAAAGACCAGCCGAAGGGGGCCGGCCGCCGTCCGGCGCATGCGCCGCGGAAGCGGGACGCCGAATGGAATGTAGTGGATGCTTTCGGCACGATGCGGCAGGCGCGCGAGCAGCTGTTCATGCATCCGCCGGCTGATGGCGACGTAGGCGTGAACGACGTGATCGTGCTTGACGGCGAGATCGTAGTAGTAGTCGTAGTCGCCGTGCAGAATGAACACCACGGCGCGGCCGACGTCGTTCACTGAGAGCATGGCCAGGTCGAGCAGGTCGCCAGCCACGACCACGCCCGGTCCCGTCGGAATTGCGCTGGCCAGTCGGCGTATGACCGCGTGGAGATTCTCGACCGGCAGCGTGTACTCGACGGTGGTCTGGCTGTCGCACGGCAACGGCTGAAGAAACCTGGCGTCGTTGCTGAGGCGGTTGTGCGTCAGCACGACGTGATAGGCGAGACTGTCCGGCTGCCGATACGTCAGCAGGTTCGCGATGACGTTCATCATGCCGCCCATCTTGTCGGGGGCGATGTACACGACGCTCGGTTGCGGCGTCATTGTCTCCATGCGCGGACGGTCATTCACCAGACGAGCGCCTTGCCCGGGAACGGGGCATTCCGGGGCACCGCCCGGGCGGATTCCTGCGCGTGACGCCACGCGGCGACCTCGGGCGAGGGAAACAGCTGACGGTATGCCGCGCCAGCGCCTCCCGCATGAGACGAACCCATTGAATCATGGTTGGTCCGGCGCGGCGCCGCTACGATCCCGAGCGGGCGAGCGACTCTCCACGGGCACGGTCGGATGGAAGATTCGTCTGTGACGTCGCCGGTTCGAGCGCCCAGCGGCAGCGCACATGCACCAGGCCCTGGCGTCCACCGTTTGCGTAGAGCACGGACGGACCGTGCTCGAGAGAAAACGACAGCGCCGGCTCCTGCTGGTCGAACATTTCGCCTGCATCCCACACGTACAGCGCAAGGTGGTAGTCACCCGCCAGCAGGGTGTCTGCCGGCAGCATGATGGAGACGTCGTACTCACCCGCCACGGCAGGCACCGCAAGTGACACATCGTCGGTGCGGCTGGTGAACACCACCGTGCCGTCGCTCGAGAGGACACCCAGGCTGATCTTGACGCCCGACCGCGTTTCTGGAAGAACGAAGCGGATCCGGAATCCGAACGCGTCGGTGTTGAGAGGTTTGGCGACCGGCTGTCCCCGCTCGTCCACGAGGTAGGCGTCGAGCACCTGCGGACGTCCCGTGCGGTGGTCGGCACGGTAGCGGGCATACGAATGGCCGCCGAGGTAGCGGGCCACGATCGCACGGACGGGACCGTTGCCGACCAGGCGCCCGCGCTCGAGCAGGATGGCTGAGCTCGCGAGGCGCTGGATGGCGGCCATGTTGTGGCTGACGAACAGCACCGTGCGCCCGCTCCTGGCCACGTCGTCCATCTTGCCCAGACACTTCTGCTGAAACCCCATGTCGCCCACCGACAGCACCTCGTCGATGATCAGAATCTCGGGCTCGAGGTGTGCGGCCACGGCAAACGCCAACCGGACGTACATGCCGCTCGAGTAGTACTTCACGGCCGTGTCGATGAACCGTTCGACTTCGGCGAACGCGACAATCTGGTCGAACTTCCGTTCGATCTCCGACCGCGTCATCCCGAGAATCGCGCCGTTCAGATAGATGTTCTCTCGTCCGCTCAACTCGGGATGAAAGCCCGTCCCGACTTCGAGCAGCGATCCGACGCGGCCGACGATGCGGGCACGGCCCCGGGTCGGCGACGTGATGCGCGACAGAATCTTCAACAGCGTCGATTTGCCCGCGCCGTTCCCGCCGATGATGCCGACGACCTCTCCGCGGGCAATCTCGAACGACACGTCGTCCAGGGCCCAGAACTCGGTGGCATCGGGCGCCTTCGGGACCCGAGCACGCCACGCCGTCGAGACCAGACGGGTCAGGGTGTCGCGCAACGTGAGGTGCGTCGCGCCCCGCCGCGCGCCGAGGCGATAGCGCTTGGCCAGATGCTCGACGCGAATGACGTGATCGGTCATGCAGGCTGTTCGTAGTCCGTCTAGATGGAGTCGGCGAATGTGCCTTCCGCCGCGCGGAAGTAGAAGAGGCCCGCCACCAGAAGCACGAGGATGACGAGGCACGATGCGAGGATGATCAGCCCGGGAGGCCGACCGCCGACCAGAGCCCAGCGAAAGCCTTCGACGACGCCCGTCATGGGGTTGAGGCCGTAGAGTACGCGCCATCTATCCGGCACGAGCGACGCGGGGTAGGCCACAGGCGTTGCGAACAGCCAGAACTGCATCGCAAACGGCACCACGTAGCGGACGTCGCGGTACCGAACCATCAGCGTCGCCAGGGCGAGCGACACGGCGAACGCGCTGACGACCGCAAGCGCGATCAGTGCCGGCAGCCAGACAATCGCAGCGCCGGGCACCACGTGGTACCACCACAGCAGCGCGACCAGCGTCACCAGCGCGAACGCGAAATCGACGAGCGGCGTCACGACGGCCGCGAGCGGAATCAGCAGCCGCGGAAAGTACACCTTGGAGATGAGCTGTTGACTGGAGACCACCGAAGCGGATGCGCCACTGACGGCCGTCGCAAAGTACGT
Organism: uncultured Acidobacteriota bacterium; assembly: GCA_963821285.1. GTDB lineage: Bacteria > Acidobacteriota > Vicinamibacteria > Vicinamibacterales > CAVVIG01 > CAVQJU01. The sequence continues at coordinate 234,481 of CAWGDD010000014.1, forward strand.
CCAGGGAACGAGCGCCACGAAGGAAAACAGCGGATACGGAATGCCGTCCGACGGAACGTGGGCGAGGCGGCCGAGGAACACCGACAAGACCGCCATGGTCATCACGGGCTGGAGGATGGCCCACGCAGCGCCGAGCACGGTCTGCTTGTAGCGCACCTTGATGTCGCGCCAGACGAGGAAGTAGAGCAGTTCGCGGTACGCGACCAGCTCGCGGAAATCGATTGGACGCAGGCCGGTCGCTGGCTCGATCTCGACGACGACCGTTGCGTCAGCGCTCACGGGGCGTCTCCTTTGCTCAAGAAGTGTCCCAGGACGGCGAGCCCCCACGGACGGCTCCAGTGGGAAGCGCCCTGGCGCCAGCGAGCCCATGCGACGTCGGGCACACCCGGCGCGACCCAGCCCGCGTCCGACAACCGGCGCATGCCGTCCCGGACGAACGGAGCCAGCTCACCCTCCATCCAACGGGCGAAAGGCAGCGTGAAACCCTGCTTGGGATGCCGGACGATCGACTCCGGCAGCGGACGGTCCAGCGTGCCGGCGAGCAGGCGCTTGCCGGTCATCAAATCGGAGTGGAACGCCAGCTCCGGCCAGACGCGTGCGACGAGTTCATGGTCGACAAACGGCACGCGGACTTCGAGCCCGTGGGCCATCGACATCACGTCGAGATCGCGAAGCAGCTGCGAACCCAGGTACAAGCGGCTCTCGAGACGCGCGATCGCGGCCGGCGTCTGTTCGGGCCCCGTGGGCGAGAGCAGGGCGTATTCAGCGTCGTGCACCCGCTCGTTCGCGTCGCGCCATACGGCCGCGTCGAGCAGCGCCGGTCCGGCCAGCGCCGCTATTTCCCCGGGCAGAAAGAATCCGCGCTGCACCCGGTAGGCTTCGATCAGGCTGCCGTTGGTGGCCGCGAAATGGCGCCACCGCGCCCGGAGCCGTTCGGGCATGAAGGCGCCGGCCACCGATCCGACCACCGGCCAGAGCGGGCCGGCGAGATGTTTGGCGGCGAGCGCACGCGGGAGCCGCCGGAACGATGGGTAGCCGCCGAAGAGCTCGTCGCCTCCCGCGCCGGAGAGCACGGCCTTGATGCCGGTCGCGGCCACCGCGCGCGAGACGTAGTACGAGTTCACGGCGTCGATGGTCGGCTGGTCGAGGCGAGCCAGCACGGCCGGCAGATCGCGCGCGATCCCGGCCGAGTCCACGTGGATCTCGTGGTGGGTCGTGCCGAATCGCTCGGCCACCGACCGGGCCCGCGCCACCTCCGACGACTCATCGTCGAAGCCCACGGTAAACGTCTGCAGGTTCGCCGCGCCCACCGAGGTGGCGCAGGACACGAGCGCGCCCGAGTCGATGCCGCCGGAGAGGAACACGCCGACGGGGACGTCAGCGACCAGATGCGCACGAATGCTCTCGCGAACCGCGGGGCCGACTTCGGCGCGAAACGCCCGGACGTCTCTCGACCGCGCCGCACCGCCTGCGCCCGGGCCATCGGCGTACACGGCGCGCGCATCCGCGAACACGCCGCGCTCCTCGCGGCCGTCGAGCCACCACCGCCGCCAGGTGCCCGGTTCGAGCGTCTCCACACCGCGCTGCCACGTGAGCGGCGGCGGCACGCTGCCCCACTGCAGAAACGCGAGGACGCCGGCGGCCGACGTCTCGCCGCCGGCGAGGTTCGCGGCGCGAAGCGCGCCGACCTCCGACGCGAACGCGATGCGCCCGGAGCCTTCGGCGATGTACAGCGGCTTGATGCCGAAGCGGTCGCGGGCGACAAAGAGCGATCGCTCCATGCGGTCCCAGCAGGCAAACGCGAACATGCCGCGCACGTCCGCGAGCCGCGCGGCGCCGCCGCGCGCGATCAGGCGCAGCAGGACTTCGGTGTCGCTGCCGGTGGAAAAACGCTCATCGTGCGATTCCAGGTCCGCGCGCAGCGCTCGGTAGTTGTAGATTTCGCCGTTGAACACGATGTGGAACCGGCCGTCGGGCGTGGCCATGGGCTGCGCGCCGCCCGGGCCGGGATCGATGATCGCGAGCCGCCGGTGCACCAGCAGGACACTGGTGTCCGACTCCTGCCAGACGCCGGAGCCGTCGGGCCCGCGGTGCGCCAGCGCCCGGCCGAGCGAGGCGGCCAGCGCAGGGACGTCGGGCAGACGACCCTCGCGCTGTACGACGCCCGCGAAGCCACACATTAGAAGCCGCCGCGCATCAGAAGAATCGGTTGCGGATCATGATCGTGTCGTTGGGCTGGACCTTGTCCTCGAGCGTCACTTTGACGTCGGTGCTCTTGCCGTTGACGATGCGCGTGACCGTGATGCCGCGGTCCGAGCCGCGTTCGGTGAGGCCGCCCGCCATCGCGATCGCCTGCTGGATCGTCGTGCCGGGCTCGAGCACGTGCTGACCGCCGCTGCGCACCTGGCCGGTGATGAAGAAGGTCTGCGCCTTCGGCACGTTGATGATGTCGCCATCGAGCAGCACGACATCAGTGCCCTTGCCGAGCTGCAGATCCTTCCAGTTGATGCGCGCGACATCGGAGTCCGTCTCGCCCGGCTTCTTCGGATGCGCGACGGTCAGCTCGCTGCTCGCCGACGAGGTGGTCGATCCGGCGGCGGCCAGCGCTTCGAGGAGCGTCATGGTGCCGGTCATCGTGATCTTGCCCGGCTGGCGGACTTCGCCGCTGACCAGCACGCTCTGACTCTTGAACTCACCGACCTCGGCGCGCACCTGCGGGTTCTTGATGAACCCGGCCGCCAGCAGACCGCGGATGCGGTCCTGCAGCTCCGCCAGCGTCAGGCCGCTCGCCGCCACGCGGCCGATGTAGGGGAACGTGATGAAGCCATCGCCGTCCACGCGATAGCTGTTCGTCAGATCCGGCTCGTCGAAGACCGTGATCTTGCAGCAGATCCTGCGCGCCGATCATGTATCGCGCCGGTGCGGCCGACGCTCGCTGGTTCGGGCCTTGGGGCGGCGCCGGGACAGGGACGGGTGCGCCTGCTGTGCGAGCAGCGTGGCGAACAGGAGCGAGATCAGTAGGTTCATACAGCTGTTCCGTTCACATGATTCATACACATTACTCGGACGCCCGCACGAGGGGAATCCCCAACTGACGGGCTTTGCGGTACAGATTGGGACGCTGGATGCCGAGCGCCCGGGCGGCCTCGGCCATTCGCCAGCCGTGGTGCTGCAGCACGCCGGCGATGTAGTCGCGCTCGAAGCGCAGCCGCGCAGCGCGCAGGCTGCCCGACGGGACAAACCGGGCCGGCGCCTTCTCCAGCCGCTCGAGCGTGTCGAGGTTGAGCGCCGCGCAGGACGTCTTCGATCTGAATCGCGTCGTGCGCGGCGTCTCCCGCGGCACGCTCGACGACCAGCTGCAGCTCAGCCAGATTGCCCGGCCAGGTGAGCGCCGACAACAACGCGAGCGCCGGCTGCGTGAACGCGCGCGGCCCGCGCCCTCCCGCCGCGCACCACTCGTCGAGCAGGCGCAGCGACAGCAGCGGGACGTCTTCGGCGCGATCGCAGAGCGGCGGCAGATCGATTCGAGACGCGGCGAGCCGGCGGTGCAAATCGCCGCGAAAGCGCCCCGCCTGAACGTCGCTTTCGATGCCCGGCGCGCCGTTCCCGCTTCCGGCGGCGGCGCTGGCCATCCATCGAATGTGCGTCGTGACCGGCTCGCCGTCGATTCGCACCTCGCCGTCGCGCGCCACGCGCGCGACGCGCGCCTGCAGGGATGCCGGCAGATCCGTGACGTCTTTCAGGAACACCGTGCCGCCGCATGCGGCCGCGATCGCGCTGTCTTTCGCCGCCCATTCGAGATCGGTCGGCATCATCGCGGGCGCAGCGCCGAACAACAGCCGTTCGAGCCGGGCCGGATCGGCGGCGGCGCAGTCCACACGCGCGAATGCGCCCGAGGGGCGGCTGGCCCGCTGGTGCAGATCGCGCGCGACGGATTCGACGTCCGTCCCGCGTGGCGCCACCAGCAGGACGCCGCCGTCCGCGAGCGCCGCGCGGCGCACGAGGTCCTGCACTCGCGTGATGGCCGCCGACCGTCCGACGAGTTCGCGCGCCGGCCAGGGCGTCCCCGGGGTCGGCGAGGCCGGCATCCGATCGACGAGCGTGATGGTCTCAGGCATGGCAGATCTGGAATGAAGGGGGATACAGCTCCGCCCCGTCACTCACAGGTCGAGCAACGACGGGGCGTCTTGGGCCGGAGGCCATAAACATGACATGGAATGACTTATTATGACTCTATTGACACGCCGTGCCAGCAGAGATACATGAGTCGATCCCGGACGATACAGTCGGACAATTCTATCAAGTCCTTCTATATCAATCGTTTAATGTCTATTATGGGTGTTCGGTCACTGATAGAGTGTATCGGCTGATCGACCTGTATCAATCAGGATCCGGAGGTGGGAGGGACCGGCGGCTCGTTCGAGCGGGGAGGCAACGTCGGTGGGGCGCAAACAGGCTGTTCACGAAGAAACCGAGGCCGAGGATGACGAGGAAGCCGCCGATGCCCAGGCCCTGACGCGGCACGCCGCCCGCGTACGTCAGAAGAGACCATCATGCCGAGACCAATGGCGATGAGAACGACGCCGGCGCTCCGGTGGCGCGGCGCCACGTGCTCGCGCTGGATCTGCTGAATGGAGTGCATCCGCCGGTCGAACGTCTCGGGATCCGACTCCGGGGGCGGCACCATGCCCCGTTCGATCATCGCGATGCGCTCGCGGATTTCCAGCTCCCGAACCCGCCCCCGGCTCACCGTGGCGACAATGCCCGCGAGGATTCCGCCGGCAATCGCCACAATCGGAATGAGGAACAAGCCCAACGACCAGATCCCATCCATGCCGCCTCCAGAGGAATGCACAACGCTTCAGGCTCGCCTGCAGCAAGCCTGATAGGGGATTAGACCGGACTGGCCCGTCAAATGTTTCAGCGCCGTGATTGAAACATTTTGCCCTGCCTGCGTGCTCTAATACCAACGGCTGATGGAGCCCGTCAACGAGCGCGAGCTCGTCGAGCGCTGCCGCCGCGGCGACGAGGGCGCCTTCGAGGAGCTGGTCGACGGGTACAAGAACCTGGTGTTCGCCCTGATCGCCCGCACGGTGCAGGATCGGACGCGGGCCGAGGATCTCGCGCAGGACGTCTTCCTGCGCATCCACCGCGGGCTTCCGTATTTTCGCGGCGAGGCGCGCCTCTCCACATGGATCTACCGCATCGTCGCGAACGTGTGCGTGCAGGAGCGCGGGCAGCATGGAGGCGGAACGGTCGTCTCGCTGGACGACGCCCGCGCGCCGGTTCGGACACCTTCGGTCGCCGATCGTCACCCGGGCGATCTCGAGCTGCGGGACCGCCTCGAGAAGGCCATCGCCCAGCTGCCGGCCCAGCAGCGGCTGCTCGTGGCGGCTCACTATCTGCAGGGCGTCCAGTACCAGGATCTTGCGGAGGCACTGCGGATGCCGCTCGGGACGGTGAAGACGCAACTCTTTCGCGCGAAACAGCAGCTCAGGCGGCTGCTCGGGACCTGACATGTTCTGCGACGAAGTCCTCGAAACGATCGAGCTGATCGCCGCCGGCGAAATGACGCCCGGCCCGCGCATGGCGGACCATCTGGCGTCGTGCCACGGGTGCGCGGCGGCGCTCGCGTCCGCGCGGCACGTGGACGCCCTGCTGCGCAGCCGGGCGGCGCCGCCGGCGCCCGCGCAGTTCAGTTCGCGGGTCATGAGCCGCCTGCGCCGCGCGCGCTGGCGCAGCGAGCAGGTGCTCGACTGGGGGTTCAACATCGCGCTCGCGCTGGCCGGCGCGGTCGTGGTCGTGGGGCTGTGGACGGTGATGCGTCAGAGCGGCCTCGCGACCGTCAGCACCGACGCGATCGAGCTGCTCGGTCCCGGGATGATCCTGTTCGCACGCCGCGTGTCGCCGTCGCTGCCTCTGTACGGGGCCGCGACCGCCCTGCTCGGGACGGCGCTGGCGGTCTGGTGGTGGGCGGAACGCGACACGGCGCTCTAGTTGGCACATAACAGCGAGATGCAGCTGCCAACTGGCGCTGAAGGGGGCGCGCATCTTCACTATAAGCGGCGTTGCAGCGGATCTCGGTGTCAGCCTGACTGCGATGGAGAACCTGCCGCACACGCTTGTTGGGGAATTCCTGGCCATCGAGGGGTTTGCCGAAGGTGTCATGTTTCTATCGTCGCGAGGAGCTGAGGTCAACGCGGTGAATGAATTCGGCGATACGGCGCTCGTCGACGTGGCAGCCTTCGGCAACGACTTGGGTCTTTCAAGGCGACAAGGGTCGCTCAGACTCACACTCAAACCAGAGACGGCCAACCGGGGAATCGACCACGTCGGCGAGACCGAATGGCCAGGCGTCAGTCGTATTGTAGGGGCCGACTGAGCTCAAGGAACACGACCGCAGGGTCCTGGGCGATGGCTGGGACGGCGCCGGCGAGCGCCCGCGCAAGCAGCACGTCGCCGGACCGGCTCCCCGTCTCAAGGCCAAGCCCTCGCAAATGCTCATGCGCGCCTTGCACGCGCACGAGAAGCGTGAGTGGGTGCGAGGCCGGAGTATCGGACGTCAAGTCGACGAGCGCGCGGAGAGCGGGGTGGAGCTTGCCACGCCAGTCGTCGCGTGACAACGTTACCCCTTCTCGTTGCCGCGCCGCCGCGCTCCGAACTGCACGGTAACGCCTCCGATTCGGCGACCCCCGGCGAGCTGCCCGACGTGAATCGCCCCTCGCGCCTTTCGCGCCGCCTTGCCGGTTACTTGCACGGCGGCGGGCATGCGGGCGCCGTTCGCCACGCGCAGGCATGGAACGAGGAGCGAGCCTCTCGGCGCGATTTCCACCGTCGCAATCCCGTCAAGCAGCCGGACACTCGTCGCACCCTGAATACCGGTCCGGTCCGTGATCTCTTCCGCCTTTGTCAGCGCGACGCGCATACCGACGAGTGGATCCTTCACCTCCCCACAGCCGTACTTTTGGCGTCGGCCATGTTTCTCGATCAGACGCAAGTCCCGCCACGGCAGCCCGGCCACGGGGAGGCGCAGCACCACCGTCGCCGTACCCACGTCCGGTGCGACGATTAGCGAGTCTTCCTCGCCGCTCCCCACGACATAGAAGGTGATCCCTGGCTCGTGTCCGCTGATTCTCATGGCTGGCTCCTCACGGCTGCACGTGCACGTTGTGCAACCCGATGTTGTTGCTGGCCGTCACGACCGTGAAGCCACCTGCGCCAATGTTCGATGGATCGGCGTCGTGCTCGAGGCGCGCGAGGAGGCAGAAATGATCGTCCCCGCGCAGGTTGGCGCCTGGCGCTGGCGGCGCCCATGCGAAGTCGACGTCCGTCGACGCGCCCGCCGCAAGCACTGGAATCACCGTCAGGTTGCCGAGCGACGCGAAACCGGGCGACCCCGTGAAGATCCCGGTCGAGCGCCATTCGGGCGGGAACGGAATGTTCGTTGCCGGGTCGCCCCAGTAGAGGAAGACGTCTACGTTGCGCGCGGCCTGGGTCCCACGATTTCGCACGGTGACGCGGATGATGTTGTTGAACCGCGCGACGGCGGAGAAGGTCGGATTGGCGGTCGGCGCCCCGGCGGTGTCGAGGATGGCGATGTCGGGACACAGCCATGCGACGGGCCCGACGAATGGCTCGGCACCTGTGTCCCCGACGTCGTCGCGAAGCCAGACGTCCACATTGGTCGCAGGGCGCGCGCACGTCCCGCCCATCTGCAGAAAGCCGAAGCCGAACGCGTTCCCGGGCACCGGGGCGATGCCGGCAGTCCCGGCGGTGTCCGTGAGAATCTGCTTGAGATCGGCCCACGTCGCGCCAGCGCCGCGGCACTGGAAAAGGAGCGCGCACGCGCCAGCCACGATCGGCGACGAGAAGCTCGTCCCGTTCACAGCACTGTACAGTGCCTGCGCGCCCGCGCCGGCGATTGGTCCGTTCATGTTCCGCGGCCGGGTGGCCGTGACGTTGGTGCCGACCGTCGCTATCTCCGGCTTGATACGACCATCGCGCGTGGGCCCGAGCCCGCTCGATCCGCTTATGGCGGGCGTGGGCGCGGTCTTGTCATGATTCCCCACTGTGATCACGCGACGCGCAGTCGACGGAACGCCCAATGTGAGCTGGTTCTCCTGAACGAAGGGAGGTTGCCACGCCGAGAAAAAACGATTGTTGCGGTCGACCCACGCGTTGAAGGTGCCGTTGATGACTGTCGAGCCGGTAAGCGCTAGCGTCCAGTTCCCGAGTGGAATCTGCTGACCGGCCGGGACTGTGATGATGAGGCTAATGAGGTTGTCGCCGTTGCGCGGGTCGTTGATAGTCGACGTGACCGTGACTGTCACCCCGCCGACGGCGACCGGCGCCGCAGCCGCGCCGGCAGCGACGGGACCGATGACGACGCCCGTCGGCGACGTCACCGTCACGCTGAAACGGTCATGGCCGTCGTACCAGATCTCGATGTCGTCGCTGGCGGTTGGGACGCTCGCGCCAATCGCCGTGTAGTTGAGCACGACATTGGACGTTCCGCCGGCCGCGACCGTACCCGCGGCGTGCGCGTTGGAGCCGGTCGAGTTGCCTGACGACAGTGTGATCGCTCGGCCGGGCACAGTGAGCAGACCGTCGAGGAACTGCTCGCCCAGCGTGGTACCGTCATGCGGCCCCTGGTTGTCGCTGGCGCTCATGTTGACGACACACGGCAGTCCCGCCTGCGACGCACGGGCGAAGATGTAGCTGAAGGCGTCGAGCGCCGCGACGTTGTCCGCCGCCAGCGCGATGCCGGCGTTTCCGAGCGGGCGAACGAAGATGATCGTGCTCCCCGGCGCGCCGCCAATGACCCCCGCCACGCCGCCAGCGAGATTGCCCGACGAGTTGCCGGTCGCGCACCCGGTGACGAATGTGCCATGGCCCGAGGTGCCGTTGATCGCCGCCGCGGCTGGCGGCGTGTGGCGCACCGTCTGATACGCCGGCGTGGCCGGAGGCGCGAAGGCGGCCAGCTCGGCGTCGATCGTGGCTTGGTTGTATTCGACGCCGTACGTGGCGCCGCCGCCCGGGGTGAACCCCGGCAGCGCCGGCGCGATCGGTGGTCCGGCCTCGCCCGCCAGCGGGTACGAGACTCTGGTCCCAGAGGAAGCTGGCGCGCGTTAGCCCGGCCGCGGTACGGAAGTCCGGGTGATAGAAATCAAATGGACTATCAACCACGCCGACGATCACGCCGGTCCCATCGACTGCCGGTACAGCGGAATGCAGTGTGTTGATCTGCGTGAAGGGGATTGCCACGTTCAGGTCGTAGAACCAGAGGCGCGCCAGTTCGATGAAACGTACGCCGGCCGAGCTCTCGAGGCGCTGCAGAGCAGAGCGGGACACGAACGCGGTGAAGATGTCACACGACTGGCAACGGACCACCGCGCCCAGCTGCTTGAGATCGAAGCCGCTCGCGTCGCTGAGGACGAAGACAGAGAAGTACGGCTCTCCCAGTCCCGCCGGGTCGTCGATGGCGCGTCTGCCGCGCCTGGTGCCGCGCGGAATGTAGACGCCGGCGGTCAGCGGTGCGAAGAGACTGTCCTCGTACGCCCGGCTGCGCTTCGTCGCACTGTTAGCCTCTTTTGGTGGATTGCGCGGATCTTGCGCCTGAATGCGCTCAGCGACGTTCGCGAACAGCGCATCCTCTTCTTTCTTCAAGCGTCGGAGCCGCGCGGGCGAGAGCGACACGAGATAGGCGAGACGCGGGTCGAGCTTCGGCCGCGCCTTGAGGATCCGGATGTGCTGCTTCTGAGATCGCTGGGGCTTCCGAGGTGACTTCTTCATGTCAGGGCTCCGTACGTCAGAGACGTCAAGACCTTGCCATCACAGGCCCCACCACCACAGTATGTCAACGCAACAATACACCACGTCGCTCTTGTGCTTGGCCAAACTCGATCCTGCGCCATTCGACGTCAGCAGCCCGGTTCGATTGACTATCTGGGATCCAGGTTTCGATCGTGTGAAATCAACAGCTTGGAACTGCTGCGCCGGGTGGGAATCGACCATGTTGGCGAGGCCGAAGGCCGGAGCCACGTGGCTGAAGCCGGCCCGGACTCAACCACGGCGAGCGAAGCGAGACGTGGTGAGCCGGGTGGGAATCGAACCCACAACCCGCAGACTAGGAGAACGACTGGCGGCCATACGCCCCTGTCCGAATCGTATTTTCGCTCAGGGATTCATTCGACTCGTCTTGCAGTCCGTCCGCCTGTTTCCGCTTGCGACCACCCGTTAGTGTGTCAGATAGTGTGTCAATTGTGAGTTAGGCTGACGCTGAGGTCTACTCCGAGGTGCAGCATGAAGAATAGAACGCTCCTTGTCTTTTCGGTGGCGATCTGCCTCCAGGCCCCATTTCGGATGTCGGTTTCTAGCGCAAGCTCGCATCCGAGCAGCGCCGAATTCAAGAAAGAGCGCCAGAAGACCGTAACGCCACAACGCCCTCCCGCGCTGATCTTCGATACCTCGTTTCGCTGCACGCATTGGGACGCCTCGAATCAAAAGGATGCTGGCGGCCCCGCGCCGAATTGCAGCGATGGGCGGATCCCGGGAAATGGCGGAATTGCCTACTATGGCGGCTGGTACAGCACGGCGAACATCACCGCGATCGCGGTCGGCAACCCGGCCGTGGTCACGACGCAGTTCGCGCATCAGTTCACGACGGGCGATGCCGTCTCGATTGTCAGCAGTAATTCCACGCCGACGATTACCGGCGTCCGCACGGTCACGGTGACGGATGCGACGCATTTCACGGTGCCGCTCAACGTCACGAATGCGGGGACTTCGGGCACGTTCCGGCACGATGACCAGATCACTGCGGCCGCGAACATGGCGTCGGGCGGCGGCGGGCTGGGCCTGCGGCACTGGATCTGCCCAGGTGGCGGCACGAACAACTGTAACAGCGGGTCGATGAAGATCGCGTATGCCACGAGCAATCAAAAGAAAGCATGGGTGCGCGTCTACCATCGCTACCAGGCGGCGACGTTCTGGACCTTGCTCAACTACCACAAGCTGATTTACTGGTCGCCTGGCGTCTCGCCCTGCGAGTTCACAATTTTTGACATTCACGCAGGGGACGTCTCGGGGACGATCTGCGGCGATACGGTGCACGGCGGATCAGTGGGCTGGACGTCGCTCATGGGGAGCGCGACGAAGGGCGACGGTCGGTGGCATTGCCTGGAATATTTCTACGATGTGAGCAGCAATCCGGGCACGCTGAAGATGTGGATCGACGGGAGTCTCAAGGTCAACAACTCGGGATATGGCGGCGCGGGGGCGGCGTCCGGACGCGGGTACGGGGAGTTCACGATTCCGGAGAACGAAGCCAACATGAGCGGGACACTTTCGGCGGACGTCGTCGTCGATATCGACGAGATTGCCGTTAGTGTCGTGGGGCAGATTGGCTGCACCTATGGGACGAAGCTCGCCTCCTAAAGCTGTTCGCAGAACAGGAGCGATCCTGCTTGTCGCACGGCGGCGTCAGTTGCTGGATTTGCGTGGGGACCGTAGTGCAACTGGGAAGCGGAACGATGAGACCATTCGTCTCGGGCCCCAGACGGTGGCAGCTCAAGCGCCTTTTAGTCGTGCGAGACGTTGACTAGCATGTGTCCGTCAAAGGAAATGCCCCTTTCGTCATAGGTTCGTCTGCGGCATGTTCGTTGCTTCGCCTTCGCAGCTCTGTCTTGACTTCGTGCGAGTTCTGGGCGGTCGATTCTGTAATCGCTGACAGTGAGCGTCCCTTTCGTCGAGGACACATGAATAAGAACATCCCGATGGTTGGCGTCATCCTCGGGATGCTGCTCATGACGCGCCCCGCTGTGGCCGATTCGATCTCACTCTCGTTTGCTGGCACCTGGGGCTTCTACGACCCGCAGCAAGACGGCCCCACGTTCTGGGCAGCTATGGCCGCCTACGGTACGACGACGGGGACTTCTACGACGTTCTCGATGACCATCGACGATACATTCGGGGCGATACAGCAAGTCGCCTTCAACGTCGGTTCGTTGTCCCTCGGCTGCGAAGGGGCGGCTTGTAGCCCCCAGACTAACGGCAGCTATGCCACCCGTTTCTCCACCGGCGGCTTGTCGTCCGAGTTTATGACCGCCCCTTCGATGACTGGACTGCCGTCCATTGGCTATGGCTTTTTCCCGTCGTTCTTTGACTTTCGTGCAGGCTTGCCGTTAACCGCAACGTCGCTTGCAGACGCACTCAAAGACCCGAGTGCATGGGTGCCACTCTTGGGGGGACAGGCAACGCAAACCTCCTAGTTGGCTTCAGTGGCAGTAATGGCGGCAACGGCGTGACTCTCGGCGTGTCCAACCTGACATTCGTGAGCGAGACCCGCAAGGTTCCAGAACCGACATCGCTATTGTTCCTTTCGAGCGGATTGTTTCTTCTCGTCTTGTTCAAGGCTCGTTTTACGGGCTGACGAATCCGTTGCGCTCGGCCTCAGGTTTCACTCGGTTCTGTGGTCATTGGGGTATGTGGGTTGTCGGGTCGTCGGGAGAAGCAGTTCGACGCGCACGAGGAGTACCTCAAGGAGAAACTAGATCGGCATTCGTATCGGCGCAGGTCCCTGGTTCGGGGTCCCTCGTGCTTGGTCCGTCCTTCGTCCCTCGTCCACGGTGTCCCAGAGCCGATACACAGACGCGCGGACCGTGGACCATGGACCAAGAACGGACCGGGCAGAACCAAGGCCCAAGGACCCGGGACTTGCAGCTACGCCGATCTGAAAGAGTGTTCTAGAACCCTTGACACCCCCGCCTGATGCCGGCGGGGTCGCGCGCAGCGCATCGGCCTGCCCCGCGCGCCCGTACATCGTGAACTCGCCGCGCGACAACACGCGCTCGTAACCGCAAGTCCCGTCCACCAGGCAGTTGTAGTACCCCGCCTGCGCGGCCTCGGCCATCGCCGCCGTGGCGGTGACGTCGAAAACGATGACGATGTCCGGGTCGAGGCGGGAGAGCCACTCGCGCGTGCCACCCCACGTGGGCGTGGCGTCGCGATAGATCGGCGGCACGTACGAGAAGTAGTCATACGCAACGCGGGTCGACGCCGGCGCGCGGCACTCCAGCCAGCGCCCCAGGAATACGGCATCGCTCGTCGCCTCGCGGGTCAGCAGGCGGCTGCGCGTCGCCCGCAGATTGGCGCCGGCTGTGAACACGACGACGCCGAGCACGAGGGCGGCGAGCGCGGCCGCCGCGAGCCTGCGCCGGCCGAACGCGGCGCCCAGCCACTCGGCCGCCGCGACGGCCCCACGGCCGGCGAGCATCGCGGCCGGCGGTGCGAGCGGCAAGGCGTACTGGACGTAGAACTCATGGACCGGCGCCGACAGCACGAGCGTGTACAGAGCAACCCAGGCCATCAGGATCCATTCCGATGCGCTCACGCGTGCGCGGCGACTGAGCGCGAGCCAGACAAGGCCGGCCATTGTCACTAGGGCGGCCGCGAGCACGGGCCACGCGACGGCGACGCCAATCCCGCGGAACCAGGTGGACACCCACGCGGCCGACACCGGCTCGGCGTAGGAGGCTTCGACGAACAGCCCCTTCAGGAACGCCGCCTTGCGGAGCGAGTACGGTGAGGCGACGACAAACGAGGCGGCAAAGACGAGCGCGGTGATGGTCCACGACCACAACACGCCAACCAGACGCGGCCGTCTGCGCAGGGCGGACCAGAGCCACGGGGCGACCACAACGACCAGCGTCACCAGCGCCACCGCGCGCACCGCCGCCGACAGCGCGGTCAGCGTCTGCGGCGACAGCGATGCGTCGATGCGCCCATCTTCGGTCAGATGCGACGCGATCCACGTCGCATCGATGAACCGACTGGCCCAGAAAAGCGCGATGGCCTTGGCGGCCGTCAGCCACCGTAGCGTCCTGACGCGTACGTCGATCCGGCCGTCCCCGAGCGGACGCCAGATGCTCACCGCGCCGATGACGGGCAGCACCAACAGCCCGGAATACTTGCACGCGAACGCGAGCCCGGCCGCAGCGGACGCCAGGACCAGCCAGCGGAGACGCGGCTCGTCGGCCAGCCGGCAGGCGAGCGCGAGCGCGAGCATCAGGAAGAACAGCTGCGCCATGTCGGGTTTCAGGATGACGGCCCACGTGTAGAGCGTGACGTTGAGCGCCAGGGCCGCAAAGGCGATCCATGCGGCCGCGCCGCCGAACACACGCCGGGCCCAGACAAACGTCAGCCACAACGTCGCCGCGGCGAAGAGGACGCACACGGCACGGCCCGTATAGACGATGCGCACATCGGTCAGCGGGCCGGGGACGACCCTGAGCGCCAGCAGGACGAGATTGAAGACGAGGTGACCGTACGGGCCGAACGTCAACGCGAAACTGCGCGTGGCGGCCGCGCCACGCAGCAGGTTCACCTGCATCGCTTCGTCGGTACCGAACGCCTCAACGAGGCGGTAGTTCGACGCCGCCACGCTGATGAGAGGGACCAGGCTCACGGCCCAGGCACCGGCGAGCGAACCTGCGAGGAGACGACTGAAGCGTGGGCGAGAACGAAGAGACGCGGTCAGGCGCCCTGCAGCCACACGAATTGACGGGAGAGGGCCGACGCGTTCATCGGTCGCGGATGGTACCATAGCGACCTGACCCTCGCAATCCACGGGCACGCGTCGCCTGCGCGTCTCTACGGCTGGATGCTTGTTGCCGCGGCCGCGGGACGCCTCGCGATCGCCGTGCTTCTGAACGATCACTGGGGATGGCAGCCGCCCTATCATCTCGCCTATCTGCAGCCGCCTGATTTCTACGATGCGGTGTCTCGCGAGTACATGGTCGGGCAGATGCCGCTCTACCCGGCCTTCCTGAGAGCGATTCGAGATACCGGTCTTTCGCTCTACACCACCGCCCCGCTGCTGCAGAACCTCTTCCAGCTCGGAGCCATTGCGCTGCTGGCGTATCGCCTCGCCCGTCGCGTGCTGCCGGGCCGCGTACCCATCTGTCTGGCCTTCGCGTTCGTGCTCGGGCTCGATCCGTGGCTTGCAGATACCGCGATGGTGATGCAGCCGGCCGCCCTGACGCAGACGCTCTTCATCGTCCTCGTGGAGCGCGCGGCGTTGTTCGGCGCGGACGCGATCGAGACGGGGCGGCTGCCGGCGTTGTGGAGAGTCGCCCTCGTGTCAGGGATGCTGGGGGCCGCCGGCGCATACGTCCGCGCCGACTTCGCGACATACAGCGTCCTGCCGGCCTTGACGGTCGCCGTCTGCGGCTATGCCGCGTCGGCAGTCACCCTGCTGCGGGCGACTGGCTTCCTCGTGAGAACGGCGCTGGTGTCGGTCGGATTGGTCATCGTGCTGCTCCTCCCGCGATCGATCTATCTGGCGCCGCACACCGGCACGTTGACGTTGACCACCAACACGGGGGGCGGCGCGCTGTGGACGGGCCTGGGCGAAATCCCCAACCCGTGGAACATTCCAAATCCGGAACTGGGCGACACCCCGATCGAACAGTTCGCGCGCGAGCACGGCTACGCGTCGCCCTTCGGCTCGGCCCGGACGTCGACGTTCTTCAAGGACCTGTTCTGGGCGCACGTCCGCGAACGGCCGTCGATCGTGCCCAAAGTCATCGTGTTCCGGATTCACCGCGCGCTGCTCGGATGGCCGCCCCAATCCGTCACCTTCGTCGGCGACTACCTCACGCGTCCCGAGATCGTGGCGCTCGGCGCGCGTCTCTCCGCCGACGGCTGGGTGCGCGTGACGTTCGGCCGCGACGGGATGTGGATGATCAAGCAGTTCGGCCTGCGCTACGTCGCGACGGCGCTCATCTGGCTGACACTGGCGGCTGCGGCGCTGTTCGTGTTCCGGTATCAGTCCGCCAGCCCGATCCTTCTGCTGCCCGCCCTGGCGTACGCCACCGGCGTCGGCGTGTTTCTGCTCACCCACTGGTCGTATCGTTACGGTCAGCAGTTCTACTGGCTGGGGTACCTGGCGGTCGTGTTCATGATCGCTCGCGCGGCGCTGCCGTCGACGCGGCACGCTTCCTCGCAAGCACGCACATATTGATCATGAGGGGACGCGCGATCTGCAGGCGACGATCGCACCAGGTGGACAACGTATGGCAGCCGAGCTGAAACGGAAACAGGTGGAGACCGCGCTCAGCCACCACGTCCGCTCCTTCGCGGCGGAACGTGCGTCTGAGCCCCGACCATGTCGAGAAGTTTTCGTGGCCGTCGAACGGCCGCAGCCTGAGGCGGCTGGCGAGCCGCACGACCGGCTGCCAGAGCCGGCTCGGCGTGCTCACCGATACGACGCCGCCGGGTTTGACGACCGCCACCATCTGAGCCAGGGCTTCGAGGGGCGACGGCGTGTGCTCGATACACTCTGACGACACGACGGCGTCGAACTGATTGGTGCCGAAGGTGTCGGCCAGCCGCAAGGCGTCGGCGACCACCGCTTCGCACCGGGCGCGCGTTCTGGTCTTCTCGACCAGGCCAGGCCCGAGGTCGCAGGCGGTGACGATGGCGCCACGCTGCACGAGCCGTTCGCTGAAGAAACCGAGGCCGCTGCCGACGTCGAGCACGCGCCGGCCGACGATCATGTCGTCCGTGAGGAATTCGTCCACGAGGACGTCAACCCGCCGCCCGGTGTCGTACGTCGACAAGGCGTCCGCGAATCGATCGCCAAGCCGCTCGTGCGTCAGTTCCTGGGCGTGTGGCGTGCGGTCCATGAACGTTCGTTGCGCTGCAGACCAGCCGGCGGACGCTGCTTGAAGACATAGAGCGGCCGGTGTTTCGTCTCCTCGAAAATGCGCGAGAGGTACTCCCCGATGAGGCCGATGAACACCAGCTGCAGGCCGCCCACGATGAGCAGCACGCTCACGGTGGAGCCCCAGCCGGGCACGAGATCGCCGACCAGGAAGTAGCGGGCGACGACGTACACGAGATAGGCCAGGCTCGGAATGGCGAGCAGGGCGCCCATGCGCGAGGCGACCCGCATCGGCGCGGCCGAAAACGACAGCAACGCGTCGATGGCGAGGCCCATCATCTTCAGCGGCGTGTACTTGGACGTTCCGGTGGGCCGCTCCGGGGCGTCAAACGGCACCAGCGTCCGGGGAAACCCAATCCACGAGACCATGCCGCGAAGGAACCGGTGGTGTTCGGGCATCGCCACCAGCGCCTCGTGCGCGCGCTGCGACAACAGGCAGAAGTCGGCCGCCCCCGGAACGATCTCGATGTCGCTCAGCCGGTTGATCAGCCAATAGAAGGCGCTGGCGGTCGCCTTCTTGAGGAAGCCGGCGCCGGACGTCGTGCGACGCACGGCCGACACCACGTCGAAGCCGGCCTGCCATTGGCGGACGAGTTCGGGAATGAGCTGGGGCGGGTGCTGCAGATCGGAGTCCATCATCACGACCGCGTCGCCGTCGGCCACGTCGAGGCCGGCGGAGAGCGCCACCTGGTGGCCGAAGTTGCGCGAGAGCGAATAGACGTCGACGCCCTCGTCACGGGCCGCGATCCGGTTGATCCGGTCGAGCGTGCCGTCGGTGCTGCCATCGTCGACGAACACAATGCGGCCGGCCGTACGGGGGAGGCCGTCGAGCACCTTCCGGACCTGTTGGTAGAATGACTCGATGCCCTCGGCTTCGTTGTAACAGGGGACAATCACCGTCAGCGTGACATGTCCGGGCAGGCGAGGAGCCATTCTGTTCTCTTATCGGCTCCACCCCCGGAAACATGGGAGGGGGGTCGCGTGCCGTCGAGGGCGCGTGCTAATCTCAGACGCTGCCATGCGAAAGTGGCGGAACTGGCAGACGCGCCGGACTTAGGATCCGGTAGCCGAAAGGCTGTTGGGGGTTCGACTCCCCCCTTTCGCACCATTCGACTCGCCTGCCCATCTGCCTCCGGCGAGCCGGCAGGCTCGCTCATGGCAGGCTCCTTCACGTCGAATGCCCTGAGGCCCTCGACGTGGCTCGGGCCTCCCTGAGCAGAGTCGAAGGGAGCGAGCGAAGCGAGTCGAAGGGTCAGCTAATCGCATGAAGACTGAGTTCGTCGACGTCAACGAGACCCGCAAGAACCTGCGGGTGGAGATCCCCACCGACATCGTGAACGCCGAGATCGATCGGGTGGCCAAAGACTACTCGCGCAGCGCGCGGATTCCCGGCTTCCGGCCAGGGAAGGCGCCGGCCCGGGTGATCAAGCAGCGGTACCGCGATCAGATCCTGCACGACGTCGCGCACGATCTCATCCCGCGCGCGATCGACAACGCCCTCCGCGAGCGCGGCGTGGAGGCGGTCGAACCGCCCGACGTGCGCGACATCACGGTCGACGAGGGACAGCCGCTCACCTTCACGGCGTCCTTCGACACCGTGCCGCCGTTCGAAACCGGCGATTACGCCGGCGTGTCGCTGAAGCAGCCCTCGGCGCAGGTCGACGAGCAGGCCGTGGACCTCGCCCTTCAGCGGCTGCGCGACCGTGCCGCGCGATTCGAGGCGGTCGAGGGGCGCGGCATCGACCACGGCGACACGGCAGTGGTCGATCTGGAGCGCAAAGATTCCGACGGCAAGACCGATAAGCACGACAACGTGAACATCGAGATCGGCGCCAAGGCCAATCCGCCGGGTTTCGACGAACAGCTGCTCGGGCTGACCGCCGGGCAGGGCAAGACGTTTTCGATCCGATATCCGGGCGATTACACGATCGCGGAGCTCGCCAATGCCGAGGTGGGCTACGCCGTCACCGTGAAGGAGCTGCGCCGGCGGGTGCTGCCCGAGCTGGACGACGAGTTCGCGAAGGATCTGGGCGAGTTCGAGACGCTCGACGCCCTGCGCACGCGGGTGCGCGAGGACCTCGAACACGAGGCCCGGCACTCCGCGGAGCGCGACCTGCGCGCCGAGATGATGAAGCAGCTGGCCGCGCGGGTGCCGTTCGACGTGCCGCCGTCGCTCATCGAGCGCGAGCTCGATCGGCGGCTCGAGGACTTCGCGCGGCGGCTCATGGACCAGAAGATCGATCCACGACAGGCGGGCATCGACTGGGACGCATTCCGGGAGAGCCAGCGCGAGGTCGCGCGTGAAGCGGTGGCGGGCGCGATCTACCTGGACGAGGTCGCCCGGAAAGAGAAGCTGGACGCGACGGCCGAGGACATCGATCAGGAAGTGGAACGCTGGGCGGCCGGCGCGGGCCGCACGCCGGCGGCCGTGCGCGCGGCGCTCGAAAAGGAAGGCGGGTTGTCGCGCATTGCGGCGGGGTTGCGGCGGGAGAAGTCGATTGACTTCCTCCGGACGCGTGCTACAATTACAGGCTGATAGTTGCCTGTCCCCGCTTCCGCGATTCC